>NZ_JARXXA010000007.1 GCF_029892785.1 Parabacteroides sp. PH5-46
AGATAAAGATACTAATTCTTGCAGATATAAACAAGAAATAATCAAACTAATATATTGTCAATCAAATAAATGAAATGCTTTTAAGGATAGACTAAATAATGAAGATTTCGAAAAATGGATGCAAAAGTTATCCAAGAAATTGGACGATATAGGTCAAGACCTGAAATCGTTCATCAACACCAAAGAGGTATTTGACGGAGATGAGGAATGATTCTGCATTTTATGTTTTAAGCAGAATAAAGCAAATGATGAAGGCTTGCTTTTGGTTTACGCCTCTTGTAAATAGCTCCGCATTTAGAAGAAACTGGACTTCGTTCTGTTCTTCCTCTTACCCTGCGGGGCAAATTCTTTAGTAACTGAAACAATGCCATAAACTCCCACTTAAAGCCACTGGTCTCGATTTCTCAAAACCTCTCACTCCTTCATCTATATTTGTCGACAGAACGTATAAAACCGAATGAATATGGATATTATCGCAATAGAAAAAGAATCTTTTGATTCCTTCAAAAAGAAACTGGAACGGATAACCTCATTAGTTCCAAAGCAACCATCCAATAATACTCTGTGCATAGAACAGGAGTGGATAGAGGGCAAAGAACTGGCTGCTTCTCTTAATCTGCCGCCTCGCCGACTACAACATCTTCGGGAAAGTGGTACACTATCATTCTCTACCATCGGGAAGAAAATCTATTACCGAATTTCCGAAGTTAAACTCCTGTTGGAACAAGGCAAAATCAATTCTAAATAACTTTTCCATGCAACTATATACCAATCAAGATAGCCAGGAACTATTGCAAGCATTAAACAATGCTTTGCCTTATATCGAACACATCCTGAAAACGCATAAGCCGTTATTTGACGGTGAACGTTATCTAACAAGCGAGGAGCTCTGTTCTATTCTTAAAATATCTCGACGCACTTTACAGGATTACCGGAAGAACGGAGTTTTGCCATTTATCCAATTGCCGGGAAAGGTTCTGTTTCGTGAATCGGATATTCGAAAGGTTTTGGAAGAACGGTTTCGTCCCGCTTATGATGGTTCTTTATAAGCGTTGTTCTTAGGTTATCTGAACGGCTGAACATTCGTGAATGAGTCAGCCGTTTCTTCTTTCATATAACCTACTTCGCAAAACTTTCTTTTACCCCTTGCATATCCCGGAGAATACTTTGGTCTAATACCTTTGCATAACGTTGTGTCATTCGGGTATTCGTATGTCCAACCATTTTTGCGATGTTTTCCAACGAAACATTATTAGCCAGTGTAACCACTGAGCAGAACGTATGTCTCCCTGTGTGCGTGGAGAGATTCTTTTTAATTCCGCAGCAATCGGCAATTTCTTTCAAGTAAGCATTACACTTTTGATTGCTTAATACGGGTAGTAAAATACCTCTCTTTTGGCAAAGCGGATGATCTTTATATTTCTCAATAATCCCCAATGGAACATCAAGCAATGGTACGTTACACATGATTCCGGTTTTATGCCTTTCCTTTCGTATCCATAGGTTTCCGTCATTATCAGCAATGATATGTTCTTCTTTTAATTCGGATACATCTATGAAGGCGAGTCCAGTATAGCACTGCACTAAAAATACATCCCGCACCAATTCCAATCGTGGAATCTCAAATTCTTTTGTGCGAAGTGTTTCCAGCTCCTCTTTTGTAAGGAACTCTTTGTGTACTTCCTTCTCGTGGAAACGGATATTGCCGAATGGATTCTTTTGTATCCAATCGTAGTTTACCGCAATGTTTAATACCTTCTTTACTACCTTCATGTAACGAATAACTGTATTTTCTTGCAATCCCTTTTCGGCTTTTAGAAAGTGGATGTAATCATGAATCATGCCGTTGGTGACTTCTTTTAACGGAATATCTTTCCGCTGATATTGGGTTACACTCATTTCCCGAAAATACTTCAAACAAGTATCAAAACGGGAGATCGTTACTTTTGCATAATCCTTTCCGATCAACTCCCTACATTTGTCGTTATGCTCCTGAAATACCTGAAAGAACATTTTGTGCTCTTCATCCAGTCCGAGAAATTTCCGCTTGATTTCCATCGGATTGATTAGTTTGCCGTCTTCCTCCATCTTTCGGTGGATTTCAAATAGGCGAAGTTTCACCGATTCAAGGTAGCGGTTAATCTCTAAAGATGCAGAATCCTTACCTGTACAGCGCTCTTTCGCTTGATTCCAAAGGTTAGGCTTTACGTCACGTTTAAGTTGCATTTCGACCAACTGTCCTTCAATGGTGATGCGCAACATGATTGGTGTATCACCTGTTTTCTTCAACTTTGTTCTTCTCACAAAGAAAAGCACATTAAAAGTCTGTTTCATACTCTATAAATTAATGGTTTAAAGATACTTGAACCATGCTAAATAGAGAACATTGAACTCTAAGACAATCAGTGACTTACAGTGCTATTCGTGGTCATTTTTTTACGTGGATAAAATTGACCACGATTTAGCCCGAGGGAACTGCTTGATTTTGCTAAAAATGGAGGATTTCTTGGAAAAAGAAAATCCCTGAAATGTTTTATTTTCAGGGATTTACCAAATTTGAAGTCTTTTAAAAGTGGTGCCACCAGGAATCGTCATTTTGATTTAAGTGGCTGTATTTCTTATAGATATATTTTCAAAAAAGAAGTAATCTCCCGCTATTGCTCCACCAAATTTTTGCACTACTTTGCGGCGAAATTCTTCACATCACATTTCCTATTACAAATATACGAGGAATCGTCATAATTTGGAAATTTATGAGATTCTTTTTATGCGTTCAATATTGCAGACCTATTCTGAATAAGTTGCTTATACTCTTCTTTCATCTGTTCAGGCAAGAAAGATATATCTATAAAATCATACCATTGAGGTAGTATCTTCCTGAATTTCTCATATACATTTTCAATCGTCTTTTCATCTACTTTAAAGGATTTCAGAAGATTATCGAAGTCAGCCCTTTTCAGTTTCCGTTTTTTACCGTTCAAGGTCAAAGCCAGTTCTTCATTATCTTCCGGTATAACTAATTTAGTAGATAACAAATCATAAGCAGGAGCAAAGGTATATTCGCCTGTACCTTTGTAAAGAGAGAAATTTTTCAAGTGCATATCTGCATTTCCTGTCAAATAGCAAAATAGTAGAACTTCAAAATAATTAATCAAGTCCAATACAGGATAAGCTGAATACTCTATAATTTTTTTTGCTATTTGTTCGTGCGAACCTTTATATTTCTGTTCTGTTAGCTTCTCCGTCAACTGACACATATCTTCCATTGGTATTTTTTCACCTTCTTTATCTCGGTCTATCCGTTTTGTAATATAAGCCAATGAACCATCCTTGAACCGTATTAAGGAATGGGGAACGGTTTTTATCTTTGTCAACTCAGCCAAATGCATGGTTAAATCCTCATTTTCAGGAAGATTATCATATTCTTCGGTTTGAGGTTTTAGGATATAACCACCCCATAAACCGACTATTGTAAAACGCTTTTCTCCGCTTTTCTCTTTTTCCAAATCAACAGATAACTTCGGCTGTACTCCTGTAATCGTTATTTGCGAACGAACAACCTCTAAAGCTAACGATTCTATATCTGCTTTGCTATATGGAAGAACAGGAAGCGTTGCTGTTCCAAATATTTTCTTTGAACATTGCGGATGAAAATCAGTTTGCCCTTCGTCAAGCGACTGATAACAATATAAACACCTTTGCATAATACTCATGATTAAAGAGGTTGAACACTCACAGCACCGATACAATCTTTACAGCAGGCAAGCAGCAAAGACATTCTATCCCGATTGTTTATTTTCCAGTTCTTTTCGGCAATATCTAATAGCCACCCTTCGGGTATCAGTCCGTCAAAGAATGGATGCAATACATTACTTAGATAAGGCTTATCTGTCAGTGGTAAAGTTAAGCTGATAGCTTCTGCCTTTTCACTGGCTAAATAATCAGAATCATACTCAAACTTATATCCGTTTTCGTCTTCTGTCAGAATGCCTGCAAATGTACTGTACATGTAAATTTGGGCTTGTTTCATGCTTCTATCAAATTAGTTCTGTTCATTGGTATGGCACCGAGTTGCATACCAAACAGTTTTAATACTTGGTTTACTTTATCCATTTTCAGGGTTTCTTTCCCTTGTTCCAGTTCACGCAAGAAACGAAGCCCTACACCCGCTTTTTGTGCAAACTCTTCTCGTGATAGCCCAAGTGCTTTACGCTTGGTTTTCACATACTCATTCAATGGCAGATCATTCATATTCGATACCTTTTCGGGTACAAATATAAGAATATTATTCAATAAATACCCGAAAGGGTGCTAAAAAGGTAGGTAAAGCAAAATAATACCCGAAGAGGTGCTAACAATGAGGCTGCATAAAATATTTCTTGAAGTACAAAATTTGATTTTTGACTATTGAATATCAGGACTTTAAGAAAGGAAAATAAACAATAGGTAACGATTTAGAAATGAGCGAAAGACTTTGGTCTGCTTTGTATTTCCATTGTTTCAAATAACACCACAAAGATAGTGAAATATACATTATTAGAGAAAATAAATACAATTAAATCTCGGTTTTAATGTGTATGTTTGCCAAATATTCAATCCTTAGAAATAAAACCCATTAAGATGAAACAATTTGTATATAAAAAGATAAATGCTTTTTCTACAATCAAATCTGGCGGAAATCCGGCGGTTTGTCTTTATTTGGATAAAGAGCAGCAACTATCCGAGGTTGAAATGTTATCCATAGCTAAAGAACATAAAGGTTTTGCTTCGGAAGTTATTTATTGTACTCCTTTGTGCGAAAATTCATTTCGGCTCAAATACTACTCTTCAGAATGTGAAGTTGAATTTTGCGGACATGGCACAATTGCGTGTATGTATGAGTTGATAAAAAATAATGAAACGTTGATAGCCCTGCCAGTAATTACAATCTTTACCAATAAGGGCGAATTGATAGTTTATAACGAACTTGAACAGCTTAATGCTGTATTTATTACAGCACCTAAACCACAACATCTTATATTTTCTGCAAAACTGGATGATATTACAATTAGCCTGAATATTTCTAAAGATGAGATAAACTATAACTATCCCATTGAACTAATAGATGCAGGACTTCGAACATTGATTGTTCCTGTAAACAGCTTAGAAAATGTGATTGGAATGCATCCTGACGAAATAGAATTGAAAGAATTTTGCCTGACTAGTGGAATAGATATTATCCTTGTGTTTACAACATCTGTAACTGACATGAATAATATTGCAAGAACAAGAGTATTCGCACCTAAATTCGGCTACCTTGAAGACCCTGCTACTGGATCAGGTAATTCCGCATTTGGTTATTATATGATAAAACAACATCTTTGGCGTGGTAATCCTATTTCTATCGAACAAAATGCAGAACTTAACGATTATAATATTGTCAAGTTAAAAACCGTAGCAGAAAGAGTATTGTTCGGTGGAAGTGCGGTTGTTAAAATCGAAGGAAAATATTTCCTGTAAGAGTTTTCTATCTACATATAGACAGGTAATTTATGTCAAAATCAGACATTAGAAACGAAAATAAATACAGTTTTTCGCTTATATTTATGTGTAATTTTGCCTGAAACTATTAACAATGAATCATATGAATTTTTTGGAACTTATTAGAAAACGTAGAGCAATACGACAATTCGATTCTAAAGAAGTGGAGCAGGAAAAACTGGATTATATATTGGAATGTGCCAGATTTGCCCCTTCTGCTGTAAATATTCAACCTTGGCTTTTTTTCATCGTGAAAAGTGAAGAGAAAAAGAAAGATTTGCAAAAAGCATATCCCAATAGGTGGATAGATTCAGCTCCTTTTTATATTGTGGCTTGTGCTGATTCAGAACAGTCATGGAAACGCTCATATGATAGTAAAAACCATGTGGACGTTGATCTTTCTATTGCCATTGAGCATATTTGTCTTGCAGCAGCGGAACAAGGACTTGGAACTTGTTGGGTGTGTAACTTCGATCCAATTATTTGCTCTCAGGCATTGGAGTTATCAGAACATATACATCCTGTGGCAATAATACCCATAGGTTATCACAGTTCAGTAGTAAAGCCCCAAGTTCGGAAGCCAATTAAGGAAATCGTAAAAACAATATGATTAAAAAAGTGAGGGAAAGAAAGTGTAAATTCTAATCTTTCTTTTCTTCACTTTTATTCTGAACCAATCTAAAACTACCCGGACTAAGCCCTCTATACTTTTTGAATAGCTTATACAAATGGCTTTCATCAGTAAATCCAAATTCATTAGCTATCTCATTAATACGCATATCACTATACAATAGTCTGCTCTCAATCATGCTTAGTTTATAGTTGATTATATATTGTTGCAGTAATACGCCTGTATGTTTCTTAAAATAACGACCAAGATACAATTCAGAAATACTAAAGGAAGATGAAATATTTTTAGCAATTAGCTTTTCGGGATTATGGATGTTAGAGTGGATGTAGTGTATGATTTCCATTATTCTTGAATCAGAATAATTATTTATTGTTTCAGGTAAAGAGAGCGATAAATTTCGGGCAGCAATTATTATCAATGTGTTTACTAATTGTCGAATAAATTCTTTATCATATAAATCTGTTTTTTCATTCTCGTTAAGGATTGCTTCAACAATAGGTCTTATCAGCTGAATATCTGTTTTGTTTTTCAAGATACATCCACAATACTTGTCTGCATTGTTAAGGATAAATTTCAATCTTTTAGCACTCTCACTTGAAAGTGCATCAGAATTGATATGGTTTTCATGGAAGCGAACAATGAAAAATTCCGTCTTGGTCTCTACATCAAAAGCATGATGGTCTTTAGGTGTGATTAAAAAGAAATCCCCTTTACGATACCCGAACACATTACCATTTATGTTTTGTGTCCCTGAGCCTGAAAGAATATAAAGTAGTTCAAAGAAAGAGTGTCCATGTACATCCAATGGACATTGGTTTGTATTTAAGTAAACGATCTCGTAAGGTTGAAGCAGATTAACTTTTTTCATAGCACAAAAATACACTATTTCAACAAATAAATACAAGTTGAATATCTGTTTTATGTATATCTTTGCCTTAAAAATAGTTATTATGGATAAATATAAGCTATATCAAGTCGATGCATTTACAGAAAAGTTATTTGGAGGAAATCCTGCTGCGGTTTGTCCGCTGAATAAATGGTTAGATGATAGCCTGTTGCAAAAAATAGCAATGGAAAACAATCTTGCCGAAACAGCATTTTACGTTAAGCAGGATAACCAATACGAAATTCGTTGGTTTACTCCTAATGTCGAAGTCGATTTATGCGGACATGCTACATTGGCGGCAGCATACGTCCTGTTTTATCATGAAAACCATGCAGAAAACACTATCGTATTTCATTCTCCCAGAAGTGGTG
Source organism: Parabacteroides sp. PH5-46 (assembly GCF_029892785.1). Lineage (GTDB taxonomy): Bacteria > Bacteroidota > Bacteroidia > Bacteroidales > Tannerellaceae > DFXE01. The sequence continues at coordinate 7,409 of NZ_JARXXA010000007.1, forward strand.
AATTGAGGGTAAGTAAACAAGCGGATAGATTGATGCTTGATTTTCCTGTTGATGAATTTTGTGAAATACCGATATCAAGTGAAATAACAAGCTGTTTTGACAGAATGCCTATTGAAGTATATAAAGGCAAGACAGACTATATGTTGGTGTACGAAGAAGAAATAGACATCACCAATATTAAACCACAATTTGAATTTATTGCGAAGCTAAAAGCAAGAGGCGTTATCATTACAGCAAAAGGTAGAAGTGTCGATTTTGTTTCAAGATTTTTCGCTCCCCAATCAGGAATAATCGAAGATCCCGTAACAGGGTCAGCCCACACGACTTTAACTCCATACTGGGCAGGAAAACTAAATAAAACAGAATTGTCCGCCTTGCAATTATCTGAACGTAAGGGATATCTATATTGTGTACTCATAGGAAAAAGGGTAGAAATAAGTGGACAGGCTAAATTATATTTGAAAGGTGAAATTTTTATTTAGGAAAATTTCACTAATCATTCAGCATAAAACAGGACTTCGGTCTGATTATTAATATTCACTTTAAAATTTTATGCTCATGAATGAAATCTTAAAAACGAGGTTTTTCAGTCTATTGTCTGAATCCTCACAAGTCACAAACGAAGAAATGCAAAGTGCCTATGGAAACTTCATCCAACATGTAAAGGCGGTTAGTTCCGAAAATGATTACGCTGCAATCTATCGGAATTTGAGTAATACTCGTATTGAGTTATCAGCCTTAGAACTCCTAAATCGGTACGAGCAGGGGGGAAAATGCCCTGAAATTTGCCTATCTACAAAAGGCTTTAGCCATTGTCAATGCTGAATTAGAACTACTTAACCTCAAAATTCAACATCCGAAACAGTTTTATCAATCCAACCAACCAGCGTTTGAATCCGAACTATATATAATCCCTAAGTCAAAAGACTTCGGGATTGTTGCTTTAGCGGAAATCGTAATCACCCTTTTCTTTTCAAAGAAAGTATTCCAACGGAACGGAAAACCCGCACACCTGAACCAAATTGCAGATGCTTTTGAAAAGGTTTTTAATTGTAGTTTTGGCAGTATCTATGACCAACAGAAAAAGGTATTCGACCGTAAACCATTCAATCGGACAAAAGCCCTCGACTTCCTGCGTAACCTCATAATCCGAAAGGATAAAGAGGACAGAAATAAACAAGATGAAAAATAACCGTTTTGTAATATATTAAATACAAGTATGTTACAAAAAACTTTCGGGGGAGTAGTTAACTACTCCTCTTTTTCTGTTTCTCCATTCTGCCGAGCTTTGCTTCGTCAATGCATTGGATATAAGAAGTATTAATCTGTAAAACGAAGCAAATCATGTATATCAATAATGAAGATTTTGAAATGTGGATGCAAAAGCTATCCAAGAAATTGAACGATATAGGTCAAGACCTGAAATCGCTCATCAACACCAAAGAGGTATTTGACGAAGACGAGAAACTGCTCGATAATCAAGATTTAGCCTTTCTCCTAAAAGTATCTTACCGAACATTACAGCGGTATCGTTCCAGTAAAAAACTACCTTTCTTTATGATTGCCCACAAAACCTATTACCGCACTTCTGATGTTCGGGAGTTTGTGCGAGCGCACATGGATTTTCAAACCTATCAGGATTTTGAAAAGAAGCACCCAAAGCCCAAAGACAAGGATAAAAAAGACGAAAAAGAGGAATGATTCTACTTTCTATGATTTAAGCAGAATAGAGCAAATGAAAGAGGCTTGCTTTTGGTTTACGCCTCCTGTAAATAGCTCCGCATTTAGCAGAAACAACTTCGTCTCTCGGCTCTGCCTGTTTCGCTAAATTAAGCAAGAGGGAACTGGACTTCGTCCTGTTCTTCCTCTTGCCCTGCGGGTCAAAGCCTTCGGCTTTAGCGGTTTAACATAAACCGCTATAATTAGTCCAATAATTAGCCTTTTGTGTTTATCGCTAATTATCAGACTTTTAATGACATGAAATTCCATTAAAAAGTAATTATCATGAAAGATGAAGCCCCAAAGATTATATATACTACTGTTTCCATAGACAAGGAAACAGGACGTTTAGTAGAAAAGATATGTAAACGCTATTCGTTGAAAAAGAGCGAAGTTGTAAAGCTGGCATTCCTGTATCTGGATAAAGCACATATTAACCCTGCGGATGCTCCCGAATCGGTAAAATCAGAACTTGCCAAGATTAATAAACGGCAGGATGATATTATCCGCTTCATTCGCCACTACGAAGAAGAACAACTCAACCCGATGATACGAACAAGCCATTCAATAGCCGTTAAGTTCGATACGGCTGTCGGAATCCTGACGGAAAAAGTAAATTTAGAAATAAACACCTCAAAAGATAACCTTGTCAATGTACTGAAAAAGTTGGACGAACATTTCGGTAAAATAGCAGTAGTAATAAATAACCAGTCCGCAAGCCTTGATAAACTATCTGCTACTATTGACAATCATTCCAGGACGATTAATAGCTAAACCCAGGTACAACAAAGGAATAATCAGAAGCTATTGAAATTAATCTCCCTGTATTCGGAGCTTGCCACTTGTGGAGTAATGGACGGCAAGCGTAAAGAGAGCCTAAGAGCCGAGATTAACGACTTGATAAACGAGTAACCCATGAATATAGATTTCCCGCCACCGTCCAAAGGCACATACAACAATGCAGGCAGTAGCAGAAAGCTATGCAACTATTTAGAACATGAGGACTTAGAGCGCATGGAGCAGGGAATCTATACCGAAGGATTCTTCAACCTGACAGATGACAATATCTACAAATCACAGGTTATAAAAGATATAGACAGCAATATCGGGCAACTTATGAAAACGGATGCCAAGTTTTATGCTATCCATGTCAGCCCATCGGAAAAAGAACTTCGGGCAATGGGTAACACCGAACAAGAACAAACCGAAGCCATGAAACGGTATATCCGTGAAGTGGTTATTCCTGAATATGCCAAGAACTTCAATAAAGGACTATCGGCAGATGATATAAAGTTTTACGGCAAGATACATTTCAGCCGGGACAGGTCAAGTAACGAACTAAATATGCACTGTCATTTGATTGTCAGCCGTAAAGACCAATCCAACAAAAAGAAACTATCTCCACTTACCAATCACAAGAATACCACGAAAGGAACGGTTAAGGGTGGTTTTGACAGGAAGAACCTGTTCCAACAAGCAGAGCAAGGATTTGATAGGCTATTCGGCTACCAACGGCAATTAACCGAATCCTTTGAATACTACAATACCATGAAGAACGGAAGTATCTCTGACCAACTTAATATGCAGGAACGCCAGATTTTCGATGAAAGAAAAAATACAGATATGCAGACTGGCTTGTATGCAGATAAGCAAGGCGAACCGAATGAAAACAAGGTTGCATATAAACAAGACGACAACCTTTCAAACGATATTGAAAATAAGCAAAGTTTCAATCTCCCTGATTTGGGTTTATCCTCTGCATTAGGTTTGCTTACTCCTGAACCGAATAATACAGAAGAACAACAAATTCCCGTGAAAAGAAAAAAGAAGAAACCAAATAAGAGAATAAGAAGAGGATAAAAAACTATAAATGAATACTATGTGCGAATATGAAGAAATACGGGAAGCAATAGATAGCTACCTGATGGAGCAGTTCAGATACCGCCGTTCCTTTGTCCGGCTTACACCTGATAATATCGTAACCACCCGAAGAAATAGCCGGATAGACCTCTATTTGCGTATCAGGAGAATAGAAAGCCTATTTCCGCCCAATTGCCTTATTATAGCCCGAATCGGCTTTCAAAAAGAACGCATAGGGCATGGCTCTCATTTCGTCAGGTTTTTAGCAGAAATAGCCATAAAATATGGTTTTAAGTATATTGGAATTGAATCAACCAATGAGAAAAGCAGTTCATTTGCCAAGAAATTGGGTTTCTACTCAATAGACGGTTTAAACTATGCAATATCAGTGAAGAATCTCCTATCATATTTTCAAGATAAGAGATAGTATAATTCTTTATTTATTTGATTTACAAAAGTACATTCCGGTAATAGAACGCCAACACCAAGCCGCAAGCGGTTTTTAGAAATTTCTTCCTTTTCATGCTGAAAAGAGTAAATTTCTAAAAAGTGTTGTCTTATCTATTCCCTGCATGAATGAGATGTATATCAATTAAAAAAAGAAAAAAATATGTGTAGGGGATTAAGTATTTACGCCAGACACAGCCACTTTCAGCCATTGCACCCCATTTCGTAAAACCTGCCTGAAATCTACTTTCCTTTGCCTGAAAATCATTGCAATGAGAATAATTTCAGTAATCAGTAAAAACAGATTTTAATATGGATATAGTAGCAATCGAAAGCAAAACGTTCGAACAGATGAGAGGACGTTTTGAGGATTTTGCCCGACAGATAAAAATCCTTTGTGGGGAGAATCAGGATAAAGAACAATGGTTAGGCAACGATGATGTTTGTAGCCTTCTGCAAATATCGCCGAGAACATTACAGTCATACAGGGATAACGGTATTCTGCCTTATTCGCATATTGGGCGTAAATGTTATTACAAGGTATCGGATATTGAGAATTTAATCAGTCAGTCACAAAGAAGCAAAGAGCAAAAATGAAAACAGAAAATGTCAATTTAGATAGGTTGGTTGGTAATTGGGAGAGCATAAATTTGAATCCGACAGTTATTATATACCGAAGCGGAGAAAGCTATTTACTTAGTGTTATCCACATGAACGAAACAAGCAAACAGGCAAGCCCTGCTACCTACGAGATACAGAAAGATGAAGACGGCTTCTTTATCAACTATAACCTGAAACGGACGGCTATCAGCTATGATATAAAACTGGGTATATTAACTATCTCCGCATTGGGCGACTATATACGGAACTAAAAAAGATACAACAATGGAAATATTAGATAAGAAATCAACGGAAATAACTTCTTTCTTCACGGGATTGGATGAGTTACTGGATACTATCGGGCAAGCCCTTAAAAGCCGAACTCCACACCTGAATGGAGAAAAACTCCTGTCAAACCGTGATATCTGTCGGATGCTTCACGTTTCGTTCCGGACGTTACAGGATTGGCGGGATACTGGCAAAATCCCATTTATTCAGATTAAGGGAAAGATTTTGTATAAGGAATCGGAGATACTGAATTTGGTAGAAAATAATATCATTAAGTAAACAAAATCTATACTAATAAAGCAATTGAAAAGACCTGTAAGAAGTAGCTTGTAGGTCTTTTCTGTAACTATTTGAGAAGACTATTGTAGACTTTTCTTGCATTATTCCAGAATTCACTCGCTTTTTCTCGTTTAAATGAAGTAGTTGGTGCATAATATACTTTTTTATTACCTTTAGTACCTTCTATATTTCCTGTATTAATAACCGATACTTCAAATATTTTAGGACTACCTTTGAATTCTGCTTTTATAATTAGTAAAGCAGAAGTTCTAATGCTTTTGAATTCGTAGGTCATTGCAGTAAAGACACAACCGCTATTTTCTGCTTGCCGAACAAATGAATGTTCCCTTAAATTTCGACCATCCAAAACCGCTTGGCTAATTCCACCTAAGTCCTTTTCACTTACTTCCTCTAAGGTCTCTTCCTCTCCCTCTTCTTCTATCTCTAGAACATTTCCTCTTCTCTTAAATGTTAGCTGTTTGATATCTAACAAAGCCCATTCTTTTTTGTCAAAACCCTCTTTTGCTAATCTATCAAAAAAAGTAATAACATCTTGCTCTTGTAGGTCATCGATTTTCAATGTCGCTATTTCAGCAGATTTTGCTCCAATAACCATTTGCATGAGTTTTAGAACCTCTTTCCCGTCAGAAGAACTGGAACCATCAACTTCTACTTGCCAAGAACCATCAGGTAAATTAAAGAAAAAGAATTCTGTATTATATTTTTCGCCTTGTAAAAATTCAATTTTTCCCGACTTGTGTTTAGTATATTCAATTTCGCCTTTACAACATACTATTTCCTCGCTTCTTTTCTCTCTAGACAATGTCTTAAGTTGATAGCCTTTTGATTGCAATTGCCCATATTCTCTCAAACGATTATACAAAGATTCTAAATCAAAATCCGTGTCTTTAGGCTTAATAGTAAAACCACTTAGAGATTGCTTATTTGATGTTTGGTACGAGGCTTCCCTTATTTCCTCTAAATCAGACAATTCGTATAATAGGGATGAGAGTTCTTTTACTAAATCATCCTTACTGGCATTAGTTAAAATAAGACCTCTTGATTGAGCAAACTTATTGATAAAAGCTCTCGTTTGTGCACTAAGAACTTCATAAATATCATATGTGGGAGGGTATTTTGTTATCATTTTATATTCGTTATAAATGCAGGCAATTCTCGACAAGAATCCATATCTTTTATTTCAAAGTCAATATTATCTTCTTTATACAGTTTTATTATATCCGGTTCTATTTTACGGAATTCTTCATCTCTGTGATATTTATATATAATCAATTTCCGTGATTCATCTATAAATAAAAAGGAAAGCAAAACTGATTTTAATAGCCTAAATGACTGCGTGTTTAACTCTCCAAAGTAGAAGACTATATTCAATTCAGCTCCTGAATTATCTTTAGATTGTCCCAGTATGAATTTTGAAAAAATATAGTCTAAAGATAAAATAGACGTCCTTTGAACTGCTCTGTTATTTATAAATGAGGAAGGATAATAAAACTTAAATTCATTAAAATCTTTAATCACCGAATGTATTGAGCAAAGTTTAGATATTAAGTCATTATCAATTATATATATCTTATTAAAAATAGAACTTTTTAAAGGTTTGGTAGATACTGTAATATTTTCAACCATTTCTCGAAAACGAGGACGAAAAGATTTATATTCATCAGTGTTACTAAACCAAATGAATATTATACCAATTTTCAAATCTGATATTTCTTGAAATATAGGATGTCTATCAAAGAGTTCTTTAGAGCCTCTCAATGTTGATATCTTTAAATTCAATCTATCAACCCAAGCTTGTAATGCTGATTGACTAAGACTAGTTGTCAAATAACATTTAGCTTCAATTATCAGACTTTCTGGAATATCTTTAGCCGGATTTTTTATACTGTACAAACAGTCAATCCCATACTCCACGTTGTCAGTACCCTCAACATCCATACCACTGTCGCCAATTTTTTCCCATGAAAGCAGATTTAATAAGGCTATAGCCTGTTGAGTCCAAAGTTCTCCCTTATATTGTGAATCTTCACCCATGTATATTGTCTTTTATGTTTTCTAATATAGGATAAAAATCATCTTCTTCACATTTTATACTTAGTGTATTTGAAGAGATAATTAAATAATAATCTTTCTGGCTAACGATATTGATTGAAACTTTCAATACGTCATTTGCATAACTATTGATAAGCTCTTTACCTATAACTTGATTTGATATTTTTGCTATGTATTTTCCCAGAACTCCGTCACTATATTTAAAGTTTTTAATAATAATTTCTTCAATATTAAATGATTGATTATTACATGAGATCTTTCTCATAATATCAACAGGAGTAAAGCCAAAATCATTATAAGAGAGAGGGGTTTCAAGAGTACTTCTTAACGCACTTTTTATCTTATTATGATTTGCATTTGCTCCAAAAGAGTACAATAGGTTTTTATTAAAATCCATACAGAATGGAATTTTCTCATAAATAGGTATTTCAATTTTTTTTAAATCATTTATATCTGGATTAAAACCTAGAATAGACGTAATAGTCCGTTTTATTAAAGTAGAATATAAAATGCCTTCATTGATTTCAAGATCAGAATAACCAATACCATTGTCTTCTGTGTATTCTATATCTTTTAAGATATGAAATATGTCTTCCATAAGAGAATTGTCTTCTATAGAAAAACGACTGAACATTATGTTGGTTCTCTTTTTCATAACTCCTTGATTTTCTACAAAGATACAATCTTTATAGAAATATAAATAATTATTCCTAAAAAAATAGACATATATAGTCTTGACTTTCAGGCAAAACATTATATCTAAGACTCCTTATTGTCGATTTCTCCATATTGATTTCCTGCAAATAGCATTTTGAAGTAAAATAAAGGTACTAAATTTAAGAAAAAGCACCTTTCAACCCTTTTAATATAGGAATATTACAAGGATGTAGAAACGTTTCCAACTTTCTGCATATCGTTCAGAATACTTTGATCAAGTACTCGTGCATATCGTTTCGTCATACTGATATTGGAATGACCAAGCATTTTCGCAACATTCTCGATGCTTACACCGTTGGCTAGGCACACTGACGTAGCATAGCTATGGCGCGCTGTGTGTGTCGAAATTTCCTTCTTAATTCCGCACAAATCGGCGATTTCCTTCAAATAACTATTCATCTTTTGATTACAGGGTACAGGCAACAATACATTCCGTTTTTCACAAAGAGGACAGCCTTTATACTTCTCTATAATTGCTAAAGGTACATCCAACAGCGGGATATTACACATGTTTTTTGTCTTTTGCCGAGCCTTCCGAATCCAATAATTTCCCTCTCGGTCGTTTACTATATGCTCTGATGTCAGTTGCTTTACATCTATGAATGAGAGTCCAGTAAAAGCACAAAATATGAAAATATCACGAACCAAATCAATACGAGGCAACTCAAACTTTTTGTTTATAACTGTTTGCAGTTCATCCCAAGTAAGAAACTCCCGATTTACTTCTTTCTCATGAAATTTTATTCCCATAAACGGGTCTTTGCTTATCCACTCATTGGCAAGAGATAGATTAGTAATCTTTTTAAGGCACTTCATGTAGCGGATAACGGTATTTTGAGCACATTCTTTTTCAGTTTTCAAGTAGAAATCGAAAGCCCTAATGAATTCTCCGTTCACATCTTTAAGCGGAATATCTTCTTTGTCGAACTTTATTTTTATAAGTTCAACTAAATAACGTTTGCAACTTTCGTAACGGCGTACAGTTATTAAAGCGAAGTCTTTACCTACTAATTGCCGGCATTGGTCGTTATGCTCTTGAATGGTAGCTATAAGGGTTCTTGGTGCTTCCTTCTCTTCCAATCCAAAGAACTTATCCCGGAGAATAATTGCTGTAATGGGTAAACCTTCCTGCCTCAAATCGGAATGAATATTATACAACTTGATTCGAGCTTCTTCAATAAACTTGTTTAAGTCGTTTGACTTGCGGTCTTTGCCACGAGAACATTCTTTCGCCTGATTCCAGAGGGAAGGACTAATACTTTTACGAATGTTCGTTTCAGCGCGGACATTGTTTACTGTAATTCTCATACATACAGAGGCTTCACCATTCTTCAATAGTTTTGTTTTCTTTAAGAAAAACAAAACACTAAATGAATTTCTTTCCATCATTTTTCTACTTGTTTTAAGTGATACAAAATTATGAAAAAGTGGAGAGAGTTTCGCTACGCAACAGGCTGACAGTCAATGCCAATTAAGGTCAAAAGGTGGAGATAAATATCTCCTGAGTTTGCTCCACCTTTTGCTCCACCAGAGTAGGTCGAAATTTGCTGTTTTTTGCGTAGTGGGTAAAAATGAAAAACTCCCGATATTCGTTGAATATCAGGAGTTTACTTCTTTTTGCTTTCTCTAAAAGTGGTGCCACCAGAAAGAGAACTGTTATTGTATCTCTATTGATAGTCAACCTTTTATGTTTTCTTAAATTTGGAATCCCACACGATTTAGCACACGATTATTTTTCATCGTTCTGCTCGCTATGAGCATGGTGCTTGTACAAAGGTACAAATTATTATAAATTTAGAAGCCATTTCCATGCAGGAATAACTTCAATTGTGTTACCATCTATTTCCAACATCCGTTCGGTATCGCGGGTGATAATCATCAACTTTTTACACTCTAACACACTCGGAAGTTTCAATAATGCTTCAACCTCTCTATCAAATGTACCATCGCTATTGTCAAGGTCATAACACGCTTGAATAGCAATAGCTTCATCAGGGATATAAAAATCTACTTCAACTCCTTTATTGTAGAAAAAAACCGCATCATTGCGTCCATATTTACGCAACAGGTTAATAGCTATCAAATTTTCCAATAACGAAGTATTTCCATCCAATAAGAAAAGATTCAGAATACCATTGTCAGTAAAATAATACTTTGGATTCGTTTCCTTTTCAACCAGCTTGCCTGCTATATTTTGTAGCGAAGAAATCAGCCAAGCATCTTTTGCATATTCTATATAGTTGATTATAGTCGTTTTGCCTACTTTCGCTCCGGTCGATGACACGATGTTGGTTACTCTAGAAAATGACACAGGCTGTTTTACGCTTTCGGCCAGTTTTTTGAACATGATACGCAAGGCAAACGTGTTGTCTACTGAATGACGGGTAGCAATATCTCCCAAATATATTTTTTGATAAACACTTGTCAAATAATCTCGTTTGGCAGTGAATTCTGCACTCTCTGGGAATCCTCCGAAATAAAAATAATCATTGAATTTTCTTAGAACTTCAGCCTTCCCTTCCGTTGAAAGCAAAGATTCTTCATTGAACTTGATTTCATTTGCAGTCAGAAATTCCTTGAAATTATATGGAAAAACATCTATGGGAATGTAACGTCCCCCAAGAATGGTCTGGATATCCTGACTTAACATTTTGGCATTACTTCCGGTAATATAAACCCGATGTTTGGTATCAGCCATACGGCGGGCGAATTTTTCCCAACCGATAATGTTCTGTATCTCATCAAGAAAAAGTATCGGCTTCTTTCCATACATCTCTAAATGGACTTCTAAAAGCAAATTCAAATCTTCCAAAGACATACCAACCAGACGTTCATCCTCAAAATTAACATATAGCATCTCATCCCACTGTACGCCTTGCGCAAGTAACTGCTGCATTCGTTGATAGAGCAAGAAAGACTTTCCAGCTCTTCGAATACCCACAAAAACGTAATTACCAAATTCTTCAAAGATGAAATCTCTTGGAATTACCTTGTATTTAGGCACTTCTATCTGATTGTCTGCAATAACTGTTTTCAGTATGTTTTTATCCATAATTATTCCGTCTTGTCAACAGGACAAATATAGTACATTTTCGTCTTGCAAACAAGACGATTTGATGGTTTTTTTCTTCTAATTTAAAGTTGGTATGTCTTAAAAAGCAATTTCATTCTACAGAGAAGGGCTTTACTTTGGAACTTATCGCAATAGTCCATCAACAAATCTTTGTTCAAATCGTCATTCAGATAATCCTCGTCTAAGCGTAATTCTTCCAACTCCTGTCCACTATAAACGGATAAAGATACAGCAAATCAAGCAATGCTTTTTCGGGTGTAGCAAACTGTATGGTACGACTGTCTGCCATTGGTTTCAACTCGTATCCGAACATCAGGTTATCTTTGACCCTTAAATTCCAGAAAAGTCTTTTTCTATTTTGTTTCTATTATGCTGCAAGTATAGTGCGTTTTGGAAATAAAATAAAATTCTTGTGATAAACAAACCTCTTCACCAAAGTCTTTCAAATTAGAAAAATGTAACTTTGCAGAATAAGAATTATTATCATGAATACTATCTCCGCACCAATACTTGATGGACTTATTACTAAGGCTCAATCTTGCCCTGATTTATTGAGTCAGACGGATAAGGAAGTTTTGTTATGTATATTAGAGAAGATGCAATGTGTTGCTATTTGTGGAAATGACGAACGCAGAGAGCTTTGGCTTACCACTGATCATGGCTCTATCGAGGATTTTGGCGATTACGATGATTATTTGGAAAATGAGATAGTGGAAAACAGAGATGACTTCGAAAAGATATGGAAAGAAGAGTATCCTGATCTAATTAAATGGTATCTCTTTTCTGTTACTCACTATAACGGGGAGTATTTCTTCTTTGTTGACAATAGGCTCACTCTGCATATAAAAAAGGAAGAACCTTACTCTACTGAATCACTCAACACCCAGCTTATTTCATGGCTCGAACAAACTGTTGATAAGTGTCTTGACTGGCTCAAAAAAGATACAGCCGGATATAATGAATATACCAATCAGCATCTCCCATATACAAAACGTACAGGGCGCATCCTCCGCCAACAATATTGGGATATTGACCCAGAAGAAAAAGAGTGGATGTTGAAAGGACTAACTAAAGATGATATTGATACGCTAAAAGCAATAGTAGAGTTATCAGAAGGTGATGACATGCTTATTACATCTGATAAAATGACCTCCGGCTTCTTTTTTAATTGTTGCAAGCTGGGATATGACGCGAATGGTTATTCGTACGATGCAAATCTATCCTTGCCTGATTTATATCGTAAATTTGCTGATGGAAGAGATTTTGTGCTTACTGAACTTGATATTAACTCCCCAAAAGCTTTCAAAGAATGGTTCGATAAACGCGAATGGCAATTCGGCCATCCATGGGAAGTTTGCCGAGGTGGAAATTCTACGCATATTTCATTGTATGTAAATAAGAGGGGAAATGGTTGGCAGTTATCTCTTGCTGGGAAAAGCAGTAGCCGAGTTGCTGAAACCGTTCGGTTTGCCATAGCTCTGTATAAAAACAATATTCCGTTTAAACTATGGGATGCTAAAGAGATTCTGGCAATGGTGTCCGGAACTGATTATATCGGAATTGTGCCGGAAGGGGTTACGCCAGTTTATTGTCAGTCCTATTTCCCCCAAGAAGATCATATTATTGATTTTATGAATTTGCCAGTGGAGAATAGAAATAGGGTAATTGAGGAGGCTTATTGGTCTTCAGAGAACGTGGTCAGGTTAGCTGAAAATTGTGAGTCAAATAAGTAGGAGCTTTCTCACAAATTATTAACCGACATCTACCTTATTAAGGCTTCTTGATCTAACCCTTTTTTATATGAATGTATTATCCTGACTAACTCAAGTAGTTTTTCGTTAGTAATTTCTTTGGTGTCAAAATGAGTAATTTGATTATTATATCTTTTTGAATTACCGTATTTTTCAATCAAAGATTCTATATTTGGCGGGATAAAGAAATGCGCCTTATCCCCTAAATGCTGGAAATATTCAAAAAGGAAAATCCGGATTCCTGCCAAATCAAAATCTCCGAAGTGCAGATATGGATTGTCAATAATTTGTAACCAGCGAATTAAATCTTTGTATTGATTCTGCGGATAACGGCTCACGAAAAGTGGTTTTATATGTTCAAACAAATAATGCTGTTTTTCTATCTGTCTAAAGTTTTCGGCATTCTCAACTCCGACAACCGTTACGCCTTTATCAATCGTAAAAGTCTCAAAGTCGTAGATAAACTGAAATGTTCCGGATGCAGGGTGAATAACAATCTGTTCATTGTTCAATGTGGCTGAAATTGGCTCATAACTATTTACCAGAAAGCCTTTGAAGCTTCTTACTGTACGGGCTTTTGAATCGGATGAAGCAAGGACAAGTTCAGATTTTGTTATTTCTTCTTTTTTCAATGCATCAACATATACATATAAATCATGTATCCCAAAGCGATTAGATAAGTATGTATAAAAACTTTGAGGATTACGCAATTGATAAACGCTTTTCATTCGTCCTTGCCGAATTTCGGTCAGAATGTTTTCCGCAAGTAGTTCTTTTACTTCAGGATATTTCATCTGACTTGAAGGCATTTTTTCGCCCTCAAGTAAACGCAGAAGTTTTTTGGCAAGACCTAATCTCAGCATCTCAGCTTATTTTTTTGATTAAACGATGCACAGTCGTCACGCTTCGCGTGTCTTTGCCTAATTTGTATGTGTATTTGTAATCGGTGGCATTGTATGATGTTGGTGAACTGTTTATCAGTAAGATATTCCGGCTATTGGCAAAATCCAATATCCCCTTGATGTTGGTCGGATGTAATTTTCCAATTTCGTCCATCATGCAATGTAATTTGAAGTCGTTGAATCGCTTCGAAGCATGCTCTTTGAATACATTCAACAGCATAATGTTTATCATAGCTTTTACCAACACATCCGTTCCGTCGGAACCAACATTTGATAGTTTTTCCACCCAACCGCTATCGTTGTCGTTTTCCACAATTTTGAATTGCAGTTCGAACGAATCGGACAGGGTTATTTTATCTTCTTTGTAGATGCCGATTTCTCGCACAAGCAATTTCAGCAGTTCTACTGATTTTCGGTTCAGACTTTCTCGGTTACTTGAGCTGAAGAGATTGTCTTCGCCGATTTCAAACGAATGTTCATCATTGAATTTCTTTATCTGCATCATCCATTGCACCACTTTGTTTCCACTATCAACAACTCGCAGTTCAATACTTTTGATAACGCCTGTAAAAATTCGTTCGACAAAGTCATCATTGATATTTTTAATAATCCGCTGAATATCACCCGAACGAGAAATGAGTTCCGTCGTTTCTTTTCCAATTTGCCGTATAATATCGGTATAAAGTTGATTGACACGCTGCTTGAATGTCTCAATTTTATCTTCTTCAATAAATTCTTGCAACTCTTCTGCAAATCGGACAAATTCTTCACTCTCAATCAAATGAGTTTTAAAGTTGAATATATTGTCTTCTTTGAAATTGCCAAGAAAACGGTTGATAGACTCTTTTAGGTCTTCATATCGTTTAATGGTCGTATTGTTGTTAACATACATGAAATTAATTAATTCCGAACAATTTTTGTCGGTCTTTTCCTGTTTTGTTTGTCCTTCTACGAATGTCCAGCAATCGGTCAATTTGAAATTTTCAACATTCTGAAGGTCAGTTTGCAGTTTTTCAATATTTTTTCCAAGAAGAGCGATAAGGTCGTCTATTTCTGTTATTTCATGTTTGATTTTTTCTTTTTGCAGTTTGTATTTGTCGGCTTCCGTTTGTAGCTGACTCTCCAATAATTGCTTCTTTGTATTGAAATCATCCGTTTTGTCGAAAAGTTCACGTTTATCTTTTTGATAATCGGATACCGTATCACGATTTTCTTCGATGTATTTCAATTCTTCGCCAATTTGAGCCAAGGACATGTCAATAGTAGCCAATCGCTTGGTATCAACGCCTTTTCCTAATAAATCGCTTTGTTGCTTTGCCTTCGCTTCTGTGAATTTGGTTTGGAATACCGATTCATTTTGGCGAATGGCTTCTTCTATGCATTTTGTTTTTTGTCGGACAGCGTCTTCTTCTTCCTGAATTTTCTTCGTTTTTTCTTTGTGCTTTTTATCTAACTTCTTTTCTATATCTTCTTTTATTTTACGCAAATTCTCTTCTGATTTACGTTTTTCTTCTATTAACTGATTGATAGCAAGAGTCAATTGTTGCAAAGCAGTTGCCTTTTCTTCCTCGGCTTTTCGCTGCCAATCGACAAGCTTTATTTCTGACTCTTCCTGTTTCAGTTTTCCCTGTTCGACTAATATTTTGTTCGTATTTATCGTCTCTTTCAGCGTTCTGATCTTAGGATTATATTTCTGCTTGATTTTCTCTAAATTGATTAACTGCGTTTTGTTTAATTCGTTTTGTAGCGTTTTGTTTGCTGCAATCTCTTGTTTCAGATTATCCTTTTCGACTTCATAATCCGATACGGTTTTTACCTCCCGTTCGATTTCGGATAAATCCAGACGAATCCCGTAAAATTCCAAATCAGCACCTTGCACTTTTTGGGGACTTAGCCCACCATGAAAGAGAATATCCTCGTCAATCACTTTACCAATGGTATTTTCCCATTCAGGGTATTCTTTGTTGAGCCACTCATAAAACGAGTCTTTGCAATCTTCCAATTTTTTGTCGATAGCAGAAATTTTTCGGTTCAGTTTTTCCAGCTTTTCTTCTACTTTTTCTTTTGAGGCATCATACTCCAAATGACAACTTTTTGTTTCCAACTCCCATTGTTTCTGAAGTGTTCCGATTTCTCCTTCCGCTTTCGTTCGGATGTTTTCTGCCAAACGGATTTTTTCTTTCCACTTGTCCGCCTCCTGTTTGCAAGTATTAATTTCCGACAGAAGAAACGGTTTGTGTTTCGTTTCAGCTTCTTTTACCCGTAAATCCTGAATATTCCGTCCTTTTTCTTCCAACAAATCTTGTGCTGCATCAAGTTCCTGTTGATATTTTTTTCTGATTTCATCGAAATAGACTTCATATTGTCCTGCTAAATCTTCTTTAAACTTTAAGAAATCAGCCTTGATACTTATTTTTTCTTTATTTCTGATATTATTGAAATCATTTTTCTGATTTTCAAACTGTTTGAAAATGGCTTCGTATTTTTGATTGACCTCCTCGAACTTTGATGTCAGCAACCGTTGTTCTTCTTCCAGATTTTGCTTGTTTTTTTCTTGTGTTCCTTTTTGAGAAACTCGACGCAGTATTTCGGTAATATTTAATC
Source organism: Parabacteroides sp. PH5-46 (assembly GCF_029892785.1). Lineage (GTDB taxonomy): Bacteria > Bacteroidota > Bacteroidia > Bacteroidales > Tannerellaceae > DFXE01. The sequence continues at coordinate 23,722 of NZ_JARXXA010000007.1, forward strand.
CTTTGTAATATTTTTCTTTCTCTTTAATATCTTCTAATTTATTGGCTAAGACGCTGATTTCTCCGTTCAACTTGTCCTTTTTGGACTGAAAGCGAGCATCTACTACGCTCTCCTTTTTCTCAACCGTTTGTTTTCTCTCAATTTCCGACTCTTGCTTTTTCATCTCTTTTGGAAGCATAATGACTGCACCTTCCCATGCGAAATTGAATTCCGCAGTCAATTCCGTCATTTCATGTTCCAAAAAACGAATGGAAGAAAGCGCATTTGTTATCCGTTCCGCTTGTTTACGGATAATAATTTCACCTTTTGCATTTTTATCCGACCATTTTCCAATGTCATTCAGTTTAGCCTCAAAGTCTTTCAGGTGATTGGCGTAATTCGTCAAATCAACTTCCACATCCTCTTCATTCAACGATTTGATAATGGTCTGTTTGATAAACTCGGCATCTAATTTAGAATTGAGGAATACATTCTGAATCGTTCGTGGAACGTTCTGATAATTCTTGCTTTCCAGCAATGCATATTTTTTGAATTCGGAACGAAGTCCTGCATTATTGCCGTAAAGAATATCCTTGTATTCTTCATAACGGTCTATTTTTCTGGTTGAACGAATGTTTTTTCCTAACGATTCCCGAATATAGTCCCAACTGCCAAATACTTGTCCGCTACTGTCAATAAAATGTTTTTTATCGTAAACCGTATCAAAGAAACGGAAACAAACACGCCCTTGTTGTTTGTAAGCCAATACGCAATAAGCTTCCGTCTCCTTTTCTACTTCGTAAATAATATAAGAGTTAATATATGGGAAGTAATATTCGTCAAAATTTTTCTTTTCGCGCGAAATGCCTAACTTTAATTTATCTGCATTATAAAAGAACAGAATTGCACGTAATAATGTGCTTTTTCCAACTCCCTGCGTGCCGATAAAATGGACATTTCCATCCAGGCTTATTTCCGAATATTTTACGGAAGCGCTATTGATAAATATGATTTTATTCAGGTATCTCATATTTTACTTCCTCAGGTATATTGATAGATAAAACCAACTGCTCCAAATAATGGAAAGCGGCTGTTACTTTATACATTCGTGATATGGGATTTTCCTCCTCCACGAAACCTTCTTTTTTCAAGATTTCCATTATTTTTTCGATGCTTTCATCATATTTTTCTTTTTCGGTATATTTTTTCAATCCCATCAATTTATCTTTCAATTCGGCATCTAAATTAAGGCGCACAGAGATATCCGAAGATGTAAACCGAAAACCCGAGCCGAACGAACTATTGAAACTCTTTACAAAATCAAGAATATCAATCCATTTCATTGCTTGCCGAAGTTTTCGTTCAATATCCACTTTGTTTTCCATGCGGACAAAATAAAAGTATTCATCTCCTCTTGTCAGAAAAAAGCGAATAGCCATAAAATAATCATATAACTCATCGAAGTTCTCATCAATCACAAGATATAATCGACGCAAATTCTCATCAACACTATTGGACGAAATGAATTGTCCTTTACTTAGTATTTCGAATATTTCTGCGGTTTGTTTAATCATTGTTCTTTTTATTTAGGATAAACCATAGCATATTCAATATTTTCATGTACATTGAACGTTTCTGAAACAATCAGTTCGTTTTCATACTGTGAAATGAGTTGGCAATACAATGTTACTCTTTCGTTAAAATCCACTTCGTGTTGGAAATTATAGTTCAAAATAAAATCGAATAAATGATTTCCCGAAGCTGTAAAACGATTTTTTACTTCTTCGAGATTGATGAACATCATTTCTTCGGCTTCCACATCCAAATATTCATCCGAAATAATTTCGGCCATTTTTTGCCGAATGTTGGCTTGAATTTTAATGCTTTCAAATACTTTTTGAATTAAAGCCAATAACTCATCATCTGTTTGCAGTCGGTCAATGGATAATTTCAATGGATAAGCCGGATTTGATTCAAAAACAACAGCATTATTCTCTGATAGAATTTTTCGGATATCCGTTTTGCTCTCAAGCTCAAACTGGTCTTTCAGATATTTGATTTGCCTCAACTTTTCAAGGAACCGACTTTGATATTTTATTTGATTCAGATATTCGATAATCTGCTTCTGTATTTCTATCAGATTATGTCTGCATTCGTTTAACTGTCGTTTCAGCAATGTTTCAATACGATTCAGTTCTTCGTCGTAAGCAATTTTGAAGAATGTCAGCTCTTCTTCTGACAACAACCGCTCCGTAGCATGGATAAGCGTAGAAATATCCTCCCGCTTTTTATCCAAGAACTCCAGTTTGCTTTTTTTGTTTTTATAGTTTGGCTCGTTTTTGAAGGTATTATCTGTATTACGCTTCAAATCAATAACATTGCGCACTGTGATATTCCCGATTTTGCGAATAGAGTTTTTAATCGTTTTGAGGTAAGTGTATTTCCGAGTTTCATTATTCTCCTGTAGATAATAAAGAATATGCTGCTTTACATTTTGAATGCTTTCGTTGATATACGAAATGTTAATTTCTTCATTTATTGCTAACACTTGCTCAAAAAACTGAAGATATAAGTCGTCTAATTCCAAAAAACCTTCATTTTGACGAATTACAGCATGGTCTATCAGAAACTGAATGTGGTCTTCATCTGTAAATTCAAGAGCAAAATCATACTTATAAGCCATTGTTCGCTTCGCAAACATTTCCGCAAATAAATCCTTATGCCTGCTCAACGCATTAATAAGTTCTTTTATGGAATAGAAAGTATTCATTTACTGATATTCTTTATTGCATGAGAAAATATGATTTTTATTTATTTTACTGTTGCTTTATCTTTCCAAAAGTTTCAAGTTCAATATATTTTGAGCGGAATAGCCCTTTGGGCAGCTTTTTTTTCAATAGAAGATGAAAGTTTTCTTCGTGGGTAGATAAAATTAATTGTTTTTTATGATTGACAACTAAACTTCTCAACAAGTCTATTGTTGACAAAATATTTATGCTATCCATAGATTGGATAGGATCATCCAAAAAAATGCAATTCACAGCTCTTCCTTTATCATCTGTAGTATTCAATGCTTTTGCCAGAAAAATGCTAAGACTTAAAACATTAAGTTGCGCTGCGCTAAAATAAAGACTTGGAGAGATGTATTTTCCTTGCTCTCCCAATGATTTAACAAAAACTGTCAATTTGGGAGATGTGTCGTCAAAATTACAAGCGAAATCAATTTCCTTATAATCAGGATGAGGGTCTATTTTGGAATATATATCCACAATTAGGTCTTTATGAAAAAATGAGTTAATATGATTCTGAATATGGACAGCCAGACCTTTCCTCTCTTTTTCAAAGTCTTCTTTCAAGGTTGTATGTTTCTCTAAATCCTTTTTTGCACAAGATATGTCTTCTTGTGTTTTTTGTTGATTCAAATAAGGCAATATATACTCTTTTGATCTTTCTAATTTCTGATACTCTTCCCTCATTTTTTTTTGAAAAGAGATTTTATTATCAATATCAACGAGAAATTTATCAACAAAAATAATCAGGTGCTCTTTGTTCTCTGCATTATCTTCCGAAGTGTTAATTTTCTTTATGAATGCATCGAATTTTGACAAAAATCCAAGAACTTCCTGTAATTGTGTTTCTTTGTTTGTGATGTTATTTTCTATTTTTGAAATATCAATAGGCAAAAGAAGCTCGTTTAATTTGTCGATTTTAGAATTATGCTCTGTTATTTGGTCTTCTATCACTTTTATTTTATCCGACTCTTTAATTATTAAACTTTGAAGTAGTTCAGGGTTAAGACTTTCAAGATAATGTGTTACTTGAAAATTCAAAACTGTTTTATATTCCGGATTTTCTTTGGTAGATGAAATAATGTCGATAGAGACTTTATTTTTATCTATTAAAGCTTGAATTTCCTTATTGAGTAATGATTGCCTCTCAATCTCTTTAGCTAATTTTTCTCCTTCTTCCTGTTTTACTGTGATATTTATTTTTTTTTGGTTTTCTAATTTTAATTGAAATTCTTTTTCTTGGAGGTTTTCTGTCTTTTTAGTATAAGTTTCTAATTCTGTGATTTTATCACTTATTCCTTTTTCCAAAAATGATTTTTCTTGTACTGTTTCGCCTATGTTTTTTGTATTATTTAAAATTTCAACCTCTAACTTTTGTTGTTTGTCCAAGATTTCTTTTTTGATTTCACTTTTCAAGGAGTCAATTAAATCCTTATTTGTTTTCTGTTTTACTTCTTCTAATGATTTATTTTTTAACAATATACTTTCATTTTCAGAAAGAAGCGGATTGTCTGAAATTCTTTCCAGCAAATCTTGGAAAGAGTCGTGTTTTGTATTACATAATGGGCAAATTTCAGTCTGAGATTGTTCAATAATTCCAGTACCTATTCGCAGGAGGGATTTTACATCTTCTTTGATTTGAATTTCTTCTGAAATTCTTTTTTCGTAATCTTTTATGATTCTATTCGAATTTTCAATATCACGGAAAAGTTTTTCAATCTGAACAATATTCGCTTGCTTTTCTTCTGTTAGCCCCTCGATATTGTTAAATGAACCTTTTTCGAAATGAATGAGATTTTGCTCAGTTATCATTTTAAGATTTTTATGCTTATCTAAAAGTTGAGAATATTCCTGAAGTTTATTTTTTAAGTCTGAGACTTTTTCTTGCCTTTCTTTGATTTCTATATTTACCGAACTAATTTTTGCATATACATTTGGTATATCTTTAATTTTCGCATCTATTGTCAGTATATTCTCATTTAATCTTCCTACTTCATTTTGAATATTATTGATGATGTGTTTTAGTTTCTCGGTATCAGCAGTTTTTATTTCCAATGCTGATGCACATTCTAATTGGATTTTCTCTTCTTTCGATATTCTTTCTTTTGCCTGTAAATAAACTGGATAGATTTTAAGAATATCATCAATATGTTTTTTCTGAATATTATTTTTTTCGACTTCTCTTTTTAAATTATTGATTTGATTAGTTAAAGATTCTCTTTCTTGAACTCTTTTTTTGCTCTCTTTCAACAGATTGACTTCCGAAATTATGATGTTGTATTGCTCCTTTTTTTCGAAATAAAAATCAATTTTTGCACTTTGAATTTTGATTTCTTCTGATAATGAAATGAGATTTTCAGTAGTGTTTTCTATTTCAATAAATCTGTTATTAATAATATCTTCTAATCCTTTTTTTGTTTGTTCGTCAAAATAGATATCGATTTTCTTTAATTTTTCTCCCCAAGAAAGAAGAGTTTCTATCTGCGCATTTGTTGTTTCAATAATCTTATTATCTGCAATTTCAAATGGTATTTTTTCTAATTCGGAAATTTTCTTTTTTATCTCTGTGATCTGTGTTTCATTTTCTTTTATCAGACTAACTAAGTTCTTATAATACAAGTCTATTTCTTTATTACCAAAATATTCCATGAATTTCTCATACCTTTTTTCGGCAGTATCTTCTCTCAAAAAAGCATCAATCCAATCTTGCGACAAAATTACATCTCTGAAAAACTTCATATTTTCCAAAGTATCTTTTTCGTCGAAATTAAAATCAGTTCCTCCTTTTTTAGGGACAGGGGGAATAATTCTATAAGGACTATAATCCTCTTCTTGAAATGTAGTTTCGATTTTTACATAAGCATTCTTGCTTTCTCCAAAATCCCGATTTCTTAAAATAAACTGTTTTGTCTTATCTTTTTTCCGTTCTTCTTTTGCTATAATCTTATTTTCTTTTTCTCGTTTTAACAAGCGACTAATATTATTTGTCATCCCCCATTCTGTAGCATCATAAAAAGAGGTTTTACCAAAGCCATTAGGGGCATATATGGAAACAAAATCAGCACAATCTCCGTCGGCCAACATGAAATTATATGTGGAATTTTCAGCATTTTGATAAGCCCTGAAACCTTGTATTTCAACTTTCTTTATTTTCATAATTCTGTAAGATTTGCTTCAAGATTGTTTTAGTGTCGTTATTGTCTTTATTTTTACCGGAGGTAATTTGACTATTTTTTATAGTATCCCACAATGGAGTTTGACCCATATAATCGACAGAAGAGTTTGAGCCTGTATTTTCGACACTAATATCTTCCATTGTCACTTTTGATGAAATCAATGTTCTTTTTACCTGATCAGAAAAATCTTCCTTCAGAAAGTTCTCTATAACGATTTTCCTACAACAAAATTTATCATTCTCTATTTCATACTTGATCTCTTTGGAAACTCCTGTTTTGCAAAGCAATAGTAAATACAAGTTCCATTTTATAAATACATTATCAATTTGTCCTTGTATGCAGGCTACAATAGAACTTGTGATTTTTCCCCAATTATCTTTTAATAAATTTTCATCAGGGAAGAGAGCAAAAGTAACAATCGCGTTGTGCAAAGTGTCAACTTCAACAACACTTATGTTGAAATCTTTGAATTCGTTTTTTAAGACTTCTACTTCCGGTATTTTATCCAATAGAGAATGTGTCATTCATTTTATCTTTAAAGAAATTTGGTATTTTTAAAATATCATTAGGATATTCAAACTGTTTTTCTAATAAATCTTTTTGAAACTTGTAAATATGGAATAATCCAAAATCTGAGTATATGTCAATCCCTGAATCAATTTGTAATTTTTCATCATCTCGTTGAACTTTTGCTATATTAGGAATACTTGTTTTAGGAATGCTGACAACTGTTGGCATTTTGTCTTTATCTGTACTAATAATTATAGAGCCGCCTTTGCTTAAACCCTTTAGATTGGATTTGTAGATGTCTTTTATGAGATGCATCCAATTTTCGGATATTCCAAATAAAAATCTGTTTTTAGATAAATAGTTATTTATAGACTCAATAGAAATCTCATCATTTGAATCTTTCATTAAGTTGATTACTATAAACTCTAAAAATGTAATCCAAAGATGTTTATTAAATAAATTTGCTGATGAATGTCCTGAAATGAGTAAACTTTCATTATACTCTTTAAGCACTTGATGGGGAAAAATTGATTCGCACAGCTTTGATTTCACTTGATTTAGCAGGTAATCTCTTAAAGGAGTATTGTCAGGTGTAAGGTTGTTAAGAGGAAATATCGCATCTTTCAAATGTAAAAAACAAGTTAAATAAGATGGCATAAGAGGAGGTAATCCTTTTTTTTCTATTAATTCTTGAAAAGAGTCTAAAGGAATAAAATTTATACGACCTAAGATTTCATTTTCATCCTTCGCTACCATTTCCGATTGAATGCCAATTAGCTCAATATTACTCCCGAATTGCCGGAGAATACCACCGCCAGACATTCCATCTACCTCTTTAAACACTGGTTTTCCTTGAATTTCTGCCTCGATAAAATCATCAAGTTTATCATCTTTTAATTCTATATCATTTGAACGATAAGAATCTACATCATTTCTTCGTCTTAATGGATAACCACAAAGTTTATAAATGTGAGAAGGATCAAATTTTAATTCTGTTTTGTAAACAGGCAATATTTCTTCAATGCCATTTTTTTTTATTTTTATTATGGCTGCTCCATCTCTTGTTTTAACATTTTCATCATAATAGGGTGGGGCTATCAGTTCCAAAACTACAGGTTCTGTTCCTGTTTGTTGTTCTATCTTAATATCTTCAACAGACAAATCTTTAATAACATGCCGGGCAGTAAGAACATAAGAATATTCCGCAGTAAGAGGCTGAAATAAGCATCCGCTGCCATTATTCACTTTGACAGTCAATGCTCTGAATCTATTTGATATGTTGTCCGTCATTATTGTATTCAATAGAAGAAACAGGTTTTGCTATAAATTTATGTTCTTTATAATCGGTATCGTTGAATATTTCCGATATAAGTTTCGGATAGTTGAATAACAATGTCGGATTATCATTCAATTTTATAATTCTAGACAAGCATGTTTTATCCGGTAATCCATGCCTTTCTCCATTTGTTGATATAACATATGTGTCACAATTTATAAGTTCCAAAAGTTTAGGACTTGTGTTTGCCTTGCTACCATGATGCGATAATTTTACTAATTCAACAGAACATTTGTTCTTGGTCGTATATCCTAATTTTTCAAGACTCTCTGTTATTGTTTTGTCGAAAGCATCTCCCAAAAATAAAAAATTCTTTTCGTTCAATGTCAATAAAAATGCAATTGAACTTCCATTATGAATTGATTTATCAGGGGAAAATACATCATTTTTTATTAATTGAGTAAGCGTTTTATTGTAATCGGTTGATTTCCCAGAAGTTTGATTATTGTTCTTTTCAAATTCCCATTTAACAATTAACTTTTTAAGATTTTCTATATCTGGAGATAATATTTTAATTTCCATTCCAAAAAAATCAATAACATCTCCGGATTTTATAATTTTCTTTTCCCAACCAGCCTTATTTATTATATATTCAAATTTAACTCCTTGAGGAATTCCTGTTTGTGTGTTTGTATTTGTTCGTGGAGAAATGGGAATGAAATTCTCCTCAATCACCGGCTGATTAAAAAAATCTGAAATTACATTTCCGGAATTAAACCAAATATTTTTTACCAGATTTATATCGAAATTTTCATCTTCGAACCAGTTTAAAATTCCGTCTATGTGATCACAATCAACATGCGTAACAATAAGCAAGTCTATTTTTTGCCCATTTTCAGAGATCTCCTGTACAACATTTTTTAAATCTCCAGAAAGTTTTTGCTTAGTTCTCTTATCTATAGATTCATACGTAAATGCAGTACCTCCATCAATTAAGATATGCTTTATATCTTCCTTATAATTAAAAGATATGAGAATGGAATCTCCATAGTATGCCGAAAGAAATTTTATAATCATGCTTATTTACAATACTAGTTCTTTAGGAATGAGACCTTTTGCAAAAATACAAATAATATATAACATAAAAACATGAACTCCGAAGAATAATAGATATATATCCTTCGGGTCTAACTTGATTCTAAAGTTAATAGCTATATCGGATTACGCTCTCTGTTTTCCGGTTATACTCCTCAATCCTACTATGGCAATGTCCATGTACCATACAAGCTCCGTAATTTTTGCGACTTCATGAAACAAGCGGATAATGATAAAGTGCCAGAGAAAAATCTGTCTCCAAGAATGGGAATCGGAATGCTTTGAAAGTCAATTCCTTCATTTGTTGAACACTTTCAAAATAGTTGGGTAGTTTAACATTACTCGCATCATGATTGCCTACATTCAGATGCTTTATTTCATGCAATTTACCCGTATGAAGGAGTTTACAACTTTTTGATATATAAATAATTTGCAGAAACGGACACAATCTGTCCATCTCTGCAAATTATTTATTCTTTATTTCCGCTTACTCCCTAACAAATCTCCTAAAATCAAACCCCTCATCCCCATTGCCGGACAATGCTTGCCTGTTATCCTCAATCCGGTTCAGGATAGCCATAGCCCGCTCCTCCGCTCCATGAATCTGTTTGGTGAATTGGTTGTAAATATCCGTTCCTTCAATCTTGGGAATGATATGTTCAACTTGCACTTCCTCTTCTTTTGTAATCGGATTATCCTTCAGGGTTCTGACCACCAATTCAAATTCATCAAGGGTTGTCCCTGTGCTGAATTGTGACCGTTCCTTTTCTGTCAAAACTGGAATAGTTTCATCATCTATAGTGTCCGGATCAATGTCGGAAACTTCTTTTTTCTCCATCGGAATAGACATAAAAGGCTTATTCTCTTCTATCATTTTGGATTGTTGCAACACCAGCTCTTTTAATTCGGCAATTTCCTTTTTTAATGGATTTGCGGGTTCTATCAGTTCCTGTTCTGCCTGTTTAGAGATACTTTTTTCTTTCAGTTTAAATTTCGATTTTCCTACAATATCTGGAATCAGGTCTTTGGTTGGCGAACTTCTCTTTTTATCCTCTTGTCTTGACTGATACTTATTATCAAACCAATCTTTGAAGATATTCCAAAGGTTCAGGCATGCCATAAAGAAACATGCCGTCGCCAATAGAATTGCTTTTAACTTTTCCACTTCCATATTACAAGTTGATTATTTTGACAATCTCTTCCACCAGTAAATCCAATTTGCTGTCTTTCAGAAGCGGTTTATCGGGAGGAAAGATTGTAGAGAGGAATAAGTAATCATTTCCTTCTATGGATTGTTCCCTGTCATAACGGACACTTTGCGGAATACGGCTCTCCATAATAGAAATACCCAATCCTAAAATGGCTTCCTCATAGTAATTGAATAATTCCTTTCTTTCCCGATTTGTTACTTTGTTCCAGAACGGATAAATACCTTTTAGCCGGATTTGCGGGTTCATGGTTATCATTTCGTTAATGGAGATAATAAACGGTAGGGTGCTTTCCATGTTGATGCGTGAAGTTGTTACCGGGACAAACAGGTAATCCATTTGAAAAAATATCTCGACAACATTCTCATTGTTTACCGTTCCCGGCAGGTCGAATAACACCACATCGTATTTTTCCGCTTCGTTTTCCAAAAACGCTTTTGCCCTTGCAAGTGCCTGTTCCGGCTTGGTCGGAACGATAGGATAAGTTGGTTTGCCCAATTTTGCGAACAGTGCTTCTGCTTTCTTCTGATAGAAAGCGTTGCTTTGTAGTTGTTCCGCTTCCCGTTTCCGCATCTTCTGAATACTCCATTGCGGAAAATCACAATCTATTACGGCGACATTATACTCTTTTTGGTAATGTAGATAGCTTGCTACCAACGTTGTAAATACGGATTTGCCTGCTCCACCCTTTTGTGTGCAAAATGAGATATACACAGGTCTTGTTTGCTTTTGATTTTCTGAATTGTTCATGATGTTCTTTTTTAATTTATACTGTTTCTGAAATGTATTACCTACTGTTCCTTTTTATGGGTCTTTTGATGTTCTCTTCGTAGATACGGTTGATTTCGTCTTCGTAGAGTTCGATATGATGGCTGATAATGTTATCGACCAATCCGCTGATGCTAATCCGTTCATTGCGTATTGAGCGGACAAGGGTTTGAAGCACTTCGTAGTTATCTTTGCCAATATATAATCCCTGCCGGTTACGAAGTTCGTTTCGGGAAAGAAATACCGATTCATAATCTACCGCTTGTCCCCGCTTCTTTTTGGGCGGCTCTTTCGTTTTTTCTTCAATCGTTTTTTCCTCAATGCAGGTTCCTGCTTCGGGATTAGTATTGCTTACGACAGTCTCCGTCTGATTCTCTGCCAGTGTGGATTTAGGCATTTCTTCATTGCTGCCTGCAACTGCAACTTGACGAATAAATGCACTTGCGTCTATCTTCACACCTGCCTTTTTGTTTGCTTGATTCTCTTCTTTCATATATGAATATTTTTAGGATTACCTACATTTACGCAATTCTTCTTTTGCTCATTTAATCAGCCATTCAGTTATACGTTTCTGTCTACCTGAATATCTGCATACCTGCTTATCTGCACATTTATCAGCAGATAGGCAAATAGGTAGTTCGACTTGCATTCTGATTTGCATTTTTGTTTTTATATCACAAAGAAAATGATAAAAAATAGCTGATTTTGGAATCAGTTATAAGTGGCATCGGTTGTCTGTTTCTGTCCGCTTATCTTATTGTATATAAGCGAAGTTCATCCCCTATCTTTGTCTAACGGGACTGAAAAGTCGGGAGTCGTTTTCTGTTTTAAACTCCCGCTTAATGAGTAACCGTTCCGCTTACTATCAATGTCCGCCCTGAGTGCGGATTTTATTGTCGATAGACAATAGCAAGAAGTGTTTTTGTCAGCGAAAAATTCCATTTTCCTTCTTCCAAAAACATTTCTTGCCCAAACCTGAGAGTTTGGGGGCGGTTCTCCCAAGTCGAACCTTTTAAAAAATACATTCAAAGATTAATGAACATGGAACATGTCGATAATGGAGCCAGGCGGCTCAAAAAGAAAAGAGGGCGCAAGCCTAAAGCGGATAAGCAGACTTACCGCCACATGATACGCCTCAACAACAAGGATAACGAACGGTTTTTATCCTTGTACCATAAGTCGGGACACAAAAGTAAGTCCCGGTTTATAGCAGATTGTATATTGAACAATCCGGTAAAAATCGTTCCGATCAATAAATCGGCTATGGATTTTGCGATGTTGTTGTCCCAATTCTTTGCACAGTTCCGGGCGGTAAAGACCAATTACAATCAGGTTTTTCAGGTCTTGGTTAGGAATCTGGGCGAAGAAAAAGCACGCTCGATGATGAAGATTATTGAGAAACCGACACTGGATTTTGTCCTGATGAAAGCCCAGATAGAAGATTTATACACTCAAATCCGGGAAAGATGCTTGCCAAAATAAGTTCCGGAAAATCGGTATTCGGGGTATTAGCCTATAATAAAATCAAGGTGGAAGACAATCAGGCGGATGTGGTGTATAGCCAAAAAATGTTTGATTCTCCCGACGGCAAATTCTCTATCCGTAATTGTATGGATTCATTTGCTCCTTATTTGGCTATGAATAACCGAACTGAAAAAGTAGTATTCCATGCTTCGCTTAATCCCGATCCGAAAGATAAACTGTCGGATGAACGGTTGTCAGAAATAGCCCAATGCTATATGGAGAAGTTGGGCTATGGAAACCAACCCTATATTGTTTTTAAGCATACGGATATAGACCGGACGCATGCACATATCGTTTCCTTGCGGATTGATGAAACAGGCAAGAAGATAAATGACAGCTATGAAGTTGCCCGTTCCATGAAAATTTGTAAGGAGCTGGAACAGGAATTTAATCTTATCCCGCTAAAGAAAGGGAAACGGGAAAGTGAAGCTCCAACCAAGAAGATAGACTACAAAGCAGGAAATATAAAACATCAGGTGGGTAATATAGCTAAATCTGTGATGAATCATTTCTATTTCCAGTCATTTGGAGAATACCGCACATTATTGGAACAATTCAATGTAACGGTAGAAGAAGTGAAAGGAGAATATAAAGGCAAACCATATCTGGGATTGGTTTATTCGGTAATAGATAACAAAGGAGAAAAAATCGGTGTCCCGGTTAAATCTTCCAAGTTTGGAAAATCGGTTGGCTATGATGCGATGCAAAAGCATTTTGAGCACTCCAAATCGGCGATTGAGAGAAATAGGGTAAGGGAGAACCTTCGTCCAGTTATTGCTAAGGCCATGAAAGAAGCCAATAATATAGATGATTTTAAATTGCTATTGAAAGAAAAAAGTATCGGTGCCATTTTCCGGCAGAACGAACAAGGGCGTATTTATGGGGTTACATTTATTGACTATCAAAATCAGGCTATTCTCAACGGTTCGCGCTTAGGTAAAGAATTTTCCGCTAATCAATTTCAAGCCTTATCCAATGATTCTCCGGTGAAAGAAAAAGAAGAAAGACCGGAACAACAAGTCAGTTATAAGCCCCAACTGGAAAAGCTATCTTCTCCTTCGCTGAATTTATCAGGTGTTACAGATGCCACTTCAAGTCTATTCAGCATCTTTGATTTAGAACCGCAAGGAGATAATTATGAAGATATTGCTTTTGCCAAAGAAAAAGAATACGAGGAAAAGCAGCGGCAACGGAAAGCGAAAAGGAGAAAACCGGGTAGACAGATTTGAACTTAGCACTTATTGAAAGACAGAATAACTTTTTTAACGCTATGCTAAAAGTTATTTCCATCTTCCAACAAGTCATCATCATCATTTTTTATTTTTCTTGATAAATTTTCCACAATCTAATGACCGTTACCGTAGTAATAGCTACGAATACAAATCAATTTAAAAAGAAATATTTTCCTTTTCAAAGTCCCCCAAGGGGTTGGTGAGGGGACGTTCGAAAAGAAAAATATTTGCTGGGAGAGAGTTCCGGGTGAAATTTAGGTGCTTTTATCAGGATCATTCTGTTTCTCAAATTCCTGCCAAGTTTGGAAATCCATGTGGCTGCGGACAAATTCCCGTACATCGGAAATGCGGTAGTAGGTTTTGTGAGCGATCATGAAATAGGGTAATTTCTTACTCGTCCTATAGCGTTGGAGCGTTCTGTAACTCACTTTTAAGAGAAAAGCCAAATCTTGGTTATCCAACAGTTTTTCTTCTTCGCTGAATACTTCACTTGTATTAATCAGGGATGTTAAGTTCTGACCGATTTCATTCAGTTTTTTGGATAGCTTCTCCATCCATTTATCAAAATCTTCATTGTTTATATACATGATTCTACTTCGTTTTTCAAATTAATACTATTGGTGTCCAATGCATTGACGAAGCAAAGTTCGGACATATTTACACCGGTTATAACGAGGCCGGTATGACTTTTCTTGAAAATTTTTAGCAAAATGGCTATCCATAAGGGTTTACAGAGGGATTTTCCTGTAAAAACAGGAGAGGAAAAACAAGAAAAGGCCGGTATTTTTACGATATAGAGGAATTATAAATGAAAACACCCGGTTTTGACCTGAATCAGGTCAAAATCGGGTGTTTTTGAGTAAATACCGACCCCGGTATTTTTTATTTTCTACCCATACGTCGTAGCAAAGCGTTTTTTAGTTTATCCATAAAGGGTGTAGGGTTGTTTCTGGTCTTCAAATCATCTAAAATCCGTGAAAGATTGCTGTCTACTTGAATATTGAATACATTTTGCATATAGCTGTGAAGTTGTGTGAATGGTACATCGCCAAATGTAGCTGCATTATCCCATGATAAAACCTGCTCCTGAAATTCTGCTTTCGTTCCTTTCCATGTTATCTTAGTAGCTGGAAAACCGAAAGAGCTTATTATCATATTATTATTGTCGTTTAGTGCTTCTATTTCGCTTGATAGATAATCAGAAAGCATATCATTCGCCAGAATCTTTGCCACTTTAAAATCACAATTTGTGGAAAAATTGGGATCAAATTCATGAGAGAATGTTTCCATGTACTGTTCTGTATCAGCTTGTCCCCGTAAAAAATAAAGAGAGTCAAATATAGAAGACCCCGAACGATAATAACGAATAAAATCAAGCCGTTTGCAGTTGTATTTATTTATACCGTTCAATAGATCATTTAAGTACTCGCGTTGTTTCTCTGTGCCAGTGGGACGATCCATTTCAACATTATACAATTTACGATAAAAGATTAAACGAAAACATAGTCTTGGCTTAATTTCCTTAAAAAATAGAATTTCTTCCTCCTCGCTCTGAAATGTATATGACGAAATGAATGATTTTAATTCATTGTAAGCATCCCTGAGTAAACGGGATGCTTCTAATGATTTCGTCATTGAGCTGATCTCCGAGTTTTCTATTTTTTCAATTTCAGCATCTATTTCTTTTTTTAAACAAGAACAAAATTGAAGCATGATTGTTTTTTTTACTCCCCAATAGGCATCTGCAATTTGTAGAATCTTAACCCTAATCTACACAGTTTCTCAAGATACAACTACTATCACTACTCTTTATCGTTTTCACTTTTGAATCCTAAAGTTTAGAATGATTAGTTTAGAAATGTAGATTAAAAGTACGACAAACAGCATAATTATAAGGAATAAGAAAGCAACAGATAGTGAAGAGTGTTGTGCAATAAAACCTAATAATACAGGTCCAGCAAGTTGTCCAGAGTATCCAAGAGTAGTAATAACAGATAGTACCAATGATATTTTCATTTTTTCTATCTTACCTCCTTCACTAAATAACACAGGCACAGAATTGGCTACACCAATTCCTACAAAAGCAAAACCTCCTAAGATTAAAAATGTAGCATTAGAAAAAATAATGAGCAACAAACCTATAATAGCAACTATTCCTCCTCCAACAATAACCTGATGACTACTGATTTTGGCAATAACTTGTCCTCCAATAAGTCGCATTCCAGCCATAGCAACTGAAAATGCAGCATATCCCATTCCTGCAAGCTCGATAGGAATCCTTTTTACATCATTTAAAAAGATAGCACTCCAGTCTAACATTGCTCCTTCAACTAAAAAAAAAGAAAAACAAAAAAAACCTAATAGTAAGACTTTTCCACTAAGCCATGCATTTGTTCTCACTTCTTCTTTTTCTTCCTTAATCATGGAATTTCCGTTCTCATTCTTCTCAAAATCCAGAGAAAGTAAATTTCTTTGTTGATTGTATAATATAATTAATATGAAAGTTGAAAGAATGAGAGTTGCATAAAATGGGGTTAATCCCCATTTTATAAAAAAAGATACACACAGCGCTCCAACTAATGCCCCAACACTAAATAAACCATGCAAAAAAGAAAATATAGGTTTTTGATAATGTTTTTCTATTATTACACCATGTGTATTCATTGAAACGTCTACCATCCCAATTCCTCCACCGAAAAGGAATAAAGTTAGTGACATTATGAAAATAGAGGATGATATTGCGAGTATAGGAATAGTTAAAGCTATAATAATACTACCGAATAACATAATCTTCCGACTACCAAATTTCGAAGTCAACACCCCCGAAAGTGGCATCATTAACATACCACCTCCGCCAAGTAGCAAGAGTAATAAACCTAAATCACTATCAGTAAGGTCTAAACGTTCTTTTGCAAAAGGCACTAAAGGTGCCCAGCACGAGAGGCCTAATCCACAAATAAAGAAAAACCATTGATTTGCAATCTTGGCTTTTTTTATGTCTTTTGTAATATTCATATATGATAACAATCTTATTTTTTCTATATTTTATTAGCGGGAAGTTTTCTTCCTACAAAATAGGCATAGCTATAATAATCTCTATATTTCTCGAATAGATTTACAGCTAAATTTATGCTTCTTAAAAACGATTGAACATCTTTGTTATTTGCATATTTTTTTGATAAATTTTCCTTTTGCACATCTATCGAATAGAAAAAATTCCACCAACTGGTATCGGGTACAATAAAGTGAGAAACAGGAGCAAATCCCTTATTTTCCATTTCTTCTATCCGATTAGAGATGTGATCTATTTCTATACCACAGCTAAGGAAAAAATCAGAAACCTCCTTTGGTTTGTAAGGTGAATTCCAACAGTAAGCGCATATAACAATATATCCATTTCTCTTTATGAATTGAGACCAATTACTTAACACTCTTTTAAATGTAAATTCAGAAGGTAGATCACTTGACCACAAAATGTCAAGCTCCTCTTCATTAAAAGGCAGTTTATCTAATTTGCTGTATTTTGCAATAATATGATTATTTAATTTGTTAAATTTCAATTCGTTCTGAAATATTTCAATAAGCTCACTTCTATGATCAATTGCTATTATATCTGCATTCGTCAGCTCATATAATGCTATACTTAGGTTTCCATAGCCACAACTAATGTCTGCAATTCTTTCGATTTGAGGTAAATACGATAGCTCCTTTATAATAGTCTTTGTCAAAGATAGACATTCAGGCCCAAGACTATCCATATCGTATAAAAACTCAGAAAGCAGTACTTCAGGTAAGTTCTTTTTTTCATGTTTAATAAAGGATTATAATAGCTGTCCGCAATAGTGATAAAATTCATTTATTTTTTACAACAATCTTATGTCTGACAATATAAATGCTATTACTACACATTTAGGATATAAGTTGAATGCATATGGCCATATAGTAACTTGTCATAGAAATAATTCCATTAATTTTTCTATAAATGAATGGATTAAATTTGAGAAGAAAATTTAGCATTGTAAAAAAATGTGAGGAAAGATCCTACCTCACATTTTCCAGTTAGTTGGAGATGTTTTTTGTGTTGAGAACTTAATTATATATAAACTAATACCTCTTCTAAATAGAAACGCTTGATTAGATACCCATCCTAAAATCTGATACACTTTTTTCTTCTAAATGAATGTCCTCAAACACACTTTCATTTCCTTCGCCCATTGGACATTGAGAACTGATTCCAAGCCATATTTCATCAGGATAATTATTTTCATATAAACGAACCATTTGCCAATTTATGTTATCAAGAGAGTAATATGATGCTATAGTGCGAGTGTCAGATGATATCTTCATGTAGGCGTAGGGTAGTTCTACTATATCGTGATTACTGTCGTCTGATGTACCTACAGTTTGAACTGTAACTATTCTATGCTTACCTCTTTCATCTTGTTCAAAACAGTGTTTTTGAAAAAAGCTATCATTTGCATAGACATATAGCACGCCCGCATTATAAACATCCTGCTCATTAAAGCCAGGAGTTACTTTTGCTGTGAAAGTAAAAGGTTTAGTGTTGTCAACATCGGTTAATAGTATAGGAGCACTTGTATTCGACAACTTGCCATTTGGGTCACTAAAATAATCAGTCTTCTCTTTTGCAGTAAAAACAACTTTCCCGTCCTTTTGTACTTTAATTGAAGATGCTGCATCATTTATTGATTTTGTAAAGCGGATATTCCCAACTGTTAAATCACATGGAGTTCCACTCACTTTCCCATTAACTTGTGTAGAAGAGCTAAGCGGCAAATTTCCTGACTCTAATTGTTTTGAGGTATCCTTATTCGTACAATTGCAGAAAAGTATTCCAGACATAACCATAAAAATTAAAAAAACTTTTTTTTTCATTTTGAACAATTTTATAAGATTGAATATTATTGGTAACTTTGTGATGCAAAGATAGGTGTACTTTGTATCTGATGCAATACTCAAAATTAACCAATTATATTGTGGTATGACTATAGAAGCAATTCAAAAAGAGGTTAACGACGCTTTGATCGAGCAGGTCTCTATAGATTCGTTTCAAAAAGAAACTATCATTGACCACTATAAACAAACAGCACAATCATACGTTAAGGTTGAGCAGAGCGTTGCTGTACTTACAAATTATCAGGATAATTACAGCTATATCTTTGCTGGTGCATTTGGTTCCGTTTTTGGAATGAAATCGGGTAGCACTTATATAAACTCTGCTTTTGAGGATGATATTTTTAACAAAATTCATTCTGATGATTTGTTAGAACGGCATGTATTAGAACTACGTTACTTTCACTTCTTAAAGACTTTATCGCCAGAAGATAGATACAAATACAGCACTCACAGCTATATCAGAACTAGAAATGCAGACGGAATTTATAAATATATTACCCATCGGACGTATTTTCTTACAAGTTTGTCAAATGGTATTATCTGGTTAGCACTCTGTACTTATTCGCCTTGTCTGGAACAAAATCCACGAAAAGGGATTGAAGGTAAAATCGTAAATAACGAAAATGGTGAAATACTGCCAGCAGCTGAATATATTCACTGTGACAAAATGATATTAAGTGAGCGAGAAATAGAAATTCTAAGAGAAATTGCAGTAGGAAAAGGAAGTAAGGAAATAGCATCTGAGCTATACATTTCTCCTTATACTGTATACAGACATAGACAAAATCTGATAAGAAAATTAAAAGTTTCGAATAGCGCAGAAGCTGTAAAAACAGCCTTACTCATGGGATTAATTACTATCTAAACAGATATAAATGTAAACTTCAGGAGTTTATTGCTTTCATATTCCTTAATAGTATCAATACATTTAAAGTTTAACTTTTTCTACTATAAATTCTTTATGCTTTTCACCCCATTTTTCGAGCATTGACAAAATGGGGATTAGTTCTGCTCCTATCTTAGTAAGTTCATATTCTACGCGCGGAGGAACTTCTGCATAAACAGTACGAGTTACTAACTTATTTTGCTCCATCTTTCGTAGCTGCAAAGTTAACATTCGCTCAGTTATTCCGGGTAAACACTTGCGTAATTCACCAAATCTGAGTTTTCCATTTTGTAGATAACAACATATCGACAAAGTCCATTGACCACTTATTAAACTTGCACCATAAACGCTTGTACATTCATTTTTTAAGTTTGTTTTATTCTCAAAATTTGTCGATGTTTCCTTGATCTTACTCATTTTGTAATTATTGTTTCTAATACTTACATTTTTTATAGTACCCTACATTTAGTTGCAAATATACGAAATGGCATGAATTGAGCTATATTTGCAGCAAATAAAAAAATAAATTCTAATGAAAACTTTAATCATTGTTACTCATCCAAATTTGAGAGAATCTGTTGTAAACAAACGGTGGATAGAAGAGTTAAATAAGTATCCTGATAAATATCAGGTTCATGATTTATACAAAACTTATCCTGATGAAAAAATTGATGTAGAAAAAGAACAACAATTAATAGAATCTTTCGATAATATTGTATTCCAATTCCCTTTATACTGGTTTAGTTCACCTCCTTTGCTTAAAAAGTGGTTTGATGAAGTATTGACTTATGGTTGGGCATATGGTAGTAAAAGTGGATACAAAGTGGGTGGTAAAAAAATTGCTCTGGCTATATCAGCGGGAATTGACGAAGAAGATTATTCATCTACTGGTAAATATCGGTATACTTTAAAAGAATTAACAAAACCATTCGAAATCATATTCCAGTATGTGAAAGCAGATTACCAATTCTTCTATGCATTTTATGGAATAGAACAAAATCCATCAGTTGAAGATATTGAAAGTAGTGTAGATGAATATGTTAATTATTTAGAGTCGTTTAGCATATGAAATAAATACAGATAAAATAAATAAAGGTTCTGTTAGGAAATAAAGCCCCTTAAATCAAAATGACGATTTCAAGGAGTGTATATTTAAGAAATCATGTAGGTTCTATTTTGATAATAATCAAGAGGCTGTCCCAACAGGGTAGCCTCTTGATTATTATAGAATCTCTCAATAACATCTTCTCTGAATTAGCCCTTATAGTACATGACACATGGTAGTCATTACATATTGTGTCTGTCATTCTTACCTTGATATTTATATCTATAGATATCTTTCAGCATAGGAATTAGTATATTAGCTGTCAGAAGGCTACAAACTCCTAAGAATGATTTACTAGAAATATTAAGTAAATTATATATTCATATTGAGGCTTTTGACAGGCGTTAATCTTTCAGTTTGATATAGGATATTTTTACAACTCCATTTCCGTAACACATACTATGCCGCAACTCCCATCGGGATTCTTTCGGATTGTCAGGGAATAAGGGAATTCCCTGACCAAGAATAATAGGAATATAGGCAATCTGCATTTCATCTACCAAATCGGCGGCAAGAAGCATTGAAATCAACTCACCTCCGCCAAACAACCAAATATCTTTTCCTGGCTGATTACGCAGATCGAGAATGCGTTCAATCACATTTTCTGTAATGAATTTAATATTTCCTTTTTCACTCCAATCATTGCGGGAAACTACATAAACTGCCTTGTCGTCATACGCACCCATTGCATCCATATTTGATAATTCACGCCAAGAGCGACCACCCATGATGATAGTGTCAATAGAAGCCATAAATTCTTTATAACCATAATTCATTTTTTCTGTAATGGGAAATTCCGAAAGCCACTCGATATCACCGTCCGGTTCGGCAATTCGTCCGTCAATAGACGCAGCGATGTAGAGGATAATCTTTTTCATGTTTTCTATTTTTACGTATTATTAATTCTACTTTTTGATGTCAATAACACGCAAAAAAGAAGCGTGGAACCTACGACCGTCCCACCGCAAGGTACTGGAATACCCAAGAGGAAACGGAAGCAATCCCACGCTATACGATACACGTATAGCATGAACATTGCTGTTTTCCTCTTGCCTTGTAAATTTCCAGTTTTTGCGGCAGAATTCAGCGAACATCATGTTATATCTAATAAACGGACAAGTCCGTTATAAATTCTATTTAGCTGATGCAAAGGTAGTAATTTATTTCAAGTAACTGTATTTTCGCAATCAATGGAGTTCATCAGCACAGCTCTGCTCCAATCATTTTTTATAGTTTTCTGAACGTAGAATAAGGCTTCATGCACGGGTTCGCATTCAGCATATATTTACATATGACAACGCCAGAAGGGGGTGAGTGGTCTCCTAATTCGCCACCAGCTTGGTCACGAATTGTATCAATCTCTTTTATTCCGGGTAATTCACCAAGTTCCATAATATCCAACATCTGAAAACGGATGTTTGAGATATATTCTGTATGAGAATTATGGAAGAGATTCATAATTGCTGAAGTCGCTGTATATCTTCATTCTCTTCTTTAGAATAAAAATACCGTTTTTATAAATAGTCATGAGAAAAAGCCATCTACTTCCATGCAATGCCATTGACACCTATTTCCGAAAACCTCTCTATCTCTTATATATATTTGTTGGAAAAACAAAGTAACTCAAACAAATATGAATATTATAGGTGTAGAAAAAGAATCCTTTGATTCCTTCAAAAAGAAGCTGGAACAGATAGCTTCATTAGTTCCAAAACACCCCTCTGATAATGCACTGTTCATTGAACAGGAATGGATAGAGAACAAAGAACTTGCAGAGATCTTAAATCTATCTCCTCGTCGTTTGCAGTATCTTCGGGAAAGTGGAAAACTCTCATTCTCATCTCTTGGAAAGAAAGTTTATTATCGCATATCTGAGGTAAAATATTTATTGGAACAGGGCAAAATCAACTCAAAATAATATCTCATGCAACTATACACCAACCAAGATGGCAAAGAACTATTACAGGCATTGAATAATGCCCTGCCTTATATTGAACACATTTTGGAAACGCATAAGCCATTATTTGACGGTGAGCGCTACCTGACAAGTGAAGAGCTTTGTTCTATCTTGAAAATAAGCCGCCGCTGTCTACAGGATTATCGTAATAATGGCGTTTTACCATTTATCCAGTTGCCGGGAAAGGTTCTGTTTCGTGAATCTGATATTAAAAAGGTTTTGGAAGAACGATTTCGTCCGGCGTATTAATTCTATTGTTGGTTTTGCTTAAATTTGCGTCATAAACAGAACTGCAAATGTCCGATAAAACAGAAAATATGCTCCCTTTTGATATTCAGATAGAAAACCTGCAGAAAAGTGAATATGAGAAAGTATCCACTCTATTAACAGATGCTTTTGAATCGAACCCTGCTTATGCCTTAATATTTACGAAGAAAGAGAAATTACGGGATGGGTTACTCTGGCTATTCAGAACTAATTTATTTTTGATAAACCGAAGAATTTCAGTCAAAAAAGTCGTAAAAGAAAAGGAGTCTGGTAAAATAATAGGTGTATTTAGCTTGCTACCTCCCGGTGGAGCAAAAGCCAGGTTTAGCGATTACCTACAGATAGGATTGTCTCGATTTGTTTCAAAATTTGGTTTCCAAACTTTGCATAAAATGTTGGGAATGGATTCTTATAATAAAAAACTTCTTACCAAAGCTATGGGGACAAATGAATATTATTATTTATCGATGGTTGCCATAAAGGAAGAATACCGGGGAACTGGCATCGGCTCATTTATGATTACACACTCTTTAGATGAATTGAGACAGGCAAAGGGTAAAAGTCATATAGTCGGACTAACAACTCAACTGCCTGAAAATGTTACTTTTTATTCCCGGTTAGGGTTCCAAAAGTTGGATGAAGGAGAGGTTCAGTTTAAGCAGGAGCACTATTACAATTATAATATGAAGTTAGACTTATAGCTTAAAATTGTGTTGATAAAAAAACGGCTGAACATTCTTAGGAATGAATCAGCCGTTTTTTCGTTTGTTTACTTCGCAAAGTTTTCCCTTACCCCTTGCATATCCCTAAGGATGCTTTGATCCAACACTTTCGCATACCGCTGTGTCATTTTTGTATTGGTATGACCAAGCATTTTCGCCACGTTTTCTAGCGATACATTGTTGGCGAGGGCAACCACGGTCGAAAATGTATGTCGGCCAGAATGGCTCGAAATTTGCTTCTTAATCCCACAGAAATCGGCGATCTCTTTGAGGTAAGAATTTACCTTTTGGTTACTCATTACCGGAAGTAAAACACCTTTCTTCTGACAAAGCGGATGGTCTTTGTACTTTTCCAATATCTGCAATGGAATATCAAGCAACGGGATGTTACACATGATTTTAGTTTTCTGCCTGCTTTTACGAATCCACAAATTGCCTTCATTGTCAGAAACAATATGTTCTTCTTTCAATTCTGATACATCTATGAACGCTAACCCAGTCCAGCACTGGAAGAGAAAAACATCCCGCACCAAATCCAGTCGGGGAATATCAAATTCTTTCGTGCGAAGTATTTCCAATTCTTCTTTAGTCAGAAACTCTTTATGTACTTCCTGTTCGTGGAATTTGATATTAACAAATGGATTCTTTGTCATCCATTCATTTGCCAGTGCCATATTGGTGATTTTTTTGATTACTTTCATGTAGCGAATCAGTGTATTCTCTGATAAATTCTTTTCAACTTTTAGAAAATGGATATAATCTTGTATCAAAGCATGGTTGACTTCTCTAAGCGGAATGTCCTTCACCCGATATTGATTCAGCACCATTTCTTTGAAATATTTCAAGCAGGTGTCAAAACGGGAGATGGTTACCTTAGCATAATCCTTGCCGATCAACTCCCTACATTTGTCGTTATGCTCCTGAAATACTTTAAAGAACATTTTGTGTTCTTCATCCAATCCGAGGAACTTCCGTTTAATTTCCATTGGATTAATAAGTTTGCCTTCTTCTTCCATTTTTCGATGGATTTCAAACAAACGGAGTTTTACGGATTCCAGATAACGGTTAATTTCCAACGAAGCGGCATCTTTGCCCGTACATCGTTCTTTGTTCTGATTCCAAAGGTTTGGCTTTACATCACGTTTAAGTTGCATTTCGACTAACTGTCCTTCAATGGTGATACGCAACATGATTGGCGTATCACCTGTCTTTTTCAACTTTGTTCTTCTCACAAAGAAAAGCACATTAAATGTCTGTTTCATACTCTAAAAATTAATGGTTTAAAGATACTTGAACCATGCTTAATAGAGAGTTTTAAACGATAAGACAATCAGCGACTTACGGTGTCATTCGTGGTCAATTTTTCGTGGCTTAAAAAATGACCACGATTTAGCCCGAAGGAACTGCTTAGTTTTGCTAAAAATGGAGGATTTCTTGGAAAAAGAAAATCCCTGAAATGTTTTATTTTCAGGGATTTACCAAATTTGAAGTCTTTTAAAAGTGGTGCCACCAGGAATCGAACCGGGGACACAAGGATTTTCAGTCCTTTGCTCTACCAACTGAGCTATGGCACCATCGTTTTTGATTACGGGTGCAAAGATAGGGGGATTTTTTGAATTTGCAACTCATGTTGGTACTTTTTTTTATAATTGTTGAGTGATTTCTATTAGCCTACTGCTCATATCTGCTGTGGTAAAGGCACTTAGGCCTACTTTCATCAGGTAGTCTCCGGTGTATGTTTTTCCGTTGCTTTGCAGGCGCGAGCTTGTTCCGGGCATCAGGTTTATTTCTTCTACCTTGTATGTTTTTGCGGGATCGAGTCCTTGTAGCTTGACTGGCAGCAGCTTTTCGCCAAAGCGCGGATGGATGTCGTAGGCATACAGGAGAGCTTTATCTTGCCCTTTTGCTACGTGCATAACGGCTGTATGGTTGCTTTCGTAGGGGGACACCAAGCGATAGAAATCGCCATCCAGGATTACTTTCTTCAGACGATTATAATTGCTTACAGCTGTTTGGCAATAGGTTAGCTCTTTTTCATCCATTTCCTTCAGGCTGATATCGAAGCCTAATTTGCACATCATGGCTACATCTGTACGGAATTTGATACTGGCTCGTTTGTTCCAGCTTGTCACATGGGCAGCCATTGATTTAACAGGGAAGAAGTGCGAAAATCCCCATTGGATAAACAAACGCTCTACGGGATCGGTATTGTCGCTACACCAAAACTCTGTAAAGTACTTCAGCGCTTCGTAGTCGCAACGGGCTCCTCCGCCGGAGCAGAGCATCATCGGCAAGTCAGGATATTGCTCCTTTACTCTTCTGAAAACATTATAAACGCCACGTACATGATCGACATACAACTGGTTCTGCTTCTCTTTCAGGTAGGGAGAGTAGATATTGGTGATCGGGCTGTTGCAATCCCATTTAAAATAGGCCAAATCCAGGTTTTCTTTCATTATATTCTCTACTACTCCGAATACATAGTTTTGAACTGCTGGGTTACTCATATCCAACACCAATTGGTTCCTGTAGTAGTATGTTTCCCTGTTTGGCAAACGGATCGCCCAGTCGGGATGCTTCTCGAAAAGTTCGCTCTTGGGATTTACCATTTCAGGCTCTATCCAGATGCCGAACTTCACACCTGCCTCTTTAGCCGATTTTACCAGGTGGGGAACGCCGTTCGGCAACTTGCTTTTAGTCACTTCCCAATCGCCCAGCCCGGCCTTATCATTTTCGCGTGGATATTTATTGGCAAACCAGCCATCATCCAGCAGAAACATATCTACACCAAGGCTTTTGGCTTCTTTCATTAACTCTTCCAGCTTTTTCTCATCAAAGTCAAAGTAGGTTGCTTCCCAGTTGTTCAGAAGAGTCAAGCGGTCGCCCTTGCCGTCTTTCAACTGATAAGCTCTGGCCCAGTCGTGGAAGTTTCTACTCCCCTGCCCTGTTCCTTTATTGCTTAATGTAAAGATAAACTCAGGTGTTGCGAAAACCTCATCAGGCTTTAATTCATAGTTCGAGGCATACGGATTAATACCTGAAATAATGCGTAAGCTGCCGGCATTGTCCACTTCAAATGTAAATTGAAAATTACCGGTCCATCCCAATGTCCCCATCAATACATTACCTTCATTTTCAGAGGGAACAGCATCCAATCCTACTTCAAAAAACGGACTAACATGCATTGCCGCGCGTGAGCCTAACTTCGTGTCAAGTATTTTCTTCCCGTATTGCAGCTCTTGGGTACTCATATTTACTTCCTTCGCCCAGTCGCCGCTATATTCGGTCAGAAAGTAGCGGGAATTTTCAAAATACAACATATTAGACGCATAGCGCCAGACACTTACAGGCTTCTTCTCCTTATGTCTGATTTCGCTCCATGTCTTAATGACATTTTCTTTTTTATATGCAAGATAGTGCAGTGTCACGTCTACCGGATACACCTTATCTTTCAGACAAATAGTCGTTTCCGTTACATTATCGTCTATTTTCTTGCTTTCGGATGACACAAAGGAGAGAATGGTTGTCATATTGCCATCATTGTGGGTCAGGGCCAATGCTGGTTCAAAATAATCCTCAGCACCTGATGCCGGATACACCTCCCATCCCCTGGGGGCATTACTTCCGTCAGAGCCTGCCGATGCCCAATAAGACAAATGCGCCAGATCTGCCTCATACTGCAAGCGAGGACCCAAATACGCTTGATACAAGCGCCCGTTTGGAGCTACGGAGAAGATCAGGTCTGTTTCATTAGTGGAGATACGAATAGGCGCTTCTTTGGCTCGTAACTGCGTGAAACAAAAGAGCAGAAGCATACATAAAAATAATTCCTTTTTCATGGTGTGTTATTCTTTAATGGTTAAATAGCCCAATCCCTTTTCGGAACTGAGCTATTCAACAATTTATATAGATTAAAATCAAGTTTGTTCTTTCAGTATTACATCATGGGCTCCTCCTTCTACTATGCTGGTAGATGATACGAGGGTTATTTTGGAGAATTTCTGCAGTTCTTCTATCGTTACTGAACCGCAGCTACACATGGTTGCTTTTATTTTCCCCAAGGTGATATTCAGGTTGTCTTTCATCTTGCCGGCATAGGGTACATAGCTGTCTACGCCTTCTTCAAATTTAAGAGCTTCGGATCCACCCATGTCGTATCGTTGCCAGTTCTGCGCACGATTTGAGCCTTCGCCCCAATATTCTTTTACATAATTATTTCCGATCCTCAATTTCTTGGTAGGCGACTCGTCAAAACGGGCAAAATAACGTCCCATCATCAGGAAGTCTGCTCCCATTGCCAGCGCTAGTACCATGTGGTAATCATGTACCAGTCCGCCATCGCTACAAATCGGGACGTACATGCCTGTTTTCTCAAGGTGCTTTTTCCGGGCCTCTGCTACATCCATCAAGGCTGTAGCCTGTCCCCTTCCAATACCTTTTTGTTCGCGTGTGATACAAATGGAACCGCCGCCGATACCTACCTTTATAAAGTCTGCTCCAGCTTCAACCAAGTAATTAAAGCCATCCTGGTCTACTACATTTCCGGCTCCTACTAATACTTTATCGCCATATTTCTCTTTAATCCAGACAAGTGTATCACGTTGCCATTCGGAGTATCCGTCTGACGAGTCGATGCACAAAACATCCACTCCGGCATCCACCAAGGCTGGTACGCGTTCTTCGTAATCGCGGGTATTAATCCCGGCTCCTACCAGAAGTGTTTTATCTTCTCCCGACAATTCATGCGGGTTTTCACGATGATTGTCATAATCTTTTCGGAACACGAAATAGGCCAGGTTTTGATCCTTATCTATTATCGGTAACGTATTTAATTTGTTTTCCCACAAAATTTGATTTGCTTCAGACAAGCTTATACCCAACTGACCGACAATCAGCTTATCAAAAGGGGTCATAAAATCTTTGATCTTCGTATGCGGATTATCTTTTTCCACGCGAAAATCACGACTGGTTACCAATCCCAGCAGCTTACCGTTAGGGGTACCATCTTCTGTTATTCCGATTGTAGAGTGCCCCATTTCCTTTATTAAAGCCACTACATCAGACAACCTGTGCTCCGGAGTGAGGTTCGAATCGCTTACAACGAAACCTGCCTTGAATTTTTTCACCTTGCGCACCATTTCGGCCTGGCTCTCAATCGGCTGTGAGCCGAAAATAAAAGAAAGCCCGCCATTGCGAGCCAACTCTATTGCTAATTCAGGACCAGACACCGATTGCATAATAGCCGAAACGAACGGTATATTCAAGCGGATAGCCGGCTTCTCTCCTGCCTTATGCTTTACCAGCGGCGTACGTAATGAAATATTGGTTGGAACACATAGTTTGGTTGTTAATCCCGGAATAAGTAGATATTCCCCAAAGGTCCTTGAGACATCGTTTAAGTAGATCGCCATATTGATTAATTTTGCTAATGAAAGAATAATCGCACAAAATTAATCATTTCTCCTGAGATAATAAAATTCAATTTGTTTGTTTTTAGCAAACGTATTAAAAATGCCCGTATTTTTCCGTTACAGCCCCGTCAGGATGCAAGTTTCTTTGGGTTCTATGATTGTTGAATTGAAATCCCACATATGTTGAACTTATGTTCTACAACTGTTGAACATGAGTTCAACAGTTGTTGAATACATGTTCAACAGATGTAAAACATATATTTAATACCTATAAAACCTAATCCGGCAAACATATTTGCGGTTTTTTAGACAGATTTATTCTAAAAACACACTTTGTGTAGTTTTTTTATTTTAGTCCTTGACTTTATTAGAAATAAATATCTATTTTTGTGTCTTAAAATTAATGTAAATCATAGAAGATGACGGCATCGAAGCGAATGAGACACGCCTTGGTCTCTGTTTTCCATAAAGAAGGGTTAGATGAAATATTAAAAAAGCTTCATGAAGAGGGTGTCAGTTTTGTTTCTACTGGTGGAACACAAACCTTTATAGAATCACTGGGATTACCGTGTGAAGCTGTTGAAGAGCTTACCGGATATCCGTCTATTTTAGGAGGAAGAGTAAAAACACTTCATCCTAATGTGTTTGGAGGAATTCTTGCCCGTAGAGATAACGAAACGGATAAAGAACAGCTGGCAGAATATAGCATCCCGGAAATAGATCTGGTAATTGTAGATCTATATCCCTTTCAGGAAACAGTAGCCTCCGGGGCAGAGGAACAAGCAATTATTGAGAAAATAGATATCGGCGGCATATCACTGATACGTGCCGCTGCCAAGAACTACAAAGATGTGCTGATTGTGGCTTCAAAAGCACAATATACTCCGCTATTACATATACTAGAGGAAAAAGGAGCCGAAACAAGTCTGGAAGACCGCCGCTGGTTTGCCAAAGAAGCCTTTGCAGTTTCTTCGGGGTATGACTCGGCTATCTTCAACTATTTCGACGATCAGGAAGCCTCTGCACTTCGCATAGCGGTAGACGAGCCCATGCATTTACGTTATGGGGAAAATCCACATCAGCAAGCCAAATTTTTCGGTAAATTCGATGAGATGTTCGACCAGATACATGGTAAGGAAATCTCTTACAACAATCTGTTGGACATAGATGCAGCCGTGAATTTGATAGATGAATTTGATGAACTGACTTTTGCAATATTAAAACACAATAACGCCTGCGGCATTGCTTCACGTGATACAGTATTGGAAGCATGGACAGATGCACTAGCCGGCGATCCGGTTTCCGCCTTTGGGGGGATTCTTGTTACCAATGCTGCTATCAATAAGGAAGCAGCCGAAGAAATCAACAAGATATTCTTTGAGGTAATAATAGCCCCTGACTATGACACGGATGCTCTGGATGTGTTGATGCAAAAGAAAAACCGTATCATACTAATCCGCAAGAAGACTCAAACATCCTCTGTACAATTCCGCTCGTTACTGAATGGTGTACTAACGCAGGATAAAGATTTGAGTATTCAGACAAAAGAAGACCTGGAGCCAATGACAGTAAAACAGCCATCGCCTCAGGAAATTGAAGATTTACTGTTTGCCAATAAACTGGTAAAAAACAGCAAATCAAATGCCATTACACTGGTAAAAAACAAACAGCTTTGTGCCAGCGGAGTAGGTCAAACCTCCCGTGTGGATGCATTGAAGCAAGCCATCGAAAAGGCTCATTCGTTCCAGTTCGACCTGAATGGAGCGGTTATGGCTTCCGATGCTTTCTTCCCCTTCCCCGATTGTGTGGAAATAGCACATCAGACTGGTATTACGGCAGTTATCCAACCCGGGGGTTCCGTTAAGGACGAACTATCAGTGGAGTATTGCAATGATCACGGCTTAGCGATGGTAAAGACGGGTATCCGTCATTTTAAACATTAAGGAATTAAAATTCGAAACAAACAAATGGGATTATTTTCTTTCACTCAAGAAATAGCAATGGACCTGGGAACGGCCAACACCATTATCATCAGCAATGGTAAGGTAGTTGTAGACGAACCATCGGTTGTTGCCTTAGACAGACGTACAGACAAAGTATTGGCAGTAGGCGAAAAAGCACGCCAAATGCACGGTAAGACACACGAAAACATTCGTACAATCCGTCCGTTGCGCGACGGAGTGATTGCCGACTTCTTTGCTGCCGAACAAATGATTCGCGGGATGATCAAAATGATCGGATCGAAGAATCGCTGGTTCTCCCCTTCCCTACGCATCGTAGTATGTATCCCATCAGGCAGTACGGAAGTGGAACTTCGTGCCGTACGCGACTCGGCAGAGCATGCCGGAGGGCGCGACGTGTATATGATCTACGAACCGATGGCGGCTGCCATTGGTATAGGTATCGACGTAGAAGCCCCTGAAGGCAATATGGTGGTAGATATAGGTGGTGGTACTACAGAAATTGCCGTTATATCATTGGGAGGTATCGTATCGAACAAGTCTATCCGCATTGCCGGAGACGACCTGACAGCTGATATAATGGAATATATGCGCCGGCAGCACAACGTAAAAGTGGGCGAGCGCACAGCAGAGCAAATAAAAATAAACGTAGGATCGGCTCTAACCTTCCTGGATAATCCCCCGGAAGATTATGTAGTGCATGGACCTAATCAGATGACAGCTCTTCCTATGGAAGTTTCTGTGTCTTATCAGGAAATAGCACACTGCCTGGAAAAATCACTCTCCAAGATGGAGGCAGCTATCTTGAGTGCTTTGGAAACTACCCCTCCCGAACTATATGCAGATATTGTACGAAATGGTATATACCTGGCAGGTGGTGGCGCCTTGATGAGAGGTTTAGACAAACGTTTAACCGAGAAGATAAACATTCAGTTCCATGTGGCCGAAGACCCCTTGCACGCAGTAGCAAAAGGTACCGGTATTGCTTTAAAAAACATAGACAAATTTAATTTTCTTATACGATAATTCAATTGGAAATTATTCAATAGAATATGCGCAAACTGCTTGACTTTCTTATTAGAAAAAGGCATTGGTTTTTATTTATTTTATTGGAGCTCGTTTCTTTCGCGTTAATTTACCGTAACAGTGCTTATCAACAGAACATTATGTTCAGTACAGCAAATGTAGTAACGGCAAATATCGTATCAGTAACAGGTTCGGTAACTTCATATCTTAACTTGCGGGAAAAGAACAAGGAGCTACTGGAGCGAAACGGTCGGCTGGAACTGGAATTGCTGAAACTGCAAGATCTGGTAGAGACCATGAAAGCCGATACAGCTTCTTTCCGGGCATTTGTAATTGATACAGCCAGGCAGTTTCCTTACTCATTTACAACTGCAAAGGTTATCAATAACAGTGTGTCATACAACTCCAACTATATTACCTTAAATAAAGGTAGAAAAGACGGAGTTACTCCGGATATGGGAGTAGTATCCGAGAATGGCGCTATAGGTGTTGTATCTATGGCATCAGACTATTATTCGGTTGTTCTTCCCTTGCTCAACACTAAGTTCAAACTGAGTTGCAAGGTGTTAAGAAGTAGCCATATCGGATCACTAAGCTGGAATGGGCGCGAACCGCAGTATGCCAATTTGGATGAACTACCCAGACATGTGGAGTTCCAGATTGGCGATACTATTGTTACAAGTGGCTTTTCAGCCGTATTCCCCGAAGGAATACTGGTAGGATATGTTTCTTCGTTCGAAAGACAAAGGGATGATAACTTTAATTCGCTGAAAATAAAGTTGGCAACCGACTTCCAGAGGCTGAGTAATGTAATGGTTATCACCAATTACCGCCAGTCGGAGCAAAGAGAAATAGAAGAGGAGGCAAAAAGCAATGATTAATATCGTAAAAGGAAGCATCTATTTTGTTGTATTAGTCCTGGTTCAGGTATTAATACTAAACAACATACATTTCCTCAGACTGGCAACTCCCTTCCTGTATATCTACTTTATATTGAAACTTCCGATAGGTTTTACTTCAACAAGGGTTACCTTTTTTTCGTTTCTGATAGGCCTTGTTATAGATATATTTTCCAATACTCCGGGCATGCATGCTGCAACCTGTACATTAGTTGGATTTGCCCGAATGCCAATACTTAAAATTATCATAAAAGATGAGATGCAGGAATCTCTTTCTCCATCTCTTCATGCTTTTGGCTTCGGGGGATTTCTCAGATATGTACTTGCTTTGGTTGTACTACATCATGTTACTCTGTTTTTGTTGGAGTCGCTTACCTTGTTTGATCCCTTATTCCTTCTTATTCGTATCGTTGCCAGTATAGTAACGACAACGCTATTGGTCTGCATTGTAGAAGCCTTTAATATAGATGCCAAAAGAAATGCAGACTAACTCTAAATATGCGTTGGAAAACAGACGTTATATACTCTCCGGTGCAGTTATATTAGTTGTCCTTATTTTCATTATCCGCTTGTTTTACCTGCAGGTAATAGAAAATGAGTATAAGATGTGGGCAGACAGCAATGCCTTTCTAAAGAAAACACTTTACCCTTCGAGGGGAATGATATACGACCGGAACAATAAGCTGCTGGTTTTTAACCAACCAGCCTACGATGTAATGCTTATTATGCGTGAGGTAAAACCTTTTGACACATTAGACTTTTGTAATACAGTAAACATTACGAAAGAACAGTTTATCAAGCGTATAGCAGATATCAAAAACAAACGTTTGAACCCCGGCTACTCATCGTATGTTCCACAAGTGTTTATGAATCAGCTCTCGGCTAAAGACTATGGCGTACTACAGGAAAAACTTTATAAGTTTCCGGGATTCTACATCCAAAACCGTACCATCCGCGAGTATGAATACCCCTATGCCGCTCATATATTAGGCAATATAGGAGAGGTAAACAGGCGTGATATCGAGCAAGACAACTACTATGTGCAGGGAGATAACTCCGGACGTTCAGGCGTGGAACGTTCTTACGAAAAAGTGCTGAGAGGAGAAAAGGGCGTTGAAATCCTCTTACGGGATGCCCATGGAAGAATCAAAGGAAAATACGAAGAAGGCAGACATGATGTTGCTCCCGTCTCCGGCAAAAGCCTTACACTATCGCTGGATATGGATTTACAAGCATACGGAGAGTTATTATTACATAACAAAATAGGTTGTATAGTGATGACTGAACCCTCCACCGGAGAAATCCTCTGCATGGTATCGACTCCAACATATGATCCCAATATGCTTGTAGGCCGCCAACGGGGCAAGAACCATGCCATGCTGGAAAGTGATCCGCTTAAGCCTCTGTTTGATCGCGCAATTATGGCTGGTTATCCGCCCGGTTCAACTTTCAAGCCCGCAATGGGACTTATCTTTCTGCAAGAAGATGTTATTACACCCGAGACATCTTACTCCTGTGGACATGGTTATCCGCCACTGGGAGGAAAGCCAGCCTGCCATTCCCACTTCTCACCCATCAGCCTGGTTCCGGCTATTGCGACTTCGTGTAATGCCTTTTTCTGCTGGGGGTTACGTGATATGATTGACAGTCGTAAACGCTATCCGAAAGTACAGGAAGGCTTTGATATATGGAGAGATCATATGCTGAGCATGGGATACGGAAGACCCTTAGGAATTGACCTTCCTTCAGAAAAAGGAGGTTCCATCCCCACCAGTAAAATGTATGACAAATTCTATAAAGGCAGATGGTCGTCCAGTACCATTATCTCCATCGCTATCGGACAGGGAGAAGTATTGGCTACTCCTTTGCAAATCTGCAATCTGGCTACAACAATAGCTAATAGAGGATTCTTCTACACACCACATATTGTAAAGGAAGTACATGGTGGAGAAATGGACCCTCGATTCTCTGTCAAACATTATCCGACAATCGATAAAAAGAATTATGAATATATTGCTGAAGGAATGCGGAATGCCGTAACGGGAGGTACATGTCGTAGAGCCGCTTTGCCGGGTATTGCCGTTTGTGGTAAAACAGGTACATCCGAGAATCCACACGGAAAAGACCATTCTATTTTTATGGGATTTGCTCCGTACGAAAATCCGCAGGTAGCTATCTCTGTATTTGTTGAAAATGCGGGCTTCGGGGCAACATACGCAGTTCCTATAGCTAAACTGATGCTTCAAAAATACCTGAAAGGAGCTATTCAAGAAAGCGATAAATACCTGGAAGATTATATTATAAATACAGCTATATTACCAAGAGATGCCTTATAAGAAAATAAGCATATGGAGAAGCATTGACTGGATAACAATTCTATTATACGTTATCATGATTGTGGCCGGATGGTTCAGCATCTGTGGTGCCAGCTATGAATACGACAATGTAGGCTTGTTTGATCCGTCAGGCCGTCCTGGCTCTCAGCTGATCTGGATCGGGCTTTCTTTTGTACTGATCTTTATCATCCTGATGCTGGATGCCGATTTTTACAGTGTCTTTTCTTATCTTATATACGGAATGATCATTCTGTTGCTGATTGCTACAGTTTTCCTGGCACCGGAGATTAAAGGTTCGCGCTCCTGGTTAGTCATTGGACCTCTGCGATTACAACCAGCAGAATTTGCCAAATTTGCCACAGCTTTGGCATTGGCTAAGTGCATGAGTTCCTATGGCTTTAAGCTGGTTTCGTTTAAGAACTTTATGCTCTGTATGCTGATTATATTCCTGCCGATGGTCTGCATTTTGTTGCAAAAAGAAACAGGCTCAGCATTGGTCTATTTAGCATTCTTTTTGGTACTGTATCGTGAAGGTATGTCAGGCTATGTTTTATTGGCGGGGATTTGTGCAGTTACCTTCTTTGTCCTTAACATGAAATTTACCGGTATATTGGTAGGAGCAACGCCTATGGGAGAGTTGATAGTCTTAGTAATTATCCAACTCATACTAACCGGATTGACATTTCTTGTACAACATAAGAACAATACTTTGCCGGCCAAAATAATAGTAGTAGCTACTGCTGCTGTTTATTTGGTAGCATATCTTGTGCTTTTACTATTCTCAATTCCGATCAATTTTGTACATATCTCCTTAGGTATAATAGCTGCGAGTTGCTGTTTTCTGATTTTCTTAGCTATTAAAAATTGGGTTTGGCATTATCTTCTGATAATCCTTTTTGCTCTGTTATCTGTGGGTTTCCTGTTCTCTGTAGATTATGTTTTCAACGAAGTATTGGAACCTCACCAGCAAGTACGTATCAAGGTTTCTTTAGGCTTGGAAGATGACCCCAGCGGAGCCGGATATAACGTAAACCAATCCAAAATAGCTATCGGATCAGGAGGATTGTTGGGCAAAGGGTTTCTGAATGGAACACAAACCAAGCTGAAATATGTTCCGGAACAAGATACAGACTTTATCTTCTGCACAGTAGGTGAAGAGCAAGGATTTATAGGGTCTTCACTAACCCTAATAGTTTTCGCGATCTTTATTATTCGGTTGATCATTCTCTCTGAAAAACAAAAGACAGCTTTTAATCGTATTTATGGCTATAGTGTGGCCTCTATTTTCTTTTTCCATCTGGTGATTAATATAGGTATGGTAATCGGACTTACCCCCGTGATAGGCATCCCGCTACCGTTTTTCAGCTACGGAGGGTCTGCACTCTGGGGATTTACTATTTTACTCTTTATATTCTTACGCTTGGACGCTACACGAAAGGAACGCTAAGGCTGCGCTTTCTCAATCCGGAGACCTATTTCCTGAATCCCCTTGAGGGCATCATTTCTCATTCCTTGCCTAAAACTCAAAGTATATTGTCCTTTATTCGGAAACATATAGTTTGTACGAACCGGAAAGCCAGACTGGTATAATGAGATCCCACGCCCCACCCATTTGCCATATTCATTGGCCAGTAAACACTCGATTGTATCTCGTTTGAGTGAACCGATAGGCTGTTCTTCACTCAGAAAAACCCACAGATTCTGGTAAGGATATAAATTATTATTCCGCGTTTCGAACGTAATATCATATGGTATAGATACATCTTCTATCTGAAACGTGAAGTAATATTCTTTATCCTTTTCCCACGAAACATTATCTATCGCCTGATATTGGTTATATACGATATTACTTTCGCAAGATGAGAAGAGGAACGAAATAAGACAAACAAGAATACAAACAATACTATTTCGCATTCGGCTGAGATTTTTCGTTATTTATCGGCTTCTGTCTGTTTTCTTTCTG
This sequence comes from Parabacteroides sp. PH5-46, assembly GCF_029892785.1. Taxonomy (GTDB): domain Bacteria; phylum Bacteroidota; class Bacteroidia; order Bacteroidales; family Tannerellaceae; genus DFXE01. Next base: position 60,729 of record NZ_JARXXA010000007.1, read on the forward strand.
TTTCTGCGGAGCATTATTCCTGTTTTCCGGATTATTTCCGTTTACAGGCAAGCGTTTTTTCTTCTTTTTCTTCTTTTTTGATGCACTATTATCAAAGCGGGTAAGGCTGTCCTGTCCCAAAATATCATGCGAATCACGTTTGGGTGGTTGGGGCTTTTCGTCTGCTTCCAATGAAATGGGTTTCATCCCTCTCTTATTCATATTAATTACATCAAAAGCACGCTTAGCCGGGATCATAACCAGATTAGAAGCAAAAGACTTGTCAGTAGAGTATGTAATCTCACGTTTGAATATATCAGTCTTGAAATGGTAATAGGTATTATCTTTCGTTTCTAATACTATTTCTCGTGAAGGCAAACGCTTCTGAGCTTCTACATACGCATCTACTTCATAGTTGATACAACATTTCAGCTTGGCACATTGCCCTGCCAGTTTTTGAGGATTCATAGAGATGTCCTGATAACGGGCTGCACCTGTTGCCACAGATACAAAACTTGTCATCCAGCTTGAACAGCAGAGCTCACGTCCGCAAGGGCCAATCCCTCCGATACGACCTGCTTCCTGGCGAGCACCTATTTGCTTCATCTCGATCCGCACACGAAATGCGTCTGCCAATACTTTAATTAACTGTCGAAAGTCAACCCTTTCGTCAGCTATATAATAAAAGATAGCCTTATTGCCGTCGCCCTGATATTCTACATCTCCGATTTTCATATTTAAGCCTAGGTCTGCAGCTATCTGGCGGGAGCGAATCATGGTTTCATGTTCTTTGGCCTTTGCCTCTTCGTACTTTTCAAGGTCATTTGGCTTAGCTTTGCGGTAAATACGTTTGATTTCCACATCTGTACGGGTATTGTTCTTTTTCATTTGCAAAAGAACTAACTTACCGGTAAGCGTAACACTACCTATATCATGACCAGGAGTAGCTTCTACAGCTACCACATCACCTTTTTCGAGAGGGATTTTTGCACTATTTACATAATATCCCTTACGGGTATTCTTGAATTGGACTTCTACATAGTCTGTTGCATTTTCTGCATCAGGTACGTCGCAAAGCCAGTCGTATGTGTTGAGTTTATTGTTTTGCACTTTGCTGCATCCTTTCCTTCCCATGCAACAACTGCCATTATTTAGTTTAAAATTCATTTCAGATTAATAGTTTATGTCTAATAACTATAAAGTTACAAAAATAGGTAATTATTCTTAGATGTATGCATCTTAACAAAAAAAACCGCCTCTGCAAGGAGACGGTTCTTTATATTATGAAATAGTACTTAAGGTACTAATTTATGTTTCCTAAATACTTTATGAATAGCTTCCAGTGCATAATCCAATTGCTCTTGCGTATGAGTAGCCATCAACGAGAAGCGGATTAGAGTATCATCCGGAGCAACAGCCGGAGATACAACCGGATTCACAAAGATTCCCGCGTCAAACAATTCACGGACAATAAGGAATGTCAGGTCATTATTACGTATAAATAACGGAATAATAGGAGTAGATGTATTTCCTATCTCACATCCGATATTACGGAAGCCATCCAATGCATAGTTGGTCAACTTCCACAGATGCTCAATACGTTCCGGTTCATTCAACATAATATCCAAAGAAGCATTCACTGCAGCAGTAGCTGCCGGTGTATTACTTGCGCTGAAAATATATGAACGAGAATTATGGCGGAGATAGTTGATAGTATCCTTGTCTGAAGCGATAAACCCTCCGATAGATGCGAAAGACTTACTGAAAGTTCCCATGATAAGGTCAACGTCTTGTGAAACCCCAAAATGGTTACAGGTACCGCGTCCTTGTTTTCCCAGAACCCCAATACCATGCGCTTCATCAACCATGATGCTGGCATTGTATTTTTTACTCAAGGCTACAATTTCAGGGAGGTTTGCAACGTCACCTTCCATACTGAATACACCATCTATAACGATTAGCTTCACCTTGTCCGGCTCGCACTTCTGGAGTTGTTTTTCCAGAGACTCCATATCGTTATGTTTGAATTTCAGCTTTGTGGAATAAGATAGTCTGTGTCCTTCAATAATAGATGCGTGATCCAATTCATCCCATAAGATATAGTCTTCACGTCCGGTAAGGCAAGAAACAACGCCTAAGTTAACCTGAAAACCGGTAGAATACACAATTGCATCTTCCTTTCCTACAAAATCAGCCAGCCGTTCTTCAAGCTGCACATGTAAGTCCAGAGTTCCATTGAGGAAACGAGAACCGGCACAGCCTGTTCCATACTTCCTGGTAGCTTCAATGGCAGCTTCTTTTACTTTCGGATGGTTGGTTAATCCCAGGTAGGAATTTGATCCAAACATCAAAACTTTTTTCCCACTGATCTGGACTTCTGTATCCTGATCGCTTTCAATCATGCGAAAATAAGGATATATTCCTGCAGCCATAGCTTTCTGCGGAGCATCATACTTGGCTAGTTTCTCTTGTAAAAGTTTCATATTATCAGAAGAGACTAATTCCTTCGCTTGTTTATTTTTTATCAAAGAGTTCGGATTCGTTATCATATAAATAAATAATTTGATCGGGTAAATCCAGCCGCAAAAGTAGTAAAAAAATCACTTATAGTAGTTGATATGCTTTAAAAGTTTCGTAAAAGCATTATTTTTGTTACTTTTATTGTCAAACATTAAAGGAAATACCCTTAGTAAGATGAGTAATAATTGTGATGTTCAAGCGATAATCAACCCGATATCCGGTGTTGGTTCCAAACGTAAGATTCCGCAGATGATAGAAGAGGCTTGTGCTAAGGGGGGATATTCCCTTTGTATTTCTTTTACCGAATATGCCGGACATGCGAGTGAACTGACAAAGCAAGCGATAGAAAACGGCGTTAAACTAATTATAGCTGTTGGCGGAGACGGTACCGTAAACGAAGTGGCCAAGTCGATGATACATTCGGATGCTATTTTAGGTATAATACCTAAAGGCTCAGGGAACGGTCTGGCGCGTGAATTGCATATACCGATGGATACCAAGCGCGCCTTGGAGATGATCACAAAAGCAAATATCACAACTATTGATTGTTGCAAAGCTAACGACCGGGTTTTCTTCACTACCTGTGGTGTCGGGTTTGATGCAGCAGTAAGCAAAAAATTCGCCCGGGAGAAGCGGAGAGGCTCTATAACATATGTAAAAAACATCCTGGACGAATATCTCAGTTACCAACCCGAAGTCTATGAACTACAGTTTGATGATCAGTCTATCAAGGAAAAAGCCTTTCTGGTAGCCTGTGCCAATGCTTCACAGTACGGAAATAATGCGTTCATTGCTCCACATGCTAATATTCAGGACGGAAAAATGGATGTAACCATCCTCTCGCCTTTTACTCCTTTAGATATAGCTCCGCTAGCCATCCAGTTATTCACCAAACAAATAGAACGCAACAGTAAGATTAAATCCATACGTGCAAGCCAACTAACAATCATCAGACAGAAGCCGGGGATTATGCACCTGGATGGTGAACCAATAGAAGTAGGAAATCGCATAGAGATCTCCGTCATACCTAAAGCACTAAAAGTGCTCACGCCTGAAAAAGTTTCCTTTACAAAAGAAGTAAAAGATGTCTTTGATCAGGTAACGCGCTTTTTGGACAAGAGAATTCCTTATATTTTCAAGTAAAACGGGAGAAGCACTATGTTTTTTCCAGGTAGAAATCATGGGTAAGCTGCTTGTATTCGGCAGTATACTGATGGCGGCTCACTTCAATAATCAAATGATCTTTTACACAAGGGATCGAATGGTCTTCCGAAAGCTCTACCAGCAAACGTCTAGGCGTTGCAGACTCCGGTGTAGGATAAACGTCTGTCTGTCGTATTATATGCAGTTGATTTTGCAGAGCTGTTGCTTTTAAAATCGGTTCTTGTTCGTACGGAATAATGAAGGCAATGCGCCCTCCCGGAAGCAGTAGTTTCTTACCTTTCTCCATCAAGTCAGTAAAAGAAAAACCAGATGTATGCCGTGCCGTATTGCGTTTGCTTTCCGGACTTTTAAGTGACTGAATAAAATAAGGTGGGTTTGAAACGATCAGATCATAGCCGGATTTACCGAGAGAGATAAAGTCCTCAAACGAATGATGGAATACCTTAATTCTGTTGACAAAAGGAGAATTATCTATATTTTCCGTTGCCTGTATGCATGCATCCGCATCAATATCAATAGCATCCACCGAGGCTTTGCTTCGCTGGGCCAGCATTAAAGCGATCAGGCCTGTCCCCGTCCCTACGTCCAGAATGCGTTCACAATTGCTCACGGATACCCAGGCTCCCAACAGCACTCCGTCGGTCCCCACTTTCATAGCGCATTTTTCTTGTTGTATCGTGAATTGTTTGAAACGAAAGTAACTGTTAGGCATACTTTATAGACAAATAAACAACAAATGTACAAAAAGAATTCATAACTTTGGCACGTTTATTGTAATATACTTAGCAATTTTAAAATGCTGTATGAGGAAAAAAACAAGTTTTTTCAGCCAGGAATCCTTTGACGATTTAGATGATAACCTGGGTATTGTTATGCCTATCTTAGCAGAATACGATGCGGATGAAGACTTTACGGATGGTATTGATAAACTAGGAAGTTCTATTCCTATACTACCTCTTCGTAACATGGTGCTTTTTCCCGGTGTTGCTATGCCTGTTATTGTAGGCCGGCCAAAATCGATGCGTTTAATTAATGATGCCGTAAAAAAGAAGAAGTTAATTGGCGTTGTTTGCCAAAAAGAAGTCAACACAGAGGAGCCTCTACTGGACGATTTATATACCACCGGAGTGATCGCAGACGTGGTCCGCGTATTGGATATGCCCGATGGAACTACAACCGTTATCCTTCAGGGAAAAAAACGCTTTCTATTAGATGAACTAACGGAAACAGAGCCTTACCTGAAAGGCTCCATCTCTGTACTGGAAGATAAAATCCCCGAAAGCGGCGACCGTGAGTTCGAAGCGCTCATTTCCACGATAAAGGATTTGACCATCAAGATGCTGGGAGCTGTATCCGAGCCTCCGCGCGACTTAATCTTCTCAATAAAAAATAATAAGAACGTTCTTTATCTGGTAAACTTCTCCTGTAGTAACATTCCTAACGGAGCGGCAGAGAAACAAGAGCTTCTTCTGATTGGTGACTTAAAAGAGCGATCCTATCGCCTACTGTTTATCCTGAACAGGGAATATCAGTTGGTAGAGCTAAAGAACTCTATCCAAATGAAAACCCACGAAGATATCAACCAGCAGCAGAAAGAATATTTCCTACAACAACAAATCAAAACAATTCAGGAAGAATTAGGTGGGAATATCAACGAAATTGAAATAAAAGAGCTTCGCGAAAAAGCGGCTAAAAAGAAATGGCCCAAATCCGTAGCTGAAGTATTTGATAAAGAGATACGTAAACTGGAACGTTTGCATCCTCAATCTCCCGATTACTCTATCCAGACACAATATGTCCAGACGATTGTAAATCTTCCTTGGGAGCATTACAGCAAAGATAACTTCAACCTGAAGCATGCCCAGAAGGTACTGGATCGTGATCACTACGGACTTGAAAATGTAAAGGAACGTATCATAGAACACCTGGCTATCCTGAAACTCAAAGGGGATATGAAATCTCCTATCATATGTCTTTACGGACCTCCGGGAGTAGGGAAAACTTCATTGGGTAAGTCCATAGCCGAAGCCCTGAACCGCAAATATGTACGCATCTCCTTAGGCGGATTGCATGATGAAGCTGAGATCAGAGGGCATCGCCGAACATATATCGGCGCCATGACAGGCCGTATCATTCAGAACCTAATGAAAGCCGGCACGTCTAATCCTGTGTTTGTTTTAGACGAGATCGACAAGGTAACGAACGACTTCAAGGGAGATCCAGCCTCGGCTCTGCTGGAAGTGCTCGACCCGGAACAAAACAATGCCTTCCACGATAATTATCTGGACATTGATTACGATTTAAGCAAAGTACTCTTTATCGCAACGGCTAACAGCCTGAATACTATTTCCCAGCCACTACTCGACCGTATGGAACTAATCGAAGTAAGCGGCTACATCATGGAAGAAAAAATACAGATTGCCGCCAAGCACTTACTTCCCAAACAACTCGAATCTCACGGTTTGCCCAAGAAGAAAGTAAAGTTCCAGAAAAAAGCCTTGCAAGAGCTTGTTACGTCTTATACCCGCGAAAGCGGAGTGCGTGAACTAGACAAGAAAGTGGCCAAGGTTATTCGTAAACTGGCTCGAAAGATCGCATCCGACGAACCTATACCCGAAGAAATAAAGGTAGAGGACCTGAAAGAATATCTCGGAGCCGTTGAATATTCGCGTGATAAATACCAAGGAAATGATTACGCCGGAGTAGTTACAGGATTGGCCTGGACAGCAGTAGGCGGTGAAATACTTTTTGTAGAATCCAGCCTGAGCCGGGGCAAAGGCTCGAAACTGACACTGACAGGCAAGCTGGGGGATGTAATGAAAGAATCTGCCATGTTGGCACTCGAATACATTCATTCGCACGCTTCGTACTTTAATATTCCGGAGGAAATGTTTGAAAACTGGAACGTGCATATCCATGTGCCCGAAGGCGCCATCCCTAAAGACGGGCCAAGTGCGGGTGTTACAATGGTAACGTCCTTGGTTTCGGCATTCACACAGCGCAAGGTAAAGAAAAGCATCGCCATGACAGGGGAAATTACCTTAAGAGGCAAAGTACTGCCGGTAGGCGGAATCAAAGAAAAGATACTGGCTGCCAAACGGGCAGGAATTACAGAAATCATTCTTTGTACTGCAAACAGGAAACATATCGAAGAGATTAATGAAGAGTACCTGAAAGGACTGGTCTTCCACTATGTGGATGATATTCGTGAGGTAGTAAACCTGGCATTGCTGAACAAAAAAGTGGACAACCCCTTATTCTAAACAGGACGCGTCCGAAGAAAAATAGCTCACGTCTCAAAAAAAATAGCACCCGTCTGAAAATAAATCAGACGGGTGCTATTTTTATATACTTTACTTACTCAGCCGAATCGGCTTTTGCTTCTTCTTTTTCTTCCGTTTCTTCCTTTTGAGGGGTAAAATCGGTAATATCATTTGCAATCAACAAATTATACCAGGATAGTAACTTCTTTATATCGCTAAGGTAAACACGCTCCCGATCGAAGTTAGGTAGGATTTCCGCGAAATAAGCGCGAAGATTATCCGGCTTACCGGCAATTAAGTCGGCAGCAACCTTTTCTCCGTTCTCTTTGTTCTTTACACTCGTAAGTACCTCGTGCAAAGGAATTTCTCCTTCCTCGGTATAGATTGCAATATCGCCCAGGGAGATTACCTTATCTTTCGCATATGCCGGGATTCTTTTCTTTTCGGTTAAAGATTCTACAATCAACATGCTCTTTCCCTGCGAAACTAATTTATAAAGCCCGGGTTTTCCTGAGATAGACAGAATAGTCTTCAACATAATCTTTGTGTTTGAAAATAGAGTTAAACTTTTAATAAAAAAGCCACCCGGTTATCAGATGGCTTCTGTATGGCAATAGAACCGAAGAGTTATTAATATCTTCTTTCTTTGATTCTCGCTTTCTTTCCGGTAAGAGCGCGTAAATAATACAACTTAGCTCTGCGAACTTTACCGCGTTTGTTTACAGTAACGCTTTCGATGAATGGTGATTCGATCGGGAATATTCTTTCCACGCCAATGTTTTCCGACATTTTACGTACGGTAAAGCGTTTTTTGTCTCCGTGTCCTGAAATACGGATCACAACGCCTCTGTACTGCTGAATACGTTCTTTGTTACCTTCTTTGATACGATAAGCTACGGTAATTGTGTCACCACTTCTGAATGCGGGGAACTCTTTTTTGGTAGCAAACGCGTCTTCTGCAATTTTAATTAAATCCATTGTTTATAGCTTTTTATAATTATTTTTGAACGAAACGCAATGTAACGGGCAACTAATCCCGACAGAGATTACGTAAAGCGGATGCAAAGTAACGAAAGATTTATCGAATACGCAAATGATTATTTAAATATTTCCTCCTTACTTCAACCACTTGTCTGCGAATCGAATATAATTATCCCAGTCAAAATCTGTCACGTCATGCACCCCGGAACGGATATGATAGCCTATACGGTTCATCACCGGTTTATTAATTCCGGGCATATCCGGTTTTTCCAAACCTTTCATACCATATAGTTCATATACCTCTCCGGCATAACAAGCGGAAAGGTATTCGCCTTTCGGATCGGCCCACTGGTCTTCTTCGGCACTGGCTACATACAAAGGACGGGGAGCCATCAGGGCAAGAAATTGGTGCTGATCGAACGGTAGCTTCTCTTCATTATTGGCATACTGCCCGAAAGCCTTGCAAAACCAGTGAGGAAAGGCGGTCGTAATAACACCGACTGTTTCGCCAAAGGTTCGCTTGGAAAGGGCTGCTCCTCCGCAACCGGAGTTGTTCGAGATAACGACTGCAAAACGTTCGTCTTGCGCTCCCGCCCAAAGAGCGGCCTTCCCATTGCGGGAATGTCCCATCAGAACGACCTTTGATTCGTCTATGGCATTATCTGTCTCAATATAATCCATGACACGACTCAGCCCCCATGCCCAGGCGCCCATCGCCTGCCAGGAACTAGCTGCTATATCATTGCCCGATTGGTAACCAAAAAGCGGAAGAATGCTTTCGACATGTTTATCTTCGGCATCGGGGAATATATCATAATACCAGATCGTGCATAAACCATAGCCGGAGGAGATGAGTTTTTCTACCGCCCAGCGCGATTTACTACTCCCGCGTTCTGCCTCCGAAGAGGGAATAATGTCCTCGTCATCAGCTATTGTTTGATTTCCGCTAAAGTTGTAGCCGAGGAAAAGAGGCGCCTTGCCCTTCACCTGATTGGGCAAATAAATCAGCATCAGCATACTTCGCTCGATTGCTCCGTTACTGAAGGTTACTTTCACCTGTTTGCAGGTGGCCTTTCCGCCAAGGGATTGCGGATGGGTCTTCAATACTTCGTAAGAGGTCTTGATCGCCCCTTCAGGTGTTTGCCCGAACATTTGTGTAGCAAAGGTATTCAGCAGTTCCAGGCGCCTTACCTTCTCCCACTCTTTTGCCGTTGTTATCTTTTTTCCACTTTCGCTAATAAGCAAGGGAGGCAAGGTAAACTGAGGCACTTGCATTTCATCATAAATGACAGGCTTCTGTTGTGCCCGGACTGACAACAAAATAGCAAACAGGATTAATCCTAAAAATACCTTTCTCATATCTGCGAATAATCAAGAGGAAGCAAAATTCGGTTTGTATTATTAGTTGCCGTATGGGCATACTCGGGCAAATCTTTAATAGCAAGCCAGCCAGGATGTTTTCCAAAGGCTCCCCAGGAAGCGTCATGCGTGGCCTTGTCTTTATACCAGGTAAGATACATCAATGCAGGCATGTGAGGACCGGCCAGCACGTCACCGTAACATACGGGATGGATTCCTACTTTGTCGAAGACATCCATTTCAGCCTCATTGAACATTTTCACCTTGCGCTGGTTGGCCTCTTCGTTCGGACTCCAATAGTGGCGAAGATGGAATAAGCCACGATCTTTGTCTGGCATCTTCAGCTGCGGAATTTTGTCGAATGCTTCGCAAAGGTACGACTCAAACTCCTTGTAAACGGGATTCACTGCCGATTTGTCATAGAAAGCTTGTGCCGCTTTCCGGAAGGTTTTGTCTTCCCAAATCGTGCGTTTCACATTATAATAAGTAGTAATATCCGGATAAACGAAAAGGTAAAAGCGCTGTGCGAGGTCTTTTTCTTCATACAGTTTAAAGGCTCCTACTTTAATTTTTTTCCGGTTGTAAGCAGGGATTAATACCTCTCGGTAAAAGGTGTCAAGCACATCATCATTAGTAGTAAGCGTATAGATACGCCAATCGTAAATTTCTTTTTTTACATGAGTCGCTGCCGGAAGCATTCCGTTAGCCATCGGAACTGTAGCCAGCAAGCCGGCAGATTTAATAAAATGTCTCCTTTTCATAATAATTTGGGATTAGATAGATGTTAAAGACATCAAAGATAAAGATATCAGCTTAATTTTCGTATTTTTGATGAAAATTTGAGATAGTGAGGATGAGAAAATTTCTTTTTTTTATATTTTGCAGCTTTTATACGTTATCTGCTATTAGCCAAACGGAACCAACTCTTTACCGGCAAGTAGACAAAGATAAAATGAATCACTGGGCCGACTCAGTTTTCGATACAATGAGTTACGACGAGCGGATAGGGCAACTCTTCATGGTCATAGCCAATCCGAAGTCTGACAGCAGGAACATGCAAAAACTAAGCAAGTATATCAGCGACATCAAGATCGGTGGCGTTTTATTCGCCAAAGGGAGTCCTGAGATGCAGGCCGAAGTAACAAACCGCCTTCAGAAAGAATCGCGCGTACCTCTGTTTATAGCCCTTGATGGAGAGTGGGGATTATCCATGCGCCTGAGCGGGACTACCCGCTTCCCTCGTAATATGATGTTGGGAGCCATTGAAAACGACACCCTGATTACCCAGTACGGAGAAGAAGTAGGCCGCCAATGCAAGGAGATGGGTATCCATATAAACTTCGCCCCCGCTTTAGACGTAAATAGCAACATGGATAATCCGGTGATTGGGAACCGCTCCTTCGGCGAAGACCCCGACCTGGTTTCCGACAAAGGTATTGCTTATTCCAGAGGACTGGAAAAAGCCGGGATAATCTCTGTTGCCAAGCACTTCCCGGGGCACGGAGATACCTCTGACGACTCACATCATACACTCCCCGCCATTTATCACAGCCGGAGTCGACTAGACAGCATTGAACTGCTACCTTTCAAACGTTATATATACGACGGCTTTTCCGGAATCATGACTTCTCACCTGTATGTACCGGCCTTGGATAAAACCAAAGACAAGCCCGCTTCATTCTCTCCGCTTATAGTAACAGATCTTTTGCAGAAGGAAATGGGCTTTCAGGGGCTGCTGTTTACCGACGCACTGGCGATGAAAGGTGCCTCAACAAAAAACTCTGAAAACCCGTCTGTGCAGGCACTATTGGCCGGTAACGATTTTTTGGTATCATCGGCCACTCCTATTACAGACTTCGACGCAATTAAAAAGGCCATAGAGGAGGGTACGCTGGACTTGAAAGAGATCGAACGTCGCTGCCTGAAAATATTGCGCTACAAGTACATAGCCGGGCTAAATAACTATCAGCCCATCAAAACAAAAGGCTTGGCGGGACGTATCAACTCTCCGCACGCTGCCTGGTTAGCTGCCAAGCTAAATTCGGAAAGTATCACCTTGCTGAAGAACATCTCAGACTACCTACCACTCAAAGAGCTGGATAAAAAGAAGATTGCCGTTCTTTCACTGGGAGACTCCAAAGGTAACGAGTTTCAGAAGGTGCTAAACCGCTATGACAGCGTAGCCTGCTTTAGTATCGGGCGAAATGAAAAGGCAGCCGAAATAAAGAAAGTATATGCCGAGTTGGAGAAGTACGACCTCATCCTATGCGGAGTACACACCATCCGGATTCCCGAGAGTGAGGAGCTACGCCAACTGGCAGCAAAGAAAGATGTTGTTTTCTCCTTCTTCACCCTACCTTACTTCTGCAAAGATTACAAGCAGTCCACCAACAAAGCTAAGGCTATTGTGATGGCTTACGAAGCAACTCCCTTAGCACAGGAATATGCCGCCCAATTAATTTTCGGAGGCATTCCAGCCAAAGGTAAACTGCCTGTTACCATCCCCGGTTTATACTTTGCCGGAAGCGGTATCTTTACCGAGAAAACCCGCTTAGGCTACCACGAGCCGGAAGAAGTAGGTGCAAACAATACCCGCCTGGATGTGATCGAAAGTATCGTAAAAGAAGGCTTAAAAGAAAAAGCCTTTCCCGGCTGTCAGGTACTGGTTGCCCAAAACGGGATGATCATATACAACAAAGCCTTTGGACACTACGACTACAACAAGAAACAAAAAGTAACAGAAACGTCTGTTTACGACCTGGCCTCTGTAACAAAGGCCGCCGGAACGTTGCTGGCTGTCATGAAATCATACGACGAGAAGCTGTTTACATTAACTAACAAGATATCTGATTATATCCCGGAACTGCTGGACTCAGACAAGAAGGATATTATTATCCGGGACATGCTCTATCATCAGTCCGGACTGGTACCAACGATCAACTTCTACAAGCACGCTACTGCCGACTCGGCTCTGGTGTCGGATACATCAAGGAACGGATTCCGGACAGAAGTAGCCCGCCACTATTTCATCAGCGACTCGTTTAAAGACTCAATCATTCAGGATATCAAAGACTCCCGTCTGGGAACCAAAGGCAAGTATGTGTATAGCTGCATCAACTTTATCTCGCTACAAAAGATGGTGGAAAACCTGACAAAGCAACCGATGGACAAGCTATTACGCACCGGGTTCTACGATAAGTTGGGCGCCCGCACCACCACTTATAACCCGCTAAAAACTATAGATACCTTGCTGATCGTACCGACAGAGAACGACCAGGAGCTGCGGAAGCAGTTGCTGCGAGGTTATGTGCACGACGAAGCGGCGGCATTCCAGGGAGGCGTTTCCGGTAATGCCGGCCTATTCTCCAACGCCAACGATCTGGCAAAAGTTTTGCAGCTATACCTCAACCTGGGGGAATATGGAGGCGAACGTTACCTCTCGGCAGAAACAAGCCGGCTATTTACCCAAAGCAAGAGTCCGGTTTCCAGGCGTGGACTGGGATTTGACAAGCCGGCAATAGGTAGCCCTAAGTCTTCCCCTTGCGGACAATTCGCTCCCCCTTCTGTCTACGGGCATACCGGCTACACCGGCACCTGTTTCTGGGTGGATCCCGACAATCAATTGATTTATATCTTCCTGTGTAATCGCGTAAACCCGACTCGCTCAAACAACAAGCTGAGCTCCCTCGACATCCGCACGCGAATACAGGATGCAATATATAAGGCCATCGATAGGAAAAGCCAAAAAGATTTGTAATTTTGCGCTCTTTAGATTAATTAAATACTTATTACTATGCTATTCGGACACGGCGACGATTTTTATAACTACCAACAAGAAGTGAGAATTAACTTCAGCTCAAATGTTTGGCACGGGGCAAACCTAGATAAGCTGATTGATCATTTAAACACGCAGTTTAACAAGATAACCCGTTATCCGGATCCGGATGCTGCCAGCCTGAAACGAATACTTGCCCGTCGGTTTGAATTGAAAGAAGAGAATGTGGTAGTAACAAACGGTTCGGTTACAGCTTTCTATCTATTGGCGCAAGCCTGGAAAGGTGCCCGCTCTCTTATCTTTGAGCCTACCTTCTCCGAATACGAAGATGCCTGCCGCCTGCACGAACATACCATTACATACTTCTCCAACTCGGAAGACCTGACTGACCTTTCGCTGAAAGATCAGGACTTCTGCTGGATATGCAATCCCAACAACCCCGATGGTAAGTTCCTTCACCGGACAGAACTGTTAAAGCTGATTGCTGCCAACAAGCAAACAACCTTTATCATAGATCAGGCCTATGCTGCCTTTACAACAGAAGATATTCTGAAACCAAGTGACCTGAAAGCCAACAAAAACCTGGTATTGGTACAATCCATATCAAAGGCATATAATATACCGGGACTGCGTATCGGCTACATCATGGCCTCGCCCTCAATCACAAAGACAGTAAATAAATATCTTATTCCCTGGTCGGTAAACGCACTGGCCATCGAAGCTAGCAAATACATACTGATTCATCCGGCACAGTTTACATTGCCCATCCGCAAATGGCAACGCGAAACAGCCGAGTTAATCTACCAGCTCAGCAAGTTAGACGGACTGGAAGTAATCCCCTCCTCTACTACGTTCTTCCTGGTACGCCTGAAAAAAGGAACAGCTGCCGATCTGAAAAAATATTTGCTGGATACCTACGGAATCCTGATACGCGATGCCTCTAACTTCCACGGCCTCGACGAAACCTACTTCCGCCTTTCCAGCCAACTCCTACCCGAAAACCAAGAACTAATCAACGGCATCAAAGAATGGCTCGATAAACAGTAATCGTAAATCTCTCGGGAATATATACCATTGAGATATAATTCCAATCAATAGTTCATTGTTGTAAACGACATAAAGGCGTTTATATCATCATGGTATATTCCACTAAAAGCTATAATCTTCTAATACTCTTACCATTTCATCATAATAGTAAATAGTGTCATTCGTTTTTTCTTTTTTGTTCTCCATGCTTTTCTCCCAATATAAACAATATTCTTTACCTAATTTATTTTTACAATCTTTTATAAAATCATCTCTATTATAATTGTTTTTATCTATAACTCCTTCTTTGTTATATTTCTCTACAATATTGCCAATTTCGTATATCTTATAGCCCAAATAACAATACACAGTTTTATTTAGATCTACTTTATCACACATTGTTAACTTTATGCGCTCTTTTGAATCAACTCCATTTTTTAATAAATTATTGCAACAATCTTTATCTTCAGAAAGATAAACAAGTTCAGCTATTCCTTTGACTATGCCTAAATAACCTATTCGCAATTCTTTAAAAGCATTTTCATTTTTTTTATGAATATAACCCTTGTCATGTTTGCGATAAGAATATACAGGTTCATCAACTGCTGTAACTTTTATTTCATTCTGCAAGAAAACAAGATAATCCATAAAATCCTCAAAAGCAACAAGTTTTTCTAAAATTGGTTCTTTGATTTCTTTTGTAATATTATTCAATTGTTTGAGTAATTTTGCTCTATATATCTTTGTCCAGCTAATAGTACTAGCAAAATGCCACACAGACTCATCACCTTTTATTGTAATCGATTTATTATGCCTACTTAGCTTCTTTACTAATAAATTATGTAATCGTCCATTTTCTATAATCAAATTTTCATCTGTCTTACTATCAACTTTAAAAGCAGAAAGGCATAAATCAGCATTAAGACTATTCATACGAGAAACTATCTCTGAAATGGCATTATCACGACATAAAGTATCATCATCATTAAGAAACATTATAATATCATCATCATCAGCTATATCTAATATTTGGTTACGAATACTTCTTGACGAATGAGCTATACTTTCATTCTTCTCATAACAATATTGTATTGAAAGTTTACTTTTGTACTTCTTTGAAAGTTCTTTAACTTTTTTATCCACAAAGTCACAATAAGGATTCCCTAATAATAATACATTTATTTTATAATAATCTTGTATACCAACAGACTCTATAGCCTCTTCAAGATATTCTAATTGGTAATCTATTACATTTTCATATTTTGATTCTTTCAACTTTGGTCGATGAGTTCTTATTAAGACATGCACCTGTTGTATTCCTGTTTTTTTAATGTTCTTTGATATATCGATATTTAACGCTTCCTTCTTTATATCAAGAGTCATTATACCTCTTGTTGCATAAGTATAGCTCAAAAAGTATGACACAAATGCTGAAAGGGAAAAAGCTAATACTAGAAATATCAATCTTAAAACTAATTGATGTGAAGCGGAGAGTGGCATTACAATAAGAATTATCGCAGAAATCATAAGACTCAATATTGAAATCAGCAATAAAATTACTGAGGAGAGATAAATGCCTTGAAATAATTCACTAAAATGAAAATATTCATTTATATTAAGGGTAGTCTCTTTTAGTTTTGCCTTCTTTATTTCCATTTTTAATTTAATATGTTCCATTAACATAGAAGGATTCTTTGATATATTAATCCATTCCGGAACATTAAGTTTATCTTCTTTTTTCAACGAGACACATTGCGCTTCTGGAGTAATTTTATAGAAGAATGAATACAATAGATTTATAATAAATCGTTTACAAGAAGAAAATTTAATATCATCCCTTTCTTCTTGAATTTCAAGATCAACACAAAATGAAATAATCATTTTATTGACTCCTTGGATTATTATCCCTAAAAGATAAAAGATCAATAACAATAAAAACATTATTGAAAAATTGGAAACTTCGCCTAAAAAAAACAGCAAGTTTTTCAAATAATCTATCAATGAAAAATCAGAATATGCCCAATGAAGAAAAACAGCACTAAGTGTAAAAAATAGGCCAATAAGCATATAGCGAATAATATCTGATATATTAAATTTGCTTTCCATTATTATATAGTTTCAATGTCATTCCGAATTAAAAGCATGGTATTAAATAGATTATTTTTTTAGCCGCTATTTCACGACAATAAAAACATCAGCAATTTTACTATATTGTTTATTCAAATCCCTTAGTAATTTATAACGATCTCTAATCATCTGTTCTGGAACAAATCTTATTCGTTTTTTTGCTCGGTCTATTGCAAGGTCTACATCAACATCTAAAAAATGCATTTCAACAATATAATCCAACTCTTTTATTATTTCATAAAGTTTTATATGATCGAAAAATGCATTACTATGATCAAACAAGATGGAATATCTATTTTTCAAACCGAATTTCAACAGCTCATAGCCTAGATATCTTGCAGGAAGTTCCCATCTTTTAAAAGCTTCTTCAGCACCAAGCCGTTGAAAATCGAACTTATAAAATGATATATTTTCCATTATTTCATCAAATGACACATATAATAAATTTGAATCTTCCGACAAAATTTTTTTAGATAAAGTCGTTTTACCAGAACCAGGTATTCCATATACATTTATTAGATAAGGAATATTTAATAATTGAATATTTTTTATTTTTTCACCTATTAACAGCTGATATTCTTCTGTTATTTTTTTACAAATCTCTATATCAACAATTATATTTTCTAAAGTTTTTCCATTTAATATATGGTTAAACAATTCACTTAATTCTTGTATTAACACATTATAATTTTTCATATTCCAAGAACTGATCTATATATAGTTAAGGTACAAAGATAAATATAAAAAGAAACGAAAAGTTTTTTTTGTTTCTTTTTATTAGCATAGCCCGTAGCCATTCTTTGCATTTCAAGAAAAAAACGACACCCTACTGTTAGATTTCCTGTCTACATATAGGGTATCACTGCTCTTAAAAGAATCGCGCCACATATGTCACGCGATCAAACTACATCTGTGAAACGATCGAAACACAAATGTGAATCGATCACGTGACAATTGTCACGCGATTCTTTCGTTACATATTCCAGTCGCTTCGATAAGGTGGGGCTATCAACTGATTCGCCTCATTATCATTGGTAATGCGCATGGTCTTACTGTCCCATTTCAGTAGCTTTCCTGTGCGAAGCGCCAGAGAACCTAACAAGGCTACTTCTGTCATTTCACAGCCCAGTTCAACAGGGCAAACGGTTTTCTTTCCGCTTTTGCAGGCATCCGTCCATTCCTTGTAGTGATTCTCCTTTTCACATCGGAGAAGCGTTTGAGGGGGGACGGAGAAGTTTTTGAACGACTCTTCGGGGAGTAGCAAACCACCTTCATAGCCGCGTGTGATATCTGGATTGCGGCGTGAACGATACGGATTTCCTCCGTAATATCCGGACATTAGTTTCCCCTTATCACCAACGAAAAGGATACCGCTGTTTGGCATTGCCAGGTAGTGGCTTAACTCTGCGGGACGGAGCGGTTTGATGCCTCCGTCGTACCAATGCACTTTCAAGGGAGGAAGATTGCCTCGCGACGGATACTCCCAGGTAACGGTATTGGCGCTCGACTGACACTCTGGGAGTGAAAGTTTCTTCATAAAGCCCTCATAGCGGTAGACGAGCTACCATAAATAGTCTCCGGTGCTTCCAGTTGCAGCTCTTTAAAGAAGATATGAAACGAGTGGCAAGCCATATCTCCTACCGTTCCGGAACCAAAGTCCCACCAAGGCCTCCAGTTCTCCGGATGATAAGCCGAATGGAAGGGACGGTAAGGAGCCGGTCCGATCCACATATCCCAGTCCATACCGTCAGGAGGAGTTATCTTTTCCATCGGGCGCTGCAACGAACAAGGATAGATCGGATGATCCGTCCATATATGCAACTCCCGGATAGCTCCCAGCATACCGGAGTTTAGTATCTCAGTAGTACTTCGGGCAGCCGGAGTAGCGGAGTCTTGCACACTCGACTTTGTCACCAACCGAGGATGCTTCAACAGCTCAGACTTCACTCTTCGAGCTTCCTCTACAGTATGCGTAATGGGCTTGGCGCAATAGATATGCTTCTCCATCTGCATAGCTGCCATCAGCAGGTGTGTATGATGATGGTCCGGGACTGCAATAATCAAAGCATCAAAGGCAGAAGCTTCTTTCTCCAGCATTATACGATAATTCCGGTAACGGATGGCTTTGGGGTATTTATCAAAGACGCCTCGCGTATTTACAAAGTTATAATCCAGGTCACACAAGGCTACGATCCTCTCCTGTCGCAACCTTCCAGGTAATGACGACCCATTCCTCCCACGCCTACACAAGCTATGGCAAGCGTATCACTTGGTGCTTGAAAGCCTCTGCCCAAGGTGTGTCTTGGGATGATGAACGGGACAGTCAGGTTGCACATACTTACGGCAAGAAACTGCCGTCTGGATATTTGTTTCCGAGCCATCATACTACAAAGTCCAGGAGCCACGGCGAGGGTGTGTTAGCATCTTATTAGCCTCCGGATCATTGACAAAGGTCTCCGAAACAGGATCAAACTGAAGCTTACGTCCGAGCTTCATAGCTATAATACCGATATGCGCAAAGACCGACGCACGATGCCCGATCCCTTCATGCGAATAACACTTCTGCCTAGACTTGACGCAATCCAGGAAGTTCCGGTGTTCGCTTTCGGCTGTAAAGAGCTTGACGTCTCCGCTTCCCGTCCGGAAATCAAGTATAGATTCCGGATCAGCCGACAGTTTCCCCCAGCCTGTATTGGTGATTACTCCCTTCGAGCCTTCAAAGCGATGCCCGGTTCTACCAGACTTGCAGCGCATCGTTACACCATCGGCAAAGGTAAACAGACAGTCATAGTCGGTAGCTGTTGTATAGTAGCCCTCAGGAAAAGTTCCACTTCCCTCAACAGATATCGGCAGTATGTCTTCCGTACCATGCGCCCATTGGGCAATATCAATCAGGTGGTGAGCATAATCATTAAACTGGCCTTCAGCCAATTCCTCCACCCATCGCCAGTTCCAGTGTGTACGCCCCGGACAATATGGCGACATAGGAGCCGGACCTGTCCACATCTCATAATCAAAGCCTTCCGGAGGTGAACAAGCTTCCAGAGGCATACGCTTATCATTATAATTCTCACGGATAGGATGCCCGGACGGCATACCTACTTCGATATGCTTCAGGTCTCCAATAACCCCATTGCGCACAATCTCTGCCATTTTGTGGAATTCCGGGCGGCAGCGTTGTTCAGAACCAACCTGAACAACCCGCCCGGTTTCACGAATCACATTACAAAAAACTTTGCCCTCTTCAACGCTCACAGTTAAAGGTTTTTCAACAAAAAGATCTTTTCCTATCCTGGCAGCCATGACACCCATCTGGATATGCCAATGGTCGGGAGTACTTATGCAGACAGCATCAATATCCTTTCGGTTTATGACATCACGAAAATCATTCCCGGCAGACAAACTGCTGTATGATGTACCATATTTCTCCAGGATTGCTTCACGAGCCTTCTGCAACTGAACAGGATCTACATCACAGATAGATAGTATCTGGCAGTCATCGTGCTTGAGAAACCCCTTGATATTGGTACCGATACCATGTTCGCCACACCCGATAAAGCCTAAGGTAATCCGGTCTGATGGCGCTATGTAATAACCTCGTCCCCATGCAGTTGCCGGAATAATATACGGCAAGGCGAATGCGGCAGATAAACCTTGGATAAATCTGCGGCGGGTAACTTTTTTTCTATTCATATCCTTTTACTTAAGGGGTTTCACATAAATATTGCGAAAAGCAACAGATCCATGATCTCCCTGTAGCATAACTACCGGATTCTTTGCAGCTTCCGGTATTTCAAGAGCTGCTGTGGTTGCCCCGATCCGTTCCTGGTTTTCGTGAATTAACTCTCCGTTTAAGAGTACCTTGATGAATTTAGCATTCTCTATCTTTTTACCGGAGGCATCAAAACGAGGAGCCCGGAACCATATATGATAGGCATTCCATTGTCCGTGTGGCCTTTCAGCCCGCACCAATGGTATCACCTGCCCGTCTATACCGATCGTTTTCCGGTCGATGTAGTGGTATAATGCCCCGGTTTTGTCTGTTTGCAGGCGAGGTTCTTTGCCGTAACTGTCCCATATCTGCAACTCATACAAGCCGTGCACATAAACACCTGAATTAGAGCCTTGCGGAATCATAAACTCCACATACAACTCCATATCTCCAGCTGTTTCTGTTGATATGATATTCGCAGCACCTCCTTCACGCGGAAGGTTTACAATCCTGTCTCCCGAAGCGGATTTGGCAACCAGTAGTTTAGGGTTTTCCTTCTGATCCCAGTAGACTGCCTTCGTAGCCGTCCAAGTATTAGCCTTCTTCTCGTCCTGGTATTTCCAGCCCTTCATGTTTTTTCCGTTTATTAACGGTTTCCAACCATCTTCCAGTAGAAAAGATGGATCGCCATGATGCTGATTGTCAAGCACTGATTGAGCATAGATAAAAGCAGGAAGAAATAATAGACATATAATTGATATATAGTATTTCATAATCATACGGATTTAATCAGAGAGGAGCCCGTTCTTTCAACGAGCTTCCTCTCCATTCATTAATTTGCTAACCTGAAAAATTTATTTATACCTGTATAGTGAGATCTTTTGTATACTCGCTACCGGCATCTTTAATCCGGTTCCGGAGAAGGTACTGCAATGCGTCTCGTCTCCGTTCAGAAGCCTTCCGGGAACCCATTGCCCGTTTTTGAAGACTCCTTCATAGACTTGGTCAACTCCTACATACGGGAGATTTCCCGGTACTTTAGGTGCAAATCGCACATTCAGATTGCGTCCAAGTACAATGTATTCATCCTCCCCAAGCTGTATGATCAGTCCGCCGGCTGCTGAGTTCTCAAGAGCCGTTTTGTTGGAAGGATCAGCTGTCACGATGTAATTGCCTAGTTCAAAGGACTGAACAGGGTTTTCATTATCAACCAGTATACCCCGCATCGTACCCTTGCCCTGATGTTTAAGTATCAGTTCACTCATACCATCCAGCAAAGCATACACCTCAGCCAGGGGATCTGTACCGATGGCAGAAGGCGGAGGCGTTCCCGGACGATTCCTGATACGATCGATACCAAAGGGCGAGAATCCCATGCTATTATGCTCTCCGATAGCGAATAAAACGCGTGATGCACCTATGTCGCCACCCCGTGTTTCCGGAATAAATAAAGCATTACCCATCCGGTCGTAGTTCTCAACAATTTCCTTGAAGATAGGCAGATAGATATCCGGCGTAATGAAGTCGATAGCTGGTCCGCCGGCTCTCCACATGTCAATCACGTGAGGAAGTGGCCCGCCTCCGGGATGTCTTCCCGTCCAGGGATAATCCGGTCCTTTCAGCCAGGCATTTACAAACATTGGTATGTCATATTCCTTCTTTCCTTCCTGAGCTACGTACCCCATGTATTTGGCATAATGATAGGCCATGAAGAGCTCTTCGGTGTAGTAGGAAAGATCGCGCCAGTCTTTATGGTTGACATAGCTCTTGCCGAATACTTCTTCCCAGGTGCCGGATGTTTTAGAACCATTTGCTTTCCAAACCTTTGCCAGTTCCGGAGCCAGGTTATTCTTGTTCTTGCTCAGGTACGTACTCAGGTCCTGCGGAATATTACTATTGAATGCCTTATTGGCTGTAGAAGAGAAATCACGTACTGTATTCAGAATACCCACTTCATTCTCAACCTGCATCATCAATACAGTCTTGTTTTTATCAAATTCCTTTAGGTGCTTCATCAGAGCTGCAAAGGCTTTAGCGTCTGCTTTCATCGACTCTTCAAAGAAAGTAGAAAGAATCTCTATACTGTTTCCCAAGTGATCAACGGCACGGGGGAAACGCTGATAGTTCTTCTTTACCCAGGAAGGAATGTAAACAGAACCTCCGTTCTTCCAGCTTCCGAACCATAAGATCACCAATTTGATGCCCGACTGTTCGGCTCCACGGATCATGGCGTCTACCAATGTGAAGTCAAATTTACCTTCTACCGGTTCGATTAACTCCCAAGATACCGGAGCCAGAATGGTATTCATATTTAACTTCTTCATTCTCGGCCATACGCCATCCATATATTCAATGTTGGAACAAGCAGAGTTATGCAGTTCTCCTCCCAGCATCAGAAATGGTTTACCATCTACGATCAGCTGAGTAGCCGTCCCCTGCTTCTGCAATCTGGGAGTTGATTGGGCATTCGCTGTCAACTGAATGCCCAGAAACAATATTACTATAAAAATATGCTTCCACATAATGATACTATTTTATTCAAAAGTCAGCGCGTATACAGCGTTATATGTAGCAATGAGGGTTCATCTCCTATATAAGGGCCTCCCCAATCCGTTTGATCCCCATTGAGTACACGCTGCATCTGAAACTTTCCATTTTCATAATAGCCTTCCTCCACCTTCAGATACTGCCAATCTTTTCCCGCATTTTTTCCTTTTGTATTGAAGGTAAAACGGCAATTGCTTCCTACGGCTAAAAATTCATTTTCGCCCAGTTTAACGATCATAGCCTTGCCTGTAACGGGCCTTGGCTCCGCATTAGCCGGTGCAGCCGTACCTCTTCGTGCTGGGCCAAATGTCAGGACTGCTTCCCAATTTCCTAAATCAATCCGTTCATCCGAATGATCTTCCGGTTCCACAACCGAACGTATCTTCCCTTCATATCCCCACTGAGCCAGTTGTTTGGCCAATGGAGCTAATAATTTGTAATCACGTCCGAGCGGCGTTTCAGGAGTTTTAAAATCAACTCCCGGCCTATTGTTGCGATCAATCCCGAAAGGAGAAAAACCAATCCCTTTTTCTATCACTTTATATAGATAGATATTGCTTGCACCACTGATTTCGGGAACCATTAAGGCATTGTCATCCCGTGTATATAAATCAATAACCTTAAGCACTCTTTCATGTCCCCGTAAATAAATATCAGGAGCCACTAAGTCGATTGAAGGAGCAGCTACTTTCCAGATGGGGATTACATTGTCGGTTGCTCCGCCGCTTTCATAAGATGTAGCGGGAGGATTGGTCAATGGATCACGAAGAGCAACATTCACAAACATAGGCAGCGGGTAGACAGCCTTTCCGGCAGCTGCTACGTAATTGATATAGCTAGCAACATGCCATGCATGGAAGTATTCGTCCGCATCCTTGCCGAAAACCTCTTCCCAATTTCCTTTTGCAGTTGTCGGAACATTCAATTCTCGCAAGGTTTTCGAGTTCAGCAAAGCCGCAGGAACGGGCTGTTTAAATATTTTTTCAGCTGCAGGCGAATAATCACGTACACTATACCAGGAACCGGGTTCGTTCTGTACTTGCACCATAATTACCGTATATTGCGGATCTGCCTGTTTCAGATACTTCATGAATTCAGCAAATGCTTTGGCATCAGCTTCCATCGTTGCCTGAGCATGTGGTGATGGGGTATCAACATATTTGCCTTCTTCATTCATTACATTCGGATATTTTTTGGCATCCTTTTTCATCCATTCGGGCATATAGTGATTACTCCCGTTCTTCCATGTAGCAAACCATAAGATCACCAATCTTTTATTCCTTTCACGTGCCTGATCCAAAAGCATTTGAACCATTGAAAAGTCGTATTTCCCCGGTTGCGGTTCTACTTGTTCCCAGTAAATAGGGATCTCAAGTGTATTAGCATTCATTGATTCAATAGTATTCCACACATTCGGCAGCATAGCCGGCCATGTTGAAGAATTTCCGGACTGTCCTCCAAACATGAAAAAAGGCTCACCATCGACCAATAATGCAAAGCGACCGTCTTTTTGCACAAGTTTAGGTATTTCTCCCACCTTGGCTTGGCTATAAACCAAGCCTACATGGAGAAAACTGGCTACTATTATCATACAGACAATCTGTGCAATTTTGCTTAAAGAGCATTTCATTTTACTAATATTAAATTGTTTATAATTAGTGACTAAATATTACCACCCAGGGTTTTGAACAAGCATGCCTTCAGATATCTGTATCTGGCTTTCCGGTATACGCAAAAGCCCTTCTTTTATAAGCGGGAAGTCTATGTTCTTATACGCTTGCTGTTTCCCGTTCCATACGATATCGTTCTTTACATCCAGTATTTCTTTTGCTCTGGTAAGCCCCTGACGCAATACATCATGATAACGGATTCCTTCGAAAACGAATTCAAAGCCCCGTTCGTTGAAGATGGATTCTTTTGTTGCTGTAACGCGATGATTGCTGTCTTCAAATGCACGATCACGCACCATATCGAGGTATGCCTGCGCCTTAGGCTGATTGGATTCCAACTGTAGTTCGGCAGCCATCAGGAGGATATCGGAATAACGCATGAGAAACAAATCCTGTTCTTCTGATTGCCAACTGCTACCTCCTGAGCTTTGCGGATAAGAACTTGTTTTGTTATTCGGATCGGTTTGTGTCTGGTATTTTTTCTGCACATATCCGGTGAATTCGCGTTGATCGCTTCCATCATTGGGAATACCTTCTGTTTTCAGGTCAATAATAGATGCAAAGCGTCTCGTGTCGCCTTCAGCAAAGCTATTGAAACACTTTGAAGTAATGGTAGCCATCCCCCATCCCGGATAGAACGGATCATAGTCGCCTGCATTCGGGATACCACGCATCCCTGTATAGCGATGCAGCTGGTTCGGACGCTGTGTGGAGTGCCGGATGCTAAAGACGATTTCAGGATTGTATTCTCCGGCATACGTTAATGTGGGGTCGCCATGATAATCTGTCCGGCGAGACCAAGGCCACAATGAGCCATAGCGCGGCACCAATGCGTGCCCGCTGTTCTGGATACAGTCTTCTAAGTAAGCAATTGCTTCCTGTTTGGTAAGTCCCGGAGCATCACTCTTGCCATAATAGCCGGTATAGAACAAGTATACACGGGCGATATATCCTTGGGCTGCCCATTTGGTAACGCGTCCGAAGTTGTCTGCAGAAGCGCTCTGGAAAGACGTAGAAGGCAGATTATTGATCGCAAATTTCAAGTCTTCAATGATGTAGGCATATACCTCATCGGGATCAGTTTGCGGAATTAATTCGGAGTCGGACGACTTAATCAGAGGTATATGTCCGAAGAATCGCTGCAATTCATAGAAGAAGTATGCTCTTAACATGCGGCCTTCTGCTTCATACAAAGTACGCAGATGGGTGTCGCTGCCCCATTCTATATTGTCGAGCTGTTCACAGAGGACATGACAACGGCGTACAGCTCTGAATAAGCGATTACTCCAAGTATATCGATTAATTTCAAGGTCGTTATAGTCTGTCCACTCATCCCATATCTGGTTACCGTAAGCATCTGTATAGCCTCCGCCACCATAGCAATCGTCGGAAGCGATGTTGGAAACCACAAACAAGTCTCCATATCCGCCGGGCAACAGGTTATAGCATCCTACTAATGTCTCCCAGGCATCTTCAGGGGTTTTATAGTAGTTTGCATCCGTCTTTTGTGTCATGGGTTCGCTATCTAAGAAGCTATTGCTGCAGGAAGCCATAAAAAAGGCTACACAAAGCGACACGACAGTTATTACACTATGCTTTTTCATAAGTTGATCATTTAAAATTTAACATTCAATCCAAATAATACAGTGCGTGGACGCGGATAGAATCCCAGGTCGATACCTGATCCCCAGGGAGAAGTATCGTTCGTATACCCTACTTCCGGATCCATACCTGAATAACCGGTTATCGTTGCCACGTTCTGTACGGTTACGTAAAAACGCAACTGTCCGAGAGGGCTTCGCTTGATCAGGTTATTGAAATCATAGCCCAATGTAATATTATTGATGCGCCAGAAGTCGGCATCTTCAATGTATAATTGTGAACAGTACATCCAGTTTCCGTTTCGTTCGTCACCCTGTGTAACGCGAGGGATGGTGTTAGATGTTCCTTCCCCGGTCCATCTTCCCAATATCTTTTCAGGATAGTTGTACTGGAACCTGTCCATAGAACGATATGCTTGTGCAATCTGATGGCCAAACGAGCCATTGCTTGAGAAATAAAAATCAAATCCTTTATAAGCCAGAGAGAAAGAGAGCCCCATGGTAATGTCGGGATACGGATTACCCAGATCGATATTATCATTCATATCAATCTGCCCGTCGCCATTGTGGTCTACAAATTTCACATCACCCGGCAATGCATTCGGCTGAATGACTTTACCTTCCGCATTCTTATGATTGTCTATTTCTGCCTGGTTCTGGAAGATGCCTGCCATATCCAATCCCCAGAAGTATCCGATGGGATAACCTTCTTCCGCACGGTTCATTTCCTGCATTCCTTTGAACAATACGTCTTGTGCTCCATGAATAATACCTTCGGAGTTCGGGATATCCAATACCTTATTCTTATTATAAGCCAGATTTCCGTTGATAGAATAAGTTAATCCGGATATCTTATTGTTGTAGCTCAGCCCCAACTCTACCCCGCTATTCCGGATGCTTCCTCCGTTGATATACGGATTCGTAGCCGCTCCCAAAGCTGCCGCAACAGGCACCTGGATCAACCAGTCTTTAGTAGTCTTCCGGTAGTAGTCAAAGGCTACATTCAACTTTCCTTTGGCAAATTGTCCATCGAACCCAATATTCAACTGTTCAGACGTTTCCCATTTGATATCCGGATTGGGCATACGATTCTGGTACGAACCTACATGTGTTGTGTTGTTGTTATTGTTTGGTCCGAATTCATAATTGGCATTTGACAATATGGTGGCAAGGTATGAATAGGTCGTAATATTCTGATTTCCATTTTGCCCCCAGCTTCCTCTGAGTTTTAAGAAATCCATCCAGTCGCCACTAATACCAGAGAAGAATTCTTCATTGGTAAGTACCCAACCGGCTGATACGGAAGGGAAATATCCCCAACGATTGTTCGAACCGAAACGCGAAGAAGCATCAGCACGAAGCGTAGCATTCAGCATATACTTTTCCTTATAGTTGTAGCTGATTCGTCCGAAGTATGACAGCAGATTGTCACGGTCTTCGGGAGCTCCTTTCACCGTTATCTGTCCTGTATTCGTATTGGTTGCATTGTCTATCCAGGCATGATCGAAATCGTCAAAGATCAGGTCTCTTTTCAGCGCATAAAGGCTCGAACCATCCCGGCGGCGGGCCTGCATACCTAATAATACGTTGAATGAATGATCTTCTTTGATCTTGAAATCGTATGTCAAGGTATTTTCCCAAGAGAAACTGTAAACCTTTTCGGCTTCCTGTTCTACATAATCCATCTGATTCATATCTGAAGCACTTAACTGGTATTCCGGCAGATATTTTCGATAAGTCATATTGCGAAAATCTAATCCGAATGTACTCTTGTATTTCAAGCCTTTGATAGGCTGTATCTCGATGAATACGTCGCCAAGGAAACGATTTGTTTCCCGCATATTCTGGTTCTTAAGGAACAACGAACCTACCGGATTGCTTTCTTCAGGATACCATGAAAGCGCTTGGTGGAAACCACCGTTGGCATCGTAAACCGGCAGGAAAGGTGTAGCAGCCATCGCACTATGGATCAGATTATTGTACTGATTTCCGGTGGTAACACCATTTCTTTCCATGTAGGTAAACGAAACATGTTCTCCTACGCGGATAATATCTTTGTAGATCTTATGATCGCTGTTGACACGAAACGCATAACGATCGTTATTCGAGAACTTCGAACCACCCATTATACCTTCTTGCGAGCTGTACGACAAGGAGATGGCATATACACTTTGCTCTGTACCGCCGTTTACACCCAATACATGATTTTGTGTAAGAGCATTATCTTCCACCAACTGATCGAGCCAATCGGTTCCTTTGCCGATAGCGCTGAGATTAATGCCGAATTCATTTTGCCAGTCATAGGCCTTCTTGCCAGAGTTGACGGCAGCTTCATTCTGGATCATGGCATAATCTTGTGCGTTCAGCATTTTTGCCAGTTTTATGGGGTTCTGAATCCCTACATAGCCGTCATACGTTATGGATGCTTTCCCCGGTTTTCCGGTTTTCGTTGTAACAATGATTACACCATTGGCGGCACGAGCTCCATAAATAGCAGCCGAAGCCGCATCTTTCAATACATCAATAGACTCGATTTCCGTAGGATTGATATAAGATATATTATCGGTCTGCACACCATCTACAATGTAAAGAGGCGTGGCATCTCCAACCGTCCCCAAGCCACGGATATTCACCCTGAAATTTTCTCCGGGTTGTCCTGACGATTGTATGATCTGTACACCTGGCGATTGGCCGATTAAGGCATCCAGCACGTTTTGTGTATTTCTCTTTTCTATTTCATCTCCCTTTACTTGCAGGTTGGCGCCCGTTACCAATTTCTTTTTCTGTACGCCATAGCCTACTACTACAACTTCTTCCAGGGCTTTTGTGTCTTCTACAAGTCCTATCTGAAGATTCGTTTGATTATTAACATTCACTTCTTTGGAGATATACCCAATGTAGGAAACAATTAATTGTGAATTTCCGGATACGTTTTCCAACGTAAAGTTTCCGTTATAATCAGTAATTGTCCCGTTGGTAGTGTTCTTCACTACTACATTGGCTCCGATAATAGGCTCTCCGGCTTCGTCTGATATGGTTCCGGTAAGCCTGCGGTTTTGTTGTTGAACAGCGGCAGAAGCCATCTCCGGGAGGCTAAGTATAATGTCTTTATCTACTACTTTATACTTCACGCCTGAATTGCCGAATATCTGGTCCAGCACAACAAATACATCCTTGTTTTCTACCTGCACGGATACCCGGCGGTTCATATTGATCAGCTTACTGTTATAAAAGAAATTATAATCAGTCTGCTTCTCGATAAGGTCTATAACCTCCGCTACCGGTTTTTCTTTTATCTCGATAGAAATAAGAGAGGCTTGTCCATGAGTAGAAATTGCAAATATTGTTCCAATAGAAACATACAATAGTATTAGGGTCAATTTCATGGTTCTTAGTAGTTTTCTTTTCCAATCGGTAACATTATATGGCGCTGTCCGATTGGTAATAATAATATATTCCATATCTTTGGCATTGATTTAAGATAAAAAATAAATTCATAGAATCTCTGTGAATGCTGTGAGTTGGTTTCATGCGGGAAGTTGCTGGTAACAACTTTCCGTATGTTTTTTTAGGCTCAAGCATTTGTTTTTTTCTACATTATCCCATAGGCAATAGATTTACAGGGTTAAACATCCGTTACTTTACTATATGTTACTTTTTCTTCCGCAGAATAATCTTCTGGCGATTAATGCCTTCGCTGTCATCCTTATCCACTCTTGTAAATGAATACTCAATACCTGATGATATCTTCAGATACTCAAGTACCTGGCCAAGCTGTCTGTTATTAAATGTCCCGGTAAACAGATATGTTTCAATTACTTTGTCTGTTACCTGAAACTCTACATCATAAAAATGAGAGAGCTTCCTTAATACTTCCGGAAGAGGGGTATCCTTAAAGATTACCTTGCCGTTCATCCAACCTGTTTCCAACTCTGTATTTGCATCCTTTACCTGAAATGAGTTTGTCTTCAAATTGTATGTTCCCTTTTGGGATGGCTTCAGCAGATGCTCGGTAGTAACTCCGTTTTCATTTTGCAAAAGAATACTTACCTTTCCTTCTACCAACGTAGTATAGGCAGTCTGATCACTGGAATAGGCTTCTACGTTAAATTCGGTACCCAACACTTTTACCGACATTTTATTATCAAATGTATTTACAATGAAAGGACGTTCGGCATCCGGCGTAACTTTAAAGTAAGCCTCACCACTCAAGGATACAGCTCTTTTACTATCCTGAAAAGGAATGGTGTACGAAACAGTGCTTCCTGCATTCAGATAAACCATCGAATTGTCCGGCAGATTAAAATATGTACGCATACCAGGATTCGACTGTATGGTTATGAGTTGAGGAGTAACCTCCGGTGTATGAACAGTCTGTTTAGACAAAACAGTAGACAGTATTATGACACCCGCAATGCAGGCAGCAGCAACAGCTATCCGGTTAAGCCATATCCTGCGCTTTCGTCCTCTGATTTTTTGTTCAATCTTTCTGAAAACCAGAAGAGGGTCTCTTGCATCTATTCTGTCTTTTGCCCTTTGCGCATAATATATATGTGCTATCTGTAGCAGCTCCTCTTCATGAGATGGGTCTAGCTTTAGCCATTCCTCAATAGCCGTTGTTTCTGCCGCAGTAGCATTGCCTTGGATATATGCCAGAAGATTTAGTTCTTCAGACATCTCTTGTCCATACTCCGTTTTATCTTTCTCCATTTTTATTCGTTTCTATATATACGACAAAAGCGACAGGGGCATACCCTAAATAAAAAATACATTTTTGTGATAATTGACTGTTAAAAATTTCTACCCAACATAGTATACCTGACAATATCTTACATGAAGTAAAAAAAAGCATGTATGCGTTTGCAAAATTGCATACATGCGTTTGGGCAATCGCATGCATGCGATTTTCAAAAAGAACCCATGCGTTTTTCAAACCACTATAACCAACTGGTACACAACAATATGAAAACCTCATATTCTTATCGATCTTCTAATAAAAAAAGTACAATAAGTTTTTAGAAATTTGTTGTTAAAATCATTCTTAAACAAAATTTAAACAGACTCGGAACAAGCTTATTGGTAATTTAGTCCTATCTTTACTGTTGAGTAAGCCAAGAAGGATAGGAGCATGAGTGACGAACTAATACTAACTCTATTGCATGATGGAGATATGGAAGCCTACAAGCAGCTTTTCATCAAATACTATTCTCCACTAACGGAATACGCCTCTCAGTACATCTCTGATGAGGATGCAGAAGAACTAGTACAGGAACTGATGTTATTTATCTGGGAATACAGAAAAACTATATATGTGGAGGGAGCATTGAAATCCTATCTGTTTACAGCCACCAAAAACCGTTGCCTCAATGCTATTAAAAAGCAACAATACCATCAACGCATACATGGCATCATCTATGAAAAACTCAAAGAAAAATTTGAAGATCCGAACTTTTATATGGTAAACGACCTGTCTGAAAATATTCAGAAAGCCATACACAATCTCCCGGAAAAACAAAGGGAAGTTTTTGTCTTAAGCAGATTCGGAAACCATACAAACGTACAAATAGCCAATAAACTGGGAATTTCCGTTAAAACGGTAGAATACAGAATAAGCCAGGCGCTCCGGATATTGCGGATCAGACTAAAAGACTATTTTACTTTACTCTTCTTCTGATTTATTGAAAAACAGCTGCAGCAGGTGGATAGTTATTCACAGCCGGTGAGTTCACAGGTGTGATGCTTACGATCTCATACACAATATAATTGGAATAACCCCTCCAGGGTAAAGCGCCAAAATACTCCTTATAGCGAAGCTCTACAATTTGTCCGCCTACGCGCATTAACGAATCGGCAATTTGAGGGTCGGAGATAGAAAAATTAAACTCGTTCGATTGTATAGCGCCCGGTTTATTACTCTGGAAACCACTCTGTATAAGCTTACCTTCGTACGTTTTAAACAGTATACCTTTATATACAACATAATTAAGCTGACCGGTCTTAACACCCTCGCCAAACGGATAATAATAACGGATCCCCACAAAAAGGATCAACCCTAGGGCAATCAGTATCAATAATACATTCCGCAACTTCCTGAATCCACTCTTTATCGACGGTTTAATTGTTATAGCCATAATTATTTTCAAGTTTAAAGACTCGCCAAAGATACACTTTTTTATATTTCATTCTTATTCTTATAAGAACAGAAAAACACCAATTTTGTTTACACATGCATTAAGGTGTATATCTGGCGGCAAACAATAATAATCCATCTTTTTAGCCTTTTTAATCTATTTCAGAAAGAGACGTTAGAGGCTTAATTTGTACATAATGATTCCATTTAAACGACTAAACATTGAAAGCAAGCATATCTATGAAGCGATGGGCTATACGCCCGATCGTTTCCCCGACGCAGCTATAACCGAGTTGGTGGAGGAGTTGATGGTACAGTCGGCAAACTATTGCCAACCTGCATATTCTTATGTTGCCTTTAACGGACGGACGAATACCTCCGGTTTTCACATTGATCCTTACCGGTTTAAAACAGGAAAAACAATCGCAAAAGGCTTGGAAACTTGTGAACAATTTGTTTTATTTGTTGTAACAGCCGGAAATGAGTTTCAAGAATGGGCAAAGCAATATCAAACAGATATAATGGCGCATTTTGTTGTTGATAGCATCGGCTCGGTGATTGCAGAAGCCATTGCTCATTATATGCAGGAGGAAATATCTCTGAATTATAGCCAAAAGGGATTGAATTGCACCAATCGCTATAGTCCGGGATATTGCGGATGGAATATAGCGGAACAACAACAATTATTTTCTTTACTGGAGGGCAAAACTTGCAATGTCCGCCTAACCGCTTCAAACCTGATGCTTCCGGTCAAATCTGTTAGTGGTGTAATAGGAGTAGGCAAACATGCCGTACGAATGGAATATGGTTGTAGTATATGCTTCAACGTTTCTTGTTTCAAAAGAAAAGTGGTCAAATAACATGACTAAAAACAGGAGAGAATGTTTATATGAATAAAGAGAACCGATTTCCGGAACATATTATTTCCCAGATATCCGAAGGAGATTGGAGTGCTTTTGCCCAATTCTATAATACTTATTACAGCCTGGTTTTTCGTTCAGCTTATTATTACCTGAAAGACAAGGAAGGCTGCCGTGAAGTAGTTGCCGATGTATTCTTATCTGTATGGCAATCCAGGCAAAAGCTAAAAGAAGTAAAAAACATGCCTAACTACCTCTATATTGCTACCCAACATGAAAGTAACCGCTATTTAAAAAGAATATCCCATCACCATATTTCCTTTGATGAAATACCTATAGAATTAGAAGATAATAACTCGACCTCACCTGAGAATTTAATCATTACACAAGATATGGAGAAACTACTCTCGCAGGTTGTAAGTAGCTTACCGGATAAATGTCGACAGGTGTTCTTGTTCGTCCGTCAGGAAGGATTAAGTTATCAGGAAATAGCAGAGATCCTGTCCGTTAAAGAAAGTACTGTAAGAGTACAGCTTAAAATAGCCATTGAAAAAATTACCGACAACCTCAAGTCTCACTATCCGGAGCTTTTCACCTTCTTTTTGTTTTTTTTCTCTGATCTATAAAAATAATTCAAATTCTTTTAAACAAAACAAATGCTTTGTTACTCTCTAATTATATCTAACATAAAAATAACAGATGAATAAAGAGATACAGGACTTATCTGAAGGAGCAAATGGTGGGTTGGATAATAGGAACTGTGAGCAAATTGTCAACCGCATCAAAGTTTCCCCTCGCATGGCCGAGCTGGAAGAACAAATGCGAGAGAGCATTTGGTTGCAGATAAACAGGCAACGGGATAAAGCCACGAAACGCACGTATCTGTTTAAACTGACAGCTATTGCCGCATCGATAAGTATCCTGATTGGGATAACGACTTATGCCGCTTATCAATTAGGGTATCAAAACAGGAACACACAACTCGTCCGGCTGGATAATCCGGCTGGTATGAGATCTTCCATAAAGCTACCCGATGGATCAAGGGTAACCATGAATGCAGGATCTACTCTTATTTATCCGGCAGAATTCGTTTCAGATACGCGCGAAGTCGAAATTCAGGGAGAAGCATACTTTGATGTTGCTTTCGATAAAAAACATCCGTTTGTAGTAAAAGCAGAAAACATAAAAGTACATGTGTTAAGCACTTTGTTTAATGTAAAAGCCTATCAGGATGATCAAACAATCGAAGTTACATTAGATGAAGGATTAATACAAATAGAATCAGACGATTTAGCAGAAGCAATCCTCATTAAACCCGGAGAACAAATGCAATATAACAAAGCTACCCGGCAATTCATCCATCAGAAAGTAAAAACTAAAAACTTTACAGGATGGCGTGATGGCAAATTATACTTTGTAAGTTCCCCCTTAGCTGACATTGCTAAAGAATTAGAGCGGAAATTTAATGTACACATAACCATCGAGTCGGAGGACTTAAAGAATACAGCTTTTACGGGTGACTTCATCCGAGATGAAAGCCTGGAGCAGATTCTTCGGGTTATGACTATGGATAACCGGACCAGCTACAAGATTGAAGGAAGCCTGGTCCGTATATATAAGAATTAAAAAAACTAAAAAGAATATGCCTATGGAATACACACAGTAAAAGGCGAAACGGAAAATGCGCCAACATCTTCCGTTTCCAAGGATTTAAGTCTGAATTATAAACTTCACAAGTAACAAACATAAATCAATGCAAAAGTATGAAAATCATTCCACTTTTCGATTTTTTATTGTCTGAAATCAACTTTAAAAAAAGTTTTGCTATTATGAGAATAACCGTTATTTTATTCTTTGTATCCATGTTCACACTGTCGGCTGCTAATTCATATTCGCAGACAACCGAAATCTCGTTGAATCTGGAAAACGTAACGGTACAGGAGGCCTTTGATGCTATCAAGCAACAAAGCGATTTTTCGTTCTGGTTCAGAAACGAAGATGTCGACCTGAACAAAAAAGTATCTGCGCGCTACAATAACCAGAACGTAGATATAGTACTGAAAGGGATATTATCCAATCAGGATTTGTCTTACACGATAGACGATACCCATATTATTATTTATAAAAAGAATCCTCTGACAGGCCAGGCGAGAGTACAGATCATAGGAGAAGTTCGCGATCAAAATGGCGAGCCCATCATTGGTGCAAATATCATACAGAAAGGCGATAATGCCAACGGTACGATCACTGACATTGATGGAAAATTCATGTTAAGCCTACCTGAGAATGCGACATTAATTGTCTCATACATTGGATATATTACACAAGAAGTTCAAGTAGGGCGTAGAACAACACTCCGTATTACTCTGGAAGAAGATACCAAGTCTTTGGAGGAGGTAGTAGTTGTAGGCTACGGGAAACTCTCTAAAAGGAAAGTTTCCGGTGCTATAAGCAATGTCCGCCAAGAAGATTTCAACCAAGGCGTTTCACAGTCTGCTTCAGATCTCCTGCGGGGAAGGGTAGCCGGCTTAGTGATTACCTCAAGCAGTGGTGATATTACAAGTGAGCAGACAATCCGACTGAGAGGAACTTCTTCTCTGACCGGTTCAAGCGCACCTTTTGTTGTTATTGACGGAATTCCGGGCATGTCATTAGATGCAGTATCGCCCGATGATATCGAATCCATCAGCGTATTGAAGGATGCTTCCGCTTCTGCTATTTACGGTTCGCGTTCTGCGAGTGGAGTTATCCTCATCACTACCAAGAAAGGGATGGCCGGTACTATTAGTGTAGACTATCAGGGATACCTGTCTGCTGATCACATCTCTGCCAAACCAAATTTGCTGACTGCAGATGAATGGAGAGCATATGCTAAGGAAAAAAACTTAGATATTACAGGTTTGGATATGGGAGCAAATACTGACTGGATTGATGAAATTACACGTACAGGCTTCTCGCATAATCATAACCTCTCAATCTCCGGAGGACTGAAAAGCGGTTCTTTTCGCATTGCTATGAACTATATGGACCGGAAAGGAATTATGAAAGATAACTATCGGGAACGTTATAATGGTTTAGTTTCATTCAACCAACGTTTCTTCAAAGATAAGCTTAATCTATCCATGATGGCAGGATTGACACAATCGGATTATTCTCCGACCAACTCTACCAATGTACAGTATGCTTACAATATGCTTCCTACCTATCCTGTAAAGAATGCAGACGGGTCTTATTATGCCGTCAACCTATTCGAAATGGGAAACCCGGTACACAACATTAAAGAGAATCTAAGGGAAAACAAAGCCAATGATAACTTCCTCAACCTGAAAGCAGATATAGAGCCTATCTCAGGGCTTGTAGGATCAATCAGCTTGTTTAAGCAACGAAACTCATTCGATGGTGCACAGTACAACTCCAAGAAATCGCCTGCCGGACAGGAAACCAACGGATATGCGTATCGCAAATCTTCTACTACAGACAAAGAATTGATGGAGCTGACAGCTACCTATACAAAAGAAATCAACAATCATCAATTCGATGTACTGGCTGGTTATTCTTATGAAGAGAATGAATACCGCTCACACTCCGCCGCCAACCGCGACTTTCTAAGCGATATGTTCACCTATAATAATATCCAGTTAGGCGAAGGGCTTTTACGTTCGGATATCGAATCCTACAAGCGTAGCGACAAACTTATTTCGTTCTTCGGACGGGCGAACTACAGCTTTGGCGAGCGATTCATACTCTCTGCCACGGTACGCCGCGATGGTTCTTCCAAGTTTGGAAAAAACAACAAATGGGCTACGTTTCCCTCCGTATCAGCCGCCTGGCGTCTTTCAGACGAAAGTTTTATGAAAAACATTGACTTTCTCGACGATCTGAAGATACGTGTCGGTTACGGTATTGTAGGTAACCAGTCGGGTATTGATCCTTACCAGTCTATTGCCCTCTATGGCAGTGGAGGACAGTATTATGACAACGGCGACTGGCATACTGCTTATCAGTATTCCCAGAACAATAACCCCGACCTAAAATGGGAACAAACCTCCTCTTTCAATCCGGGTATTGACTTTACCTTGTTTAACGGACGCCTTGGCGGTTCGTTCGATTACTACATCAAAGAAACCAAGGATTTGCTCTATTATTATACCGTTCCCGTACCTCCATTCCTATACAACTCTATGTTAGCTAATGTAGGAGACATGAAAAACAAGGGTTTCGAGATCGAATTACATGGCAAACCCATAGAAACAAAGGATTTTGAATGGAACGTTTCCTTCAACCTTGCCCATAACAAAAACAAGGTTGTACGCCTCTCTAATGAAGAGTATTCTACTGAGAAAGTTTACCTTGGCGGCGTATCCGGAAGAGGAATGGGATACATCACTTCATGCATTCTCGAAGAAGGACAGGAAATTGGTACCTTCTACAACTACAAACACCTGGGCTTTGATGAAAACGGAAGAATAATCATATGGGATAAGAACGATGATGGGGAGCTTAACTCGGAAGACTATACCTACATCGGACATGCACAGCCTGACTTTACGTATGGTATCAATAATTCTTTCCGTTATAAGAACATTGATCTATCCTTCTTTTTCCGTGGTGTACAAGGGAATGATGTGCTGAACTCTCCGAAAATACAATATACGAACCCTAATTGGCTACCGGGTATTAATGTCTTCAAGGAAGCGCTGACTTCTAAAATACATCCTGCAGATGCCAATATCTTTTCGGATTATTACCTGGAAAACGGCTCCTTTCTACGCCTTGAGAATATTACACTGGGCTACACTTTCAAGCTGAATCCGGCATTGATGATCAAGAAACTCCGGGTGTATGCCACAGGACAGAACCTTTTCGTCATCACCAAATTCAGCGGTATGGATCCCGAAGTGAATATGGATGGATTGGCACCGGGTATTCTTGATGTACATTACATTCCACGTGCCCGTACGTTTACCTTTGGAGTTAACCTGAGTTTCTAACTGTTAAATTGCATATATTATGAAGATTAAAAAAATATCAACAATTTTATCTGCTGCATTACTTGTCCTTTCTTCCGCATGTACAAACCTAGATGAAAAGGTATATAGTGAAGCGCCCGTAGACCAGTTCGGGCTGACGATAGAAGAAGTAGAAGCGCTTATAGGTCCGTTATATGCCACTTTACGCTCTTATCAGATTGACTGGGACGGCTATACCGGACTTTGCGAAATATCTTCCGACGTATGGGAGAGTCCGGGTTTCAAAGGGGGCGACTGGGGAGAACCTATGTTCCACCACGCTATGCTACACACTCTCACCCCTATTAATACTGAATGGAACCGTGCATGGGAAGAGCCCATGGGAGCCATCTCGCAGTGTAACCAGTTGTATTACATGGTTAGCACGAATGAGATTATTCCTGAAGCAACTAAAAGTCGTATCCTTGCTGAAATCAGGGGTGTACGTGCCTTTTGGTATTACTGGCTATGCGATATGTTCGGCAATGTACCTATCGTTACCGACTATCTTGACAAGTCATTGCCTTCTACTAACTCCCGCTCCGAAGTATTTAACTTCATTGTAAGTGAGTTACTGGATATCGTTGATGAGCTGCGGACAGACGTGGCTACAGCTGGAAGCTATGGGAAATTCACTCAAGGCGTAGCTTATACCCTGCTTGCCAAAATGTATCTGAATGCCCAGGTATGGAATCCGTCGGGGGGTACTAAATGGCAAGAGTGTATAGAAGCCTGCGATAAAGTAATGGACATGGCCTATTTACTGGAAAATAATTGGAAAAACAACTTCTCAGTTAATAACGACAGCTCAAAAGAGGCCATTTTCTCTGCTATTTATAGTTCGGAAGGTATTGGCGGACGTACCAACGGTATCTACCTCTATTTACATTACCTTACAGCTAAAACGTTTGGCATCAACGTTTCTACATGGAACGGGCCTTTTGCTAATCCTGATTATGTTAAAGCCTTTGACACGGAAGATATCCGTTATGAAGGCTCTTTCCTGATCGGCGAGCAAATAGATCCAGAAACCGGAGAAGTCTTCATGACACAGCATGGACGCCCTCTTATACATACGGTAGAAGCAGAGATGAAAGAGATTGGCGAAAACGGTCTGGGTTGGGTAGAACAGGAAGAAGGTGCCCGGATCAGTAAATGGGAATATCAACCCGGATTAACGTATAGCATGGAGAATGACATTCATATTTTCCGCTTGGCAGATATTTACCTGATGAAAGCAGAAGCTATCTTGCGCAGTAATGGAGATGTAGCCGAAGCTACACAGTTAGTTAATCGCATACGCCAGCGTGGATTCCCCAATAGTCCGGAAAAATTGTATGATTCCGTAACCTTAGAGGAAGTATACAAAGAACGTCGGTTTGAGTTTGCTTTTGAATGTATGAATCGTCAGGACATGATTCGCTTTGGTACTTATCTGGCAGCTCGTCCTCCGTTCAAACCCAAAGAGAGTGATCCTGCCAAGCTGTTATTCCCTATTCCGCAAACGGTAATCAATGCGAATCCTAATATCAAACAAAACCCTGGTTATTAAGCAATTTTATAAATAAATTAATCTGATTTTAATATCATGAATAGAAAAGAATTTTTACGTATGACAGCAACTGCTAGTGTGGCAGCTTTAATGTCTCCATTATCTGCTTGGGCAGAAAGTTCATATGCGTCTGATGGCAAAAAAATCAAAGTTGGAGTTCTTGGTTGCGGAAGTGTCTCTAATTCATACTTTCCACATATCACAAAATGCCCTTATATCGAGGTAGTAGCTTGCTGTGATATCATCCCTGAGCGTGCAAAATCCCAGGCTGAAAGATTTAATGTTCCTAAATGGTATAAGCATATTGATGATATGCTGAAAGGCTCGAAGTTTGACCTGATGCTGACACTGACCGATATGCAAATCCATGGCGAATTGAACCGCAAAGCGTTGGAAGCCGGAAGAAATGTATGGAGCGAAAAGCCTATGGCAAATACATACAGAGAAGGGAAAGAGCTTATGGATCTGGCTACAGCCAAGGGATTACGTATATGGGGAGCTCCTGCCGTTGTTACCAGCCCGCAGTTTGAATATATGGCTAAACAGGTTAAGAATGGCGCTTTAGGAAGCCTAGCTTGTGCACATGGACATTATGGACATGAAGGTCCCAACTGGGCTTCTTTCTTCTACGAAAAAACCGGTGGAAGTATGCCCGACCTTGGCGTGTATAATATCGCAACATTAACGGGTTTGTTAGGACCGGCAAAATCAGTGGTGGCCATGCTTTCTATCGTTACTCCGGAGCGTGATATCGTAGGCAAAGGCAAGATAAAAGTAGAAGAAGAAGACAATGCCATGATCCTTATGGAGCATGACAAAGGGGTGCTTTCACATATCCAGTGTGGCTTCAACTATCATGATCCCTACGGACATGCCGGTACAGGACAAAGCAAAAGTACCATTTCGCTCTACGGGTCGGAAGGTAATATGCACATGATCGGCTATGACTGGGCTCCGGGTGGTGTAGAAATTACAACCATGAAGGATAAGGCACCGAGAATTGTAGAAAAGGACACCAAAGGCTATGTTTGGCCGGAAGGAGCATCTGACATCAGTAAACACATGGTTCTTAATACAGAGCCTCGTATCAATACGGAACATGCACTACATGTGTTGGAAATCATAGAAGCTGCCAGACTTTCACAGGAGCAGGGAAAACGGATTCAGCTGAAATCTACCTTCCCCTGGCCAATGGTATAATGCGCAAAAATGTATAAGAAAGCATTATCCATACTTCGTAGTCCGGCAACCAATCTTCGGTTGTTGTATATATTTACCTATGCGGCCTGGGCCGCATGGGTACCTTTTTTCAGTGTCTTTCTGAAAGATAGCGGGTTTAGTGGTAGCCAAATAGGTGTCATATCAAGCCTCATCTGGTTAGTCATGTTAATCGTACAACCACTTTGGGGTATCAGGGCCGATCACACGGGGCGATCCGCCTGCTACAAGATATCCGTTATCTTCGCTTCTCTCTTTCTGTTCCTTTTTTATTTCTTAGGATATTCGCTTGTCATGGTGGTTGCCTGTACCTTGTTGTGTTCCCTCTTTTATGTAGCTATACAGCCACTGCTGGATACACTTGTATTGGATCATATCGACCGAGAGAAAAGTAGTCTTACTTATGGGAATCTACGATTTTGGGGGGCTTTGGGTGCTAGTATCGGCTCACAGAGCAGTAGCCTGATATCTACCTGGTACTCTTCCAACACGATCTTTATTACAGCTGCACTGTTTCTACTCTGCTGTATTCCGTTCGCTTTCAGGTTAAAAGAAAACAAGGCGAGTCACAATTCTATGAAAATGGACTTTAAAGACCTGAAATCAATTATTGGAGATAAAATCGTCTTAATATTCTTATTGATTATCATACTGATATCTATTGCGCAAACATCTATCTGGTACTATCTAACAGTCTATATGAAAGATATCGGAGCTTCCGATTACATGGCAGGGACGGCTATTACAATTGATGGGCTGGTAGAGCTTCCTTTTTATATTCTTGCCGCTTACTTTTTCCGTAAGATAGGATTGAGAAAAACAATATTATTCACATTTATCATTACTGCTATCCGCTTATTTATCTATGCGTTAAACGATGTTCCCGCTGTCGTACTGGTTACGGAATGTACCCATGGTATATCCTGGGCGTTGATGTGGGTAGCTATTGTAGAATATACGAATTATCTAGTAAAAGCAGAATGGCGTGCCACCGGGCAGGCGCTGATATGGGCCGCCTATTACGGAGCCGGACAAATCATCGGAAATATATGGACCGGTGTATTATACGAGCATATTTCTATGCAGAGCATCTATG
The DNA here is from genome assembly GCF_029892785.1 of Parabacteroides sp. PH5-46. GTDB lineage: Bacteria > Bacteroidota > Bacteroidia > Bacteroidales > Tannerellaceae > DFXE01. The sequence continues at coordinate 102,318 of NZ_JARXXA010000007.1, forward strand.
CCATTAATGGTGTAGTAGTACTCTTACTAAGCGCATTAGCGAGTGTAATATTCTTTATTACAGACAAGTCAAAAAAAGAAATCAAAACAACAGAACTCGGATATAAAATATAACATTACAAATATGAATAACAGAGCTTTAGGTATTGACATCGGAGGTACACATATTAAGTCGGGCATTGTTTCCGGAAATGGAGAGATATCCTCTTATCAATCCGTGTCTACAAAAGAGTGGATAGAATCAGGGAGCTTTATCGACAGACTGATAGAGCATATCCGGCAGTACATAACAGAAGGTATCACAGGCTGCGGTGTTGCTATACCCGGCACGATTGATGTAGTCGATAACCGAGCACTGTTTGTTCCGGCCGTACCTTGCCTGGAAGGTGTTCGCCTGAAAGATGTTCTGCAAAGCGCTTTTCCACAACTGACTATCTCGGTTGAGAATGATTCAAATGCTGCTTCTTTTGGCGAATACAGCCTGCGCAATGAAAAGCCATCCAACGGCATGTTCCTGATAACACTAGGAACGGGCGTAGGATGTGGTCTGATACTGGACGGAGAAATCTTTAAAGGAGGAAAGGGGAATGCCCTTGAACTAGGCGAGATATTAACCGATAAAAAAGAGCGTCTGGAAGATGTGATCGGAGTAAAAGGAATTGCCACAATGGCTAACTCCATACAGGAGCTCAAGGGTTTAACAGTCCCGGAGATAATCCGTCTGGCAAACACAGGTAATCCTACAGCCACTCAACTGATGCATACTGTCGGTCAATTGTTAGGCAAAGCTATTATCCACTTAGTCTGGCTATTTGATGTATGGAATATTATATTAGGGGGTGGCGTATCCGAAGCTTTCGACTCAATTAAAGCGGGAGTGGAAAAGGAATTTCAGGACTCATTACCACAGGATATCCGTGCAGGTATTCACATAGAGAAAGCTGTGCAGGGCAACAATGCAGGGCTGATTGGCATAGCTATCAAATGCTTAAAAAAGTAACTAAATAATACATAGAAAACATGAAACTAATTGTATCTGATACCTATCAGGAATTATCTGAGAGAGTAGCTTCCGTTGTTATCGAACTGGTAAACAACAAGAAAAACGCTGTATTAACCTTTCCTTCAGGCGATAGCCCGCTGGGATTGTTTCAAACATTGGTTCGCATGGCAAAGGAAGGAGTAGTTGATTTCTCCTCTTGCCATTTTGTAGGCTTAGACGAATGGGTTGGCCTGGATATTAATGATGAAGGTAGCTGCCAGCATTTTATTCATAAAGAGCTGTTTAAGCCCTTAGGCATACGACCAAAACAAATCACCTTTTTCGATGCAAAACAGAGTGATCTGAAAGCTGAATGCAAGCGGGTAGACAGCAAAGTGGATGCTCTGGGAGGTATCGACCTCGTCGTGTTGGGTATCGGAATGAATGGGCATCTCGGATTCAACGAACCGGGCGCCAGTGAGGAATGCAACTCCTTAGTTATTGATCTTGACAGTGTTACAAAAACAGTTGGGCAGAAGTACTTCGCCAAAGAAATGCAACTTAGCCAAGGGATCAGCCTGGGATTAAAGCAGATCATGACAGCTGGCAAGGTTATCCTCATCGCCAATGGAAAGAAAAAAGCACCGATTATCAAACGAACAGTTGAAGAAGCAATCAGCAACAAGGTTCCTGCTTCCATCGTTCGCAAGCATAAGGATTCCTACCTCTACATTGATGCAGAAGCCGCTTCCGAACTAACCGATAAGAACGCGTAAAGATGAAGCAACTCCGATCGCATATCGAACTGCTAAGTCAGCCGGAGATCGAAATGATCTACGCAAAGACCCTTCTGCTGCTGGAGCGTACCGGACTTAAAGTGCCCAACGATGAGATTCTAGATATCTGCCATAGCCTGGGATGTGTTGTAGATAAAGCAACTCAAACGCTGTATATCCCTGCTGCACTGATTGAAGATATGATCCATAAAAACCAGGCACCACGGGATAAAGAGGACTTTACACCCCGTAAACTGACAGGTGAGATATCTACACAAGTCTTTTTAGTAGACCTTTTGACAAAAGAAAAACGATACGGATTGATGGATGATATCCTGAAAGGTATCGTTCTGGTAGAGAAACTGCCTTTCATCCGGGAAGCCAACTCTGTTGTTATTCCGGCTGACATACCAAGCGAAATGGCTGAGGTTGAGGCTTTCAAAATGATCTATACGTATTCAAACAAGCCCGGAGGAACCTATGTACTGACGCCTTTCTCTGCCCGCTACATCCTCCCCATGGCCGACCAGATGGGACTGAAGCACACCTATCTGTTTGACACCATCAGCCCTTTGACGTTCCGCAAGGAGACATTGGAAATCGCCTTGATTTATGCAAAACACGGACACCCCCTCCGCTGCGGCCCTCTACCTATGGCAGGTGCTACAGCCCCCGTCAGTGCTGCGGGAACCATCCTTCTGACTAACGCAGAAGTGCTGGGGTCTATGTTTCTGATTCAAGCGTTAACCAACAGTCTTTGTCCTTTTGATGCCTTGGCGCATAGCGTGGATATGCGCACGATGCTCTGTTCCTTTGGCGCTCCCAATCAGGCTTTGTTCGGTATGGCAATGGCACAAATGGCACGATATTATGGATTCACAACTCTGACCAATACAGGCCTCTCAGACGCTATCCTACCCGACTTTCAAAGCGGTTTTGAAAAGGGTGCTACAGCTATTATGGCGCATCTTACCGGAAGCAACAATATAGGTTGCCAGGGTATTGTTGGTGCCGACCAGGGATTCAGTTTCGAACAACTTGTCATTGATAATGAATGGCTAAGCTATTACAACTTTATACTCAAAGGTATAGAAGTTACAGAAGAGTCTCTTGGGCTCGATGTGATCGAAAGAGTGGGATTCGGAGGAAACTACCTAGCTGAAGAACATACGATTAACTATATGCACGATAACTACTGGAACTCTAAGTTATTCAAAAAAGATACCTGGGAACAATGGACAGCCGGCGGACAAAAAGACATCCTGAGCAATGCCCATGATATCGTAGAAAAAGTAACCTCTGATTACCGCTCAGCCGCTCCGGCAATCGATAAGAGTAAGCAGGAAGCACTGAACGATATTGCCGCTGAAGCCTGGAAAGAATACGAAACTTCTTTAAAAAAATGATCAAACGATACTAAAAGCATACGCATTATGGCAAATTTAGATAGCCTGTATCAGGCCGTACTTTCCGGTAATCTACAGGATACCATTGAAATAACAAACGAAGCTGTGGCAGAAAATATAGCTCCCGACAATATCATCAATCAATACATGGTACCTGCCATGAATGAGATAGGGCGCCGCTTTGAAGAAGGTGATGCCTTTGTCCCGGAATTACTAATGTCTGCCCGGGCAATGAAAGGCGCTTTGGAAATACTAAAGCCCCTAATGAGTGGAGAATCAGCTACTTCACTCGGAAAAGTAGTGATCGGAACGGTAAAAGGAGACTTGCACGATATTGGAAAAAACCTGGTTGCCTCTATGCTGGAAGGCTGTGGCTTTGAAGTGATTAACCTTGGGATTGATGTACCCGACGAGGTGTTTGTTTCGGCTGTAAAAGAGCACAGTCCACAAATCGTATGTATGTCGACATTGCTTACTACAACCATGAACCAGATGCAATCGGTTATCGAAGCTTTGAAGAATGCCGGCATACGCGAACAGGTGAAAGTAATGGTTGGAGGCGCTCCTGTTTCCGAGCAGTTTGCCTTGCAGATCGGAGCCGATGGCTTCAGTAGCAACGCCAACAGCGCAGTATACAAGGCGAAAGAACTATTAAATTGCGTGTAATATGAAGAAATGGATTGAAGAAGTCATTCGTTCGCCACATCGTGTTGCCGTCCCAATAATGACACATCCCGGGATTGAAATGATAGGTAAACAGGTGGTAGATGCCTGTAAAGACGGACAAATACACTTTGAAGCAATACAGGCATTAGACAAGACCTGGCCGGCAGCTGCCACAACTGTAATCATGGACTTAACAGTTGAAGCAGAAGCATTTGGTGCAAACATCATCTTCCCTACAGAAGAGGTACCAAGCGTTACCGGACGTTTGCTTTCAAACAAGGCTGAAGTAGAAGCCTTACCCATACCGTCCGTTGATGCAGGACGTATCCATGAATACCTGAAAGCCAATCAACTAACAGCAGAATCCATACAAGACAAACCCGTTTTGGGAGGTTGCATCGGCCCCTTTTCATTGGCAGGACGCTTGTTTGACATGACAGAAATCATGATGGCTATCTATATTGAGCCAGAGACAGTTGAGCTGTTACTTGAAAAATGTACAACATTCCTCCTCTCTTATCTGCAAGCCCTGAAAAAGACATCCATCGATGGCGTAATGATGGCCGAACCGGCTGCCGGCCTACTATCTAATAAGGATTGCCTGGCATATTCTTCCCGCTATATCCAGACGATTGTGGATGCCGTTCAGGATGAGTCTTTTTCCGTCATTCTTCATAATTGCGGGAACAAAGGGCATTGTACGGATGCCATGATCGCTACCGGAGCTGCCGCTTACCATTTCGGCAATAAAGCCTATATGGTTGAAGCTCTGCAAAAATGTCCCGAAAATACACTTGTAATGGGTAATATCGACCCGGTTTCGGTTATGAAACAAAGCAGCCCTGAAGAAGTAGAACAAGCTGTCAACAAACTACTTATAGAAACAGCCCCCTATGCAAACTTCGTTTTATCTACCGGATGCGATACGCCTCCCCAGATTCCGCTAAAAAACATCGAGGCTTTCTATCAGGCTTTAGACCGCTATAATACAAAGATGTAGTTTGATCTTTGAAATCCCACAGTTGTTGAACATGAGTTCTACATATGTAGAACATAAGTTCAACAACTGTAGAACTCATGTTCAACTATTGTGGGATTTTACTTTATTGGTGAGATTTGAAACACGCAGCCTCCGTCTTTGGCTAACTTAACCGTTAATTTATCACGGAAAGTGACGGCTTGTGTTTTCTTAACCAGCTTATTAGGATGGATATCCGAATCGGGAGCATCAAGATAGATAGTAGCCATATAGTTTCCTTCTCCCAGGAAATCCAAAGGAATATCCAAAGTGCGGGGAGTACTATTGTTGATCGTACCTACAAACCACTCATTATCTTTCTTTCGGGCAATCGTTACGTATTCATTGACAGATGCTTCAGGAACTACAGTGGCATCCCATACGGTCGGCACGGCCTGCAGAAATTCAAAGCCCGACTGGCCTTCATACGCTTCCGGTGTATCGCAAACCATTGCTAAATAACTTTCCAGCACAACATACATAGCCAGCATGTGGCAACGAGTACTACTCACTCGGGGATTGGCAAATTGCGCCCAATGCTGATCATGAGGAACCGAGCGGAAACCACCCAGATGATAGTCGGCCGGACCTGCCAGCAAGCGGGTAAACGGCATGGAGATATCATGATCGGCATTGATATCACTACCCCATTTGTAGATCTCGTAATTGTATGTTCCTTCACGCGTAAACTCATTGGGGTAGGTACGATGCAAGCCTGATGGCTTACTGGACCCATGGAATTGGACAAACAGATGATGTCTGGCGGCTTTTACCAGAAACTCTTCCTGTATGCGGATCATCTCCTGGTCGTCGCGGTCCATAAAGTCAATCATCATCCCTTTGATACCCCACTGTTCAAACAGGGGAAAGGCTTCGTCTATCTTTGCGTACAAGGCTTTCCAGTTGGTCCACACGTGTATATCAACTCCCTGGCTTTTAGCATAATCACAGATATACTTCATATTCAAGGGGGCAATAGGTTTGGTGATGTCTACATTCTTTCCGGGAGCCCCGAAATCAAAGCCATCATCGGTATACCAAGGTTGTTCAGCATAGCCGTAAATGGAGTGATATTCAAGCTTATTACGTGCTGCAAAATCAATATAATACTTGTTGGTCATGAAGTTATTTCCCGCCATAAAAGAAGTGTCGGGAACTACATTGCCGTTCCACCAGGTGAAAGTTGTTTTACCCGGTTTCAACCACGAAGTATCCTCTATTTTGCAGGGTTCATTCAGGTTTGTAAGGATATTCGATTCAATCAATGCCCCTACCCTGTCGCTGATCATACATACCCGCCAGGGAGATTGGTGGGGAAGCTCTGCCACTACTTTAACCCTCTCATCTTTAAGCGAAGGCGAAAGTTTACCAATCATGCCGTTTCCCTCTTTCATCAGGTACATACCAGCATAATCACGAACTGCTGCCTCTGTTATAGACAAATAGATACCCTCCGGATATTGAAACAATGCCGGCATATCCATTAACTGATTGGACTTTAGTTCCTGGTAGTTGGCTTTCGTATACAAACCCTCATGGGAGGAGGTATAGGAAGGCAGGCACAAGACTGTAGAAGCCGGATTCCCCTTAATGTTGAATGCCGTTTTTTCATCATACATCACATAAGACTTCCAGGCGGATTGCTGCGGAAATTCATAGCGAAAGGCGATCCCATCATCAAATGCCCTGACAATCAGGTTCACCTTCCTTTTCAATCCTGCTTTTTCTTCCAAAGAAATAATGACCTCCTTGTAATGGCTATGTACCGTACTGGCCTTACCTACAAGTAAATTGTATGTCTCCTTTCCTGTCCGGAAAAGAGGTTTATTCATTTTCAAACCTGACATCCACAGACCGTTATCAAACTCAAAGCCAAGGGCTGAACGGTCTATCAACAGCTGTTTCTTAAATGAAATGGAGTAGCTAGGTTGTCTTTCGTCTAAGGTAAAATCGAACTGCAAAGCCTTGTTGGGCGATTGAAGGCGAACGCTGTTCTGAGCCAGCAATGGCAGACTACAAAAGAACAGGAACAAGAATAGGTGTTTTTTCATACAATTAGTCAGTTATTTAATTAGCAGATTATAATATTCCAGACTTTTCTTAATATCATCCAATTGCGAATCGCCATAGTTTTCATACTCTACAGAGATTAAACCGCTGAATTGCTGGGCTTTCATCTCCTCTATCACTTCCTTTACCGGCAGGATACCTGTGCCCCAGGTCGTATCATCCATTTCCCGGCTCAGGTCTTTCAGATGGACTACTTTCACACGCCCCTTGAATTTTTTCAAGGTTTCTACCGGATCGTTATTGGTTCGTTTCCAGTGGCCTATATCGGCACATACGCCTATGATAGGGTCTCTTCCTTCCAGGGCTTTCAGCAATACGTCGGGATCGGCATACACCGAAGGGCTGGGATGGTTGTGGATGGCCACTTCTATACCATATTTCAGGGCCAGTTGCTCCACAAAATCCAGGTGTTCCAAACGGGGTTCCGCCGTTACGGTATGGATTCCCATGTCTTTGGAAAAACGAAAGAACTTCTCCCAGTCTTCTGTTGTATCATAAAAAGCTACACCAAAGCTATACAGTTTTATGCCTCGCTTGGCAAACTCATCCAGCAGTCTCTTCCGGTCTTCGGCGGGTAGATCCTCTCTCAGCCAGTCTCCTTCGGTAAAGCCTTTTCCCAATTCCTGTGTAAAATAGGCCTCTGCGTAATGCAAGCCCAGGTCTTTACTTTTGTCTAAGGCTTCCATTAAGGTAAACTTATGGAAGGTATAGGTCTGGATACCCACCTTCCACTTTGAAGTAACAGACTCTTTTTCAGACTGCTTTGTCTTAGAGCCACAAGCCGTTGCACCCAACAAGAGCGAGAGTACGAATAATAATTGAAGTTGTTTCATGTTATCAAGTACGCTTTTCTATTGTCCTTTAAGGCATGGAGGGTAATGACCATCCCTCGCGGTAATTATGCTTGATATATTCCGTTACAGCCTCTAATGCATTGAATTTTTCGTATTTAACATCCGAGTAAGGATGTCCGTCCCTAATCGTGAATTCATTCTTGGAAATAATGCGTAATTCTTCTGTCGGAGAGATATTTGTGAAACGCATATTCTCGCCATCCCAGTTCAGAATCTTTCTCAATCCTTGCAGACGAATCGCCAATACACCCAACAATACCATCTCGTTAAACGGCCCTGCATAGGCAAAGTTTCCGGTGGTTTCCACCCGGTTTGCAGGGGATTCTTTACAAGCTCTCACCCAGTCTTGCTCATGATATCCATCATGGTATCCGGTAGCTCCCGGTACGCGGCGCAGGGTTTGCGGCACATTCGGTACTCTTCCCGACAGCAAACGTGGATTATATCCGCCACATTCCGTAAGAATTGTATCTTTTGAACCTACGAAAAGGCATCCTCCTAATCCATCCGGCATCAGATTGGTTCCATCCGGCAGAATATCCGGGCGATTCGGCATCAGGCCTCCATCGTACCAATGAACCTTCACTTCCGGCATCATTACCTTTGGTAAATTATCACGCGCCGGGAAGCGGAATTCCACAATCTCCGACTGAGGAGGTGATTCGGTATTGATTTCTGACGAACTTCCCTGTATTTGTGTAGGATAACCCAGTTTTAAAGACTGATAAATAGGGTCAAGCACGTGGCAACCCATATCGCCGAAAGCACCTGTTCCAAAATCCCACCATCCGCGCCAGTTCCACGGGGTATAGACCGGATTATACGGACGCCAGGGTGCCGGGCCTAAGAACAAATCCCAGTCCAGTGTAGAAGGTACTTTCACTTTATTAGTAGGACGTTGTAGCCCTTGAGGCCATAGCGGACGGTCTGTCCAGGCGTGTACTTCACGTATTTCGCCTATTTCTCCGTTCCATATCCACTCGCACAACTGGCGTACCCCATTACCGGAGTTCCCTTGATGCCCCATCTGGGTGGCTACTTTATGCTTCGCGGCCAACTTAGTCAGCAAACGGCTTTCATAAATAGAGTGTGTTAGTGGTTTTTGGCAATATACATGCTTATCCATCATCAATGCCTGTGCGGCAATCATGGCATGTGTATGGTCTGGTGTAGCAATCATTACGCCGTCTATATCCTTTCCCATCTCATCAAACATCCTTCGCCAGTCTTTGTAGCGTTTTGCATCGGGAAATTCCTTAAAGCAATGGTCGGCATATTTCCAGTCTACATCACATAAGCCGATGATGTTTTCGGTATTCATACCTACCAGATTCGGATGTCCTTTTCCTCCGATACCAATCCCTACAATATTCAGTTTGTCACTTGGTGTACGATGCCCTAATCCGCTGATAACTTTAGAGGGCAAGATGTAAAGACCGGCGGCTGCCAGTCCCGATTTTTTGATAAAATTTCTTCGTGTATTCATAATTGTATATTGTTTATAGCTCCTTTAGTTTAATATTCCTGTACCATACCTTCGTCCCATGGTTTTGTAAAGATATATGCCCTTCATCATACTTACTATAATCGGGAAAAGCATTCCACTTGCCGCTATTGCGCAATTTAGTCCATTCGTCCGAATATTTGGTATACTTTACAATAATTTTACCATTCAGTATGTGTGTCACTTCATTTCCGTTTACAACCAACATAAGCTGATTCCATTCACCAATCGGCTTATACGGACGCTCCATCGGAGGATACATCGCATAATTGCCTCCATTGATCTGTACATCCTCCAGAGGGTCAGGCCAGTTTTCATGGTCTATTACCTGAAACTCAGGCCCCGTCTCGTAAGCAAACGTATATTTCGGATCTTCCTTGATATGGAAAAGGATCCCGCTATTAGCTCCCGGTGTCATTTTATAATCCAGTGCCAATACAAACTTTTTATATACTTTATTGGTAATCAAGTCTTGTTCTTCGTTTCCTCCTACGCTTTTCATTGTCAGGCAAGCGTCTTCTACTGCCCAACATTCGGGTATACCTTTTTGGTTGTATCCGTGCCATCCATTGCCGGTTGATCCGTCGAACAGCAGTTGCCATCCGGCCGACTGTTCTGTTTCCGTCAAGGTGTTTGCTTTTGCCTTCCAGTCAATCTGGCCAAACAGCGTCATAGGATCGGTAACCGTAAGTGCTTCACTTTTCTTGTTATTACATCCGGTTAATCCTATCAAAACCATACATATAGCCAAAGAATAAATCGTGTTTCGCATATTATATTTCAATTTTTAATGAACGTCAATGAGCCGAAACAAAAATAGGTTACAGAAATAAACCACATAATAGAGTAAACAGACAAAAAAGATGGACTATATTTGCATCTAGCAATTAACCTTTAATCTACAGGGATATGACACGAATTAAACATGGATTCCATGGCGAGCGCCTCATCGTTCTACCATTCAATATAATTGAGAAGGCATTACAGAACCAGCTTACTGCCGACCTGGCAATACACTCCATGGGTTTTTTCCCTAAAGCAGAGAATCATTATATCGACCGGGAGACAGGTTGTGGCGAATATCTGCTCATTTATTGCACAAAAGGGGAAGGTTGGTACCGGCTCAATGGAGAATACCATGTGGTACCGGAAAATCATTTCTTCATCCTGCCTGCCGAACAAGCTCACCAATACGGTTCAGGCCCGGAGAATCCCTGGTATATTTACTGGATACATTTCAAAGGGGCAAAAGCCCGTTACATCTACGAAAAGCTGCAAGGCTTACAGAAAATAGAAGTCGGCGACTCGTCGCGTATCAATGACCGGATCTCTTTTTTCGAAGAACTGATCACCGCTTTGGAGATCGGACATGATGAAGAAATTATAACGTACGCGAATCTCAGCCTGAACCATCTGCTCAGTACGTTTCTCTATGTAGATTCATACAGAAGCGTCAAAATCCGCAAGAAAGGTATACCCAACACCTTCTTTATAAGCTTAGCTACACATTATATGAATGAAAACATAGAGCGTAAGCTGAAACTGAAAGACATAGCCTCCCACTTCGGCTATTCCGAATCGCATTTCTACCGCTTGTTTATGAAAGAGGTCCATTACGCCCCTATGAATTATTTCCTGCACCTCAAGATCGAACGCGCCTGCCAATTACTGAAACATACCAATATGAAAATCAATCAGATTACATACAAACTTGGGTTTGAAGACCAGTATTACTTCAGCCGGATATTTAATAAAATCACAGGAATGTCGCCCCGGAAGTTCAGGGAAGAGCATAAAGAGAATGAGTAATTCAAACACCTGCGATACCGTACGCAAAGAAAATCCATCTTTTTAGCATTATTTGTCTATTCTTTCTATATCTTCCTCCACCTACTTTTGCATTATATATCTAATAATTATGACACTAACCTGCAAATACTCAAAAGGAATAATAAACGCTATCTGTTTGTTGCTACTTCTATTATTTACAACATGTTCTCCTGCGCCAAAAGAGCTTCGTATCATGAGTTTTAATATTTGGCTGGGAGGAGGAAAATCTGTTCAGGAAACAGCCCGTGTAATACTTGAAAGCAAGGCTGATATTGTAGGAATACAAGAATCCTCGCGTGACGATGTAAATACAGCCATAAACATAGCAGACAGCTTAGGTTGGTATTCTTATGCGTCTACAGGAAGCCCTACAATTATAAGCAAATTTGCAATAACAGACACCTCTACATACGGGCATGGGGTAAAAATACAAATAGACGAAAAGTATTTTGTATGGATGTTCAACATTCACCTGATGTATTGTCCTTATGAACCCTATCAGCTGAATGGAATTCATTACTGTGGAGGGCCTTTGCTAAATACAGCTGCAGAAGCGATTGCTTCTGCAAGGAATACACGAGGCAAAGAGGTCGCTGAGATAATCCTTGACATGAAAGAGGCACAAAAAGAAGGATATCCTCTATTCCTTACAGGAGATTTTAATGAACCATCTTGCCTGGACTGGACAGAAAAGTCCGCTAAAGCTGGATTATGTAAAATGCCGGTATCCTGGCCTTCAACCTTTGATTTCATGTATCAGGCAGATATGAAAGACTCATATCGTATGCTTTATCCGGATGAAACTGCTAACCCTGGCTACACCTGGACTCCACTACCCGAATCCGAGTCCTACACAGAAGTTCTGGATCGGATAGACTTTGTTTTCTTTTGGGGAAATATCCATCCGGTAAAATCCGAAATAGTTGGAGAGGTTAACCCAGCCTCCGATATTCAATTCGCAAATTACCCGTCTGATCACCGGGCAGTTATATCCACATTTACATTTAACAGTCATCACTAATTCAAACGATTCAGCCTATGGAATAGCTTCAATAGCTCACACCTGATTATTTCTTATGGTTTTATAAGAAAGAGATTTTGTTTTCAAAACAGACTTCATTAACTATTAATTCAATTCTATTCATGAAAAAGATAAATAGAAGGAAGAAAAATTCTTCTTCCTGTGTCATTCATTGTGTTTTAAAAAGCCTGGCTTTGGCTATATTTCTCTTTTCGGGCATTACCTATGTAATGGCCGAAAGCTCTACTGAACTACCCAATACTCAGCAAACAGGAAAAATCGTAAAAGGTACTGTAACAGATGAGAGTGGGAATCCGTTAATTGGTGTAACGGTCTCTATACAGGGAACTTTTATCGGAACAATCACGGATGTATCTGGGCAATACAGCATCAATGTACCGGAAGGTGAAAAACATCTTCTGTTCTCATACGTTGGCTTCATGAGCCAAAGTGTTGAAATCAAAGGACAGTCGGTTTTAGATATCCGACTTCTGGAAGACAGCAAGCAACTGGAAGAAGTTGTAGTTACGGCATTAGGTATCAAACGTGAGAAAAAAGCTCTCGGATACGCTGTACAAGAACTGCAAGGAGGTGTATTGACAGAAGTTAGAGACCCCAATATGCTGAACTCATTAGCAGGGCAGGTAGCCGGAGTACAAATAAGCAATGTCTCTACCGGTGGTATCGGAGGTTCTCCTAAAGTTAGTATTCGTGGGGAAACCTCCCTTACCAATAACGAACCTTTATTTGTTATTGATGGTATCCCGGTAAGTAACATGAAGAGCGATGCCGATGGAGTTGATTTCGGAAACGGAGCAGGAGATATAAACCCGGACGATGTAGAGTCAATCAGCGTATTGAAAGGGCCGACGGCATCCGCACTATACGGAAGCCGGGCTGCAAACGGGGTAATCGTAATTACAACCAAAAGCGGTAAAGAATCCCAGGGATTAGGAGTAACATACAATACGAGCCTTATAGTACAACCCTGGCTGCTAAAAACCCCTGATTACCAATATCGCTACGGGGGAGGTGAAAACTTCGAATATGAATATGTAGACGGCGCCGGTGGAGGTAAATACGACGGATCGGGCTATTGCTGGGGGCCTCTGCTTAATCAAAGGGATCCATCAACGGCTAGTGGATACACAGAAATCGCACAATATAGCAGTCCCATCGACCCTGTTACCGGAAAGAGAATCCCTACCCCCTGGGTTGCCAATAAGAACTTTTTGAACGACTTTTTTGAAACCGGACGGATCTTCACCAATAATGTGTCCATCAGTGGAGGGAATGAAAAAGGGAACTTCAGATTATCATACACCAACCTGGACCAGAAAGGTATAGTACCCAACACAGATCTGGCCCGTAATACATTTGCCTTAAACGCAGGTTACAACCTGATGAAAAACCTTCGTGTGGATGCAAATGTGAATTATGTGATCAACAAAAGCGACAACATGCCTCAAACCTACTACTGGGACAAACCTATCATGTACACCTTCATGTGGTGGGGAATGAATGAAGATGTTAATGCCCTGAAAAACTATTGGAAAACAGGACGAGAAGGCGTAGAACAAAATACATTCAACATGTGGTTAGACAACCCTTATTTTACGCAATATGAAAACACACAAGGACAACTCAAAAACCGTATCTACGGAAACATTACCCTCAGCTACCAGATCATTCCGGGATTAACATTAGTAGGAAGAACAGGTACAGACTGGTATGATGACAACATTACCGTAAAACGTGCTTACAGCTCCCAAAACTACAAAAACGGGATGTATTCCGTAAGAAACAGAATCTATCAGGAAAGAAATACAGACTTCTTGCTAACTTGGGAACAGGCTTTAACTGATAAAATAAGCTATAAGGTATCTGCCGGAGGAAACCGGATGAGCCGTAAAACCCGTTATACGATTTCAACAGCTCCCGAACTAAGTATCCCCGGACTATATAATCTGGGTAACTCCAAGTCTACGCCTTATGTAGAAGAAACAAACACAGAAAAAGCCGTAAACAGCATTTACGGTATGGGACAGATATCATACGCTAATATGTTATTCTTAGATGTTACAGCTCGTAACGACTGGGCAAGCACATTACCTTCAAATGATAATTCATTCTTCTACCCATCTGTTTCTCTGAGTGGTATCATCACGGAAATGGTTAAACTACCTGAAGCAATTTCATTCTTCAAAGTAAGAGGCTCCTGGGCACAGGTAGGTAATGACACCGATCCCTATCAGCTACAGCAAATCTATAGCTACGGAACCAAATGGGGAACTCTCTTTACAGCTTTTGAAGAAGGAAAACTATATAATAGCTCCTTAAAACCGGAAAAGATAAACAGTTATGAAGTAGGCCTTGATTTCAGAATGTTCAACAACCGTCTCGGCTTTGATTTTGCTTATTATAATACGGTTGCTACCAACCAGATTCTATCTATGGAGATAGCGCCTACGTCAGGTTATTCGTCACGCAACATCAATGCTGGGAAAATTGAAAGCCGAGGATTTGAAGTTGTTATGAATGCCACACCAATAAAGCTGAAAGATTTTACATGGAATGTGGCTCTCAACTGGTCTACCAACCGTGCGTATGTACGTGAGTTGGCAGAAAGAATCACCACTTACGATATGGGATGGCCGGCACAGGCACGTGTAGGACAGCGGATGGGAGACCTCTACGGATGGGGTTTCAAACATGCTCCCGACGGACAGATCATTTATCAGGACGGTTTACCTGTATGGGAAGATGAAATCAAACATTACGGCAACTACAATCCCGATTGGATGGCCGGGATGAAAAACTCGTTCTCTTATAAAGGTTTCACACTTTCTGGCTTGCTGGATTACCGTAAAGGTGGAAGAATCTATTCCGGAACATTGGCTAAAGGTATGGAAGGAGGCGTATTGGCCGAGTCGGCTATCGGCAACCAACGAGAAGAAGGTGTCATTGGCGAAGGCGTCATGGAAGTATATGACGCCTCCGGCAACGTTTCGTATGTGCCGAACGACGTAAAGGTAAGTCTTCGCGACTGGATCGGGCGTTATCACAGTCGGGATGCTTTTGAAACCAACAGTTATGATGCATCTTATATAAAACTGCGTGAACTGTCTTTGTCTTATACGATCCCACGGATAAAGCTAAGTTCGTCTTACGCTTTGCGCAATGTCATGGTATCTGTTGTAGGACGTAATCTGTGGATGTGGGCAAAAGCCAGACACATTGATCCGGAAACAGGAACTAACGGAGCTGAAGACGTACAAATCCCTACTCCTAAAAGTGTTGGGATTAACCTGAGCGTATCTTTCTAACCATTTAATTTATACGTATATGAAAGCAAAAATATATTTATCCGTACTATTCGCATTATTCGTCATTCTGTGCTCTTGCACAAAGGATTTTGAGGATATCAATACAAATGAAAACCAACCGGAATCAGTTGTTCCGGACATGATATTGCCATACATCATTTATCAAGGTGTGGATGTAGGCCCAAACAATAGCGTAGTAGTACAGCATATGGCTGTGCGTGACTGGTTAGTTTCTTTAGGTCGTTACGACTGGTGGTCTACTCCCTATTGGGATTATTCCTTACTCCGGAACGTGAATAACCTGATTGTAGAGGCCGAAAAGCTTGAGCATGATAATTTCAAAGGTATAGGATTGATATTCAAATCATATCTATTCTCTCGGACGACTGATGCAGTGGGTGACATCCCATACTCCGAAGCCCTTAAAGGCAAGGAAGGTGAATATACTCCCACCTACGACACACAGGATGTTGTCTATCAAGGATTATTGAGCGATCTGGAAGAAGCCAATGCCTTATTAGACCCACAGGGAACAGCAATCGGAGGTGATATCCTCTATGACGGAGATATTCTTAAATGGAAGAAGTTCGCCAATTCCCTTCACCTTCGTCTGCTGATGCGTGTTTCAGACAAAATGCCGGATGCTCGTGCTAAAATAAAGTCTATCGTGGATAATCCGTCTAAGTATCCTATCTTTGAAAGCAACGACGACATGGCTGCTCTTACTTATCTACCTGACGCCCCGAACCGTTACCCGAATTATAATGCAATAGGGTATGATGCAGGAGAGGTAATCATGGGAAAACCCCTGGTTGATATTATGCTTAAATACAATGACCCTCGTATCCATATCTTTGCACGCCCCACAGCAGCCTCGGTTGAAGCCGGAACTCCTGAGTACGTAGGCGTACCATGCGGAATGAGTAAGGAAGAGGCTATTGCCTATAATGGAGGTATTGAAAACCAGTCTCTGATCAGCCAGCGCTATAACCGCGAACCCAATACGGAAAAAGGTATTTATATGGCTTATTCCGAGCTGCAATTCATTTTGGCCGAAGCAGCGATGAAAGGATGGATCAGCGGTAGTGCGGAAACATACTATAAAAATGGAATCAGAGGTTCTTTTGAATACTATGGTGTTTCCGGAGAATACGATGCGTATATCACAGAAGCGGAAGTTGCCTTTAAATCACAAAACGGTTTGTCACAGATCGGTATACAGAAATGGATCGCTTTCTTCTTCAACAATGGATATGAAGGATTCTTCGACTGGAGAAGAACAGGCATTCCTGCATTGGAGCCGGGCACAGGAAATCTGAATGGAGGTAAAATACCTGTCCGCTGGAAATATCCCGACTCTGAACAGAACTTCAATAATGATAATTATAAAGCTGCATTAGCCAGACAAGGGGAAGATAACATAAACACTCCGATATGGTTAACTAAATAATTTAAAGCCCGTTAATGTTTTATTGGATAATATATTAACGGGCTATAAAAACGCACGCATACGTTTCATAAATCGCACGCATGCGTTTTTTAAATTGCAGCCATGCGTTTTTTAGATCGCATGGCTGCAATTTTTGCATCACAAAATATATTGTCAGATATGTATGTTTTTGATTCCTCTCTCCTCTCCTATTTGTTTATAAGACAGCAGGTCTTCTTTGGTAAGAGGGGTGATATGTGGATACGGGTAGGCAAGGCCCATCTGACGGTATTTATCCGTCCCCAGTGTATGGTACGGGAGAAGATGAACCGTTTGGATGCCGGTTTCAAGCGCCAGATCGAACAAGGATTGCATGAATGAAATATCGTTATTAAAGCTGGGGATTACAGGGGTCCGGAGAATGATCTTTTCCGGTGAATGGGAAGCTATATAGTGCAGATTCCGAAGAATCAGATCCATATCAGCTCCGGTGAATTGCTTTAGCTTTGTTTTATCGGTATGTTTGATATCAAACAGGAAGAGGTCTACCCATGGTAGCGCGCGTCGGATTTGTTGTGGTGGCACATGTCCGCAGGTTTCAACAGCCGTATGGAGGCCTTCCGCGCGGCAGTTTTCAAGCAAGGCGATAAGGGCATCTGCTTGCATGAAGGCTTCGCCGCCCGAAAAGGTAACGCCTCCGCCGGAGGTCTGGTAATACTCCTTGTCGCGACGCACGACATCCATAATGGCTGCAACAGACATTTGTTTTCCGGCAAACCTGATCGCATTTTGCAAACAGGAAGCAGAGCAGGTTTGGCAACCTACACACTGCAGGCGATTGAAGACAGGCCGTCCCTCTTCCCATCGGATAGCTCCATGGGGACATACGTTGAAACAATTCCCACAAGCAGTACAACGGTTTTCAAGATAAAGAAGCTGGGTCTTTTGTTGCTGTGATTCGGGGTTGGAACACCACGAACAACGCAGCGGGCAACCCTGAAGGAAAACGACTGTCCGGATACCCGGCCCATCGTGTATGGCAAAGCGTTCGATCTCAAGGATGGTCACCATCATACAATACGCGACTTAATAGTTCTTCCTGTATATTAGGTGATAAATCCACAAAAACGGCAGAGAAACCACTTACACGTACGATCAGATCGGGATAGTTTTCCGGGTGTTGCATGGCATCTTCCAACACACCTTTATCAACAACTGTCACCATCAGATGGCAGCCGCCTTTGTTGAAATAGGTGTGGAATAGCTGCTTGATCAACGCTCGGTTCTCATTGAACATCGCCGGAGTGAATTTGATATTCTGCACCGAGCCTCCATGATAGCGGGGATCAAACGTTGTCAGGGAATTCAACAAGGCTGTCGGGCCGGAGACATTAGCTCCTCCCTGCGGATTGTTGGCCGGATTCATATACATGCCACTGAGGCGCCCGTCGGGAGAGGCTGCTGTGCGATTCCCCCATTCGGTATTCAGTTGGTTATTACTAATTACAATCAGGAAATATTGCATGCCGATCCGTATGCCCCGGTCGCGTACTCCTTTAGCTACGAATTCGTACAGGTCATTAGCCATGCCATCGGCTGTATCCAGATCATTTCCATACTTATCGCAGGAAAGACAATCTTTCCGCAGCGCGTCATAACCTACAAAGTCTGCCAACATGGCGTCATGCAACTGACGAAGCGTATATTTCTTCCGCTCAAATACCAAATCTTTGATAACCCAAAGCGAATCGGAGGTGTTGATATTTCCGTAGGTTTCATTGGTTCCGCCCAAATATCGTACCCCTCCGTCTAACAGTGTTTTTCCACGGGCAATACAATCATCTGTCAGCAGACTGTTGAACAGGAAACCTACCTCCTTATTCATCAACTGATAAGAATAGTATTGTGTTTCTACCGAAAGGTCCAGATAATGATCGAGCAGGGCCTTGTAGCCATTGTAGAAGTCCTCAAAGCTATGGTATTCTTCCGGTTTCTTTACGCTTGCTTTGCCTGCTTTGTACTTACCGTCTACCGGGTCTATTCCCTCGTTCATAAAGATGGTGAGAAGCTTCAGCAGGTTGATGCATATGTTAGGTGTTCCCGTGCTCTGCCCTTGAATAACAAATTCGGTACATCCAAAGGGGACATATTGCTCCGCTGTTTGCTCGTCGATACGCATCCCGAATGCAACAGCCGGCACGTTTACATCATCATTATATAAGGTAGGATAGGTAGCTCCTGCACCTAAGGCATCCAGAGCTGCATCCCAGATTTCTTCGGAAGTGTCTTTATCAAAACGGAGTGTAAACTGAGGTTCCACATAGCGGCAATTACGAGCTACACGCATAGCGTAATGCAGGAATACATCGGCTTCTTTCGGATGCTTACGTCCCTTTCCGCCAACGATCACACGTCCATTAACCGTTGTACGCCGGTTTTCTATTAATGTCCAAAGGGAATGGACATAGCTATACGCCTCTTCGTCCGTCAGTCGCCCGGTTTCCAGATCAGCAGCCAGGTAAGGGCCCAAATAGTCGTCCAGCCGTCCGTAATTGATTACACCCGCCAGCAAAGCATAGAGCCAGATCAACTGCAAGGCTTCATGGAATGTTTCGGGGCGATCTTCCTTTATATTTTCCAATCCGTCGTAGATCGTCTGCAACTCTTTCCGGCGTTTATCATCGGCTGTTTTCATCTGCTGCAGAGCGTCTTGTTGCAAATGCGTTGCACAAGCGACAAAAAGATCCAGACAGGCCAAACCAGCTTCATAAAAACTATTTCCGGGTTGTTCAAGCAAGCCTTTTTCTATTTCCCGTCGTAAGCCGCCAATGCCTTTGCCCAGCAACTTCGGGTAATCAAGCATCATACCGGAGAGGCGGGCCGTTGCAATCATCGGATATTCGCAATCGATAAACATGCCTATGGTATCATCCGTAAGGATATCTTTATTGAATAAGGTCTTTACGTCATGATCCAGCCAGTAATCGTATAAAACATCCACCCGTTTGCGGTCGGCTGCTTCCAGTTTGTCCCGGAAAGCCGCCAGTTTCTTAAACACACAATAATGGCCTACCCCTCCTTCTGATGTTACTGAACCGAAACCAATCGGGAGAAAATCAATCCGCCCGGCAATCCGGTCATTGGACATAATGGAGCGAAATAATGCGGGGTACAAAACGCGCAAGCAGGCTATTTCACGTAGTTCTTTGGGCATACCCGTACAGGAACAATGCACGGCTGTGTATTGTTCCATAACTTCCAACTGCCTGTCGGGTGATTTCTCGCAAGGAAATTTCTTACTAACCTCTACATTCTGCGTATGTTCCACATTAAATCGCGCCATAGCCTTTGGTCTAAAATAATACAATTGAGATATTAATGCTTTTTTCTTTCTTCCGATCGCCAGTCGTTTTGATACCCGCTCAACAGGTCTGTAAATCGTTTTGTTATCAGGTGCGGACGTGTAATAGCACTCCCCACTACCACAGAATGCGCGCCAAGGTACAGGCATTTCATGGCTTCTTCCGGCGTATAGATATGCCCTTCCATAATCATGCAGGCTTTATCGCCAAAGTCACGACACATCCGGGCAAACTCGCGCAGATCAGGTTGTTCGATGTGTTTGGTCTCCGCTGTATAGCCATAAAGCGTAGGTCCTACGATATCTGCCCCCATCTCCACGGCTCGCCGGCATTCTTCATAATTAGCTACATCGGCAAAGACAAGCGCTTCGGGTAATTCCCTCTTCAGCAGTGGTAGCAACTCATAAGCCGGACGACCTTCATGGGTAATCTGGCTGGTACAGTCTATAGCAATGATCTCTGCCCCGGCTTCCCAAACAGCAACAGCCGCTTCCAATGTAGGAGTGATAAAGACGTCTGTATCATCGTGCCAGATCTTCCACAAACCGATCAGGGGAAGATCTACTTCTCTCTTAATGGCTTTGATTTGCTCCGGCATATTCGCCCGAAGCCCCACGGCACCACCCCATTGGGCGGCTTGTGCCATTTTAACGACAAACTCTTCTGAATAGACCGGATCGTCCGGTTGCACCTGACAAGAGACAATCAAGCCGTTTTTGAAAGAGTCTAGTATAGCTTTGTTCTTTTGTTTCATTTTTGCATTGTTTTTTCAAGGAAAGCGGCACCTATGATCCCGGCATCATTACCCAACTCGGCACAAATCACACGGGGGATTCCTATTTCTTCAGCCGCAAACGTACTGGTATATAATTGCTGGTTCAATGGCTCAAGCAAGAGATCTTCCGCTTGCGCCATACCTCCGCCCAGGATAATCACTTCCGGACGGAAAATGGTAATGAAGGTTGAGATTCCGGCTGCCAGATGACAGATATATTCATCTATGATTTCAACCGCAAGCGGGTCTTTCCGGCGAGCTGCCTCAAATACAATTTCCCCGTTGATGCCTTCTTTGTCTTGTCCACATAGTTGTAATATTAATGTATCAGGACGCGTATCGACAGCCTCTTTTGTCTTGCGGATCAAAGCGGTAGACGAACAATACGATTCCAGGCATCCTTTTTGCCCGCAAGTGCAACGGATTCCATTATAAACCAGCTTCGTATGCCCCAGTTCTGCTCCCATATTGTCGAAGCCTGCGTATATTTTCTTATTCATCACGATACCTCCTCCCACACCGGTTCCCAGCGTCAGCATCACAGCATCCGTATATTTACTGGCAGCCCCGGCCAATACTTCGCCGTAAGCCGCACAGTTGGCATCGTTCTCAATATAGATCGGCAGGGAAATGTGCCTGGACAGATGGTCGTAGACCGGTACATTTTTCCAACCGAAGTTATTGGCATGTACCAGTAAGTTGGTTTTCGGATTCACATAGCTCGGCATTCCTATCCCCCAGGAAGAAATATCGTCTAACGTAAGCCCTGCATTGTACAATGCTTTCTTACTAACTTCAGCCATATCGAAGGTAACCTCTTCGATGGGCCGTCCGGCTCGCGTAGGGATGCTTTCTTTATGGATGATGCGATAATCTGCATCAACCACCCCGGCTACCATATTGGTACCGCCCAAATCAAATCCCAGGTAGAATTTCTGATCTGCCATGTTTTTTTCTTTTTCCGACAAAAGTAACCGAGAGTGGCAGCGCGCGCAATGTTCTTTTATGGGGAAAAAGATGGATTATATTTGCAGAGGAGTTTGACTAACTATATAATGAGCAAATAATTCCGGCTCACGTCTTATTTTATTTCGCTCGTGAGCAAAAATATTTGGGACACATGCTATATTTTCGTACCTTTGCGCTCTCATTTGCAATTTAATAGGTATACATAATATGATTACTGTCAACAACCTGGACTTACAGTTTGGGAAACGCATTCTTTTTCAGGATGTCAATATGAAATTTACGCCGGGCAACTGCTATGGTATTATCGGAGCAAACGGTGCCGGCAAATCTACTTTTCTCAAAATCCTTAGCAAAGACATGGACCCCACCCGGGGAACCGTCAGCATGGGGCCGGGCGAACGTCTGTCCGTATTAAGCCAGGATCACTTTGCTTTCGACGAATATACGGTACTGGATACGGTACTGATGGGACATAGCAGCCTTTGGGAGGTTATGAACGAAAAAAACATGTTGTACGCAAAACCGGACTTCAGCGACGAAGATGGAATCAGAGTGTCTGAACTGGAAGAAAAGTTTGCCGAAATGGAAGGCTGGAACGCCGAAAGTGATGCCGCCAGTTTGCTAAGCGGATTGGGTATCAAGGAAAACCTGCATTACAGCATGATGAAGGACCTGAGCGGTAAGCAAAAGGTAAGGGTACTGCTGGCACGGGCGCTTTTCGGTAAGCCGGACAACCTGCTGCTGGATGAGCCTACCAACGACCTCGACCTGGAAACGGTAAGTTGGCTTGAGCAGTATCTTTCTAATTTTGAAAATACAGTATTGGTAGTAAGCCACGACAGGCACTTCCTCGACTCGGTTTGTACACATACGGTGGATATTGACTTTAATAAGCTGCAACTGTTTGCCGGTAACTACAGCTTCTGGTACGAATCGAGCCAGTTGGCCCTTCGCCAGCAACAGCAACAAAATAAGAAAGCGGAAGAAAAGAAGAAAGAACTGGAAGAATTTATCCGCCGCTTTAGTGCCAACGTAGCGAAGTCTAAACAGACTACGAGCCGCAAGAAGATGATTGAGAAGTTGAACATTGAGGAAATCCAACCTTCTTCACGCCGCTATCCGGGGATTCTTTTCACGCCTGCACGCGAACCGGGCAATCAGATACTGGAAGTAAAAGGCCTTACCAAAAGTATTGAAGGAGAAATACTGTTCCGCGACTTGAATTTTAATGTTGAGAAGAACGATAAAATTGTATTCATCAGTCGCGACCCTCGCTCTATGACAGCTCTTTTCCAGATCATTAACGGAGAAGAAAAGGCAGATGCAGGAACATTCCAATGGGGGCAGACAATTACAACGGCTTACCTTCCGCTGGATAATGCCAAATATTTCAATTCGGATTACAACCTGATCGAATGGCTCAGCCAGTTTGCCGCCGATACAAACGAAGTGTTCCTGAAAGGCTTCCTGGGCAGGATGTTATTCTCGGGCGAAGAATTGCTGAAAAAGGTAAACGTCCTTTCCGGAGGTGAAAAGATGCGTTGTATGATTTCACGCATGATGCTGAAAGATGCCAATACATTAATATTAGATACACCTACCAACCATTTGGATTTGGAGTCTATCCAGGCATTCAACAATACGCTGCAAGGGTACAAAGGAAATGTGCTGTTCTCCAGCCACGACCATGAGTTTATTCAAACGGTAGCGAACCGTGTGATAGAACTAACACCCAAAGGCATCATCGATAAGATGATAGAATACGACGATTATATCTCCGATCCGGCCATTGCCGAGCTTCGCGAGAAACTCTATGCCGAATAAAATCATATTCGTATGAAGAAAAGACTGCTTTTCGTCATAGCTGTATTTATAACCTGGCTGCCGGTTTTTGCTATTCAGAAACCGGTATTCATGCTTTATCACAGCAATCTGGCTACTGATTGTACCTGGATAGATTGGCTGAAAGTAGTTCTTCACGGATTAAAGCTGGATTGTACGATGGCTGGCTATCTTACAGTCATCCCCTTGCTTTGTACTCTTGTTTCCGTATGGATGCCCGGGGCATACCTGCGAAAAATACTGAACGTTTACTTTGCCGTCATGGCTACCCTGGTAGCAGCCATCTTTGCTGTAGACGTAGCTTTGTATGCTTTCTGGGGATTCCGCATAGATGCAACCGTTCTTTTTTATATGCAATCGCCGGCAGATGCCATGGCCAGTGTGCCGCTTGGCTTATTTATCCGGCAGATATTCCTCTTTCTGGTATATGCTTTTGGCATTTACTGGATATTCAGGAAGCTGATTGTTCCGATATTGCCCGAAGAGCCTGCCGGGAAAAGGATACTTCATACATGTATATTCCTGCTACTGGGAGGTATTCTCTTTTTACCGATCCGGGGAGGGGTTACTACCTCTACGGCCAATGTAGGGATGGTATATTTCAGCAACAAGCAGTTTTTGAATCACGCTGCGATCAATCCGGTATTCAGTCTGATCGCTTCACTTAGCAAACAGCAGGATTTTGCGGCTCAGTTCAACTTTTTCCCCGAAGACGAACGACAGGAATTATTCGAGCAACTGATCGTACCTGCGGACAGTCAGCTGTTGCCGGCTGAAAAGGCATCGCTATTAAATACCAAACAGCCGGACATCCTGTTGATCTTACTGGAAAGTTTTTCGGCCAATACAATAGAAGCACTGGGTGGAGAACCGGGTGTAACGCCTCATCTGAACCGCCTTTCGGAAGAAGGTATTTTATTCACCAACCTGTATTCCAATTCCTTTCGGACAGATCGCGGACTAGTGGCTATACTAAACGGCTATCCGGCTCAACCGACTACTTCTATCATGAAGTATCCGGCCAAAAGCCAAACGCTGCCTTCCATATCCCGCAGCCTGGTAGAAAAAGGATATACGGCAGATATGCTGTATGGCGGAGATATCAACTTCACCAATATGCAGAGCTATTTCTTCAGCGCCGGGTACAGTTCGATTGTGGCAGACCGTGACTTCCCGCTTTCCAGCCGTCTCAGCAAATGGGGAGCCAATGACGATATTACTTTTGCTCACCTGTACAAATCGTTGGTAAGCAAGGAAAAGAAAAGCCCTTGGCTCAGCACCTTCCTGACTCTCAGCAGCCATGAGCCGTTTGAGGTTCCTTATCATCGCCTGGAGCATCCGTACCTGAATTCCATCGCATTTACCGATAGTTGCCTGGGGGACTTTATCGACAAACTAAAGCAGACACCGACTTGGGAAAACCTGCTGGTTATCCTGATTGCTGACCATGGTTTCCGCTATCCCGATCAGTTAAAAGAAAACGAGCCACTAAGATTCCACATCCCCATGCTCTGGCTGGGAGGGGCCGTTAAGCAGGCGGAAAAGATAACCACCATAGGTGCCCAGACTGACTTGGCCGCCACATTACTCAGCCAGCTGGAGATACCACATCATGAGTTCACCTACAGTAAGAACTTACTCGACGAACATACGCCGCGTTTTGCCTTCTATACATTCAATAATGGTTTTGGATTTATAGACAGCAGCGGTATTTCCGTCTTTGACAATGAAAGTAATCGCCCGCTAATCATTGAGCCTGAGACAGGAAACGACCTCCGACTCGACAAAGGGAAAGCCTTCCTGCAAACACTATACGACGACCTGGGCAACCGCTAATACACGCTCCCTGCCTTTTATTGAACTTTTGCCTACCTGGATTGTTCTATTGATGAATTTTAATTAATAGGAGAATAGTTTATGAAAGTAGTGGTAGACAAGGCAAATACTCGGGGATACTTTAACCATGGTTGGTTGAAAACACGTCACACCTTCAGTTTTGCCGACTATTACAACCCGAAGCGTATGCACTTTGGTATGCTTCGGGTGCTGAATGATGACATTGTCGCGCCAAGCGAAGGCTTTGGTATGCACCCCCATAAGAATATGGAAGTGATTTCTATTCCGCTGGAAGGATATTTGCGCCACGGGGATAGTATCAAAAATAGCCATACAATCACTCCCGGAGACATACAGGTGATGAGTACAGGCACAGGTATATTCCACAGCGAGTATAACGACAGCGCCGAGGAAGACTTGAAATTCCTACAAATTTGGGTGTTTCCTAAAAAGGAAAATACGACTCCGAAATACGACAACTACGATATCCGTCCCACGCAGAAAAGGAACGAAATATCATTGATCATCTCTCCGGATGGAGACGCGCCCGCTTCTATCCTGCAAGATGCCTGGTTTTCTATGGGAACCCTGGATGCCGGACAAACCAAAGAGTACAAGCTGCATAAGAAAGATAGCGGCATCTACCTGTTTGTTATCGAAGGCGAAGTAAAAGTAGGCGACACAATCCTCTCCAAGAGAGACGGAGCCGGCTTCAGCGAAACCAACGAATTGAACATCGAAACCCTAAAAGAATCCACTATCCTGTTACTGGAAGTCCCGATGCATTAAACGTTATTTATCGGACAGGAAGTCTATCATACGAAGGATTGCGCGACTACAAGCCGGACAGAAAGGGGCATAGTCGCGCATCATACAATGATCCATCGGGCGATATATACCCTTCGCCAGATATCCTCCTCCTTCAAATACGCCGATATTATTCTTATGTGCATTGTCTAATGGCGTTGGAACCGGTATACCGGCGGGCAACAGGTCTTTCCATTTGCTGTCGAAATCTATTAATGTTGTGATATTAGGTTCCCAAGGCTCGCGCTTCAGGTTGTAAAATCCGTCATCATACGCCACTTCCGAAGAGAAGTATTCGTCGGCAAGGCCAGCAAAGCTATGTCCGAATTCATGTACGAAAACGACCGGAGTACGTGGATTATCCGATGTACCCATAGCGTAGAAATTATACATCCCGCCTCCGCCGTACATATCCGTATTTACGAGGATAAAGATAGCGTCACACGGCACATTCCATACGGCATCGCGTATGGATTTCATGTCGGGAGTCGTCAGATAACGGTCTACCCCAAATGTATAGTAGCCTGAGTTTAAAGCAGTATTCTTAAAGATTCCTTTTCCTGAAACGTCCGGTCCGGACTCTTCGGAAATCAATCCTACGGCCCAAACATTAAAGTCCTCCCGGCGCGTATCAAAAGGCGGAGTTTTGAACAATGACTCGGTGAATTTCCGGGCATCTGCTACAAACTTGTCTTGTTCTTCAGCTGTATAGCCTTCGCCCAGAAAGACCAGGTCTATCTTGTCTGCCAAATCTCCCTTGTTCTGAATATTGGTGGTCTTATTCTCTTTCAGCTTGCTTCTGTCTATAAAGATACTGGTTGGATCTATATCCAGCTTCAGTAAAGTGTGGAAGCGCATATCTTCCTTATCGCGTCCGGTAATCTCTAGAACAATTTCTTTTTTCGGGAATGGCACAGACACACTGTTTGTCCATGATTGTACTTCTTTCTTTGCCTGTTCAGTGCTTCGCCACTCCTCAAACAAGGTATTAAAGCCCCGGGAATATATCAATTGTCCGCTGGATTTATCATATACATTGGCGTAATATCCTCCGTAGTAGAAGTCGTCAATCAGGTTCTTTACAGGACCCGCCCAGACAGGTTCTTCCCGTAATTGCTGCAAAGCCGCCGCCTGATACTCCGAGTTTCCGCTAAGCGCAAAATCCACCCGCAAGCTTTTCTTTTCAAACCAATTGTCAAAACCAGCCTGAGCAAAAGTTGCTAAGACATAAAACAAAGCTAAAATAGTAAGAGATAGTTTATTTCCCATGGCATTTATGTATTTAATGTAGCTAAAACAATTACAAATATACGGGAAATGATCAATCACACAAGCCTATAAGAAATATTCTGGTCGAAAATCAGTACATTATTTTATCCATATTATCTACAAACTCCAGTTGCTTTGAGATAAAATCGAGAAGGATATTTTCACTGGCTCCCGAAATAAGAGTAGAATTCCTCATCAATGAGTCAATCCATTGTTTGTGGATGTTACAGATTTCTTTGTTGGTGATATGAATCGGATTAGCAGAATAGAGCCAGACGTTTGATTCTTCCTTTCCTTCATAAACAGAATAAATGGTGTTTGAAGTTACCTCCATTCCCGAAAGATAAAATTTGCTTTTCTTGAAAGGGGAATCATTAAATCCCGCCTGCATATATGTTTGCGTATATTTTATCGTAGCATGTAAGCTTTCCTTTAAATGGAGTAACTCCTTTTCTGTAATAAGCTTCCTTTGGTAAAAATACTGGATATCCCGTACAATATTTAGACATATATTCGGATCTATGATATACTCCTTACCATTCTTCGACATAAAAAGCGTATTAAATTCTCTGCTTGACGCACGTACGGTCTCAGGGATCGTAGTTTGGGAAAAAGGATGATTGACTGGTATCTCTCTCAACTGATACATCAGTTGATAATACAGAAAACGGAAAAGTGGCACTTCTTCTTTTATAAACAGGAATTGGAGACGATTTGACGTAATAATAAACAAACTGTCATTGGTGGGTATAAAATTGCTTAGTAATGCCTTGAAGTGAGCAAAAAGAGAGACAGTGCTACTCTCAGCCGTGATCTTATTAGCTTGGTTATTATGCAAACCGGATCGAAAGTCACTATTGACAGCTGATGCGATATCGTCTAACGAAAATCCCATTGCTGAAGATAGCTTCATTATTTCGTGAAAGGAAAAACTCTTTTCATATCTGAGCCTGCGATATACGGAATTTCGATTGAGACTGAGTATATCCATCAGATAATCCACGGGTTTTATATTATAGGGGATATACTCCAATATCCGCTCTATCAACAACATATCTATTGCGTTATTCTTCATTTTCCTTTACCATAAAGACAAATTATCTTACACCTCTAATTGGGAGCGAATATATGAAAGATATTATGAATCACAACATTCTAAATGAGGTAAAACATACAATATTGTTTACTTTTTACAAAACTTTAGCCAGTAATTATCCACTTTTTGATAATCCAAACTAAAACCATCCTATTTTTTACAAATTGATGTAATTATTTTTCCACAAATGGAAAAATAGACATAGACATTATAGCTTTTATTAGACCATTATTAATTTCTTTTGCATCAAGAAAAGACAATATTCTACAAAACAAATAATAACAGAAAAAAGTTTAACATTCTAGTTCCAAACAAAATGAGTATCAGGAAATTTGAGTTAATAACAGTAATGGCTATCTGCCTGCTAACCTCACATGCGCAAGTAACCATAGGATCAGGATCAGAACCTAGTGAAGCAACCTTGCTTCATTTAAAAGAAAATAATAATATTGGAGAAAATTCGAGTGCCGGTTTACTCCTCCCAAGAGTATATTTAGAGAATAAGCTTCAACTTTACCCAATGTTTAAGTCCAGTGATTATGATTATAATCAAACACAAAAAACGGTCCATGCAGGACTAATCGTCTATAACTTAACAGATGATAGCACAAAAGATCTCTGCCCCGGTCCTTATGTATGGAATGGGAACCAATGGGATAGGTTATGGGAAGCATGTGCACCACCAGCTCCCCCTGTAGAAATAAAATGTAGTGATATATATGTAACAGGATATCTGAATCAGAGTATGGAAAGTACTACGCCTAATGTACAGATTCCTTATACCCTTACTTCCGGTACTTCTTATAATTTACCGGCAGGTACAATCGGAACTTATGGAGGTGTAATTGCAAACGTTCGCGCTCAGACTCTCACAGCTTCCGGCAATATTGATGTTTATTTTACAGGCACTCCGACAACGACAATGAGCCAAGTAGCCTTCCCGATCGACGTTGCCGGCAGCACATGTATTATTTATCTTTCTGTTATGAAAGCACCAGTAGCCTGTCCTAATGGAGCAACTGCAAGAGCTTTTGTTTTCAAGCAAGACGATAAATGGTATGTGTTGACTAAGGAGGCTCAAACAATCGCGTGTAATACGGAAGAGGAAGCATTGAGACATCCGCAAGCTCTTCAATATTGTAATGATAGTCAAACAAGTGGCAGATGTATAGTTCTATTTAGTAGAGGCGGAGAAAACGAAGCCTTCATAAGTATGGGACAAGGAGCTAGTATAGTATATACCGGCGGCTGTTTTACCTCACTTATATTCTATGCAGGATCTGAGATAACAGATACACAAAATAATTACAAGAAACTAGGTGCAGTAAATGTATCAGGTGGAGTTGGACAATTTGGACACATATCCAGTAGCAAAACAGCAATAATGACAAACAAGCAATTAAGATAAATTAATTAGATTAATATATATATGAAACAGATGAAATTAGCAAAAACAATTGTTTTCAGTTTAGCTTTCCTATTTGCCCTGGCTTTAGGTACAGGTGTTAATGCTCAAGTAACTATCGGAGCGGGATTAGAGCCAAACAAAGGTGCATTGCTGGATCTGAAAGAAAGAAATCCGGCAAATCCGAGCATAGACAACTCTACCTCGAATAAGGGCTTGGGAATGCCAAGAGTTAAGCTTACAACTCTAACTTCGCTATCGGACATTAACGAAGCGACTGGTAAAGCCACAGAATTGATTGGCCTATTTGTGTATAATATAAATACAAACCACAGTCTTGGTATCAAACCGGGATTGTATGTCTGGGATGGGACAAGATGGCGTCCTCTTATTACATCATAAAGAAAACGCAAGAAAACATTTCCAGTAATTTTATCCTGTAGTTCAATGAGCTACAGGATATTTTGTTTTGCAGCTGAAAGGTTGATTAAGCCTCACCTTTAATACCTCCGATAGGGGGGATAAATCCATCTAGACCGGATGTGTTACCTCCCTGCTGTTCAAACTTGGCAATATTATCCTGTAAAGCATATAATAGGCGCTTGGCATTGTCGGGAGTCAGGATCACGCGGCTCTTCACCTTGGCTTTTGGTACCCCCGGCACTACACGAATAAAGTCAATGATAAACTCTGATGAAGAATGCGCTATGATCGCCAGATTAGCATAGGTTCCCTGAGCCATATCTTCAGCAAGTTCTACTTGTATTTCATTTGTCTGATTATTATTATTTTTGCTTTCCATGCCTTATCTTTATTAAAGAATTAATGATAAACAAAGATACCATAATTAAACAAAAGGAACAACTACCTCTTTGAAGATGCGTAAAAACAGGCCGTTCATGGGCAAAAACAGGTCGTGTGTGCGCAACAATAAGTCGTGAATGAGGACGAAGGACAAGTTGTATGGATTTCCCAGACAGCTGTTTATTAACGGTTTGACTATTTCTTATGTGTACCTTTGTGTACCCTTGTGTACCTTTTCCTATATGAGGTATAAAAAACATGTTCCTCGTTCCTCAAAATTATAATAGAGGAACAAGGAACATGTTTTCTATACTATATAGTAAAAGGGTACACTAAGGTACACAAGGGTACACATATCTATGCTTTTAAGATGCCAAAAATGGTCTTATAAAAAAACATAGTGGTTTGGTTTTCAATCCAATTGTCATACATTTAGGCTTTCTTTCTTTTTTCCTCTTCATATTAGCAATTGGAACTTCTATGATGCAAAAACACCCTTTTTGGAGCGTTTATCACACAAAAAAGCCCCCTATTTGAGCTAATTTTGTCCCTGACGGTTCCCTTAAAGTATCCCTAAAAAACACAGGTATAATAAAAGCGGCTACCTTCGCAGGCAACCGCTTTCCAGTTGTGTTTTTAATTCTCAATTCTTTAGACCAATGTAAAAAATATTTTTATTATTTAATTTAAATCACTATTACTTCTGGCATTTAAATTAAGGACATATAATTAAGTGCTAATTGTTATTATATGTTATCACAAATGTAGGAGGTTTCATAAGAACCACCAAATACTATTTACTCAATAAATGATACAAATTCGTCATTTTTTGCCTCAAAAGTTAATTTTTATATTTTGAAGCGGCTACGTGCGTACCTTTCCCGATATTCAGTTGGGGTTACCCCTTTCTTTTTTCTGAATATACGATTGAAATTAGACAGATTGTTAAATCCGCTTTTATAACAGATCTCAGAGATCGTATCACTAGTCTCAATCAATCGGCTAATTGAGCCGGATATACGGATCTCGTTCAGATTATCAATAAAGGTCTTCCCCGTCCACTTCTTCAAAAAACGAGTAACGGAAGATTCACTTGCATTTATCAGATTGGCTACATCTGCTAATGTAATCGAGCGCTGATAGTTTTCATGCAAAAACAACATGATCATACTCAAGCGGTCGTTATCCTGATCCTTAAAATTATTTACATTATTTAATGTATTCAGGCGTCGTGCGTTTGTATCTAAAGACAAAGATTTGAGTATATCCAACAAGCGCAATAGATTCCGGAAAGAATTGGTCTCATCATTATTGGACAACATCTTTAACTCCGGCTGGATACGATGAATTGTATCCTTACTGAAAACCAAGCCATGAGCAGCATTATCAAACATATTCCGTATGGTTTTAAAATGCCTCTTATTAATCAGGCTATCAAATAAAGAACGATGAAACTGAATCGTAATTTCTACCGTATTCTCAAATTTACATGTGTGATTGGAATATGCATGTGTTGTTCCGCCTCCGATAAGAAGTAAGTCTAAATCGCCGATTTCTTCTATCGAATCAGCAACCACACGAATCGCTCCTGAAGCATTTTCAAGATAGTTCAATTCAAATTCCGGATGTACATGAGGGGGATAAGCGAAACTTTGCTTATTCCGCTGCATCACCAGAAAGCAATCTTCCGGTGAAAGCGATGTAACTTCCTGTAATACGTCTATCTGACTCATAAAAACAAACCATAACCCACTCAAGGATTGATATAAACTACTTACAAATATAGTAAATGCTACGCTCTTTTCTATTACAACAGGATATAAAAAAGGCTGCCATTTTGAAATAGCAGCCTTTTATTTTATCTGAAAAAGGTATGATTAATCTTCCCTTTTATCAACTACTTTATCCATCATATTAAGTTCGACAACATTCTTGCGGTTTGCATAGATACGTTCGAACTCATCTTTAGCACCAACTACCAGCTTGTCGAAATCACGCTGACCGGTACCGGCAGGAATTAAGTGACCGCAAATAACGTTTTCTTTCAAACCTTCCAGACGGTCTACTTTTCCGTTGATTGCAGCTTCGTTCAGCACCTTCGTTGTTTCCTGGAAAGAAGCAGCCGACATAAAACTGTTCGTCTGCAAAGCGGCACGTGTAATACCTTGAAGTATCTGATTAGCAGTAGCAGGAACAGCGTCCCTCACTTCAACAGTCTTCAAGTCACGACGCTTCAACATACTGTTCTCATCCCTTAGTTTACGAGCCGTAACAATCTGTCCGGCCTGCAAGGTCTGAGAATCACCGCCATCTACAACAACTTTCTTGCCCCAGATACGGTCGTTTTCATCCATAACTTCCAGTTTGTCTACAATCTGTTGTTCCAGGAAGCGAGTATCACCCGGATCAACCACTTCTACCTTACGCATCATCTGGCGTACAATTACCTCAAAGTGTTTATCGTTGATCTTCACACCCTGCAAACGATATACGTCCTGTACTTCATTTACAATGTATTCCTGAACAGCTGTCGGACCTTTAATAGCCAGGATATCCGAAGGAGTGATAGCTCCATCTGACAACGGCATACCCGCACGGATATAGTCGTTTTCCTGAACCAAAAGTTGTTTTGACAAAGACACCATATACTTCTTCACTTCACCCAGTTTGGAAGTTACTGTGATTTCACGATTACCACGTTTGATCTTACCGAAACCAACCTCTCCATCGATTTCAGCTACTACCGCCGGATTAGACGGATTACGAGCTTCAAACAATTCGGTTACACGAGGAAGACCTCCGGTAATGTCACCCGTTTTACCAACGGCACGAGGCATTTTAACCAACACTTCCCCAGCTTTTACAGTATCGCCGTTTTCTTTCACAACGTGCGCACCTAAAGGTAGTGAGTAGTTCTTCAAATGGTTTCCTTCTCCATCTATAATATGAACAACCGGAGCTTTTGTTTTATCTTTCGGTTCGATGATAATTTTTTCCTTCAAACCTGTCGTTTCGTCACTTTCAACCTTGTAAGTAATACCTTCGATAACGCTTTCAAACTCTATCTTACCGGCTACTTCCGAAACAATTACAGCATTGAACGGGTCCCATTCGATAATCGTATCCCCTTTCTTTACTGTATCTCCGTTATTGAAATACAGCTTAGAACCATAAGGTACGTTATGAGTCAGCAATACAATTTTTGTATTCGGATCAACGATACGCATTTCAGCCAGACGGCTTACAACCACTTGGTGTAGCTTGCCTGTTACGTCTACAGTTTCAACAGAACGTAACTCATCAATTTCCAGGATACCATCGTATTTTGAAACAATACTACTTTCCGTAGCAATATTTGAAGCAATACCCCCAACGTGGAACGTACGCAATGTTAACTGTGTACCAGGCTCTCCAATGGACTGTGCAGCAATTACACCTACAACCTCACCTCTTTGAACCATCTGACCAGTAGCCAGATTACGACCATAACATTTTGCACAAACTCCCTTCTTGGATTCGCAAGTAAGTACCGAACGGATTTCTACGCTTTCTATTGGAGATTCTTGAATCTTCTTGGCTGCATCTTCACGTATTTCTTCACCTGATTCAACAATCAATTCGCCTGTAAGCGGGTGTTGAATATCATGAACAGAAACACGTCCCAGAATGCGTTCATACAGAGAAGCAATAACTTCTTCGTTGTTTTTTAACTCCGTACAAACCAATCCACGTAAAGTTCCACAGTCTTCTTCATTGATGATCACATCATGTGATACGTCAACCAAACGACGTGTTAAATACCCTGCATCGGCAGTTTTTAAAGCCGTATCAGCCAAGCCCTTACGAGCACCGTGAGTGGAGATAAAGTATTCCAATACCGACAGACCTTCCTTAAAGTTAGAAAGGATCGGGTTTTCAATAATCTGTCCACCTTCTGCACCACTCTTCTGAGGTTTTGCCATCAAACCACGCATACCGGAAAGCTGGCGGATCTGTTCTTTAGAACCACGAGCACCGGAATCCATCATCATGAACACAGAGTTGAATCCGTCATTATCAGCTGTAAGCTGCTTAATCAGAATTTCAGACAAACGGCTGTTAACGTGTGTCCATGTATCAATAATCTGGTTATAACGTTCATTAAACGTAATGAATCCCATACTGTAGTTATTCAGTATCTGATCCACTTCTTCATAACCTTCTTTTATTAATTTATCTTTTTCAGCCGGGATAAGTACGTCTGCCAAATTAAAGGACAAACCGCCTTTGAAGGCCATCTGATAACCCAGGTTCTTAATATCATCAAGGAATTGAGCTGTACGGGCAACCCCGCAAGATTTAATTACTTCGCCAATAATATCACGAAGCGATTTCTTCCCCAGAAGTTCATTAACAAAACCAACTTCTTCCGGAACGAACTCATTTACCATTATACGACCAACAGAAGTTTCTATCATTCGTTTAACGGATTCTCCATTTTCGAGAACTTCCACATATACTTTTATCGGAGCGTGGATATCTACTTTTCCTTCATTATAGGCTATAATAGCTTCTTCCACACCGTAGAACATCAAGCCTTCACCTTTCGTTCCCGAACGCAGCTTGGTGATATAATACAACCCAAGTACCATATCCTGAGAAGGAACAGTAATAGGAGCACCATTGGCCGGATTCAAAATGTTATGAGAAGCAAGCATCAACATCTGCGCTTCTAGGACAGCTTCATTCCCTAATGGCAAGTGAACAGCCATCTGGTCACCATCAAAGTCCGCATTAAATGCAGTACATGCCAATGGGTGTAACTGAATAGCCTTACCTTCTATCAATTTAGGCTGGAAAGCCTGGATACCTAAACGGTGCAATGTTGGGGCACGGTTAAGTAATACCGGATGACCCTTCATTACATATTCCAAAATATCCCAAACAACCGGCTCTTTACGATCTACAATTTTCTTCGCAGATTTAACCGTCTTGACAATACCGCGTTCAATCAACTTACGAATAATGAATGGTTTGTACAGTTCGGCTGCCATATCTTTAGGGATACCACACTCATGCATCTTCAATTCCGGTCCAACAACAATTACCGAACGAGCAGAATAGTCAACACGTTTACCCAGCAAATTCTGACGGAAACGTCCTTGCTTTCCTTTCAAACTATCTGATAGAGATTTCAATGGACGGTTTGCGTCTGTCTTCACGGCACTTGACTTGCGCGAGTTGTCAAACAATGAATCGACTGCTTCCTGAAGCATACGTTTTTCATTACGCAAAATTACTTCCGGAGCTTTAATATCTATAAGTCTTTTCAGACGGTTATTACGAATAATAACACGACGATACAAGTCATTTAAGTCTGATGTAGCAAAACGCCCACCATCTAAGGGTACTAACGGACGCAATTCCGGCGGAATAACCGGTACAACCTTGACAACCATCCATTCCGGCTTGTTGCGACCTCTGGACGCACGGAATGATTCTACTACCTGCAAACGTTTCAACGCCTCATTCTTACGTTGCTGGGAAGTATCTGTGCTAGCCCGATGACGTAAATCATAAGACAGAGTATCCAAATCCAAACGAGATAACAAGTCGTATACTGCCTCTGCACCAATCTTTGCAATAAATTTGTTAGGATCGGTATCTTCCAGCAGTTGGTTTTCTTTAGGCAGATTATCTAATATCTGTAAATATTCTTCTTCCGACAACAAGTCCAACTCAGCAACGGTGTCAATCGGCCCCGGTTGAATAACGACATATCGTTCGTAATAAATGATTGAGTCAAGTTTTTTTGTTGGTATTCCTAACAAATAACCAATTTTGTTGGGCAAAGAACGGAAATACCAAATATGAGCCACAGGAACAACCAAGTGGATATGCCCCATACGCTCCCGACGAACCTTTTTTTCCGTAACTTCTACACCGCAACGATCACACACAATCCCCTTATAGCGAATACGTTTATATTTACCGCAATGGCACTCATAGTCTTTAATAGGACCAAAAATGCGCTCGCAGAACAAACCATCCCGTTCTGGTTTATATGTACGATAGTTGATAGTCTCAGGCTTCAGAACTTCACCACTTGAATTCTCCAAGATTTCTTCCGGTGAAGCTAAGCCAATTGTAATTTTTGAAAAGTTACTCTTTATCTTATTTTCTTTTCTAAAAGCCATGTTGTTTGTTTATAAAGAGTTATTGAATTAATCCAGCGTAAAACTCAAGCCAAGACCTCTTAATTCATGCAGCAATACGTTCAGTGATTCCGGAATACCTGGATTCGGCATTGGTTCACCTTTTACTATTGCTTCGTAAGCCTTGGAACGTCCGATTACATCATCTGATTTAATCGTGAGAATTTCCTGCAAGATATGAGCTGCACCAAATGCTTCAAGAGCCCAAACCTCCATTTCTCCGAAACGCTGGCCCCCAAACTGTGCTTTACCTCCTAACGGCTGTTGAGTAATCAATGAATACGGTCCGATAGAACGGGCATGCATCTTATCATCAACCATGTGACCGAGTTTCAGGAAGTATGTCATACCAACAGTTGCCGGTTGGTCAAATCGCTCACCGGTACCACCGTCATACAAGTATGTTTTTCCGTAACGGGGAATTCCGGCTTTGTCCGTCCAGTTGTTCAGGTCGTCCATAGAAGCACCGTCAAAAATAGGCGTCGCAAACTTCACATCTAATGTCTTGCCTGCCCAACCTAATACAGCTTCAAATATCTGACCCAGGTTCATACGAGAAGGCACCCCTAAAGGATTTAAACAGATATCTACCGGAGTTCCATCTTCAAGGAACGGCATATCTTCCTGACGAACAATCTTGGAAACAATACCTTTATTTCCGTGACGTCCTGCCATTTTATCTCCGACCTGTATCTTACGCTTTTTAGCGATGTAGACTTTGGCCATCTGAACAATACCGGTTGGAAGCTCATCTCCAATTGTAAGGTCGAATTTCTTACGCTTCAAATCAGCATCCAGTTCTTTGTATTTCTTCAAATAGTTCAGGATGACTTCTTTTATCAAATCATTTTTAGACTGATCAGTAGTCCACTTGCTAACCTGAACAGAATTATAATCCAAACCTTCCAACTCCTTGCGGGTAAACTTCACTCCTTTAGGAATAACTTCCAGGTTCATATAATCTTTCACACCCTGAGAAACTTTTCCACTTGTCAATACCATTAACTTCTCAACAAGTACGTTCTTCAGGTCTGCCATTTTCTGTTCATACTCTTCATCCAGTTTTGGAAGAATAGCTTTATCTGTCAATCTTGATTTACGTTTCTTCACAGCTTTAGAGAAGAGGCTGGTTTCAATAACTACCCCTCTCAGTGAAGGTGTTGCTTTCAAGGATGCATCTTTCACATCACCAGCTTTATCCCCAAATATTGCACGTAACAATTTTTCTTCAGGGGAAGGATCTGATTCACCTTTCGGAGTAATCTTACCGATAAGGATATCACCTGGTTCGATACGAGCACCTACCCTAACAATACCTCTTTCATCCAAATCTTTGGTTGCTTCTTCACTCACGTTAGGTATATCAGATGTCAACTCTTCCATACCGCGCTTCGTTTCGCGAACCTCCAATATATATTCATCAACATGTACAGACGTGAAGAAGTCTTCACGTACCATACGTTCGTTCAAAACAATAGCATCTTCATAATTATATCCCTTCCATGGCATGTATGCAACCTTAACGTTACGCCCCAAAGCCAATTCTCCTTTTTGAGTAGAATAACCTTCCGTAAGCATCTGACCAGCTTTCACACGGTCACCACGTTCTACAACCGGACGCAAATCGACAGTTGTATTTTGGTTTGTTTTACGCCATTTAGGAATATTGTATGTTTCAACCGCATCTTCAAAACTTACAAAGTCTTCATTCTCTGTACGGTCATATTTAATCTTAATGCAAGTTGAATCAACAAAAACAACTTCGCCATCACCTTCGGCAAGAATCTGCGTGCGGGAATCTCTTGCAACCTGTCCTTCAATACCCGTACCCACAATAGGAGATTCCGGACGTAATAATGGAACAGCCTGGCGCATCATGTTAGATCCCATCAATGCACGGTTTGCATCATCATGCTCTAAGAAAGGAATTAAAGAAGCAGCAATAGACGCAATCTGAGTTGGAGAAACGTCCATCAAGTCTACTTCTGCCGGAGTAACCAGTGGAAAGTCTGCCTCCAATCTTGATTTTACTCTATCCCGTATAAATTTGCCATCCTCATCAAGTGGAGCATTTCCTTGGGCAATCATCAATTTTTCTTCTTCTTCCGCAGTATAATATTGCAGCCCTTCTTCCGAGAAATCAACTTTGCCACCCTCCATAACCCTACGATAAGGAGTAGCAATAAACCCTAAATCACTAATCTTTGCATACACACAAAGAGAAGATATCAAACCGATATTAGGTCCTTCAGGTGTTTCAATCGGACAAAGACGACCATAATGTGTGTAGTGTACGTCACGCACCTCGAAACCGGCACGCTCTCTGGACAAACCACCAGGTCCTAATGCAGACAAACGACGTTTATGAGTAATTTCAGCCAATGGATTCGTTTGATCCATAAACTGTGACAATGCGTTTGTACCAAAAAATGAATTAACAACAGAAGAAATTGTCTTCGCGTTAATCAAATCAATCGGAGTAAACACCTCATTATCGCGCACATTCATGCGTTCGCGCACTGTACGAGACATACGAGCCAAACCAATACCAAATTGATTATACAACTGCTCACCTACAGTACGTACACGTCGATTACTCAAGTGGTCAATATCATCAACAATAGCTTTAGAGTTAACCAACTCAATCAGATATTTGATAATCTCAATAATATCTTCTTTCGTCAGAACCTTAATCTCTTCACTTGTTGTAAGACCTAATTTTTTATTTATTCTGTAACGTCCAACTTCCCCAAGATCATATCTCTTTTCAGAGAAGAACAGATTCGTAATAATTTCACGGGCACTTGTTTCATCAGCAGGATCTGCATTTCTTAATTGCCTGTAAATATATAATACAGCTTCTTTCTCCGAGTTACTTGGGTCTTTTTGGAGTGTATTGTATATAATCGCATAGTCGGATAGATTTTGATCTTCACGATGTAATAAAATATTTTGCGTACCCGAGTCTAGGATCGCTTCAATATTATCTGTATCCAATACCGATTCACGGTCGATAATAACATCGTTACGTTCAATAGATACAACTTCACCTGTATCTTCGTCAACAAAGTCTTCAACCCACGTTTTCAAAACACGGGCAGCCAACTTTCGGCCTATTAGTTTTTTCAGATTTGTTTTGGTAACCTTTACCTCTTCAGCCAGGTTGAAAATTTCGAGAATATCCTTATCACTCTCAAAACCAATAGCTCTTAGCAAGGTAGTTACCGGTAATTTCTTTTTACGGTCGATATAAGCATACATTACATTGTTTATGTCTGTTGCAAATTCGATCCATGAGCCCTTGAACGGGATAATACGTGCTGAATACAATTTTGTCCCGTTAGCGTGTATACTCTGTCCGAAGAATACGCCCGGAGAACGGTGTAACTGAGAAACAACAACACGTTCCGCTCCATTTATAACGAAAGTACCTCTTTCTGTCATATATGGAATAGGACCCAAATACACATCCTGAACAACAGTATCAAAATCTTCATGATCAGGATCTGTACAATATAATTTCAATTTTGCCTTTAATGGCACACTATAAGTAAGTCCACGTGCAATACATTCTTCAATCGTATATCTGGGTGGATCTATGTAATAGTCCAAAAACTCCAATACGAAGTTATTACGGGTATCTGCTATTGGAAAATTTTCCGCAAATACCTTATATAGTCCCTCCTTTTTTCTCTTTTCGGGAGGCGTGTCAAGTTGAAGAAAGTCTTGGAATGACTTCAATTGTACTTCGAGAAAGTCCGGATAAGGGAGTAAATTCTTTATCGAAGCGAAATTAATTCTTTGGTTTCCAGTTGTTGAAGACATTTAGTTGGGAATTTATTGAACTTAATGAAAATATAGACACAAAAAGGTTAAGAATCACTTTTATAGATGATTCTTAACCAAATTTACCTGTAACAGGCTATAATACTATTTAAGCTCAACTTCTGCTCCAGCTTCTTCCAAACTTTTCTTTAATCCTTCAGCATCAGCCTTAGCAATACCTTCTTTAATATTGCTTGGAGCACCGTCTACTAAATCTTTAGCTTCTTTCAAGCCAAGACCTGTCAATTCTTTCACTAATTTAACGATTGCCAACTTATTAGCTCCCGGAGATTTCAAAACAACATCAAAAGAAGTTTTTTCTTCAGCAGCATCAGCAGCACCACCACCGGCAGCAGGACCAGCTACAGCAACAGCTGCAGCAGCAGGTTCGATACCATATTCTTCTTTCAGGATAGTAGCTAATTCGCTAACTTCTTTTACAGTCAAGTTTACTAATTGTTCAGCAAAAGCTTTTAAATCTGCCATTTTTGTATGATTTAAATATTTGTTTATCTTTTAATTTAATTTTATCTTTCTTCCAGAGTTTTCAAAACTCCAAGAATTGTTTGTCCTGATGATTGTAAAGCAGAAACCACATTTTTTGCCGGAGATTGCAACAAAGCAATAACATCGCCAATAAGTTCGTTTTTGCTCTTGATATTCACCAAAGCCTCCAGGTTTTCAGCTCCAATATAAAAGCTTTCCTGTACGTAAGCAGCTTTCAATTGAGGTTTAGCTTCTTCCTTTTTCTTTTCAGCTTTAGTAAAATCTTTAATCAGGCGGGCCGGTACATTTGCCACATGAGAAAACATAACAGCTGTATTACCTTTCAAAGCACTATCCAATTGAGAGAAATCCCCTTCAACATTTTCTAATGCTTTTTTAAGCAAGGTATTCTTTACAACTACCAGTTTCACTTCCTTTTTAAAACATTCCCGTCTCAACGCACTTGTTTTTTCGGCATTAAGAGCTTCTATGTTTGTCAAATAGAAGTTGGGATACTCCTGTATTGTGGCAGTAAGTTGTTCTATAATTTTGCTTTTATCTTCCTTTTTCATCGTTCAATTGTTTTATTAATTTTCCTCAACTGATTTCGGGTCAATTTTAATACCCGCACTCATTGTACTTGAAAGATAAATGCTCTTTATATATGCACCTTTTGCAGCAGTCGGTTTCAACTTAATCAAAGTAGAAATAAATTCCTTTGCATTTTCACGAATCTGGTCAGGAGTAAAAGACACCTTTCCTACTGATGTGTGAACAATACCGGTTTTGTCTACTTTAAAATCGATTTTACCTTGTTTTACTTCTTTGATAGCCTGTCCTACATCATTGGTAACAGTTCCACTCTTTGGATTCGGCATCAAACCACGTGGGCCTAATACTCTACCTAAAGCACCAATTTTACCCATGATAGAAGGCATCGTAATGATAACATCGATATCAGTCCAACCTCCTTTAATTTTGTCAATATATTCGTCCAATCCAACATAGTCAGCTCCAGCTTCATTCGCTTCAGCTTCTTTGTCGGGAGTACATAATGCAAGAACCCTGATCTGCTTACCTGTTCCGTGAGGCAATGATACCACACCTCTCACCATTTGATTGGCTTTACGGGGGTCAACACCTAAGCGAACATCAACATCAACAGAAGCATCAAATTTTGTAGTAGTAATTTCTTTTACTAATGCAGAAGCTTCTTTTAATGTATATGCTTTCCCAGGTTCAATTTTTCCTAAAGCCAATTTTTGATTTTTCGTAAGTTTAGTCATCGCAATTGATTTTTTTAATTATTACCCGGGAATGTCCCTTTAACAGTGATACCCATACTTCTAGCTGTTCCAGCTACCATTTTCATAGCAGCTTCAACAGTAAAGCAGTTCAAATCCACAAGTTTATCCTCTGCGATAGTCTTTACCTGATCCCAGGTTATTTCCGCAACTTTCTTACG
Organism: Parabacteroides sp. PH5-46; assembly: GCF_029892785.1. Lineage (GTDB taxonomy): Bacteria > Bacteroidota > Bacteroidia > Bacteroidales > Tannerellaceae > DFXE01. The sequence continues at coordinate 145,334 of NZ_JARXXA010000007.1, forward strand.
GTTTGGCTCTGCAGAACCTCCTTTTAATTTAGCTACTTCCATTAATTGGATAGCTACAGGAGGAGTCTTAACTACAAAGTCAAAAGACTTATCAGCATAGTAAGTAATTATGACAGGTAATACTTTACCTGGCTTGTCTTGGGTCCTGGCATTGAATTGCTTGCAAAACTCCATAATATTAATACCCTTAGAACCTAAGGCAGGTCCTACTGGCGGAGAAGGGTTTGCAGCTCCTCCTTTAATCTGTAATTTGATTTGTCCAGCAACTTCTTTAGCCATTTTTCTAAAATTTATTGATTATAAAATCAAACTTAAAAGAACTCAATACTGCTCCGTAACAAGCAAATACTTATTCTTTTTCTACCTGTAAATAACCCAATTCAAGTGGGGTTTTCCGTCCGAAGATTTTAACCATCACTTTCAGTTTCTTTTTCTCAGCGTTAACCTCTTCAATCACTCCACTGAAGCCATTGAATGGGCCAAAAGTAACTTTTACGTTTTCACCAACGTAGTATTGGATATCCAAATCATCGTGTTGCTCCTGCAATTCATCAACCGTACCTAAAATACGGCTTACTTCTGCTGGGCGTAGAGGTATTGGATTTTCCGAACCGCCAAGAAAACCTATTACATTGGGAATGTTTCTTAACCGATGCGCTACTTCACCAACTAAATTAGCTTCTACTAATACATAACCCGGCAGGTAGGCTCTTTCTTTCATCACCTTCTTGCCGTTACGCATCGTAAAAGTTTTTTCAGTAGGAATCAACACCTGCGATACATATTCCCCCAAGTCTGTATTTTTTAATTCAGTCTCAAGATATTCTCTAACTTTATTCTCTTTGCCACTAATGGCTCGCAGAACATAAAATTTTTTATTATTGTCAGACATATACTACCTTAAAACACCAATTAAAATACTCGCTCGTAGACAAAACGCATAATGTTTTCAAAGCTTATATCAACCACAAAGATCAATGCCGCAATTATTAGGGAAGCAAACATGACAACCACAGCACTATTGGAAAGTTCAATCCTTGTAGGCCAAGAAACTTTATATACAAGTTCGTTATAAGATTCCTTAAAATAGTTAATTATTTTCTTCATTTGAATCTATAGATTTTCTTTTTTGCACGGAAGGAGAGGCTCGAACTCCCGACACCTGGTTTTGGAGACCAGTGCTCTACCGACTGAGCTACTTCCGTATGGGTAGTCGGACGTTTAAATCCGACTACTTAATTTATAGTAGAATTAGTCTATTAATTCTGTAATCTGACCAGCACCTACTGTACGACCACCTTCACGGATAGCGAAACGCAAACCTACGCTACAAGCTACCGGGTAGATCAATTCTACAGTAATAGTTACATTGTCACCTGGCATTACCATTTCAGTTCCTTCAGGAAGAGTGATCTCACCTGTTACGTCCAATGTACGGATGTAGAACTGAGGACGATATTTGTTATGGAATGGAGTATGACGACCACCTTCTTCTTTCTTCAAGATATAAACTTCAGCCTTAACTTTTGAGTGAGGTTGAACTTTACCCGGGTGAGTAATAACCATACCACGTTTGATTTCGTTTTTGTCGATACCACGAAGCAACAAACCTACGTTATCACCAGCCTGGCCTTCGTCAAGAATCTTACGGAACATTTCAACACCTGTAACAACAGATTTCATATTTTCAGCACCTAAACCGATAATAGAAACTTCTTCACTGGTTTTGATGATACCAGTTTCGATACGACCTGTAGCAACAGTACCACGACCTGTGATTGAGAATACGTCTTCAACAGGCATCAAGAATGGTTTGTCAACTTCACGAGGAGGAATTGGAATCCAATTATCACAAGCATCCATCAATTCCATTACTTTATCTTCCCACTGAGGATCACCGTTCAAACCACCTAAGGCAGATCCACGGATAACCGGAGTGTTATCGCCGTCGAAGTTATAGAATGAAAGAAGTTCTCTCATTTCCATTTCAACCAGTTCCAACATTTCTTCATCGTCAACCATGTCACATTTGTTCATGAAAACAACCAATCTAGGAACGTTTACCTGACGAGCCAAAAGGATGTGTTCACGTGTCTGAGGCATAGGACCATCAGTAGCAGCAACTACGATGATAGCACCGTCCATCTGAGCAGCACCAGTTACCATATTCTTAACATAGTCGGCGTGACCCGGACAGTCTACGTGAGCATAGTGACGGTTTGCAGTCTGATACTCTACGTGTGAAGTATTAATAGTAATACCTCTTTCTTTTTCTTCCGGAGCGTTGTCGATAGAGTCGAATGAGCGCAATTCAGAAAGACCTCTTTTTGCTAATACAGTAGTAATAGCGGCAGTCAAAGTTGTTTTACCGTGGTCAACGTGGCCGATTGTACCAATGTTAACGTGGGGTTTCGATCTGTCAAAATGTTCTTTTGCCATAACTTAATTTGTTCTTTATTTAATTAATGATCATATTCTTTTATGCAATCTTTCTTTTCAAAAAAAGAGCCGGTGCCGAGACTTGAACTCGGGACCTCTTCCTTACCAAGGAAGTGCTCTACCGCTGAGCTACACAGGCAATAAGAGCGGAAGACGGGGCTCAAACCCGCGACCCTCAGCTTGGAAGGCTAATGCTCTATCAACTGAGCTACTTCCGCAATTTACAAGTGACCCTTTCGCTTGTTGTGGGCAGTGATGGATTCGAACCACCGTAGGCGTAAGCCAGCTGAGTTACAGTCAGCCCCATTTGGCCACTCTGGTAACTGCCCTATTGTCACAAGCGGATTTACACTTGTTGAGCCTCTTGTCGGATTCGAACCAACGACCCCGAGATTACAAATCACGTGCTCTGGCCAACTGAGCTAAAGAGGCATTTTATTCACTACATAAAAGAACAACCGCTTCGTCACAAGGCGAAACGGCTGCAAATTTAGATATTATTTCTTAGTTACCAAAAATATTCTGGCTTTTTTTATTTAGTCCGAGCTTTTTCTTTGAATTTAAGTAATTGCTTGGATAATGCTTCCGCACACTCGTCTACTGCTTCTTCAAATGTGTCGCCAATCTTCTCTGCGAACAACTCTCCATTCTTGATTTTTAATTTTATAGACGCATTCTTATTTTGTGCTGTTTCAGGCTTCACAACTTTCAAAGTTACTTCTGCCAACAAAATACCGTCAAAGTATTGTTCAAGTTTTGCTACTTTCTTTTGAACAAATGCTTCCAACTTAGCGGTAGCATCAAAATGGATCGACTGAATTCTAATGTCCATAAAAACCTCCTTCTTTTTTAGCTCTGGGATGAGCATGATACACTTTTTTTAATTCCTCAAAGGTTGTATGCGTATAAACGCTGGTAGAAGCCAAACTGCTATGTCCCAATAATTCTTTCACAGCATTCAACTCTGCCCCGTTGTTCAGCATACTTGTTGCAAATGAGTGTCGCAACACATGCGGACTGCGCTTTGACAGTGTAGATATATCCGACAAACTCTTCTTCACTATATTATAAACAATCCCGGTGGAAAGTTGTTCGCCGTTTTTACGAACAAAAAACCATCCTCCGGATAAACCTACTTCTTCGTTCCGCACATTAATATATGTTTGCATCAAATCTTTCAACCTTTCTGCAAATGGAATTAATCGCTGCTTATTACGTTTACCGGTTACTTTCAACAAAGATGCATCAAAGTCAACATCCGTATCCTTGATACCGATCAACTCGGAGCGTCTCACGCCTGTATCATAAAGTAATTCAAGCAGTAGCCGGTTTCTCACCCCTTCAAAATCATCATCAAAGCTATTCCCATCCAGCAGAGAATCCAGTTCTCCTTCCCGAATGAAATAGGGTAACGCTTTTTTCTTCTTGGGGCCGTTTATGAGCCGCAAAGGATTGGCAGAAACAACTCTTTGCTTAATAAGAAATTTAAAAAATGATTTCAAAGAGCTCAACTTCCTGTTTACAGAAGAGGGGGACAGATTCTTATCCAACAAAAAAACGATCCAATTCCGAACAATGTCAGAATCAATCGTTTCCGGTTCAAATAATCCTTCATGATTCGCTTTTACATATTCCTCAAACTGTTCTAAATCTTTAGAATATGAAATTACAGTATAATCAGAATAATTCCGTTCATACCGAAGATAATTTATAAACGAATCAATCAACCTATTCACGTTGCATCAACTTTAATTCCCTGCAACGAATATAGGAAATAGAATTCAAAAATACAAACTCAGGAGGATATTTATTCTTCTGCTTGCTGCAATTGCTGAACATAAACAGCACGCATCATTTGTTTTCTCTTTGAAACTGATGGTTTGGCAAATGCCTGACGGCTTCTCAGCTCTTTAACAACACCTGTTTTCTCAAACTTTCTTTTAAATTTCTTAAGCGCTTTTTCAATATTCTCGCCTTCTTTCAATGGAACTACGATCATAAGTTTTTTTATTACTTTTTTATTTATTCTGAATTAATTACAAACTTTAAACGGGCAGCAAAATTACTGATTGTTTTGAGATAATCAAAACTTTTCGGAAAGAAATCAACCTTTAATCAAAAATATACACCCCTTTATGCGGATAAACAATTCCTTTTTCGGTAATGATTGCTGTTATCAGCGAATGAGGAGTTACATCAAAGGCGGGGTTAAACACCTTAACGTCAGCAGGTGCCATGCGATGCGCATACCACATCTCTGTTACCTCTTCCGGCTTCCTTTCTTCAATAACAATCGAACGACCATCGGGGCAAGAGCGATCCAAGGTAGTAGTCGGCCCCAATACATAAAAAGGTATATGATAGTAGTCCGCCAGAACGGCCAGGCCGGAAGTTCCCACTTTATTGGCTACATCACCGTTTGCGGCAATACAGTCGCAACCCACAAGGACAGCCTGCACCCAGCCTTTTTGCATAACCGAAGCGGCCATATTATCACAAATTAAAGTTACATCCACCCCGGCTTGTTGCAACTCATAAGCCGTCAGCCGGGCACCTTGTAATAAGGGACGTGTTTCATCTGCAAATACCTTAAATCCATAACCTCTCTCCTGCCCTAAATAAATGGGAGCCAAAGCTGTTCCATACTCCGACACAGCCAGATGTCCGGCATTACAATGCGTCAGAATACCCATATCCGGCTCAAGCAGCGACAATCCATACTCCCCTATTTGCCGACAGGCTTTTGCATCTTCTTCTCTGATATTTTCCGCCTCTACACGTAAGAGTTGCTTTATCTCCGGAATCGGCTTATTTACATGTAATAATACAACTTGCTCCATCCTATCAAGAGCCGCTATCAGATTTACAGCCGTTGGTCTCGAGCCTGCCAGATACGTTTTTATCTTTTGAAATTCTTTCAGAAAAACCTCATACGAAGCCGTCTCTATCTGCCTGCAACAAACATATATTCCATAAGCTGCTGCAATTCCAATAGCAGGCGCCCCTCTCACTTTCAACTGATAAATAGCATCCCATACCTCCTCCGGAGATGTAAGATACAGATACACTTCCTTTTCCGGAAGCTGCATCTGGTCCAATATAATCAATGTATCCGCATATTTATTTAAGGATACGGTCTTTAGCTTCAATAGATTTTGCATTGTTTATATTCTGTTAAAACAGCCTGATGCCTGATCTGCTAATAGCGCCTTGGCGAAGCGGCAGCATCTATAGCTACACCGGCTACGCCAATAGCTACTACCCCTGTAATGACAACAATGGTAGATACGCTTTCTTTTCGGATGTAGAAAAAGTCGCCCCGTTGTTCGTTATTGGCTCGGAAATAATTGGGTGGCGTATGGCCTGCTTTGATCAGTTGGGTAATGTAAAAGCTTTGTTCAAAGGGCATCGAGCGGCCTCTCTTCCCGTTTTCATCCACAGTATATAAGGTAAGGTAGCTTCTGAAACGCAAAGGTGAATCATCTTCCGTATAATGTATCGTTTTCAGTTTCTTCATCGAATTATTTTGAATTTCAAACGTTTCCTTGGCATACTGTTCGTTAGGAATATGTTCAAAGCCTAAATTAGAAAGGGTTACCGGCGTATTGTTAATAAAAGAATGTGGGGGGATAAAGGCTACACATTCGGGCAAGGAGGTTCTACCTGAAAAAGTACCGTTCGCCTCATTATAAGTGGCATCCGGAAATAAATAATCCCGGTAAGAATAGGTATCATTATAAACCTCTCCGGCTACCGAAAAATCACGACCTACATAGCTATTTGCCACATTTTCAACAATCAAAGCCGATTGTTGCCAATCCATAAAAAGAGGTTCATCCAGCTTATTATGAATGGTTATCTCGATAGGCAAACCCTCTCCATAAAAACAATAGGCAATAGAAACCGTATCATTCTCCTGCACAAAGTCACCATTCGTCTGCTTCACCACTTGTACATCATTGCTTCCAATCATCGAATAATAATAGGTAGTACAAGAGCAAAACCCTAACAAAGAAAATATGATGACACCAATCAAAATCTGCCTTTTCATAACATTACAATTTAGCATTATCAGCTTCGTACCAAAGATAACAAAAAAGTAATAAAAGTCTATACTTAAAGCTAAGATTTTAATGTTGCAGAAAGATTTACGGATTTCCCTTTTCTGAAGCGGCGTACAGGTTTCTGTATTCACGAGGCGTACAGCCGTTGGTTTTCAAAAATGTTGCATGGAAACGGTTCAATGAATTAAAACCACAGTCAAACGCAACGTCACTAATGCTCATATCAGATAATACGAGTTTTCTTTGAGCATGGGTGATACGCTCCTGAATGATATACTCATAGATAGAACAGCCAAATACTTTCTTAAATATGGCATTGGCATAATCAGGATGAAGACCAACAGCTTTTCCTATGTCGCCTACACGAATGGGATTCATATAATTTCGAGTAATATAGATTGCCATTTGTTCAATCAGACTCGGTTCATGCTCATATAATATGGTGAAATTATTCTCGGTATCAATACGTTTAGCCATTCTTAAAAGACGTGCTTGCATTTCAAGTAATATCAAGTAAACATTGTTGGATTGGTTAATATCCCTTAGCCAATTTGCGAGCATAAACTCATCATGCGGCGCAAACTGGCTCGAAGGATCTACTATGATTCTCCCTTTAAGAACATGATCTACAATCAAGGCAGGCAATTTCCATTCTAAAAAACAGGAAAGTGGTATCGTGCAGACGAAATAAGGGGAATTTTGCTCATAATCAACAATCTGATGGGGAATAAGCCCCCAGAATAATGTCAGCTTTTTAGGAGGAATCGTTATCTTGCGATCATGAAACAGGTAGGTTATACTACTCTCAGGAAAGTAGTTTATCTCTATTTCATTATGCCTGTCGGGTTTAGGCATAATATTAGTATGCCACAATTCGCAAGTCAACCCATAAGGCGTAAACTCTTTTCGCTCACTGTCAAAACTCTTTAATTTCTCGGAAAACGACATTTTTAAACTAAAATATTGACTGATTAATCTCAATAACTGGTCTAAATTTACACAAATTTTTAACATCCATAATCACCATGAAGAAAAAACACATATTATGCATCTGTTTGCAGATTATTCTCCTGCAATTAACGTACACTGCAACCGCACAAAAAACAGTTTTCGGATCTTCTTCGTTAAAACCTCGTATTGTGGTTCTGACAGACATCGCTCCAGCCGATTTGGAGCCAGACGATATGGAATCAATGGTTAGACTTTTTGTCCATGCCGACCTGTTCGAAATAGAGGCAGTGATCACATCGGGAGGATGGAACACCAGCGATCGCGTCTACCCGATAAGTTGGAAAGACAGCCTATCCACAGTTACGAATGCTTACGAAAAAGATTTGCCGAATTTAATAAAACGTTCTGGTCAACATTCTTTTTTGCCCTTAAAGAAAGAGTCTGGGAAACAGAAGATTGGATATTGGCCCAGTGTGGAGTATTTGAAAAGTCGCTCTTTTATGGGTAGTCTTGAATTAGGACAAGCAAAAATAGGGAAAGAAAACAATTCGGCGGGTAGTGATTTTATTATTCAGTTGCTTGACGAAGCGGACGACCGTCCTTTGTGGGTATTGGCATGGGGTGGAGCCAATACGCTTGCACAAGCCCTCTGGAAAGTAAAAGAAGAACGTAGTGAGAAGGAATTGAAAACTATTTTGCATAAACTCCGTGTCTACACCATTACCGACCAAGATGTTTCCATTAATGATGCTAAGAATTTCGCATTCAGTTCACACCAGTGGATGCGGAAAGAATTTGGTAAAGACCTCTATTTTATTTGGGACGAAAGCGCATGGCTTGCTCAAAACGCCATAGGATCAAAGAATTGGGAGGATTACGCCAAGCACATACAAACGCATGGCAACTTAGGGGCTGTTTATCCTACTTATAAATGGGGTGTGGAGGGAGATACTCCATCATTTCTCCACGTTTTGCCCAACGGCCTGAACGACCCCAATACAGAACGACAAACCGGTTGGGGTGGTTATTTTGAGTGGGGAATGAGTAGAGACGGCATTACTTCTTGTTATACCAATTTCGTTCAACCTGCTAAGGGCATTTCCGAGAAATACGAGAACTATTTCTATCCGGCCACCTTTGCCAATTTTGCTGCGCGAATGGATTGGGCTCATAAAGGAATGGGAAACCGTAATCCTGTTGTTATCGTGAATAAGAAAAAGGGAATGAATAATATACGAATCAACACTCAAACGGGTAAAACTATCAAATTAGATGCTTCCAAATCATTCGACCCAGATAATAACCGGCTTTCATTCCATTGGTGGATTATGCCGGAATCAGGAACATATACCGGTACTATTAAGATAGATAACAGCGATCATAATTACACAACAATTAAAATACCGACTGATGCAGCCGGGAAATCATTCCATGTGATTTGTGAAGTAACAGACGATGGGGAGCATCAGTTGAAAAGCTACCGAAGAATTATTGTTGAGGTTGGAAAATAATTTTGCAGAAATATAGTCCCACAACTGTAGAACATGTGTTCAACATATATAGAACATGCGTTCAACAGTTGTTGAACACATGTTCTACAACTGTGGGATTTCAATTTTGTTGATACAGACAGGAAGTACGCCTGTCTTTTTTAAGTATGTTTGGTCTGTCTACAATAACTATTTATTAACTTTGCGACTTGATGACATAATTATTATTGACATGAAAACAAGCATACAAGAACGCCTCATGGCATTACGGGAAGCCATGAAAAAGCATCGGATTGATGCGTATATCATACCCAGTTCAGACCCTCACTTAAGCGAGTATGTACCTGCCCGATGGAAATCACGCGAATGGATATCCGGTTTTACAGGCTCTGCGGGGACAGTAGTAGTAACAGCTACCAAAGCTGGCTTGTGGACAGACTCTCGCTATTTCCTGCAGGCTGCCGAACAATTGAAAGATACGGGGATTGACCTTTACAAACTGATGCTTCCGGAAACACCGTCTATTAACGACTTTCTGCTGCACGAACTGGCAGAAGGGCAGACTGTAGGAGTCGACGGACAGTCGTACAACGTTTCCGACAGCCGTAACCTGAACAAATTCCTGTCGAAAAAAGATATTAAGCTGAATACCTCTGTAGACCTGATAGACGAGATATGGAGCGACCGCCCGGCCATTCCTGACAACAAGGTGTTCGAACTTCCGGTAGAAATGACCGGCCAGTCTGTTCACGACAAGCTGGATGCCATCAACAACCAACTGCACAAAGCAGGTGCCGATTGCCTGATATTATGTGCCTTGGACGAAATAGCCTGGACATTCAACATCCGGGGTAATGATGTGATCTACAATCCGGTAGTGGTGAGCTATGCCTTTGTTTCCGAGAACGAAACCGTATTGTTTATCCAGCCGTCAAAGCTGACTCCTGAAATAGCCGGACACCTAAAGGAAGAAGGAGTTGTGTTAGCCGACTACGACAAGATAGTGCCTTATCTGAGCAAATTGCAAGGAAAGAAAACGGTATTTATTGACCCGGCCCGCACCAATGTAGCCTTGTATCATGCCATACCCAAAGAGTGTGGAATTATAGAAGGTATTACACCTGCCAATCACCTGAAAAGCATCAAGAACAAGACAGAGATTGACGGATTTCGCAACGCATTGGTGAAAGACGGTATAGCGCTGACCCGTTTCTACATCTGGCTTGAAAAGCAACTGGCTGCGGGCAATAAAGTAACAGAGATAAGCGCCACAGAAAAGCTATCTGCCCTGCGTGCCGAACAGCCGCTACACATATCCGACAGCTTTAATGCCATTTGCGGATACGGCCCTCACGGAGCCATCGTTCATTACAGCGCGACTCCCGAGACCGATGCGGAAATCAAACCCGAAGGCATCCTGCTGATGGACTCAGGCGGCCAATACTTGGATGGCACGACAGATATCACACGTACGGTCGCCTTGGGAGAGCCTACAGAGCAGATGAAGAAAGACTTCACCCGTGTGCTGAAGGGTACGATAGGCATTGCCAAGTGTAAATTCCCGGCCGGGATACGCGGTTGCCTGATAGACGCCTTTGCACGGAAAGCGCTCTGGGATGCCGGCATACAGTATCTGCACGGAACCTGCCACGGCATAGGTCATTGCCTAAACGTTCACGAGGGGCCACAAAGCATCCGCATGGAAGAAAATCCCGTTATACTGGAGTCGGGCATGGTAATGAGCGACGAGCCGGCCATGTACCGCGAAGGCCAGTACGGCATACGTACGGAAAACATGGTGTTGATTATCGAAGACAGCGTTACCGAATTTGGCAAGTTCCTGACCTTTGAAACATTAACCTTGTGTTATATCGACACCAAGCTGGTTATTCCCTCCATGCTCTCCGTTCGCGAACATGCCTGGCTAAACAAATATCACCAGTTAGTCTACGACAAACTAAGCCCGCACCTGAACGAAGAAGAAAAAGCGTGGCTGAGAGAGAAAACGAAAGAAATCTAAATCAATGGTTAATGGTTAATTATTAATTATCAACAATTAACCATTAATAATTAACAATTAATAAAGTGGCTTTAATTAAATCAGTAAGGGGTTTTACTCCTGTAATTGGGAAGGATACGTATCTGGCAGATAATGCCGTTATTATCGGGGATGTTGAGATTGGGGAAGGATGCAGTATCTGGTTTGGAACGGTTTTGCGCGGGGATGTAAATTCGATCCGGATCGGGAATGGTGTAAATATACAGGATGGCTCTGTGCTTCATACCTTGTACGAAAAATCAATCATCGAGATTGGCGATAATGTGTCCGTGGGGCATAATGTTACCATTCATGGGGCAAAGATTTGCGATGGGGCATTGATCGGTATGGGGTCGGTAGTGCTGGATCATGCAGTCATTGGCGAAGGAGCAATTGTTGCTGCGGGATCTGTTGTTCTCAGCAATACAATTGTTGAACCGGGCAGTATCTATGCCGGCGTGCCCGCCAAATTCGTAAAAAAGGTAGACCCCGAACAATCCAAAGAAATCAACCAAAAAATAGCCAAGAACTACCATATGTATTCTTCCTGGTATAAAGAAGACTAATTAAACCCATAAAGCGCCCATGAAGAAGAAAGCTGGGATTATTGTAACAGTAGTTATTTGTCTGGCGGTTGGCTTTTTAATGTTGCCGTCTAACTACTATTTGAGAAAAGCACTGGTACATCTGCTTCCTCAAATAGACCAATATGAAATCTTTGAGAATCGCGTAATAAAAGCGGGTGACCCGAAGGCTTGGGAGACGTCGGAAGAGTACAATAAGCTGGCTTTGCCGGAGGAACTCCTGCCTTCGTTTGAAGCCTATGAGACGGTTGCCTTTGTTGTTGTTAAAGACAGCTTATTATTGTTTGAGGAGTACTGGGATGATTATTCGGCTCAGTCGCACAGCAACTCTTTTTCAATGGCAAAAAGCATTGTTTCACTGGCGATTGGCTGCGCTATTGATGATGGATTCATCAAGAGTGTAGACCAGCCGGTGAGCGACTTTTATCCTGCGTTCAAGGGGTATAATGGAAAGGCTTTGACTATTCGCCATCTGCTCACGATGAGTGCTGGGGTGGATTTCCAGGAAGCCTATTCTTCTCCCTTCTCGCCTACTACTAAGTTGTATTACGGGAATGATTTGTCTAAGATCGCTTTCGGCATGAAGGAGATCGAAGAACCGGGCATAAACTTTGTCTACCAGAGCGGAGTCACGCAATTACTGGCTTTCATCGTAGAAAAAGCTACCGGAGAGTATCTCAGCCACTACGTATCCCGTAAGCTATGGACACCCATGCATGCCGAGGAAAACGCCCTCTGGAGCCTGGACAGAAAAGATGGGATGGAGAAAGCCTACTGCTGCTTCAACAGCAATGCACGCGACTTCGCCCGCTTCGGACAACTCATGTTAAACAAAGGGAGTTGGGACGGACAGCAATTAGTTTCCGAGTCGTACCTGACTGAAGCGCTTACGCCCGACACCAACCTCAGGTATGCCGAACATAACGAGCCGAACCATTGCTACGGATTCCAGTTCTGGCAACTTATATATAAAGGTATGACGGTTCATTATATGCGAGGTATTTTAGGCCAATACGTATTTGCAATTCCCGAGAAAAATGCCGTTATTGTGCGCTTGGGAAGTAAGCGTAGTGACAGCTATACCGCCCAACATTACCCGGACGATATTGATATCTGGCTGGAAGCCGGATTAAAATTAATAGACTAGACACCATAAACACAATTCACATGAAAACACATTCCAAAGGTATGATCGGAATTGCCTGCTTATTGTTAACCGCCTGCAATCCAAAAGAAGAAAAGAAGGAAATAGACTATTTCCCGCCCGTATCGTATGATCCGCCCTCATACGTGTGCTATAAAGCGCCCACTACTATTACGATTGACGGGGTACTGTCTGCCGAAGAATGGGACATGGTCCCCTGGACAGCCGACTTTGTAGATATTGAAGGAGACAAGCAACCTAAGCCTTATCTGCAAACAAGAGCTAAAATGGCGTACGACGATGCAGGCCTCTACATTGCCGCCCTATTGGAAGAACCTCACATCTGGGCAGACATTACCGAGCATGATGCCGTTATTTTCCAGAATAACAATTTTGAATTCTTCATTGACCCGACAAATGACACCCATAACTACGTGGAATACGAAGTGAATGCTTTGGGCACGGAATGGGACTTATTCCTGAGCAAACCCTACCGGGACGAAGGTTGCCTTGTATTCAGCAACTGGGAGTTCATGGGCATGCAGTCTGCCGTTCACATAGACGGAACAATCAATAAGCCCAACGACACGGATAAGTCCTGGAGCATAGAGATTTTCCTACCCTGGAAATCTGTTTACCAGTTGGTGCCCGGAAAGAGAAAACCGGAGCCAGGAGACCAGATACGTATGAACTTCTCGCGCGTAGAATGGGAAACCAAAGTAGAAGACGGAAAATACATAAAGGTACCTTTCAAAGGAGAAGAGAAAATACGCGAGCACAATTGGGTATGGGCTCCCACCGGAGTGATCGACATCCACCGGCCGGAGCTCTGGGGCTTCGTTCAGTTTTCTGAGAAACCAGCCGGAACCGGAGAAGAGACCTTTGTGGCAAGCGGCGATGAAGATACGAAATGGATGCTTCGCAACCTGTATCACAGGCAACGGCAATACCTTCGCAAGTTCGGACAGTATGCCACATCCATAGCCGATCTGAAACCGGAAGAAGTTTGTCCGGAAGAGATCGTTCCTCAACTGACATTAGACAATACCCCTTCGATGTACGAGATGAGCCTCCCCTCTCCTAACGGCAGGATATGGCGCATCCGTCAAGACGGATTAGTGTGGAGCCGCTAAGCCATCTCAGCTCTCCAACTTCGTATTGATCTCAGCATACAGCCGCTCTAAGTCTTCGGGCTTGGAGCGGTTTATTATTACGGGGTCGTTTGTTGTTGAGTGGATAATCAAATAAGGTCCCTCGTAAGAATGGAGGAAAAGCATTACCTTCCCCAATTCATCAGTGCGGAAGTATCCTTTGCGGTATTTCCACAAACTGAATCCGTTGGTGCGCAAAGTTATATCCGGCATAGTCTCCCGATATTCCATTTGCGTGATATTTTCAAAGGGGATGTTTACTCCATAGCTTCCGGTTATTTGCACACGATCCTCATACACGACCACTTTGTCGGACATTCCGCTGTAAACGATATAGATCATAAATCCAATAAGAAACGCAAAAACGAGCAGATTTTTATACCTGCTAAACCTGGAAATAGTAAGCGCTTTCGTATATCTTTGCCGGGCAACTACAGTAATCCCTACCCCTCCGAAAATAACGATCGGTGACAATATATCCATCAAGGAGATATCTCCTGTTTTGCTCAGTATGAATGTACCGAGAATCAGGCAAAGCCCCATCCCGATAAAGACGGAACGCACCATGCGGGAAAGCCCGGCAATATCTACTTTTTCCCTTTCTTCTTTCGGCATGGTATTATAGCCCGACAGCAGCATAGGAAAGCGCACAACCAAGAATCCCAATACAATTAAAAAAAGTCCTGCAATATAAGTAGCCATAATCATCTTAAATTATATGATTAACGTTTCAACAACCAGTCGGCTATATCCTTTAGCACTTCAGGGTTGATGGTTTCTTCTATTTGCGCATATTCGGCGGGTAAGCCGGAGTTAGAGGTTTGAAACAGGTGGTTTAAGCCAAAATAGGGCTTAGTAGTTACCTCTTTATTGGTAGAGAGCCCTTCCAGTATGGCAGACAGGTTTTCACTACAAGGCACCTGTAAATCATTCATTCCGTTCAGAGCCAGTATCGGACAGCTAATCTTTTTAAAATACGGGGATGGGTCGTATTTCAGAAAGCTCACGATTTCGGGAGAAGAAAGTTGCTTTACAGCCGGATCGATCTGCTTTTCCATATACGTTCCGGTAAAGAGCTGAGTGATGCCGTCGCGCAACTGGAAAAAGCTGGTTGCTTCTACGGCCAAACGCTGAGCCTGATCCATGTAGTCGTTGTACTGGTTGATATATTCTTCAGGTATATTCGAGGCTGTAAAGAGTGCCTTGCGTTGCATCCTCAGCAAGGAAAAACCATCTACTCCCACGCCTGCCATCGTTACGATAAAGGCTGGGACTTTCTCTGATGCCAGCTTAAACGCAATTCCGCCCCCTTCGCTATGCCCTACAATCCCTATCTTTTCTTTATTGATCTCTTTGCGGGTTTTCAGATACTCGACTGCTGCCTGGGCGTCGGAGGCAAAATCATCCAGTGTTGCCTTCGCATAATCTCCTTCCGACTGGCCAACTCCCCGGTCGTCGTAACGTAAAACAGCTATCCCCCTTTGCGTTAAATAATCGGCCAATACCAAAAACGGTTTGTGCCCCATGATTTCCTCGTCCCTGTTTTGCGGACCACTACCGGACACCAGTACTACAGCCGTAAAACTGGTCGAAGATTTTGGCAGCGTCAGGGTACCGGCCAGCCGGATACCGGCTTTTTCATTCATAAAGCTTACCTCTTCTGTATGGTAAGCATCTGTCTGTCCCGGCGTCTGCGAGCGTTCTATGGGCTCCGGTTCCCGGCGAGACAAATCAAGTGTGAAAGTTTGCCCTCCTTGCGTAAAGGAGCCTTTTATGATACCTTCTTTATTTAATTCGCCTTTGTAAGCAAAATCAATGGGTGCTATCTGAATATTCACAGCATTATTCTCAAATGTAACAGATGTAACAGGTATTTTTTCTGCCGTCTGATCTGGGCTCTCCATGGTGGCGGTGTAGCCATTGTCCGACTGGCTGATATCAAATGTCAGTCGCATACTAAAACCGCCCACATCCGGACGGCCATACCATTTGCCGGTAATATCCGGCTGCGCCGAACAGGATGTTACCAACAAGATCAGCAACAAAAATAAAAAGGAAAGCTGTTTCATATCTATAGGTCTTTAATACACAAATATAGCCCGTTTGCCAATTGAAATAGTACAGGAGCAAATAAAAATCACTCACATGCTATTTTTTTTCGCTCGTTAGCGAAAAACGAAGCAAAAGTTTACCTTTGCAATATAACTTCTAAACAAATTATATCATGAGGAGAAATTTATTCTTAACGCTAATCGCTATTTTTACTGTCTCACTATCCGTAAGTGCGCAGCAAACAAAGGGAGGAATCTCGAACGAGATGCTTAAACAAATCAAAGAAGCCTATCAGGGAAGCCAAACGGACAAAGCACTGCAAAATGCCATCGCAAATAATGACATTAACAAGCTATCCGTCAACCTGGACAATAAAAACAATTTCGATACCTATTTTTCACACCGGGTAAACAGCAAAGGAATTACCAATCAAAAGTCGTCAGGCCGCTGTTGGCTCTTCACCGGATTGAATGTCTTCCGGTCTAAAATTATCGCGAAACACAATCTGAGCGACTTCCAGTTCTCGCACAATTATCCCTTCTTCTGGGATCAATTGGAGAAAGCCAATCTCTTTCTGCAAGGTATTGTAGATATCCGCGAGAAGCCTATGGATGACAAAATGGTGGAGTGGTTGTTCAAAAACCCGCTGAGCGACGGAGGGCAGTTTACGGGTGTTGCCGATATTCTCAGCAAGTATGGCGTTGTACCTGCCGACGTAATGGCCGAAACCTATAGTAGCGAAAATACGCGCATGATGGCCAACCTGATTTCGTTGAAACTAAAAGAATTCGGCCTGCAACTAAGGGAGCTGTCGGCTAAAGGCTCAAAACCTGCCGATCTGGAGAAAAAGAAAACCGAAATGCTGGGAACAGTGTACCGCATGCTGGCATTAAGCCTTGGCGAACCTCCCGCAAGCTTCTCGTGGACATTGAAAGATGCCAAAGGTAACCCGGTATCTACCAAAGAATACACGCCGCTATCTTTCTATCAGGAATTTATTGGCGCCGACCTGAAGAACAATTATGTAATGCTCATGAACGACCCTAGCCGGGAGTACTACAAACTGTACGAGATAGACTTCGACCGCCACGCCTACGACGGCAAAAACTGGACGTACGTGAACCTGCCGGCAGAAGACATTAAAGAAATGGCGATCCGCTCGATCAAAGACAGCACAATGATGTACTTTTCCTGCGATGTGGGTAAGTTTTTCGACCGGGAACGTGGCCTGCTCGACGTAAACTACTACGACTACGGCTCCTTGATGGGTACCACTTTCGGCATGGACAAGAAGCAGCGGATACAGACCTTCAGCAGTGGATCTTCACACGCTATGACCTTAATGGCCGTAGACCTGGACGCAAACAGCAAACCTAAGAAATGGATGGTAGAAAACAGCTGGGGGCCGGGCGCTAACAACGGACACCTCATCATGACCGACGAATGGTTCAACGAATACATGTTCCGCCTGGTAATAGAAAACAAATATGCCAGCGACAAGGTAAAAGAAATTCTCAAACAAAAACCAACTCGCCTTCCCGCATGGGATCCAATGTTTATGGAGGAAGATTAACTTCCTCCATAAACATTATTTGTTATACGCTTCGTACAATAAAAGCAAGTGTGCTGCGCTCCAACTGAAATGGGGAGCTTTTAAGCGGGCTCCGTTATGGGTATCATAGTTTTCATGGATGGGAGCGTCTTCTGTCAGGCCTTGAAGGCGGGTAAATATTTGGTCGGTAAATGTATCTGCTTCTTTATGATAGCCATATTTGCGTATACCTGAGATACCAAAGTATACCTGATCCAGCCAGATGGGACCCCGCCAATAACCGGCCGGCATAAACTTAGGATTGTCGGCTGCTATGGTGGGGAAAGGTATGTAGGTAGCAAACTTGGTGGTATCCGTAAACAAACGAACAACAGCATCGGCCTGTTCCTGCGAGGCAATGCCCGCCCATAGCGGGATGCAAGCTTCCGTACCTTCTTCCAAGACAAAGGTGCCGTCTAAACGCTTGTCGAAAAAGAAACCTCTATCCTCTACAAAGAAGTAGTCGGCTGTAGAAGCAGAACGGTTCGGTTCGTCAAAAGTGCAGCCGGCAATGGGTGCCAGTTGGCTCAGCAACTGATGCTCCAAAGCCAGAAAGGCATTCAGGTCTACTGACTCCTGATTAAAGCTCCAGGCGCCTTCGCTGTTTTTTACCATCTTAGCCTCATCGAAGCGGATGGCATTGTCCATACCACTCTCCCAGGCCGCTGCTTCCAAGGTACCGTCGCAGGAGCCAAACTCACATATGCCATTCCGGTTATGGTCGCGATGCGTAAACCACCACTGGTAATAAGATAGTAATTTCGGGTATATCTCTTTTACAAAAGCGCTGTCTCCTGTATGTTTGTATATCTCGCTGACAGCCCAGGCTGCTAATGGAGGTTTGCTATCCCGTGCATTGTTTTCCGCAGCATCGCTGTAAATGCAATCGATCACCATTCCTTCGGGCGTTTGGTAGTCAAACATTGCGCGTACCTGGTTCTTCGCCAGTTCGGGGGCAAAACGGGATAAGGCTACCGCATGTTTCCAGGAATCCCATCCCCAAAAGCCCATAAAATAGCCTACGGCATGACTGGGCACTACTCCGTCGTGATATAAATCGCCCCGGGCACTCTTCCAGTTCGACATAAGGGTAACCACAGCTTTGGCTGCTATCCGGTTATATCCGGCAGGCATATCTTCACGAAGAACATGCGTCAGATAACTATCCCAGCGGTTAGCCGCCTGCTCTTTGTATAGTTCCGGCAAAGCCTGGACAGTTGTTGCCTTTTGCAGAGTAGGCAGTTGCGACAGCTTGTTCTCGAAGAAAGAGATCACTACATGCGTCTCTCCGCTTACAGCAGACAACACCTCATATTTATTACCGTCCATCAGGATACCGGCTTCGGGACTAAACGTCAGCGCCAGCCCTTCTCCGTCCGGCCAGGTCAATACCAGGCGATTCTTCTCTACCGAGCAGGTGATATCTCCCGCCAATACCTCGCCATGAAAATGCAAGCTATTGTTTAAACCGGAGCGACACGAAAGTATCGCTGTAGACTTATCTATAAATACCAGGCGCTGAATAATCTGCCCCATGGAAGAAGAGGCCGCCATGTAAAGCTCTCCCGGAAAATAGGAAGTGGAGTCGGGTATATAAACAGCCGACTTATCTTCGTTGGCAAAGTTCACTTTCAATAAAGCTTCCGAGGCCCATTGCCGCTTATCCAAATGGAATGGACCGCAGAAGCCATTTATCCATTTGTCTTTCTGAGGAATGGTAAAACCATACCAACTCCCGGCATCGGAGAACCATCCCCGGCATCTTGTCTGCTTATCCGGCGTATAGGAAATGTCCAGGATATTGTCAAACTCATAAGCCTTGCGGTTCGGTGTCTGCTGGGTGATCTGGCATGCCGTTACCAATCCCAGACAAAACAATATGAATAATTTAAAAGTGTGTTTCATTTTTTACTTATCGTACTTGTTTGGCAGCTTTAGACAAACCTGTTGTATGATCAACAGGAATCAAATAGAATTCATAGCAGCGTGCAACAGGCGTGATGGTGTACTCGGGATGCGTTTGTGCGCCCCAGGTATTGTCACCCCCTACTCCCATCTGCTTGTTGTCGATGTTCAGCCATACCATATCTTTCTTTTCGATACTTCCTCCGTGTATCCGTTGCACTGTAGACGGTATGTAGCGGATATCCTCCATAGAGAAATTCCAAGCGCTTACGCTTAAGGGTTCTGTAGCTGCTTTCACCAGTATCCCCTCTCCTGAGGTATTCTGCAAGGCAGTCCAGCGCACATCCGTTTTGTTGGCTGTTTCCTGAGCACGTACGTAGGGATGATATTGTTCCCACACGCTTGCTTTATACACGTCAATGTCTGCTCCGGTCTTTCTGTCCCAGTAGTTTTCATGCGGGCCGCGACCCAACCAGGTCATCTGGTCGAACGCACCATCCAGCACGAGATACATACCAAAACGAGGCATTTCCGGCAGTGCTTTCTCCCCGGGCGTAAAACTGAAAGTCGTTTTCATTGCCCCATCGGGATACACGGTATATTCTACCGAACAGTCCGACTCCTGTTCTTCCATACGGTAAGCTACGATTATCCTGATAGCTCCGTTGGCAGACAAAGGTTCTGTCGTAAAGGAGCGAAGCTGCAAATTATTTCCGGCCTCCTCCCAAGTGCCACTTCTTTGTTGCAAACCATTCGGTACGTCATTATCTACCAGCGGGCGCCAGAAGTTCGGGCGTAATCCGCTCTGCAGGTATTCCTTCCCTTTTACCTGATAACTGATAAGTTCTCCACTACCTTTTGAAAAAGAAAGGGATACAGAGGTCGTTTTCAAGGTTAAGCGATCTACACTTTCTTCCTTGGTAATTGTACCACTAAACGTGGAAGGAGAAAGCGCCGGAGTCTGCACTGGTAATTGCCACTGTTCCGAAGCAGCCAGATGCCCTTTGGGAACTAGCGGCTGCTCGTCTTTTGTCCGAGCTGTAATCTGCAGGAAGTATTCTGTTCCCGCCTCACCTTTAATGTTTGGCATATCAATCGAAACTTCTGCCGACTGCTGAGCCCGGATGAGCGGAACATTCAAGATTCCCTGATATAACACCTTTCCGTCGGCCTTGACTGTCCAGGTATAATCATAGACGTCTGACGAAAGGAAGTCGTGGCGATTTGTAATCTTAAGCTTGTTCAGAGAGAAAGGGACACCTTCAAAATGTATATACTGGTACACCTTCTTTACTTCCCATATATGCGGATGCAAACTGCGGTTGGCTGCTATAAGCCCGTTTGCGCAGAAATTGGAATCGTTCACTACGCCTACAAAACCCATATCGCCTCCGTAGGCCCATATATCGTTTCCTTTTTTGTCTTTTATGGAAAATGTCTGATCTACCCAGTCCCAGATAAAGCCACCTTGTAAGTTATCGTATTTGTATATCAACTCCCAGTAATCTTTCAGGTTACCAACACTGTTACCCATCGCATGTGCATATTCGCACAAGATCATCGGTCTGTCCTGGCGCAGGTTTGTCCATTGGCGGAGTGCCCATACGCGAGCATACATCGGGCAATAGATATCCGAAAGTCCTTTGACACCTCCTCCTTCATACTGAACGGGACGGCTCGGGTCGCGCTTCTTCGTCCAGTGGTAAAGCGTTTCAAAGTGCTTTCCGTAGCCCGACTCATTTCCCATACTCCAGGTAATAATAGAGGTATAGTTCTTGTCGCGCTCGATCATGCGCTCCATGCGTTCCATATAGGGGATATCCCAGCCATCCCAGTTGGCAAGTGTTCTTACTTCCGGATGATCGGTCATTCCATGTGACTCAATGTTTGCCTCATCCACCAGATAGAGTCCGTATTCGTCACACAATTCATACCATTCTTCATAATTAGGATAGTGCGAACAACGAACTGCATTTATGTTGAATTGCTTCATCAGGCGGATGTCCTCTATCATGCTTTCTACAGTAATCGTACGTCCTTTGTGCATGTCATGTTCATGGCGATTCACTCCCTTTATCAAGATAGGCGTGCCATTTACGAGTAGCATTCCATTCTTAATTTCTACTTTCCGAAAGCCAAAGCGTTGCACGAACGACTCAGTAAGTTTTCCTTTCTTGTCTAAGGTATTTATCACTAAGGTGTATAAGTCCGGCGTTTCGGCTGTCCAACGTTTTACATCCGGAAAAGCTTTTGAGAAGGTAAGAATAGTATCCGACTTGCTTTTCGCCGTTAGACGAGTAGAGGCTATCTCCTTGTTTCCGTCTAAGACCTTCAACTGAAC
Organism: Parabacteroides sp. PH5-46; assembly: GCF_029892785.1. Taxonomy (GTDB): domain Bacteria; phylum Bacteroidota; class Bacteroidia; order Bacteroidales; family Tannerellaceae; genus DFXE01. Next base: position 167,084 of record NZ_JARXXA010000007.1, read on the forward strand.
GCTTGTGCCGTTAACGGCCTGGCGATTGTCTAATGTTACCTTTATATCTAATGCCCCGGAGACATAATTATTTGTCAGGTCAGCCTTCACTTCAAAGTCTTTGATGCGAACTTTCGGACGGGCAATCAGCATGACATTCCGTTCGATACCACTATACCGCCAGTAGTCTTGTGCTTCCAGATACGAGCCGTCGCTATAGCGGTATACCTCTACTGCCAGTTTGTTCTCACCCGGCTTCAGGTACTTGCTGATCAGGAACTCGGCAGGCAGACGACTGTCTTCACTGTAACCGACAAACTGCCCGTTTATCCAACAGTAGAATGCAGATTCTACTCCTCCGAAATACAAAATGATATCCTGCCCTGTAAAACCTTCCGGAACCGTAAACGTTGTTACGTACGAGCCAACCGGATTATACTCCGCCGGAACATAGGGCGGATTAGCCGGAAAAGGATATCGGGTGTCTGTATAGATAGGTGCGTCGAAGCCTTGCAATTCCCAACTGCCGGGTACCTCTATATTCTTCCAGTCGGATACGTCGAAACCCTCTTTATAGAAAGTAAGCGGGCGGGAAGCCGAATTCTTGGCAAAATGGAACTTCCAAGTGCCGTTCAGGGAGTGGCGGCGTTCTGCTTGTGTGTCTTTAAGCAGTGCCGCCTTCTCTGAACTATATGGGATAAAGTGTGCATGAGCCGGTTCGCGATTTATCTGGTTTACCCGCTGGTCTTCCCATTCTTTGTTTTGGGCAAAAGCGGTGGCCGCCAGTAGTAATCCACAGGCTATTAATGTAAATTGTCTCATCCTAAAATATTATAATTATCATTCATGTAGAGACAAGGCGATGCCTTGTCTCTACGGTGGGCTCATGCCCCTGTCAATCTATCGCGTTATTAGTATTTACTTCCTGGATAGGTATCGGATAGAAATTATGTTTTGCAGGATCAAAGGTGCTGCGATTCACAGCATCTAATGCAGCTTTGGTTTTTCCCCAACGGCGTAAGTCGTAGAAACGGAAGTTCTCCAAGGGAAATTCTATGATACGTTCGTGCTCTATCTGAGCGCGTACCTGCTCCTGGCTTGTACCTGTCATAGCCGGCATATCAGCCCGTGCGCGTACTTCGTTGATCAAAGGAATCGCTTCTGCAGTCTTTCCTAACTCGTTCAAAGCCTCAGCCTTCATCAATAACACGTTTGCATAGCGCATCAACACGATATTCGGAGCAAAGTAGTTCATATCCAAGCCCTCAAAATCAACTGGCATATATTTACGGAAGGCCGGTTTATCTGCCCCATCAAACCAATAATCGTATGTATGACTGTATACGCGTGCGGCGTCCGAGTCGTTAAAGTAGTCATCTTTAAAGAAGATGGTTTCATACAGGCGGCTGTCGTAACGTCCGGTAGTAGCTGTTTTTCCTTCCTTCTTAAACTCGTCCATTAGGCGTTGACTGGGGAGTATCTCGTCCCAGCCCCATAATTCGGAAACACCAATCCAGCGGTGAAGCTGCGTACGGTAACGAGCTCCGTTGTCTGTATTCAGCGTCAACTGCAGTTCGAAGATTCCTTCGCTTGAATTCCGGTTTGTCCCGTCGAACATCGATTTGAAGTCTTTTACCAACGAATAGCCTGTTACATTGTTAAGAGCCGCTACAGCTGCGTTTAGATCTGCATCTTTAGACGAACCTTCATAGGCTCTTGTCAGATGTGCCCAACCTAAGAAAGCATAAGCCGCCCCACGTGTGGCACGTCCCATTGCTTCAGATGTACGTGTTGCCGGCAAAGCCGTTGCTTTAGTCAAGTCACCGATAATAAAATCCCAAGCTTCTTCACGAGAAGACAAGGCTTTATCCAACTGATCAGCTGAAGATATATAAGTATCTCTTACTACTATCCTTTCCCAGTTCAATAAGAGCTTCATGTGATAATAGGCACGAAGGAAATAAGCTTCGTTTTGAATCATCGCCCGGTCTTCTTCTGAAATCCCTTCGGCAGGTATTTCCGCCACATTCTCTATCACCTGATTACTAAAGTTGATGCCATAATAGTTATCACGCCAATAAGCCGAAAACTGAGAGTTACCATTCGTATAAGTAAAATTAGCCAACTCTACCCAGTTTTGATAGTTCAAAGCGTCAGATCCTAAGTCTACAATATCTTCACGATACGCTTCTACCGGCCATTTAACTTCGGCAAATTCCCAGGTGTCCGTAGAAGCTTCCAGTTTGGAGTAAGCGGCAGCCAGTCCGGCTTCGGCATCGTCTTTATCTCTCCAGAATGAATCAGACGTCAATTCGTCGGGCGAACTTACCGTCAGGAAATCTTCGCAGCTTGTAGTTGCTCCCATCAACAGAAGGGCAAAGGCTATATATTTTAGTTGTTTCATCATTTTTCTGTATTAAGTAATGAATAATATTAGAATGTAAGTTGTAAGCCTACCACATACGAGCGGGTAAACGGATAGACAAATTTATCAACTCCTGCATTCAACACAGCAGAAGTCTGGTCACTTGAACTCTTTCTTGAGAACTCAGGGTCTGTACCGGAGTAACCTGTGATAGTAAACAGGTTCTCGGCGCTTACATATACACGCAGTCTGTCGATAAAAGCTTTCTTCATCAAGGCAGAAGGCAAGGTGTAACCTAGCTGCATCTGACGCATGCGTACGAAATCACCTTTTTCAAGGAAACGATCCGACTCACGGGAGTTGTTGTTCGGGTCTTGCAAAATCGCACGTGGAATATCTGTATTGGTATTCTGAGGCGTCCATGCATCCAATGTGGAAGTAAGGAAGTTGGAACCGGAGTTCATTCCTTCATAGAAGTAACGGTTGGCATTATATATCTTAGCACCGAAAGCTCCTCCAAGTAGGAATGAGAAATCGAATCCCTTATAGGATGCTCCGAATGAAAGGTTTGCTTCTACCTTCGGAATACCCGATCCGCAATATTCTTTATCATCTTCATTGATTGAGCCATCACCGTCTGTATCAAGGAAACGGATGTCGCCCGGTTTTGCATTGGGTTGAAGCAATTGACCATTCGCATTTTTATGAGCCGCCACTTCCGCATCGCTCTGGAAAATACCGTCGGCACGGTATAAATAGAATCCGGCAATCGGATTGCCTACACGCGTTTGTGTGGGGAAATGTTCTGAGCCATACTTTAAACCTTCACCATATAAGGCTTGCTTTGGGTCTGATAATTCAAGCACTTTATTACTTGTAGTGGTGAAGTTCAGTCCGATATTGTAATCAAAATCGCCTTTCTTGTCGGCCCAGTTGATTTCTACTTCCACACCGGTATTGCGTATCTTACCTACGTTCATTACCGGGTTCCAAAGACCAACAGAAGGAGCCAGTTTCTTGGTAATCAACATATCTTCTGTCTTGTTATAGTAGTAGTTGATTGCTCCGGACAATTTACCATTCAGGAAACCATAGTCAAAACCAATGTTCTTGGTGTCAGTTGTTTCCCATTGCAGGTTACGGTTGGCCAATCCCATGGCGATACTTCCCGGCCAAGGGGTGGAACCTGTACCTTGTACATAGCCCCCATATAGGTTGTTGTACGTTGAGATTAAGGCTTGGAAGTCATAATAACCTAATGCCTGCTCATTCCCTAAACGTCCCCAACTGGCACGTAGTTTCAGATTGCTCACTAATCCGTCTTGCGGGAAGAAACCTTCTTCCGAAATTCTCCAGCCCAAAGCTACCGACGGGAAGAATCCCCAACGGCTGTCGCTACCGAACTTAGACGATCCGTCACGACGGAAGGTTGCCTGAACCATGTATTTACCGGCATACACATAGTTTAAACGTCCAAACAAAGAAACACGGCGATACTCATACAAAGAGCCTTCACCCGTATAGGTTCCTCCTTTACCGGCATTGATGGTAGCAAAGTTGGGGTCTAAGAAGCCGCCTGGTTTTTCCGTTGTTACCAATTTTCCGTCTTTTACCTCATACACGGTTGTTTTTCCTTCTACAGCTACACTGTTCCAGTTATAATCCTGCATGGTTACAGAATTACCAACCATTACATTCAGGGAATGTTCTCCGAAGCGTTTGTCAAATGTCAGGATATTGTCTATTACTTGCTCCTGCCAGTAAGAAGAGCTTTCACTATGATAAGGATATTCTTGTTTAGCTTTAATGTCGGCGATGTAGGGAGGTGTATGATAGCTGGAGCGGCTATGAGCGCCACGATACGAATAGGCCGTCTTGAAGCTCAGCCAATCGGTAATATGTGCTGTTACAGCCGCGTTAGCGTCTATATAATAACTTTTGCTCTTTGAGTCCCTGAAGTGATTGTCGGCTATTACGTTACGGTTACTTGGCAAACCATTGGTGTCGGTCAGACCATAGCCGTATTCTTTTGAATCATCATAAACGGAAACCAGCGGAGAAATCATATATACCTCTTTTAAAGAGTACTGAGGTTGCTTGCTATCGGTAGCTCGGAAAGAAAGATTGGCGTCCAGGTCAAATATATTTTTGGTAACCGATAACTTCATACGCGCATTATCCTGGCGATAATTGTTACCGATCAGGATACCTTTTTCGTCGGCATGGTTATAAGAGACAGAGTAACGTGCATTTTCCGATCCTCCGCGTACGCTTAACATATAATTCTGTGTAAAGCCACTGCGGAATACTTCATCCTGCCAGTTGGTATTCGCACTTCCCGGATTGGTAATATATCCCGGTAGCTCAACTTGCTTATTCGGATATTGCAGGTTATAATTGTCATACATTTGTTTATGTACCTGTACATAGCCGTTTGCATCCAGCAATTCCAACTGGTTAGCCACTTCCGTATAGCTCAGGAAGCTGGTAAGGTCTACTTTCAATTCACCTTTCTTACCATTCTTTGTGGTTACGATAATTACCCCATTGGCGGCTACCGAGCCGTAAATAGCAGCAGCTGCACCGTCTTTCAAGACCTCCATAGCGGCAATATCCTGAGGGTTTACATTATTAATGCTTCCGGGGAAACCATCAATGATATATAAGGGCTCGTTATCACCAAATGATTTTACACCACGAATCTTTACTTCCACTCCGGCGCCTGCATTACCTCCTACCTTCTGGATATTTACACCGGAAACTTTTCCTTGCAAAGCTTCAGCAGGGTTAGTAGTAGCGCGACTAGCCAGTTCGTCTACGTTTACAGAAGATATGGCGCCCGTAAGGTCACTTTTCTTCATGGTTCCGTAGCCAACTACGATTACTTCGTCCAGACGTTCTGAATCTTCTGCCAGTCTGACATCTAGTTTGGCTTGTCCGTTATAGGTAATTTCCTGTTTAGAATAACCAATATAAGAGAATACCAGTACGTCGCCTTTTTTAGCGGAAATCTCAAAATTTCCATCCCAATCAGTGATCGTACCTTCTGCAGTACCTTTCTTCACGATGTTTACACCTACGGCAGGCGTACCTGTTTCGTCATAAACAGTACCTTTCACATTCACATTTTGTGCAAAACCAAAATAAGGAATAAGGGAAAGTAATGCCAATAAGGTCGTTGTCCTTAATAAAGAACCGGCATGCAACCGGATTTTACTTTTTAATAATCCCATAATGTTTTTCTATATTAGATAAAATGATTAAAAAATTCACAACAAGGATAAAGGTTCTTATCCATCTTGTCAATCATTTCAAAGCCTATCTGATATCTACATTTTCAAGAAAATTAAGAAGATTTATATCTACATTTTAACAAATACTATATTTGATAATCAACAGTTTAATTACATCACAAATACTACATTTACATTTTTTTATAGATAATACATATACACATAAAAATACAATCTTTTACACATAGTAAAAATCGCACGCATGCGTTTTACAGATCGCATGCATGCGTTTTCAAAATTACAGCCATGCGTTTTGTAAAAAGTATGCATGCGATTTTGAAACCACAATAATCATCTGATATATAACAAAATAAAAAAAAGAAAACTCAGATACTTTTCATGTATTCTGTCAGGCTATCGTCTGTTTCCAGGTTGAGATGTTTTCGGAGGCGGTAGCGAGCCATGTTGACGGTCTTGGGGGTAGAGTCTATAACAGACGCTATTTCTTTGGTAGACAAACCGATTCGCAAGAGGGAAGCCAAGCGTTGTTCGTTTTTGGAAAGGTCAGGATGCAGGCGGGAGAGTTTGTCGATAAACTGAGCATTAACCTGATCTATCAGCACTTCGGTTTCCGTATTCCGGGCATTGAATTGAGAGATATAGGCATTTATGCTCCGCAAATGAGTTTCCGTCTGCGAACCTGTTAATTTATATCCTTCCTTTATCATAGACTGAATATGTGCCAGCATATCATTTCTGCTACGAACAAAGAAGGCAAAGTTGGTTAGCTCGTGTCGATTATAGTCCAGTTCTTTCTCTATGGCACGGGTTTCGATCTCAGCCTGTTGCAACTTCAACTCTATCAATTCTTTTTCTTGCTCATCGAGTTTACGGGCAGCTTCCAGCAACTGTACTTTCCTGCGGTGGCGATAATGGAAACCAATATATAGCAGGATCAGCAGAACTGCCCCGACTATCAGAAATGCGATGTATTGTTGCATCCGCAAGTTTTTTATCTGGAAAGCCTGTTCCTGTACCAATATCTCCTGTTCTTTGGCTCGCAGGCGTTTTTGTATGGTATTTAACTCTATCTGCCGGATAGCGTCTTTGGCCAGCAACTCCTGTTCTGTTTCATATAAGTTCAGCAGATTCTCATAAGCTGCCGGATAATTTTTCTGCGCTTCATACACCCAGAAGCTATACCTGTAATTATCACAGATCAACTCTTTCGCATTGATTTTACGGGCATAAGTCATAGCTGTTTGAAGGGCGTCCAGGGCCTTCTGATATTCTTTCGCATAAAAATATTGGGTTCCCAGGTTATTATAATTCTCGCCCAATGACCATACGGCTCCCAGCGAGTCGTTGATGGCGATTGCTTCATGCAACATAGCGATCTTCTCCGGAGTATTTCCTTCATAGAGACAAAGGTTGTTCAGATTAGCAGCCACTAACTTTTTGGCTCCGAGTTTCCGGTTAATTTCCAAAGCTGCTTTAAAATTCTCTTCTGCCTTCACATTATCCGGCATCTGTATATAAACCAAACCACGGGAGTTGTAACAACTGGCTAAATAGGCGGAATCGTTCACCGACTGATATATGTCTGCCGCTTTGTTCACATACTCAAAAGCTCTCTCCAAGTCCATGAGTTTCAGATAACAACCCGACAAGCGAACAAAAATATAGGCCTTAAGCTGTAGGCTATCCGCCGAACAATGTTCTATTGCATTAGTAATGGTCTCAAAACCCAAATCAAAATCACCCTGATTCATGTATGACTCACCCAAGGTAGCCAGTGCCATCGCCAGATGACTCTGATCACCAATCCTTTGAGCCTCAATAATAGCCGCATTAGAATAATAAATAGCTTTGGAAGGATCAGCCTTCGACATCTCTTCAGCCTTAAGGATCAATTCTTCTATCCTACTCTCGGCATCTGCATCCTGAGCAAACAAAAAAGATATCCCTATTGTATATAAAAAGGACACGATCAGCATTAGCAATTTTACACAATGTCTAATCATAGAGTAGTCATTTTGTTTTGTCAAACACAAATATACAGGAATATATACAATAAATATAGTATAAAATATATCTTTGTATTTAAATGAACAGAAAAAGACTTACCTACGTATGAAACAACATGTTATTTCCCTTCAGGAATGGATTCAGTATCAACCTTATCGTGTAATAGAAGATGACGATCAGTATTTTACGCTAATAGCCTCAGAAATCTACAGCATTTTAGATATAAGTAAGATTGGTGAAGCCCTTGATTATAGCTCCAAAGATTTACGAACAATTAGCTGTTGTATAACCAACTGGTATATATGTGTTATATCCAATATTTGGATATGGCAATCGTTCAAGGATGAATGTCGTAAACTGTACGGCAGACCACTTCCTTTTTATGAAGTAAGCAAGAAATATTCCGAGAATGAAGTTAATTACGAAGATATTTGCTTCCTTTTATGGTTCTATATGCAACAACTTAACCCTAACAGGCTTATTAATCCGATAAATCCGGGTATCGAGATGATTGCAGATCAGATAACAGAGGCACTGAGTGAAGATTTTATCTTAGCTCCTGAGAATGAAAGAATAAATATGTTTTTATTTCCGGAGAAAGAGACTATGCGCTTCTCGGAGTACAAGGGTATATTGGATTGGTTTCACTATAAGTCATACCTGAATATATTCAACATCAAGGAACTTGACGAGCAGACAGCCGATATCCATAAATCCAGGAAAAACGAATCAGAGAAACACATGCTTACCGTAGCTACCAGATTGGAGTTATGCTTAAAGTCGCCCAATAGGATGATGGCATTAACCTCTCCCGAATGGATGGCTAGATTTATTCCGAAGCATCATCCGCTCCATGCCCTATACAACAATGTCAAATTAAGAGATCATACCTATTACCTCTTCAAGCGACTGGATGAAATGTATATCTACGTTAGTGATATCGCCACTGAAGAAGAATTTGCTGTAAAAAAAGAATCTATAGATAAAAAAACGGTAGCAAATCTAACTGCTGATGATAGCGTATTTATGATGCTGCTGATTTGCTTCGACGAGGAATGGTGGCAATGCGGAAGATTGTCTATGTACTCTATAAATAACATGCCGGAAGAGAAGCCCTCTGATGATAAAGAGAAAGAAAAGGCCTACAACGACTTCATAGCTGCCAGCAAGGGAAAAGAGTTCTTGTACTTCTCTTCTCAAAAAGATCTTTACGCGTTCCTCAGAAAAGAAATGAACTATTCGTTGATCGACAATTCTCAAGTACCCGACAACATAGGGAATAAACTACTCCTCACCGCTACTCCTAAAGAAGGATTGATATTCTTAGAGAAAGGCATCGAATGCATCAAAGATCCGGATAATCCATTCTACGACCGGAAAGTTGCCGACAGAGAAGCTATGAGTTTCATTGTCATCCCCGACTTCTGCCCGTTTGAAATTGTATGCAAACTAATAGACAAAAACATGTTACCCGATGCCCTCTTCAACAATCTAGGCAACAAAAAAGCCGCAAGAAAATTTATGGCAGACAACATAGACTTCTGCTTGAGATACTTTTTGAATAAACATAGATAAGATAAGAAACATTTACAGAGGCAACTGAGCGAGAATTTTGTTGGTAGCTCCGGCGTTGTTCTGAACGAAGTTGCCTGCTGCCTCTCCGGCGGAGATTAACAAATCACGATAAGTTAGCAGTTCGTCCATTTTTTCGATGAAGTCATTTTCGTTGGCTACGGAAAAGCCTCCGCCAATGGCTATGATGTCTCTTGCTTCTTTAAACTTTTGGTAGTTAGGGCCAAACAACACCGGTATGCCGTATACGGCAGCTTCCAGCGTATTGTGGATACCCTTGCCGAAACCTCCGCCTATGTAGGCTATATCGCCATAGCGGTATATAGAAGATAATAGGCCGAAACTGTCTATGATCAGGCAATCTTTCTGTGAAACATTTTTCTCATTTGCTTCCGAAAGGCGAAGTGAAGGGCGTTTGAGTTTGGAGTGGATCTCCAGCAGATGCCCTCTGTCTATTTCGTGCGGAGCGATGATTAGTTTCATTTCAGGATGTTCATTGAAGTATTGAATGATAAACTCTTCATCCTGCGGCCAGGAGCTACCGGCAATCAGTGTGATTTGCTTCTCCCCTTCTTTTGCTTTTACAAATTGTTCAACAACGGGTATTGCTTTGGCTTGCTTTTGCACATCAAGCACCCGGTCGAAACGAGTATCCCCCAGCACTGTAACGTTATTCACGCCATATTCAGACAATAAATCGGCAGATGCTTTGTCTTGCACAAATAAGTGGTTAAAGCAATGCAGCACCTTCCGGTAGGGCCTTCCATACCACTTGAAAAACAACTGGTTCGGACGGAAAATAGCAGAGATAATATAAGTAGGAATGTCTCGCTTTTTCAGCTCTGTCAGATAATTCGCCCAAAACTCATACTTAATAAAGATAGCCATACAAGGGTTGGCCAACCTCAGGAACTTCCTGACTTTGAAAGGGGTATCAAAAGGCAAATAGCAGATTACATCGGCACCTATATAGTTCTTCCTCACTTCATAACCGGAGGGTGAAAAGAAGGTCAGTAAGATCTTATACTGAGGGTAATCCGCCTTGATCTTTTCCATCATGGGGCGCCCTTGTTCAAACTCTCCCAGCGAAGAAGCATGGAACCAGATATACTTAGCTTCCGGATCAATCTTGTCACGCAGTATACCATTGGTCTTCCATTGACCGAAACGCATCATCCGCGCCTTCCTGTGAAAAGGAGACAGTAGCTCAACAATAAGAGCGTATAGATGAATCGCTAAGGTATAAAGCATTTTCTACTTTCAATTTTTAATTAACTCAACGGCTTGTTGAATTCTGCGAATGGTTTCTTCTTTTCCCAGTGCTTCAGTTATGTCGAAGATATGGGGTCCTTTGCTTTCGCCTACCAACGCCAAGCGGGTTGCATTCATAATGTTTCCCAGGTGGTATTCTTTGCTTTCTATCCAGGCTTTTACAGCTTCTTCCGTACTGTGAACGTCAAAGGGTTCATGGGTTTTCAATACCTCTGCCAGCTCTGTTAGTTGGGCGGCGGAGTCGGCTTTCCAACGCTTTTTCACTACTTTTTCGTCATACTCTTTAGGAGCTACAAAAAAGAAGGAAGCCTGATCCCATAGTTCTTTTACAAAGTTCACACGTTCTTTCATCAGTCCGACTACTTTCTCTACATAAGTCGGATCAGCCTCTATCTCATGCTCTTTCAGTACAGGAATAAACAAAGCGGCCAACTCCTTATTGTCTTTTTTTACCAGATATTGATGGTTGAACCATTTGCCTTTTTCATAATCAAACTTCGCGCCACTTTTGCTGCAATGTGACAAATCAAACAAACGGATCATTTCATCCATCGACATGATTTCCTGATCGTTACCGGGATTCCAGCCCAACAAAGCCAGGAAGTTGACAACCGCTTCCGGAAGATAACCGCTTTCCCGGTATCCTGAAGAGATCTCTCCGCTTTTGGGGTCTTTCCATTCCAAAGGAAACACAGGGAAACCCAGCCTGTCGCCATCACGCTTGCTTAGCTTCCCGTTGCCTTCCGGTTTTAACAGGAGAGGCAAATGGGCAAAACGAGGCATACTGTCTGTCCAGCCAAAATAACGATATAATAATACGTGCAAGGGAGCGCTCGGCAACCATTCTTCGCCACGGATCACATGGGTTATTTCCATCAAGTGATCATCTACTATATTAGCCAGATGATAAGTAGGCAATTGGTCGGCAGACTTAAACAGTACCTTATCGTCCAATACAGAAGAGTTAATCACCACTTCTCCGCGTATCAGGTCGTTTACATGTATATCTTCGTTGGGTTCTATCTTTACCCGCACTACATATTTTTCGCCTTTATCTATCAGTTGTTTGGTTTCTTCTGCCGATAAAGTCAGTGAGTTACGCATCTGCATACGGGTAGATGCGTCATACTGGAAGTTGGCTATTTCATTCCTCTTGACATCCAGTTCTTCCGGGGTGTCAAAGGCGTAATAAGCCAGCCCTTTATCCAGCAAAATGTCTACATATTCTCTGTAGGTATCCTTGCGCTCGCTCTGTCTATAGGGGCCATAATTGCCACCAAAGCTTACGCCTTCGTCAAACTGAATACCGAGCCAACGAAACGATTCGATGATATATTCCTCTGCCCCGGGGACAAAGCGCTGCGAATCGGTATCTTCAATACGGAGGATAAAATCACCCCCTTGTTGCTTAGCAAACAAATAATTATATAATGCTGTGCGTACACCTCCAATATGTAGTGGTCCGGTCGGACTTGGAGCAAAACGAACTCTAACTTTTCTATCAGACATATTGTCGTTATTTTTAATAATGCGGCAAAAATAGACCTTTTTTTTCTCTTGCTAAACTTTTTTGCGTACATTTCGCTTTTAAAAGTAGTATTCAAAAGAAGTTGAAGAATAAAGATTATGAAATTAAGATATTATACGATCCCAACAGCCGTTCTTTTTATCCTGACAGCAATAGTAATTGGTTATTTCTTCCCCCGGGAAGTCAAATTCCGCTATCAGTTCTACGAAGGAAAGCCCTGGCGATACGAACTACTGACAGCTCCGAGCGACTTTCCCATCTACAAAACCGAGGCCGAAATAAAAGCTGAAAGAGATAGCGTATTAAGTAATTTCGAACCATATTTCAGAACCAACAAGACTATTGAAACAGAAGAAGTAGAAAAGCTCAGAACCTCTTATGCTTCGCTCAACAACGAGCAGGTTACTCCTGCCTATATGCAATACATCGAAAAGAGTATCGTTCAGCTATATAAGATAGGTATCGTCGCCTATCAGGAACTGGAAGACCTGAAAAAGGATGGATACAAAGGCATTAACCTGCTTGAAAACAACATTGTAGAATCCCGCTACGTCAGCGATCTTTTTACTGTGCGAACGGCTTATGAGTTCATTCTGAATAATGCGCCGGCCAGTCTGGATAAGGATATTCTGCGGACGTGTAACATCAACAACTACCTGGTAGAAAACATCTCTTTCGACCAGGATATGACGGATAAGGTTAGGGAAGACAGGCTGCAAAGCTTATCCATCTCTAATGGCATGGTGCAGGCAGGAGAGCGCATCGTAGACAGGGGCGAGATTGTAGACAATCATACCTATAATATACTTCGTTCGCTTAAAATCGTGCACGAATCCAAAACCGGAGGAAAACAAAGGCAGGGCTTTATCTTCGGCGGGCAGTTTGTGTTGGTTTTCGGGATTATTCTTTGCTTCTGGCTATACTTATGGTCTTTCCGCCCGCGCATTCTTTACAGCAGGAAGAACACCTCTTTTATGCTGTTATGCCTCCTGGTCAGTTGTTTGCTCACGGAAATATGCGTAAGTCATAACCTGTTCAATGTCTACATCTTACCCTATGCTATTGTGCCAATCGTTGTACGTACCTTCTTTGATTCGCGTACAGCCCTGTTTATACACTTGGTTATTACGTTAATCTGCTCATTGATGGTGCCTTATCCGCACGAATTCCTGCTCTTGCAGATCGTAGCCGGTATGGTGGTAACATTCAGCCTGAGGGATCTGTCCGACCGTTCGCAGCTTATTCGTTGTGCATTCTTCTTATACTTGTCATACACATTGAGTTACCTCAGCATGTCAGTGTATCTGGAAGGCGATCCAAGCAAGCTCAACTGGCTGATGTTGCTTTATTTCGGCATCAATTTCATATTGCTCATGTTTACGTATGTCCTCATCTATATGCTGGAAAAAGCCTTCGGATATATATCTACCATTACATTGGTGGAGCTGTCCAACATCAATACGCCGCTATTAAAGAAGCTTTCAGAAGTAGCACCGGGTACTTTCCAGCATTCGCTTCAGGTTTCCAGCCTGGCTTCGGATGCGGCATCCAAGATTGGAGCCAATGCCCAGTTGGTGCGTACCGGAGCCATGTATCATGACATCGGCAAGACCACCAATCCGGCTTTCTTTACTGAAAATCAAAAGAATGTAAATCCGCACGATCAGCTTACGTTTGAACAAAGCGCCCAAATCATTATCGGACACGTAACGGAAGGAGTAAAACTGGCAGAGAAAGCATCTATCCCTCAGGCTATTATAGACTTTATCCGCACCCATCACGGAAAGGGTAAAGCCAAGTATTTCTATAATATGTATAAGAACAAATTCCCTGATAAAGAGATAGATGAAGAAACTTTCACCTATCCCGGACCGAATCCGTTCTCAAAGGAAACAGGGGTATTGATGATGGCCGACTCGGTAGAAGCCGCCTCCAGAAGCCTGACAGACATTACGGAAGAAAACATCAAAACGCTTGTAAACAAGATTGTTGACGGTCAACTGGCGGATGGTTTACTCAAGAATACACCCTTAACTTTCCGCGATATCGAGATCGTTAAAAATACATTCATCGAGAAACTAAAGATCATGTATCACACTAGGATCAGTTATCCCGAGTTGAAAAAATAGAGGCCAACAAGCCTCCGCAGGCGTCTTCCAGGATATCCATAACCAACTCAAAGCCAGCCGTTCCTCCGTAGTAGGGATCGGGCACATGATCATAAGTCATGGTTTGGGCATAGTCCGTCATTTTATGAATTTTGGATAGCGATTCAGCATCCGGCGCCTTGTGTTTCAGGGTATCAAAATTATGATCGTCCATCGCTATAATCAAGTCGAAATCATAGAAATCATCGGCTACTACCGGACGCGAACGAGAGTCCAGGGTATAGCCTCTCAGGGAAGCACACATCTTCATGCGCGAATCGGGTAATTCGCCTTTATGATAGGCAGTTGTACCGGCCGAATCTATATAGAAACGTTTTTCATACCCCGCCTCTTTTACCATTTTTTTCATCACTCCTTCAGCTGCCGGAGAACGACAGATATTCCCCATGCAGACAAACAACAATCTTATCTTTTCCTGTTTCATATCCGCTATCTTATGGTTCTACTTTAATAAACATATCTTCCAGATTAAGCAGTACTTTAGAGTACGAACCGGCAAAGTCTAGCCCCAGCGAACTGTCTTCCGCCCCCATATGCTGCGTCTGCTCTTCTGTTAAACCGTTCTCTTGCTGATTCATATTCAGTAGTAACATGCTGCCTTCAAACCTTATGTTGCTACCCGAAGCAGGAAGAGGTGTTTTCGTAGCAGGAACAAGCAATTTACCTTCTTTGGGGTAGATCTGTATTTCGCCCAAAGCATTGATAAAGTCAGTCCCCAGCAAAGCACCTGTCTGATACACCGAAGCGGCCTCCGGACTGAGAGTAGCGATCAAACAAGGCATATTGTAATACATCAGGTCGCCAACTGCCAAGCTATCAATAACTCCCAGCTTGGCATAGCCTCCGGCAACACCCATCACCGGTATCGAATCGGCTATCGAACGAACACCCATTTCGAGTGCTAATTGTTCAGAAATCATAGCATTAGAAGCTGAAGTATCAAAGATAAATGAATATTCTTTTTTATTGATCCGAACTGGAGCAAGCAGATTATGCCCCTTTTTTGCCTCCTTCATTTCAATCGGTATCGTTACATCCCTCTTGGCATGTACCATCTTAGGTGCCGGATAATCCAGTAAGGCATACGATATTAGGTAATAATATTCAAATATATCCAATGATTCGGGAGGTACGGAAGAAGAGGCCTGCTCTATAAAAGAGGAAATCAGCCCATTGGTACTCTGATAATTACCCTGTCTGAAATCATTTAGCATCATAAAGAATACCATGCTAAAGGTATTCCCCGCCCCCATCTCTTGCTGATAGTTGCCTATAAGCTCGCCAATAGCTGTATTGGCAGCAAGCGGCTTATTGAAAAAAGTATTCATCAGAGCTTCCGGCATCAAGCGGAGCATAGGCTTTTGTATTTTATCCTTAAGCAAAGGAAACTCTTTTTTCAACTCAAACCACTTGTGCTGATTCATCAAATCGTCCATCCGTTGCTCTGCGTCCTGTGCATGAAGCATAACAGGCAGGGTCAGCACCCACAAAATACACACTAAAAGTCTCTGCATAAGGCTATTTATAATTATAGTTTAAAATACGGAAAGGCAAATATACGGCTTTTCAAAGGATATCAATTAAAAAACTACTGCTTCTATTCCCCCCTATCCTTTGATCAGAAATGAGCCTTTGCTTAACTACTTATCATTTAGAGGTACCTTAAAAATAATTTAGAGGTACGTATAAATCAGATTACAGGTACGTCTAAATTTATTTATAGGTAGGTGTAAATTAAATTAGAGGTACGTCTAAATTATTTTAAGATTCGGGTTCCCTGAAAAAAGTTGGATTGGCATTGGAAAATCATTCAATAGATAACACGATTCCTTCTTATTTCCTGATTTTTACACATTTTGAGCATTTTCGGATAGAAAATAAAGAGCTAAAGTCTTGTTTTTATTTAGTTTTTACTATTTTTGCGGGTGATTCATTGTCTTTATTTATAAACCCTTAATTAAAGACAGATGATAAAAAGCGTTCTTGATAGCTGTATGAAGTAGACGCATCAGATAGTTCCTACGCTTTTTAAACAATTAAAAAATGCCGAACCTTCAGGAACAAGGGGGAAAAGTGATATTGAATATGAAGAAAGTATTATTCGTTTTTGTATTATTCGTACTAATCATACAAGGTGCTTCTGCTCAGCAAGGGGAAGAAACCGTTGTACGTCTTATGAACGGAAGTGTAGTCATCGGACAAATGACGGATCAGGGAGACGGTAAGCTCTATATTGAAACAGCCAATGGTAGTATCGTTTATTTTACACGAAGAGCTATCAAAGAAATAGGAACTCAACCGGCTACAGCCAGATTGAGGTATTACCGGAATCCTGTAACTGTTTACCTTCAGAATGGTAGCGTTATCATCGGACAACTCACTGAGTTACCTGAGGATAACAGAGTAAAAATAGAAACAGCCAACCGAAGTGTTGTCTACTTTACGGATAAATCCATCAAAGAAGTGGTAGCCGGAGTTGAAGCTCCGTCAAAACCTGCTGCTGTTGAAGAAGAAATTATGACACCTACAAGAAGAAGAAGTACCACCAGCAGACCAGACAGAAACACTGCCTCCAGGTCTACCAGTACTACTCCCGAAAGGATCTCTTCTACCAGAACACAACCTAGCAGAACAGCTGCTACCAGAGCAACTGAAGTTGAGCCGATAGCCGAAGCTGTCAGCGGATCAGGCAGTGGATACAGAGGCTTTCTGGAAGCAGGCTATGTAATGAAAATGGGTGACATTTCCACCAGCCGCATTGAAGTAACCACCAGTCACGGATACCAGGTAAATCCTTCCTTCTTTATTGGTGTTGGGGTAGGCGTAAACCTGTACAGCGACGGCTTGCACTACAAAGGAAAACATATTGAAAATGTTGATACCTTTAACATTGCAACTACTATTCCGATCTTTGCCGATCTACGTTATAACTTCCTGGAAAGTGGAAAAGCCATTCCTTTCATCGGGCTGAAAGCCGGATACAGTATTGGTTTCTCTGACAGTGAGTTCACCTCTTCCGGCACAGACGGATCAACAAAGAAAACAACAGAAACAAAGATGGAAGGCGTAGGCTTCTACCTGGCTCCATCTGTGGGGATCAAGTATTTTGTATCTCCGTCTTTCGCTTTAAACTTCTCTCTTGGTTACACAGCACAGATGTTTGATTACACCTACATGTTTGATGGTGACCCAAATATCTATTCAAAGTCCAAGAATAACGGAGGAATCAGTATTAAAGTAGGAGTAGAATTCTAAAGAAATTAAGTTAGACAGGGTCTACATCGTAGTGGACCAGTAACTGTTTGAATGGAAGGTATCTTTGCATCTCGGCATGGATACCTTCTATTATTTCACGTACAGGGGCTATAGCGGCTGCCACCTCTATTTTCAGAAGTATTTTTCGCACATGAAAGGTCTGCACACGGGTAATCGGAGGAGTTACCGGACCTAACACGCGATCTCCCAAGCGGGCTCGTAAGCTATCGGCATATAGCGTAGACATTTGCTGCAAGGTATCCTCGTTTCTGCTACGTATAACCAAGACAATCAGCCGATAATAGGGCGGGTATTTAAAGATGCTTCGTTCACTCAGTTGCAGCTGCACCATCTCTTCGTAATTGAAGTTCTGCACCATACGGATAATAGGATGCTCCGGCTGGGAGGTTTGCAGGATAACCATTCCCTGCTTGTCGCGCCTTCCGGCCCTGCCGCTCACCTGCACCATCAGTTGATACGCCCTTTCGTGGGCACGGAAGTCCGGGAAGTTCAATAGGCTGTCGGCATTCAGGATACCAACTACCCCTACATTCCCAAAGTCCAAGCCTTTAGACAGCATCTGAGTACCTATCAGTATCTGAGTTTTCCCCTTTTCAAAATCGGCAATAATGCGCTCGTAAGCTGTACGTGTACGAGCTGAGTCGAAATCCATCCGCTCTACAGTGGCAGAGGGGAACAGGGAGGTTACCTCCTCCTCCACCTTTTCGGTACCAAAGCCCAACATCTTCAGTTCTGTACTCTGGCATTGAGGACATTGCCTGGGTTGCTGTTCCGCGTGTCCGCAATAGTGGCACTCCAGGCGGTTATGGTATTTGTGATAGGTCAGGCTCACATCGCAATTGATGCAATGGGGTACCCAGCCACAGCTTTTACATTCTATCATAGGAGCAAAGCCCCGGCGGTTTTGGAATAAGATACTTTGTTCTCCTTTCTCCAGCCCGGCGGTTATTTTCTGCACCAGTTGGGGGGAGAAAAGTGTATCTTTCATGATCTTCCTACGTCTCAAGTCCTTGATATCTACAGGGATGATCTCCGGCATCAGGCAGTCGCCATAACGCGTTTTCAACTCTACCAGGCCGAACTTACCCGTCAAAGCATTATAGTAAGAGTCGATGGAGGGAGTAGCTGATCCCAGCAGGGTTTTGGCGCCATGCATACCGGCCAGGATAATAGCGGCATTGCGGGCATGATAGCGTGGAGCTGGGTCTTGCTGTTTGTAGGTATTCTCATGTTCCTCGTCTACAATAATCAAACCCAGATCCTTGAAGGGCAAAAAGAGGGAGGAACGAACACCCAGCACAAGCATAGGCTCTCCGCCATACAGGAGTTTGTTCCATACTTCCACCCGCTCATTGTCTGAAAACTTGGAGTGATACACCAAAAGTTTGTCTCCAAACAGACGGGCCAGTCGCTCCGTTATCTGAGTGGTGATAGCTATTTCCGGCAAGAGGTAAAGCACCTGTCGGCCTTGGTTCAGTACCTCATCGATCAGGTGAGTGTAGACTTCCGTTTTCCCACTGGAGGTTACACCATACAACAGGCAGACGTCTTTCGTCTGGAAGGCATCATGTATCTCAAGATTGGCTTTCTTCTGAGCGTCGCTCAGCGGACTTAGGGGTTGCAAGCGGCAGACCTGCATCTGCAGGCGCCCTACTTCTTTCTCGTAGCTCTCCAGAATACCCCGCTTGAGTAGTCCACCCAAGGTAGCGGCAGAACAGCCGGTACGCTCCTGCAACTCTTTCCTGGAGAGCTCCTTTGCCAACTGAGGGTTCAAGACATGGCTGATATCCAGGTAGCTGAGCAGCAAAGCCTCTTGCTTGGCAGCCCGCTTCAGGACTGTAAAGGCTTCTGCCAACTTTTCTTCATTATGATAGGCGGCAGACAGGCGGATATAGGTCTGCATCTTGGGGGTAAAGCCCCTCTTCATTTCCTCGCTTACTTCCACGGCTCCGCGTGCCATCAGAGAAGCTACGATGGGGACTACGTTTTTCAGTCCGGTTTTCTTCTCCAGCTCAGAGATCGTCAGCCGGTCCTTGCCGCCAAAAGCATCCAGCAAAGCTTGTTCATTCTTTCGTAAGGGAGTCTCCGCTTCATACGACTCGTGCACTTCTACCACTGTTTCACTTTCCAGCTTCAGTCCGGAAGGGACAGCTGCCTTGTACACATCCCCCAATTTGCATATATAATAAGAGGAAATCCATTGCCAGAAGCGAAGTTGGGGGCGGCGCAAGATAGGCGTGGCATCCAGCAAGGCGTAAATTTCTTTAATCTCAAAGTCGGTTTCAGGCGTACGCTCATGCACCATCACTACAATAGCTGTATAGTAGCGCTTTTTCCCAAAAGGCACCAAAACCCGGCATCCCGGGCTTATCGCTTTTTCCAAATCCGCAGGAATACGATAGGTGTACGTATTTTCCAAGGGAAGCGGAAGTATGACATCTGTGTACTTCATCTACTATCTAATAAAAAAAGGCATGAGTTAAAAACCCATGCCAAATATACTTTAAATCTGTCGCTAATTAAAATAAAATAGCTGCAGAGATCGTCCAACCGCGATGTTTTCCGCCTTCTGAAGCGCCGGCAGTATCCTTAAGACTGTAGTTGTCTGTCAAGCCTAAGCCATAATTGAAGCCAACCTGCAAATGACTGAGTAACTCTACACCCAGACCTAAATTCAAACCGGCACCAAATGACTTGGTTTTAATCTGCGAACCTATATTTTGAGGCATGTCCCATATCTTGTCTCCTCCTACACGGAAGCCTACATAAGGACCCGCAGCAAAATATCCTTTCACTACCGGAAGACCAAATTTCCATTTAAAATTAACCGGCACGTCAATATAATCGGTATTAAATGATTCTCTGCCTGCATCCATTCCCTTCTGAGAATATAGGATGGCAGCATCAAAGCCAATCCCCGTATACGGCACCATAACTTCAAGCATAGGCCCAATATTGAAACCCGTACGATTGTCTGATTCTATAATATCGCTACTGAAATGAACGGAGGAAATATTGATCCCCCCTTTTATCCCAAAATTGATCTGCGCACTTGCCGAGAGGGCTGTAAATATCATCAAAACACCTGCTATTAAGCCTACAATTCTCTTCATACAATCATTGTTTTATAATTATTAATCACATGCAAATAAAGATACTTTCCAAATAATAAACAAATTTTTAGCAGAAAGTGTTCTCGGCGGAAAGAGATTGTGCACCGGGTGAATCTCTTTTGTAAAAAACATATTAACTTAGCAGTCTCATCAAGCGAAAGGACATGGACGCAGATACAAAGATTGCAATCATAGGTTTAGGCTACGTCGGGCTGCCCCTGGCGATCGAATTCGGGAAGAAATACAAAACGCTGGGTTTCGATATCAGCGAAGAGCGCGTACAGGAATTATGCGAAGGCAAGGATCATACCAAAGAAGCCGATATTAGTAACTTACAGCAGATATTGCACCTCCGGGCGAAGGATCCGGAGCAAGGGCTAGCGTTCTCCTGTAACGAAGATGAGCTGAAGGAATACACGGTATTTGTCGTGACAGTCCCCACCCCTATCGACCGCTTCAACACTCCTGATATCAGCTATTTGGTGAAGGCTTCGGAGTCTGTGGGACGGGTGATCAAGAAGGGCGACATCGTTATCTACGAATCAACCACCTATCCGGGCTGCACGGAAGAGGACTGCATCCCTGTGATTGAAAAAATATCGGGCCTGCGCTTCAACAAAGACTTCTTTGCCGGATACAGCCCCGAGCGGATCAATCCGGGAGACAAGGTAAACACCCTTACCCGCATCAGGAAAGTAACCTCCGGCTCTACACCTGAAGTGGCTGACCGGATAGACGCACTGTACAACTCCATCATAGAGGCCGGCACCTATAAGGCGGCAAGTATCCGCGTGGCCGAAGCCTCAAAGATCATCGAAAATGTGCAGCGGGATGTCAATATCTCACTGGTAAACGAGCTGGCGCTCATCTTCGACCGAATGGGCATTGATACCAACGATGTACTGGAAGCAGCCGGTAGCAAATGGAACTTCCTCAAGTACCGTCCCGGGCTGGTAGGTGGACATTGCATAAGTGTAGATCCCTACTACCTGGCCAACAAGGCCGAGTCTTTAGGCTATGTGCCTCAGGTAATACTGTCGGGCAGGCGCGTAAACAACAGCATCGCCCCCTTTATCGCCAACAAGGTGATGAAACTGATGATCGAACAAGACCACACCATCAAAGGCGCCCATGCGCTGATACTGGGGGTTTCGTTTAAAGAAAACTGCCCGGACTTCAGAAATACCAAAGTGATAGACATATACCGCGAACTATGTGAATTCGGCATGCATGTAGACCTCTACGACCCCTGGGTATCTGCCGAAGACATCAGAAGCACCTACCAGGTAGACATGCTTGAAAAGATAGACCCCAATAAGCGCTACGAAGCCATCATCCTAGCCGTCTCGCACGATGAGTTTCAAGCCTTCGACTTCCAAGAATACCACAAGCAAGGCTGCGTCATCTTCGACACAAAAGCAGTAATAGACAGGGACTTGGTAGACGGCAGGCTATAGCTTTATGATAAAATGAAGACTATTGAGGGAACGATATGCATAGATGGAGACCGGCTAATCTCAAAAGGTGAACTGAAAGATATCTGGTACCGGAATACCGACTGGGAAGTGGAGATCAGCAAGATCAAAATGGCCTGTGCCTTGGTTGGAGAGAATAAAAACGCATATCTCTATCTATATGGCGATGATAGGGATCAGTTTATCCCCGTGGTTTACCATGGATTTCGGGAGGTTTATTCGATGCTTTCTACCCGCTTCGGTTTTGATGATGAATTGTTTTGGAAGGTAGTTACTTCAAAAGAGAAAAGAAAAGAGGTAATCTGGCGAAAACCACAAGAGACTTATCAGATCCTGGATCATTTTACTCCCGGTGATTATGAAAAGGGATTGGAAATTCAATCGCCTGAAAAAGAGTTTATCTCCTGGGATGCAACTTATGATGAACTGAGACAACATCCGCTTGTAAAGATCATACATGGGGAATATTCCGAATATATCACCTTTC
Organism: Parabacteroides sp. PH5-46; assembly: GCF_029892785.1. GTDB lineage: Bacteria > Bacteroidota > Bacteroidia > Bacteroidales > Tannerellaceae > DFXE01. The sequence continues at coordinate 189,580 of NZ_JARXXA010000007.1, forward strand.
GTTATCCGGTACGGATCGGGCGTTTATTGATCTGGAATCTGAAATCCATCGTTTATGAGCGGACTGATGTCGCTGTCCGTTGGTATACGACGGATTGTTACAATAAAGAAGCGACCGACGGCAGTTTCAGGGATCTATATACAACTATGCTTACCGATCTGGGGAGGGAAGGACTCAAATACGAAAGAGAGTATGAAGATGAAAGGAGAGCGGATTTTGAATGCTCCAGCATGCGTCTGTCTCTGTGTTATAAGTATGATGGTGACTATACATTAGAAAAAGGTTTTACTGACCTTCGCATAGAGAATATGCGGGAATACTCGGCCTTATTGATAGATGAATCTTATGAAAAAGTAATGGAAGTAAGCGACTCCCTTATTATCGAATCGGAAGTGAAATTTTATGTGGAATATAAAAAAGATAAAAGGGTAAAACGCCGTCCTCCCTTGATTACAGAACGCTTCGTTGACCAAACTGTGATCTGGCGAGACGATGTAAACGAAAAGATCGGATTTGCCGATGCTACATATTCGCTGGTATTTGATAAGCAGGAAATAATCTCTTTCACCTTAGGTAATCTTATCCCGGCCAAAGGTAGCGGCGGGAGTAGTCTGACGGCTAATCTGTCAGGTGCAAGGCAATGGTCTAGCCTTTTCTCGGGTGAATACCGCTCCATGAACGATTATGTAGAGCGTATAGCGACCGTAACCGGAAAAGAAGTAATCCTTGATACGGAATATTCAGATTGTTGATTATTGTTGCCCTTTTCTTCTCATAAAAACAGGCACGGATTACGCAGATTACACAGTTCGTAAGTGAAACTGCGTAATCCGTGTAATCCGTGCCAAAAAGAAATTCTTATAGATTTATTCTCCTAAAAGAATCTGTAGTATCTGAACAGCGGCTTTTGCCACGGAGGTTCCGGGGCCAAAGATAGCCGCTACGCCTGCCTTGTACAAGAAGTCGTAGTCTTGTGCAGGGATAACACCTCCGGCGATCACGATGATGTCGGGACGTCCCAGTTTCTTCAGTTCTTCGATTACTTGTGGAACCAAGGTCTTGTGTCCGGCGGCCAGAGAAGAAACGCCCATTACATGCACGTCGTTCTCAACTGCCTGACGGGCTGCTTCAGCCGGCGTCTGGAACAAGGGACCCATATCTACGTCGAAGCCACAGTCGGCATAACCGGTGGCAACTACTTTCGCTCCACGGTCGTGTCCGTCCTGGCCCATCTTAGCGACCATGATACGTGGCTGGCGACCTTCTTTCTTGGCAAACTTCTCGGCCAATTCACTTGCCTTGGCAAAGTCTGCGTCTTTTCCTGATTCTGATGAGTACACGCCTGATATAGTTCTGATGATTGCTTTATAACGTCCGGCCACTTCTTCGCAGGCATCTGAGATTTCTCCCAAAGTAGCGCGAAGTCCGGCGGCTTTCACTGCCAACTCCAATAAGTTGCCTTTCTTCGTACGGGCACATTCGGTGATATCAGCTAGGGCTTTCTTCACAGCCTCGTTGTCACGATTGGCGCGAAGGTCGTTCAAGCGCTGGATCTGCTCCTCGCGCACAGCTGTATTGTCAATCTCAAGAATATCGATCGGATCTTCTTTTTCCAGACGGTATTTGTTGATACCTACAATCGTCTGTGTCTTCGAGTCGATACGAGCCTGTGTACGGGCAGCCGCTTCTTCGATGCGCATCTTCGGAAGGCCTGTCTCAATAGCTTTCGCCATACCACCCATGCTTTCTACTTCTTGGATTAGTTCCCAACCTTTGCGTACCAACTCGTTGGTCAGCGTTTCTACATAGTAGGAACCAGCCCATGGGTCGATCTCCTTACATACCTGAGTTTCCTCTTGGATGTATATCTGAGTATTACGGGCAATACGGGCTGAAAAGTCTGTAGGCAGAGCGATAGCTTCGTCCAGTGCATTGGTGTGCAAAGACTGGGTGTGGCCTAGAGCTGCTGCCATCGCTTCGATACAAGTACGTCCTACATTATTGAAGGGGTCTTGCTCAGTCAGCGACCAACCAGAAGTCTGGCAGTGTGTACGTAAAGCCAAGGACTTAGGATTCTTCGCGCCAAAGCTCTTTACAATCTTAGCCCACAACATACGAGCTGCACGCATTTTGGCTATTTCCATAAAATGGTTCATTCCGATAGCCCAGAAGAAAGACAAACGAGGTGCAAAAGCGTCTACATCGATGCCTGCATTAATACCGGCACGAAGGTATTCCATACCGTCACAAAGGGTATAAGCCATTTCGATATCGGCTGTAGCTCCGGCTTCCTGCATGTGGTATCCCGAAATAGAGATAGAGTTGAACTTCGGCATCTTCTGAGAAGTATACTCAAAGATGTCGGCGATAATCTTCATAGAGAATTCGGGTGGGTAGATATAGGTATTACGCACCATAAATTCTTTCAGGATATCGTTCTGGATGGTACCGGCCATTTCTTCCAATTTGGCGCCTTGTTCCAATCCTGCATTGATATAGAAGGCAAGTACGGGAAGTACCGCTCCGTTCATTGTCATGGAAACAGACATCTTGCTCAATGGAATACCATCGAACAACACTTTCATGTTTTCCAGCGAGCAGATAGACACACCGGCTTTACCTACGTCGCCCACTACACGCTCATGATCTGCATCATATCCACGGTGTGTTGCCAAGTCAAAGGCAACAGACAAGCCTTTCTGGCCCGAAGCCAGGTTACGGCGATAGAATGCATTTGACTCTTCAGCAGTAGAGAAACCTGCATACTGGCGGATGGTCCAAGGACGCATCGCATACATCCCACTGTACGGGCCACGCAGGAAGGGAGGTAAACCGGAAGCATAATTCAGATGCTCCATTCCTTCCAGATCCTCTTTGGTATATACTGATTTCACCTCGATATGCTCGGGTGTTTTCCAATCGGCCTGTATGCCGTTGGTCTTTGCCCATTCTGCAGCGTTGGTAGCTGCAAATCCGGCATTCTTTATATCTATATTCTTAAAATTTGGTCTCATAATCTTCTACTTAAGCGATTCCTAATTTAGCATTGAATGCTTTCAATGTTTCAAGAACGTTGCTCTTTACATTGATGAATTCTGTGATACCTTGAGCTTTCAGGTCATCCATACATTCAGGAGCACCTGCTACTACGAATTGAGCTTTTCCAGCCAATGCTTTATAAGCAGCCGGAGCCAATTCTACATATTCGTCATCGCTTGAGCAAAGTACTACTATTTCTGCACCTGCTTTTACGGCGGCATCCACTCCGGCTTCTACAGTCTCGAAGCCCAGGTTATCAATCACCTTGTATCCGGCACAAGCAAAGAAGTTACTTGAGAATTGCGAGCGAGCCAGGCGCATCGCCAGGTTGCCAATCGTAAACATGAATACCTTCGGTGTTTTACCGCTCTTCTCTGTTGCCAGGCGCAGGGCTTCAAACTCGGAAGCTCCGCGTGAGAAGTCGAGAGCCGGGATAGTTGCTTCGCTCTTGCATCCGCAGCCACATCCACAGTCTTCTGCCTTGATCTTTGTAGCAGCTGTTTCCGTGAAGTTCGGATACTGGTTGGTACCCAGTAAGATCTCGCGGCGGGTAGCCAGCGCTTTTTTGCGGGCAACAGAAGAAGCATTTACTGCATTCTGTACATCACCAGCTTTTACAGCAGCATAGAAGCCGCCTTTATCTTCTACTTCAAGGAACAATTTCCAGGCTACATCAGCCAATGAATTAGTCAGGACTTCAATATAGTATGAACCGGCAGAGGGGTCTACCACCTTGTCGAAGTGGCATTCTTCTTTCAAAAGCAACTGCTGGTTGCGAGCAATGCGTTCCGAGAAATCATCCGGAGTCTCGTAGGCTTCATTGAAAGGAGCAACAGTGATAGAGTCTACTCCTGCGATAGCTGCCGACATGGCTTCTGTCTGCGTACGCAGCATATTCACGTGGGCATCATATATGGTCATGTTCCAGTTAGACGTTTGTGCATGAACAGCCATTTTGCAAGAGCAACGGCACATTCCGTCGGGCTTGTTGTTCGGGCATTCTTCACGCTGGCATCTGGGATTGTAGGCAGCAACGATTTCGGCCCACAGCCAACGAGCAGCACGGAACTTGGCAATCTCCATGAAGTAATTGGCACTGATACCAAAATTGAATTTGATTTTCTTTCCTACTTCATCTGCAGGGAAACCAGCTTCTGTCAGCTTTGCCAAAATCTCATTACCGGCAGCCAGGGCATAGCCTAGTTCCTGGGTGATATACGCTCCTGCATCGCTAAATGAGCAAGCATCTACAGCCAGCACCTTGTAGCGTGGGATGGCTCTTCCGGCCTTCAATACAGCCGAAGCCTGTTCTACCCAATTGTCGGCCTCGCGACCTTTCACCAATGGTTTTTTGAAAGGGTTGTAAGCTACTGATCCGAAGCATTTGCTCAGGTCGGCACCTTTTTCTTTCAGGTAGTTACCCAAAATACCGATCAACATTTCAGCCTTGTTGTTACAAGTCTTGAAGTTCAGTTCTACAGCTTCGGGAACGATACCATTCAATAATGTTGAGATGTTTTCAGCGTTTACATCTTCCCCTTTGAAATGAAAACCTAAAGATGTAACACCTTTTTGCAGTAAATCAAGTGCTTTTTTGTTCGCAGCTTTGAAATCTGTTACATCCACATTTTGGCGTACCTTCCAATCGTTGTCTTTTTTTGTTCCGCGAACATAAGGGAATTCATCGGGAAGAGAAGTAATTGTCTTCAATCCCTCAATGTCTTCTGCACGATAGAAAGGATTTACGTTAAATCCTTCGCCTGTTTTCCAAACAAGCTTTTTCTCAAACGGAGCCCCTTTCAGGTCTGCCGTAATCTTCGCCATCCACTCTTCAGTAGAGATTGACGGGAATTCAGAGAAAAGTTTTTCTTTTAAATCTGCCATAATATAAGTCGTTTTATAATACTGGTATTAGTATATTATATTATATCGTTAATAAACAAGGTGCAAAGGTAGAATAATAAATAAAATAGCACAAACAAATTAGCGAATTCAATGTTTTATAAGTAAACGCATTTAAACAAGTTGACTATGGAATATGATATAGCAATAATCGGTGGAGGACCAGCCGGATATATTGCAGCAGAAAGAGCCGGAGAACAGGAAAGCGCAAACGACAATCAGGCAGACGATAGCTTCATCTGCTAAAGAAATTACCTACATTTCGTAAGACGATCAGGAGATTTGCTGACGGTTTCTTTTTTCCTGTAATACCGGCCTGATCCTCATTTGCAAGATATGTACGTAAGGTCTTTTGGGAGGGTCGGGGTTAAAATCAGCATCCGTAACCCGGAACAAGACATAGCGCATCTCACCGCTCTCTTCATCTTTGTATTCAAACAGATGGAGCCTTCTATAATCCACATCAACGACAGGTATTCCCGGGTCGTCTATGTTTGAACAATACTGGGGTGTTCCTTCTCCTTTCTTGTATATCTGATAGCCCCCCAGGCCGTTGAAAAACTGGATTTTAGTATAGAATGGGCAGCCCTTTATATAGCAGGCGCTATCCGGAAGGCTGGTAGTCCATTTATTGTTCATCTGTTGCCATTTGATCAGCTTATAATCGCCTTGGTCAGAAGACAACTTAACGATATAATTAAAGATATCAGCCTCTCGCAGATTAGAATGCCATACGGAGAATTTACCGATCGTGTCTTTATCGTTGTTTAAAACATACACAAATTGCTTGGAGTTATCAGGAATAGGAGTCAGCTGCGTTTCCTTGTCCGCTACCTTAACCGGCACCAGATCGCCAGCTCCTTTATCGGTAAATTTGCCAACCGAGTAAGTAATGACCAACGCGACCACTTCAATAATCAGCGCCAGAAACAGTTTTTTCTTATACCATTCGGATACCTTTATCCAGTCGGGGATACTGGCCAACGCCAAAAGAGCCGTCAATCCAAAGATAACCAATATCATAATCCAAAGTGCATTATCAAAAACTTCCATAACGAATACTATAATAAGGTTAAATACAAAAGAGTAATATCATTCCACTGATAGAGATATGCAATATTACAAAAAATTATCTTATAAAAACATATTGAATAAACCTTATTTTTAAATGCCAAAAATCGCACACATGCGTTTTTCGAATTGCACGCATGCGTTTGTAAAAAAGGACACATGCGATTTATAAAAAGGATGCGTACGATTTTCAGAGGCCTATCTTATTGTCAAAAATAACCTGAAATATGTATGCCTGACGGGGAAACTATTCTCCCGCAATATTTAAGATAACTGATTTTTATTTTAGCTTTGCAGTCTGATATTCGTTACATTAATATATAATATCCTTTTGAATGGATACGATTAGGCAAGATGATGTCAAAAGTGAAACATATAATAATTACCGTTTTCCTGCTACTCCCCGTATGTATACAGGCCCAGTTTGTTAATTACGGGGCAGATCCGGCACGTTTTAAATGGAATACCGTAAAGCTCGAACATTATAACCTGATTTACCCCCGGGGACTCGACTCCATGGCATATCGCTATGCCCTTTATCTGGAAAATGCCTATCCGCATATTCAGAAAACGATCGGAGCGCCGATGAAAGCGAAATTTCCTGTTGTACTACACCCAGGCAATATGTCGTCGAACGGAATGGTTTCTTGGGCGCCCAGAAGAATGGAGTTGCTCACTACCCCATCTTTCAAGCAGGAAGCACAGCGCTGGGACAAGCACTTGGTAACACATGAATCCAGACACGTTTTCCAGACCAGTAAGGTGATGCGGGGCTGGTTCAAACCACTATATTATCTGATTGGCGAACAGGCAGCCGGGGTAGCAGCGGTGTTTCTTCCGACCTGGTTTCTGGAAGGAGATGCCGTAGCCACGGAAACAGCTATGTCGAATGCCGGACGGGGGCGATTGCCTGAATTCAGCATGCCATATCGTGCACAGATGTTGGATGGCAACAAGTTTTTCTCCCTCGACAAATGGCATTTAGGGTCGTATAAAGATTATACGGGCGACTATTATGCGTTGGGATACAATATGACTTCTTTTGCCCGCTATAAATACGGACAGGATATTTGGGATAAAACAACCAGCCGGTATGTTTCCCACTTTCTGAATATCCCGATGTTTTCCAATGCGCTCAAGCATCACTCCGGAGTGAGCACCAATAAATTGTTTGAGCAGACTTTTTCGTTCCTGAAAGAAGAATGGGAACGACAGGATAGCAGCTATCGCGTACCTTATTATATATCGCCGCCGGCCAAACAATATACATCGTATCGATATCCGCAGGCTTTTAACGATTCGATGATTATTGCCGTTAAGTCTGGATTAAACGACATAAATTCATTAGTGGACCTCACAAACGGAAAAGAAAGAAGACTGGCATATATCGGAACAATAAACAGCCGTATCATCTTAAACAACAACCGGGTGTACTGGACAGAGATCGTGCCCGGTATCCGCTGGACGCACGAAAACTATTCTGTATTAAAATATTATGATTTATTTTCCGGACAGATTGTAACCGTAACCCCGCGCCAGCGATTTATAAGCCCGTCTATCGACAGCAAGGGAGAAAAGGCCGCCCTTTCAAGGTTCACCCTGGAGGGAGAATGCCAAGTGGTACTGATAGACACAGACTCCGGCGAAGAATTAAACATCTTCCCGATACCGAAAAATGCATTTGTAAAAGAGCTTACATTCAGTGACGATGAGCATATTATCGCCGTAGCCATCTATTACACCGGCATCCGATTGCTCGAATTGTCCATATCTACCGGAAAATGGAAATCGCTGCTGGGTCCTACCTCTGCCAATATCACATCCCCTGTATGGAAGGATGGAAAACTATACTTTGAATCCGGACTGAACGGGACAAACAATATTTATTATATGGACCCGTCAGACCGGCAAACGTATAGGCTTACCTCTTCCCGCTTCGGAGCCTTTAACCCTGCGTTTTCCGGCAACAAGGATCTGTTATTTTTTTCTGACTACCAGGCAAAAGGCTATAGAGTAGCCTCGTTTTCAATGGATAGTCTGATAGCGGAAAAAGCTGATTTCAGCCGCCCATACCTCTTTACGCTGGCCGAAACAGTAGCCAGTCAGGAAGCATTTAATTTGGATTCTGCCAAACTGGAACCTGTTGAGTTTACCCCAAAACCCTACCGAAAGGGATTACATACATTTAAGATACATAGCTGGGCTCCTTTCTATTACGACGTAAACGAAGCCATGAACACAGGAGCAGACGACCTGAGTACAATCGTTAAACCGGGAGCCACAATTTTAAGTCAAAACACATTGAATACAGCCATCGGACAACTGGGTTGGTATTACAAAGACGGCTATCATCATGGCAAATTATCTTTTTCATACCTGGGATGGTTTCCGGTTATCAATCTGGATATTGATTACGGAGGCAAAGCTTTTAGTATGGACTGGACACAAAACGAAGAAGGAAAAGATGTAACAAAAGGGCGTTATACCGATCGCAATCTATTGGAAGCCGAAGCACAGATTTATATACCCTTCAATCTCACAAGAAACCATTATATAAGAGGTATACAGCCAGCCGTAACCTATTATATTACGAATAACAAATACCAACAATTCGAAAGCCGGGATTATAAGAACTTTCAATACCTGTTATCTGAAGTAAGATTCTACAACTATAGGCGAATGGCGCAAAAGGAAATCTTACCAAAATGGGGTTATCAACTTCGCTTACAGTATTTAAATACCCCTTTCAACACAGAGAACTACGGTAGTTTATATGCCGCCCGACTCACTACTTACTGGCCCGGACTTGTACGAAACCACAGCCTGATGCTACGTGGCGGATATCAATATCAGTACTTGGACGGTAAAGCATTATATATCCCCAAACGATTACTGGATAAAACGCGCGGATATAATTATATCTATCAGACTCATCAGCAAATAGCTTTCAAAGCTGATTATGCTTTTCCGGTTGTTTCACCGGATCTGAGCATCGGTTCATTGGCGTATATACGTCGGTTACGAGCCAATATTTTCTATGATTTTACGCATAATCAGAACCGGAAGAAGGGGGATTGGCATACGCAGAGTTCTTTCGGAGGAGACCTTTTGTTTGACTGGAATGCGCTTCGCCTGGATTTCCCTCTTACGACAGGTGTCAGACTGATACAGCCCATCGATTATGGAAACTTTCAGGCAGAAGTACTCTTCTCTGTCAGCTTCTAAACAATCAGCAAAGAGGTTCAATGTTTCGTGAGGGTTTAAAAAAGCATTATTTATAATTCGATAAATATCAAACGCTTGTGATTTTTATGCAAATTTTCTCTTCAAAATATTTGGAGCGTATGTTTTATAACACTACTTTTGCACCCGCATTCGAGAGAGGATGACACGAAAAGACAAGCAACAAAAAACTTTCAAAAAAGTTGTCACTTTCATTTGGAAGATTAGAAATTAAGTTTGTATCTTTGCATCCTGTTCGCCAAAAAAATTGGCACACGAATCAGAGTTCTTTGAAAGATTTACATAACGACTAAAGTAGTACAAGGGAAGCATTGGGAGTGTTTTTATTATATGTATACATTGTATATATAGAGTGATAGTTTCTTAATGTTTTTTTATAGAATATGTAACAAGTGTATTAATTGACTTATACCGTTAATTTTTATATCAGATGTAACTACAATAATACGGTTCATGAGCTAAGGA
>NZ_JARXXA010000008.1 GCF_029892785.1 Parabacteroides sp. PH5-46
ATTGAAACTTGCTAAAAATTAAATAATGTCATTTGATCTGCAAATTATTTGTATATTTTCTCTCAAATAATTTGCAGATCTCATAAGAATAGTAACGGGCGGAAACCGCGCGTCTGTTTATTTTATATCAGCTATATTTTATCTGCTGTTTTGTGGGCAGCATCCCCAACCGTCGTATTTGGCACCGTAGTCATTACCCAATGTTACTAACTCCCATGTATATTCGTTAATCTCTGAGGGCATGACATTGTTTAGCCGGGAGATTTGCAATGCGAAATGATAGGAATCGCCATGATCTACGGTTTCTTTTAGCGCCACTTTATATCCGAGCGTTTCGACTTCCCGAATAAACTGCTCTCGCCCTTCTTCGGTCGGGAAATAGATAAAGTGATCCACTTCCCTTTCTTTGCTGAAGTCGTCGCCGTCCTGATCCAGTTGGAATAAGACCGACTGGTTTTCTATGGTTTGCAGTTCGTATTTGGATGGGTACAACAAGTCGAAGTAGGTATTCCAATCCTTGTCTTTCTGCACTTCAATGTTGTACGAGTATTCGGGATGTACATTCATGACGGACTTTAAGAGTTCCTCGCATTCTTTTCCGTGTTTTACATAAAGGTACATATTCATCAGACCGTTTGACTTAACGATTCCTGCGACGATGACATTTTTCTTTTCGGTAGCCTCGATGATTTCTTCTTGGATGCTGTGTAGTACCTCGGATTCTTCTTCTGCCGTGAATAATCCGTTTTCATCTGCGGAGAGCATCTGAATAGTAAATAGCAGCAACTCTTTGAGGTTATCTATTGGGGCTAAGTCTACCAGCGCGAGGTTCATCAGGACGTTAGCGGGATGATCTTCGATGTGGCTGAAATAAGCAACCCATTGTTCTGGTATATTGTTGGTTTTAATTGATTCTGACATATTGTATAACTTTTATTACGGCGTGAATTTAACTAAAAGATTTTAATACTCACTGTATTAGGATAATCTAAAAAATATTTAGTGATATAATAGCTATCCCGACGGTGTTCCGTCGGGATTTTTTCGTGTATAAAGAGGAAAATTCAACGAATATCTGTACCGAACATTTCATTGAAGAACGCTACAAGTTCCTCTCGACGCAGGCTATCCCAATAGAGAGAGGCAGGGTGATACGGTTCGTGCCGACCGATTTCATAGGCAATATCCATTTTTGTAAAACGCTTGCCCTGATTGTAGCGCATTTCTGTACCTTCCAACCAACGTGAACGACGGCTTTGTTGTTGAAGCGGGAGCAGTTGTTCCAACATATAGGCATAATTTTCGCCTACGGTGTGTCCGCTTTCCATTTTATACGGACTGTCTTTACAACGCTTACATTCGTCAATGGCGGCGTTCAAATCTGTTACTTCAATTATGTTTCCATCTATGTCTTTTATTGTTGTCATATTCTTTGTTATTTAGAGGTTTGTACTTGCATTGAGGAAACATACCAATTATCTTGATACTTGTCTCCAATCAGGTTAAAAGTACCTGATAGTCCGCTATTATCTGCGTATTTCTTGGCTTCCATTATAGAGCTGAACTCGCCCAACTTTTTGAATCCAATAAATAATTTATACATGGTGCTGTTCTGTTTATGCTTGATGACTTCTGCCTGTAAAATGGCATACGCTTCATTATAATTTTTCTTTTTCTGTTCCAATTTGGCTTTGGCTTTGAGTAACTTTTCATCCGTTTCAAGATTGAAAAACAGGTCATTGTGTGTCATATAGTCGATATATTTGGCGATTGCCCTTTCTACCTTAGTTATCTGCGCTTTTGCCGAAGCTACTTTGCCTAAAAGGAAGTCAAAACCTGTTTGCAATCCCGTCCGCTTGTCGTATGCACAGTGATATACCCAAATTTTCTTACGGGGGTATTTACATACCAATTTTGCCCTGCGCCACTCAATAACCCACCGCCAACGGTCTAACATGGCACGAGGGATGTCGATTATATGTAGTATTTCACGGTTTCTGTCCTCGTCCCTTACTTCAAAGGTTATATATACCCAATGTTCTATTTTGAGTTCCCGTTCCGCTTTTGCAAGGTCTTTGGCATCTTGCATCCAATCGTCTATTTTTTCCTGTGCCATGATATTGATAATTAACTGTTATAAATTTGCTGTATTTCTTCTCCGATTTTTGACAACGCTTGTCGTTGTTCATCGGTAAGTGATAGTACAAAATCATCGTTGCTATACCATTCTCCGCTATCTTCTTGTTCTCGGAAACATCGCCTGTTAGCAGTATCTACGATTCCCAATATTACATCAACTTCGGTTGAAGTTAGTCCGCTAATTGTGCAGGTCTTATTTGTTTTATTTACTTTCAATTTCATGCTTTTTGAGATTATGGGCGGATTACTCCGCCCTTTGGTTATTCATATGCTTCAATCCTTTCTTTTACAATCTCATGTAAGTGTGAATTGGATTGATAAATTTTGATTTTTTCTTGAAAGGTTTTATTTTGCCAAAATTGGTTGGCATCATCAAGGAATTTTGCATCTATTTCATTATTGCCGTCTCTGTCCTGCTCTATACCTGTAATATCTTCAAATTCATCAAAACTAAGCCATTGCCACCACGTATTAAGAGTTTGCAAAGACCATTCATTCGGCTTTTTGGGACTTTCCTCAAATGATCTGACAACCGTTTTCAATTTTTGTCCGTCTGATACACTTAATTCTTTATCCCTGTCCAAAAGCCAGTACAGGAAAAAGATGATAGTGTCTTTAGATATTATATGATTGCCATTGAATAGATTTAGCAAAACAACAGGTTCTTTTTCTTTGGCTTTCAATGCTTCTTCGCTTGTGGTATAGGCATTTTCACCGATACCGAAACGTAGGGAGTTGTTTACGGTAAATTCTACCTTTCCGTATTCTTCCATTTTCCTGTATATGAAGTGTTCTAAATCTCTTATATCGTGTATCAGGTCGAAAGGGTGCAAGGCTTCCAGTTCTTCTTTTAACTGGTTGTGAATATCCCTTAACATGGGTTCAATGGTAAACCATTTAGTAGGGTTGGTTATCTTTCGGCAAGTGGCAGGATCGTGAACGTCATCGAGAAATAAACCATTCTTATCAAGTGTGCAATAACAGTCATAGCAGAAATGCGTATGATATTCCGTTTCGCTCTTTTTGATAGACTTATTTATGATTATTCGGATTTGACCGTTCTGTAACAGATAAAAACGGATGCTCCAACGGTCAGTTTCAAAAGCTATTTGATAATGCTTGCTTTCGCCTGTTACCCTGTTCAGGAAATGTACAACTCCCTTATACATAATTGCTATTTTATTCGGTTTCATATTGATTGGATTTATTAAAAGAATGATAATTCTAATTGTACAGGTTTACGCCCTGTAATCTCGTCAAATAAGGCTTTCGCTTGTTTTAATACATTGATTGCATATCGGTCGGTCTTACTGCTGTCTTTTTCAAGTCCTGTAAGCATTTCATTTAATGCTGCTTTCAGGCAGTCTTTTCTATTGTCGAATATTTTACCCCATACATTAAGCCCATAGCCTGATCCGCCTGTACTGTGAGAGTAACTCATTCCATAAGTCCATTTTCCGTTTAAGCCTTTACCCAGTGTGATATGGTTAGATACCGCCCAACCGTCCCGATGTGGGAATTGTATTTCTTCACGTTCCAAAAAATCAGGTCTTTCCAACCAACCGTATTCGTTAAATTCCTTTTTAATGAAGCCAAATACTAAATGTCTTTCGTACTCTCGTTTATTCATTAATAACTGGCGAGGGGTATTTCCAAAACTCTCGTATTCCTCTATTATCGCCCTGTCGTTACGTCTTAATGCGTTCAGATATATAGCTACATTGTGGCGTTCTGCCCTGCAAAAATTGATGTCCTGTATCTTTTGCAATTTTTCGTATGCTGACAATTCTCTGTATTTCATGACTGTTATTTTGTGGGGCAGGGTTACTGCCCCGTGTTTGACTTCTTTTATCTTGCACTCATTGTTATAGTTCCTCGCAGATTGGGTGAGAACTTTTGTTCATAGGCTTCAATCTGCCTTTCAAGTTCTTCCCATGCGGTTATTTCTTCATCATACATCTGTAAATCGGCTTTACATTCTTGTATTAGAATTGTGAGGTATTCTTTTTCTATTTCAATTTGCTTGATTGCTTCATCCGCATTTATCCTGTCTTGTGAATTTTCATCAGGCTTGGTTGTTGGCAGGAGAAAAACGCAGTTGTATGATGTCAGATAATTCCATGTTTTGCCCTCCACACTTGCATACATTCTGTGATTATTGTCAGATATACCGATTGCAATGCCTTTACATCCTCTTTTTTCGGTGATGCTGTAAGAAAGGTTGTTCGGGTTCTCTGCGGTGTATATGGCTTTAATTAGCTTTGAATTGGCTACCTTGCCATTAAAGGCTCTGATAAACGGCTCACACGTTTCCAAACCTTTTATAAGGTTCTCATTTACTTTAATTTGTTGGTTCATTCTATTAATGAACTCTTGTTTTCTATTGGGGTTCTTTAATCCGTAATACATGATATATTGTTTTTTGATTGTTAATTATTTACTGCGTCCCATTCTCCTTTTTGGTCATCAAACCAAATTGCATGATAGAATTGGACGGTTACTTTTGGCTTCTTTCTTGGGTTGGCAAAGGTTTCCGTTTGGCTGACTTTCCACCCTTTTGCAGTTTCTGCGAGAATTATACAGGATAGGTTTTTATTATACCTGTGGATGAATTTCATATCTATATCTACTCTCATGGTGATTGTTTTTAGTAGGGCAGATAGGCTCTGCCCTGTGTTCTACATTGTTTAATCCAATCCGAAATAATAGGCTAACCTTTGCTCTTGTGATTTCGGGAAAATCCATCCTTTAATTTTTTTCCCATTAAAGGTTAATCGACTGTTGAAGCGTCCTCCCATTGCTCTTAGTTCGTCTTTAATTGCTTTGGTTTCCCCGAATACCGCTACTGCTTTGGCTGAATACTCAACCATTGTACAACCGCATTTACTTTCCCCTGTCTGGTTGGTTGGTGGCGTTGTGTTGGACTTACTGATATGTATATTATCTTCGCTTCCTGCTGTGTATGCAAAATCTTCAATAGTGCGTTCACGGTTATATACTGGCACTTTTTTAATTATCCAACCGCTATGCCTATATTCTCCTAAATAATACCCTGCACCCATAGAGTATTTTTCCCTATTTTCGTAATCCTCGTTAAACTCGGCTAAATAGGCGGTTTCCTCGAAGTTTGATGCGTATTTACGCATTTCGGAAAAAATATCCCTTTTATGTTTGGAAAAGCCTAAAATGACGGTGCGTTGTGTGCTACTTCCGTAATAGTCGGTTTGACTATCGCTTTCGTTTTGTTTCAGACGTGCCACGATTACCGCTTGCGCATCTTCGGGAAATATCTCGGCAAAACGTTTACGCCCTATTACCTTAACTTCTTCTACTCTTATCTTCTCTTTTTCGGCTTCGTCTGTTTCCGCTTTAACTATGTCTTTCGCTTCCTGAAGAAGTAACGCCACTTCAAAACCATCCATAAATTCAGGATTTTCGCTGTCGTAATAATAACCGATACCGAATTTTTCGCTTAATGGTCTGATTATGTCTGCTGTCTGAAAAACTTTTTTCCGTAGGTTAATCAGCTTGTAAGTGATACCCCAGTTATTTTTAACGATGTCATAGACTACATATCTGTCATAGCTATAACCCTCCATTTGGATAACCTGATTGACTTGAACAACCTGTATAGCCTTGTCAATTTCCTTGTTTGCTCCTAATAAAAATACTTTGCTCATAACTCTAAATTTTAAGGGATTATAAAAAGGTCAGCATTGCGAGAATAAAGAGGATTATAGCACCCATACCCACGAAAAAGGAGAGGATACCCCGTATAACAGGAAGAAAGAGATACAAGCCCACTAAAGCCCAAATAAACCCTGTTCCCCACACACAGAAGCCCAAAACCGCCAAAACGATTTTTAAAACCAATTTTATGCTAATTGGATGGTAGGCTGTCGGTCGTTGTTTCCTATTTTTTTCTGTACTTCTCATAATTTCTGACTTTTTTTTTATGCCAGTATGGAGAGGGTGAGGTGTGATCGAGTTTCAGGTGCCTTACTCACGCAGTGCTTTTTGGCAGCATCAAGATTTTTCAAAAAAATACACTCGCTTTCCTGTACCTGATTGGGGTGCAGATACATTTCTTTAAGAAAAGAGGCTATAATTATTGCCCGGATAATTTCTTAAAATCTATTACAAAAGAGATTTTGAATCGAGGAAGATTTTTTTAAAAACACGTCTGATCTTGTGCAGCCAATAAACATGAAATAAATTCGCGCCTGATACTCGTTCACTCCGAACCCCTCCTTTTTTATGGTCATAACTAAATGAGGAAGAAATTATACCGAGGGAAGTACAGAAAAAAGGAAATTTGGTTGTCTGCTTTGCGTTTATCATAATAAAACGCAGAACTTTCCTCACAGAAAGGAAAGCTATATACAAAAAAAGCCTGTACCGATTTTTACGATACAGGCTCCATTTGGATTGTGATATGTATTTTTATTTTGCTCTGGTTTTTCCGTAGCATTTGCTGCCGTCAGGAGATAAGTAGAAATCAAATGTTTCTTCAACGGCTGTTCCACCCGGAGCGATTGAGTATTTGCATCTAACAATTACGGCAAGAACATCATTCGGATTCTTACTGTCATATCCGTTAAGATTATCCGGAGTAAGATTTTTTAGAGAATCAATAGTATTGCTCATCCGTGCAATATCAGCATTGTATTTATCAATTTTAGCTTGATTTTTTTCTCTTGCCAGTAGATCTTCACTCATTTTTTTAGCCAGCTCAATCTTACTGATGTTAGGTTGATTATTTTTCTGAAATTCATCAGTAAGATAGGCGATACTGTCGGCAACCGTAACGTTGCCGGTTTCGCTAATCTCAATAATTTTGAAGTTGAGATTTTCTTTTGTGTCGCTCCCTTTTAACAGGTTATCAGTAATGGTTTTTTCGTAATTACTCGTTGATGAGTTTGAACCGCAGGAAACCATAAAAACAGCGATAAGTAAATAAAATACGTGTTTCATATCTAAATGTATTAAACGTTTATTAATTCATCGAAATAGCCGGAAGTTTTGAGTGTAGGTTATATACTATCAGAACTTCTGTTGATTTTTTATTATCAGTCCGGGTATATTCGGTTAATGCTTTCATTACCCATTCCCGAAATGCTTTTGCTTCAAAAGATGCTACACGGTAGCTGACAAATATCAGTGCTTCCAGATTATACAGTACCGTTTCGCATGGGTGCCCGTTGCTCTCAAATTTATGTATTCGGGTAACATCTTCTTCACGGAGCAAGCCGGATTTGAATATACTCCGTAGATTGTTACCAATCGTATTGACAAATACATTAAATAAGTCGGCAATTTGATGTTTCGTTACCCACAGGGTGCAATTTACAAGTTTTGCTTCAACAATCAGTTGATTTTCACTATTTTCTTTAATATTTATATATCCTCGTTCCATAATATATTATTCTTCATCCTGTTGAACATTATAACCAATACGCTTACGGGGTTTATTTTCCAGTTCCTTTTGTGATGCAAGTTCGGTAAGAGCTTGGTAAATATCACTAAACTGCATATTTGTTTCCACCATAAATTCCTCCAATTTACGATTTAATTCCGCATAACCCAGTGCATATTGTCGTAAAGCGACAAAAGCTCTGATAATAGATATATTAACCTGAATGGCCAACGTGCTGTTAAGAACGCTTGACAGTTGGGCTATACCCTGTTCAGTAAATGCAAAAGGTAAGTATTTTACGTGTTGCCCTTGTCCTTGATTTTCTAAGGTGCCAAAATTGCACCTTAAAAAATCGTACTCTTCCTTTGAGAGTTCAATCATAAAATCCGGAGGAAAACGGTCTATGTTCCGACGAACAGAACGTTTCAGATTTTTGGTTTCAACCTGATATAATTCAGCCAAATCGTAATCCAACATAACTCGCATACCTCGGATTTCATAAATCTTGCTTTGAATAATTTGTAATTCCATGATAAATATTTTTAGAGGTTTAATGCAGTATCCATACCTGTAAGGTGTTCTGATAATTTCAACATATCCCGCCCAATCTTTCCGTTATCCATTCGTACCAATGTTTGGGTTGTATTTATATTGGTATGTCCTAACATTCGGGATATTGTTTCAATGGGTACCCCATTCATATAGGTAATAGTAGTCGCAAATGTGTTTCTTGCAACCCTGAAAGTGAGATTTTTACCAATACCGCAAATATCACCGATTTCTTTCAAATAATCATTCATCTTTTGATTACTTGCTATCGGTAAATTTTGACTGTACTTATTCAAAATTTTCTGCGGAACTGAAAGCAAAGGGATTATAACAGGTGTATATGTCATGCTCCGCATAATTTTGATAATAGGATTACCGTCTTTATCTGTTTCAAAATTTTCGGTTGTTAGCATTGATAAGTCTGAATAATTCAGACCTGTAAAACAGGAAAAGATAAATACATCCCTTACTTGTTCAAGTCTTTTAGTCGAAAACTTTTTGCTCAAAATAGACTGTAACTCCTTTTCCGAAAGGAAGGCACGAACTACCTCTTGCCTTTTAATCCGGTAATGGCTAAAAGGGTTGTTGGATATAGCCTGTTTTTCACAGGCTATATTTACAATACGACGGAATAATTCTATTTTCTTGGCGGCTGTGTTTACGTTATATTTGCGAAACTTCATCAGGTAATTTTCAAAACCTATTATGAAATTGACGTCGATTTCGGACAGCAAGTAATCAACTTTCCCATATCGTTGTTTAATGTAATCAGCGATATAGTTTCTCACCGCTTCATATTTCAGGTAGGTAGATAAGGCTTTAACCTTATATACATTCTTATTATACTCGTCGAACAGAGCTATTACTGTTGAATATTCATTTTTTTTCATTACTATTAAAAATTAGTGGGTTAAACAGCTAATTGAGTATTGGCTTTTTCCGATTTAAAAGTGAGATTGCCTTCATTTTCAAAAGTATTAGACCAGAGAGATAATTTTTCTTCTTCTGAAAGGCTATGCCACATGACAGATATACGCTTTAATCTTTCGGGATCATCAGACAGAGTGCCGGGAAGATTAAATAAAGCCATTTTTTCATGCAATGAAAGGCATTCAAAAAGTTTATCTAAATTAGATTTAGATTTGATTCGCCTTTCTTCAAGTTTTTCAGCAAAAGAAGCCATATCGTTGCTTACCTTAACATCGGTAATTCTTGCATAAATTTGGGTAGTTTTTATGTTTGTATGACCTAACATTTTTGATACACTTTCAATGGAAACTCCTTTTGTAAGCGTAAGAGTGGCGAAAGTGTGTCTTGCAAGATGAAATGTTAAATCTTTGTCAATACCGCAAACAGCTCCGATTTCTTTGAGATATTCATTCACTTTTTGATTGCTTGGAACAGGGAGAACTTTCTTATTGGGCATCGTCCCTTTATACTTCTCAATAATTTGCTTTGGAATGTCGAGTAATGGAATATTGTAGCTTGTACCTGTCTTTTCACGTTTCCCCATTATCCACAAATTATTATCAAATGAAATGCGGATATTACTTTCATCCAATCCTTTTACGTCTATATAGGAAAGTCCGGTATAACAGCTAAAAATAAAGATATCTCTTACTCGCTCCAAACGTTCAGAAGAGAATTGTTTCTTCATGATTTCGTCTATTTGTTCTTGCATTAAATAGCCTCTATCGACTTTCTTAAACTTTATTTTATAGTTGGCAAAAGGATCAATGTGAATCCAACCGTTATTTTTGGCGAAAAGAATAATAGTGCGGAATCGCTGTAAGAATTTAGCAGTAGTATTTTCCTTACATTTGCAGCTTGTCATTAGGTACACTTCAAAATTTCTCAAAAAGGAGTGATTTACCTCTTTCAAAGAAATATCAGCAACATTATAATACTCTTTAATAAAATTAGCCATGTGCCTACGGGCTACGTCATATTTTTGAAGTGTACCTTTTGCCCTGCTTATACCAACCAATTTAGCGATATCATCAACATGCCGTTGGAATAATTCGAGTACGGTTTGGTTTTTAATTTCAAGACCAAGAAAGATATTTTTAACCCGATCAGGATTAACATTGTTCTCTTTGGTGAGTAAATCATGGTAAACGTTGTATAAGCCTGTTTTAATTGTTTCCAGAAAGGTATTTATCTCGACAGCTTCTTTTGTTCTGCCCAGAGCCATTGACGACTTTACATCCCATGATTTAGGATGCACATTTAATTTGGTACTGAAACGGCTTATTTGTCCGTCGATTGTAATCCGGCACATGATAGGAACACTGCCATCGGATTTTTGCTTGTCTCTTTTCAAAAAGAAAAGAACTTTAAATGTACTTTTCATAAACTCATTTTTTAATGTTACAAAATTAAAGTAAACTATCTGTTAATGAGTTTTATGCAGACTGCCAATTCCCGACAACACACTGCCAATTTTGGACAATTCGTACCCCTTTTTCTTTGATTTCTCGTACCCCCTGTGTCCCTTTTTGGTTTGGGGTATGAAATGGGACACACTAAATGTCTTTTTTTGGCTTTATTTTGGCTTTTTCCTAAGACAACATAAATAAAAAAAGTCCCTCATATTCACTGAATATGAAGGACTTGTCTCTTTTTTGGCGCCTATTGACTTAGGCTTTCCGCGGTATGGACGGGTACGCCACCAAACTGTGTCTTTTCGCTGTTTTCCAGCTACTTAACCCCTCTTTTTATCTTTAGGGGTACGAGTTAGAGCCAAAACTCTTAAACTCGTTGTACGTCAGTCTTTTAACGACCTTACCAACCTTATTCCTTTTTTAGCGGAACGGACGGGACTCGAACCCGCGACCCCCTGCGTGACAGGCAGGTATTCTAACCAGCTGAACTACCGCTCCATTTTTTTTTAACTACAATTGCTCTCAATTGCGGTGCAAAGATAGGAGGATTGTTTTTATTATGCAAGTCCTTTTTGTAAAATGTTCTGAGATTTTTTGCATTTTGATCTCATATTTGCGGCATTTTGATCTGAAGTTTTTGTTGGCCGATAGCTATCAGTTAGTTGGCTGACGGCCGTCGGCCAACTGACCGATAATTGTCAACCAATTGACCGACGCCTATCGGCCAATAAAAACAAGTCATACTTTTATCCTTTCTTAGGTGTTGTTTGACAAAATTATATGGATAAAGATCGGCATCTTACTTTTTACTATCTATTACACGATATGTCGTGGTAAATTGTTACTTTTGCGACGCTAATTATAAAGAGCCGAAAGATGGATGTAGCCATTGTAAAATATAATGCAGGGAATATATATTCTGTAGACTATGCTTTGAAACGTTTAGGGGTACAGGCTATTGTTACTGCAGATCATGAGGCGCTTCTGGCGGCGGATAAAGTGATTTTTCCCGGTGTAGGTGAGGCGCGGACAACGATGGAGCATCTGAAGGCTTCCGGCTTGGATGCTTTGATCCGGGACTTGAAGCAGCCTGTTTTGGGGATTTGTCTTGGGATGCAGCTGATGTGTCGTTTCTCTGAAGAAGGGGATGCGGAATGTTTACATATCTTTGATGTGGATGTTAAGCGTTTTATGCCTGAAAGACATGAGGATAAGGTACCTCATATGGGTTGGAATACGCTGAAGAATGTTAAAAGCAGCCTTTTTTCAAACGAACAGGAGAATCAGTTTGTTTATTTTGTACATAGCTATTATGTTCCGGTGAATGATAATACGGCTGCTACAACAGACTATATCATTCCGTTCAGCGCTGCCCTGCAAAGGGATAATTTTTATGCCACGCAGTTTCATCCCGAAAAAAGCGGAGCGATTGGCGAACAGATATTGTGCAATTTTTTGAAACTATAAGAAGATCAACGATGATTGAATTAATTCCGGCTATAGATCTGATTGATGGGAAATGCGTCCGCCTTACCCAGGGTGATTATGATACCAAGAAAGTCTATAATGAAGATCCTCTAGAGGTGGCAAAAATGTTTGAAGATCATGGTATTAGACGCTTACATCTTGTTGACCTGGATGGTGCACGTGCCGGACGTATTATCAATTACCGTGTTCTTGAAAAAATAGCTACACGTACATCCCTTATTATAGATTTTGGAGGCGGCTTGAAGCATGAGGACGATCTGGAAATCGCTTTTGAAAGTGGGGCGCAGATGGTTACAGGCGGAAGTATAGCTGTCAAAAATCCGGAAGTATTTACCGGCTGGATCAGTAAGTACGGGAGTGATAAGATTATATTAGGCGCTGATGTGAAAGATCGTAAGATTGCAGTCAGCGGCTGGGAAGAGACAACGGAAAAGGAGTTGATCCCCTTCATAAAAGAATATCATAATAAGGGAATAATAAAGGTGATCAGCACAGATGTAAGTCGTGATGGTATGTTGCAAGGCCCTTCCATTGATATGTATAAAGAAATAAAAGATGAGATTCCGATGCTATATATCATAGCAAGTGGGGGAGTAGGCTCTATTGAGGATATAGAGAAACTGGTAGAAGCGAAAATCCCTGCTGTAATTATAGGCAAGGCTATTTACGAAGGACGTATTACGTTGAAGGAGCTAATCAGGTTTAATGAGGAATAAAGATACTATGTTGGCAAAGAGAATTGTTCCTTGTCTGGATATAAAGGACGGAACTACTGTAAAAGGAGTTAATTTTGTAGATTTTCGTGATGCCGGAGATCCGGTAGAACTGGGTGCTCAATATAGTAAAGCAGGTGCCGATGAGCTGGTTTATCTGGACATTACAGCTTCGCATGAAGGAAGGAAAACCTTTACGGAGTTGGTGAAAAAGGTGGCGTCCCGTATCAGTATTCCGTTTACAGTGGGAGGTGGAATTAATGAGTTGAAGGATGTAGACCGCCTGCTTAGTGCAGGGGCTGATAAGGTTTCGATTAATTCGGCAGCACTTCGTAACCCTGATTTGATAGAGCAAATTGCGAAAAACTTCGGAAGCCAGGTCTGCGTAGTAGCTATTGATGCTAATTATGAGGATGGAAAATGGCTTTGCTATTTGAATGGAGGCCGTATTCCTACGGATAAATACCTGTTTGAATGGGCTGTTGAAGCAGAGAATCTGGGAGCAGGTGAAATCCTGTTTACAAGTATGACGCATGATGGTGTGAAAACAGGATATGCTAATGACGCATTGGCCTCTTTGGCTGACAAGTTACATATTCCGGTTATAGCCTCAGGTGGGGCCGGAACGAAAGAACATTTTCGGGATGCATTCCTCAAAGGAAAGGCTGATGCTGCATTGGCTGCCAGTGTTTTTCATTTCGGAGAAATTGGTATTGCCGATTTAAAGCAGTATCTTTCGGCTGAAGGTATCCCTGTACGATTATAATTTAGAAACAAGATAGATGAATTTAGATTTTGAAAAATCAGGTGGTTTGATTCCTGCAATTATCCAGGATGAAAGAACCTCTAAGGTATTGATGCTGGGATTTATGAATGAGGAGGCCTTTGAAAAGACAAAGGAAACCGGAAAAGTGACATTCTTCAGCCGTACGAGGAATCGTTTGTGGATGAAAGGGGAGGCCAGTGGTAATACACTTCAGGTAAAGAGCATACTGCTTGATTGCGATAATGATACATTATTAATCAAGGCGCAGCCTGCCGGTCCGGTTTGTCATACCGGCGCAGATACTTGTTTTGGAGAAGAAAACAAGGAAGATATCTTGTTTTTTAAATATCTTCAGGATTTTATAGAACGCCGGAAACTGGAAATGCCGGAAGGTTCATATACTACCTCCTTATTTATGAAAGGAATAAACCGTATGGCGCAGAAAGTAGGGGAGGAGGCTGTGGAAACGGTTATAGAAGCTACAAACGGAACAGAAGAAGGCCTTCTTTATGAAGCCTCGGATATGATCTATCACCTGATTGTCTTGCTGACAAGTAAGGGGTATCGGATAGAGGATCTGGCCCGTGAATTAATGAAACGACATAAAGAATAAAAGAAATATGGAAGATTCGGTTCTGCTCAAACTGGAAAATATAGAGGTTTTGCGTGACGAGAATATGATTTTGCGTGATGCCTCTTTAACGCTCCATAATGGGGAATTCCTTTATGTGATCGGAAAAGTAGGCTCAGGAAAGAGTACCTTGTTGAAGTCTTTATATTGTGAGGTTGCTATCAATCATGGCAACGCCCACTTATTACAATATGATTTGTTGAATATCAAGCGAAAAGAGATACCCTATCTTCGCCGGAAACTGGGAATTGTATTTCAGGATTTCCAGTTATTGACGGATCGTTCTGTGTTCAGGAACCTGGAATTTGCCTTGCGGGCGACAGGTTGGAAAAAGAATGATGAAATTACAGACCGGATTGACAGTGTGCTTTACCAGGTAGGTATGCAGACTAAGGGGTACAAAATGCCGCACGAATTGTCGGGCGGAGAGCAGCAACGTATTGTTATAGCCCGCGCCCTGCTTAATGAACCAAAAATCATTCTGGCAGACGAACCGACCGGTAATTTAGACCCGGAAACGAGTGCTCAGATCGTACAATTATTGCATGATATCTGTAAAAAGGGAACGGCTGTAATTATGACTACTCATAACTATACAATCGTGAATAATTACCCGGCGCGGATTGTAAAGTGCGAGAATGGCTGTTTAAGTGATATCGGCGAATAATATTTTATGTAACTTTGCGGTGCTTTTAGAGTAAGAATGAATAATTTAATAGAATAAGAAAAATGAAAGTATTGAAGTTTGGCGGTACTTCTGTGGGTTCGGCACAGAGAATGAAAGATGTTGCAAAGCTGATCACAACAGGTGAACGTAATATCATCGTGTTATCTGCAATGTCGGGTACTACTAATTCATTGGTTGAAATTTCGGATTATCTGTACAAGAAGAATCCTGACGGCGCAAATGAAATAATCAATAAACTTGCAATAAAATATTATAAACACGCTGAGGAGTTATATGATACTGCCGAATATAAACAAAGAGCCAAAGAACTGATATCTTATCATTTTGATTATATCCGCACGTTTACAAAAGACCTGTTTACGCTTTTTGAAGAAAAGGTTGTTTTAGCTCAGGGCGAATTGATCTCTACAGGGATGATGAATCTGTACCTGAACGAACAAGGCGTGAAGTCTGTTTTGCTGCCTGCCTTGGAATATATGCGTACCGATAAAAATGCAGAGCCCGATCCGGCTTACATCAAAGAAAAGCTAAACAATCTGTTGGAAGAACATAAGGATGCCGATCTGTATATCACTCAAGGATATATTTGCCGGAATGCTTATGGCGAAATAGACAATTTACAGAGAGGAGGTAGCGACTATACTGCATCCCTGATTGGTGCTGCTGTTTATGGCACAGAAATACAGATATGGACAGACATAGACGGAATGCACAATAATGATCCGAGATATGTAGAACATACAGCTCCGGTACGTAATCTTAACTTTGAAGAGGCTGCAGAGTTGGCTTATTTCGGAGCGAAGATACTGCATCCTACCTGTATATTACCAGCCAAGCTGAATAATATACCAGTTCGCCTATTGAATACAATACAGCCGGAAGCGCCCGGAACGTTGATATCTAATTCTTCGGAAAAAGACAAAATAAAAGCTGTTGCAGCTAAAGATAATATTACAGCAATTAAGATTAAGAGTGGCCGCATGCTGTTAGCTACCGGTTTCCTGCGCAAGGTGTTCGAGATATTTGAAAACTATCAGACACCCATTGATATGGTAACTACTTCGGAAGTAGGTGTATCCTGTACTATCGACAACCGGAAACGCTTGGATGAGATTGTAGATGATCTGAAGAAGTATGGAACGGTTACAGTAGACGAAGACCTGGTAATTGTCTGTGTAGTAGGCGACTTGGAATGGGACAATGTAGGCTTTGAGGCAAGTATCGTAAATGCTCTGAAAGATATACCCGTACGAATGATCTCTTATGGCGGAAGTAACTATAATGTATCTCTGTTGGTAAAAGCATCAGACAAGCAACGGGCATTACAGGCTCTTAGCAAACACTTATTTAACGACTAAATATTAACGGTTAACGATTAGCGTTTAACGATTAATAATGTGCGTAGATAGATGCACATTTACCTATTAATCGTTAATCGTTAATCGTTAATCATTAAACGTTATACAATCATGTTAAAAGGATCTTTTCCTGTCGAAAAATTTAAAAATATTCAAACTCCTTTTTATTACTATAATGTTGAATTGTTAAAAGAGACATTGCAGGTAGTAAAAAGCGAAGCAGCCAAATATAATTATCATATACATTATGCAGTTAAGGCAAATGCCAATCCCCGGATTCTTCGTATTATTGCTGAGTTTGGATTGGGCGCGGATTGTGTAAGCGGAGGTGAAATTCAAGCATCTTTAGATGCCGGTATTGCGCCGGAAAAGATTGTTTTTGCCGGTGTAGGGAAAGCTGATTGGGAAATTAACCTGGGCTTGGATGCTGATATATTCTGTTTTAATGCCGAATCGTTAGCCGAATTATCTGTTATAAACGAACTGGCAGCAGCAAAAGGCAAAATAGCGTCGGTTGCTTTGCGTATCAATCCGGAAGTAGATGCGCATACACATGCGAAGATTACAACCGGAATGAAAGAGAATAAATTCGGAATTAATATCGGACAACTCAATATGGTCTTAGACAAGATGTCGGAGATGAAATATGTAGAGTTGATCGGTATCCATTTTCATATTGGTTCGCAAATTACGGATTTGTCTTCTTTCCAAAATCTGGCAATTCGTGCGAATGAGATACAGGAAGAACTGGAGGCTCGTGGTTTGCATGTGAAGAATGTGAACTTTGGCGGAGGTTTAGGTATTGATTATTACCACCCCAACCATTTACCGATCCCAGCTTTTGATAATTATTTTGCGGTTATCAATAAACTGTTGAAAGTGCGTCCGGGACAAGAAATTCACTTTGAACCGGGACGTTCTGTTGTGGCGCAATGTGGATCGCTGATATCTCAAGTATTGTATGTGAAGGAAGGTGAGACGAAAAAGTTTGCCATATTGGATGCCGGTTTTACCGAACTAATACGTCCTGCTATGTATGATGCTTATCATCGGATAGAGAACATATCCAGTGACGAAGCAGTAGATATTTATGATGTGGTAGGGCCTATTTGTGAGTCGTCGGATGTGTTTGATAAGGATGTGGAGCTGAATAAAGCACATCGCGGAGACTATCTGGCTTTGCGCTCTGCCGGAGCCTATGGTGAAATTATGGCATCACAATATAATTGCCGCCGTTTGCCGACATCGTATTTTTCTGATACAATATAATTATAGAAATGATAGAAAGGTTGCTTATATTCAGCATTCCTGAGCTGATACTGTTGGTTGTTTTATTCGTGTTGTTTGTCTGCCAGTTGCTTTACTATCTGGTTTCGTATTCACGTCCGTACAAGAAGGCTAAGACTGCAGATAATCAGATATCATTAGACTCTTATCCGCCGGTTTCAGTGATTGTCTATGCAAAGAATGAGTCTTATAACCTTCAGAAGTATTTGCCCTCTCTATTGGTACAGGATTATCCCTGGTATGAAGTTATCGTCATCAATGATGGTTCTACAGACGAGAGTGACGATGTGTTGAAGAGGTTGGAAAATGAATATAAACATCTTTATCACACCTTTATACCCCAGGAGTCTAAATATTTAAGTCGCAGAAAACTATCACTGACCATTGGTATTAAAGCTGCTAAGCATGATATTTTATTGTTTACGGAGGCGAATTGTCAGCCGCTCAGCAACGAGTGGATCAAGTCGATGGTATGTAATTATACGAATCAAACATCAATAGTGTTAGGCTATTGTGCTTACAAAGAGAATAGTAGTTTCTTCCATAAACTGGTGGGCTATGACAATCTTCTTTCAGGCTTGCAGTATATATCCTCGGCCTTGAAGAATAATCCTTTTAGTGCCAACGGACGAAACCTGTCGTATAAGAAGAAGCTCTTTTTTGAGCACAAAGGATATAGCCACTCCCTGAGCCTTCATGCCGGAGATGATGACTTGTTCATAAATGAAGCCTCAACCGGAGAGAATACCCGTGTGAAATATACTCCGGAAAGTATGACGGAAATGGCTCCTTTTGAACGTTTTGCCATGTGGAAAGAAATGAAGATTTCACGTGCCGCTACGCAACATCATTATCAGGGAAAGCAGTTGTTGTTCTATCGGATGGAAAAGGTGAGCTTTTTCTTATTCTTATTGTTGGTGATAGCCTCTGTTATTTTGGGAATATTGGGTAATCCATTGACTGCTTTGGTGGGTGTGTTACTTTATGCTATCTCATTAATTGTGAAGTATGTTGTGTTAAATAAGGCGGCTCGCATGTTGCAGCAGAAAATATCGGCAGCTTCGTTGCCTCTGCTGGAAATTACACAGCCATTGATCAATTTGTATATTCTTATTTACCGGGTATTCAAAGGAAAGAAAGACTATACCTTTACCATTACCGGTAAGTAAAAATAGCTCATTTTTTTTGCTCACGAACTTATTCAAACCGGATACTACGTGCCGGAGCTATCTTCGTGATAAGATGAGAAGGGGCAAGCATCATAAACATGGAAGCTACTAATGTGCCGATATTAATCAAAATAAGCGTCGGTATGCTTAAGTCTATGGGTACTGCATTCAAGTAGTAAGTAGCCGGATCGAGTTTGATTATGTGGAAATGAGACTGGATGAGGCAGATAGTAATACCGATTACATTTCCCCATATCATCCCTTTTCCGATCAAGAAGAACGACACATATAGAAACACCTTGCGGATGCTTGTATTATCCTGTCCCATGGCTTTTAAAATGCCGATCATGTTTGTGCGCTCAAGAATGATAATTAATAGACCTGATATCATTGTAAAACCAGCTACAGCCATCATTAAAATCAGAATGACGACGACATTGATGTCTAATACATCCAGCCAGTTGAATATCATAGGGTTCAAATCTTTGATGGATTGAACGAAGAAGCTGTTCCCCTGGCGGTCTTTCCGCTCAACGAGGTCGAAGAAAAGGTCTTCTGCTGTTTGATCCAGGTGGTCGTAGTTATCTACTAACAGTTCCAATCCGCTTACCAGGTCGGAGTCCCATCCGTTAAGTCGTCTGATTTGTTTTATATCTGTGATTACAAATAACTTGTCATAGTCCAGAAAACCGGTTTCGTAAATGCCGGTAATGGTAAATTTTCTTGCTCTGACATCCTCTTGTACGAAATAGGTGTGAAATGAATCTCCGGTTTTTAAATTCAACAGATTAGCCAGGTATTTAGAGATAATCACATCTGTCGTTGTTTTCTTGGGATCGATGGAGAAAACGTCCCCTTCTTTTAAGTTTTCACGAAAGAAAGTCCAGTCAAAATCTTCATCAATTCCCTTCAGTATGATTCCTTGAAAATCGGTGTCTGTCTTTAAAATACCGGGTTTGGTAGCATATTTCTCTACATGGCGGATGCCCGGATAGGCCTGTAAATCGTTGAGTAATGTATCGCTTATAGCAATGGGAATTGTCTCATAAGATGTATTGCTGTCGAAGTTGGATATCTGAATATGCGAGCCAAAACCGATCACTTTATTCCTGACTTCTTTCTTGAATCCAATGACAATAGATACGGAAAGTATCATAACTGCCAGTCCTAAAGCTATGCCCATCATGGCAATACGAACAGCCGGAGGAGTAACTTGTCGTTCACCTTCTTTGCTGAAATGTATTCTTTTTGCTATAAACAGCTCCAGATTTTGCATATTCAACTTCTTGTTTTCCATTAAAGCACCCGTCCTGGATATGCTTCAAGTGCTTTCTCTAAGACTACCAAGGCCTTTTTTAAGTCCTCCTTGTTTAATACATAGGCAATGCGAACCTGATTTCTACCTATACCGGGGGTGACGTAAAAGCCGGAGGCCGGAGCCATCATGACGGTTTGCCCCTCGTATTCAAATTCGCTTAAACACCAGGCGCAGAACTTGTCGGCATCGTCTACCGGTAGTTTGGCTACTGTGTAAAAGGCACCCATAGGTATCGGAGAGTAGCATCCGGGGATGCGATTTAATCCGGCAATAAGGAAGTCGCGGCGTTGTATATACTCATTATATACACCGGTCATATATGATTTAGGAGTGTCGAGAGAGGCCTCGGCTATAATCTGCCCGATTAAAGGAGGGCTTAGGCGTGCCTGACACCATTTCATGACATTCTCCCGAACCTGGCTGTTTTTGGTGATGATGGCGCCAATTCGTATGCCGCATTCACTGTATCTTTTGGAAACCGAATCAACCAATACCACATTGTTTTCAACACCTTTCAGGTGGAAAGACGAAATGTACGGATCATCGGTATAGCAGAATTCCCGGTAAACTTCATCAGAGAACAGGAATAGATCGTATTTTTTGACAATGTCGCGAATCTGATCCATCTCTTTCTGTGTGTATAGATAACCGGTTGGGTTATTGGGGTTGCAGATCAGTATAGCTTTTGTACGGGGCGTGATTAATGCTTCAAACTTTTCGATAGAAGGAAGAGCAAAGCCGTCTTCAATATGTGAAGGTATTGTTTTAATCACAGCGCCACAGGATATGGCAAAAGCCATGTAGTTTGCATAAGCCGGTTCGGGGACAATGATTTCGTCTCCCGGATCTAGGCAAGCCATGAAAGAGAACAATACGGCTTCAGATCCTCCGGTTGTTATGATAATATCTTCTACGTCCACGTGGATATTGAACGTAGCATAATAATTCACTAATTTCTTGCGGAAACTGAGAATTCCTTCGCTGGGAGAATACTCCAATACCTTACGGTCAATGTGCTTGAGTGCTTCCATCGCGACTTCCGGTGTCGGTAGATCGGGCTGTCCGATGTTTAAGTGATATACTTTGACTCCTTTTGACTTTGCCTTGTTGGCAAGCGGTACCAGTTTGCGAATAGGAGACGCAGGCATACTTACTCCCCGCTGTGAAATGTTGGGCATTCTGTATAAATTAGTAATTAAAAACGCAAAGATAACGATTAATGATTAACGATTAACCAATAATTGATGTTGTTTTGTAAGTTAATCGTTAATCACTAACCGTTGATCGTTATATTAAATACCGGGAGGAGGTGAATCTTTACTGGCATGCATGGTAGAGACAAATGCTTTAGAGTCGATCTTGCTAATCTCATTTTTTAGCTGAGGAAGGTCTTTTCGTTCGGCAATTGTGAAGATGATTTCTTTCTCTTTACCTTCATACATGCCTCTTCCATGAAGGAATGTGCCCCTCATCCCCATTTGGTTGACGATAAGGTCTTTTATTTTTTCTGTTTCTTTAGATACGATAAATACAGCTCTGTTCGGGTTTTCTGTCTGGAACATTTCTACCAGTTTTCCATATACAAAAATAGTAAACCACGAATACAAAGGAACCGCCCAATCCTGGAATACAAGTAAGCCCAGCAACACAATAACCGAGTCGAGGAGGATAATCATATTGCTTACTTTTAAATTGCTATTACTTGCTATTACACGAGCCAGTACGTCTGTACCGGCACTGGTGCTTTTGGCTCTGAAAACACAAGTAACCCCCATCCCTAAAATGGCTCCTCCGTAGAAGCAGGCAATAAAACGGTCGTTTTCTACCAATGGCGTATCTCCCAACAAGAATGAAAGGGCATCTGTAAACACAGAAATAAGTAAGAATGTAACAATAGTCTTTGGGCCAGACGATAATCCTAGCTTTTTCATGGCCAATATCAGCAATGGCACATTGAAGCATAAGGCAGTAGCACCCATCGGCAATCCATCAGGGAAGAAAGAAAACATATCTTTTGTAACATAATGGATGACAATGGAAATACCATATACGCCTCCCGGCACAATCTTATAAGGAGCAAGAAATACCACATAACTCAATGCTTGAAGAAAAGCACCTACTATGATGAGAGAATAATCTCCAACGTTGCGTTGGATAGTAGCTTTGGCAGAATACATGTGACGTCGTATTTAGATTAGTTACATATTCTATTTTTCGACAAAGGTATGTAAAAAAAGAAAGAGATTACACTCCTTGAATGTAATCTCTTTCGCTTAATTTGTAAATATTACTTATTTCCGGATATTTTCTGCCAGATATGTGTCATCAGGCATTGCCTGTATACCCATTGCACGATAGTTATTGTTCGTTACATTGAGTAGAACAAGATACTTGCGATATTGCGCAGGGGTGAGGGCTTCTTTCATTAACTTTAAGTTGCCATATACAGCTTGGTGCATTTTCTTTTCCTGGCGATATACGCTTGATTTTACACTTTCGTCTTGCATTTCGATGAAGTATTCGTTGATGTTTGCTACCTCATCCATCTGATACGGAGCTAAATCCAAATATTTGCTTAGCTTTTCGAAACTAACGGCAAACGGAGCTTTGTGCAACTTGGTGTTATTGCTCTGTGCATAACTCATAGACGATACACTTACTAAAACGGCTACAATAGCCAAACCTAAACGTTTCATAACCTAAACTTTTTAAATAATTAAACCTATTAAAACCTAAATCTTTTTACCTTTTGGTCTCTACAAATATAACAATATGTTTTATAACATTGTTTTGCAGCAGGTATAATAAATATTAAAATAGTGTTTAAATATATTCGCTTAGTTCCAGCCAGCGTAGCGTTTTTTCGTCAATAGCCTCTATTACTTGCATGATCCGTTCTGATTTGAGCATCAACTCGTCATTGCTTAAGGTGCCGCTACTCATGGCTGTTTCCAGGTCTGTTTTTTCTTTTTCTAATAGGGGAATTTCTTCTTCCAACAGTTCAAACTCTTTGCGCTCCTTGAATGTTAGCTTCTTTTTTTCGGTATCTTGTTTGCTTTTATTATTGGTGGCTGTTTTCTCCTGGCCGGATGTTTCGTTTTCTTTTGCCAATTGGTCTTGTATTTCTTTCCATTCCCTGTACTGCGTATAATTACCCGGAAAGTCTTTGATGTCGGCATTTCCCCGAAAGACCAATAGGTGATCTACCACCTTATCCATAAAGTAGCGGTCGTGGGATATCACGATAACGCATCCCTTGAAGTCTCTCAGGTATTCTTCCAATATATTTAATGTAACAATATCCAGGTCATTTGTGGGTTCGTCTAATATAAGGAAGTTGGGATTGCGCATCAATACGGTGCACAGGTAAAGGCGTCGTTTTTCCCCTCCACTTAATTTGTATACGTAGTTATGCTGCTTGTCGGGAGGGAAGAGAAAGTGGTTCAGGAATTGTGAAACGCTCAGCTTTTTCCCGTCTCCTAAATCTACATATTCCGCTATATTCTGAACGACATCGATAACTTTCATCTGTTCGTCAAATAGCAGTCCTTCCTGACTATAGTAGCCAAAGCGGATTGTTTCACCGATGTCGAAGTGTCCGCTATCCGGCTCTACTTCTCCGATCAGCATTTTAATAAAGGTAGATTTGCCCGTCCCGTTGTTGCCGGTGATTCCTAACTTCTCAAACCGAGCAAAGGTGTAGTTAAAATCTTCTGTTATTTTAATATCGCCATAGCGTTTGCTTACCTGCACAGCTTCAAATATTTTTGAACCTATATAGGACGATTTAACGTTCAGGTTTACCTGTTTGCTGTCTTGCTGTTGTTTGGCTTTGTCTTCCAGTTTGTAGAAGGCGTCGATACGATATTTGGCTTTAGTGCCACGAGCCTGAGGTTGCCTGCGCATCCATTCAAGTTCTTTGCGTAACAGGTTGTTGGCTCGTTCTACTTCGGTATTCAGGTTGTCTACTCTTTCCTGTCGCTTTTCCAGGTAGTAGCTGTAATTGCCTTTATACTGATAGATTTGCTTCCGGTCTATTTCTATGATTTCATTGCATAAACGATCCAGGAAATAGCGATCATGCGTTACCATCAGCAGGCTCATGTTCTGCCGGCTTAGATACCCTTCCAGCCATTCGGTCATTTCCAGGTCGAGATGGTTGGTAGGTTCGTCCAGTATGATCAACTCCGGTTCGGTTATCAGTACGCCGGCTAATGCTACGCGCTTGAGTTGTCCACCGGATAGTTCACTTATTTTCTGTTCGAGGTTTGAGATCTTTAACTTGGTGAGAATCTGTTTGGCCTTTTGTTCATGTTCCGGGCTTTTCATCTCTCCTAAACAGGCTTGTAATACTGTCTGTTGAGCTTGATATTGAGGGGATTGCTCCAGATATCCTACCCGAAGGCCATTTCTGAATACTATTGAGCCGCTATCATACTCTTCTTTCCCGGCTATAATATTCAATAATGTTGTCTTTCCTGATCCGTTTTTGGCAATCAGCCCAATCTTATCACCTTGTGCTATTCCAAAAGTAATATCTTCGAAAAGCAGTAAATCACCAAAGCTTTTGGTCAACCCTTCTATTTGCAAATAACTTATCATGTTGCCTTATTTTCGGCAACAAAGATAATTAAGATAATGGTAATCTGCCAGGCATGAGCAGTTCATTACAAACATTCTTTGCATATAAAGTGTGAAACAAGAAAAAGAGTTCCCGCTGTTTGATATTTTGCATAGCAGGGAGTGTAAGCCCTCTTTTCAAATAATCATCTACCGTTTCGAGAAATACAGAAAGTAGCAAGGGGGCTGTAAGTGGTGAGTTGTAAAGTTTTAGCTCACACACGACAGGCATGATGTCCTTGTACATATTTTTATTTATCCGATAGTGAAACTTGTTGATTGTAAAAAGAATAAATCTGGAATTTTCTGTAGCCCGGCATATAAACGGTTTATTAGGAATGAAAAAGAATTCATTCGGCCTTATTGTTGATATGGGATTTTTTCTATTACAGATTCTCACCTCCCCCTTCAACAGAAAAAAGAAGTGTACATATTCCTTATTGTCCGACTTAAATAAAGAGTTTTTTTCCAATACGAAAGATCTGAATATAGTAGACTTACATATCGGTCTTACTTGGTTGAGGTCGTTTTTACCTGCAAATTTTAAATTACACATAAATTTTTTCTTTCTTGGTTTTATACTAAAAGAACAGTGTTTAAGTTTTATTTGTTGCAAAAAAAACGATTTTTTTTTAATTATCATTTATGACCACTTCTTTTTTTTCAGGAAAAGCCAGGTGAAGAGCCCTATAAGTATCATGATTGCCCAGGAAAATAAGTATCCGTATTTCCAGCTTAGTTCGGGCATGCCGTTAAAGTTCATTCCCCATACACCGGCCATAAATGTTAAGGGTATGAAGATGGTAGCAACTACTGTTAGCCTTTTCATGATGGCATTCATGCGCAAGTCGTTATTGGAGATGTACAAGTCTACAAGGGACGAGCTGATCTCGCGGCAGCTTTCCATCGTTTGGTTTACAAACTGTATCTGGTCTGACAAGTCGTTGTATATAGGATACATATCCGGGCTTATAATTCCACTTTCTAAGCGTAACAGTTTGGGAAACTGTTCTTTCAAAGGTTGGCTATTTTTGCGGATCGTCATGTAGTCGCGGCGGCGTTCCTGTATTTGCGGTCCTACGTTTTCTTGATTGTTGCTTATATCCAGCAGAGTATCTTCTATTTCTTCCAACAGTTCTTCTGCTTTGGCGGCTGATTCTACCAGGTTGGATACAATTGTATTCAACAGGAAAGCCAGTAGCATCCCACTTCCTTTCTTGCGTATGTTCAGCATGTTTGACTTCAGGGCTTGCTCTACCCGTTCAAATACGGGATTACTGCTTTCCGTAAAGGTAATCACGGTCTGCCCGGTTACTATAATACTGATATGCTCTGAGTGTAGCTCTAGATTCTCGTTATAGTAAGTAGAATTCAGGATGATAAGTAAGCGTTCCTGGTATTCTTCTATCTTGATAACATGTTGAGGGGTAAGGATATCCTTTACGTCCAGATTATGTAGCCCGAATCCTTTAACAATCCGGGTAATGAGATCAGAGTCTGTCAGTCCGCTAATCTGAAACCAATTGACATGCTTACTGTCTGCCAGCTTATCGAATGAGACGTCTGTTTTCCTTATTTCGTGAGCACTTAACGTTTCTTCATTATACTGAGTCAGACGGATTTCTGTTGCCGTTTGATGCTTTCCTACATAATAATACTTGTCGGACAGATGATGATTGGATGTATGCCTGTGTCCCATATTGATTTTATGCTAATTCTACAACTGTAATACCTGCTCCTCCCAGTTGTACATGCTCGTCGCGGAAGCTATGAATACCGGGAACCATGCGTAAATACTCCCGGATCAGCTGTCGCAGGGCTCCGGTGCCGGTTCCATGCAGTATACGAACAGGAGACGCGCCAACCAGTATAGCATCGTCGATAAAATACGTGACAGCTTGCAGAGCTTCGTCGCCTCTCATACCTCTGACATCTATCTCTTGCTTAAAGTTCAGCTTCTTTTCGCGCATATCATCGGTGGTCTGGCTGCTCACAAAGGTACTTTTTTTCATCTCTTTTTTGATCTGTCCTTTGCTTACTTTTTCTAGCTTGTCAAGCGAAACGGTACTTTTTATCATCCCGAAGGCTACCAGAGCCTGCTTTCCATGCATTTCCAATACCGTACCGGCTGAAACCTGCCCTTTCAGACGAACCTGATCCCCTGTCTCAATTACGTCTTTGTTGAATGGCTGTTTTTCAGGCGCTTTCTGCTTTTGCTTTTTACGCTCTTGCCGTTCTTTCAGTTTTGTCATCTGGCGGGCTATTTTCTCGTCTGCCTCTTCGGTGGCCAATACTGATGCCTTGAACTCATCCAGCGCTTTACGGGCCAGTTTGGTTTGTTCCTTTTCGGCCTGTGCTTCTTTTATTTCACGTATTGTATTTTCTATTTTTGTGTTGGCATTGGCTATGATGCGCTGTGCTTCTTCTTTGGCTTCGCGAATGATCTCTTTACGCTGTTTGTCAACTGCCTCCAGATTATGTTCATAGCGCGTTGTTACATCTTCCAGTTTTTTCTCCTGCTGGCGTATGTTCTGGCGTTTGGTTTCCCAGTAACGCTTGTCACGCACAATGTCTTGCAGGTATTTATCCATGTTGATATAGTCTGAACCTACAATAGCCGAAGCATCGGTGATAACGTCTTCCGGAAGGCCGATCTTGCGGGCTATTTCTACGGCAAAGGAACTGCCCGGATTACCAATAGAGAGCTTGAAGAGGGGCTGCATTAGGTGGCGATCGTATAACATCGCTCCATTAACCAGTCCCGGGCTGTCTTCTGCAAAGTGCTTCAGGTTCTGATAGTGGGTCGTGATCACGCCAAAGCTCTTGTTGCGATTGAAACGGTCGAGCAATGCTTCGGCTATCGCTCCGCCTATCTGAGGCTCTGTGCCACTGCCGAATTCATCGATCAATATGATTGTTTTCGCATCACAGTTTTTTACAAAGAACTTCATGTTTATCAGGTGTGAACTGTAGGTACTGAGGTCGTTCTCAATACTTTGTTCGTCGCCTATGTCGATGAATATGCCCGAGAATATACCCGTTCGCGAACGTTCGTATAATGGAATCAGCATTCCGCATTGCAGCATATATTGCAAGAGGCCTACAGTCTTCAGGCAGACGGATTTCCCTCCGGCATTGGGCCCGGAAATAATGAGGAGTCGCTGCTCTTCCGTCAGCATAATATCCAGTGGAACAACCTCTCTGTTCTGTTTCTGATGGGAGAGGTAGAGCAGGGGATGAATGGCGCGAAACCAGTCTATCTGCTGTTTGTTTTCCAGGCTTGGCCGTATAGCATTGATTTTTATGGCAAAGAGAGCCTTAGCCCGGATAAAGTCAATGTCGGCCAAAAACTCGTAAGATTGCAAGATATCCGGTACCAATGGGCGGATAATATCTGTAAATCCGGTGAGTATCTTGATGATCTCCCTCCGTTCGTCGTTCTCCAGTTCACGAATACGGTTGTTGGCTTCTACTACCACTTCCGGCTCGATAAAAACAGTCTTTCCGGTGGCAGACTCGTCATGTACGATTCCCCGGATTTTACGTTTGTAAGCCGGAGCTACGGGAATCATCAGGCGTCCGTCTCGCATGGTAGGCGCCACATCTTTATCCACTACTCCGTCTGCCTGGGCTGCACGGAGGATGGATTGCAGGCTGCGCGAGATACTGCTCATGGTGGCATTCATCTCTTTCCGAATCTGCGCAAGGGTGGGAGAGGCATTGTCTTTTACCCGACCGAATTTGTCCAGGATAATGTCTATTTTTCCTATCAGTTGAGGGAATACTAAAATGTCTCCAGCCAAGGCTGTAAGTGCCGGGTAACTGACTTCTTCCCCCTCGGTTACGTGGAGAAAGCGTACAATATCATGGATCGTCTGAAGCGAGCGTTTCAGGTCGAATAACTCTTTCTCGTCCAGGAAGGTACCTTCCGGACGGATTCGTTTCAGCGAGTAGCGTACATCGAAGAAGTAGGCTGCCGGGAATTCATCGTCCCCTTGCAGAATACGGACAAACTCGTCTGTCTGGTCTAACAGTTTGCTTACTGTTTCAAAGCTGTCGGAAAATGCCATGTCTGCCACTCTTTCTTCGCCCAGAGGACTTAAACATTTTTCAGCAACCAGCTGGCGGATCTTATCAAAACCCGTCTTATATTCAAAATTTTGAGGATAAATCACGTATAAGCTTTTTATTTAATTTCTATCATCACTTCCGTGTGAATGGTCGGACGGATGACTAATTCTACTTTTTCCTTACCCCTTTTGATTTGGAATGTACAAGCATTCGTACTGGAAGGGTTGATGTAAGGAGCAAACTTATATAAGTAAGAGAAGGGAGCTATACTTTTGGAGTTCTGAATCGTTTCTGCCACCTGTGTATAACTGAATTTGTCCCAGAACATACAGTATTGAAACCCGTTGAGATCTGTAAAGATTGTATTCTGATCTCGGTATTTCATTGTATTGGTGATGAATCGTTTATAGGCAGCTGTAAGTTCCTCCGAAGAGTAGCTCAGGCTATGATTATCTATTTTATCAATCACGTCACGAGCCCGTACTCCTGCTGTATGAGCCGGAGAATTGGGATCTACACTCATTACCACTTCCATACGGTTGATGTCATAGTTGATCCCTGTATAGTTGTAGGTTTTCTGATATACCTGAAACTGCACATTGCGGCTGTATTTGGCATATGGAAACTGCATACACATCAATGGGATATGAGTTTGTGCGTAATTCTCAAGCCTGAAGCCGGATTCCAGCATTTCGTTGGCTTCACATTCCCACAACACTTTTCCGGGATTGACTTTCTGGTCTATCAGACGGATCCCTAACTGTAGTAGGTATTCTGCCTCCGTCTCTGAGGTAGAGTGGCTTAGGAAAGGGAACTTTTGCATTCGGTTCAGAGTGATGTCATACCTGTAGCTAGCTTGTTTGTCCGTAGTTGCACTGGGCTTGTAATTCGGATTTCTTTTATTGTAATAATAGGTGCGGATCAGTATATCCGGATTGGTAGCATCATAGGTTAAGCCCTTTTTCCGGAACTCTTTCTCCAAAAAACCGTTTATCGTTTCTTCCCGTTTCTGATTTCCTTCGTCTACAGGTGTGAATGCAAAGGTTTTAAATACTGAAAAATCAATAGGTTCTGTAGTAGTTGTTGTCTTAAACGGACAGATAAACGAGCGTTCGCTGGTACTTTCCAGACTGTACATCTGGAAGGCGGAAGCCAGTTGGTCTTCGCTGATCGCATCACGCCTTTTACATTCTTTTTTTACAATTAAATGTTTAGCCGAATCAGTCAGATTGGTAATAACAAGCGAAACTTCGTTCTTGCCTGCCGGATTCATCAGAACCGCAATCTCTTCGGCGCTAGTAACTGCTGTCTGGATGCCATCTATCGATTCGATAATATCGTTTGTTTTCAGTCCTACTGTTTCTGCCGAAGAATAAGGATATATGCCTGTAATGACGGGCTTCCCATTTCCCCAGTTTGGGGATTGGCTGATATCATACGTAAAGCCCAGCCGGCAAATCGTAGGATTTTGAGCCTGTATAGTTACCGCAGCACAGAAGCAAAGCAATGCAGAAAGGAACATTTGTTTCATCATAACACCGAATATCTGTTTGAAATATATCGTTTAGCCCCACAAATGTACGTCATAACTTTTATATAATCAACGCCTCTTAGGCTGAAATATCATGATAAAAGAATCGCGCCACATATGTCACGCGATCGATTCACAATTGTGTTTCGATCGTTTTACATTTGTGGTTTGATCGTTCTACATATGTGGCACGATTCTTTTTTGACGATTCTTTCAGAAATTGGCAGTAAATTTGCTTACTATTTATTGAATGAAAAATAATAATGGATTATGAGCAAGGAAAATCATAATAACAACATGGAATTCAACGAGAACGATGAATTCATGGGTGGAGAGGATGCGACAAATTTGCAGGATGCGACAGAAAAAACGTCAGGCGATTCTGCAGAAGGTGACAATGTGGCGGAGTCTTGTGATGAGCTGCAGAAAAAATATGATGAGCTGAATGACTCGCATTTACGCCTGATGGCAGAGTTTGATAATTATCGCAAACGTACGCTTCGCGAGAAAGCCGACCTGATTAAGACAGGGAGTGAATCGGCACTGATAAATCTGCTCCCGGTACTGGACGACTTTGAGCGTGCTCTGGAAAATATACAGAAAGCCGAAAATATAGAAGGAGTGAAGGAAGGAGTCGATCTTATTTACAGCAAATTTATGGCTTACCTGACACAGCAGGGAGTAAAGCCTATTGAATCGATAGGGAAACCTTTCGAAACGGAAATGTTTGAAGCTGTAGCGATTATCCCCGCTCCCGAAGAAGACTTGAAAGGAAAAGTACTGGATAGCATACAAACCGGATATACCTTATATGACAAAGTAATTCGCCATGCCAAGGTAGTAGTAGGGGAATAATCAAAACAAACAAAAGAATTAAACAAAAATGGCTAAACGAGATTACTACGAGACTCTGGGTGTTGAAAAGAACGCCACAGCAGAAGAAATAAAGAAAGCATATCGTAAAAAAGCGATAGAATATCACCCCGACAAGAACCCGGGCGACAAAGGCGCTGAAGAGAACTTTAAAGAAGCAGCAGAGGCTTACGACGTATTGAGCGATGCCCAGAAACGCCAGCGGTACGACCAGTTCGGACATGCGGGAGTAGGCGGTGCTTCCGGTGGTGGAGGCGGCTTTGGAGGCGGTATGTCTATGGACGATATCTTCTCTCAGTTTGGCGACATTTTTGGTGGCCACTTTGGCTTTGGCGGTTTTGGAGGCGGTTCACGTGGCGGACGTCGCGTAAACAGAGGCTCCGACCTGCGTGTGAAAGTAAAACTTACCCTGTCAGAAGTAGCCAAAGGGGTAGAAAAGAAAATAAAGGTAAAAAAATATGTTCCTTGTTCGACTTGTAACGGTAGTGGGGGAGAAGGCTCAAACGCCACCAAAACCTGTGATACCTGCCATGGTAGTGGTGTAGTAACGCGTATAGCCAATACTATATTGGGACAGATGCAGACGCAATCAACCTGTCCTACCTGTAATGGCGAAGGAACTATTATTACGAAAAAATGCCATGTGTGTAGTGGCGAAGGCATTGTAAAAGATGATGATGTCATTACATTGAACATTCCGGCCGGAGTGGCAGAAGGAATGCAGCTGTCTATGAGCGGGAAAGGAAATGCTGCCCGTCATGGAGGCGTGAATGGCGACCTGCTGATATTGGTAGAAGAAGAACAACATCCGGAGCTGATTCGCGATGAAAACGACTTGTTATACAATCTGTTGCTGAGTGTTCCGCAAGCAGCCTTGGGAGGTAATGTGGAAGTGCCGACGATTGAAGGAAAAGCTAAAGTGAAGATCGATCCGGGAACCCAACCGGGCAAAGTGTTGAGGCTGCGTAACAAAGGCTTGCCCTCCATTAATGGCTATGGTACAGGTGATTTGCTTGTCAATGTAAGTGTATACATCCCGGAAACGCTCTCTGATTCAGAGAAGGAAACCTTAAATGGCCTGGAAAATTCACCGAATTTCCAACCTAAGAAAACAGTCAAAGAAAAGATATTCAATAAGTTCAGACAAATGTTTGACTAAATACTTGAAAATTAACCTATGGAAGCATACAAAGCGAGTGAAAAACGGTACGACGAGATGACGTATCGTCGGTGCGGACGGAGCGGAATCCTTCTTCCGGCTATATCCCTTGGCTTATGGCATAACTTCGGGAGTGTAGATGTGTTCA
The DNA here is from genome assembly GCF_029892785.1 of Parabacteroides sp. PH5-46. GTDB lineage: Bacteria > Bacteroidota > Bacteroidia > Bacteroidales > Tannerellaceae > DFXE01. The sequence goes on from NZ_JARXXA010000008.1 coordinate 32,309, forward strand.
ACCATTTTATCAAGATTGCCCATACGGCTTTTGATAATGGGATTACTCACTTTGACTTGGCAAACAACTATGGGCCGGTGTATGGTTCTGCCGAAGAAAACTTCGGGCGTATCCTGAAAAAAGGGTTGGGAAACTACCGGGATGAGCTGATTATCTCTTCCAAGGCCGGCTATGACATGTGGCCGGGGCCGTATGGCGACTGGGGAAGCCGTAAGTATCTGATGGCAAGCCTCGATCAAAGCCTTAAGCGGATGGGCTTGGACTATGTGGATATATTCTACTCGCACCGCCCGGATCCACAGACTCCTATTGAAGAAACGATGGGCGCTTTGGTAGATATCGTACGACAGGGCAAGGCTTTGTATGTAGGGATCTCTAATTATGATGATGTACAGGCCAAAGCGGCTTTGGAAGTGCTGAAAGAACATAAAGTGAGATGCCTGATCCATCAACCGAAATATTCGATGTTTGAACGCTGGGTAGAGCCAAAGTTGCTCCCATTGCTGCAGGAAGAAGGCGTTGGCGTGATTGCTTTCTCTCCTTTAGCGCAAGGTTTACTTACCAATCGCTATCTGAATGGTATACCCGAAGACTCACGGGCTGCCAAATCGACAGGCTTTCTACAGCGTAACCAGGTAACAGAGGAAGTAGTAGCCAAAGTACGCAAGCTGAATGATATTGCCGTTAGCAGGGGACAAACCCTGGCTGAAATGGCTTTGGCCTGGTTACTGAAAGACGATAGAGTAACAAGCGTGTTGATCGGTGCCAGCTCTGTAGAGCAGTTACAGGATAACCTGAAAGCCCTGAAGAACCTGTCTTTCTCGGCAGACAAATTAGAGGCTATAGAAAAGATACTGGCATAAACGTCTTATTGACAGTTCTCCCGGATTAAACGCTTGGCAAGCGGGTCATTTAGTGCTTCGGCTTTGTTGAATGCCTCGCATGCCTCTGCTTTTTTCTTTAATCTCAGATAACAAATACCCCTCAGACGATAGCAGGCTCCGAAGTCGGGAGCTATATCCAGGGCTTTCTGCAAGCTGGCCAGTGCCTCTTCGTACTTTTGCATGCGGACATAAATCGAGGCTTCTTCTGCCAGATAATCAGGAGAGTCAGCATTCATACTGATGGCCTGCAGGATATCTTCCAGAGCTGCTTCCATATCTCCTTTCTTGAATTTGGCCTGTTCGCGGTAGTAATAAAAGCTATCGTTTACCTGTCCGTTTACCAGCTTATAGTATAAATCGTAGTCTTCAACTACTTGTTCGTATAATCCCAGTTGGTTCTTGTAATTGATGCGTTCCAGTATATAAGGGGCAGATTCTATTGGGCTCAGTCGGGTAATTGTGCTGTCTAACAGTGCGATAATGTCGCTGATCTGTGCTCCCGGAATCCTATCCAGGGTAGTAGCAGCCATGTAATAGCTGTTAGCAGAGGCGTGCTCACTCTCGTTTACTTTCATAAAAGAGGCATAAGCGCTGGAATATTCTTGCAGATAGAAGAATATCTCTCCTTCGAGCAGCCTGTAAGCGGGCAGATCTTCTGTTTCGATTGCTTGGTTGATGGCTGATAAGGCAGCGCCTATCGACCAGTTTTTGTCTGTCAAAGTAGTATTACTTATCGCAACGGAATAGATTGTCTTGGCTTGATTATAATAGATATCCCCTTTGTTCTTACTGTATTGTCCGGCAGTGTTGATGTCTGCCAGTGCCAGTTCTAAGTATTTAGCTTCTTCGGCGGGCGAAGAGGCTAAGGCGGCTCTGTTGTTCGCATAATGCGTAGCCCGGCTTAAATAACCGTCTGCAGCATGGGGGAAAGTAGCGATGAAATCATTCAACGTTTCCAGGTATTTTTTTGGTTCTTGCGAGCTTGACAGCAGAAACAGCGAAACAGATGCCTGCTCAATGTCTGCCGGCCAACCTTTACGTATGCCTATATTGGTATAAACTGAATTAAAAGCGTCCGTAGCAGACACTTGTAGCGATTGAGTATAGCTTGCCGATACAGCATACGAATTTTCTTTCTTGCCGGAAGCATCAGCCTGTGCCAGTCCGAATACTTGTCCGGAAGCCAATAACAAAGGCGCATTTTCCTGTTCCGATTCAATAGGGAAGGTTACCTTGTAATAGCTGTAGGGATCTTTCAGTTTGCTTACTTCCGCTATTGAGCCCTGCTTAAAGTTGATGGCTTTTCCTGTACTGAACGAGAGCAGGTAAACCGGAGTACCCGTTGCAACCGGGTCGTTGGCCAACGGAAGGAAGGTTACTTTCTTGTTTATAGTCACCTTAAAACGTACTACATCGTAAAGGTCGTCGGCTCCCATGATGGATGCAACATTGTATGTAGCTCCATCAGCATCCGTAACAGTGGCTCTTTCTGCCCCCTTAAAGATCGAATAGGCGGAAAGTGCCTCCCCGTTTTCACTGATGAAAAAACCGTTGGTTGTTCCTATTTTGCGATCTCCTTTATCAAAGGTAGTAACCGATACAACAGCCTTTTTACTTTTCTCCATCCACTTGGGCGCATTTTGTGCGAAAATAGTAAAGCTGAAACAGCAGACAATAGTAAGTATAATTAGTCTTTTCATCTTATTGTTGATTTAATAAGAGGCAAAGATAAAATAAAAGTATTATCTTTGCGCCGAACTTTATAATTACTTCCATGTAGGATATATCTAATTTTTCCCGCCAGGGGTGACATAATTCCTTTATTAGATAACCTTTCCGCAGTTTTTGCGGATACATTTCCTTTTTTTACATATGAGTATTATAGTGCAAGGTGTAAGTTACATACACCCGGATAAAGAGACCTTATTCCGTAATATAAGTTTTACAATAAACAAGGGTCAGAAAGTCGCGTTGATTGGTAATAACGGCTCGGGGAAATCAACCCTTTTGCGCATGATAGCCGGAGAGTTACAACATGCCGGTGGCGATATAATCTGTTCTTCCACTCCATATTATGTGCCGCAACACTTTGGTCAGTATAACCAGCAGAGCGTTGCGCAAGCCTTACGTATAGACCAGAAACTGGCAGCTTTGCATGCGATTCTGGAGGGCGATGCATCGGAGGCTAATTTTGCCTTGCTGGATGATGACTGGACAATAGAGGAGCGGGCGCAGGTTGCTTTGTCTTCCTGGGGGCTGGATCATATCCACCCGGATCAGCCGATGGATCAATTAAGCGGAGGCGAAAAGACAAAAGTCTTTCTCTCAGGTATCCAGATACATACTCCGGAGATTGTGTTGATGGATGAACCGACCAATCACCTCGATCTGGAGAGTCGTCGAAAGCTATATACCTTTATCGATTCGGCTAATCTTACTTTACTGCTTGTAAGTCACGATATAAACCTGCTGAACCAATTGTCTTTTATGTATGAATTAAGTAAGAACGAACTGACGGCTTATGGAGGCAATTATGATTTTTATAAGGAGCAGGAAGAACTGAAGCTACAGGCGATGCAGGCCTCACTGGATGAGCGGGAGAAAGAACTCAGACAGGCAAAGAAACTGGCGCGTGAAGTAGCCGAACGCAAGCAAAAGGATGACATAAGGGGAAAGAAAAGAAGCGAGAAGCAGGGAATACCCCGTATCGTTATGAATCAATTGAAAAGTAAAGCGGAGAATAGTACAGCCAAGCTGAAAGATGCCCATGAGGACAAGATGGATGCCCTAAAGGAGGATATAAAGCAGATACAGAATAGTCTTCCGGATAATCGGCTGATGAAACTAAACCTGAACTCCTCTTCGCTACACACCGGAAAAGTGCTGCTGACAGCTAAAGATGTTGATTTCCGTTTCGGAACGGATCAGCTATGGCAACAGCCACTCTCTTTTCAGATACGGAGTGGAGACCGCCTGTCTATAGCTGGACGAAACGGATCAGGCAAGACCACTTTGCTGAAGATCATCACCGGAGAGCTGAAACCACAGTCCGGCGATTTGGTAAGAGCAGATTTCAGTTACACATATATTGATCAGGAATATTCCATTATCGAGAAGTCGCTTACATTGCTGGAACAGCTTGATAAATATAACACATCGCACCTGCAAGATCACGAGTTGAAAACCCTGCTGAACCGTTTCCTATTCCCCCATTCGGTATGGGACAAACAATGCGGAAGCCTGAGCGGTGGAGAGAAAATGCGTCTATTACTATGCTGTCTACTGGCAGGAAACAATACCCCAGATATGATCCTGCTGGACGAACCGACAAACAACCTGGATATCCAGAGTGCCGAAATCCTCACCTCCGTTATCAAAAACTATAAAGGAACAATATTAGTCGTTTCTCACGATCTGCATTTCGTTAAAGAAATAGGTGTTGATAAATCAATAGATTTGTAATATAATCTATTGATTTTATTTGTTATCTTTGTTGTAAATAATTTATGACTATGAATTTACGGGATCAAAAACTTTCTTATGCTGCAGCTGACAGATCGATAAAAAGTAGCAAGAAAGGCAAGACAATATCTGAAAACGATATGAAAAATGGGATATCTGTTGAAGAAGTAAAAAAACAGGTTCACAAACATATTGATGAGTTGTTTGCTGAATGAAGATAATTTATCATAAACAAGTTGTTAAATATCTGAATGAACTTGTTGATGTTTTGTATGAGCAAGACTATTTTGGTTTTAAAGAATCCGCATACGATTATGTGGATTGGATTTTAGACAGAGTATCAAAAAATATTGGGACCATGCCACCAAAAGCAGCACCTGAATATTTCTCTAAATATGGCGAAAACCTTTCATATATTCGTTTGAAAAGAAATACTCAAACAACATGGTATGTTTTCTTTAATCAGGAAAATGATTTGTTTCATATTCGTTATATCAGTAACAATCATATAATTGCCCAATATTTATGATACAGTAGTTAGCCGACCTCTCACCTCTCACCTTTCACCTTCTTCAAGTTCGGCAACAGGCAGGTGATTAGGCCGAGTAGGGGCATATAGGCGCAGACGTTGTAGACGGCTTCTATGCCGTGTATGTCGGCCATTTTTCCTAGGATGGCGGAGGCAATACCTCCTATGCCGAAGGCAAATCCGAAGAAAAGTCCGGATACGAGTCCTAGTTTATAGGGGAGTAACTCTTGTGCGTAAACCAGGATGGCGGGGAAAGCCGAAGAGAGCATCAAACCGGTACAGAAGCTGAGGATAATCGTCCACAGCAAGCCTACGTGAGGCATCATAAGGGCAAAAGGAGCCGCTCCCAGAATGGATGCCCAGATGACATATTTCCTGCCGATTTTGTCGCCGACCGGACCGCCCAGCATCGTACCGATAGCCGTTGCACACAAGAATACAAACAGGTATATCTGTGAGTGTTGCACCGTTATTCCAAACTTTTCAATCAGATAGAACGTATAATAACTGGACAAACTAGCCATGTAAACATACTTTGAAAAGATAAGTATAAGCAGAATAGCAATGGAAAAGACTGTTTTTTCCAGTGGCAGAGGTGCTTCTGTATGGTTAATGGTCGCTTTTCCTTTTGCGGCATGAAGTTGCAGCCATTTCTGATACCAGTGGGAAACGGGCATCATAACCGTAATGGCGATGAATGCCAGGATAGAGAAATATCCGATATTCTGCCGTCCGTAGGGAGCCACGAGCAGTGCCACCAACAAAGGCCCCAGGGCGCTCCCGAAGTTGCCTCCCACCTGAAATAAAGATTGTGCTAATCCCCTTTTTCCGCCGGATGCCAAAGAAGTAAGCCGGGAGGCTTCCGGATGCAGGGTAGATGAGCCTATCCCCACCAGAAAAACAGAGCACAATACCCAGTAAAAAGTACTAGAAAAGGCCAGTGATAGTAGGCCTACCAACGTAAAACTCATGCCGATAGGCAGCGACCAGGGAGAAGGTCTTTTGTCGAAAAACAAACCTACCAGCGGCTGGAATACCGATGCCGACGACTGATAGACCAAGGTAACAATCCCAATCTGACCAAAACTTAGCGCCAAATCGCCTTTTATAATAGGATATGAAGCCGAAATAACCGATTGTAAAGCATCATTCATGCAATGAATAATACTGAGAGATAGTAGGATACGAAAGACGGTTCCGCTAACTAGAGGTGATTCGTCTTTGTTTGAGGATGCTGTTTTCATGGCTGCAAAGATACGGAGATATTTGTGATTTATAATTAGTCGTTATATTTGTATTATATGAGAATACTATGAATAAAAACATCAAAAAACAAAATCCTTATGTGTACAATTAGTATCAATCTGCGGCCTTCCGGCAAGGGTTTGGAGTCTCCAGGCAGCTTGTTTGTCCGCGCGGTACATCGCCGGGAAGTGCTTACTTTAACGCTCCCGTACCGCCTCTATCTCTCAGAGTGGAATGCGGAAGAACATTGTGTGATATGCCCTTCTGGATCAGCTCTCGAACGTCGGGAGTACCTGCTTGAAACAGAGCGTTCTCTGCGGGACGATATGCGCCGTCTGAAGGAACACCTCGCCAGTCTGGAATCCAAAAACCCCGTTTATACGGTGCGCGACGTACTGGACATCCTTCGCTGTCGCCGGGGAAGTTGCCTGTTGAAAAGCTATGCCTCTGCCAAAGCTGCCGAACTGCGCTTGCAAGGCCAGGAGCGAACCGCCGAGGCCTACCTCTCAGCCGCCCGCTCACTGTTGAGGTTTAACGGTGAACGAGATATCCCGCTAAATACTCTGGATGCCTCACTCATACGCCGTTATGAAGCTTGGCTGAAAAATAGCCGTCTCTCGCTCAATACCGTTTCCTTCTACATGCGCAACCTCCGTGCACTCTTGAACCGAGCCGTCAGCGAAGGCCTGATCGAAAGTCCACATGCAAACCCATTCTCACAAGTCTACACCGGCGTACAGCCAACGCGCAAGCGAGCCTTAAGCAAAGAAGAAGTAAGAATACTGGATAAATTAGACTTTACAGATGATAGCCTTTCCTCAAAGAATGTCGGATTGCAGCAGGCATTGGATATCTTTTTGTTCTGCTTCCATGCCAGGGGAATGTCGTTTGTAGATGTGGCATACCTGAAGAAAACAGATGTGCGAGACGGTGTAATCTCTTACCTGAGGCGAAAGACAGGTCAGTTACTCGAACTACGCATCACCCCTGCGATGCAGTCGATAATAGAGCACTATGAAGAAGCAACGAAGGACATCCCCTTCCTCTTCCCGTTGATCCGTGAGCCGGACAAACCCCATCGTCCCCAGTACCTTGCCGCCCTGAAGGTTCAGAACAACCGCCTGCACCGCATCGAACGCCGACTGGGCTGGAAAAAGAAGCTGACCACCCACGTCACCCGCCACTCCTGGGCTACCATCGCCAAAGGCGAACACCTGCCCCTATGGGTCATCAGCGAAGGACTGGGGCACGCCAACGAGAAGGTAACCTATACCTACTTAGCCTCTTTCGACCGCTCAGTCATGGACAAGGCCGTAGATAAAGTCTCCGCCGCCATCCGCCGAGCCGGATAAAAAAATACCATCACTTGCTAAATGATGGCAGGGAGAAGGAGAAAAAGGAAATTGTGATTGAATAACAGCAATTTAGATATCCCCAAAAGAGCTTTCCGTGTAGACAAAAACACAAACATTGTAAACAAGGGATAAAAGTCCGGAAGGACTTATAAGTGGATAACCCCTTGCAAGCGTAGCGCAGCTCGGGGTAAAAGGAGACACTGCAAATCACCTGAGCTCCGTAGGAGTTCAATCTGTCTTCTCCGATGTGACACTTGAATGGATAGTAGAACTCCTATCGGAGTTCCACAGATGGTGGGGAGGGTTGCTCCTCTACCCCGAGCTGCGCTGTCCGACCCCGAGCTACGCTGCGCTTGCAAGGGGTTATCCATCTATAAGCCCTTTCGGACTTTTTCTGCAAATTATCCTGATGAGGAAAAAGTTTCATGCCGATGAGAATTTTTTCTCACCCGCATGAGAACTTTTTCTCAACGCCATGAGAATAAATTCTCACCCAGGTGAAACTTTGAGTTTCACCCTATGAAAAATAGTGAAACTCGCAGGACGCTGTATATTAACACCTTGGGTTTTCCTGTTAGCGTTTTCAGTTGACTATTTTCTATATTTAATAGGTAGAAGGGGTTGACTCGGTTTATTTAGTTTTCGCACCTTTTCTACCTGCTTAAACAATCGGACGTTTTTGTTAACAATCGGTAGAAAGGAAAAGAGTACGTTTGCAGCAGATTAGGAGACATTCTCCCATCCCCTGCCATCACTTAGCAAGTGATAGACGGGTTTATTGAATTATTATTAACCATTGACTATTAACGCACATGAGAAAGCGAATCGTTTTTCAATGTATGCTGCTAGCCTTCTTATTAATGATGTTGGCATGTAGCGATGAAACAGTGTTTACTTCTCCTACCGAATCGGGGGGTGAAGGAACCGTAACATTTACGCTTCCCTTTGTACAAAAGGGAGCAGTAACCTACGCAATAGCCGGAGAGAGTGAAAATACCCTTTCCGATCTTACTATTTACATGTTTAATTTTGACTCTAAAAAGCTGGATAAGGTCTTCCGGATGGAGGATATTTCGCTAGGAGGATCGGGCACTAGTCAGACAGCAACTATCAATGTGACAGGTAGATCAGGCAAAAAGACTTTCTACTTTGTGGGAAACGGCAAAGATCGTTCGGCTGACCTGGAGAACATCGATGCAGGCTCTACGTTGGAGTCTGACTTCCTTGAGTCCATAACGGATATGCATACCGACACGCTATCTACTCCCTTGCTGATGTCCGGCTCTACAACGATTACGGAAGTAAGTACTCCGGACGATAAACCTTTGGAGTTGAAAGTAGACTTAAAACGTCGCGTGGTACGTCTGGACATCGACAATAACCCGAAAGAGACGAACTTTGACGTAAAGAAGATCCTTGTCTCCAAAGCCAAGCTGCGCGGCTATGTCTTTAACGGTTCAACCGGTACTCCAGCAAAGCCTATAGAAGAGGGTAACTATCAGCCTATTGCGATTGAACCCCGAAAGCCTCAGACACCTGAACGTCTGGACAGCGTCTTCTACCTGTACCCCACAACTATAGGAGTAGGAACAGGTAAGACAGAAATCGCCCTGGAAGGTATCTTCAATGGTGAAACAAAGGTCTACAACCTTAATATCGCCGACCTCGAAGCCCAGCCGAATAAACGCTACATCCTGAAGGTAAAGACGGTAGACCTGAACAAAGCCGAGATGGAAATCAAGGTAGAAGACTGGGTAGATGAAGTCATAGGGCCGGCCAACCCTGAAACCGACCTGGTAACCTTCTCAGCTATCAAACGCACAGACGCCACAGGCATAGTAGTAGAGGCGAACGATACCTACAACCTGACAAAAGTCACAAAGGAAGGCAAGCTTACCTTCACCACCTCCTCCTTCAACGAAAAAGGCACCAAAGCAGAAGTAAAATACAACTGGGGCAGCGCCTCTTCGTACGGAGATTTTGTAGTCAACACCCCAACCCCAGCATTAACCTACAGTGGCGCCTCATACGTTCAGGAATACGAAATAGATATTCCGAACATAAACGGCAGCAAAGTCCCTGTAGAAGTAGAAATCACGATCCGCAACGAAGCCAACCCCGATCAGAAAAAAATGATCACGCTATACGCCAATCGCTACTTGGATACCAAGCTGTATCCGGTATTGATAGACGACACCTACTTTGCCCCTGTGAATGCCGGTGTAAGTGGTCCGGATGCTAAGGTGACTGATCCTGGCTTATTCTATCAATGGGGGCGTAATGTCGGTTTTACTTATGAAACAGGAATCAACCCAACTGATACAGTTACTGGTCCGATTAGTGCCGAAGAAGCCTCAAGAGTAAATAAATTTATTCTAGCTTCCAATACGCCTTATGACTGGCTAAGCCCTCAAGATAGTGCCCTTTGGAGTGAGACGAATGGACAGGATCCTTGTCCGCAAGGCTGGCATGTAGCTACAGAAGCAGATTATAGAAAAATTAAGACGCTGTATGGAGCAGGAGGATATGCAAATAATACCAAAGTGTCATTCACTAATGGATGCTTGGAAGTACAAGGCGATAACGGAATAGATATTCTCTATCTCCCAGCCGCAGGATTTCGTTCCTATTATGCTCCAGGTTCTTTGCGCGACTATGGTATAAGTGGCAACTATTGGTCTTCGGATGCAAACGAGACACATGCTGTTCGTTTACACTTTAGTTCGTCGCTTTTTCCTCTGGGATTTGAGAGTCGTGCATATGGTCTTTCCGTACGCTGTGTACAAGAGTAGAGCAGTCAGTGACTGCCCAGCTTTGTAGCCAGTAGTAGCCTCAGGCTACTGGGCTACTTGAATTTTAAACATTAAACTTTAAAAGAAAAATGAAAACAAAATATACAAAACTAACAATGATACTGGCTGCTCTGGTGCTGATGTTGGCGCCTTCCTGCAGCAACGAGGAAGAGTATGTGGATACTCCTTCCACTCCGGTTCGTGAAGGCTTTATCACCTTCCGTCTGCAAGGAAAAAGACAACCTGTGAGCTATGCAACAATAGCTACTGCCAATGAAAATGCAGTAGACTCTCTTGAAATCTATATGTTTAACGACCGCTCGGCAGAAAGCCTACCCAACTTATTGCAAAAGGTATTCCGCGTAAGCAGTGACGACCTGGAACAACAGGATACAGACCTGAAAGCAACAGTGGATGTAACCGGACGTACAGGCAAACACACCTTCTACTTTGTAGCCAACGGCAAAGGCAATGCTTCGGCTTTAGGCAATGTAAATGCAGGTGCAACAACGGAAGAGGACTTTCTGGAACGCCTCTCTGATGTACAAAGCGGACTCCTTGAGACCCCGCTTCTGATGACAGCCCGCAAAATAATAGAAGATGTAGAAGATGCCAAGGACGACGATCTGAAGGTGAAACTCCTCCGTCGTGTAGCCCGTTTCGACGTGATAAACGATGCTTCAGAAACCAACTTCACGATAGAAAATATCATCATAGAGAATGTCAACCTACAAGGCCATGCCTTCGGCGATGCAACCGGTATCCCCGAACCAACTCTGACAAAAGGCACACTGCCACTAATAGAGTACAGCAAGGAAGCCAACGCCAACACCGCTACTGCTATCGAGAGCCTGTTCTACCTCTATCCCACAGAGATAGGAGCAGACAAGTCCATCATCTCTGTTGAAGGTACCTTCCTGGGCGAGCGCCGCATCTACAGTCTGAAGAACAACCAGCAGATTGAAGCCAATAAACGCTATACGCTAAGAGTGCAGAAGGTAGAAAAGAAAGAGCCGGAGCTCAATATACAAGTCGATGATTGGGCTGACGACGGAGGCACCCATGAGGCCAAACCCGAAACAGACGCTATGACAGTAAGCGCAGCTGTCCTGACAGGTGGTGCAGGTATCCAGGTAACGGACAAGATCTATGATATCACTAATGCCACTACCACAGGCACAATCAAGGTTCCGGTAACAACTTTCAACAAATCTGGTACACACGTAGATATTACTTACCTACACGGAACAGGCAACGGAACAGACAGAATTATCGTCACCTCCCCCGAACCCACCCTTACATACGCCGCAGGCTACATGCAAGAACACAAGATTGAGATCCCGGTACAGAAAACCCCTCTTCATGCCCGAATAGAGATAGTCAACAACTCCAAGCCTGAAGAAAGAGACACCCTCTACATCAACGGTGTGCCAAACTACGACACCACAAACGAGAAACCCGTCCTGTTCGGAGATATCTACTGGGCTCCGGTAAATGTAGGAGCAACAGAAGTCGGTACCACAACAGAAGTAGAACATCATGGATTATTTTATCAATGGGGACGCAACGTAGGCTTTACCTATGCTGCAGGACTAGGAACAATCACCGATACGATTATGGGCCCATTGGATTTGGAAACAGCGACAACAGGCGAAGCTAAAGATATGTTTATCAAGAGCACAAACGATTCACTTACCGATTGGTTAACCCCTCCGGGTAACAGCTTATGGTCTGGTGCGAACTATCAAGGTCCTTGTCCTGAGGGTTGGCATATTCCTACAAAAGCGGAATTAATGTTGTTGATAACTGCTTATGGTGAAGGTTATACCGCTAACGAAGGGAAGGTTATTTTGAATGATACAGATAAACGTTTAGAAGTCAAAGGGGATAATGGAACAGATATGCTTTACTTCCCTATCGCCGGGCATCGAGGTTCTTATGGCTCGTCAGTCTTACAACACACGCAGGCACGTTATTGGTCGTCTGAGCCAAATCCTAAAAATGCAAATGTATTCATATTATTAATTACTCCCAAAAGTCTAGAATTGAGTGCCGGCGGACGTGCGCTTGGGCGAACGATCCGCTGCGTACAAGATTAAATATTTTTCATACATAATAATGTTTTTGGTTAAGAGAGCCGTGCGGGCAGGGATGTTAGCACGGCTCGTTTTTTTATGCTGTTTGAAACCAAATTACTACTTTTGTGGTTATTATTTAAAATATACCCAATAATTATGAGTAAGATATTGCAAGAGTTTAAGACGTTTGCCATGAGGGGCAATGTAGTGGATATGGCAGTTGGTATCATTATCGGCGGAGCCTTTGGAAAGATCGTGAGTTCGGTGGTCAGTGACCTGATTATGCCTGTGATAGGGCTGTTTGTTGGTGGTGTGAATTTTACCGACTGGAAACTGGTACTCAAACATGCCGTAACGGAAGGTGGAGAAGCAATTTCTCCGGAAGTGGCTGTTACATACGGAAACTTTATTCAGGTAACCTTTGATTTCCTGATTATTGCCTTTGCTATTTTTCTGATGATAAAAGCCATCAATGCTGTTGAGCGGAAGAAGAAAGAAGAACCGGCTCCTCCGGCTGCACCTCCTGCGGATATACAGTTGCTGACAGAAATACGCGACCTGCTGAAGAAGGATAATAAGCTGGATAGTTGATTATTTGGATTTATCCTCTAAATTTGCATTAAATTAATAAATGCAAATATCTTTTATGAGCTTTAAATCCACTATAAACGAGATACGAAGGCATACTCTTCGCAGATTAACCAGATATATAGGATTTTCTTCAGGGAATTCGTTACTTAGTAAAAGTTCACTAAAGGATGTTAAGAAGATATTAGTAGTCAGGCCTAATGGTCGGTTGGGAAATCAGATTCTTATTACCCCCCTTATACAGGAACTTATCAGTCTGTTTCCGGGATGTGAAATTGATTTGTTTGTAAAAGGAGGCTTGGCTACGATTCTCTTTGAAAATTATGAGAATGTAAACCGCATCATCAAGCTACCCAAGAAGCCTTTCAAGGGATTGATCCGTTATGGCAAGGTATGGCTGTCTTTACGGAAATATCATTACGACTTGGTGTTTAATGTAACTGAAGGGTCTTCATCAGGCAGGCTTGCTACCAATTTTGCCAAATCCCGACTGAAGTTTTTTAATGATGCAAAAGACGAACTTGATACTATATATCCTGATTACAGGCACATGGCGAAGTTTCCCGTCTATAATCTGCGGTATTATTTGTCACCCTCCGGTTTGTCTCAGATGGATCTGCCAATCCCCCCTTTGGATATCAAACTGAGTCCTTCGGAAAAGCTCAACGGCAAGAAAGTGCTGGATAGCTACGTAGATCCGGCGAAGCCTACGATTTGTATTTATACGTTTGCTACCGGAACGAAGTGCTATTCCGAAGTATGGTGGATTGCTATGTATGAGCGTTTGAAGGCAGCTTTTGAACCCGCCTATAATATCTTGGAGGTGTTGCCGGCAGAGAATGTTTCGCAAATAAACTTCCAGGCACCGGCTTATTATAGCAAAGATATCCGCGAGATAGCTTCCGTAATAGCCAATTCGGTTCTGTTTTTTGGAGCAGACAGTGGCATTATGCATTTGGCCAGTTCGTCTCTTACGCCAACTGCCGGACTATTCTCTGTTACGAAAATAGACATTTACCAACCCTACGATAACGGAAGCGTAGCCATTGATACGAATAATACAGACTTTGACGGTATTATCGAAATTATCACTAACTTGCGGCCTTAAATTAATCCGCTACGTTTTACATGAAAGATTTCTTCCGTATATTGAGGCGCTTTGTCCCTCCCTATAAGAAGTTTATGGTATGGAATGTTATATTCAATATTCTATCGGCCATTCTTAACTTATTCTCTTTTGCCTTACTAATTCCTATCTTGAACATCCTGTTTAAGATGGATGAACAGGTTTATACCTTCAGCGAATGGAACGTTCAGCTAACGAATTGGGATTGGTGGAGCAGTCTTCCCGGATTAGCCAAAGACAATTTTTACTGGTATATAACAAACATGATAGATACACATAGCTCTACATTTGCTTTGGTGATGCTGAGCTTATTCCTGATAGGGATGACACTGCTGAAAGTAAGTGCTATGTACCTGTCTTTTTTAACGATGATACCGATCCGTACAGGTGTAGTGAGGGATATTCGAAACCAGATTGTACGTAAGATAGTGCAATTACCACTTGGCTTTTTCTCGGAAGAGCGGAAGGGAGATATTATCGCCCGTGTATCCGGAGATGTGAACGAGATAGAAACGTCGATCATGAGCTCTTTGGATATGTTGTTTAAGAATCCGATCCTGATTGCTATCTATCTGACGGGTATGTTTATTATCAGTTGGAAACTGACTTTCTTTGTCTTTGTTCTTCTTCCTGTAGCCGGATATGTGATGGGGAAAGTGGGGAAAACGTTAAAACGTAAATCCTTGGTAGGGCAGGAGCAATGGGGGTACTTGATGAGCCAGGTAGAAGAAACCCTGAGCGGCTTGCGTATAATCAAGGCTTTTAATGCGGAGCTGAAGATACGGGATCGCTTTGAAAGAAGCAATGAAACTTTTCGTCGTACAACCAATAAGATCTATCGCAGGCAGCAACTGGCACATCCGATGAGTGAGCTCCTTGGAACAATAACAATAGCCGTTGTTCTGTGGTACGGGGGAAGCCTGATTCTGGGTGAAAACAGCCCTATAGATGCTTCTACCTTTATCTATTACCTGGTTATATTCTACAGCATGATTAATCCGGCAAAGGATTTAAGCAAGGCGTCATATTCCATACAAAAGGGCCTGGCCTCTATGGATAGGATAGATAAAATACTGATGGCAGAGAGCAATATTGTAGACCCTGCCGATCCTAAAAAAATAGCCCTGACAAAGCAAATCAGCTACAAGGATGTATGGTTCAAATACCAGAATGACTGGGTGCTGAAAGGTATCAACCTGCAAATTCCTAAAGGTACAACCGTGGCACTCGTAGGTCAATCCGGTTCGGGTAAAAGTACACTTGTGGACTTGCTCCCTCGCTTTTACGATGTAGATAAAGGAAGTGTCAAAATAGATGAAACAGACATACGCGAAGCTACTTTGTGTGATTTACGCGGACTGATGGGGAATGTGAATCAGGAAGCGATCTTGTTTAATGATACCTTCTTCAATAACATAGCCTTTGGTGTGGAAGATGCTACCTTGGAACAAGTACAGGAAGCGGCAAAAATAGCAAATGCGCATGAATTTATATTGGCCTCGGAAGAAGGCTACGATACGAATATAGGTGATAGAGGAAGCAAGCTGTCCGGTGGTCAACGACAACGGATCAGTATTGCACGCGCTATCCTGAAAAATCCTCCGATCCTTATTCTGGACGAGGCTACTTCGGCTTTGGATACAGAGTCGGAACGTTTGGTGCAACAGGCATTGGAAAACCTGATGAAGAACAGAACCACCATTGTTATAGCACACCGCCTGTCTACTATCCGTAATGCAGATGAAATTTGTGTGATGCATGAAGGAGAGATCGTAGAAAGAGGCCGCCATGAAGAGCTATTCTCATTAAATGGATACTATAAGAAGCTCTGTGATATGCAAAGTTTTTAACAAGTATACACCCTTGCCCTGATATATGAAAACAAATTATTTTCTTCTATTATTTCTTTTTTTTGCTGCTTGCAGTATGCCTGATTTGAGACAGGATACATCTTTATCTTATTTTTTCACAAAGCCGGCTGCGATATGGGAAGAGACGTTTCCGCTAGGGAACGGACGTTTAGGTATGATGCCTGACGGAGGTATAGAGAAGGAAACAATCGTGCTGAACGAGATATCCATGTGGTCGGGCAGCAAGCAAGATACAGACAATCCCTATGCAGCAGCTTACTTGCCGCAGATTCGTCGTTTGCTATTTGCCGGACGTAACGATGAGGCGCAGGAGTTAATGTACAAAACCTTTGTCTGCAAAGGAGAAGGCAGTGGTCTTGGTGGTGGAGCAAACGTCCCTTACGGCTGTTTTCAGCTATTGGGAAACTTGGTATTGGAGTATTCATATCCGGGAAATAATGCTCCCGTAACGGCTTATCGCAGAACGTTAAATCTGGAAGAGGCAGTTTCGTCTGTCAGTTATACGAGGGGCGATGTGAATTATACGCGTGAAGCCTTTACCTCTTTTGCCGGAGATGTAGGAGTAATTCGCCTGATGGCGGATGTAGATAAGTCCCTCCATTTTTCAGTAGGCTTGAATCGTCCGGAACGATATGAAGTCAGTGTAAGCGGAAATGATCTGATTATGCACGGGCAGTTGAATAACGGAACAGATGGCAAAGGGCTTCAATATGTGTCTCGTACCCGGATCATACTACCCAAAGGAGGAAAAATAACCAAGAATGATACAATGCTTTTTGTCAGTGAAGCATCAGAAGCCTTGCTGTTGGTAAGTATGGCTACAGATTACTTTCAGTCTGATTATGAAAAACAAACAGAAACGCTACTGGATGCTGCAAAAAATAAGGAGTATGTAGCATTGAAGAAGGAACATACGACTGCTTATCAGAAACTTTTCAAACGGGTACATCTGGATTTGGGGCGTTCGGATAAAGAGACACTTCCTATGGACGAGCGTTTGCATGCCTTCAGGAGAGACAAGAATGATCCCTCACTGGCTACATTATATTTCCAGTTTGGCCGCTATCTCTTGATATCGTCTACTCGTCCGGGTTTGTTACCGCCGAATCTACAGGGACTTTGGGCAAATACCGTTCAAACACCCTGGAACGGAGACTATCACTTGAATATTAATCTGCAAATGAACCTATGGCCTGCTGAAGTAACCAATCTTTCGGAGCTACATCTCCCTTTGGTCGAGTGGATAAAGCAGCAAGTGAGCAGTGGAGAACAAACAGCCAAGGTCTTTTATAATGCACGTGGGTGGGTAACACATATCTTGGGTAATCCCTGGGAGTTTACCGCTCCGGGCGAACATCCTTCCTGGGGGGCAACCAATACCTCTGCTGCCTGGTTGTGCGAGCATCTGTATATACATTACTTATATACCCTGGATAAAGCCTACCTGAAGGATATCTATCCGGTGATGAAAGGTGCTTCTCTTTTCTTTGTAGATATGCTGGTTGAAGATCCCCGGAATGGCTATCTGGTAACTGCTCCTACTACCTCTCCCGAAAATGCGTTTATCTTGAACGATAAACCGGTACATATCACTGCTGGCTCTACAATGGATAACCAGATTGTACGCGAGCTGTTTACCAACACCATAGAGGCTGCAGGAATCTTAGGTATAGACACGGAATTTGCCGAAGAACTGAGCCGGATGCGCTCCCGACTGATGCCGACAACCATCGGAAAAGACGGACGTATCATGGAGTGGCTGGAGTCCTATGAGGAAGAAGACCCTCATCACAGGCATGTGTCACATCTGTACGGTTTGTATCCGGGAGATGAAATATCGATAGAAAAAACACCGGAGCTGGCTGTAGCTGCCCGTAAAACTTTGGAAGTAAGAGGTGATGAAAGTACCGGTTGGTCTATGGCCTGGAAAATGAATTTCTGGGCACGCTTGCACGATGGTGATCATGCCTACAAACTACTCTGTGACTTGCTGGCTCCGGTTGTGGATACGAATGTGAAGTATACAAAAGGTGGCGGTACCTATCCGAACCTGTTCTGCGCACATCCTCCGTTTCAGATAGACGGTAATTTGGGAGCTACTGCCGGTATAGCAGAAATGCTTGTACAAAGCCAGGCTGGGGTTATAGAATTACTGCCGGCGCTTCCTGCTGCTTGGAAAAGCGGCAGCTTTAGCGGTTTAAAAGTGCGGAATGGGGGAGAAGTAGCTGTTCGCTGGCAGGATAGCCGGATGATAGAGGCAGGCCTCCATACTTCAGTTGATGGAATCTTCCACATAAAGTTGCCTGTTTATGCAGAAAATTTGGATTTAAAAATTAATCAAAAGCCCGTTTCTTTGCCTGTAATAAACGGAATTGTATCTGTAAAGATGTTTGCTAATGATGAATTGAAGATGCAGTTTTTCAAGTATTAATCGTAGAAAGACTGCATCTTCCTGATAGTTTTATTCGTCTTTTATTTTACCAAGGTTTTAGACTCTGTCAGTTTTCCGTTTTCATATATTTCTTCTTTGTAGAATCCCAGTGAGTTACCATAATACCATTTGCCGTCTTTTTTGTCATTTACATACTGGCCTTTGGTCTTTTCCTTTTTGTTATCCTCAAACACCTCTCGGTATTCGCCATGCTTTTTGCCGCTTTCATTGTAATTGGAGTATTCAAAGAAGCTGCCATTATTGCTACTTACCCGGCGCATTTGTTTGCCAACCTGTTTTCCGTTGACAAAGTTTTTTTCACTGGTCAGATGTCCTCCTTCATAAGCATATTTCTTTTCGATACCATGCTGTTTGCCCTGATCGTTGAAATTACGCTCCATTTCGATGCTACCATCGGTGTAGTAGATTACTCTACGGATAACAACACCGTTTTTGTATGTTTCAGAGCCCCCTTTGCGTGATCCGTCACTATGGAATGATTCCCACAGTCCGTCTTTTTTGCCGTTGATGTACTTACCTTTCACTTTTACATCTCCGTCTTTGTACGTTTCCAGGTATTCGCCATCGTATTTTCCATCTTTGTAATAAGCAGTCTTGGTATATTCACCGGTTAGTCCTTTGTTTATAATCGAGAAAGATTTACCTACTTGTTTTCCGTCTTTGTAGGTATTGTCATATACTAGCACACCATTGTCATCGTAACGGCGTTCAGGTCCGTCTTCTACGCCCTCTTTCATCCCTTTTTCATAGGTGAGTGTTCCGGCTTGCGAATAGGTAGTAGTGATTCCATTGACCTTTCCATTCTTCATGTTGCTTTTTTCTTTTATACTTGTCCCGTCGGGATAGTATCTGATGATTTCTCCATTCAGGCGGCCATCTTCATAATGTGTAACTTCGGATAATTTATTATCCTTGTAATACTCCCATTTCCCTACGGCAAAGCCTTTGGCAAATTCGGCATCAATATATTCCGTCGTATATCCGGTAATGATGCGCACTTTCCCGTTAATGGGTTTGTCCTCTTCTTTTTCTTTGTTCTCATACTCGGCATACATGCGGCCATCGCCGAGGTTTGTCATCTTTAAGTCATTGATTTTTACTTGTCCTTGAGCTAAAAGTGTAAATGCTAATACTCCTAAGAGCAATACGATTCGTTTCATATAAGTAAATTTAGTTAGTCAAACGGTAGACAAACATACGTAAAATTTTAACAAAAGCTGAATAAATTTCTATCTTTGCAATTATAATTAATGTGTTGCAGATGAAAATAAAGTATTGGGGAATTATATTACTAGCTACTCTGTTGTTTTACTCTTGTTCGGACAATGACCTACCCAAGGTAGATGGGATGTGGCAACTAAAGTCGGTGGAAAGCGCTACCGGTACACAAAAAGTAGATACCATTTATTATAGTTTTACTCATAAAGCTGTGTTTGCCTATACCTTGTTGCGTCAGTCGGCTAAACCGGAAAGTTCATCGGTATTACATGGTTATGTGCTCTTTCCGGATGATAAAACGATGTCTTTAGAAATGGATGCGAAACATGATAATCTCAATTTTGACTTGTATCCCCGAATCGAGAAAACTAGAACGTATGGAATTTTGCATCTGAGCTCGAAGAAAATGACGCTAACACACGATGACGAAACCTATCATTTTGTCAAATTCTAACGAAATATGAAACGACTGATCTTTTTATTCGCCTGTTGTTGGCTGTCTTTCCAGGGATTTGCACAGATAGAAAGTACATATAGGGTGGAAGCCTTCGGTTCTCTGAGTGAAAAGCATACCCCGTTCTGGATAACCAATCAGAAATGGGGCGCAGTGCCCTTGGAAGGTGATAATTTTTACCTGCGCGGCTTTGCCGATTATGTACAAAGGCTGAATGACGACTGGTCGTTTGATGCTGGTGTTGATTTGACAGGATCCAACAATGATAATTATGGACATTTTTGGATCCAACAACTATACGGACGTTTGAATTGGAAACTATGGCGCTTGGATATTGGTATGCGTGAAGATTATACTTCGTTCTTGAATCCATACCTAAGTTCCGGCGATATGATTTTTTCCAATAATGCACGTCCGATACCCCAAGTCAAATTGAGTCTTTCGGACTTCTTGCTGATCCCTTATACCAAAGGAAATATGTACATAAAAGCCGATTTCTCCGTCGGGCGTTATTTAGACGGAGGTTATCAGGAAGACATTGCTCGTCCGAACAATCGATTCTATAACAAGGACGATTTCTCCCATAGTAAATTTCTTTTCCTCCGCTTCGGCAATATAGCAACAAAGCATCGGATACAATTTATCGCAGGATTGATGCACGCAGCTAAATGGGGAGGCGATTTATATACTTATAGTGGGGGGCAGTACACGGTGATAAACCAACCGAAAGGTATAGATGACTTCTTGCGCGTGATGATAGCCAAGGAAGGTTCGTCTTCAGCTACAACATCGGACAATATGTATGTCGCTGGTTCGCAATGGGGCGCCTATTTGGTGAAGTTTGATTATAAATTGAAAAATGATGACCAGATAAGTGCTTACATGCAGCATTTTTTCGATGATGGTTCGGGCATGATTTTTAAGAATTATCGGGATAATTTGTTGGGACTAGAATATAAATCGACTAAGAAGTCCTTCCTGTCAGGTGTTGTTCTAGAGTATTTATATACCAAACAACAAACAGGACCAATACATCTTAATCGCGACATGGATGACGAACATAGAGATGTGGTGAAATGGGCTGTAGGTTGTGATGAATACTATAATAATGGCGGTTATATTTCAGGCCCTTCCCATTACGGAAAATCTTTCGGTAGTTCGTTATTGCTCTCGCCCGAATATAATGGTGACGGGAATGTTAATTTTAAGAGTAACCGTATTATCGCATACCATTTGGGCGCAGAAGGATTTATTGCCTCCGCTTTGCAATATAGACTACTGATGTCTGCCGGTAAGTCCTGGGGAAGATATTCACTACCCTATACATCCGTAAGAAAAGGCATTGCTACCCAATTAGAAATGACGTACACTCCTCCCAAATTGAAAGGTTTTGATTTTAAACTGGCTGTCGGATACGATAATGGCTCTTTTTTCGGTGAAGATACCTTCGGTGGCGCTATCACAATCACAAAAAAAGGACTCCTTTTTTCGAAATAAGTAATAGGTGGTAAGTGGTAAGCAAGTGGTAAGCAAGTGGTATAAAACGTACCACCTACCGTTTACCACTTCGCACATATTTTCCCCGTTCTGCGTGTTCCATTCTGCGTTCTGCGCGCCTCTTAACGAGACGTTTTGATTTAAAAAGAGGAAATAAACAAAAAATAGTATGAATAAATGAATATATTTACTAATTTTGCCCCATAATAAAGAATAGCTTGTTCCCGATGCTTTGTGAAATTCATAAAACGAAGCATGTGTATTCTTTTGTGTATTGGATTAACAGAAGCTTTTGAAAAACAGTCTTCTTCTCTAACAGTTTTTTCAGAATCCGTTACCTTAATCTTGGGGGTGACGAACCTTTGTACACTTATCAGACAGACTCATTTGTATGGGAATTAGGGAATTATTAACTACATTATCTCGCATTAAGTATATCAACAGATGGCTGGTCTTTATCTTAGACCTTGTCTTTTCAACGATAGCCACAGGAGTTGCTTTAGCTTTTACCTATTATATAATAAGCTACGTTGACACTTCCGGATATGCTGTGTCACAATTCTTTGCTTTTTCTGTATTAAGTAGTGTATTAACTTTTTTAGGACTACAGACACATAAAAATGTAATCCGTCATTCAACATTTGTTGAAACCGGGCGGATCGCTATAGCCGCTTTATTAAAAGTGGTTTTTTTGTTTATCCTGATGAAGTTGTTCCTGCCTCAATGGACAACACCTAAGGGGTTTCTATTGCTTTGTGCAATAGACTTTTGGGTGTCATTCTTTATTTTAACGACTTTTCGTGTTGTATTAATCTTAGCCTATAATTTTGTTCGGGATAAGAGCCTTTCCGGTACGGAAAACTTGCTGATATTCGGAACAGAAGATACATCCGTTGATCTGTTAAATTCATCCTTGAAAAATATAAAAGGGAATTACCGTATTGTCGGTTGCATTACAAATGGTAAAAACAGATCACTTCGTATTGGAGGGTATAAGGTGTTTTCAATAAAAGATCAAGAGGCTTTTAACCAACTTGTTGATAGCTTATATGTAAAAGCAGTTCTGTTTCCTGATTATCACTCTGTAAAATATGAAAATGAACGTTTTGTTCGTTATGCGGAAAAGAAGCATGTTCGTATGCTATTAGCTCCGACGATCCGGGAAATGGATGGAGGAAAAGTTAATTACCGGAATCTTCCGGAAGTGCGTATTGAAGATTTATTAAACAGAGAAGAAATCACCATTAATTTAGAAGAGATCGCTGCCTCATTGAAAAATAAAGTAGTATTGGTAACAGGTGCTGCCGGATCAATCGGAAGTGAACTTTGTCATCAGATCTGTTCATTTGGGGTAAAGCAATTAGTATTGTTCGATTCTGCGGAAACTCCTATGCATAATCTTCGCTTGGAACTGGAAGAGAAATTTCCGAAAATGAGTTTTATTCCGCTGATGGGTGATGTCCGTATGCCTGAGCGGGTAGAAAGTGTATTTCGCCGTTTTCATCCTGAAATAGTCTTTCATGCAGCAGCCTACAAACATGTTCCTTTAATGGAGGAAAATCCCTGTGAGGCTGTATTGACCAATGTGCAAGGAACCCGTACTGTAGCGGATTTAGCTGTCACGTACAAGGTTCATAAATTTGTCATGATATCCACAGATAAGGCTGTGAATCCCACCAATGTTATGGGAGCGTCCAAACGCTTAGCTGAGATGTACGTGCAAAGTCTTGGGACAGCTATCAGTAAAGGAGAATATGCAGGAAATACCCGTTTTGTAACCACCCGTTTTGGAAATGTGTTAGGTAGCAATGGTTCTGTGATTCCCCGCTTCCGCGACCAATTAGCCAAAGGGGGGCCTTTAACGGTTACAGATCCGGAAATCATCCGCTACTTCATGACCATCCCTGAAGCCTGTCGCTTGGTGTTAGAAGCCTCCTTTATGGGTAATGGCAACGAAATCTTCATCTTCGACATGGGTACCCCCGTGAAAATAGCTGATTTGGCTAAACGCATGATTGAGTTAGCAGGTCTGGAAGTAGGGAACGATATCAAAATAGAATACACAGGTCTACGCCCTGGAGAAAAGCTCTATGAAGAACTTCTCAACGATAAGGAAAGCACCATTCCTACCTCAAACAAAAAAATATTCAAAGCAAACATACGCGAATATACCTATTCAGATATTGTAGAGCTGATAGACGAATTAAGTATTATAGCTTCCACCGTCAATAAAAAAGAGACGGTACGACTCATGAAAAACTTAGTCCCTGAATTTGTCAGCCAGAATTCAGAGTACGAGATGTTAGATAAGGAAACACTCCTGAAGAACGATATACAGGAAGCTCTCGAAATTTCCCCTCTTGAGAGGGGGGGGTAGGGGGGGATAGAAAATATGTAAAAAAAACTATGCATACTTTTTTCAGAAAGTATTAATACTTTTCCCGAAAACTATGTATACTTTCTAAAAAAGCGATGTTATTATCCTATCAAAGGATTTAAAAAGTAATTATATGTTAACGGGGAAGTTTAGGAGAGCTGTTTCTTCGACAAATGTTAATAATTAATTTCTTTTGAATTCTTTAATGTGTTCTTAATTAGTGCTATTACGTATATTTTCGTTCCATTAGGTATAATTCGCCAAATATGTAGGATTTTACCTTGTTCTTAAGAATTTGATTTTATTAATTTGCTAATATATAAAGCAATAGATAATGGGAGATGCTTTTTTACATGACAAATAGTATACATGTTACGCGGATTTTAATATTTGTGGCAGATCTACCTTTGCATCGTGATCACAAAACAAAATTTAGTAGTAACAATTAAAATTAGAAATTATGTCAGTAAAATTTAGATTAGTAGATCGTAAAAACTTAGGTAAGGATGCCAAAGAGGCTCCACGTAAGTTGTATGCATACGCTGTAAATAACGGTTTTGTAACATTTGAAGAGTTGTGTAGTGATATAGCAGAAAACTGTACGCTTACCTCTGCAGATGTAAAAGCCGTATTAGACCGTATGAACCAGCAATTGGATAAAAACCTGCGTGCAGGTCGTATCGTCCAGTTCGGTGAATTCGGAAACTTCCGGATGGCTGTCGGATCAACAGGAGCAGTGGAAGAAAAAGACTTTTCCACCTCACAGATCAAAACTCCCAAGATCGTATTTACCCCAGGTAAACGCCTACGAACAGCACGTGTATTAACTACTTTTGAGAAAATCAACCCAACAGTGGTAGAAGCAGAGTGCGATAGAACGCATCTTGATTGATAATTAAAAAAGCTCTCGAAATATTCGGGGGCTTTGCTATATATAAAACAAATTGTTGAATGAATATTGCTATTATTGGTACAGGCTACGTTGGTTTAGTGACTGGGACCTGTTTTTCAGAAGTTGGAATAAATGTCACATGTATAGATGTTGATCAAAATAAGATAAATAAATTAGAAAAAGGAATTATCCCTATTTACGAACCAGGCTTGGAGGAAATGGTTATTCGTAATCATAAAGCTGGTCGTCTACAATTTACTACTGATTTAATTTCTTGCTTGGATGAGGTAGAAGTTATATTTTCTGCTGTAGGTACTCCTTCTGACGAAGATGGTAGTGCAGATCTTCGTTATGTATTGGAAGTCGCTTCTACAATTGGCAAGAATATCAATAAATATGTATTAGTGGTTACCAAAAGTACAGTACCGGTAGGAACTGCTCAAAAGGTTAAAACCTGTATTCAGAAAGAATTAGACAAACGTGGAATAGATATTCCCTTTGATGTGGCTTCAAATCCTGAATTCTTAAAAGAAGGGTCGGCTGTAAATGATTTTATGAGTCCTGACAGGGTAGTTGTTGGCATAGAGCATGATCGTGCGAAAGAATTAATGGATCGGTTATATAAACCGTTTACCATTAATAATTATCGAATGATTTATACTGATATACCTTCAGCCGAAATGATTAAATATGCAGCCAATGCTATGTTAGCAACTCGAATTTCTTTTATGAATGATATAGCCAACCTTTGTCAATTAGTAGGAGCAGATGTGAATATGGTTCGTCGAGGTATTGGTTCCGACTCTCGTATAGGTAGTAAATTCCTTTATCCTGGTTGTGGCTATGGCGGAAGTTGCTTTCCCAAAGATGTGAAAGCATTAATAAAAACGGCAAAGCAAAATGGTTATGATATGCAGGTACTGGAAGCTGTAGAAAGAGTAAATGAAAAACAGAAAACCATTTTGTTTGAAAAATTAAAGAAGCATTGCGAAGAAGATTGTGTAAAAGGAAAAACAATTGCTATCTGGGGATTAGCATTTAAACCTGATACGGATGATATGCGAGAAGCTCCCGCTTTAGTCATAATTGATTTATTATTAAAAGCTGGATGTAACGTAAAAGTGTATGATCCAATCGCTATGAACGAATGTAAACGTCGGGTAGGAGATAAAGTGGTTTATGCCAAAGATATGTACGAAGCCGCCTTAGAAGCAGATGCTCTATTGCTTTTAACTGAATGGAAAGAATTTCGTATGCCTTCATGGAAGGTGTTGAAAAAAACAATGAATAATTCGGTGATTATTGACGGGCGGAATATTTTTGATAAAGATGAAATGGCGGGAAATGGCTTCACTTATTATTGTATTTAAGAATGAGTAAAAAGAAAATTCTTATTACAGGCACAGCTGGATTTATAGGCTTTCATTTAGCTGAACGTATGTTAAATGAAAATTGGGAAGTAGTCGGGTATGACAACATCAACAATTATTATGATGTCAAACTAAAATATGCTCGGCTACGAGAAGCTGGAATAGACAGAGACGCTATTGAATATGGTAAATTAGTTCAAAGTTCTATTTACCCTAACTATCGTTTTATTAAAGCCAATTTAGAAGATTGTTCTTTGATGGAAAATTTATTTCAAAAAGAGCAATTTGATGTAGTTTGTAATCTGGCTGCCCAAGCTGGGGTGCGTTATTCTATTGAAAATCCGCGTGTTTATGTACAAAGTAATTTGGTGGGTTTTGTCAATATTTTGGAATGTTGCCGTCATAATCAAATCAAGCATTTAGTTTATGCTAGTTCAAGTAGTGTATATGGGAATAGTGATAAAGTGCCTTTTTCAGAAGATGATCGAGTAGATTATCCGGTTAGTCTATATGCCGCCACTAAAAAAGCGAATGAACTGATGGCGCATACTTATAGTCATTTATATCAATTATCTACAACAGGTTTACGTTTCTTTACTGTCTATGGTCCTTGGGGGCGACCAGATATGGCTCCAATGTTGTTTGCCAAAGCTATTGCAGAAGGTAAACCCATCAAAGTGTTTAACAATGGAGATATGATGCGGGATTTTACATATATTACTGATATTATAGAAGGAATTGTACGGGTGATTGAGGCGATTCCTGGAAAGGGAGGGGAGCATCCTTATTATCAGATTTTTAATATTGGTTGTTCGAATCCAGTGAGGTTGATGGATTTTATAGTGATGATGGAAAAGGCTATGAGAAAGAAAGCAGTGCTAGAGATGTGTCCGATGCAGAAAGGAGACGTGAAGAGAACCTTTGCGGATAGCAATAATATATATACCAAGATGAATTATTTACCATCTTTTTCATTGAAGAATGGAATCGAAGAATTCACCAATTGGTACATTACATATGAAGACAATGTTAAAAGAACATTCGGAAATTTTAATTGATATACAGCAAAGATTGCTTAGGAGTCTTTTTTACTGTGATTTGATATTAATGATTTTCATCTTATGTTTTGTTTGTAAAGTGAGATAAATAATCAATAAGGTGTAGTTTTTTCTTTTTGTAAGAATTTATACAACATGTAGATCTGCTGGAATTATCCATTAGTTCTATAGAGTTCTATTTAGATTATTCCTTATAAATAGCCTTAGGGATATATCGAAAATATATTATTTTATGTGGAGGAGGCTACTAAATTTAGTTTGTCAGAATAGTATATTAATGGAAAATCTTTCATATTTAACTATACTTCGTGTGGTAAATATGATAATTCCATTATTAACTTATCCTTATTTAATAAGAATCCTTTCTCCAAATTTGTATGGGGAGATTGTTTTTGCTCAATCTATTATAGCATATTTTTCTTTGGTGATAGAATTTGGATTTAATATTTCTGCAACAAAAGATATATCTCAAAATCTAGAAAATAAAGATAAAGTAACTCAGATTGTGTTGTCTGTTTTATTTATAAAATTCTTTTTGTGGTTTTTTTGTTTTATTGTTCTATATATATGCGTGTGTGTATTTCCTGAAATAAGCAAAAATAAAACCTTGTATTTTTTGACGTTTTTAGCCACTTTTAATGAGCTCCTTTTTCCACAATTTTTTTTTCAAGGCGTTGAAAAAATGAAAATTATTACAATGATAACATTGTCTACACGGATGTTTTTTTTAACTTTAGTTTTTTTATTAATCAAAAATCCAACAGACTATCTATTGCTCCCTACATTGAATGGGGGGGGGGCTTTGATCAGTGGAATTGTGGGTTTTTGTATAATGTTACGATCTTTAAAAAAACCGATAATGTTACCGACTTTTTCTCAAATTAGAAAAAGCTTTTGCGATAGTATTGTTATTTTTTCTTCTAAAGTTTCATATTATTTACGAGACAAATCTTTAGTTGTCTTTATAGGTGTTTTCCTTAATAAACAGTTTGTGGCATATTATGATTTAGCAAACAAATTAATAAATATATATGTGACACTTTTTCAAATACTCCCTACTGCGGTATTACCTAGATTAGCAAAAGGAGAGAAGAGTAATTTGTCGAAAAAAATATTTAAACTTTCGGCTTTTGCTGGAATTATTTATGCGTTTTTCTTGTTTGCATTATCTAAATATTTAATATACTTTTTAGGTGGGTTGTCTATGTCTCCGGCTATATCAATGTTGCGTTTTTTATGTATATTAGCTGTTTGTTTTCCATTGAATACTTTGTTGAATTATTATATGGTAATAAATAACAAAAAAAATAAAATGTTAAGCTCTACAGTTTTAAGCTTGTTTTTGTTTTTGATTCTTCTAAACTTTTATTTTTTTTATAAAAATATATATGTAGTAATATTTGTTCATGTTCTATCTGTTGTGTTTGAATTTTTATATAAATTGTATTTATTTAGCAAGGATAAGAAATTGTTAGAATGGATAAGGTAAAGCTGAGACATAAGGAACTGTGGGGTAGAATACGTCTTTTGGATTTATACTATTTTTACAAAAAAATATTTTTTGTAAAGCCAAGTCAATACTTGTTTTCGTTTATCTATTATTTGTCATTCAAACCCATTCGATGTTGTGATATTAGTTGCGGTATTCGATACTTGGGAGAAAATCGAACAGTACTACCACATCCTGTTGGAATAGTAATTGGTAAAAATGTCATATTAGCCAAAAATGTTAGAATATATCAAAATGTAACTATTGGAGCGAAATCTATAAATGATTTGAGGTATCCTGTAATTGGTGAAAATGTAATAATTTCCGCAAATGCAATTGTTATTGGAAATATAAAAATAGGGGATAATTCTATAATAGGTGCGGGTGCAGTAGTGCTAAAAGATGTCCCAAGTGATTCTATTGTTGTTGGTAATCCTGCAAGGATTATAAGAAAAGG
Organism: Parabacteroides sp. PH5-46; assembly: GCF_029892785.1. GTDB lineage: Bacteria > Bacteroidota > Bacteroidia > Bacteroidales > Tannerellaceae > DFXE01. Next base: position 61,503 of record NZ_JARXXA010000008.1, read on the forward strand.
CTATGAGTAAAAAGAAAATTATATTTCTGATTTCTTCTTTGGGAACTGGAGGTGCAGAGAGACAAATGGTAATACTTTTAGAATTACTTTTTAAGTATAATATTACTCCTAAAGTTCTTACATATTATGGGACGGAAAAGGATTATTCTGTTGATTTTGAAATAGAAAAACAGTCTATTAATAATGCGTCATTTTTTCTGAGATATATGAATGTGTTTAGGGTTTTATCGAAAGAAAAACCAGAAATAGTATTATCATATACTTGGCTGCCTAATTTGTTATCTATATTTTATTCTTTTTTCAATAGAAATGTGAAGGTAATTATATCAGAAAGAAATACAACTTTAAAAAAGACATTACTTAAAAAACTGTTGTTTTTTTTTTATAGATTTTCTGATGTTATAATCGTGAACTCTTATAGTCAAACACGTTATTTTGAGGAAAATAATTTAGAGCTGTTACCTAAAATACGAACAATAACGAATTATATAGATATATCTAAATATAAATTTGTGATTAAAGAAAAAAAACAAATAATAAAAATTGCTATCTTTGCAAGATATCACCCTCAAAAGAATATATTAAATTTTATAGAAGCTGTTGATTTAGTTAATAAAAAAGGGTATTCTTCTTTAGTCGAATTTCATTGGTATGGTGAGTTTTTTATTTTAAAGTCAGGAAAATATTCGAAAAATTCATTGTATTATTTGCAGTGTAATAAGAAGCGAGAATTATTGAACCTTAAAAATCTATTTTTTCATAATTTTGAAACTAATGTGCAGGAACGAATATTATGTATGGATGCTATTTGTTTGCCTTCTTTTTATGAGGGATTTTCTAATATCCTTTCAGAATCAATATGCTCTTGTAAGCCTATTCTAGCAAGTGATGTTTGTGATAATCCATTATTTGTTAAAAATAATTATAATGGATTTCTTTTTGATCCTACTTCTGTTGATGATATGGCTAGTGCCATTGAGAATTTTATATGTATTAGTGATGCGGATTATCAATTATATCAGCGTAATAGTCGCGCATTAGCGGAGTTGTTATTTTCAGAAAAGAATTTTATTGAATCCTATTTGGATGTTTTAAATAATTAGTTGAGTAATGTGCTTAATTGTTGGTTTTCTTTTTATAATAATATTGGTCAGTATTTTTTTCTTTTTTTACAATAAAACGAATAATATATTTAATCCGATTTCTTATCTAGTATTGTTGTTTCTGATAAGAAATTTTTTCTATCTTGTAAAGATAAGCAATGATCCGACATTAATGAATGATTCTTTACCTATATCTATTGATGATCCTGAATTTTTACTGCTAAAATATTTTGTGTTTCAAATATTGTTTTTTCTTGTTTTATCTTTATCCTATAATTTCTTTACGAATAATTTTTTTTATGCGAACTATAAATCAAATTTCTCTACGTTGGTTGTTTCAGTGGGGGTAATAAAGAAATTCTTATACATGTCTTTTCTTTTTTCTTTCGTTTCTTTTTTGATCTATTTTTTTAGCGTTGGTTCTTTGAATGGGATAATAATGAATTTTGCGGATAGGTCTGAAATTATGAATAAAAATATTTTTATTCAATTTTCGATACGATTAGCTCCGTTTGTTTTATACGCATCTTTATTTTTATATATTGCTAAAAAAATGGCATTGCGAACTTTTTTCTTTTATTTATTATATGTTTTAATTTCACTATTAGGTTTTGGATCAAGAACCTTGGCTTTTACTCCTCTTTTAGGGGGGATTATAATGTGGTGCTTATGTACTAATAATATGAAAATTGGATCTTTGAAAAAATTCTTTTTGCCAGCTATTTGTTTTTTGCCTTTTTTCTTAATAATATCTGATTTAAGAAAGCCAGATCGCGTTGATTTATTTTTGTCTAATTCTGGAGAATATATTAATACTTTATTAGAGGAGGAATTTAATACATCTTCTTTTGTGGATAAACAGCTTAGTGGGGTTAATATATCTTTATTTATTCTGACTCATTATGATAAAAATAATCAATGGTACGGTAAAGGTGTTGTTGATTTATTATTTGCTCCTATTCCAAGAAGTATATATGAAGAAAAATCCCCTGTTGATGAAGGACGATATATAACAGCTGCGGCGCAAGGGATGGATTTTAAACCTCCAACATCTCTGACTAAATTGCCAAAGTATGGTTGGCCTCCAGGCTCTTTCGGATTAGGTTATATAAATGCAGGTATTGTAGGTATTCTTTTGTTTGCTTTTATGCGTGGATTTATTCTTTCATGTATTTGTAATAGATGTCTGCAAAATATAAGAAAAGATTCTTTTTATTATATTGTAGTGTATTTTTTAACGATTCATTTTTTTGATTTAACTAATTTGAATTCATTTAATTATTTGACACATATAATGACTTTTTTTATTTTTTACCGGATGTCGAAATTTCTGAATCTTAACAAGAAATGAACAGCAATGATTAAAGTACTTTTAAATGCGACATCTATTGATGATGGAGGAGGAGTTCAGATTACTCTTAATTTTTTTCGTAATACGATAGATGAAGCTAATGGATTTATATGGTATTATGTTATATCTGAAAAAATTTTGACATTTATGGTGAAAAATTCAATCTATTTGCCAAAAGATAAGTTGTTAGTTGTGAAAAAAAGGCCTTCAAGTATAAAATATGGAAAATCTATAAAAAAAACTATTCTGGAATTTGAATTGAAAAATGAAATAAATTTAGTATATTCTTTAGGTGCTCCTTCTTATATACCGTTTAGGTCACGAGAAATTCAGCGATTGACAAATCCTTATATTATAAAACCTAATAAATATGCATATAAAACTTTTCCATTTTGGTTAAGATTGCAGCGTTATGTTAAAACTTATTTACAGAGAATTGCAGTAGAAGATTGTGAATATTTTATAACGCAAACACCATTAGCTAGATCGCAAATAATTAAAAGATTTAACATCTCGCCAGATAATGTTTATGTTATTTCGAATGCATTGGCTGATTGTTTTTTGAATGTCAATAATACTTCAAGAAAATTGGATGATAATATAATATTTTGTTTAGCTGCTCCTAATTTCCATAAAAACATCGTAAAAATTCCGTTTGTTGCATATTTGCTAAGGAAGAAAATGCATGAAGAAAATTTTAAATTTATTATTACTATTGAAAAAGAACATCCTATTTATAAAGAAGTTCTAATTCAGTCAGAAGCTTTTGGAGTTAGTGATTTAGTAGAAAATGTAGGGAAATTGACTCAGAATGAATGTGTTGATGTTTATTTACAATCTAAGATTGTTTTTTTGCCGACATATTTAGAGGTTTTTTCAGCAACGTTAATAGAGTCCATGAAAATGGGTGTACCTATTGTTGCTACAAATTTTGATTTTAATACAGTAGTTGCAAAAGATGCTGCTTTTTATTTTGAACCAAATGATTGGGAAAGTGCTGCGGATGCATTATTTGTAATGCTATCAGATGAAAGGAAAAGGAGGCAATATATAGAAAAGGGACGTCAAATTGTTGGAAATATTCCAACAACTACTGATGTTTATTATTCAATATGTGAAATAATACGAAAAATTAATCTAAAATGGTAACTGCGTCTTTAGTTTTATATTATACATCAAAAGAGGATCTTGAGAAAATTCTTACATCAGTTAATGAAAGTATGATTGAGAAGTTGTATGTTATAGACCATTCTTTAGATGAAAAAATAGCTAAGTTTATTAAAGAAAAATCAAATAAAGCAATATATTATCATGAGATTAATAGAGGATATGGTGCTGGCCATAATGTCGCACTTCGTTTAGCAAAGGAAAATGATAACCCATGTTATCATGTCGTTTTGAACCCTGATGTGTATTTTGCTCCTGAAACTATTTTGCAGTTAAAAATGTTTATGGATGAGAATTATGATGTTGGACTAGTTTCTCCCAAGGTTTTTTATCCAGATGGAAGTTTACAGATGCTGTGTAAATTATTGCCATATCCTTCAGATATTTTCTATCGACAATTTCTACCATCGAGGATAAAAAAAAAGATTGAATCAAAATTTGTTTTGACTAAAAGTGGATATAATAAAATAATGAATGTACCTTATTTATCCGGTTGTTTCATGTTTTTTAGAATGAGTTCTATTTGTAAAGTAGGATTATTTGATGAACGTTTTTTTTTGCATTTTGAAGATGTAGATATTTCAAGGCGCATTCATGAAAAATATAAAACGATTTTTTATCCAGATGCGTTTATTATTCATGCTCATGCTGCTGAACATAAAAAAAAACTTAAGATGCTAATGGTTGGTTTTAAGAGTGCTGTTAAATATTTTAATAAATGGGGCTGGCTTTTTGATACAAAAAGAAGAAAGATAAATCAAAAAGTTTTGAAAAGTTTATGAATGCGATATTTGCAATTCAATATTTTTTAATTGTACTATTTTTATTTTTTATATTACTTCTCTATTTTAAAATAGCGGAACATTGTAATATTATAGATAGGCCAAACGAACGAAGTTCGCATATGTATATCACTTTAAGAGGTGGTGGGGTTATTTTTTTTATAGGTGTTGGACTCTACTATTGTATTAACGGTTTTAAATATCCATGCTTTATGCTGGGGTTAACGTTAATAAGTGCTATCAGTTTTATAGATGATATTAAACCTGTTTCATTGAAAATTCGCTTAGTCTGTCATTTCTGTGCTATGTTATTCATGTTTTATCAGTGGGATTTATGGATATATCCATGGTGGTGTATATTGATAGTATTAGTTATTTGTACTGGAATTATAAATGTATACAACTTTATGGATGGTATCAATGGAATTACAGGTGGATATTCTATGATGGTTCTTCTTTTTCTAATTTATATAAACAAACAGCTGGCATTTATTGATCCTAACTTTATTTATATTGTATTATTGTCTGTGTTAGTATTTAACTTTTTTAATTTCCGTGTGAAAGCAAAATGTTTTGCTGGAGATATCGGATCTATTAGCATGGCTTTTATACTAGTGTTTATGATTGGTCAGCTTATTCTGCAAACAAAAGATATCAGTTATATTATTCTATTAGCTGTATATGGTGTAGATTCTATCTTAACGATAACCCATCGACTTATTCGTAAAGAGAACATTGGATTGCCACATCGAAAGCACTTATATCAGATTATGTCGAATGAGTTGAAAATACCTCATATAATTACTTCATTGTTTTACATGGGGCTACAATCTTTGATTATGCTAGGCTTTTTCTTATGTTTCGAGCATCGATGTATTTATTCAATAATAGTTCTTATCTCTCTTTGTGTGGGTTACTATATGTTTATGAAGAAATACTTTTATTTACATACCGCAAATTAGTAATTATTTTCTAATTTTGCACTTTCATAAAATTTAAAGATAACAGACGTGAAAAAGATCTTAGGCCTATTTGCTTTATTTTGCATTTTATTATGCACAGGATGTGCATCAGAAAAAGAAGTGGTATATCTTCAGGATGTGATTCCGCTAAAGCAACAAGTGATAGAGCAGAATTATGATGTAATTATTCATGAGGATGACTTATTGGCAATTATGGTAAACAGTAAAGACCCGGAATTGGCTTTGCCATTTAATATGCCGGTCGTTACGTATCAATTAGGTTATCAGACTAGTGCGCAACAACGTATATTAGGATATTTGGTGGATAAGGAAGGGTATATTGATTTTCCGATCTTAGGTAAACTAAAGGTGTCAGGAATGTCGCGTTTAGCTGCTACCAATATGATCAAAGACCGTTTAATGAAAGACGATTTGATCAAAGATCCGATTGTAACGATTCAGTTTTTGAATTTTAAAATATCAGTGATGGGAGAAGTGAACCGTCCGGGAACCTTTACTATTTCTGGAGATCGGGTAACTCTTCTAGAGGCATTAAGTATGGCAGGTGATTTAACGATTTACGGGAAACGTAACCGGGTGGCTGTGATCCGTGAATTTGATGGTAAACGAACCATCTTATTCCATGACCTACGTTCGGCAGATATTTTCCTTTCTCCTTGCTACTATCTGCAACAAAATGACATCGTCTATGTAGAGCCTAATAAAGCCCGTGCGGGTCAAAGTTCTATTAACCAAAATACATCAGTAAGTGTATGGCTTTCAGCTATCTCTATTTTAGCCTCTGTTGCAGCACTTATCGTAAATATAAATAAGTAAAAAATAAATGGATTCTACGCAAAATAACTTCAATTTGGTTGAGGAAGAGGAGAATGAATTTTCATTGAGTGATATTATACAGGTTGTGCGGATTCATTGGATTTGGTTTGCCGGATCTGTTGTCGTCTGTTTGTTTTTAGCCTTTTTGTATTTGCAATCGGCTCCTAAGATTTATACACGTACCGCTACAGTATTGATAAAGGATGATGCTAAAGGAGGCGGTGGCGCCAGTGAATCTGCAGCCTTTGCTGAGTTAGATGTTTTTAATATCACGCGGAATGTAGAGAATGAAATATTGGTTTTTCGTTCCAGAGAGTTGATGAAGAATGTAGTCAATAGGCTTCATTTGGATATTAGTTATACCCAAAAGAAAGGGTTACGAACGAATGAGTTGTATTCACGTTCTCCTATTACAGTACAGTTTATAGGAGTAGAAGAACGTCAGGCTTTTTCATTCAGAGTGGATTTGTCGCCTGATAAAAAAGAAGTACGTATTTATGACTACTCGGATGATATGGATGAGGGGGGGAAAGATATAGACTTAGATATAACAATAGCCTTAAATGATACGATAGAAACGGCATTTGGAAAGATTTTAATAACTCCTACTTTCTATTACACGGAGGATTTTTATAATGCTACTATAACTGTTGCCAAGCGGGATATAAAAAGGGTTATTTTAGATTATTCGGAGAAGTTGGGAGTATCATTAGCTAATAAACAAGCTACAATTATTAATCTGAGTATAAAAGATGAATCGATACCTCGTGCGGAAGATATTTTAAATACGCTTATTGCTATCTATAATGAGGATGCAATTAATGATAAGAATCAGATTATGGTGAATACATCTGAGTTTATCAATGAGCGTCTGATTATTATCGAAAAAGAATTAGGGAATGTAGATACGGATATTGAGGTGTATAAGCGTTCACAGCGTCTGACGGATATTCGATCGGAGACTGGTATGTATCTGACGGAAAGCAGCCAGTATAGTAAGGAGGACTTGGATTTGCAGAATCAGAAGACTTTGGTGGGGTATATTCGAGATTATTTATCCGATCCGGCTCGCAGTGCCAGTTTAATCCCTGCAAATACGGGGGTTACAGATGCTAACTTGGAAACTCAGATTTCTGAATATAATAATACATTGTTGAAACGGGACCGTTTGATCAGTAACAGTAGTGACCGGAATCCGGTGGTGATGAATCTGAATAATTCGTTGAGTGCTATGCGGCAGAGTATACTGAGAGCAGTTGATAACTTGATTGTTGGTCTGGATATAAAAATACGCAATGTGCGGGCACGTGAGCAACAAACAGTTCAACGAATCTCGGCAGTGCCTACTCAGCAGAAAGAAGTGTTGACGATTGAGCGTCAGCAAAAGATTAAAGAAGAGCTTTATTTGTATTTGTTGAATAAGCGGGAAGAGAATGCTTTATCTCAGTCCATGACGGAAAAAACGGCTCGTGTTATTGATCCGGCTAATGGAGAAGACGACCCTGTTGCTCCAAAAACGTCTATCATCTTATTAGCAGCTTTGATTCTAGGAGTAGTTATCCCTGGAGGAGGGCTTTGGTTGCAGCAAGCTTTAAATACGAAAGTGCGTAACCGAAGAGATATTGAAGGGGTGCTTTCTATCCCATTCTTGGGTGATATCCCGGAACGTGATAAGAAAGACCAGAATGAAATAGTAGTGAAAGAAAGCGGGAGGGACTCTGTTTCCGAATCATTCCGTATTATTCGGACAAATATGGATTTTATGCAGGTGAAGGCGGAAACCCTGCAAGTGGTAATGTTTACCTCTTTCAATCCGGGATCAGGAAAGACTTTTGTGTCTTCCAATCTGGCGATGAGTATTGTTCAGACAGGAAAGAATGTGTTGCTGCTGGATTTGGATATCCGTAAAGGGACGTTGAGCTCACGTATGGGTGGAGATAAGAATGCTACAGGCGTAACTAATTATCTATCCGGAAAGGTGACACTGCTTGAGAAGATTGTCAATCATACGGATTTGGAAGGTTTGGATATTATTTATGCGGGACCTGTACCTCCTAATCCGGCTGAGTTGCTTTTGAGTGAACGTCTGGATGAGATGCTGGCTGAGTTGAGAAAACAGTACCATTATATTATTGTGGATAATGTGCCGGCAACAGTGGTGGCTGATGCTGCTATAGTAAACCGTGTTGCCGACCTAACTATCTATGTGGTGCGGGCAGGTAATATGGATAAACGTCAGTTGCCTGAATTGGAGCGACTGTATCAGCAAAAGAAATTTAAGAATATGTCTGTTGTACTGAATGCTGTCGATTATAAATATTCGGGCTATGGCTATGGAGGCTATGGTTATGGATACGGGCATACGTACGGATACGGAAATGATTAAAAAATATATATGTTCTTTTTTAGACAATCCAAAACAAACATATTAAAGACAAAATTACTGCAGGGTATGACAGATGTGCATACGCATTTGCTTCCTGCTGTAGATGATGGAGTGCAGTCGCTTGACGACTCACTCCGTTCTCTTTTATACCTGCAGGAATTGGGTGTAAGGCGTATTTATTGTACGCCTCATATTATGGCTGATATGAAGGAAAATACACCTGTTCTTTTGCAAGAAAAGTTTAAAGAATACCAGCAACATATACCTGTAGGCTTGGAGATGCGTCTGGCTGGAGAGTATATGCTGGATGCTAAATTTCCTACACTTCTGCCTGATGGCCTTCTGACCATGGCTAATAAGCATGTGTTGATAGAGACTTCTTATCTTTCACCGCCTCCTGATTTGCTGGATATGATTTATCAGGTTACCTTAGAAGGCTATATCCCTATTATTGCACATCCGGAGCGGTATGTATATATGGATGAACGTTTCTATCAGAAATTGAAAGATAAGGATTACAAACTGCAATTAAACCTGTTTTCCCTTTCCGGTTTTTATGGAAAGCGAGCTGAGCATTATTCTAATTATTTATTGGAAAAAGGCTTTTACGACTTTACTGGCTCAGACTTTCATGACTTGACAAGATATCAGAACGCCTTAGAGCATCTTTCTCTAAAGAAAAAACAGATTGCAGAATTGGAACGTATTATACGCAATAATGACATACTGTGGTGAACATGAAAAAAGTTGCTTTGATTACCGGGATTACCGGACAGGATGGGTCCTTTTTGGCGGAGTTTTTGATAGGTAAAGATTATGAGGTGCATGGAACGATTCGTCGTTCGTCGTCTTTTAATACTGGTAGGATTGAGCATTTATACCTGGATGAATGGGTGCGGGATATGAAGCAACAACGCTTAGTCAACTTGCATTATGCGGATATGACGGATAGTAGTTCGCTCATACGGATTATCCAGGCTGTGCAACCGGATGAAATTTATAATTTGGCAGCTCAGAGCCATGTGAAGGTGTCGTTCGACGTGCCGGAGTATACAGCAGAAGCGGATGCCGTAGGTACCTTGCGTATTCTGGAAGCTATTCGTATCTTGGGATTGGAAAAGAAGACAAAGATATATCAGGCCTCTACTTCGGAACTCTATGGTAAGGTCTTAGAGATACCACAAAGTGAAACCACTCCATTCTATCCTCGCTCTCCTTATGGAGTGGCTAAACAGTATGGTTTTTGGATTACAAAGAACTATCGGGAAAGTTATGGCATGTTTGCTGTAAATGGTATCCTTTTTAATCATGAGAGTGAAAGGCGGGGAGAAACTTTTGTAACCCGTAAAATTACCTTAGCAGCCGCTCGTATAGCACAAGGTTATCAGGATAAACTATATCTGGGTAATCTAGATTCATTGCGCGATTGGGGATATGCAAAAGACTATGTGGAGTGTATGTGGATGATGTTGCAACATTCTGTTCCGGAGGATTTTGTGATTGCCACGGGGGAATACCATACTGTGCGTGAGTTCTGTACGCTTGCATTTAAGGAGGCTGGTATTGAACTTCGATGGGAAGGGAATGGAATTGAGGAAAAAGGAATTGATATTGCTACCGGAAGAACATTGGTAGAGGTAGATCCTAAATATTTTCGTCCGGCAGAAGTAGAGCAACTATTGGGTGATCCGACAAAAGCTCGGACCGTATTAGGTTGGGATCCGCGAAAAACTAGTTTTCAGGAATTAGTGAAAATTATGGTTTCTCATGATATGCGTTTTGTGAAGAAGTTGCATTTACGTCAAACGATGGATGAGTGATGAACAAAGACGCTAAAATATATGTGGCGGGGCATTTAGGTTTAGTTGGCTCTGCTATCTGGAAGAACTTACAACAGAAGGGGTATACTAACCTGATAGGTAAAACTATTCATGAGGTTAATCTTCAGGATGCGACGGCTGTAAAAGCGTTCTTTGATGACGAACAACCGGAATATGTCTTTCTGGCTGCGGCTCAGGTTGGAGGGATTCTGGCAAATAATACATATCGTGCTGATTTTATCTTTAATAATCTACAGATACAACAAAATGTAATTGGAGAGTCTTTTCGCCATCAGGTAAAGAAATTGTTGTTTCTGGGAAGTACCTGTATTTACCCCAAAGAAGCAAAGCAGCCGATGTGTGAAGACGAATTGTTGACCGGTCCGTTAGAGTATACCAATGAGCCTTATGCTATTGCCAAAATTGCAGGATTAAAAATGTGCGAAAGTTTCAATCTGCAATACGGAACAAATTATATAGCAGTGATGCCTACCAACCTGTATGGACCCAATGATAATTTTGACCTGGAGCGTAGCCATGTGTTGCCGGCTATGATCCGTAAAATATATCTGGCCAAATGCTTAATGGAGGATAACTGGGAGGCTATACGCGAGGATCTGAATAGAGGGCAGCACGCAGCACGCAGCACGCAGCACGGAACATATGAGATACTTCGTATGCTTTCTAAGTATGGGATTACTGACTCTGCTGTGGAATTGTGGGGAACAGGGGCGCCGCTACGGGAATTTTTATGGAGTGAAGAAATGGCCGATGCTTGTGTCTACATTATGGAACACGTGGACTTTAAAGATCTGGCAGATGCTAAAACAGAGGTTCGGAATTGTCATATCAATATAGGAACCGGCAAAGAAATATCCATCAAAGCTCTGTCTGAATTAATCGCTCAAACGATTGGCTATAAAGGAGAAATTCGTTTCAGCCCGGAGAAGCCGGATGGTACCATGCGAAAATTGACAGACCCCTCGAAGTTACATTCATTAGGCTGGCACCATCAAATAGAAATAGAAGAAGGCGTTAGACGCTTGTACGAATGGTATATCCGGTAATCTGATCTGACACAGACTTACCATTTACCGCATAAAAAAGCCTCTGCAATTAGCAGGGGCTTTTTGTTGTTCTACCAAGACTCGAACTTGGACAAACAGGACCAGAATCTGTTGTGCTACCATTACACCATAGAACAATTTTGACGGTGCAAAGATATAGGCTTTTTTGTTTCGAGCAAAATTTTGAAACAATTATTTATTTATTGAGGTTATATCATCAGCAATACCAAATTTAAGAATTATATTTGTCCTTTTAAAAAGGATTACAATTAATTATACATGGATCAAACAAAAGAATTAGTAAATACAATCGTTAGAGGCCTTCAGGAAAAGAAAGGAAAAAATATTGTTACAGTAGACTTAACCAAACTATCAGGTGCAATTTGCCAATATATGGTAATTGGAGAAGGGAGTTCCCCTACACAGGTGTCTGCTCTTTCGGATTCCGTATGGGAATTCGCCAGAAAAGAAGCGCAGGAAAAACCTCTTTCTGTTGATGGATACCAACTTGCAGAATGGATCGGTATGGATTATGGCACAGTTCTTGTGCATATTTTTCTGCCTGAACAACGTCAGTTTTATAATTTAGAAAATCTTTGGGCTGATTCGAGGGTAACAAAAGTTCCTGATATTGATTAAAATAATAGAATAGAATAGATATGTCTACTAACAATAATAAATTTCCTAAAGGTGATAAGCCGAATAAGATGTTCAAATTCAATATTTATTGGATGTATGGACTCATTCTTGTCATGCTTGCTGCCCTTTATTTTACGAGTGATTCGTCTACAACGAAAGAGTTGGGCTGGACGGAATTTCAGCGTTTAGCACAAGAGGATGTCTTTGAAAAGATGACTGTTTATAACAAGAAAAATGTCTTGGAAGCAAAGGTTAAGAGTGGTAAGCTTGGACTTGTTTTCAAAGGAGATAGTGCGAAATTAGGTGATTCTCCAAAGGTATTGGTGAAAATTCCTTCGGCCGATAAGTTCTCGGATTTCTATGATAAGGCGGTCACCGAAAACCATATTACAACACAGGTGAATTTTGAAGAAGGAGATGATACGATTTGGAATTTCGTACTGTCTTTAGCTCCTTTTGTGTTTTTTATTGTACTTTGGATTTTCCTGATGCGCAAGATGTCAGGAGGTGCGGGAGGAGGTGCCGGAAATGTATTTAGTGTCGGTAAATCTAAAGCGCAACTATTTGATAAAGACAGTGACAAGAAGGTGACTTTTAAAGATGTAGCCGGATTGTCGGAAGCCAAGCAAGAAGTTGAAGAGATCGTTTCTTTCCTGAAAGATCCTGCCAAATATACCGAATTGGGAGGTAAGATTCCTAAGGGCGCTTTATTGGTAGGCCCTCCGGGAACTGGTAAAACTTTATTAGCGAAAGCTGTAGCCGGAGAAGCTAATGTACCTTTCTTTTCTCTTTCAGGATCTGATTTTGTGGAAATGTTTGTTGGAGTAGGGGCTTCCCGTGTGCGTGACCTTTTCCGTCAGGCAAAAGAAAAGGCGCCCTGTATTGTGTTTATAGACGAAATTGATGCTGTAGGTAGGGCACGTGGCAAGAATGCAAACATGAATAGTAATGATGAGCGGGAAAACACCCTGAATCAGTTGCTGACGGAAATGGATGGTTTCGGCTCTAACAGTGGGGTTATTATCCTGGCGGCAACCAACCGGGCCGACGTATTGGATAAAGCATTGCTTCGTGCCGGACGTTTTGACCGTCAGATACATGTTGAACTGCCGGATTTAAATGAACGAAAAGAAATCTTTGGCGTGCACCTGCGCCCGATCAAAATAGATGATAGTGTAGATACAGAGTTCCTGGCTCGCCAGACACCTGGTTTTTCCGGAGCAGATATTGCCAATGTCTGTAATGAAGCTGCATTGATTGCGGCTCGTAACGGGAAAAAGTTTGTTCAGAAAGAAGACTTTATGAGTGCTGTAGACCGTATTGTCGGTGGCCTTGAGAAAAGGACAAAAATAACAACAGCAGACGAGCGAAATAGCATAGCTAACCATGAAGCCGGACATGCCTCTTTAAGCTGGTTGCTGGAACATGCCAACCCGCTGGTTAAGGTTACAATTGTGCCGAGAGGAAAGGCATTAGGTGCTGCCTGGTACTTACCGGAAGAACGACAAATTACTACCCGGGAGCAGTTGCTGGATGAAATGTGTGCCACTTTAGGAGGTCGTGCAGCCGAAGAGCTATTTTTGGGTAAGATATCTACCGGTGCGTCAAACGATCTGGAGAGAGTAACAAAACAGGCCTATGCCATGGTGGTTTATTTCGGCATGAGTGAAAAGCTACCTAATCTGAATTATTATGATTCAAGTGGTCAGGATTGGGGCTTTACAAAGCCATATAGCGAAGATACGGCTAAGTTGATCGACACGGAAGTACAACGCATTATCAATGAACAGTACGACCGGGCAAAGCAAATCTTGTCCGAACACGCTGAAGGGCATCATCAGTTAGCAAAAGTTTTATTGGAGCGTGAAGTTATATACTCGGAAGATGTTGAACAAATATTCGGTAAACGTCCCTGGGTTTCACGTTCAGAAGAGATACTGGAGCAGCAGCAGGAAAAGGAAGTACAAGCTAAGCAGCCTGATGAAACAACTCCAACTGAAGAATAAATACAATTCGCTGATACCTTGAAAAATTTTATAACGCGAACACTGGCCGGGGCTGTTTTTGTAGCCTTTATCGTAGCTGGAATTTGCATCCATGCTTATGCGTTCCTATTTGTGTTTGGCCTTATTACAGGACTTACTTTATGGGAGTTTTATGGCTTGCTAAAGCATTTTGAAGGTGCAGGCTTAAAGCGGATTGTTGCTGTTTTAGGAGGGGTGTATCTTTTCTTTGCTACATTTATGTATGCCAATCATCTGGTAGGAGGAAGTATTTTTCTTCCCTATTTGCTTTTTCTGATGTATGTCATGATTGCGGAATTGTATGACAAATCGTCAAACCCTATCCATAATTGGTCTTTTACTTTCTTAGCACAAGTATATTGTGCCGGAGCTTTTTCATTACTCAATTTCATTACTTCAGCCCCTGATGCTATGGGGGATGTGTCCTATTCATATGTATTCGCTCTGGCATTGTTTGTCTTTGTCTGGCTGAATGATACGGGGGCTTATCTGGTGGGCTCTACGATAGGTAAGCATCGTCTGTTTGAGCGGATTTCTCCTAAAAAGTCATGGGAAGGCTTCTGGGGAGGGCTTGTTGTAGCAATGGGATCGTCACAGCTCTTTGCACATTTTTACCCGGAAGTTAGCTGGTACAACTGGCTGGGGCTTTCTGTGGCAGTTGTCTTGTTTGCCACTTGGGGCGATTTGACAGAGTCTTTGTTGAAACGGGCTTTGGGTATTAAAGATTCCGGCACTCTGATTCCCGGTCATGGAGGCATGTTAGATCGTTTTGACAGTGTGTTGATGGCTATTCCTGCCATGTATATTTATCTGGAACTTTTTATTCGAAATTAAAGGTCAGAACGATCATTCGTGAAGTCGCTTTTGAAAGAGCATCAGTGTACATGATCAGCTCAGGCTGGGTAAGATCCGGTCGGTCTGTCTCCAATAAGTTTTTCAATCCGAAACAAAACTTGAGTTCAGGACATAGCTTAAAGTAGGGAAGATAGATATCACAACCTATTCCGAACGACAGTCCGTAGTCCATTCCTTTCAGGAGGATTGCTTCTCCCTTTTTACGACCAAGATCGATCGCTCCGTAAACACCGCCCGTCAGGTAGGGGCGATAGTTGTTCAAGCGGAAGGAACTGTATTTTAATTCGACAGGGAATGTGAGGTAATTAGACCGAACCGTAGTTGTGTATTCTTCTCCTGTTTCATGTTCTCTGAAAATGAATTTTTTATCACCAAAATTAAGACTGGGGATAAACCGGAGGTTGAAGTATGGACTTAGGAACATGTCGCCAATGATTCCCACGCTGAAGCCCGGAGAATAATTAGGAATTTCGGCAAACCAAGTCCCACCGGCAGCAGATGTTACACCCGTATTGGATAGAATCAAATCCTGTGTATGCATCCCTACGTGAAATCCGAGGTGGAATAATTTCAAGTCGGCATAAGGTTGATTCTTAACCTTTTCCTTTTGCGCCTGGATGCCGGGAGCAAGCAGGGCAATCATATATAGTAAGAATAAAAGACGTCTCAATGTGTAATCAATTTTGAAATATAACGCGCAAATGAACAATTTATTGCTGGAAGTAGTTCTATAAAAAGCTGCGTAATATTTTTTTTATGCAAAGAAAGCTATATTTTTGTATCCAATACTAATAGATATATAGATTATCAATTTAAACGTTTACGAACATGGCTTATTTAATTAGCGAAGATTGTATTGCTTGTGGTACTTGTATTGATGAGTGCCCTGTTAGTGCTATTTCAGAAGGTGATATTTATGTTATTGATCCTGAAATGTGTACAGATTGTGGAACCTGTGCAGATGTTTGTCCTACAGAAGCAATTCATCCGGCATAAACCGGAACAGATAGGTTTAATAAGTACCTATTAGATATGAAAAGGGCTGCTTAACTTCAAAAGGAGAGCAGCCCATTTTTATTTGATGGTATGATGTTGTATAAAAACACGTCAGAAGTCTATATCCAGTTTGATCTCTCCGCTATCCTCTTCTTTTGCTTCTTCGGGATTTTCGGGAGGAGTGTCGGATACTTCCTGATTCTCCAATAATGCGTTCTGTTTCTTGATATAATTGATTACATCATTCATCCCTTCGATAAATTTATCGAAGTCTTCTTTGTAGAGAAATATCTTGTGCTTCTCAAAAGATGTCTGCGAGCCGTCTTTCGGCTGTATTTTCTTGCTTTCGGTTATTGCCAGGAATAGATCGTTTTTTAGGTTCTTCTTTACGTCCAGATAATAAATCCGCTTCCCTGCTTTTATAGCCTTTGAATACAGAATCTCTTTGTCTCCACCTTCAGTCTTCTTCATTGATTCTTCCATGATAGCTAACATTTGTTAAATACCCACACTTTTATCTTAACATCCCCAAATATGTGCATTTTTTTTTAATTAACAACTATGTAATACGATTAATTTCTGTTTAAATCTTTTTGTTTTGCCACTTTCCACTTTTTAGGTAAAGAGCACTGAATATGAATAATAGCCCGTAGTAGATTAGTTCTGAGGTAAAGCAGACATGTACCGGCATCTTCAGGCGCATACCGATTACATAGATATAGATACAATAAAAGACAAGAGTTAACAACTCCATGAGTAATGCCGGGCGGGTATTTCCTGTGCCGGATACGCCATTAAAGCAGATGTTGCTAACGGCAGAGAGTAACATGGCTCCGGCAATGACATAAATGGATGGTATAGAGCTTGCTATAAGGAATGCGTCGTTTGTGTATATGGATGCAATATACTCCGGAATCAGGCAGATAATAGCCGAACAAACTGCCATAATGGCCAATGAAAAACGGGCAATCTTCCGGATAATAGGGATTACTTGGTTCGTGTTTCCGGCTCCGATGAGATTGCTGACCAGGGAATTTGTAGTAGTAGACAGTGAATTAACAGGGATGAACATGACGATGTAAATACTTCGTACAATGTTGGCAACTGCCAATTCACTTTGTCCGATGCGTTCTACGGCAAGGAAAAAGAGCAGGAAAGTGCTCATAGACACAAAGTATTGAAGCATTGTGAATATGGAGATGTCTAATATTCGTTTGAGCAGTTTGAAGTCAAAAGACACCAGTTTATTCAGTCCGTATTTTTTCAGATCAACCGTCAGAAAGGTATAGGTAACGAAGAAGACGATTGATACGGCCTCGGCAGCTACAGAGGCAATAGCGGCGCCTTCCAGTCCCATTTCGGGGAACCCTCCATGTCCGAAAATCAGCAGATAGTCCAGTATAATATTGGTTACTGCCATTAATACAGCATTTAGCGTCAGAACCTTTGTGCGAGTAATCCCAACAAACAAGGCCCGGAACATTACATTAATGTAAGAGAAAAAGAGGCCTGCCATGCGAATATTCAGAAAGCTGGCCGTAGCCTCCAGTATTGTGTCCGAAGAAATAAGTACTTGCAGAATATCGGTTGAAAAAATGCGGGTGAAAGAGTAAAGCACAATAGCCAGGGCAAAGAGGAAAAATACACCCTGTATCATTACCGGCCCTACCTGATCGTACGCCCGCTCTCCGTTTCTTCTGGCAATAAGTATCTGTGAACCGGTACTAAATCCAAAAGCAATCGTAAAACAACAGATATAGAAGATACCTCCCAGTGCGGATGCACCCAGCTCTACTTCTCCCACTCTTCCCAGAAATGCCGTATCGGTAACATTGATAATGTTTTGCGCTAACAGACTCAGGAAGATCGGATAGCTAATATTCCATATGTGTTTGTTCGTGAAAATATCCGGTTCCGGTTTATATCAGTTTATTTGTTGCTGTGTCGGGGAATATGATAGCGGGCTTGAAGGTTTTGGCTTCTTCAAAGTCCATCATTGCATACGACATAATGATGATGATGTCGCCAGGTTGTACCCTGCGCGCAGCTGCTCCGTTCAGGCAAACAACGCCCGAACCCCGTTCCCCTTTAATGATGTATGTTTCAAAGCGTTCTCCGTTATTGTTGTTCACAATAGAAACCTTTTCGTACGGAATCATATTGGCCGCATCCAGCAAATCCTCATCTACAGTGATACTTCCAATGTAATTCAGATTCGCCTCTGTAACGGTTACCCGATGAATCTTTGATTTAACTATTTCGATGAACATCTTTCCTTTTAAGGTGAATTAGTTTGTATATGTTATATTGTCTATTAACCGAACTTCTCCGCAAAATACGGCAATGCAACCGACCGGATTGCTCGTTTCATTCCAGTTTTGGATAGATTCCAGTGTATTTCCGTCTACAATGTCGAAATATTCAACCTCCAGGACGGGTTCGCTGTTGATCGTACGGATCACATAATCCATCACTTCTTGCACACTTTTTCGGGGGACAAAGTTAGTACTTTCTTTTAACGTGCGAGCAATTAATGGGGCTTTTTGACGCTGAGCAGGTGTTAATCGCGTATTGCGGCTACTCATGGCAAGCCCGTCTGCTTCACGTATGATGGGGCAGGTAATGATATTGACCGGCAGATTCAGTTCTCTTACCATAGCGCGGATAACAGCTACCTGCTGAAAGTCTTTTTCCCCGAAATAAGCATTGTCCGGCTCTACGATATAGAATAGTTTGCTGACGATTTGAGCTACTCCATTGAAGTGTCCGGGGCGATGTGCACCCTCCATTACTTCGGCTACCCGTCCCAGCTGAAACTGGCGGGTGTCCGGCTCGGGATACATCTCCTTTTCCGATGGGGCAAACACATAGTCGCAGCCGGCAGCTTGCAGTAGTGCATGATCTTTTTCTGGCGTACGAGGGTATGTTGCCAAGTCTTTTTTGTCGTTAAACTGTGTAGGGTTCACAAATATACTGGCTATGCTGATGTCGTTATCTTTGGCGCAACGCTCTACCAAGCTGATATGTCCGTTGTGTAAAGCTCCCATAGTGGGCACAAGCCCAATCCGTTTCCCCATCTGTCTTTCCAGTGAAAGGCAATCTTTTAATTCCTGGATGCTGTCAATTATTTTCATACATATAGTTCATAAAACGAGCACAAAGCAAATAAATAATCGTCGTATATGAAAATAAAGTCGCCTTTTTGTTAGTAGAAATCATCAATAAAAAGAATCGCGCCACATATGTGGTGTGATCGATTCACATTTGTGTTTCGATCGTTTTACATATGTAGTTTGATCGCGTGACATATGTGGCGCGATTCTTTTTTGATGAAAATAGAGGGTGCTTATCCCGTGAAACCACTGATGTATCAATGTTTTTGAGAAATCTGCGTGCTATTCGCTCAAAAATTGTTATCTTTGTGACATTTTCTAAAACAATTTTATTAGAATGGATGCAAAAAGAATCTTGTTTATTAATCAAGAAATTGTCCCTTATCTTCCGGAGTCCGAAATCGCTGTTGTAGGAAGGAATTTGCCGCAAGGCATTCAGGAGCGAGGACGTGAAATCAGAACATTCATGCCGAAATTCGGTAACATAAATGAAAGACGTAATCAATTACACGAAGTGATTCGTTTGTCCGGCATGAACTTAATCATAGATGATACAGACCACCCTTTAATTATAAAAGTAGCATCCATTCAGGCTGCCAGAATGCAGGTGTACTTCATAGATAATGAAGATTTTTTCCAACGTAAGTCACTGGTAAGCGATTGCAATGGCAATGAGTATGAAGACAATGACGAACGCTCTATCTTTTATGTCCGGGGTGTGTTGGAAACTATCAAAAAGCTACGCTGGATGCCGGATCTGATTCATTGTAACGGTTGGATGTCGGCTTTGACAGGACTTTATATCAAACGGATGTATGCCGATGACCCATGTTTAAAAGATGCTAAAATTGTTTATTCTATCTATACGGATGATTTCAAGAAGCCGCTTCGCGAGAATGTTTCCGATAAATTGAAGATGGATGGAGCAACAGAGGACGATGTGGCTGTTTTGAAAAATGATACCGGTTTCGTATCTTTGACCAAATTAGCGATTGATTTTGCCGACGGGGTTATACATGGAAGTGAAGCAATTCATCCGGAAATTGCCGATTATTTAGCTACAAAAACAGACAAACCGGTGCTTCCTTATCAATCTCCCGAAACATATATCGATGTGTTTAATGACTTTTATGATATAGTTTTGGAACAAAATAAGTAATCAAAATAGAAAATGAAGATCAAGCTATCTATACTTGGAGTTGTTTTGGGGATTATTCTTCTGAACGCTTGTGATGATGATATGGGATTGGTAGGACCAAGTATTCAGCCTGAAGGAGATATCCCTAGCGTGTACACGGATACGTTTGCTATAACAGCTTCTACAGTGCTGATTGATTCTATATATGCCAAAACGGCAACAGGTTTGCTAGGGGAGATATATGATCCGCTATATGGAAACCTGAAGTCTGATTATATCTGTCAGTTTTATGTACAGGACGGCTTTAAATTTGCCCACGAACCGATAGACGGAAAGATAGACTCTATTGATTTTACCATTTATTATACTGCTACTACCGGTTGGCTGGGAGATTCATTGGCTGCTATGGAGGCTACTATTTATCCGGTGGTGAAAGCCTTGGATAGGAACTATTATACCAATATACGTCCGGAAGATTATGCCGATCTGCGGAATCCGCTTGGCGCACAAGCATATACTGCCCGGAATATGCTACTCTCCGATTCGTTGTATGCGGCAGACGGCCCACAGCTGGTAATACGTATGCCACAGGAAGTAGGGCAGCGGATATATGACGAAACGGTGAATAATCCGGCTTCGTTTGCTACTCAGGATGCCTTTAATCGTTTCTTCCCGGGGCTGTATATTACCAATACCTTCGGTAGTGGGAATATATTATATGTTGATGCCTCGTACATGAGTATTCATTATTCTTATTATGTGAAGAGTGTATCTACCGGTGCCCTTGACTCGGCGGTATATGCCAATGAATGGTTTCCTGTAACAAAAGAGGTTGTCCAGATGAACCGTATACAGAACGCAAATATAGAGCAGCTGCTTCAGCCGAATGATAAATATACGTATTTGAAGACGCCTTCCGGTGTTTATACCAAGATTACAATTCCAACAAAGGATATTATCTCCAAGATAAACGGACGGGAGGTAAATAATTTTTACATGAGTTTTGCTCCGATGCCTCAGCCGGAGTGGAAATATGCATTTTCGCGTCCTACTTATCTGGCTATGATTCCGGAAGATTCGGTAAAGACATTCTTTGAAGAGGGAAAGATTACGAATTCTATTTCTTCGTACCTGCTTTCATATAATGCAGATAGTGCAAAATACATAGCGGGTAACGTATCCAATTTGCTTAAGTACCAGATGGAATATGCGCCGGAAGACGATTTAAATATGCTGCTTATACCGGTTACCTGTACGTTCCAGACGGATTATTACGGCAATGCCACTTCTACTCCTGCTGCGATCAGTAATTTCCTACGGCCTTCTGGAGTAACTTTACGTAAAGATTCGGAGGTGATGCGTGTACAAGTTATAAGTAGCGAGTATAAGAAATAAAATTATCGCTTTTGTTCCGGGTATTTCCTTTTAGGATTCTTGGGGAACCAGCCTTTTAGCACGCGCTCTTCCTGTTCAAATATCTCTTTGATCGTCCAGAAGGAGGAGAAGGCAAACACACCGCATATCGCCGATATCAGTATGCTTTCGATAAATAAGGAGGCAATGACTCCTCCTATGCCTAAGATTAGGAATATCCACCAGCATTTGGTTCCCCAATAATATTCTGCTTTTATTACAAGGGGATGAAACAGTCCGATGATTAGGAATGTTAATATACCGATTACTAATCCGTCAAAATGTAATAGTTCCATAATTGTTATTATTGATGTACAAAGATTATGAAATAAAAAAAGACATCCACGCAATCGGGATGTCTTTTTTATACGTATAGTATAACGTATTACTTATTTTCTTTATTGAGCGGGTTCTTCACCTTCAGGAACAACAGGCTGCTGAGCCGTTCCGAAGTTAGGAGCGATCGTGTTAGGATCGATCATTGTTGCTTCGTTAACTTGTTGTCTGATTTCAGATTGATTTGTCGTGGCAGCTCTGGGGATAAACACCGTAATAATAATGCTTAACACGATAACAACTCCTGCTAGGCCCCATGTGGCTTTTTCCAGGAAGTCGGTTGTTTTGCGAACCCCCATAATCTGGTTGGAAGAAGAGAATCCTGAAGCCAAGCCTCCTCCCTTTGAATTCTGGATCAGTACGATCAAGATCAAAAGTACGGCCGCAATCAGAATTAAAATCGAGATAAATACGTACATTTTAGTTTTATTTTTTAGAGTTAATAATCAATTTTTCCAAAAAACGGATTTGGTCTGCAAAGTAAACATTTTTTTCTGGATATTTCAAGCTTAAGTTTTTAATTATTTGCAAGGCTTTCTCATATCGTTTCTGTTTGATATATATCCTGGCCAGCGTTTCGGTAAAATAGGAGTCATCGTCTCCCGTTTTTTGCTTGTCATTTTTATTTTCCATATCTTCCAGATAATCTAATGAAACATACTCGTCGTCATTGTCATCAAACTTAAAACCACTTCCCGGCGTTCTTTGTTTATCTTCCTGCAAGAAAGAGTCGATCAGGTCATGATGCTGCAGTTGGTGGGAAGCCTCTTCGTCTGAAAACTCTGCATCCGGTTGGGTAGAGACTGCCCAGTATAAATAGTCTGAGGAAGCAGACGGACGGAACAGGATAGAAGGATCTGACGATGCGATATCACTCAACTCGCTGTGAGATGAAAGAAAATTATCGATCAGAGAGAACGTATCACTTTGCTCTTCGAGGGTTTCTTTTTCGGTTTCATTTCCAAATCCACGTTGGATGCCTTCTATAAAGGCAAATAGTTTTTTACGGTCGGGTATGTAAATAGCCATTTTCTTCAGCTCAGAGCCAAAGTGTATATCGTTCACAGCAGCCAGGTTCTTTAAGTAAAGCATTCTTGCTGTGTGAAAGTACGGATAGTTGTCAATCAGTTGCTTTAGCCCGGGGAGTGTTTCCCTGCTTAGCAGCGACGGATCTTCCATCAGTTGATATAGTTGGCCGCTTTCCATACCTTACCAGTCGGCAACTGTTGAGTTGAATATCTGCTCGGTTATCTCCTTAACCAACTCCTCGTTTAACGTGTCCTGGACGTCTTGCAACATCCGGTTACTGTCAAACTCCCGGTAGGCGGAGAAGGCTTGCTCAAAGTCTTTCTCCGGATTGGAGCGATTGGAGTAGCGAACGCGTACTGTCATGGTCAGCTTGGTCATGGACGAGAAGGCATCTTCCTTGATCGCCATTGGCGCCAGGTCGTAGCCTGTAATTTCTCCTTCGAGGTGTATGTCTCCGTTATCCGAGAGCATTTGAAGCTTTGTCCGGCGGATGAAAATATCTTTCAGGCCTTCCGTGAAACTCTGAGCCAGGGGAGGGGATACCAAGGGAGCCTGGTTCGGGAAGTCGTGTATAGACACGCTTTTGGTGGTCTCGTAGTCAATGGAAGAACCGGTGAAGCTGTACGATATAGTGCAGGAAGCGCAGGCCAAGACCAGCGTAATAAGCACTCCAAACAGGTTTGTATTTCTCATAAATTAATCCAGTTTATATTCTTTGATTTTCCGGTAGAGCGTGCGCTCGGATATTTTCAGGTCGGCAGCAGCATTTTTTCGCCGTCCGTTGTGTTTCTCCAAGGCCTTACGGATCATATCTTTTTCCACATCCTCCAGCGAAAGCGTTTCTTCTTCAATAATAGGTTCCGCCTCCTGGATGGGATTATTATGTATCTGAGGATAGGTGTATGTGTCTTCATGTACAGGTACTTGGATGTTACCTCCCATGATTTCGTGAACCAGCTTTTTCAGTTCGTTTACGTCATTCTTCATGTCAAAAAGAACCTGGTATAGAATTTCACGTTCGCTGTTGAATATCTTCTGGTCACTATCTTTTTTTACCAACACCGGGTATTTTTCCATCTGGGCATCCGGCAAGTAGCCACGTAGTATGTCGGCTGTAATGTCTCTGTTTTCTTCAATGATGGAGATACGTTCCGTCAGGTTTTTAAGCTCACGCACATTACCCGGCCAGCGATAAGAAGTAAGTATCCTGCGTGCATCATCTTCCAGGTGGATAGGCGGCATGCGGTACTTTTCGGCACAATCGCTCGCAAACTTGCGGAAAAGTAGAATGATATCCTCTTCTCCCCGGCTGCGTAGCGGAGGAATCTGGATGGGAACTGTGCTTAAGCGGTAGAAGAGGTCTTCGCGAAACTTGCCTTCTGCTACGGCCTGACTCAGGTTTACGTTGGTTGCCGCAACAATACGTACGTTTGTTTTCAACACCTTAGACGAACCAACCTTCAGAAACTCTCCGGTTTCCAGTATACGTAACAAACGTGCCTGGGTAGGGATGGGAAGTTCGCCTACCTCGTCCAGGAAAACCGTTCCGCCGTCTGCCACTTCAAAATATCCTTTGCGATCAGCCAGCGCTCCGGTGAAGGAACCTTTTTCATGCCCGAATAATTCCGAATCAATCGTGCCTTCCGGAATAGCGCCACAGTTTACAGCGATGTACTGACCGTGTTTCCGGGGACTGTTCTGGTGTATGATTTGCGGGAACGTTTCTTTTCCCACTCCGCTCTCTCCGGTAATAAGCACGGACAGGTCGGTAGGAGCAACTTGCAAGGCAACGTCTATTGCGCGGTTAAGTGTTGTACAGTTACCGATAATCCCGTAACGTTGTTTGATCTGCTGGATATCTGTTTTAACCATCATGGAAATTAATCTCTGTAATTATTTCAGTTTACCTGACAAAATTACAAATCTTAATTCAATTTATCGCATAAGCGCTTACTCCTTTTCGCTGTAGAACTGGTATTATATGAGGGAAAAATGGTTCGTTAGCAAATAAAAATAGCATGTGAGCCGATTTTATTTGCTAACGCGCCAAAAAAAAAAGCATGTGAATGAATTTTCCCAGGTGCTTTGCCGGAGATTTAGGCTTGTTTTTTCGCGCTATACGTTTTCCGGTAAAGAAATTCAGCCAGTTCCTCGTCATCGCTTATTGCCTGTATTTTTTCAGCAGGGATAGGATCACCGAGATATACGTCGAAAGTTTTACCTTTTTTGTTGAATGCTTCGGCCGGAATGCGCAGGGTACGTATTCGCCAGTCTATCTTTCCCAGCCAATAGAAATACTTGGAATTCAGAAAATCAAAGCAAACGGGAATAACAGGTACCTTTGCTTTGCGGATCAGACGTATCACACTGTGTGTCCAGGGAAGGTCGCAGATGCGTTTCTCGTCTTTCCGGTAAAAAGAAATGGCTCCTGCCGGGAAAAATCCTACAGGATGGCCTCCGTGCAGGTGTGCCAGTGATAATCTTACCCCGTTTATGTTCTGAGGGTTGGCACCTTGGTTGTTTGAGTCGGGAGTTACAGAAATAAAGTTGTCTCCCATGGCTCCTATCTTGGTTAGCACGCCATTCACCATCACTTTGAAATCGGGACGGCGGGCAGCAAAAATGTCAATCAGAATAATGCCGTCCAGTGATCCTATCGGGTGATTGGATACCGTAACAAAAGCCCCTTCCGGCAGCTTGTCCAGCACTTCTTCATTGTGTACTTTGTATTTTATGTTGATTAACGGGTCGCTTAATATCGCACTTGTAAAAGCAGAACCTCTTAAATGACAACTATTTTCATGTACATTATTTACTTTTTCAACACAGAATAACTTGATGAATATCTTGCCTAGAAAAGTTCCGAACTTGCTTTTGAAGAACGGAATCATCTCTTGCAAATCATAAATGTCAACAACTGTTTTCTTCATGCTGCAAAATTACAAAAAAGAAGCACATATCTTTTCGTGCTTTTTCATCACAATAAATAAAATAATGTTTAATACTATAATTTCATAGAGGAAATATACCCATACATAACCCGAGAGCATAATGATAAACATCGGGATCGTGCGTCCGTTGAATGTCATTAAGTCGATTAAGGGCATTAGTTTACGACTCTTCTCACGGAATGCAAGGCGTATGTCTTCCGGGATATCGTTGCCGTATTGCTTATGTAATGTTTTGAGTAGTAATTGTAGGGTAGGGGTTCCTTTCTCCTGGATGGAGGTGTAGGCCCTGTACAAAAGGTAAAATATCTTATTGAGCCCCGGTTTAGTGTTTTTATGCTGTTCCCGTATCTGGTCTAATGTTTGGAACTCTGCTCCTTTTTCTTTGCTTATAAAGTAGAGGTGCAAAGTCTTGTAATAATCGGTGATATTTGCCTGGACAAGATGAGACAGACCTGACAAAACAGCCAGGGCAAAGAACCAATATGTCCCGTATTCGTGGGATAAACGTAATGCCAGGTTGATGTATATGCAAGCAAACCAGACGTCTCCGGCCAGGCCGTCGAGTATACGTCCGATGGCAGACTTGATACCTGTCATACGTGCCAACTGGCCGTCTACGCAATCCAATATATTGGCAAAAATCAGTAGTAAGATTCCTCCTATCACATACCTTAAATCGGCATGATAGAAAAGGAAACCTACAGAGGCTCCGATGAATATCGAAATGATAGTAACTGCGTTGGGGGTGATTCCCGTGTTGCGTAATAAACGGGCTATGCGGAAGCCTATGGGGCGGTAAAATATCCTGTCTACGATATTTTCGGTTTCAATTGACTTTAATGAAGCCTCATATTCTTTCTTCAACTCGCTCATCTCTCTCTTATTTATATGAATATCCTCCGTCTACGACGACTATTTCGCCGTTAAAGTAACTGTTTTCCACTAGTGTCTTATACACTTCCGCCAGCTCTGCCGGATCGCAGAATCGTTCTAAGGCTATCTTATTCTCAATGTTTTTCCTGATCTCTGCCGGTTTTGTTTTTTGCCATTCCGTATCTACAAATCCGGGAGCCACTCCATTCACCCGTATCTGGTAAGGGGCCAGAAATTTGACCAGGTTTTTAACCAGGGCGTGAACCGCGCTTTTGGTTACCCCGTAAGCCAATGATACGGAGTGGGGATAAATGCCCATGGCAGAGCCAGTGAAAACGACACTTCCTCCCTTATTGATTTGCGATAGGATTCGTTGCAACAGAAAAACCGGGAAATGAATGTTCCCAAAGAACACGCGTTCCCAATCCGTAGGTTTTATCTCTTCAAAAGTATCCCTGCATGTTAATCCTGCATTGAATATGAGCGCGTCTAAACGGATCGTATGCTTTGTAAGAAAAGATTGGATCGTATCAATGGATTGCATGTCGGTAATATCAGCTTTCAATACCTGTACTTCTGCACCGGTAGCCTGCCGGATGTTTTCTTGCGCCAGGCGGGCTGCATCGTCGTCAGACGCGTAGGTAAGAAGCAGGTCGTATCCTGCGTTGCCCAGCGAACAGGCAATCGCTTTCCCTATCCCTTTGGTTCCTCCGGTGATTAGCGCGTGTTTCTTCATGAATGCTTTTATTCCTTCTCCTCTTTTACGGTAAGCGGCTTGGCTTTCCTTTGCAACTGTAATTGTTCTTCGTAAGAGTCGTGTATGGTTTTCCGCAGATTGGAAGAAGATACGCCTGTCCCGTAAGGGAAATAAAAGACTTGTACTCCCAGGTCTTTCAAATAATCATATTTGCCAAACCAATCGTCACCCACGACAAAAGCATCGATATTCAACTTTTTCACCAGTTCCGAGTGATCCAGCGAATGTTGAGGGATAACAATATCCGGCGTTTTTAATGCTTCGATAATTTGCAAGCGTTCGTTGAACGGAATGATGGGTTTGGGTTTGTATGAAGACACCAATTCATCCGTACTTACTCCGACTATTAATATATCAGCCAGGCTGCGGGAGTAATTAATCATTCGCAGATGGTTGTAATGAAACATGTCAAATGTTCCGGAAGTATATACAATCGTTTTATCTTTAAACATTACGTTCGGTTCAAATTTGAAAGCACAAACTTACGTAAAGTTTTCTTAAAATCCTCATTATATATTTATAATGTGTCTTCGTCGTCGTCTTTGGTCAGATCTAATTTTTCATCTCCCGTACCTTTGTCAAAGTATTGTTTTCGCAGCGGATTATGGGTTGCTTCTTTGTAATTCTTCCGGCTCCGAAAAATATCCAGCGCAGCATACAAGGCCTGACGGAAAGACTCTTCCGACGCTTTATTCTGTCCGGCTATCTCGTAAGCTACCCCATGCATAGGAGCTGTCCGGATGATGGAAAGGCCGGCTGTATAACTTAGTCCGTCTTCTATAGCCAATGTCTTGAAAGGTATCACTCCCTGATCATAATACATTGCTAAAACACCATCGAACTTATCATACATCTGAGATCCGAAAAACTCGTCGGCGGCATAAGGCCCGAAAACCATCACTCCGTTCTTCTCTGCTTCCTGCATGGCAGGGAGGAGGATGAATTCTTCTTCATTTCCTAGCGCTCCGGCCTCGCCGATTTTTGGATTCAGAGCCAATACGGCTATGCGGGGTTTGGCTATTGTAAAGTCTTGTTTTAACGACTGTCCGAATGTTTGTAGCTTTTCTGCTATACGCTCTTTTGTAATAACTGTAGCCACCTCAGACAGGGGTATTTTTTCTGTAGCTAACGCCACGCGCAGATCATTAAACACAAACATAGACAAAGCCTTGTTACCTTCTCCGAAATGCTCTTCCAGGTATTTTGTATGCCCGGTAAATTGAATTTTGTCGGCAGGGATGCTTTGTTTATTGATAGGGGCAGACAACAGAACGTCTATCGTACCTTTTTTTAGGTCTGCGGTAGCTGCTTCCAATGCCTTGTATGCCGCTACTCCGGCAGTTTCTGTTGTTTTGGATAGCTCTACCTTTGTTTCGTCGCTTACACAATTAATGATGTTTACCCTGTTTGTCCCGGCATCTTCCGCACGATTAATACTGCTAATGTTCACAGGTGGCAATTCCATTGTTTTCCTGTGATAAGCGGCAATTTTAGAGGAGCCGTAAATGATAGGTGTGCATAATTCGGCGATCCGGCTGTCGGAAAATGTTTTTAGTATGACTTCATAACCGATGCCATTTATATCTCCGTGGGTGATCCCCACTTTTATTAATCTTTCTTCCATATATTTAAATTACTTTGCGGCTTCCCGTTCCGTTACAGCCAGAGGTGCTGCTGCCGGTTGGTCAAATTCTCCTGGCAGGCGTAAGGTATAGAGAGCAGCTTCTATTCTGCGAATATAATTTCGTTTATTCGTTTCCGGCGCATACACGAATCCTTCTACTACAATCACCCTGTTGTTTACTTCGTCTAAGCGGACATGGCTCACAAATGGGCCACCCATCATGTCGCCCACCATCTTCCACAATCCCCGCAACACTCCGCAATACTTCCCGCGTATGGTAACCGGAGTATAGCTAATCCAACGGCTTTCCGTTGCCATATAGGAATCGGGGAAAGAACCCGGCAGATTTTCTTTTAAGATAGAATCTCTTTTGGCTATCAAGTATTGCTCTGTGAAGGTATTGGGATCAGTATAAGGAAATGTATAGACAATAATATCTGTACGTCCGGTATTGGCGTTGTTTGATGCCCAGAAAAAGTCCTCGGCATTGCGCGTATATGTGATGTCGGTTGGCACGCTTAACATAATATCAAAACGGCTTTTCACGTTTTCCATAACGATATCGCTATAGTTTTTACCAACTAATGTTGCCGCACGGTTCATTTCTATATTGGTGAAGAATTTTGCGATCCGGTTCTGATCTCCGGATTTCATGAATTCTATGATACTTTCCTGGTCGGGAGCCGTCATCGTGAGCACGACCTGTCCTTGTGTCCAGCGGTCGTTTTCATAACTCAATGAGACTTTGGTATAGGTTGAGTTGTCTATTTTAAGGATCAGGATGTTTCTCACATACGTAAGGAGGCCATTGAAATCGGCAGGTGTTACGTATGTAATTTTGAATGCCGCCTCCGGTTGAGGTAAACCAGGTATGGCAGATTCCAGATCATCCTTAACACTTCTTCCGGCTTCTGCATCCCAGACAGTTCTGTCCATGGTTACTACAATTTCGTAAGCAAAACCGGTAGCCCGGGCTGTAACGGGGCTGGAATTACATCCACCCAAGGTCAATAATAGTATGAACGAACTGATAAGTAAAGCGTATAGTTTCATTTTTGTCCTATTTAAGTTGCACAAATATACTGTTTGTTTATAAAGGATGCAAAAACATTCAAAATTCCATAATGCATGCGAAAAAATAGCCTGTTTTTTTTGAATCATTCCGGCTTTCACTTTCCTTGCGACTTTTTACTTGTAGACAACATGCCGCAAGCGGCTAAAATATCTTCACCTCGCGAAGCCCGGATCGTGCATATTATGCCTCTGTCGTTCAGAATGTCGCGAAATTTTTCCATTTTCCGGAGATCGGCGCCTTCTAAGGGGGTATCCGGAATGGCATGAAAACGGATCAGGTTTACCCGGCAAGGAATATCCTTTAATAAGCCAGCCAGAGTTATCGCGTGTTGCAAACTGTCGTTGAAGTCTTTAAAAACAATATACTCAAAGGAAACCCTTCGTTGGTGAGTAAAGTCATATTCTTTGATTAACGAAAGGATATCGTACATAGGGAATGCCTTTTCAGCGGGCAAGATAGAAAAACGCTCTTTGGGGTAAGGAGAATGTAGGCTGACTGCCAGATGACAGCTGCTTCCTTCCAGGAACCGTTTAAGCCCTTTCGCTCCAATCGTGGAAACGGTGATCCGTTTCGGACTCCAGGCGTATCCGTATGATGAGGTAAGTATCTCTAACACCTTCAATACTTCGTCCGTATTGTCTAAAGGCTCACCCATTCCCATGAATACGATGTTTGTCAGCGTTTCTGCTTCGGGGAGCGATTGTATCTGGTTCAGAATCTCGTTGGCTGTGAGGTTCGCTGTAAAGCCTTGTCTTCCGGTCATACAGAAAATGCAACTCATTTTACAACCCACTTGTGAGGAAACACACAAGGTCGCATGTTCTTCCGTAGGGATATATACAGACTCCACAAAGGAACCCTTGCCCACAGGATACAGATATTTGATGGTACCGTCGGTAGACGTCACCTTTTCCGAAGGAGGGATAGCTCCGACCTCGTAGTGCTCTTCCAGATAGGCTCGCTTGGCTGCGGCTATATTGCTCATCTCGTCGATTGACAGGGCTTTCTTTTTGTAGAGCCAATCAGACAGTTGTTTCGCAGCATATGACGGAAGCCCGGCTTCGGCAGCAACTTTCTTTAACTCATTCAATGTCATCCCCAACAAACGTTTCTTCTCACTCATATATAGCCGGAATTATTTTAATTTATAGTACAAAGATAAAAAAAGCTATCGTACTTTTATTGCGTACGATAGCTTTAATATTAATAAGTTTGGTATTCTTTCTTAATAGAAGCGGATACGATTATCAACTACTTTCGCATCGTTTATTAAGGCTTGAATAGCCTGGTATCCGTAGCGATATGCATTGTTTGCATTTAAGCGGTCGATCTCTTCTTTTTCTTTGTATTCTGCTTCTTCCTGGTTCTTTTCGAATACCTGGAATACATAGACTCCGTTATTACCTGCAAGCGGTTTGCTTAATTGGCCTACTTCCGATAAGGTAACCTGCGCATTTAACTTAGGTTCAACACCAATGCTGGAAATACGTGGAGTACTAAAAGTGATAAACTTAACAGAATCAACAGAAGAACCCATTGCTTCTGCATACGCATGTAAAGAATTCAGATTTTTAGCTTTCAGATCATTTACAATCTTTTCTCCTTTCTTCTGAGCTATGATTTCCGATTTAAGAGCAGACTCTACAGAGTTTAGAGAACGGTATCCTTCCGGAATAGTTCCCTGAACAGCTGCTACAACAAATTTATTGTCGCATTCAAATATTTCAGAAATGCTACCTTTTTTATTCTGGAATGCCCAACGGATTACCGGACGTGATTGAGCTACGCTACCAATCATTTGGTCGTTAGCTGTAACCGTTACGTTTGACAACAGGTTGTATCCGGCTTCTTTGGCAGCATCATCCATTTTGTCCATGTTTTGATTCTTGGAAATGAACTGGTTTAGCTCATTATAGATGTTGCTATATGTTTTTGAGCTTGGAGATACGGTTGTTTCAATGTCGGCAACTTTATATTTTGCGATATTAGCAGTCTTTTCCGTTACCTTGAACAGGTGGATTCCGTATAAAGAAGTGATCTTTTTTAGTTCGTTTAGCGGAGCAGAGAATACTAACGATTTGAATTCATCGTTTACAAATCTCATAGCGCCTACTTCTGTAAGCCAACCTACTTCGCCACCGTTTTGAGCTACCTGGTCTGCAGAGTATTCGCGAGCAATGGCTGCAAAATCACCATTCGCTTTCAATACGCTCAGCAAACTGTCGGCAATTGCTGCATCTCTTCCTGTATTAGCAATCAGCATGTGACTTACTTTTACTGAGTCGGGAGCAACTGTTTTGTCCATCAGTCTGAACATTCTGTATTTGTTGTTCTCAAATGCCGGTCCGTAAACGTCACCTATTTCGGCACTTGTTACAAATTGTTTCATTTCCGGATCCAGGGCATTTTCGCTGAAGTATGCGTCAATGAAAGGTACTTCCGAATTTTCATTTACCAACTCGGCGATATGATTCGAATGAGTGAATTCTTCTTTCAAACTTTCGATATCAGCACTTGCCTTAGAGTAGTCATCCTGGCTCGGCACGATATCAACAGCGATGTATTTGATAACTTTGCTTTCTGCCTGTTTGAATGATTCTTTTCGTTGGTTGTATAATTTTTCTATCTCGCTTTTGCTTGCGCTGATTGTAGTATCAGTAACGCTGGCATACGACTGCATTGCATACATAATATCTGCACTTACAGCTTTTTCATTAAAGGCATTTTTTGCGTCAAGCACATTCGGCGAAATGGCTTTAGTCAGTAATGTCGTATACTTTTGCTCCATGCGTTGGAGTTTGATGTTCTTTTCCATGAATAACCAAAAACTTCTCAGTTGTAGCAACTGGGCTTGTTGGTCTGCAGGGTAAGACGCAATATTGTCGTCATCAATGGTTTTTAAAAGATTCAGAAGGGCTGTTTTATCGAACATGCCTGTCTCCGGATTGTGGAACATCTGGTTTTGTTGCAGAATAGGAGATACATTTTCGCCTTGCACCATGTCGAACAATTCTTCCGGGCTTACGGTCATTCCCAGTTTATCCATGGCTTCATTCAATACAATTTCTTGTACCATACCATCAAAAACCGATTGACGTATTTGAGTAACATATTCTTCCGGGAGGTTATTGGTGCCGGATTGCATTTTGTATATCTCTGTCATTTCATCGATACGCTCCTGATACTCCTGGATGCTGATCGTTTCGCCGTTAATGTCAGCTATTTTCTCTTGATTTTGTCTTAAAAAAGTAGAACCAGAGTTCAAAAAGTCACCAATAATAAATGCGAACAAAGCAACACCTACCACGATTACTAATAATCCTGCTCTGTTCCTGATCTTTTCAAGCGTAGCCATTTATCTTTATATGTTTTTAAGTTTAATATTACGTTTTAAGGGCACGAAGATACGAAAAAATGGATTAGCCACATCTTTTCTCTTGTTTTTTTTATTTATCTGCTACTTTCATGCGCACCAACTCTATTTTAGTGGATGTCATTTTTATTATTTTAAATTCATATTTGTGGATACTAACTGTTTCGTTTACTTTAGGGAATTTCTGGTGAAAGTGCAGAATAAAACCGGCAACGGTTACATAGTCGTCTGATTCGGGTAAGTCAAGCTCAAACATCTCGTTCAGGGTGTCTATTTCGATACGTCCCGAAAGCAGGTATTCATTGTCTGCTACCTTTCTTGCAACGTGTGATTTTGTGTCGTGCTCGTCTTCTATCTCGCCGAAAATTTCTTCTACCAGGTCTTCAAGGGTTACGATACCTGCCGTTCCTCCAAATTCATCTACTACTACTGCCAGGCTTTTCTTGTCCTGCATCAGCATTTTCATCAGCTTATTGGCTGTCATGGTTTCCGGAACGATAGAAACAGCCTGTATATATTGTGTCCAGTCCTCTGGGTTCTTGAATAACTCCGAGGAGTGTATATAGCCGGTAATGTTGTCTATGTTTTCATTGTAAACAACGATTTTGGATAGGCCTGTTTCAATGAATTTTGACTTAAGCTCTTCTATGCTGGCTTTTGTGTCGCAGGCTACAATCTCTGTGCGGGGAACAATACAGTCGCGCAAACGGATCGTTGAAAAATCCATGGCATTCTGGAACATTTTTACTTCCATTTCCATGTCTGACTTGTCTTGCCCGTCTTCCAAGCTTTGCTGCAAGAAAAAATCAAGGTCTACTTTGCCCAACGTTCTTTCGGAAGGGCGTATATTCTTTACTCCTGTCATCCTTAATATCCCATAGGAGAGGAGGGATGTAAACCTGGAGATAGGATATAATAATATATAGAAAAAACCTAGAGGTATGGCGAATATGTTTAATGAAAAATTCGGATTTAGTTTAAAGATGGTTTTAGGAATAAATTCTCCGGCAAAAAGAATAAGAATAGTAGATATAATTGATTGTATTAATACAATTACAGCTTCATTGTTTATAAAATGAGCAATATAAGGTTCTAGTAATATAGCCATTTGAAGCCCATATACTACCAAGGCTATGTTGTTCCCTACCAGCATGGTAGAGATAAACTGGTTGGGGTTGCGATAAAAAATATCCAGTATTTTACTTGAGAAGCTTTTGTTTTTTTTCTCTAGTTCATGGCGCAATTTATTTGAGGAGATAAACGCGATTTCCATCCCGGAAAAAAAAGCGGAAAAAACTAACGATATCACTATGTAAATTATGATATTCATTCTTCGGGTGGGATGCTGTCTTTGGGTGTTTCGTTGATCGGAAAGACTCCGGTAGACTCATATACGATGTATTTTGTCATGTTCTGATTAGACTCAAAACCAATACCAGTTAATACCTGGTCTTTCTGTACAATGCGTATGAATTTATCAGAGTAGATTTTGTCTTCTTTGCCATCCCAGTAGAGTAGGGATGTTTCAAAGAATTCTCCTTTCATATTTTGTATTTCTACATTGTTGATCAATTTCCACAATTCCTTTTTTTGATAATAGTAAGCTGTGTCGGCTTTTACGGTTGCTTCGGCATTAAAAAGTGAATCGAATCTTTCCAGGTAAAGACCTTCGGGAAAGTACCAATAAGGTTCTGCGGCTTTTGAAAACATCAACCATTCTTTTGCTGTTGCCCTGTAACGGGTCATTCCAGAGTCGGATACAAGTGTAGATACGTCGAGTGTTCGCATCGTGTAGGTGTTTTCCGGGTCAAAAACAACCTCTACGGTTTCCTGTTTCTCTTTAGAACAAGAGGCCGATAATAAAAGAAACATAACAACTATCAGAGGGATAGTTGTTATGTTATTATTTTTCATATTATAAGGAATACGTTCCTTACACATAGTTTTTTATCTTACTATAGTACGCTCACCAATCCAGCCACCAATGGTGATTGATTTTCCTTTTTCCAAGTCGGGATGCATAAATACATCTTCTGTTGAAGGGAAGTGGGCACGATATGTATTAATCAGTTTGCCGGCTTCTTCAGCTACGCTTGGGTCAACCTGTCTGGCTTTCTCAAATTTGTCTACAGCCGCAAAATAAACCGTTTTTCTCAGTACGGGATCATCGTATATTGTATTGGCTGTAGCAGCATACATTCTACCAATCAGAATGTAAGGAGAACCATTATTAGGTGTAAACTCCAGCGACTTCATGCAGTATTGTCTGGATCTTGAATAGCTGTTCTGTTCAAATGAGAGCAGGGCCATCATGTAGTAGTCGTCAGCTTTTACGTCGCTTTCAGTTTCCATATTGGCAGCTTCTTCAAAGAATGTCATAGCTGTATTGTAGTCTTTTTTCTTAAGAGCTTGACGGGCAAGACCTCTGGCTGATTCAGACGTTGGTTCCAATGCATGTGCATATCCGGAAGCAGCAAAATAAGCTTCGATTTCGTTGCAACGCATTCTTCTGAACAAAGTGATTGTTTCTTT
Source organism: Parabacteroides sp. PH5-46 (assembly GCF_029892785.1). Lineage (GTDB taxonomy): Bacteria > Bacteroidota > Bacteroidia > Bacteroidales > Tannerellaceae > DFXE01. Next base: position 97,706 of record NZ_JARXXA010000008.1, read on the forward strand.
CAGGAATGGAAGATTTTCTTTGTTTACTTCTATTTTATCAGCATACAGGTTCTGCAAGGTTTCGCAGTCGGCAGCGCCACTATTGGCAAAACCATTATCCAAACCTGATTTCAGTCCCTGAAGTGTTTCTATGTCTTTTTCATTATTGGCTTCTTTGGCCGCTTTCAGTTGAGCATCCAGGATCGCTGATGCTTTCAGGTAATCTTGAATGTAATCATTTTTATGGTTCTCATCCGAAGACAGCAACAGGTTTGAAGCAAGCATGTAATATGAAACAGCCAGCGCTTCTGTTCTTTCACCAAATTCGTTAACTACTTCTTTTGTCCAGTTATACATGGTTTTAGCATCAGCATTTTCACCTTTAAGCTGGAAGTAGTCTTGTACCTTACGTGAAACAATCCAGTCTTTACCATATCTGGCATCATTTCCAAAATACTTAACACGTTGGTCGTAAACACCCATTAGTTTGTCTATCAGAGCATCTCTTTTAGCCGGGTCTTTTTCATTGGCAATTTCCCAACCAACGATACGAACGCCATATAAGTAAATGTCTTTTGTAGCAGCAGGACATTCCTCATACGCTATTTTCCAGAATTCGTATGCATCTTTGTAATTGGCGGCTTTAGCATAAGGGGTAAATAAACTAATATTGGTGATGCAACGAACACTGTCTTCACCTGATCCGAAAGGGGTTCCATTATCAACTCCTTTTTGTGCATAAACACCGGAAGTTCCTATCAGACATCCGATGGCAAGAAGAAATACTTTTAGTTTCATATTTGTTTAATTATTAAGTTTACAATTTAGTTTAATCGACTTTAAACTTGTAGAACCACCGTTCGTTAAATGTAAAATTCACTGTAAAACGGAAATGTTGCTGATCGATGAGAGACCTGGTCTCCGGCTTGATCTTTACGTATTCGAATGATAAATTTACATACGAACGATTGTCAATCAGCGGTAATCCTAAACCGATACTGGCGCCATATTCATTGTAGCTTGAGTTGTTTATCCGAAGATATGAATTGCTATAATGAAGGCCGGCACGGTATCTTACCCTGCTAAAGTAAGCCCTGTTCATATAACCCGGGATGAATTCGCCACCACCGGCAACGCGTATCCGGTTTTTAAATTCATTTGCCTGGTTAAAGAAACGGGCATCTCCCCAGTTTTCATACAAAAAGTCGGCTGCCAAAGTTAGTTTATTTTGTTTTACATAGGAAATACCACTTCCTATAGAGTGGGGTATTTCAAACGCATGATTCGTTGTTGTATCGCCTGTAACAACATTGCTGTTGCTCGTGCCGAGGATATCATACGATGTAGTATTTAACTTCTTTTTCGGAGAATAGGTAATCCCTAAGGTAACACTTTCCTTTGCGCTGAGCGGATGTGTGTATTGCACTCCAAAATCCAGTTTGTAATCTCTTACCTCCAATTCCTTCATGCGATATGAAGTGCTTGAACCGGAAGATGATATACCCAACGTCTGATTGTGGTTTATGCTTCCAAAAAGATAACTGGCATTGGCTCCGACAGAAAGACGCTTCTTCCATATATCTATAGACAATCCTCCGTACAATTCGTTTAATCCGCCCTTGCCGGTAAATCGTTCAACGTAAGGTACACCCTCGGAATCTTTGATGGCTCCATAGTCGTAACCTACATGTGAATAGGGCAATAGCCCTGCGCTTATAGCTATTCGACGATGTACTGGAAATAACAAAGCAATATATTCAATGTTTCCATTCATTTTATGCTCTTTGTTTATACCATCGTCAAACCAGGACAACTGTCCGGCTATTCCGAAATCGAAGATAAACGTAAGTGAATCCACTGCCGTATAAGAGGCAGGGTTCATCGGATTTATCTGTTTGTTGGAGCGTAAGCCATAGCCTACACCTCCCATTGCCCGACCGGCTCCAAAAGAGCGATCGGCTAATTCACCATAACCATATCTCGTATAAGGCGAGTTAGTGTTGTTTTGTGCCCACATAGCCAACGAAGTGGCTAAAAGTATGCAGGCTGCTACTACTCTCTTAATTTTCAACATTATACTCTAAGATTATATTTAATCCTACCAACACTAAATTGATGTCTGCAAAGATGATGTTTTTTAGCCGTTTGGCAAAATAATTCGTATGACCACCTGTTAAAAAAACCAAAAGGTTCGGATATTTTAGGCGTAATTCATCTATATAGCCATCCATTTCGTAGCACAACCCATTGATTACGCCTGCTTGTATGGCTGTTATTGTACTATTCCCGATGGAGGGAACATCATCGGTTTCTTTCACTAACGGAAGTTTCTTTGTGTAATAGTTCAAGGCCTTGAACCTTGTAGTCATACCGGGCGAAATATTCCCTCCCAAGTATGTGCCGGAGGCTTCTATTAGTTCATAGGTAACAGCCGTTCCGGCATCTATTACCAATATATCTTGCCGGGGCTTCAGAAAAGTAGCGCCTACTGCTGCTGCCAGGCGGTCTTTTCCCAAGGTTTCCGGTGTTTCGTATTGTACGCGAATAGGCACAGGGGTTTTCTCGTTCAGGAATACAAAGTGTTTCAGGTGGCTTTCCAGAAAGGATAGTACTTCCTGCTCCGTTTCTGTAACAGTAGATATGATGCCCCGGGTGAGATTGTATGTTTGAAATAATGATGCGACGACTGATACATTAAGATCATCATGCGTAAAGGATATTTTCAAACGGTTGTTATCAAATATAGCAATTTTTGTTTGGGTGTTACCCTGTTCTATAATGAGATTCACTTGTTAGCTATTTTCTGCAAAGTAAAACAAAAATACTGAATCATTATAATAATTAAGCAAGGAAACGAAGAGCTATTTCGGGTTTGAGGTACCTTAAAAACAATTTAGACGTACCTCTAAATCGATTTAGAGGTACGTCTAAATTATTTGTAGTCTTGCTGTTTGTGTAAAGAAAAGACGGTTTTTAAGTAAAATGTGTCGCGATCGTACATTATTATTGAAAGATAAATAGTGAATAATTGATAATTATTGATTATCTTTATAAATTACATTCGTTTTGTGGTTTATTTAGCCTTTATGTGTCGATATTGGGGACAATTTATAAGGTCTTGGTGTTTTATGTGAAAACGATGAATGAATTTATTTTTTAATGATGATTCTGTGTATAGTTTTTAAATTTAATAAGGAGTGAAAAATGACATCAGTAAAATTTCTTTTAAGGCCAACTTCCTCATTAGAGGAAAAGGCATCTCGTTTAATAGCTCGAGTGATACACCGGCGGGTGGTTCGTAGTGTGTCAACTCCCATCCTGCTTTTTCCACACGAGTGGGATGCAAAAAAAGAAGAAATCATAGGAAAAGGGGAAAATCCGCAACGTTCGGGATATCTGGAGTGGGCTCGCGAAGAGTTGGCTGCCGATCGTCGCTTTTTTCTTTCATCGATCAACAAGCAATACGATGAAGGTGTACTAAGTGCGGTAGAGCTAGCGGAGGCATATCGCAGATATAAAGAAGGTAGTGTGGTAGGCAGATATGTAGAAAAACTGTCAAAGGCGCTTTATCATGGTGGGCAGGAACGTACTGCGCGGGCGTATCGTACAGCTTATACGCGATTGCTGGGCTTTACTCATAAACCGACGCTGAAATTTGAAGAAATGACTCCTCGCCTCTTGAAGGAGTTTGAATCACAGTTGCGTGATGACGGGCGTACATTAAATACAATATCCTTTTATATGCGTAACCTACGGGCTATTTATAATAAAGCCTCTTACGAAGGGATATTTGAGCCTCGTCCGTTACATCCGTTCCGAACGGTTTATACCGGATTGGATACAACCAAAAAGAGGGCCCTGAGCCGTGAGGAGATGGCTTTGTTGAATGACCTGGAGTTTTCGGATGCCGATCGTACTATTTCAGCGATCAAATATGTGCCTCTCCGTCAGGCTTTGTTGTTGTTCCTGTTTAGTTTTCATGCTCGTGGAATGTCCTTTGTGGATATGGCCTACTTGCGAAAAGATGATATACGTAACGGAACAATCACTTACAAGCGTAAGAAGACCGGACAAATGATAGAAGTGAGGGTGACAGCTCCTATGCGAAAGATTATTAACGCCTTCTCGGCGCAGGTAGGTAAATTACCCTATGTCTTTCCGATTATTACGAATCTGAATGCTCCTTTGCGACAGCAGTATGAGAGTGGATTGCGCTTACAAAATAAGCGTCTTGGCGACTTAGCCCGTATGTTGGGTTTGAAAAGCAAGCTCTCTACACACGTGGCCAGGCATAGCTGGGCCTCTATCGCTAAGAATGAAAATCTACCTTTGGCAGTTATCAGTGAGGGACTTGGACATACTTCCGAAGATACGACCCGAATTTATCTAGCCTCTTTCGACCGGTCTATATTAGATCGTGCCAGTGAAAAAGTAATTCGTGCAATAGGACGGCAATAATTGGAGAGAATAGACATTTTTTTACTTAATATCCTTGCTAAATACAATCTTTTTTAGGTACTTTGCGCACAGATTTAATTAAAGTGTGCAATTAGATGGCAATGACTGTTTCAAAAACGCGCGATATGTTGGTGGATGTAGCCAGGCAACTATTTGCTCGTATGGGCGTAGATAATACGACCATGAATGACATTGCCCAAGCCTCCCAGAAAGGACGTCGTACATTATATACTTACTTTAAAAGTAAGAAAGATATCTACCAGGCGGTGGTGGAAAGTGAACTCAATAAGCTGTATGAAATGCTGCTTGAAGTTGCCGAGAAAGACCTGCCGGCGGATGAAAAACTGATGACCTTTTTGTATACGAGGCTAAGTGCTGTAAAATCGATTGTATTTCGCAATGGAACGTTGCGTGCTAACTTCTTTCGTGATATATGGCGTGTGGAGAAGGTACGTAAAGAGTTCGATTTGCGGGAAATGGAGATTATTAAAGGTATATTGAACTCGGGAGTGGAAACAGGTATCTTTCAAATGCCGGATATTGATATAACAGCTAAAATACTACATCATGCGCTGAAGGGTCTTGAAGTTCCTTACATCAGAGGACAGATGGGCGCTTCGGTTTCAGAAAAAATAAGGCATAGAGAGAATATAATGAATTTAATACTCAACGGAATAAAGATTAAGTAAAAAAACAGGGATGTTTATTAATGCGACAGGTGTTTATGTGCCCCAAGAGCGTGTACATAACGATCACTTTTTAGAAGTGAATGGGTTGACAAGTGAGTGGATAGAACAACGTACTGGTATTATAACACGATCAAAAGCAAAGCCGGAAGAAAATATTACGACAATGGGGCTTCTTTCTGTACAGAATGCGCTTCATAAATTATCTTATGATATTAAAGAAGTAGATTTGATAATCTCAGCTTCTTATTCTCCTTATGATACGGTAGCTACAGCTGCTCATGTGGCTCAGCGTGAACATAAAATAGAAAAGGCGAAAACTTTTTCTATTTCTTCGGCCTGCTCTTCTTTTTTAAATGCACTGGAAATAGTAGAGGGGTATTTTGCGATGAACAAGGCCTCGAAGGCTTTGATCTTATCGGCTGATAAAAACTCGGCCTACTCGAATGAAGATGATCCCAAATCCGGTCATTTATGGGGAGATGCAGCAGCAGCGTTTTTTATCTCTAAGGAGCGTGTAACAGAGAAGGATCAGATGGTGTTAGACATCTTTACGGAAGGTCTGGGCCATATCAGCAAGGGACCGGATGCAGTACAGCTTCGTCCGCGTGATGGCGGTATTATGATGCCGGAAGGTCGCGACGTATTTATACAAGCGTGTACTTATATGCCTAAAAATGTATTGTATCTGCTGGAAAAGAATGGTTACACATTCGATGATTTATCTTATTTCATCGGCCATCAAGCTAATATGCGTATTATGTCTAACATTGCCAAACAACTGGATTTGCCAGAAGAAAAATTTCTTCATAACATTGAAGAACTGGGTAATACAGGCTCTGTAAGCTCAGCTTTGGTATATGCGCAGAACGAACATATGTTTAAAAAGGATGATTTGGTAGCTATAACAGTCTTTGGTGGAGGTTATTCTGCCGGAGCATGTTTGATAAAGTGTTAAGACCCCCCGCCCCCTAAAGGGGGGGGATTTATATATTATTTAATGTCTTATCCCCCCCTTTAGGGGGTAGGGGGGTAAATTTAATTGATATGAAGTTATTAGAAGGTAGGGTGGCTTTGGTTACAGGAGCTGCACGTGGAATTGGCAAGGCTATTGCCCTTAAGTTTGCTGCTGAAGGCGCAAATGTAGCGTTTACTGATTTGGCTATTGACGAAAATGGGTTGGCTACTCAAAAAGAGATTGAAGCTCTGGGAGTAAAAGGTAAAGGTTATGCCTCTAATGCTGCAAGTTTTGAAGATGCACATCAGGTTGTAGATGAGATTGTAAAAGAGTTCGGACGCATCGACATCCTGGTAAATAATGCCGGTATTACGCGTGACGGATTGATGATGCGCATGACTGAACAACAGTGGGATATGGTGATTAACGTAAACCTGAAGTCTGCTTTTAACTTTGTTCATGCCATTACTCCTGTTATGATGAAACAAAAAAGCGGAAGCATCATCAATATGGCTTCTGTAGTAGGCGTTTCAGGGAATGCCGGACAAGCCAACTATTCAGCGTCAAAAGCTGGGATGATCGGTTTGGCCAAGAGTATTGCAAAAGAGTTGGGCTCACGTGGTATTCGTGCCAACGCTATTGCTCCGGGCTTCATTATTACAGATATGACAGGAGCCTTGTCTGATGAAGTGAGAGCCGAATGGGCAAAGCAAATTCCTTTACGCCGTGGAGGTACGCCGGAAGATGTGGCTAACGTAGCAACATTCCTAGCTTCCGACCTGTCTTCTTATGTAAGCGGACAAACCATCCACTGTGATGGCGGAATGAACACTTAATGGACGTTCTTTACGAAGATAATCATATTATCGTCATTAATAAATGTAGTGGCGAGATTGTACAGGGGGATAAAACCGGTGATAAGCCTCTTTCCGACATACTGAAAGAGTGGCTAAAGGCGAAATATCAGAAGCCCGGCAATGTGTTTGTTGGCGTAACGCACCGGTTGGATCGCCCTGTAAGTGGTGTGGTTGTTTTTGCAAAGACAAGCAAGGCCTTATCGCGTTTAAATGAGATGTTTAGACTGGGTAAGGTGAAAAAGACATATTGGGCTATTGTAAAGAATCAACCTCCTAGGGATGAAGACGATCTGACTCATTGGCTGGAGCGTAATGAGAAACAGAACAAAAGCTATGCTTATGATCAGGAACGCCCGAATACGAAACAGGCTGTCCTGCATTATAAGTTAATAGCAAGCTCGGATCATTATTACTTATTGGAAGTTGACTTAAAAACGGGGCGCCATCATCAGATCCGTTGTCAGTTGGCAAAGATCGGATGTCCTATCAAGGGCGATTTAAAATATGGTGCAGATCGTTCCAATCCCGACGGAAGTATCAGTTTGCATGCCCGCAGTGCCGGGTTTATCCATCCCGTTTCCAAAGAAGAAATAGAAATTATAGCTCCGGTTCCGAAAGACAATTTGTGGAAAGCTTTTAGCAAGTAGGGACAAGGTAATGCCTTGTCTCTACTTGTTTGAAACTGTCATGGATTTAATCTTGATATTTTTCAGGGGGCGGTCAAATTCGTTTGTGAGTGTAAACTGAATTTTGTCTACTACCTTCATACCGCTAACTACTTCACCGAATATTGTGTATTTATTATCCAGACTGGGAGCACCTCCTTGCATCATATAAGCCTCTTTTTGTTCGGGACTAAACTCTATATTCTGCGTGCTGCTCATTTTATCAAGTTCCATTTCCGTATAGTGTTTACCTGTTACGATGTAGAACTGAGTGGCGGAAGAAGCTCGCTCGGGATTGTTTTCATCGGAAGTACGGGCCGCACAAAGCATCCCTCTTTTGTGGAAGTACTTGGGGTAAATGATCTCTGCCGGGATGGTGTAACTCAGGTCGCCGCTACCCAGTTGTTTATCCAGGGGAGCATCTTTAGAGGTTACATCTCCTGCCTGTATCATGAACTGTTTGATTACCCGGTGGAATAAAAGGCCATCGTAGATTTTGCCATCTACATTTTTGAGAAAATTGTCACGGTGCAGAGGGGTGTCATTAAAAAGCTTCACTTTTATCTTCCCCATATCCGTATCAATTGTTGCAAACTTCTCTGCTTCTTGTGCCTGTAGAGTAAAGGCAGAGAGGACAAACAGCGTAATCAACGTCCAAAAGTTAATAGTTTTCATCTCCATAAACAGTTTGTTTTTAAAGAAGCAAAGATAAAAATAATTGGTGATAGCCAAACTCTTAAAAGAGTTTGGCTGGGTATTCGCCGGAGGCGACTAATGCTTTTATTTTATCTACAACGCCTTGGCGGTCATCGGCATAGGTTACGCCGAACCACTTTGAGGTGGTGTCGAGTACTTTTACCTTGGCGATGTTTTTAGTGATCAGTTCATTTACCATTAGAGGAATGAAGTATTCGCTTTTCAGATTGCCCATGTTCTTGTTTAGGAAATCTACGAAATAGTCTTCGGAGTATTGGAAGTAGTCAGGAGTAAATCCCCACATATTCATTGAAACAGGGGTGTTTTCGTCTAATACGATGGTCTTGCCATGCTCGTCAGCAAACTGAATTTCGCCATTGATGCGCTCAATAGCTGTACGTTCTACAACGCCTGTCAGGTACCCTTCGGCATTTGTTTCACATACGCCACGCGCTACAGAACCGCTTTCGCTTAATGTGTTGCCTACGCGGTAGCCGATCATGCAGTAGTCGTTCTGTTTGCCGGCCATCTCTGTGAGTTGTTTTCCTAAGACGGCGAAGCTGTCGCGTCCGTAGAAGTCGTCGGCATTGATTACAGCGAAGGGCTCATGAATCACGTCTTTTCCCATCAGTACGGCGTGGTTGGTTCCCCAAGGCTTCTCGCGTCCTTCCGGAACTGAGAAGCCAGCTGGCAGGTTATCCAGCTCCTGGAATACTACCTCTACAGGTATATGGTTTTCGTATTTAGAAATAATTTTGCTGCGGAAATCTTCTTCAAATGATTTGCGGATTACAAATACCAGTTTTCCGAACCCGCCACGGATGGCATCAAAAATAGAATAGTCCATGATTGTTTCTCCATTGGGTCCCAGGCCGTCTAATTGTTTCAGACCTCCGTAGCGACTACCCATTCCGGCAGCTAATACAAATAAAGTTGGTTTCATACTATCTTTTTTGTGTTATACTAAGCCGCAAAGGTAGCAGAAATCTGCTCACAACTGTGAATATGCTGCGGAAAAAGTATCGCCATTCGCCACATTTCCAGTTGAAAGCCCTTTCTTCAGCCAGCGTGAGCGCTGAGCAGAGGTGCCGTGGTTAAAGGCATCGGGAACGACATATCCCTGTGACTTCATTTGCAGGCGGTCGTCGCCAATCTGCGAGGCGGCATTCAGGCCCTCGTCGATGTCTCCGTCCTCTATGGAATTGAAGTTCTTATTGTCGTGATAAGCCCATATTCCGGCATAAAAGTCGGCCTGAAGTTCCAGACGTACTTCCATCTGGTTACTTTCTTTTTTGCTCAGCCCTTGTTGCCTGCGGTGAACCTCGTTGAGGGTGCCGAGCAGGTATTGCACATGATGGCCTACCTCGTGGGCGATGACGTATGCGTAGGCGAAGTCACCTCCGGCGTCCAGCTGAGACTCCATTTGCTTGAAGAAAGACAAGTCTATATACACCGTTTGATCGGCTGAGCAATAAAACGGGCCTGTAGAAGAAGAGGCACTTCCGCAGCCGGACTGCACAGCTCCTGAGAAGAGCACCATCCGGGGCTTCTGATATTCTCCCCATCCGTTCTGACGGAAGATTTCGGTCCACACGTCTTCAGTGCCGGCCAGGATTTTCTTGGAGAAGCTCGCCAGCGCTTCCTCTTCGGCTGTCGGGGTATAATTGGAGGTCGACGAGAAGCTGCCAACCGCCTGCTCGGTGAGGAAGGTTAGCGGATTACCTCCCATAAACCAGATAATTAAACCGACTATTATCGTTCCGCCAATACCCAAAGACGCTTTTTTGCCGCCCTTCCCACGGCGGTCGTCTACATTTGAACTTTCTCTTCTTCCTTCTAATTTCATATGACAACTAATTATTGGTTCTTTATTTGCTTGTTTCTAAACAGTTAAATGCTCCTTAATGTTTAAAGGGCTATAGCAATACAAACATATTAAAAAAAATAAGAACCGGCAATCGCCGATTCTTATTTTTGGAAGAAAAGTAATATGTTTTACTCTCTTATTTCAACTCCAGTACAACGATTGATTTAGCGGGCATGTTCACGCTGAGCTTGCCTTTTTCAAGTTTTGCTCCGTTGAAGGTCGCCGGCTTTACTTTGTTGGGATTTTCAAAGGTATTATGGTCGTTGATGGATGAGGCGGTCAGGATACGTCCGTTTACACTTTTCAGGTTCGTATTGTCAAGGTCTATTGTTACCTGATTGTTCTTGTCGGCATCTACGTTGGCCAGTGTGATGTGGATCACTCCCTTATCGTTGCGAGAAGCTGAGGCGCTTAGCATTGGCACCTGGCGATTGTCGCGCACGTTTACTTTTTCACACATAAGGTCCATCGGCAGGAAGGTGGCGTCCTGATGCACATTGAACATCTCGAAAATGTGGTAAGTAGGAGTCAGAACCATTTGATTACCTTTGGTCAGGATCATAGATTGCAACACATTTGCCAGCTGAGCAATGTTGGCCATTTGCAGACGCTCTGAGTATTTGTGAAAAAGGTTCAGAGACAAAGCTGCAACGAAGGCATCACGCAGGGTGTTTTGCTGAAACAGGTGTCCACGAGTCGTTCCCGGTTCTTCGTCCCACCAAGTACCCCACTCGTCAAGCATCAGGGCGACTTGCTTCTTTGGGTCATATTTATCCATGATTTCGATGTGTTTTTTGATCACATTCTCTATTTCAAGACATTTTCCCATAGTCCAGTAGTAGTCTTCCTTATTGAAGTCGGTCGCTGAACCTTTGCTGCCATCCCAGCCGCTTACGGTATAGTAATGCAGCGAAATTCCATCCATTTGTCTTCCGATGTTCTTCATCAAAACTTCGGTCCAGTTGTAATCATAGTCGCTGGCACCGCTGGCAATTTTGAAGAGTCGGTTGTTGTCAAATGTGCGGCAATAAGTGGCATAACGACGGTACAGGTCTGAATAGTACTCAGGGCGCATACTTCCGCCACATCCCCAACTCTCGTTACCAACCCCCCAGAATTTTACCTTCCAGGCTTTGTCGCGGCCATTCTGTCTGCGCAGGCGAGCCATTGGGCTGTCGCCATCGGAATTGACATACTCTACCCACTTGGCCATTTCTTCAACGCTGCCGCTTCCCACATTTGCACTGACGTATGGTTCGCAGTTCAGTAATTCGCATAAATTCAGGAACTCATGTGTTCCGAAGCTGTTGTCTTCAATCGTTCCTCCCCAGTTGTTGTTCACCATTTTGGGACGGTTTGCATACGGGCCAATGCCGTCCATCCAGTGGTATTCGTCGGCAAAACAGCCTCCAGGCCAGCGCAGATTGGGGATTTGTAGTTTTTTCAAGGCTTCCAGAACGTCTGTACGGTATCCCTGGGTGTTGGGAATATCGGAGTTTGTTCCTACCCACAGTCCTCCGTAGATACAGGTTCCGAGATGCTCGGCAAATTGTCCGTAGATGTGTTTGTTAATCTTTTGCTTCCCTTGATCAGGGTACACACGGATGTTCGACACTTGTTGTGCGAAAACGGGCAGAGTGATAACTGCCAGTAAACTTAAAAAGAATGCTCTCATAAATCTAATTTATAGTGGTTAATATTAGTCTTGTATTCGGGTTATTTTCAGCAAGGCTGATTCATGTGGTCTTAAGGTTGCAGCAAACGGCATGTTGAATACCTGTACTGCTTGCGCTTCCTCGTCCCACAAGTCAACTACGCTGAAGGATTTATTGGGTAACTCCAGGTCTTCGGGGAAGAGTCCTATTTCCTGCTCTTCTGTATCGCTGGTGTTGAATAGCGCCAGATAAATGTCGCCTGTTTTCCCGTTCTTTGAGGTGATGGCCACTTTATTGTCTTGTTGGAATACCTGACGGACGTCGGTTCCTTCGCGGTGCATTTCCAGTACTTCTTTGTTTGTAAGCAGGGAAAGGGTGAAGTCGTCGTTGCTGGGGAGGTCTCCTCCGAACATCAGCGGCGAGCGGAATATCATGAACAATGTCATCAGAGAATACTGCTCTTCTTTGGTCAAACGGGTCATCCTATCCTCGCCTCTTTCGCCACGGATGGAGATGCGACCCAGCGGAATCATGTCACAATCCGGCCAGGTTCCCGAAGCTATGTGTGGATACCAGTCTTGGGCTACATCGAGTAGGTGGGTAATGTCGCGCCACAAATCCCACACATCGTCTACCATCCGCCACATATTGGCATGTTCTTTAACGTGGGAGGCATCCGCCACTGGTGTTTTACCCGGCGAAAGACTCAAAACGATGGGCCTGCCGCACTGGTCGATAGCTTTGCGTACCATTTCGATCTCAGCTTTGTGATAAGGGCGGGTGATATCGTCTATTTTTACGAAGTCTACGCCCCAGGAGGCATACAAATCGAAGATGGAGTTGTAGTATTCTTGTGCACCGGGTTTTCCGGCTACGATGGTATAGTTGTCGCGCAGCCATTCGCACTGTAATTCGGTGGAGTAGATCTGGTCTGCTGTTGCGCTTGTTCCTTTAATGGATAATTTCTTTTCTACAGCTTCTTTTGGGATACCCCGCATGATGTGGATACCGAACTTCAGACCTTTGGAATGTACGTAATCGGCTAGTTCCTTAAAGCCTTTGCCGTCCTTGGCAGAGGGAAAACGATTGACAGCCGGTTGATAGCGTCCGTATTCGTCCAGTACGTAGCGAGGGTCTGTTTGATTGTAGCCCCCGGCTTTATCATTTTCAACGAACCAGCGGATGTCTACTACAATGTATTCCCAGCCGTGAGCCTTTAGTTTTTCGGCCATGTAATCGGCATTCGCCTTTACTTCGTGTTCCTCGACCGTGGGACCATAGCAATCCCAACTATTCCATCCCATCGGAGGCGTTGCGGCCCATTCCTTAAATTCGCCGGCGGCGAAAGGCTGTACTGTTTTCTTCTCGGAAGTGCAGGCTGATACAATCAATGAGATTGCGAAAGCGCACAATAAATGATGTCTTCTCATGGTGTTAGCGAAATTTGGTGTCAAATATACAATTTTATATTTAATATCCTAAAACTTCCCACAAAAATGTTTTCTTTTCGCAGTTGCAAGGATTCGCCCTTTATGTGTATTTACTCTCAAAATGTCTTCGGAAGGCTTTAAAATGAGACCGGGAAGCTTCCGCAAAAAGAGGGGAGCTTCCCGGTTTCGATTTGAGAGTCCCCACTAAAGTGGGAACCTTCTCAGTACATATTTCGAAACGCCTGCAACTACAGACGAGTACCCGACAGCAGCCTAACCTCTATCACCTTGGCGGTAGCCGAGCCTTCTTTGGCTTCAAACTTCACCTCAATATCCTCCTTTTCTTGCAGGGATTTAGAAAGGGGGAGTTGCAGATATTGGATTTCTTCGTCTTTCTGGCCTGATAGGTTGAGGAAAGTGAGCTTCTGATTGTTGATATAGATGTCAAAATCGCGGGAGCGATCTTTGTCAAAATAAGCGATGTAGAGATATCTGGCTGGCTTACCTTTATTTTTGAGTTGATAACTGAACCAGCTGCGGGCTTCGCGATAATGGATGTCATCGATGAAGCCGGTGGTAGAGCGCTCGAACTTCACGAAGTGGTCAGATTCCGGTTGTTGCTCACCGCATATCACCTTGTCCACGGAGATGCTCTCCAGTTTCAGGCGTTCTTCTTCCTGTTGCTCTATTTCTTTCTGCAAGGCCAGGACGCTTTCCTGGGTGGCTTGCGGCCAATAGATCACGTAGCGCGATTCGTGCAGGCGGAAGAAGGGGATTAGTTCCAGGCCATCTTTATAGCTTTCGGGGTAGAGGCTATACAGTTTGAAAGTAAGAGGCTTACCTGCTACGGGCTGAAGCAGGGATGTTAGTTTGTCGGCCTCGCTTACGATGATGGGCATGTCTTTGAGGGGTATTTGCCTTCCGTGAGCGATATGTCCGCCTCGGCTATCGTCGGCAAAGAGTCCTTTGAGGTCTTCGGTACCTGTCTTAGCCGCTAGGGCGATGGGTCCATAGAAGAAGGAATAGTAGTTCGAGTGATCCGGCAGTTGCTCTACGCACAGTTTCATCGGCATCTCAATTTGTACGATGTCTCCTTTTTTCCAGGAACGATGGATGGATACGTAGCCGTTTTCCGCTTGCGGTGTGGAGATTTTTTTACCGTTAAGGCGTATTTTCAAGGTTCCTTTGGCCACCCATTCCGGATGGCGGATGCTCAAGGTAAAAGTAGTGGCCTTTTTAGGGTTGATGCGTAGGCTAGTTTGGGCTTCATCGGGGAAGTTGTTTTCCTGGACAATCTCTATACCCTTGGTTTGCCAGTCGAGGCGGGAGGGGATGAATAGATTGACGTATAGCTGATTGTCTGCGTGAGCGTAGATCATTTCGCCATACTTGGCATGGTTCTCCAAGCCGGAACCTACGCAACACCAGAAGCTGGTCTGCGGCTGCGAATATACCCGGTAGTGCCCCGGACGCATTTGGGTGAAATACACAAATCCCGGCTTCTCGGGATGCTGAGTAGAGAGAATATGATTGTAAAGGGCGCGCTCGTAGTAGTCCATATAGCTCTTGTCTGCTGAGGTTTCGTATAGCATCTTCGAGAGGCGGAGCATATTATAGGTATTACAGGTTTCAGGGCCTTCGATGCTTTTTATCATTTTAGAGAAATCGTTCACGGGATTGAAGTGCTCGCCTGTGCTATTTCCACCGATGCACACAGAGCGTTGGGCAACGACTGTTTCCCAGAAGAAGCGGGCAGCTTCAGACCAGGAATTATTCCCTTCCAGATCGGCCATTCGCTTGAATCCTAACACCTTTGGGATTTGTGTGTTGGCGTGCAGTCCGGTTAGCTTATCTTCCTTATTGAGTAGGGGCTCCAGGATGAACTGGTGGCAGAATTGGTGGGCGAGGGCAAGGTATTTCTCATCGCCGGTGATGGCGGCTACGTCGGCGAAGGTTTCATTGAGACCTCCGTGTTCACTCCTGAGCATGTCTTGCAATTGCTCGTCTGATAGTTTAGCTACCAACTGTATAGCCCAGTCTGTCATGCGGATGAGCATCTCTTTGGCGTCTTCATTTTGGGTGTAGAGCCAGGCGTCGCGTAGTCCGGCGTAGGTTTTGTGTATGTTATAGAGAGGGACCCACTTATCGTTGAGATTAAAGCCTCCCGCACGGATGTTTCCGTTGGCTACTTCTTCCCAGATGGCTTTTCCGCCGGGAACGCCACCGATGTATCCGTTTCCATTGGCTTCCTGACAGCGTTTTAGCTCGCTGATCATATAATCAAGCCGTTCTTTGATCTGTTTGTCACCTGTTGACGCATGCATGAGCGCCAAGGCGGAGAGGTAATGACCGCCTATATGCCCGTCGAGGCCTGTATTTTCCCAATTGGTGTAACTTTCGGCTTTGGGGGGCAAGCCGGCTTCGCGGAGGAAGGGCGCCAGGAGGCGGTCGGCTTCCAGTTCCAGTTGATACTGCTTATCCAATTCCTGAGCATTGCGGAAGGGACTGTCGAGCAGTCGCACATCCGAAAGCGAGAAGGAGGAAACAAGCTGCTTGGTTTGCGCACCAATAAGCATCGTTACAGAGAGAAAATACAAGAGGCAGACAAATCGTTTCATGGTGTACTGTTTATGTTGATGAAAAAAAGTAGAGGCAAGGCACTTCCTTGCCTCTACGGTACAAAGGTATTGTTTTAATTAATATCCCGGATTTTGTTTAAGGTTACTATTCGTAAGTAATTGTTTCTGCGGGATAGGGTAAAGGTTCAAATGTTCGCTGTTGTCTTTATCATGTGAAAACCAAGACTTGGTCGTAAAGACATTGAAGCGAACCATATCCTGACGACGGCGCCCCTCTTGTGTGAACTCCCAACCTAGTTCGTCTAGCATGCGCCCGAATTGGATGTCGTCACCACCTTCGTGGGTAGGTGCTACCAGATCGTCGCGGCGTCCGTAATCATAGCTGCTACCCTTTTGCAGGTCGGCGGCTGTTACGGTAGCCTTGGAGGGGTTGTCTGTGAAGTTACGCTGGCGTACTTCGGTTACCAGAGTGGCTGCATCGGCTGCATTGCCGTTGCGCAGTAAGGCTTCGGCTTTCATCAGCAGGATGTCGGCATAGCGGAACAATGGCCAGTCGTTGCTCAGGCGATTGGTGATCCCTGTGGCATATTCAAACTTACCCCAGCGTACGCCGTGTACCTCTTGCGATTCGTCGATGCTGGGTACTTCGTTGATGTAGTTCAGCGGCTGACCGCTCATGTTCCCCATGGTGCAATTGATGCTGTTGCCATTGATGTCGTACTGTTGTCCTTTGATAAAGGAAGTCTCCAGGCGTTCGTCGTCCGGATCAAAAGAGTCGATAAACTGCGGGATGCAGCAGACACCTCCCCAGGGAGTCGCTTGGAAGTTATAAGTCGCCTGACTGGCTGGTTGCAGTGTATACATGTGGAAATCGAAGGCATTCCAATCTGTTACGTATGTTTCGTCGAATGCCAAGGCCATGATGATCTCTTTTGAGTTCTCATTGTTGGTTACGAAGACCTGGCGTTGCTCGACTTCCAGTATATAATGTCCGCTATTGATCACTTTGTCGCAAGCTTCTATACATTTTGCCCATTCGGTATGCGCTCCGTTGGAGAATACTTTGGCATTGAGATACATTTTGGCCAATAGACTGTATGCCGCCCATTTATTGAAGCGTCCGTAGTATGCTCCGCCTACTGTTTCGGTAAGGAGGTCTATATTTTCGGTAATCTCGGTGATGATAAATTCATAGACCTCCTGACGGCTGCTCTGCTCGGGTAGAAATCCGTCGGGAACGTCAAAACGAGTCACCAAAGGCACATTGCCAAATAAGTCCACCAGAATATAATAATAAGAAGCGCGGAGCACTTTCAACTCGGCTATCACGGACGCTGCCTCATCTCCCAAGTCTATTTCTCCGGACTCAATCTGGTAGAGGGTACGGTTACAGGCGTTGACGCCTACATAGGTACGTTCCCAAGACTGGATACAAATATCCTCTTCCGAAGTCCACTTGTGCTGATGCATCCGCTTGTAGATGCCCCCGTCTACCCATCCGTTGGGGCGAGCCGGAAGCACATCCTGGTCGCTTGGCAACATTTGAGCGCGTGCTACGCCGTTCCACAGTAATAATGTTTCTCTCCAGGGTACATAAGCCGATCCTAAGAGTGCAGCTATGTCTTCGCTCGTGGGGTTAAATTGATCGGCTATTATATCATGGTAGCTTCTGTCTTCCAATTCCGTACAAGAAGTGCTTGCCACTATGAGGGCAATCAAACCTACTATAATTGATTTGGTTTTCATATCTGTTTAATTAATAAGTTAGAAAGTTAGATTCACACCAAAAGTAAATGAACGTACATTGGGGTACTGGTCTCTATTGTCGTATCCGGGAGCTAATCCGGAACGTGATACTTCCGGATCGGTTCCTTTGTATCCGGTAATCGTAAGTGTGTTCAGGCTCGATACATAGAAGCGACAGGTTTGCAGGTATTTGATGCCTGTATTCCGTAGCGTGTAACCTAATGTGATGTTATCGATCTTCCAATGGTCGCCGTTTTCCACATAATAACTGTTAAACTCTCCCGGAATGGAGGAGTCGAGCGGACGTTTGCCGAATACCTTGTCGGCTGCCGACTTCAGACGGTTCCAGTCTTGGCGATTGTTGTTCTCGTAGAACATGCGAGCCGAGTTGATGATCTGATAGTCGAAGGCTCCGCGCATGGTGATGAACAAATCGAAGTTCTTATATGTAAAGCTGTTGTTCCAGCCGGCATAATACTTAGGAAGTCCGTTTCCGATTACTTTCTTGTCTTCAAAGGAGTGGGAGAAGTCGTCGTAAGCTACGGCATTGCCGTCACGATCTTCATAGACCCACTTGCCATCGTCGCTAATGTCGATCACTTTATATCCGTAGAACTGACCAATGGGCTCGCCAACCTTTACAATATGCGACTCCACTTTGACGGGTTCTTGTATCCAACCGGTCATGATATAGTCGGTAGAGGTCTGGTAGAGCTCATTCGATAAACTCTTCAGCTTATTGGTATTGGTGGAGAAGGTAACGGTAGAGGACCAGTTGAAATCCTTGTTGCGAACCGGTACGAAGTTCAACAACACTTCCACACCCTTGTTGCTCATCTCGCCCACATTAGCGTGTGTTCTATTGAATACGTTGGGAGGAGATGGTACAGCGTAGTCGTACAACAGACCATCGATGTTGCGCACATAATAGTCGATGCTACCACCAATGCGTCCTTTCAGGATGCTGAAGTCTAAACCGACGTTCGTTTCTTTCTTTTCTTCCCATCTCAGATTGGGATTAGGGTTCCGCGAAGGAGATAAAGACTGTATCCATTTACCGTCGGAATAATAGTAGCTTCCGTAGCTCAATGTCGACACACCGAGGAATGAATTGCTGGGGAGACTACCCGTAACTCCGTAACCGGCACGGAACTTCAGGTCGTTGAAGATATCCTGTCCTTGCATGAATTCTTCTTCAGTAATTCTCCATCCTACGGATACAGAAGGGAATGTACCCCAGGGATTCTTTGTATTTACCAGCTGACTTCCTGCCTCGTGACGAAGGCTGGCCATCAAAAGATAGCGATTCTTATAAGCATAGGACAGACGTCCGAAGAAACCGATCAGATTGCTTTCCAAACGGTAGCTGTACATGGTACCCAAGCCGTCTTTCTGTGCATTTCCCATACCGATGTTGTTATAACTGTAGATATCGGTTGGGAAGTCATAGTTTCTCTCGTACTGATTGCTGTAATCTTTTCCCTGGTAGCTGTAACCGGCCAGGACGGAGAAGTTATGTCCGCTGATTTCTTTCTGATACTGAGCTGTCAGCTCCATTAGCTTCGTCATGTCGGTAGAGGCACCTATTGCGGCATATCCATTCCTTCCGTCGCGCAAGTTGGAGGCATGTTGTTTGGTTTCGTAATATCCTCCGTAACTGTGTTTCTTGTCGTAAGAGAAGAGAGCCTTCAATGTTAGGTCGTTGATCGGATTATAAGTGATATTTCCGGTGAAACGAGTCTGGGAAATATCCTGTTTTCCGTCTGTTTCGTACAACTGACTCATGGGGTTTTCATACTCGAAGATCCCTACGTTCTGATACCAGGTTCCGTCTTGCTTCTTGACGGGCTCTGTTGGATTGTGTATCAGTGACTGACGGTAGATGTAGTTGTTGAAGGAACCACCATCGGCAGTGGAGGTATAATCAGTCTGGTTGCCGATGATTGCTACGTTGAGCTTCAACTTGTTGTCGAACATGTTATGGTTCACTTCAGCTCTTCCCTGGAATACATTGTAGTCGGATTTCTTGAAGATACCCTGCATAGAGCGGTAGTTGAGGTTTACAATGTAGTTTGTTTCCATGTTTCCACCTTTCAGGCTGATGTTGTGAACGTGGCTGAAAGGGGTACGTGTAATTTCGTCTAACCAATCGGTGGTGGCTCCCAGATCCCAGGCTGCGTCGCGTGTGCCATCGGCAATTTGCTGACGATAGTCGGCGGCATCACACATTTCCAGCTTTTTGGCAATCGTAGATGTGCTTATGTAGCCGCTGTATTCTACTTGGTTGATTTTATCACCTTTAGCCTTTTTTGTGGTGATCATGATAACACCGTTCGTACCGCGTGTACCGTAGATAGCAGCAGCCGAGCCGTCTTTCAGAACGTCTATGCTTTCGATGTCTTCCGGCGCTACAGTTTTGAAGTCGCCCGGTACACCGTCTATTAAGATCAGCGGATTGGCACTGGTTCCTGCGATTGTTGTGTTACCGCGTAACAAGATTTCCGTGTCTCCGGCCGGATTACCGTTCGGGTTGGTAATCGTCAGACCGGCTACCTGTCCCATGATCAGCTGTCCGGCATCTTTTACGGCACCTTTCAGGAAGCTCTCCTGTTTTACCGATCCTACGGAGCTGGTAACATCGCCCTTGCGCTGCGTACCATAGCCAATCACCACTACTTCGTCGAGTCGTTGATTGTCTTCTTCCAGGGTAACGGACAGGTTGCTTTGATTGCCTACTGCCACCTCTTTGCTCTGATATCCGATATACGAAATAATAAGCACGGCACCAGGTGTAGAAGTGATGCTGAATCCTCCGTCCATATCGGTTATCGTACCGGTGGTAGAGCCTTTCACCATTACGGTAGCTCCGATAAGGGGTTCTCCGAACTGATCAGACACAATACCCGTGATGGTACGTGTGTTCTGCTGGGCGATCATCGCGTTGGGAATAAGGATGATGTTCTTATTCTCTACCTTGTAGGTACAATTCGGCAGCATTTCCGACAATACGTCTTTTATCTGCTTGTTGTTTGCTTTGATGTTTACCCGGCGGTTCATATCCATACTTTCGTCGTTATAGAAGAAAGTAAATTCGCTGTTGTTCTCAATCTCTTTTAAGACTTCCTTTACGGTGGCATTACTCATGTCGAGATTGATACGTGTACTTTGCGCATTCGTTTCAACGGCTGAAACTTTTAACAGCGCGATCGTTAGCAGTAATACAGTGAGTCTCATAACTCGGATGTGTTTTTCGGTTAAGAAATGGCATAGTGTACCATTCCTATAAAAAAAATTCATACTTTTACGTGGGTTTTAAATTAGTATTGTATCTCATTTTTTGCAGAAAATGAGATCGTTAATTGAATCTCCGAATAGGTGGGTGTTGCAGCATCCGCCTATTTTCTTTTTGCTTATCTCTTGTGTTTCATGCAGTATTGTTTTGTAGGGTTAATAAATCACGTACTTATTTTTAGGTATAATTTTCACATTTTCAGGGGTTATTTCATACCGGATGGGTATGATGAGGCTCATGGCATTTAGTATTTCGTCTATGCTTTCACCTCTGATGGTGAACGACATGCGAGTTTTCTCGGCAAAAGTTTTCGGGCAATCAATCGTCAGGTTGTACCATCCCCCCATACTGATCAGGATATCGGATAAGCGGTCGTTGTCAAAGACCAGGCGTTCCTTTATCCAATCTACGTGCAGCCGGGCAGTTGTCTGAGATATGGTAGCTTTGTTACTGCTTCTGTCGTATTCAAATATCTGATCGGGTTTCAGGATAATATCTTTATTGAAGCGCTCTCCGCTCAGCTTTACGCTTCCGTTTAGCAAGACCGTTTCAACCAGGTTTTGCGAGGGGTAGTTAGATATATCAAAGGCTGTACCCAGTACCTCTACGTCAATCAGTCCGGCCTGTACGATAAAGGGTTTTTCTTTGTTTTCGGTTACTTCAAAATAACCTTCTCCTTCTAGTGTAACCAGGCGTTTGTCTTTTCTAAAGGTTTCCGGGTAGGTAAGTTTGCTCTCGGAGTTCAGCCATACAATGCTCCCATCGGGCAATGTGAAGCGTCCTTTGCTTCCTTTGGCAGTGATTAGTTGGTATTGTGTTACAACTTCAGTAGCAGGCGAGAAGCGGGTAGAGAACCAATATCCCATACCTAATAATACCAACAGAACGGCTGCCGCTTGATACCAGCTATTCCATTTACGTTTGGGAGATTTGGAGAGTTTATACTCCTTAAGTATCCGGCTACGCAGACGCTCCAGGGCGATTTCTATGTCGAGTTCATTTTCGGCTACAGCCTCGTAAGAAGAAAGCCAAAGATCCCGTGTGTCGGTAAAATCATTTCTGTTTTCTTCCGAATATTTGAGCCATTGAAGAAGGATAGCTTTCTCCTCCAATGTAGCCGATCCATCCAGATAATGAATGATAATGAGGTTTATATCTGTCGTATTATAATTTTCCATGGTACACTTATCTAATAGTAATACAAAACAAAAAGTGTTTACCCTACCTCTTATTCGATTTTTTTTGAGAAAAAGATTTCAAAAGGAGGGATGATACAGGGGTAGTTATTGTATTTTATTTCTGTTTTTTTAAGCGGAAGTCACAAAGAGGAATTCGTGATGAAAATCAGTAGATTAGATATGTCTTCAAAAAGCACCCATGCGATTTTAGAAAAGTACCCATGCGTTTCATGGATCGCATGCATGCGTTTTAGCAAAAGCATGAGTGCAATTTTGAGGGCTTATTTCTTGTTGTAAAAAATGATGTAAAAAGTATTTTATGGTGTGTAGCACCATCATGTCAATAGGCAGGCGGCGCCAGCCCCTGCGTCCGTGTCGTTTAATATAACAATTCATTATTAGCCCCGATAGGGGGCGACATGTGCGATAATTATGTTATTTTTGCTGCGGAAAGATTTTAAAACCTATAACTATGGCAAATACGTATACTCAAATTTACGTTCAACTTGTATTTACAGTTAAGAATAAGTCTTGTTTGATTAATGAATCATTCAGGGAAGAGGTTCAAAAATATATCAACGGAATTATTGTTGGTAAAAATTGCAAGTTATATGCTATATATGCCAATCCAGATCATGTGCATATTTTGATAAGTATCAAACCGACTACTACAATTTCAGATCTTGTACGAGATATAAAAGCCTGTTCTGCCAAATTTATTAATGAGCGACATTTTATACCCTATCGTTTTCAATGGCAGGAGGGATATGGTTCGTTTTCATATTCACAATCTCAATTAACAAATGTTGTTCATTACATACTTAATCAACCGGAACATCATCGCGAAAAAAGCTTCAAAGAAGAATATCTCCATTTTCTTGAGAAATTCCACATTGACTATGACGAACGTTATCTGTTTGATTGGATTTGTTTATGATACCCAAATACATATCGCTCCTTCGGAGCTAGCATGGGGGCTATGTTGAAATGCAGGGGCTGGCGCCGCCTGCCTATTGACATATAATCGCTATGCGATTTTATAGATAACTATTATATATCTGTTTGGAGAGGAATTATGCAGATAATTGTCTGCAAACAATTATACGCTGGATTGTAGGTAGAGGAGGAAAAGGGTGAGTAATCCTTCTTTGTGGAGGTGGTTTTTTAGTTCGTGGAGGGCTTTGGTGATTTGTTTTTCAACGGCTTTTATGCTGATGCCTAACTGTTCGGCTATTTCTTTGTTTTTGAGCTCGTAACTGCGGCTCAGGATGAAGACTTTCTTGCACTGTGGGGGGAGTGTGTTGATGAATTTGCCGATCTCTGTTTTTAATTCTTTCAGCAATAAGGACTGTTCCTGGTTTTGCATATAGATACTTAGGTAGTCGTCCAGCAAGAGTGATTCGTTGGTGTTTTCTAGGCGTAGCTGTTCCTTTTGTGTCTGATGGCTTAGAGCATTCAAAGAGCGGTTGTAGACAGATTTAAAAAGATAAGACTTAACCACTTCAGGTTTGTCAAAGTAGATGGTATCCCGCTTCGACCATAATTCAAAGAAGACGTCCTGTACAATATCTTCTGCCACCTCTCTGTTATTCACAAAACGAAAGGCATACGCCCTGAGTGGGCGATAATGGCTTCGGAAAAGACTTTCCAAAGCCATTAGCTTATTGGTATCTTCATTTAAGGTCATATAAGGGTTGGACACTTTTTTCAATAAACAAAAGGTGTCATTTTTGCATAAACTTTAAAGTCTTTCACCATGCCGGGGTAGCCGTCTTCCGCGCGTGGCAGGTAACGGAAACCGCTGATTGTTACTTCTTCTCTGAGGTCTATTACTACCTGATGCGGGTATTTATCCTGTCGTGCGGTGCTCCAGTAGGTAGACTCCTGCAGGTCGAATATTTTATCAGCCGTAAAGTTTCCTCCATTTGTTTCTTCGCTGCTGGCATAGGCTATTTGCCAATGCTGACGCGATGAAGGTTTTCCGTTTTCATCCAGCAAGTAGAACTCAGCCAGTGCCGCATTGTTTTTACCGTCTTGTGCATTTAAGCCTTCAAAACAGAAATAGCGGGCTTTGATTGGAGTGTCGAATTTCACTTCTTTCCAGCCATTGCCGGCAGGCAACGTACCCTGAGAAGTTACTTTTTCATGCTGTAGTTTCAAGGCTTGTCCTTCTTTTCGGTGTGTTACCGGTTTCTCTGCCCGAAGCATATCCAGGATCGGTTGGCTAAGCCCTTTGATGCTTGCCTTATTGGGGCCTTTAAGGTCGAGGACGATGATTTCGTTTTCTCCTTCTCTCAGCCAGCAGCCCGGCATGAAGAGTGTTTGCTGAGGACCAATCTCCCAGAAGCGTCCCATGGCTTTTCCGTTTACCCACACCAAGCCTTTTCCCCAGCTTTGCATGTCAAGGAAGGTATCGCCAGTCTTGTCCAGATGGAAGGTGGCACGGTAATAGGCGGGTGCTTCCACCTTGCTTCCGGTAGCGTATTTTTTGTCTTTGGAGAAGGCATAGTCTACCGGGAAGCTGTACACTTTCCAGTTTTTTAGTTCTGTATTTCCGTTTTCGGCTACCAACTCTACTTTTTCGGTAATCCCTTTCCGGTCGTGAATGGCTACATCAAAGTTTACACGTCCCATGGCCTCTACCAGTATATCTAACTGTGTACCCGCTTTCAGCGCCGGAAGTTTCGTACTGTATTCGTCTCGGCGACGGTCCAGACGAGCCAGTAATTTGCCATTGGCATATACCTGAGCCCAATCATGTACCTCTGTAATCCGAAGGCTTGTTCCTTCCTTTACATCAGTTGGTAATGTCGTACGATAGAGAATAGTACCCCATCCCTGATCAAACTGTTCCATCGGTTTGATATCTTCCGACTCTATGGGCTGAGGCAGGTTCTCAAACAAAGGAGCTACCTGTGTAAATGTAATTTCCGGTATTTCAATCACCGGGAGCTGTTCCGGTATCTCGCCCAATGTTTCATCTGCTGAAAGATAGTTGGCCAGCAGCTCGCGGACAGCAAAATACTTGGGAGTTGTCCAGCCGGCTTCGCTGATGGGAGCGTCATAGTCGTATGAGCTACACATGGCAGAGTATGCCGGACTGTTTGCCCCGCCCCAATGGCCGAAGGTTGTTCCTCCATGCGTCATATATAAAGAGAAGGAAATGTTGCGGTCGAGCATATCCCGCATGCCTGTTACCATAGTTTCGGCATCGCGTGTTTCGTGTTTTCTTCCCCAATGGTCGAACCAGCCGCTCCAAAACTCGCTACACATCAGTGGGGTATTGGGGCGAACCTCTTTCAGTTTCTTGAATTGTTCGTCAATGTTGGCTCCTGTACCGAAGTTTACTGTCCATAGCAGGTCGTCCAGGGCATTGTTCAGGAAGTTGGAACTCCAGTCGCATTGGAATAAAGGTACTTCTGTAAAGCCAGCTCCTTTTACGATGTCGCGGATATTGGTTATGTATTCTTTATCAGTGTTATACGAGCCATATTCGTTTTCTACCTGTACCATGATGATATTGCCTCCCCGTGTGATTTGCAGGTCGGCCAACTGTTTGCCGATTTCATTCATAAACAGTTTGGTACGTTCCAGGAAGTAAGGATCGTTGCTACGCAGGGCAATATCTTCTTTTTTAAGCAACCACCAGGGAAGCCCACCCATTTCCCATTCGGAGCAAACGTATGGGCCGGGACGTAGCATAATGTACATATCATATTGCTGCGCCAGGCGGCAGAAAGCGGCAATGTCGTTATTTCCGCTAAAGTTAAACTCACCCGGTTTTTGTTCGTGTATGTTCCAGAAAGCATAGATGCAGATGGTGTTCATACCAAGGGCTTTGCATAGCCGGATACGATGCTCCCAATATTCGGAAGGGATACGTGTATAATGGATTTCTGCCGCTTTAATGACAATAGGTTTCCCGTTTACAAGAAATGTTTTATCCCCGATTTTAAAGCTATTTTCTTTGCCTTGTTTGCTGTTGCATCCGCAGAGTAGAAGGAAGGAAACAAATAAGAAAACTATGGTTTTAACTAAGCGTTTCATAAAGTATAAATTAACAAATGTTAGATTACAGATGTAAAAGTATTAAAAAAACACTTATCTGCGTATAAACATAGATCAATTTTGTACAATTATGTTCTGTTGGGGGGCTAAACCATTAGAAGCGAATGGTTACGTATACTTCTTTGTCGCCGGGTGTCCAGCTGGGACCTTCTTGCACCACACGGATGGCTTCCATATCTACTGTAGGGCAGAGTGATTTTTTTACATCCAGGTTATAAGGCCGTCCTTTGGCGTTGACCTGGAAGGCTACGATTACCTTGCCTTTGGCATTATTGCACTCGTCGAATACGGGATAGAAGATGTTTTCTTCCACATACTCTTCATAGGCTTTTTTACCGGTTACAGGTCGGGGATTTCCGGCTACTTTTATTTCGTTTGTGGGTATGGGTTCGGGAACCGTCAGGGTGCGTGATCTGGCAGACTGTTTAGCCATAGATTGCTCCTGAACGTCCATGTCAGCCGCTTCATTCTCAAACAGAAATTCGTCTGCCGGAGCTTCTTTGGTTACAATATCAATGGTTTGGGCAACCTGGCTTTCTTGTCTGAGAGGGCTGTCTTCCTGTAGCAGAAAATGAGCGCCAAGCCCAATGCAGGCCAGCAGACTGGCTGCTACGCCTATCGTTTGTATGAGTTGGTATTTCTTTTGTGTTTTGCGACTGATCTTTGTCCGGATATCTTCGATACGTTGTGCATGTTTTTCATCCTTTACCTGATCGTAACCTTCCAATGCATCAGCCAGAAAAGGATCTTTCATCGCCTCTTTTTCGATGCGATGTGCCGCTTTCCCTCTACGTTTGCCTTGTATGTAATTCAGAAAATTCATGCTTTATGTTTATCGATACATATCTTTAAATTTCGTTTCCCGTTCTGGATATAACTTTTCACCTGGCTAAGTGTATATCCTGTCACATCGGTGATATCAGCATACGACATTTCATCCATGAAAAAATGTGTAATACTGGTTCGTTGTGCTTCCGGAAGCCTCTCCATACAATGCTTCAAGGCTTCCAGACGCTCTTCATCTTCTTCTTCGCTTAATAGATGCAAAACTTCGTCGGATTCCATAATATTGACTCCAAAATCAACCGTTATTTCCCGACTTTCTTTCCGCAAGATCTGCAGACAGTGGTTTTTAATTACACTGTATATCCAGGTACGAAACAAGCCTATTTCATAATTGGAAACTTTGGGTAGCAGGTCTTCAAAGAGTTGCATAACGGCATCTTGCGACTTATCCGCATCGTGCAAATATTTCAAACAAACTCCGTACAAAAGGGGTATGTATCGATTGTACAACTCACCGAAATAGTCAGTTTTTCCGGAGCTTTTGTAGCTTGCCAGCAGCTCTTCATCGGTTAGTTTCGATATGTTTTTCCTTCCGAACAAGTGTTTGTTTTGAGGCAAATGTAGACAAAATATTCTTATTTCGTCTCCGGATTAACAAAAGCTACTTTCAATAAAGGAAGAAAATCCTTCTTGTTATCGCACTTGAAGAAAGCGCTAAACTCGTCCCGGTCTTCGTTTCCTATTTTGATAACTAATTTGTTCCATCCTTGTAACAGAGGCAACTCTTTGTAGACTATTTCGTTCTTTCCGTCATGAGATACGTTGCTATAGGGCTCATTGTTGATGAACAATTTACGATTCTTTGCTTTCAGCATCAGAGAGAGTTTAGGCATGTTAGGCTCTATCAACAAGTCGTCCAGCGGACGTGGACTGAATACATAGAATTCTAATGCCCATTCCTGGCTGTCTTTTGTCATTTTTTCCTTAGCGGCTACCGGGAAATTCACCTGTTCATCACGTAAGAAGAACACTTCGTTGATGCTGATTTCCGGCTTTTTGTAATTAATTCCTGCGTTTTTCAGAATAGAGCTTAGGGTGTTATACCCTTTCTCCGAATTAGCAAACTCCGTTAATGTGCTCAGGTAGAACGTAGAGGAGCCGTGTTGGTATTTTACAAACACCGGAGTGGCAGCCGTACATTCATATTCGCTACGGATTGTACCGGCAGTTTTGATCTCTTCGGGACGTTTGTTCCATTTGCGCCAATCGGTTTTGCAAGCGTTTAATAACACTTCACCTTCCTCTACTAATAGGCCTTTCAGTGAGTAGTTACAAGCATCCGTTCTTTGAAGTTCGCAGAAATAAAAATCGGAATTATTCAATCCGCGCATCCATGCTTTCTGTACAGGGAGGAAAGACGAACGCTTCAAGGCGTCTAAGGCTACCGGAAGTGGCAGTATTTCATTAAAATCAGCTACAGTTTCCGGCACAAGCCCCCATATCCAGATGTTCGCTCCTTTGCTTATTTGCTTCTGTATTTCCTTTTTAGTGTTTGCAGCTAATGCCTGATTACCATCTACGATATACAGCAAAGAGGCGGGAGTAGTTACTTTAGAGGCGAAGACTACGCCCTGTGCATCCAGAAGTTGTTTTACTTTACTATCCGGATCACCGATAAATACTACTTCTTTATAGTCTTTAGTTGCCGCCGGAGCTTGCTGAGCTTCGTACTGCGCTTTATCAATTACGGCGTAAGGAGACCAGGCAGGTGCTCCCGGAGCATTCACTGCACGTAAGGCAGCGAACATCGGCCATTCCTGATAGAGTGGCAGGGTAGGGTCATAACCTGGATTAAATGTTGTACTGTAAGGCCCCATGCGTTCGGGTTGTACACCTGGGATACCTTCACGATATTCAGCGAAGAAGATACCATCTTTATTGATGTCAGGCGCTTGGGTGATGTCTTTTTTACCGAGTGCTAAGGGCTTCAAAGCATACCATGCCATATTGAAGACTGTACTATATGACGCTCCCATTTTACGTTGTTCGGCTATCAGGTCGTAACTCTCGTTAGCCAAACCCTCCATGCGTCCTTCCTGTGATTCATAAGCACGTTCTCCGTTGTATATAGATACCTGTTCCGGTGTGCCGTAGTACGCCATACTGTGTTCACCGATTCCCCAGGGCTTACCGATGTTAATCCACTCTTTCATAGAGTTGATGTCTCCATAGTGGCCTACTGTTACCGGTAGAATACCGTCGCCATCATCCTCTCCGTCAGAGGAGATCCAGGGGCGGGTAGGGTCATGCAGTTGTACGATATCTCTCCATTCCTCCCATGCCTTTTGTTGGCCGGGTAGTAGGTCCGGACGGTTATATACATGCAGGATAACGGGTTTATTCTCGTTGCTTATACTCCAACCAAAGATGGAAGCATGGTTCCGGTCTCGCAAGACGAAGCGTCTCAAGTGTTCTTTCGATGCTTGCCAGAAGTGTTCAGAGTCTAGTTTCGGCCCACCGTCACTGGCCCAGTTGGCTGTTTCGTTCAGTACACAGATACCCATTTCATCGGCCATGTCCAGATAGAAACGGGGATAAATTTGCGCATGCGGACGTACGGCATTTCCATTCATCTCTTTAATGGCTGTAAACCAAGCCCAGGCGTAACGACGTGTCATTTGCGGAATACCCATGAAGTGCCAGGAGTCGCCATGCAAAGCATAAGGTTTGCCGTTTAGGTATTGTGTAGCCCCCACTAATGTCCATTCGCGCCAGCCAAAGCGTTCGTACTTTGTGTCAACGGTTTGTTTCTTGTCTTTTATAGACAGGAGTAAAGCGTATAGTTTAGGTTGTTCAGGAGTCCAGTATTGCAAGGTGTTTTCATTTACAGCTACCTGTAGCGTTACTTTCTGTGAGGTGTTGGCAGCAACAGATACTTTGGAAGGAGCTATTTGCAATGCTTCCGTGCCGAGCGTCCAGGCTGGAACGGGGGCGGAATGCATGTCGGTTCCTGCGCTATTGATCCATTCACGAACATTCCCTTGCAGTTGTATATCTGCTTTCTGGGCTGTTTTGTTCTGTACAGTTACTTCTATTTCCAATGTATTTTTCGACACCAATGGCTTTATGTATACGTCTTCTATATGTACTTTGGGCATAGCCAGCAGATATACATCCTGCCAGATTCCGTTGATATGGTATCCCCACATAGAACCTGCCGGAACAATGCGGCGGCCAATGGTTGAATTATCTTCAAATAAAGACTGGCAGCGAACACCTACCAGTATTTCTACCGTTTCTCCGGGAGCAACCTTATCCGTAATGTCGAAACTGAAAGGGAGGAACAAATCGAAGTTTTTGCCTATTTTTTCTTTATTTATGTAGACTTCGGAATATCCTGCAACCGCTTCAAAATGAAGCTTAATCTGCTGATCTTTCCAGTTGCCGGGGATAGTGATATTCTTTTTCATCCATGCCATTTTCACTTGTTCCCATTCTTTGGGATAAGAAGGGTAGTTGCGATGGTCGGGGCCTTCCAGATCCCGATTGGCAAAGGAATTTATGTTCCAGGGTGAGGGTATTTTAATGCGTGTCTTATCCCAGTTGCTATCATCCTTCGGCAGTAAGAGTTCGGGAGCTATTCCTTTCCCTCGTTTATAGTCTTTGGGCAAAGAAACGGCTTGGAAATCCCAATAGCCATTCAGGCAAATCTCTTGCCGATGTTCTTTTTCCGTTTTATTTACTAAGCCTTCCTGAGGAGCAAAGGTGTACGGGTAATTCAGTCTCTGATCGTTCGCTACTGTCTGCGCGTTTACCTTTGTAGATTGCAAAGTAAAACCAGCTAGCAGACTGCATAATAGAATTAAATTCTTCTTCATATTTTCAAATTAAAAAACTAGGTTTGTTTATTTCAAATTGCGGTATTATCAAGAGGCAAAGTAAAAAGAACAGTATTAAGAAGGAGGGATAAAAAGGCTTAATCTGGTATTAAAAACGGATTAATAAGTCTTGAAACCCTATTAAAAAGACGTTTTTTGCAGAATTCATGTTGCAGATGTGGAAAAAATATCAGCCGGTTTATGGAATCCGACAGGCAAAGTATATCTATTGGGAAAGGCCTGTTTATTCACATACTAAAAAAATGAATAATTATGAAAACAAGAAAAAATGTAGTATTCCTGCTTGCCTCTGTATTGGCTGTTGTATTGTTTGCCTGTTCGCAAACAAAGTCTGTAAAAACAAATACTCAGACAGAAGAACCTGTCGTGATAGAAGATGAATATCTTATCTCAGAAGATAGGGCAGAACCCTCTATCCAATATCAAAAGGAATTTGCACTAGAAATGGAGGCTCCGGTCTCCGAAGTGCTTTTTTGCATAACTGAGGATCAAGCCTATTATGCCAACACAGAGGAGTATGGCAAGATCGTAGAAAACCGCTTCAAACGGGCAACGGATGAGCCTCTTTCTACCTTCTCTATTGACGTGGATGCAGCTTCCTACAGCAATATGCGGCGCTTTATTAATCAGGGGCAAATGCCTCCGGCTGATGCGATTCGTACCGAGGAGTTAGTCAACTATTTCTCTTATAATTATGCCAAACCAAAGGGGAATGATCCGGTGAAGATATCAGCAGAAGTAGGTGCCTGCCCCTGGAACGAACAACATCGCCTGGTGCATATCGGCATCAAAGCAAAGGAAATAGCGGGAGATGAACTACCTGCCTCTAATCTGGTATTCCTGATTGATGTATCCGGCTCTATGTATGGGCCTACCCGTCTGGAGTTGGTGAAGTCTTCCCTTAAGCTGCTGGTTAATAATCTGCGGGAGCAGGATAGGGTGGCTATCGTAGTATATTCCGGATCGGCGGGAGAAGTATTACCATCTACCTCCGGAAGCGACAAACAAAAGATACGCGAAGCATTGGATAACCTGACAACCGGAGGCTCAACTGCTGGAGGAGCCGGTATTCAACTGGCTTATAAGATTGCCGAAAAGAACTTCATCCCCAAAGGCAATAACCGTATCATCCTGTGTACAGATGGTGATTTTAATGTAGGAGTCTCTTCTAATCAAGGTTTGGAACAACTAATTGAAACAAAGCGCAAATCCGGTGTATTCCTGACGGTCTTAGGCTATGGCATGGGAAACTACAAGGATAGCAAGATGCAAGTATTGGCCGAGAAAGGGAACGGCAATCATGCCTATATTGATAACTTGCAGGAAGCCAATCGGGTATTGGTGTCCGAATTTGGCGGTACGATCTATACAGTAGCCAAAGATGTGAAGCTGCAAATAGAGTTCAACCCTGCTTTTGTACAGGCCTATCGCCTGATAGGATATGAAAGCCGCCTGTTGAACAAAGAAGACTTTAACGACGATACCAAAGATGCCGGAGAAATGGGTGCCGGACACGTAGTAACAGCCTTCTACGAAGTGATACCGGTAGGTGTAAAGAGCAACGTTTCTGGAAGTGTAGACGACCTGAAATACCAGCAACCCTCCAAACCCGTTCAGCCCTTCCTGACTGGTTCAAAAGAGCTACTGACAGTCAAACTCCGCTACAAACAGCCGGACGGTGATGTCAGCAAAAAGATGGAACTTCCCCTCATTGACAATAAAAAGAATGATGTATCCTCGGACTTCCGCTTTGCCTCCTCCGTCGCCATGTTCGGCCAACTGCTCCGTAACTCTGACTACAAAGGCGAAGCCTCCTACGACAAAGTAATCGCTCTGGCGAAAACCGCTCTGGCCGATGACTCTCAAGGCTACCGACACGAGTTCGTCCGCCTGGCAGAAACCACCAAATCTTTAAGCCATTAAGGCTTAAAGATTAATTGCAAATGAGAAGTTGAAAATGAGTTTGAGACAATTCGTTTTCAACTTTCAATCCTTTACGTCTTGCGATTCATTACCCTTTAACATAATACCATCTTTTGCATTGAGAGGAGAAATTGCTTTCTTTCCTGTCTTGGATTCCAATTCAAGTCGTGCGTTGCGGGCGATTTCTCCTCCTTGTTGGGCTATGTTGGCATGATCCTCAAATGTTTCCGGATCGTTAGATTCTGATATTTCTTTTGTAGAGAGTTCAGCAAGCATGCTAAGAATCAGCTCTTTGTTTGTCATGTTATCTCGAAGGTTTTCTTTCTTCAGACCCTTGAACTGTTTGTATTCCTTAGCTGTCATCTCTGACCAACTTTGATAAATGATATCTGTCAATGAGGCGAAATGAATCCCTTCCTGTAATCCCCGTTTCTTCCATTCATCAGTCAGTTCTTTCCTAATTTCAATGGACTTTAGTCGTTGATTAATCCAATTGTCAGAATACCCCAGCCGTTTATAATCCATCATGGCTTGTTTTATAGAAAGTTCCGGGTCTTGAATTTGATCCAAACGCTCACTAGCAACTTTTGCCATCCATAGCTTGAAAGGTTCTGCTTTTGGTGAAGGGATGGATTGGATAAGGCGAAGAAGTTGCTCGGTATCAGCAACATCAGTTGTTCTCATTTTGCCATCCATTGCACGCATTTTTAAACCGTGACAATTTGTCACGGTTTCATTTCCTTCTTCTTTTAGTCGTTGCTTTAACTTTCTCCAATATGCAGTAGGATCAAGGCTTTCTGTTAAAATGGCAACTGCATCAACAATAGAGAAATACCATTTCTCTTGTTCTTCGTCCCATGCAGTACGGATTTTCTTTTCCTCGAAAAATTTAATCGCTTGTTTTTGTGTCATATAGTTAATATTTGGCTTATATAAATATGTAATTCAATATAAAGAGGATAGCGAGAATGTACATGGGAATGCTTATCTCTTTGTATTTGCCACTGAGTAGTTTGACGAGTACGAAACAGAGGAGACCCAGGATCATGCCGTCGGCGATGGAGTAGGTGAGGACCATCATGATGATGGTGACGAAGGCGGGGAGGGCTTCCGATATGTCATCCATGTCTATCTTTTTGATGGAGTCCATCATCAGTACACCTACCAGTACGAGGGCTCCTGTGGTGGCTGCTCCCGGTATCAATAGGAAGATAGGGGCAAAGAACAGGGCGATAAGGAATAGTATACCGGTGGCAAAGGAGGTGAGTCCAGAGCGTCCGCCTTCCGCTATTCCAGAGGCGCTTTCTACATATGTAGTGATGGTAGAACAGCCCAGTACGGCACCAACAGTTGTGCCGATAGCGTCTGACATCATGGCTTCTTTTACCCGGGGGATTTCCCCGTCTTCTTTCATAATACCGGTCTTGGTGGCAAGTCCTACCAGTGTGCCGGCTGTATCAAATATGTTCATGAAAAGAAGCGTAAAGATAATAACTGCCATGTCGAAGGTAAAGAACTCCTTAAAGTCGAACTTCCAGAAGGTAGGCTCCAGCGAGTGAGGCATGGAAACCGGCAGGAAGTTGTCCGGTATCTGGGTTACTCCCAGCGGAATACCAATCAGCGTACAGATAATAATGCTGAAAAACAAAGCGCCTTTTACCTTCTTTATCATCAAGGCTCCGCTTATGATAATCCCGATCATCGCCAATACCGAGGCGGGGGTAAACTCGCCCAGTTGTACGAATGTAGAAGGGTTAGAAGCAATAATACCGGCATTTTTCAGCCCTATAAAGGCTATAAACATCCCGATACCGGCGGATATGGCATAGCGCAGGTTCATCGGGATACTGTTTAATATAATCTCGCGGATATTGATAAATGTAATCAGGATGAAGATAACCCCTTCTACAAACATGGCAGTAAGGGCTGTTTGCCAGGAATAACCCATCCCTTCCACCAATGTAAAGGCAAAGAAGGCATTAAGCGCCATGCTGGGAGCCTGTGCAAAAGGCAGTTTCGCCATAAAGGCAAGTAATAGGGTGGCAATAGCCGAGGCCAAGGCTGTAGCCGTGAAAACGGCGCCTTTATCCATGCCGGTTGTCCCTAAAATAGAAGGATTGACGGCCAGGATATAACTCATGGTCAAGAAGGTAGTAAGTCCGGCGATCAGCTCTGTCCGGATGGTCATGGATTTCTTGTCGAAACCGAGGTATTTCTCTATCATAATTACTTAAATGTCCATTTAATAGCTACTGTAGGAATGGCATAAAAACCATCCCGGTTGGCAAAGTTATAAGTTAATTCAACTTCACTCCCTACGCTGAGGTTAAAATTCTCGTCTATACCTTTTATTTTGTTCAGGTTTACCCAGAACTGAGGCTCGGCCATAAAGATAAAGTCCCCTACGGAGGTCTTCTCTCTCCACCAGTCGGCAAACCCGCTGAACGTACAAAGGCCCTCTCTGGCAAAGTGCAGGTACCAGGTGGCTGTTAGCTGAAAGTTATGCGGGCTATCATGTTTCTGTATGTATTTGTACATGGGTGTAAAGGTAAATCCTTTCTTAAAATCCTGACTATTATAGGTGTAAGTTCCTCCTAATAAATAGGCATTCTGAAAGGGAAACGATTTGGTAAGCCCTCCGTTATATTCCACATGCACAGAAAAGGGGTTTTGCCAGAATTGCAGTTCGCGGGCTATTTCCCAATATCCGGATACTATTCCTTCGCTTTTGTAGTCCATGTCGATAAAGAAAAACGTACTTCCCCACTTGTCGGGGCGGAACATTTCTACGGTAGAGGTCAGTGCCGGACGCCCGTCCAGGTCTTTGCTGTAGATAGATCCCCCAAAGTCGTAGTGTAATTGGATGTTCTGAGCTGTTGCGCACAGAGATAGTAATGTAAAAGCTGTTAAAGCCAGATGTTTTCTCATCAGCGTTCTTTGTTTTTTTGAGCAACAAAAGTAATAAAAATACGCTACACCTACTTTAAAAATAATTTAGAGGTACGTCTAAATCAAATTACACGTACCTCTAAATTTATTTACACCTACCTCTAAATGAATTTAGACGTACCTCTAAATCATTTTTGGAAAAGATTTTCCCCCAAAGTGATGAACAGTGGCTGATGAAATGATCAAAGTGTTTCGGAAACCTGAGGGGGTAAAGTCGGAGGAGCCTCTACTACAGCCAGTTCAGGAGCATTTGTTATGATCTGTTTGCGTATCAGTTCCCGTATGTTTTCCCGTATGTTTGTTTTTTCGGCTATCAGATCTTGCTCTTTGGCAGGGTCGAAGGTGTTTTTATACTTGCATTTGGTGATTTTGTATTTGGGTTTGTCCAGGTCGCCGCTCACATCTATGCCCAGTTTGAAGGGGACGGGCGACTTCAGAACAGAGATGTGATAGTCGAACGTCATATCCAGGTTGTGCGTTCCACCTACGGCTACCCGGTATCTGTCGATTTCAAGCAGGAAGGGGAATATCTCTATCTTGTTATTGTTGATAGCCAGGTCTACCGATATGCTGTCTATTACGTTGCGTTCCTTGTTTTTAAACATCAGTGTTTTAGATATTTCGGTGAATGTTTCACCATCCAGCAATACCATGTTTTTGCCGTGCAGGAAGCAAGCTGTGTTGAGTGAGGGCAGTACGACTGACATGGTAGAGTCTATGTCGCAGGTTAGCGACATCTGGCAGTCTACAATCCCTTCAAACGAACGGAGCATCGGTAGCAGCGTGTCTATCGCCGGGTATAAGTCGATCAGTTTTTCCACCAGGATGCCTTGCACCTCCATATCGAAGCCGGCAGCTGCCTCTTGCTTCTCTTTATCAGAGGTGTAGAACATGGTTACGATGCCGTGGCCAATGTTGGAGTCGAAGTCCAGCTTTTTCAGGTTGGCGCTTTGATTGCGCAAGACTACTTCGCCTATAACATTCTTCATTTCCAGGTCTTTGTAGTCGATATGCTTCGCGTCCATCGTGAGTGTCAGATCCAGGAATGAGGGGACGATAAAGATACCGTCTGTAGAGTCGGCATCTGCTATATTGAGTGAGTCTTGAATGCTGCTAATGTCCATATCTACAGCACTTCCGGAGTTTATTTCGTGCATCTCCGAAGCGCTGAGGTGCTGCTCGGCATATTGCATACCTTTGTTTATCGCTGTCAGTAACTCGTTCATGTTAATGAGGTCGGAAGTGACTGAGAAATTGCCGGTTAGCTTGCCACCTCTCAGCATAGCCCGGCGCATATTCTTGAGTTCGCCGTTTAGCGTCAGACTGCTTTTTCCGGCATGGAAGCGGGCGTCCGAGAAGGTGATGTTGTTTGTATCGAATGAAACACTTGTCTTCTCCATTCGCATACGCAGCGGGAAGAGTCGGCTGAAGAGGGTAGCCTGATTGAAGGATGCTTTACCCCTTACCTCCCAGTTACGCAGGAGTTGGGAAGTTTCATTGGCTGAGGCAGTTTGCGTACTTTGTGTAGCTCTCAGACTGTCGCGTCGCGCACGCCATCCGGTGGTATCTCTTGGAGTGGTAGTCTGGCTGCTTTGCTGGTTATTAGCACTTTGTCGTTTGGCCCGTTGCTGGCGCATGGCGTCGCGATAGGGGAGGGCTTCTACGGTGAAGCGACTGTTTGCCAACATACCTCCCGTCCGCATGGGGATAGAGAAGTAGCGTAATGAGTCGGCTGTGATCGAGGCGATAACGTTGGGCGTTTGCTTGTTCGATTCGGCCGGACGTATCCCTCCTGCCAGATAGGCTTTTTTAGCTACTACCCAGGTAGAGTCGGGCAGGCGGGTACGTATGTTGTCTACCCGAATGTGGGAGGTAACGGAGATAACAGCTGCGGTATCTACTTCGGGGGATGTTTTGGCCGTCAATTCCAGTTGGCTCAGATTGGTATCGATGTCCTCCTTGTATTTTACATTCATACT
The DNA here is from genome assembly GCF_029892785.1 of Parabacteroides sp. PH5-46. Taxonomy (GTDB): domain Bacteria; phylum Bacteroidota; class Bacteroidia; order Bacteroidales; family Tannerellaceae; genus DFXE01. Next base: position 135,356 of record NZ_JARXXA010000008.1, read on the forward strand.
GTCTATATTCAAGGCCATATTCAGTAGCTTATCCCCTGCGATAAAGCGGCTGGTAGAGCGGGTGGAGTCTACCGTGAAATGGGCATTGGATATAAATACGTTCACATCGTAAGGCTTGCTGTAGGCAATAAAGCTGTCGATGTCTAGTTTTCCTAAAGCATTGATGTTGTTGTATTTTCCTTTTGTGATATCGTCAAGGCGGAAGGATGTTTCAATATCCGCCAGTATATTTCCCTGCAACAATAGGGTATCGGGATGGAAGATATCCTGTGCAATGCGTGTGAAGTCTATATTCCCTTTCAGATAGGCATTTACGGCGGGTGACAGCATCAGGTCTTTTACCGATCCCTTTGCCTCGATGGAAGAGTTTAAACCTTTCATTTCCAGTTTGTCTATCAGTACATAAGAAGCGTTCAGGTCTTCCCCGTCGATATGCAGGTTGATGTCTGTTTCCAATTTGTCGATCCCTTGTTTCACATCCTTCATACGGAAAGAGCCGTTCTCTACCAGGCAGCGCAGGTCTACTGTCGGGATGATACTGTCGCCCAACTCCCCTTGGATTGTACCATCCAGAAGGATGGAGCCGGTGGCTGTTACATCCTTTAGACTGGCAGAATATGCTTCCGGCACGAACTGGAGAAGATCATTCAGGTCGGATGCCTTCAGGCTTGTTTCAATGTTGATACCCAGTCTGTTTGTTTCCGGAAAACGGGTGATGGAACCATCAGCAGAGAAGGGCAGGTTGTTGATCGCCATCTCCGTATCATGGAAGGTAACCGTCTGAAAATTATCCTTTAACTCTATGTCGCTTTTTAAGAAAAAAGCCAGTTCGTTTTTCAGAGAATATGAGGGGCTTTCAAACAGGAAGGCCTTTGATCCGGTGCGGATTTCAAAGGTGTTTTTTTCGTCAATCAGCGAGCCTTTGAGGAAGAGCTCGAAACCCTCGATTTCGGCATACATTTTCGCTTGCATATCGTCGTATATGAAATGCCCGTCTTCAATGCGTACCTTCTGTAAATCGAAAGAGGAGAAAAACGAATTGCCGGCAGACTCTACCGTGTCTTTTTCGCTGCTGTATATGTCCCAGTTGGCCTTTCCGTTCTCGTTTATATAACCATGAATATGAGGGTTTTCAAGGCTTAGTTCGCCAATGGTGATCTGTTTTTTGAACAAGTAATCCATCGGGCGGAATGTGACGGTAGCTTGTGCAAAATGAACCAGTGAATCAACCTGAGAATAAATGCTGTCCTTGGCTTGGTCTATGCTATCTCTGAATGCAAAAGAAACCAGACTGCCATTCACTATTTTAACTCCCAGATGGGGGTATGTTTCAAAGAAGGTAAGCTCTATCTTTTCGCACGTTAATTGGGCGTTCAATAGCTTGTTAACTTCTCTTTCAACAAGGGGTGTAAGTCTGTTGGGAGGGAGAATCCCCCAGTTAAGGATACAAAATCCAATGACAGGTAAAACGACAAAAAGGAAGAGTAACCCGATACCTGCACCAATGAATGCTTTTTTCCTGTTTTTCATGGCTCTTAAATCTTACATATCAACATCATATCTTCATCGAAAACGCAGTGCTAAGGTTAGAATTATTTGCCAAATTCTTCATAAAAACAACGTTAAGAAAAAGTAAATGCCACTAAACAATGGTACTTTGTGGATTTGTTTATTACTTTGTATGCTGAAAAATAAGGAAGTACACATGAAGTGGGAGAAGAATATCATAGACTCATTTCCTTGGAGTAAAGAGATTTCGAGAAGGGATGAAAAAGAAAAGGTAGCCGCGAAAATAGCCGGAATGGTGAAGGACGGGGATGTCATCGGAGTAGGCTCCGGATCAACATCCTACCTGGCTCTCCTGGCAATTGCCCAGCGGGTAAAAGGAGAGGGTTTGCACATCAAAGCCATCCCTACATCGCAGGAAATAACGATGACTTGCGCTCAACTGGGGATACCTGTTACCAGCCTGATGGAATATCAGCCGGACTGGGCATTTGACGGGGCGGATGAAGTAGACCCCAACCACAGCCTGATAAAAGGGCGGGGCGGCGCTATGTTTAAAGAAAAACTGTTGATAAATTCCAGCCCGCGAAACTATATTCTTACCGATTCGTCTAAGATGGTAAGCCGTTTGGGTATGAAATTCCCAGTTCCGGTAGAAGTTTTTCCTCAGGCACTTACATACGTAGGCAAGGCGCTTGAAGAACTATCTCCCCGCGAAATAAAACTACGCATGGCCGAAGGCAAGGACGGCCCCATCATCACCGAAAACGGCAATCTGATCCTCGACGTCTGGTTCGACGCCATCCCCGACACCACAGAAACAGCCCTCAAATCCATCACCGGCGTGATAGAAAGCGGGCTCTTTATAGGGTATCAAGTGAATTTAATCACTTAAAGAAACCCTTGTTTCTTTAATACATTCAGGTAGACTTCGGAGAAGTATTCGTTGTTCTTTTTGGTGTAGCGGATGTCTGTAAAGACTTGTGCCAGTGTTTCTTTGTTGTTTTCCTTTACGTATTGTTTGTTGACAGCTAATTCTTCCTTGGCTTTGTATAATGCGTCTATAGAGGCTTGTGTATAGTCTGTATATGTTTCATTGTGGATAACAGCTTCTAAAGGAAGACGTTCGGGCTGTTCCGGTGTTTCGGCAGGCCAGCCAACCGTTACAACCGTGATGGGGACTACCAGACGTGGAAGCGAAAGCGCCTCGATTATCGGATCCGCATTATAGGTAGTTGTCCCCAGATAGCATATACCCAGCCCCTTCTCCTCTGCCGCAGTGCAGAATGTTTGAGCAAAGATAGTCGTATCTATCGTAGCAGATATAAAGGTCTGAAAATTGTCGGAACCCGCTTCAGCCTTGCGTTGTTCCGCCCATTTGACAAACCGGTTAGCATCTACACAAAAAGTAAGTACCACGGGAGCTGTAGTAATCATTTTCTGATTAAAATGAGCCGGAGCCATTTTCTCTTTCATCGCCTGATCCCGCGTAACAACTACGCTATATAACTGCATATTACCGGTATTAGATCCCCGGGCAGCTACTTCCAGTAACTCATTCAACAACTCCTCCGGTATGTCCTGATCCGTATATTGACGGATACTTCTCCTGTCCTTCATCCTTTGTAATGCCATAGTGTTCTTTTGTTTATAAGATTATTTTGCATTTTACGAAATGCAAAAATAAGCATTTCAATTATATTTATTATTTTTGAGGCTTGTTTGAGCTTACATAAAAAGATGAATATGACCCTTTCAAAAGTTTATTTTACAAATTTACGTACTACTCCATCAAGCAATCTACTAAAAAAGATGGAACGACTGGTGAAACAAGCCGGAATAGAAACCATTGATTTTCAGAATCAATTTGTGGCGGTTAAGATCCATTTTGGCGAGCCGGGAAACCTGGCTTATATTCGCCCAAATTATGCGGCCGGATTGGTAACATTGTTGCAAAAGTTGGGAGCGAAACCGTTCCTGACAGACTCCAATACTCTGTATTCGGGAGGCCGCTCCAATGCAGTAGACCACTTACATAGCGCGATGGTGAATGGCTTCAACCCCATAGCTGTTCCCTGTAATGTGATTATTGCCGATGGGCTGAAAGGAACAGACTACCGGGAAGTGCCTATTGATGGGGAATATTGCAAAGCTCCCAAGATAGGAGCCGCCGTGGTAGACGCAGATATTGTGATAAGCATGAGCCATTTCAAAGGCCATGAACAGACCGGCTTTGGCGGAGCCTTGAAAAACCTGGGGATGGGATGTGCCAGTGTAGGCGGAAAACTGGAACTACATGCCGCCTCCAAACCTGTTGTAGACCGGGATAATTGCACCGGCTGCCGTATCTGTGTCAAATCCTGCGCACATGATTCTATCCATTTGGACGAGAGCAGGATAGCTGTTATAGATTACGATAAATGTGTAGGTTGCGGACAATGTGTAGCCTTGTGCCAGTATAGCGCTGCCGTATTGGGCGAAGGCGATACCTCTGAGCGACTGAACTATAAGATAGCCGAATATACCAAGGCTGTATTACAGGACAAACCCCACTTCCATGTGAGTTTTATCATGAATGTATCTCCGGAATGCGATTGCTGGAACCATAATGATGCCTCTATTATCCCGGACTTGGGAATAGCAGCTTCTTTTGACCCGGTGGCATTAGACCAAGCCTGTGCTGATCTGGTGACTAAAGCACCTGTTTTACACACAAGTGTATTGGGCGAGAAACATGCGCATGAACACCTGGAAGGTGAAGATAAATTCCACTTAATCCACCCGGAAACCAATTGGCAAGCCGGTTTGGAGCATGCTGAAAAAATCGGTATAGGAAGCCGGAAATATGAATTGATAATGACGTGACTTTTTACTTTGCTCCCATCTCCCTGAGGATCGGTATGGAGATGGTGAAGCCCAAACCGTCATATTTTCCTTTTTCGAGACTGACAAAAAGGCCTATGTTGCCTATATCTTGTATGCCGATGGAATAACCGAATTCAGTATGATTCTTCCCTGGTATCCAGAGTGTGCGGGCGTGTAGATACTCCTTGAATATATAGTTCTGCAGGAATGACAAATGCTTGATCAGCAGATAAGCCGTGGAGTAAGACAGGTGTGCTTCCAGCCATTTATCGTTGGTTGAGTAGGTGTAATTATCCAATAGGCTGAAGCTGTTTTCTGCAGAATATCCGGTCAGGAATAGCTCACTGGTTCGGAAGTGCTTATAGTCGGGGAAGAAAGTCGGATGTTTTCCGTTCAAAAAGACTCCGCCCTGTACCTGATAGCTCAAATGATCGAAGGCATGGAGTTGTATCTTTTGCCGGATGCTGGCATCCAAACGGTGATAATCAGGCGACAGATTATTCATGTTGGTGATAGCTCTTACATAGCCGAGCCCCAGTGTAGGGTATTTAGAATTGGCATACTGCTTCCTTCCGCCTTGTATGCGGTAGTAATAGCGGGGTGTATATTCCAGATGGGCTGCATATTTGGTGGTATGATTGTCGGGCATGGGTGCAACTTGCCGGCCAGGAAGGTTGGAATCCGGCGTTCTATTGAAAATACTCCAGGAAAGATTATTCTCCAACGCGTTTCTGTGTTCAATTGAAATAGAGGAAGTTAGCATAAGTCCATTGGCAACATCTATGTGGTTGATGACCTCGAAGAAACGTTTTTGATAGAATTTGATCGGATTCTCGGCAAAAAAGAGAGAAGACAGGGAGTTAATCAAGCGTAATTCTCCCATATTATTAAAGTCGGCGGATGTGTTTCCTCCCGATACGCTTAGCGAACCATTACGCAAAGGAGCATACCGGAAGTTGCCGTCTATTTGCCAGTTGATTGTTTTTCTGGCAGTGACATAATAGACGGAAGGCGAAACGGACAGGTGATTCCGCTTGTGCAGATTCGTGCCGAGAGTAAGGCGTTGTCCCAGCCAGATACCATCCACAAAGTTGTATTCCGGAACCACTCCCGGCAAACCGTTGTAACCCCAATAGGCTTTTTCTCCTAATGGGATACGACCTCCCATCAACTTACTCTTGCCTTCTATACCTGTGGAGACGATTATATTGTTGTTGTTCCGGTCTATGTTCAGATTCAGACTGTCAATTGCTTTGAAGCTTTCTATCTCTTCGTTCCGTAGCGGAAGGTTGCGTGTTGCTTCCCAATAGATGGAGTCGCGTGATTTAGCCATACTGTCTACCGTTAGCTTGATGTTGCTGTTGACCGGAAGCAGTTCCAGTGATCCTCTGCTTTGATGTAGTTCCTCCGGTTCAATGGTCTTTTCCATCAGTTTGGCCATCTTGTAAGCATCGCGGTTTGTTAGCTTCTCCTTGTTGGTAAGTTTATCCAGTTGTTTTTGAGCCTTTTGTTGCTTGGGTGTGGGTGTAGTGGGGGTTTCATTCAACTCTACGTCTTTGTATCGAACAGACGAATAATACTTCCCGGAGGCTTTTATACCTAAAATATCGATCTTCATATCCATATCGTACGAGGTAGGAAGGAATGTATAGGGCTTCACTTCGTTGTAGGTGGCCGTAAAACGAAGGGTCACCCCGTATTCGGTCGACGAGAGATCGGCACTTTGTACATTCCAGCTGCTCTCAATAATATAGAGCCAGCCTGTCATTAGCTTAGGGTTTTTCTTCTTGGGGGTAACGCGTATCTTGTTTACCGAATGATTTCCTTCTTTCGTTATGCCTTCCCATTTGAAATTGTAATAGTTAAATGCCTGCGTGGATAAGGGGGATATCTTTCCCAAGGCATTGGGGTCGTAGATGTTAGTGGTGATCACATCCAGCGCATCGGCAACATCTATTTCCGCAGGCAGATTGCTGTTGGTGGCTATCACATGCTGCTCGTAAGTGTTGGGAGCGGTGAACTTCACTTCATTCTGCGATTCGATCAGAAATAACTTATCCTGAAAACCACTTATCTGTTGACCTCCGGCTTGTATTTTCATATAACGGGGTATCTTCTCCATCTTGATAGTGCCTTTCAGATAGACTTCGGACTCATATCCTTTTACCTGATGCAGATAAAAGGGCGCCATAGAGATGGCTTTACGCATAATGGCATAAGCTGGATCTTCCTTGCCGGGATAAACGATGACTTCCTTCAACTCGTATGTTTTCTTTTCTACCGCCACGGTGAGCTGAATGGGTTCTTTGCCAACCGTTACGGCTATTGTTTTGCGCTCGTATCCCAACGAACCGAACTCGAAAGTGTAGTTGCCTTCTTTCAGGGTAGTTTGAAACTTTCCCTGATCGTTGCAAACAATACCCTGTGCAATCTCCTGAATAAAAAGCGATGCATACGGCACGGCTTCACCCAAACTATCCATAACTTGTCCTCTAACGGTCTGTTCACTAAGTAGAAATGAATTTGCGGTGAATGTAAACAGCAATAACAATAAAGAGATTCTCATATGCATAAACCGATAATGTTGATCGGGATAAAGATAGAGAGTTATACTCTATTTCTGTCGAATTTCGCTTGTCTTTGTGATAATCTTTGTATATTTGTCTCATATGAGAATGTCAGTAAACATAGTAACCCCTCGGTTATATCTCAATATTAAACGCCGCGACGAGTTTCTCCTCTGAAACTTCTCTCCTTTATTATTTCTTACTATATGCTTAATTTACAGATTAAGTAGAATTCTTGTATATGCCTATATGAGAAATGAATAACTAAATATAAACAATTAAAATTGATTATCATGGAATTACCTTTCGCCGAATCGTATAAAATTAAAATGGTAGAAACCATTCGTAAAAGCACACGCGAAGAACGTGAACGTTGGATAAAAGAAGCTGAGTACAACCTGTTTAACCTGAAAAGCGATCATGTGTTTATTGATCTGATCACCGACTCGGGAACGGGAGCAATGAGTGACAAACAATGGGCAGCCATGATGCTGGGAGATGAAAGCTATGCCGGTGCGCGTTCTTATTACAATATGAAAGAGGCTATCCAGAATATCCTGGGATTCAATTATTTTCTTCCGACTCACCAGGGAAGAGCGGCCGAGAATGTGCTCTTTTCCGCTATTATAAAAGAAGGGGATATACTTCCCGGCAATTCACATTTTGATACGACTAAAGGACATATTGAGTTTCGCAAGGCCGTGGCGCTGGATTGTACTATTGATGCCGCTTCTGACACCCAACTCGAAATACCGTTCAAGGGAAATGTAGATCCCGACAAACTGGAAGCCGTTCTGAAACAGTATCCGGTGGAGAAAATACCTTGTGTTGTATTGACAGTTACGAACAATACGGCAGGCGGACAACCGGTTTCTATGGCTAACATCCGGGAGGTATCGGCTATCTGTAAAAAGTATAAAGTACGTCTCCTGATAGACTCAGCCCGCTTTGCAGAAAATGCTTACTTTATCAAAGTGCGTGAAGAGGGATATGCCGACAAGACGATCAAAGAAATTGTAAAGGAAATGTTCTCTTATGCAGACATAATGACCATGTCGTCTAAGAAAGATGCAATTGTTAATATGGGTGGTTTTGTGGCATTTAAAGAAGAAGACCTCTGGCGGAAAGCACAAACATATTGTATCATGAATGAAGGATTTCTTACGTATGGAGGAATGTCGGGCAGAGACATGAATGCTTTGGCACAAGGGCTGGATGAAGGAACGGAGTTTGACTATCTGGAAACCCGCATCAAGCAGGTTGCCTATTTAGGAGCCAAACTGGATGAATACGGAATAGCCTATCAACGCCCTGCCGGTGGACATGCGATCTTTGTAGATGCTAAAAAGGTGTTACCCAATGTGCCAAAAGAAGAGTTTATTGCTCAGACATTAGGTGTCGAGCTGTATCTGGAAGCCGGTATCCGAGGAGTTGAAGTAGGTGCCATACTGGCTGACCGCGACCCGCTTACGCGTGAAAACCGCTATCCGGCATTGGAACTTTTCCGTCTGGCCATCCCCCGTCGCACGTATACAAACAACCACATGGATGTAATTGCCGCAGCCCTGAAGAATGTCTACGACCGCAATGGAGAGATCACTTCCGGCTACAGGATTACCCGCGAGCTACCGATCATGCGGCATTTCACGATCGGCCTGGAGCCAACTGGAAAATAGAGCAGCTCCGAGGGAAATCTATAAGTTTTAATTACCTTTGTAATCCATAAAAAGAGGATTATGACGGATCATTCCATTATTTGTGCCATATCAACACCTCCCGGTAGCGGAGGTGTTGCCATAATACGCCTGTCAGGAGAGAAAGCGATAGAGGTAGCCGAAAAAGTATTTGTTTCACGCCGGGGCAAAAAGCTGGCAGATTGCCTGCCCAATACCATTCATTTTGGCGAGATACGCAAAGATGATGCAGTTATTGATGAGGTGCTAGTCAGCCTTTTCCATGCACCTCATTCGTATACCGGGGAAAATACAGTCGAGATCGCCTGTCATGGCTCTGTTTATATCCAACAACAAATCCTTCAGTTACTGATTGAAAAAGGAGCCAGTCTGGCGCTTCCCGGCGAGTTTACCCAACGGGCTTTCCTGAACGGAAAGATGGACCTGAGCCAGGCGGAAGCCGTTGCTGACCTGATCGCTTCTACCTCTGCAGGAATGCATAAACTGGCGCTGAATCAAATGCGCGGAGGCTTCAGTAATGAGCTCTCCAAATTGCGCTCTCAGCTACTGGATTTTACCTCTTTGATAGAATTGGAATTAGACTTCAGCGAAGAAGATGTTGAGTTTGCCGATCGTACAAATCTGAAGCAGTTAGCTTCTCAGATAGAACAGCTTATTCAACGCCTGGCGGACTCCTTTAATGTAGGAAATGCAATTAAAAACGGTATCCCTGTAGCTATTATAGGCGAGACCAATGCTGGGAAGTCAACCTTGCTAAACTTACTGCTGGGCGAGGAGCGGGCAATCGTTTCCGATATACATGGAACTACCCGTGATGTAATAGAAGACACCATCAACCTATCAGGAATAACCTTACGCTTTATCGATACAGCCGGTATCCGTGAAACCTCAGATACAATAGAAAGCCTGGGGATAGAACGGACATTCAATAAACTAAAGCAAGCCTCCATCGTCCTATGGGTGATAGACTTGACCAGTCCTTCGGAGCAAATCGAATCGCTGGCTTCCGTTATCACCCCACATCTGACAGACAAGAAAACCATCTTAGTATTCAATAAATCAGACTTACTATCCCCCGCTGACCTAGAGATAAAAAAGGCCTTGTTGAACGAAATAGAAGCCGATCGCCTTTACATATCAGCCAAGAAAAAAGAAAATACAGAACTACTCAAACAGCAACTGCTACAAGCAGCCGCCATTCCCGAAATCAGCCAGAACGATGTAGTCGTAACAAACGCCCGTCACTACGAAGCCCTCACCAAAGCCCAATCAGCCATCCAACGCGTATCCGAAGGCCTGTCCGCAAACATCTCCGGCGACTTCCTAAGCCAAGACATCCGCGAATGCATGCACTACCTAGGCGAAATCACCGGCCAAATCAGCAACGACGAAATCCTAGGCAATATCTTTGAGCGCTTTTGCGTGGGAAAGTAAGTTGAGATTATCATCCACTTCCAACAATCATCATTAATAGCAAAGTATCTTACTGTAAATCAGTTATATTTTATCTAATTAATGCTTTCCTATTGTTAAATCCAATTGTTTCGCTTACTTTTGTACCGCGGCTGTACCGCTGTGTTTTTATGTTTGTTTTTTAAGTTCTGATATAAATAGACGATACATGATTGAAACATCATGAAACAAGATGAAACATAGTGATACAAAATATTGGCGAAATAAGATGAAAGAACAAAGAAGTATACTAAAAATCTGTGAGTTTTGTGGCAATACATTTAATGCTTACAAGACTACGACCCGTTATTGTTCACACACTTGTAATTCAAGAGCGTATAAGGATAATAAACGGCAGATGAAGTTGACGGCTATCAACTATCGCACGATGCAGGAGATGGAGATGATTAGTGATCAGTATGAAAAGATCAAAGACAAAGAATTTCTCTCTGTATCAGAAACAGCCTTTCTATTGAGTGTGGGAAGAGTTACGGTATATCGATATCTTCATTCGGGAAGTTTACCGGCAGTTCAAATAGGTGGGAAAACATTTATTCGCAGAAAAGATATTGATACCATGTTTGATGCAAGGGAAGAATACAAAGCGAAACCCTCTACCGATCGTAAGCCTATCTCTGAACTTTGTACGGTTGCTGAGATTAAAGAAAAATATAAGGTAAACGAATCATGGATTTTTAAAGTAGCTAAGGAAAACAACTTCCCTCGTACATTAAATAAAGGAAAGACTTATTTCAGTCGCAAACATGTGGACGCTTACTTTTCCAAGAAGAACCAATACACCGGCATTGCCGAATGGTATTCTGTAGATGATATAAAGGAAAAGTTTAATATGACTATCAATTCCGTATACTCATTCGTGTCTGAAAACTCAATCCCCAAAAAGAAAGAAGGCAAATATGTGTTTTACTCGAAATATCATGTGGATAAGTTAAAAGAAGAAGTAGAGCCGGAAAGACTGGAATACTATACAGTTCCGGAAGCTATGGAAAAGTACAACATGAGCCGGGATCAGATATATCATTATGTGAAGTATCATAAGATTCCTAAAGTAAAGATTGGGAAGTCAATCAAGATTGCCAAACAGGAATTAGACAGTGTATTAAACCCGATAATTATATAAGCCATGTCAATATCAAAAGTCACTTTACGCCGCCGGCCTATCAAAAATGATATGGAGAGTTTATATCTGGACTTCTATCCAGCCATCCGCAATCCCGAAACAATGGAGATGAGCCGAAGGGAGTATTTAGGAATCTACATCTACTTGCATCCAAAGAATGAAGTAGAACGTGAGTATAATAATGAGATGCTCCTAAAAGCTGAAGCTATCCGCTCTATCCGTGTGCAATCTATTATTAATGAGGAATACGGATTTTTGGATAAACATAAAATGAAGGGAGATTTCTTAGCTTACTTCAGTGAAATGAGTAAAACTAAAGATCAGAAATGGTTGAGAGTTTATGATCACTTTTATAAGTTTGTTAATGGCAAGTGTACTTTTGGTGATGTAAATGTAGATTTGTGTCGTAAGTTTCGCTCTTATCTATTGAATGCAAATCAACTGAATCGGCCCAAGCATAAGATCGCTCGTAATTCGGCTGCCGGATATTTCTCTACCTTCCGCGGCTTGTTAAAGGTTGCATATCGAGATAAGCGGATTAAGGAAAACGTAAATGACTTTTTGGAGAAGATAGAATACGAGGACGTTCGCAAAGAATACCTAACCCATGATGAGGTGAAACTATTAGCAAATACGCCATGTGATATTCCGGTACTTAAAAACGCCTCACTTTTTTCCTGTCTGACAGGATTACGAATCAGTGACATTCTCAACTTGACATGGGATGAAATTGTTCTTGGCGCCGACAATGGATACTGCTTACGGTTACGTACAGAAAAGACTGAAACAGAGACAACGCTCCCCATCAGCTTCGAAGCGTTGGAACTCTGCGGTGAACGTGGAAAAGGGAAAGTGTTCAAAGGATTGCAGCGTTCCATGACACAATACCCCTTAAAAAACTGGCTCAAGAAAGCCGGGATTACGAAAAACATTACCTATCATTGCTTTCGGCACACGTTTGCGACCCTTCAGATAGCCTTAGGCACAGATATTTACACGGTCAGCAAGATGCTTACGCATAAAAATGTGAGTACAACTCAGGTGTATGCGGAACTGGTGAGTGAGAAGAAAAGAGAATCAGCAAATAAGATTAGTTTGAAATAAACGGTGTCGACAGCGTAGACACAAAATAACATAAAATTATGAGCAAAGGAGAAATCGTAATATACAAAGCTCCAGACGGGAACACAAATCTGGATGTAAGACTTGAAAATGAAACGGTGTGGCTGGATCAATATCAGATGGCAGAATTGTTTAACCGTGAAAGATCGGTTATATCTAAGCACGTTAGTAATATTTTTAAGGAAGGAGAGCTTCCCAAGGAAAGCAATGTGCAAAAAATGCACATTGCTCATTCTGACAAGCCAATCATGTCATATAGTTTAGATGTAATAATCTCTGTCGGTTATCGTGTAAAATCAATTCAAGGTACTCAGTTCCGTATCTGGGCAAACAAAATCCTAAAAGAATATCTTGTTAAAGGCTACGTTGTTAATGAGAAAATTAAATTGCAGCAGTATGGTGATCTTAAACAGACCGTTAAACTTTTAGCCAATGTATTACAGGCTAAAGAACTGTCAGCTGATGAAGCAACCGGATTATTGCAAGTGATTAGTGATTACACCTACGCATTGGACACATTGGATAGATACGACTATCAGGAATTAACTGTGGAACAAACCACTCCCAAGGAGTCCTTTCGAGCGACTTATGAGAGTGCAATGGAGGCAATTGAGTATCTTAGAAACAAGTTTGGAGGAAGTGACCTGTTTGGAAACGAAAAAGACCAGTCATTCAAAAGTTCTATTAATACGATATACCAAACATTTGATGGGCAAGACCTTTACCCCAGTGTAGAGGAAAAAGGAGCAATGTTACTCTATCTGGTAACAAAGAACCATTCTTTCAGCGATGGGAACAAACGAATAGCCGCTTTTCTTTTCCTTTGGTTCCTGGAGAAGAATGGAATACTATATAAAATAGATGGAACAAAACTGATAGAGAACAATACGCTTGTAGCTCTTACTCTTATGATTGCCGAAAGCCGGACAGAAGAGAAAGATGTAATGGTGAAAGTGGTTGTTAATCTGATCAATAAGAACAATTAATAGTTGACTTAGTTTGTGACAACGCTGTTGTCATAAATAATAGTGGCATTGCCTTCACAAATTGTGTCATCACTGCTGACACAATTGCAAATATCAAAAACAAGAATGTTAGATGAAGAATAAATACCATGAATATATCATAATTTATCTATCAGTAGCGATTGGTTGCTTTGCTATTGGTCTTATTGTGAGAGCTACGGTTGTTGCTCAAGGGGTTGATGCATTCTCGGCTAACACTATCTTCTGGCTTATTGCCGGACTTGGGATAATATCCTATTGTGTTCTCACTATAGCAATAAAAGGATTATTGGATAAAACAGGTAAATTACTTTTCCCTAAACCCAAACAAATAAAAGAAGTGCCAAAGCCGGAGGAAGAACCGGTAAAGCAACTCTCTTTGGTTGAAATCCGGGCAGAAAAACAAAAGCAGCTCACCTTACAATATACTGAAAAGCTAAATACAGCAATCAGGTACACGCAAGAAACACTTGCCCTCTACGTGTCAGATGCCAACATGGACTTACTCTGTGAAAACATAGAAATTTATGCAGCCGGAAGCGACTTGAATACGCCCACTTTCAAGCCAGTAAAAGTAAAAGACCTGACCACCGTTGATATTTGCCACTTTGGTTGGAATATCTGGAATCACTTCGACGTAACAGACCAATGGGGAATCGCTCGATTCCTCAAAGCCGTGTTCAAAGAGAAACTGAAAGATATGGAGCTGAAAACCATTAAGAAAAAGCTAAAGATATTCGAACCAAATAGCACAATTCAAATACAGGAAAGTCTAAATAAAACTGACGACACAAAGTAAGGAACAGTATTAACCACTATCTCAAAATGTTTTTCTGGTGTTTCTCTGGTGATTCGTGTCACCGTTGAAACACCATTTTTATTTGCACTGAAACAATTAAAAATCAATTGAATTATGTGCAACGAAATCATTACTTTCGATAAGTTACCCGAGGCGGTTGCTTATCTTATTAAAGAAGTATCAGAACTGAAAAGCTTGGTTGAGACAAAGCAAAGTCAACCGACAGTAAAGCGAGTTCCGATAGAAATTGAAGAAGCGTGTCGGCTGATTATGAAAGCCAAACCAACCGTTTACGCTTTGGCGAGAAAAGGACTTATTCCTTGTTATAAACGAGGAAAGAAACTATTCTTCTTTGAAGATGAACTAATGGCATGGATTACTCAAGGTAAACGAAAAACCATTGAGGAACTGAAAGAAGAAGTTGAAGCCCGTGTTAACCAAGGAATCCGTCGCCGACCTTCACGCCGTAATTTTTAAAGCCAGCGATTATGGAAAATAAAATTACAGCAGAGGGCATCATCCACGAAGCTCTACATTGTAAAGGAAAGATGTATGGCTCAGATTATCCGGTTCAAGTGTTCCCACATCAGATTCAGGATATTATCTATGCGACAGGAGAATGTCTCAACTATCCCATTGATTACATTGCAGCATCACTTTGTTTTGTACTATCAGTTGGAATTGGGAATACGCATGTTGCCAAGTTGAAGGAAGGCTGGTCAGAACGAGCGATTCTTTATATCGCCCTGATTGGTCGTCCGGGAGTAAACAAAAGCCATCCACTTAGCTTTGCTTTTCATCCTTTGTTTGAACATGACGCAAAAAATGCAGTTACGTTTAAGAAAGAGATTAAGGAATACGAACAGCTTCTTTATCTCAGTCGGAAAGAGCGTGAGGAGCAAGGAATTAGCGAACTGCCAAACGAACCCGTTCTGAAAAAGTTTGTTGTTTCAGATATTACTCCTGAAAGCCTTGCCTTCATCCACGAAAATAACAAAAGAGGAATTTGTTTATACACCGATGAGTTAGCTTCTTGGTTTAAGAACTTCAATCGCTATACAAAGGGTTCTGAGGAACAGTTCTGGCTCTCTCTTTACAATGGTAAGCCGATAATTTTGGATCGACGTGGATCCAAAAACTCTGTATCAGTCAAAAATTCCTTCATTGGCGTAATCGGCACCATTCAGCATGGAGTATTGAGAGAGATGGCGAAAGGCGAACGTAATCAAAACGGTTTTTTAGACCGCATTCTATTTGTGTTACCAAACAATTTAGAGAAGCAGTATTGGAGCGAACAGCATTTATCTCGGCATGTAATCCCTACTTGGAATAATCTGATGCAGAAACTTATCAATCAGGAATACCTCACCGATGACAATGGCGATATAATTCCTGTTGAGTTATATTTTCAAGAAGATGCCAGGAAGCGACTCTACGACTGGCAACGAGAGAATACGGATCAATGTAATCGAGAAATCAACGAGACGTTGATGGGTATTTACAGTAAGTTGGAAATATATGCCATTCGCTTCTGCCTGATCTTGCAAGTTGCTCGCTGGCTCTGTGGAGAAGCCTCTAAAGATTCTATTGATTTAGTCAGCGTAGAAGGGGCTATCGAGTTGGTCGGTTATTATCAGAAGACCGCACGTAAGGTTCAACAAATTATCGCCTCTTCTACAACTTTGGAGCAGCTACCCTCCGACAAACAACGATTGTATAATGCACTTCCGTCAGACTTCTCTACAGCAGAAGGAATACAAGTCGCTTCCCTGTTTTCCATATCAGCAGATAGCTTCAAACGTATGCTTAGTGATTTCAAGGATGGCTTGCTTGATAACTACAAACATGGACGATACCGGAAATTGCTTTAGCGCATTTTCCGCATTCTCTACACTTTTGATTCTAAATCAAAGACATTCAGGTATATAACAATTTGCAAAACAATCCACTTTTCCGCTTTTTCATGCTTTTTACATACTTAAAGTGCGAGGTTGTGTAAACCGATAGGCACATTTCAACGAGAGTAAAGCATTGATTTACAGTTCTGTTTTTCGAGAAATGCGGAGAGTGTACAAAATGTAGAAAACATAATGAGCTATAGATATATATTAGAACCCTATAAAGGAATCGCAACGCGGCATACC
Organism: Parabacteroides sp. PH5-46; assembly: GCF_029892785.1. GTDB lineage: Bacteria > Bacteroidota > Bacteroidia > Bacteroidales > Tannerellaceae > DFXE01. The sequence continues at coordinate 151,650 of NZ_JARXXA010000008.1, forward strand.
TGCCCGGCTTGTGAACAAAAGAAGTGTTTTTCTCGCTACATCGACACCGAAAATAAGGTTTCGTTTCCAAATCATGTGGGTAGATGCGACCGGGAAGAAAAATGTGGATACCACTTCACTCCGAAGCAATATTTTGAGGAGAATCCGGATAGACGAGAGGAGTTTATTGATTATCATCCTACAATAACACCCAAAAACTATCCTCCCGTGAAAGAAAAAGAACCAAGCTTCATCGATAGCAACTTAGTGGCATCCTCGCTTGGTCATTATCAGCAAAACAAGCTGTTTCAATATCTATCCTCTCAGCTGGGAGAAGATGAAACGATGAAGCTTATGATGAAGTACAAGATTGGTTCTGCCAAGCACTGGGACGGAGCAACTGTTTTCTGGCAAATGGATATTGCTGGAAGAGTGCGCACAGGGAAGGTAATGCTATATGACCCTGAGACCGGCAAGCGAATTAAATATCCATATAATCATATCACATGGGTACACTCGCTCCTGAAGCAAGAAAACTTCAATCTAAAACAATGCTTCTTTGGCGAACACTTACTTACCAGTCAACCCAATCTGCCGGTAGCGATTGTAGAAAGTGAAAAGACCGCTTTAATCTCTTCTTTCTATATGCCCCAATTTCAATGGATCGCTACCGGAGGAAAGCATGGCTGTTTCAATGATGAAAATTTGCAGATTCTTAAAGGCAGAAAGACAATCCTATTTCCGGATTTAGGAGCATGGGAGGATTGGCAAGTGAAAGCCGATAAAATAAAGAGCCTAAACATAGAGGTCGAAATTTTCGATTTCTTGGAGAAACGAGCAACGCCGGAGCAACGGAAAGAGGGGTACGATATCGCCGATTTTCTACTTGAGGCGAAACAGCCGACAGCAATTCTTCAAGACATGATTAAACGTAATCCTGCCTTGAAAATACTAATGGAAGAATTTGGGTTAGTGCTTGACAATTCTTCTAAGAACAAGGTAAATCCTCGTAAGAAGACCGGATTTAGACTCTAATGGAAAATCTGTGATTTTTAGCGGAGCAAGTTTATGTTTTGGTCATACCAAAACGCCACTTGCTCCCCAAAATGGGAGGAAATCCCGCTGGTCTAATAGTAAAATAGCAATTCAAAATGGAAGATAAAAAACCGAGAAAAACAGGTGGTCGCCCCAGCAAAGGATTAGGCGAGAAGCGCACCTATATGGTCAGCCTTAAGATGGATTCTCGCGAGTACTTTTCGCTAAAGACGAAAGCCAAATCGGCAGGAATTAGCCGAAGCGACTTCGTTCGTCAATGTATAGCCGGGAGTAAAATTTGTCCGCGGCTCACGCCCGAACTGAACGATTATATCCGAAAGCTATCAGGTATGGGAAATAACCTGAATCAGATTGCCAGAAAAGCAAACGCTGAGGGGTATACCAGTACTCGCCATGAATACCTCTATCTGGCAGATAAGATTGATAACGTAATTGAAATGATTGAAGATGATGGCAAAAATAGTAAAGGGTAAAGCGTTCAAGGGTGTGGTCAATTACATTCTGGACAAGCAGAAGAATACGGAGATTGTCGATTTTGATGGACTTCGAGTGAAGAGCAAAGCGTCCATCATTCAGAGTTTCGTAACCCAAGCGAGCTTGAATAATCGTGTATCGAAACCGGTATGCCATATCTCGTTAGACTTTTCTGCACAAGACAAAGATAAGCTATCCAATCAGCTGATGGGACGGATAGCTCATGACTATATGAAACAAATGGGGATAGTGAACACACAGTATATCATTGCAAGGCATTTCGACAAGGAGCACCCACATATCCATTTGGTTTACAACCGGGTGAATAATAATGGCAAGACGATTACAGATAGCAACGACCGTTTCCGAAGTGAGAAAATCTGCAAGGAATTGACTGAGAAATACGGTTTATACTTCGCCACCGGCAAAGAGAACGTAAAAGAACACCGCTTGAAAGAGCCAGATAAAACCAAGTACGAGATATACAATTCTCTCAAAACATTGGTGCCGAAATGCAAGAGTTGGAAACAATTAACGAATGAACTGCAAAATGCAGGGATAAAAACCGAGTTCAAGACCAAAGGCAATTCCGATGAAGTGCAGGGAGTACGCTTTGAGAAAAACGGCTATTTGTTTAATGGTTCAAAAGTAGATAAGATGTTTAGTTACTCGAAAATTGATTATCAGTTGGAACAAAATGCCCGCAGTCAGTCGGCAAGCCAAAGTCAGGAACAATCCCACTCGACCAGTAATGCCATTGCATCAACAATCGGATCAGTCGGTTCTGCTTTGGGTGGATTGTTTGATATTCAGCCCGGAATCGGATACGATGAGAATGAGACCGAATATCTTCGCCAGCGGCGATTAAAGAAGAAACCGAAACGAAAGTTCGGACGACAAATGTAAGATTATTAACTAGTTAAATTATAAGAGTATGAGAAATATAGAGATAAACGAAGTATACACGCTTTTTGAAGAAATCAAGAAATTGATTAAAAAGGGAAACGATAATACTCCTACCGTTATTCAACCGGAAATAGACTTGCCGGACTTATCTGCAATCAGTGAGCTAACCGGCAAACTACAGGAAACGATCGAAGAAGTTCGTAAGCCGGTAAAAACAGAATGCCATCATATATTCAGCATTGCTTCCAACAAAATCTTCATTAGTGCAATAGGCATGGGTGTCGCCTTGCTTGTGTGCATGTTTGCGATATATTACCAGCGAGAGGAAATTGCCACCTACAAAGACAATGATCTGAAATATCGCTATGTAAAAATGCAAGGCATAACAACTCCTGAGAACATATCCAATCTGGAAAACATCTTTGATTACAAGCGAGATAGCGTGAAGATTATCCGAAGACAAGTAGAACATTATGAAAAGGTAGTATTTGAAGAAGCCAAGCGTTTGGAAAAAGCGAGGTTGAAAGAGTTAGAGGCAGAACGACTAAGGCGTGAAGCAGAGAATTTGAAGCAAAACAAGTAACATTCTGAAAGCGAGTGATAATAAAGCAGGGATATTTATCCTTGCTTTATTTTTATAGCAGATTTTTAGCTATATTTGTGCGTGCATTTTGTATGTTTCATAGAAAAACAATCCAATGGAATTGAACAGAATAAAAGAAGTCCTTGATGAAAAAGGAATTAAGCAGACGTGGCTGGCTGAAAAACTTGGCAAAAGTTTCAGTTCAATAAATGCGTATGCTTGTAATCGGCAACAACCTAGTTTGGAGATGTTGTTTGAGATAGCAAAAATTCTTCAAGTAGATGTTATAGAGTTAATCGATAATAGAAAAAAAGATGGTCAATAAAAGTCTTGTCGACATAAAAGAAAATGATATAATAGAGTTCGATAGTCAACTCTTGCCTATCTTGCTTAAAGATAATAGTTCGAAACGAAATATTATTTGGGCAACAGATAATTATGTCCAATACGGTTCAGCCTACACAAATAAAGAAGAAATTACTCCTAATTTGATTTCTGGTAATAATGGTAATATTATTAAGCCTCGATCTAAACGCACAAATAGTGAGCAGCAATTGAGAGTAAGAACTAATGCTGAGGTGTTTACGCCTGGCTGGATGTGTAATAGACAAAATAATTTAATTGATAATGCTTGGTTTGTTTCAGAAAACATATTCAACGTTGAAATAGAAAAGGGCTGGAAAACGAAATTTAATAAGATAACCTTTCCAACATCAGAGGGGAAAAGTTGGCAGGACTATTTGAGAAATGTTTGTTTAGAAGTAGCATGCGGAGAAGCTCCCTATTTGGTCAGCCGATATGACACTGTTACAGGTAAACCTATTCCTGTTCTAAATAGAATTGGGTTATTAGATCGTAAGCTTCGAGTTGTATCCGAAAATATTGAAACGGAAGCGGAATGGTATGCCTGGGCTAAGATTGCATTTCAAAGTGTCTATGGCTATGAATGGCAAGGAGACAACCTTTTGCTTGCACGAGAAAATTTGCTCTGCACATTTATGGATTATTACAAAGACAAATTTAACAAAATACCAGCTATCAAACATTTAATCGAAATAGCCAAGATAATTTCATGGAATATTTGGCAGATGGATGGTTTAAAAGGAGTGATACCTAATAGTTGTAGAGAACAAATTGTTTCAATTGATATGTTTGGAGAGTCAGAATTTAAATCATGCGAGGGCTGCAAAAATAACAATTATCAAAAGCACAATGGTATTCAGTGCTTGATTAAAGACTGGAATACAGGAGAGACTTTGAAGTACAATTCAATGCTAAAACGATGAAGTAAAGTTATGAGTAATATTAATACAGATATTTTAGATAATATTGTTATAGGAAGAGTTGAACCTCATATCTATGCCTTTTCCACTCAAACTATTCCTAACTATCTTAAAGTGGGTGATACCTATCGCCCATTAGAAAGAAGGCTAAACGAATGGCGTAAGTATTTCCCTAATTTGGAAAGATTATTTAGCGACGTCGCTAAAGCTGATGCGGAAACTTTTTTTAGAGACATTGCAATTCATGCTTTTTTGGAAAATCAAAAAGGGAAACAACGTCTCATTAAAGATACTCTGAAAGCTGATATTTATTATTCCAATGAGTTTTTTAAAGATACAGAGATAGATGATATTAAAGAGGCTATCGAAGATATAAAAAAAAGTTATTTACTAAATGATGGGAGATATCAATTCTATAATTTTTCTGACAGCCGTATACCCTTAGACTTTAAATGGGACAGAACAGAAGATTATAAGCCTCGCCCTAATCAACTAAAAGCAATTAAAGACTTCAACACAGCTCGGGAGAAAGGACGAACAAATCTACTTATGTATGCTGTGATGCGTTTTGGTAAATCTTTCACCTCTATGTGTTGCGCAACAGAAATGGGCGCTCGTTTTGTTGTGATTGTTTCTGCTAAAGCGGATGTTAAGATGGAATGGAAACATACCGTTGAGAGCCATATTAGGTTTGATGGATATGAATTTCTGGATAGCGAAGATTTACTTAAAGAAGAAACTATTATTACCGATAAACTTAAAGAGAGCGGGATTGTTCTTTTCTTAACTCTCCAAGATCTGCAAGGAGAACAGATTAAAAGGAAGCACAAAGAAGTGTTTGATAGTGTAATTGATTTACTTTTAATTGATGAAACTCATTTTGCTGCACGAGCTGAAGAGTATGGGAAGGTACTTAGTAGCATAGGATTTACGACTAAAAAGCAACGAGAAAAAGAGTTAGCTCAGAATGATGAGACTTTAGATAAATTAGATAAAACAATAAAGATATTAAACTCTAGAATTCGTATTCATCTCTCCGGAACACCATACCGCATCTTGATGAGTTCAGAATTCACAAAGGATGATATTATTGCTTTTTGTCAATTTACAGATATTATTGATGAACAAGAAAAATGGGATAGAGAGAATATAAATAAGGATGATAAGAAGGAATGGGATAATCCTTATTATGGCTTTCCGCAAATGATTCGCTTTGCATTTAATCCGAACCAATCAACTGTCAAAAAACTGGAAAAGTTAAGGAAGGATGGTGTTACTTATGCTCTTTCTGCTTTGCTGAAGCCAGAATCCATATCAAAAGATAGTACAAATAATGGTCATAAGAAATTTGTACACGAACGAGAAATACTTGAATTGCTTAAAGCTATAGATGGCTCACAAAAAGATGAAAACCTTTTGAGCTTCTTAGACTATGGCAAGATAAAGGAAGGTAAGATGTGTCGACATATAGTTTGTGTTTTGCCCTATCGTGCTTCTTGTGATGCCCTACAAAGCTTAATTGAAGGCTATAGTGATGTCTTCATTAATCTTAATGACTATGAAGTGATCAATATTGCTGGGGTGGAAGATGAACGCACCTATAAAAAAATCAAAACGGTTAAAGACAAAATCAAGGACTGTGAGTCTAAGAATAAAAAGACGCTAACCCTTACGGTTAATCGTATGCTTACAGGTACTACTGTGGAAGAATGGGATACAATGATCTATCTCAAAGACACTGCTTCTCCGCAAGAGTATGATCAAGCCATCTTTCGTTTGCAAAATCAATATATAAAGACGTACAAAGATGAGAATGGAGATGAGATTAAGTACAATATGAAACCTCAAACATTGTTAGTTGATTTTGAACCACATCGTTTGTTTCGTATGCAAGAACAGAAATCTCAAATTTATAACGTAAATACAGAGAAAAATGGCAACGATAAGCTTGAAGAGCGAGTTCGAAGAGAACTTGAAGTTTCACCGGTTATCATTTTGAATCATAATAAAATTCAGCAAGTTCACCCCACCGATATTCTTCAAGCAGTTAGTGATTATTCAAGAGCCAAGAGCGTCACAGATGAAGCATCTGATATTTCGATTGACTGGTCTTTACTCAATTATGAAGATATTCTTAATGAAATAGAAAAGCAAGCCGAAATTAATTCAAAGAGCGGATTAAAAATTAATGCCGTTGATAACGAAGAAGATAGCGATGATCTGGAGGTGCCGGAAGTAGAGCCTCAAGAAGATGCAAATAGCTCAAAGTCGGAACCACGCAATTCTCAAGATGATGAAGCCAGTAGAATTCGCAGAAAGTTTGCAACATACTATTCAAGACTCTTATTCTTTGCATTTTTGACAGATTTTAAGGTAAATTCAGTTGCAAATATTATCTCAGTAATAGACAACAATGATGATAATAAGCGAATAGCGAAAAATCTCGGAATAAAGCCAAAGATATTGATGCTGTTCAACAAAAAAATGAATCCATTTATTCTTAGTGAATTAGACTATAAGATTCAAAATCTCAATACTCTCGCAAATGATAAGTCATTAATGCCTCTTGATAGAGCATTAGTGGCACTAAATAAATTCGGTCGGCTCTCCGATTCGGAAGTAGTTACGCCTTCTAAAGTAACTGATGATATGGTTGCTATTTTGCCTGAAGAAGCAATAACTGATAAAACAGCTATTCTTGATGTTGCAGCCAAACAAGGCGAGTTTGCGATTGCACTTTACAAACGATTTGGAGATAAGGTTAAAGGTAATATCTATTCATCTACAACCTCAAAGGTTGCTTATGAATTTACACGAAAGATATATGAGATGCTCCAAATGCCAATAGAGAACATCTTTACTGACTTTAACTCCTATGATATTATAGGAGCAAACAACGAAACAATAATAAAGAAACTTGAAGATATGAAATTTGATGTAATCATAGGAAATCCACCATATCAGGAAAACTCAGATGGAGGCTCCCGTGACATGCCTATCTATAATAAATTTGTAGAGCAAGCAAAAGCACTTAATCCTCTTTTGCTTTGTATGGTTATCCCTGCAAGATGGATGGCAAGCGGTTTGGGGCTTAATGAATTTCGCAACATAATGCTTTCCGATAAGCATATCAGAAAATTAGTGGATTATCCTGTGTCTTCAGAAGTCTTTTCTGGAGTAGAAATAAAAGGAGGCGTTTGCTATTTTCTTAGAGAGAGAGATTATAATGGAGTATGTGAAGTTGTCTCGTTGCGAAAAGACAAAATCACCGGGCATTCAAATCGTGATTTAGGAGAATTTGATATTTTAGTTAGAGAAAGCCGTGCGTTACCTATCCTGAGAAAAGTACTTAGCCATAATGAACCATCTATTATTGACATATTATCTGTAGATAAGGAGTTTGGTTGGACATCGAATTTCTCAGGCTTCCATGAAATCAAACAGGAGGACGATGTACCATTATACTATATTAAAAACACAAAACGAAATGCAGGTTGGATCTCACGAAATGAAATAACGAAAAGTGCCCATCTAATCGACACATGGAAGATGATGATTCCACAGGCCGGGTCAGATGGTGGAAAAAAATTACCCGATTTAGTCTTAGGGAAACCTTTAATAGTATCGTCTCCTTCTGTTTGTACACAATCGTATTTGTTTTTTTATGTCAAAACTAAAAAAGAAGCGCAGAGCATCGAAAGTTATTTACAAACTCGTTTTTTTCGCTTCTTAGTATCTCTTCGTAAGATAACTCAACATGCCACCCGTTCGACTTACACTTGGGTTCCTCAACAATCATGGGATAAAGCCTGGACTGATGACGAGCTTTATGTTAAATACGGGTTAAGTCCAGAAGAGATTGAATTTATTGAGAGTATGATTCGCCCGATGAAATAGTTTTTCGAAAAAACTAAATATAAAAATAAATTAAGGAATAAATACCATTAGAACAGAATATATGAAACCAATAAGTAGCTCAATAAGTGATGTATTGACCAGAAATGCAACATCGTTCTTTATTCCTCCTTTTCAAAGAGCGTATGCATGGGGAAGACTGGAGATAGAACGTTATTTTAACGATGTATTGCGTATAGTTAGATCTGAGTTAAATCCCCAGGAACAAGATAAATTGGAGCACTTCTTTGGGACCATTGTTTTAAGAGAAGAGCGTGATGGTTTTGCCAATAAATCGATCGTAGTTGACGGTCAACAACGTTTGACCACCACATTATTGTTTTTGATAGCTTTGCGTGATATAGAAACTGATTCAACCTTCAAGGACAAAATAACAAACCGTTATCTGAGAAATGAGGATTCTGATTTTGATGATAAGATAAAACTAAAACAAGTAACAAAGGATTGGGATGCGTATAGAGCGTTGGTAAATGAAGAAGAACCAAATACTGGAATAATAAAGGCTGCTTATCAGACCTTTATTCGGTTAATAAATGACACCTTAAGAACCTCTCCGGAGATTAAGTTTAGTCATTACACTTTGGCACTTCAGCGAATGAATGTTGCAGTTATATTTTTAGACGAGCGCCCGTACAAAGGAGAGGATCCACAAATCATATTTGAAACACTTAATTCATTAGGAAAGGCATTAACCCTTGCCGATTTAGTTAGGAACTTTATATTGTTATCTCTTGATAGCAAAAAACAATCTAATTTATACGAAACAAAATGGCAGCCTATTATTGAAATGCAGCTGAATGAAGACACTTCAAAATTTTATAGAGACTACTTACAGTACAAAACAGCAAGCTCCATAAAAGTAGTGAGCGATGAAAAGGTAGATAGTAATACTAAAGAAGTCTATCAGTTATTTAAAGAGTATGTAAATGATAATTTTTCTAATCGTGAAGATTTTGCAAATGATGCCATTTGCTTTGCCCCATGGTATCGGTGGATTATTACAGAAGATGTAAAAGAGCAGATATCCTCGTCTCCTATAAATGATATTGAAATTAAAGAGCTTTTGCGAAACATCTTTCATGATATAAAATCAGAAGCATTTAAGCCATTCGTACTTGGTTTATTAGAATATTATCAAAAAGGAGTAGAAGGTATAAAATTGAACGAAGAGAGACTAATCGATATATTAAAAGATATTAGAACCTATCTTATTCGCAGACGTATTCTTGGATTAGCACAAGGCGAAAACAAAAATATTGTTTTACTATGTGATAAAATTGCAGATTTAGCCAATTCCAATACTACAATGATGGAATTGCTTTCTAATATGTTTTATAAATTAAGAATCCCTAATGATAATGAAGTTTCAAATCAATTGAAAACCATGAATTTTTATGAAGGTTCAAAAAAATATGCAAAGTTTATTCTAGGAAAAATAGAGGAGAACAATGCAAAGGTATCAGTAGATTTTAGAAACCCTAAAATAAGTATAGAACATGTTATGCCACAAAATATTTCTGACTCTTGGAGAAATGAGTTGGGCGAACTTCATGAAGAGATCCACAAACAATATCTCCACAATATCGGCAATTTGATCCTCACCGAGTTTAATGGTGAAATCGGGAATAAACCATTTGGACTAAAAAAAGAGAAACTCAATAATTCTTCCTTATATTATCGTATAGATATCATTACAAGGAAAACATGGAACAAAAGCGATATTGAAAATCACCGAGACAACATGACAAGATGGTTCTTAGACACATTTCCCTTGCCAGAGAGGAATAAAACTATTGACAACTGGAGTACAAAAAGCATAGATACTACTATATTTTCTCCATTAGACGAAGAGGCTGGGGAAATTGCGGAAGGAAACAAACCGAAAGAACTTAAAATAGGTTCGGAATATTTTAAGACAGGATCTTGGCAGTATCTATTCATTAAGCTTCTTAAATGGATTAAGAATAGTAATGTTTACGACTATGATGTTATCGTATCAAATCAAGATCGGCTATTTGGGAATTCAGATATTATAATTACCTGGAGGAATCTAAAGAGAAAAATAGAAGAAAATGACAGTTTGAAGAAACGCTATAAAACTTTTGATGGTAACTTTTTGTATAGTAAGCAAACTATTTTAGAAGATAATTTGGAGCTTGTTCATGTAAATGCTTCTGCTAGAACCTTTATAAATAGGATTTCAGGTATTATGAATCAGCTGGGAATGCCTGAAAACTTTGTGGAGATTATTTTGAAATAGAAAAACAAATATGCCATTGAAATCGATGCTACAAAAAGCCATCCAAATAGCGACTAAAGCCCATGAAAGTCAATTCGATAAAAGCGGAATGCCTTACATTGGTCATGTTATGCGTGTCATGGAAGCTGGGAAGACTAACGATGAAAAGATCGTTGGTGTTCTTCATGATATTGTAGAAGATACCAATTGGACTTTCGATAAACTAGAAGAGGAAGGATTCTCAACGCATATTGTTGATGCAATACGATGTTTAACTAAGACATCAGAAGATGAACCTTATGAAGAATTTATAAAACGGGTTCAGACAAATCCATTGGCTGTTCGAGTAAAGATTAATGATTTAGCAGATAATATGGATATACGAAGATTTTCTGCTATTTCAGACAAAGATGTTGAGCGTTTAAGAAAGTATCACAAAGCACATAAAAGGCTAACCACATAAGCAAATCAATATCGCATGAAAAAGACTAATAAAGAGCAACTTCTCCAACTTATTGATGAATACAATCAATTAGGGATTGGACAGCAGATAGATCATGATAAGTTCTATCTCTATTCTCTTATTACACATTCTACTGCTATAGAAGGCTCTACGGTAACGGAGGTAGAGAACCAATTGCTCTTTGATGAAGGTATTTCTGCAAAGGGGCGGACAATTGGCGAGCAGATGATGAACCTTGATTTGAAAGCGGCTTATGAATACAGTATGAAGTTGGCAAAACAACATACTGAATTCAACACAGAAATGCTCAAATCCCTTTCTGCAATTGTGATGAAGAATACTGGTAGCGTCTACAATACTTTGCAAGGTTCGTTTGATTCTTCTAAAGGTGATCTTCGTTTAGTTAATGTAACAGCAGGAATAGGTGGAAGCTCTTATATGAATTATCTGAAAGTTCCGACACATTTGGAAGCGTTCTGCCAACAAATGAATAATCGTAGAAATACTCTGCTGCAAAGCGATGATATAATAGAAAAATATCTATTGAGTTTTGATGCTCACTATTTACTCGTAACTATTCATCCGTGGGTGGATGGCAATGGCAGAATGTCGCGTCTTGTGATGAATCACCTGCAGTTCGAACTTGGTCTTATTCCTACCAAAGTGGAAAAAGATAACAAAGCGGAATATATACAGGCATTGATAGACTCTCGAGAGCAAGAATCATTAGAACCTTTTCGTGAGTTTATGTTGGCTGAACATATCCGCAATTTGCACAAAGAGATAGAAGCCTATAAAAAATCAAATGAATTTGATCCACTAAAAACGTCAAGTGAACCTCAAGAACCCCAAGGTGAACCTCAAGAGATAACAATAGAACAGATTATACTGGAAGAGATTCGGAAAAACAATAAAATTACAAGGGAAGGATTGGCTAAAATTACCAATACTAGTTTAAGCACCATTAAACGTAGACTTAAGAAGATGAGTGACAAGGTAGTCTTTGTTGGTAGTGGATATAGCGGGCATTGGGAAATAAAAAAATAGAATTATGAGAAAATTAGAAGAATTAAATGGAAAATACACATGGATTCTACGATGCGATACATGTGGTAGTGATGACCAGTTTGAAATCTCAGAAGATCAATCTTACATTAAATGTATCTGTTGTGATCGTGAGTATTTGGGCGGTATAGAAGAACTCAAAGAATATAACAGCGCATCATTAGAACAGATTAAAACCGATTTGGCAAAAGATGCAAAGAAGGTTGTAGAGGAAGAGTTACGAAAAGCTTTTAAGGGATTTCTCAAATGAATGAAAAGGTTATTTCATTGATAAATTGGATTATTTCCCATTGGGAGATTACTACTTCCATAATTGTAGCCATTACAGCTGTCATTTCTTTTCTGTATAAATGGAGAAAGAAGTGGGTTGCCAATAATCATGCTGAATTACGAGCTAATATTTTCCCTCAAAAACCAAGCCGTATAATCCGTATTTATAATCCATCAGAAGCTGAGGCGACAAATATTAGGGTTGAAGGTTTGGAAATTGATAACATAGCAGTATATCCTATTGACTTACCTTTTCCATCATTGAAGTCTAAAGCTCGGTTTGATATTAAGGTATCACCATTCAATTCATCTCCTGACTATCTTAAAATTAAAATAATTTGGGATGATAAATCTGGTAAAAACCATGAAGCTTTCGAGGTACTACAACTGTAAAAACACAAAAGAACTTAGCAATGCAAATCTTCGAAGAATACCTCCAACACCCCGACCCAGAAAAGCGAGAAAGAGCCGCTAACTGGAGTATGGCAATTGGTCTGCAAGCAGTCGATGGCTTGAAGACCTCGAACTACTTGGTTGAAATTGCTCGAAGACAGATAGAAGGGGAGATAACAATGGATGAAGTACAAGAGTTAATTTCAGTTCATTATCAGGCAAAAAAGAAGCAGAAGAGTGATGCGGATAAAGCAGTAGAAACAGAAGAAAGGCTATAAAACGGGATTTTCACTCTCCCGTAATTTCGCTAAAGCATTGCAATTGTCAATATTTCAGCAGGTTAATGCTTCTCCGATTTGGAGAATTGAAGAAAAACAGTACATTTGTGCCGTACAAAACGCTAAATAATTGGTTTTCAATACATTCTACACACTTGTTTTTTGAGCTTTGTACCGCCAAAAATACTATTTAGCTGATAATATGAAATATACATATCCTGTATCGGCAAGTAGGTGCGCCCCTTTAAAGCGCAAAAAACAAAACAAAACGCACTGTTAGAGTGCAAAATATATTATCTTTGTGAAAAACAAAGATGTATGGATAAATTATTTGAATATTCCAATAGACTGATAAAAGAAACTGATACGAAGTTTCTTCGATATATGTACGATGAAATAAATTGGAAAAACAGGATGATAGGCCTTATTGGACCTCGTGGTGTTGGTAAGACAACATTAGTCTTGCAATATATCAAGCAAAATCTCAATCCAGCCGAAACGCTTTATGTAACGGCAGAAGACTTTTATTTTGTTGATAACAAATTTGTCGATTTGGCTGATACTTTTGTTAAGCATGGCGGTAAGTACCTGTTTATAGACGAGATCCATAAATACAAAGATTGGGCAAAGGAATTAAAGTTGATTTACGACTATCACAAAGATTTGAATGTGGTATTTACTGGCTCTTCGGTTCTGGATATAAAAAAAGGAGCTTCGGATTTAAGCCGTAGGGCAGTTATATATAACATGCAAGGGTTGTCTTTCCGAGAGTATTTGCAATTGTTTCATGGTATTTCCGCAAGAACCTACTCGTTAGAAGAAATATTGCAGCACAAAGTTGAATTGCCTGTACAACACCCACTACCTCTTTTCTCTGAGTATTTAAGAACCGGCTATTATCCGTTCGCCTTAGAAGAAGACTTTGGGTTACGATTAGGGCAGATAATTAATCAAACATTGGAAAATGATATTCCGATGTATGCCGACATGAATGTGGCTACTGGAAGAAAATTGAAACAATTATTAGCTATAATATCCAAGAGTGCACCATTTAAACCTAATATGAGTAAGATAGCAGAAATGTTATCTGCGAGTCGGAACAATATCGCAGACTATTGTCTGTATATTGAGGAAGCGGGCATGATAGCCCAATTAAGAGATAATACAGGTGGTGTTCGAGGATTAGGAAAAGTCGATAAAATATATTTGGACAATACTAATCTTATTTATAGTCTTGCCGAAGATACATCCAACATTGGCAATATTAGGGAAACATTCTTTTTAAATCAAATGCGGGTGAAATATGATGTACTATCATCGTCTGTCGCTGACTTCTTAATAGATGATAAAACGTTTGAAGTCGGAGGTAAGCACAAAGGACAGAAGCAAATTAAGGAGGTTGAGAATGGATATATTGTAAAAGACGATATTGAGAGTGGATATTTGAATATTGTACCATTGTGGCAATTGGGGCTAACGTATTGACTATACAACAAGAATATTTAACTTTAGAATAAGACACAATATGAATTTAGCAATTTTAATAGGCGTATCAGAATATTCAAACGGCATATCTAATCTTCCTGGATGTAAAAATGATGTAAAAGCAATGGAAGAATTACTTTATTCAACATCAAAGTATAAGGATGTTCTTGTTATGTCTGAAAATGAAAAAAGTTTAGATATAAAAGAAAAAGTCGCATCTCTTATAAAAAAATATAAAGGAGAGGATGTCGAAGAGTTATTCTTCTATTTTTCTGGGCATGGGGACTTTTCAGAGAATGAATTTTATTATATTTTATCTGATTTTGACACAGAAAGAAAAACTCAGACTAGTTTACAAAACTCAGAATTAGATAATCTAATCAAAAGTTTATCCCCCCAATTAGTTATAAAGATAGTTGATGCTTGTCATTCGGGAGTGAATTATATAAAAGACATTTCTTCTGTTAATAAGTATATTGAGAAAACCTCACAAGAATATAAGTCTTGTTATTTTTTATACTCATCATTAAACACACAGTATTCATTTCAAAACAAAAATTTCAGCTTTTTCACAATCAGTTTTCTGAATGCAGTGAAGAACATAACTTCTATTGTTAGATATAAGGATATTATTTCTTTTATATCTGATGAATTTTCATCATATCCAGAACAAACACCTTACTTTGTTACTCAAGCCGATTTTACAGATGTCTTTTGCAATAAGAATGAATCTGTTGATGATATCTTAAATAAGTTAGATTTGGAGTTTCCCCTAAAAAATCAAGATAAAGAAGTCGGAAATGACAAACCTAATTTAACGACCATTGAAGAAATAATCAGATATGAGTCGAATAGATATGTCACTCTTGATTATTATAAAAACTTACTCCAAGAAATCAAACAGAAAATTGAGGGACTAAAAATTACAGACGAATTAAAAAATATATATACAATACGATCCGTTTTTTCTAAAAACAAAGATAAATCGATTGATTATAAAATAATTGGAAAATTTCTTGCATCTCAAATGAATGAGTGGTTTGCAGCCCCCTTTATACTAAAGTCGGAAGGAAAAGGAGAGTTAATCCTAGTGCATTTGAAAGAACAGCAAATCCAAGTGCTCAACCATACGAAGAAACATATGAAGAACTCGTTATTGATGGCTACTCTGTTAGAACTCCAGTTTCATATACTCAAATATTCCTCGAATATGAAACAGCGTTTCCTAATATTTCAGACTATAAATGTGTAATTGCTTTCATTTCTTCAGACACGAAAATTAGATTGTATTATTTTATTACAAATTACTTCAAGAAAGATTGGGGTTCACAGGAAATCAATTCAAGATATGAATGGAATGTCGAAGAATTCGACCTCATTAAAAAAAAGGATATTCTAAATTTCTTAGAGATGACAAATGACAAGGTTAATAATAGATTATTAGAAGATATCAAAGCTATGTATATAAATGAGACTTAAATTATTATATCATCTCGGCGAAATTACAGGCGAAATTACCACGTATATTAACAATAGATTTTCTTCATCAGGTTGCAAAAACACATGGTACACCTATAATACATCTGATTAAATATAAACATCTGATAATCATAAGCAATTTACATAATGTATCGGCAAGTAAATAATAAAGACTGTATCGTAAAGGAGAATTTTAAAGAAGGATAACTATCTAAATGGCCAATACTTCAAAAATAAGCTTTAGAAGAATGAGAACAATTACTTAATTTATGTTATCTTTGCTTGTAGGGTGTGAAGGGGAATTTTTCTTGTTTGTTAATCTTTATTATGAAAGATGATGAAATTTAGAGTATTAGTGTATGTTTTCTTTTTTGTGCCATGTATTTCTTATGCTCAACATTCATTGGATTCTTTATTGTTTCAGTTGGATGAGGCGATAGAGAATCATGAGGTTTATGTGAATCAGAAGGAAGAGCGTATCAGGCATCTCAAGAAAAGATTGAATACTGTAACTAAAAACACAGTAGAAGAATATAATCTGACTGCTGCAATCTATGATGAATATCGTCCTTATATCTGCGATTCTGCTATCTATTACAAGAATAAGAATGTGCAAATAGCCAGGCAACTGAAAGATGTTGAACGTTTGTATGAAAGCAAATTAGAGATGGCTTCTCTGATGGCTTCTACAGGGATATATATGGAGGCTGTAGAGTTTTTGGGACTTATAAACCGAGCTAAAATACCTGCGCATTTACTGACAAACTATTATCATACGTATGAACGGGTTTATTCGGAGTTGGCTTATTATACTCAGGATACTCAGGGTGCACAACGTTACCGGCAAATTGCGAATCAATATCAGGATTCGTTACGGCAAATCCTTACTCCGGATAATGAACTCTATTATACATTGGAAGAGACAGCTTTGCGTTATTCTAATAATGTAAACGAAGCCCTTGCCATAAATTTAAGGCTCTTGGAAAAGCATGAGTTAGGAACTCGTGAATATGCCATTACCGCTTATAACCGGGCGCTGGATTACAGACAGGCCGGAAATACGGAAGGAGTGAAATATTATCTGGCGCTTTCTGCTTTGTCGGATATTCTTTCTGCTACAAAAGATCATGCCTCTTTGTGGATGTTGGCCGAGATCCTGTATAATGAGAATGATATGGAGAGGGCGTATAATTATATTCGTTATTCCTGGAGTGAAACTGTATTCTATAATGCCCGCCTCCGGAGTCTGCAAAGTGCTGTGATCCTTTCTTTGATAGATAAAACGTATCAGGCAACGATTGAAAAGCAAAATGATAAACTTCAGAAGTATCTGTATTTGATCAGTATCCTGGCTGTCTTATTGATTATTGCGTTTTTCTATATTTACAGGCAGATGAAACGTATAGCTATCGTACGACGATATTTACAGAAGGCCAATGCAAATCTGAAGCAATTGAATAAAGAGCTAAATCAAGTTAATGAACAATTGAAGTCTGTCAATATAGACCTTTCCGAATCCAATAATATAAAAGAAGAATATATTGGGCACTTTATCAAGCTTTGTTCTACTTATATTGATAAAATGGATGCTTTCCGGCGTATGGTACATAAGAAAATCAGTACAGGGAAAACCGCAGAGTTGCTGAGAACAACAGCTTCTCATGAAATGATGGATAAAGAAGCAGAAGAACTCTATGTTAATTTCGATAAAGCCTTCTTACAGATATTTCCGGATTTTGTAGAAAAAGTCAACGATTTATTGATCGACGAAGAAAGAATCATATTAAAGAAAGATGAATTACTGAATACGGAATTACGCATCTTGGCTCTTATTCGCCTAGGTATTAACAACAGTTCACAAATAGCCGACTTTCTTCGCTATTCGGTTAATACAATTTATAATTATCGCGCCAAAATAAAAAACAGAGCCAAATCACGTGATGATTTTGAGGAGTTAATAGCATTAATTAGATAGGTTCTCTAACCTGTTGTTTTTCATGTTGTTATTTTGATTTTAAATTGCATGCATGTAATTTGCAAAACGTATGCATGCGATTTCGAAAACCCACCCATGCGATTTTTTAAACGTATGCGTACGTTTTTTTTCTTCATGCAGCAGCCTCTCTTATATACTGTAATTTACTTGAATTTTAACAACCTTTTGTGTTTTAAAATCTTCATTTTCCTCCACTTTCTTTATTATCTTCCATTTATTTAAACGACTGTATTACAGGTCGATAATATTGTGTTTGTGTCCAAAAAATCCACTTAATGACCACCCTTGCTTAAAAGTGAAATAGTGTTTAATTATATTTGTGATGATTAAATAAATGTTTTGTTAAACCTTTAAATGTTAGGTAATGCCAAATATTCTAAATCCATTGAAATATTCTTTTTCAACTAATACTAAATTAAACTATTCATGTATGGGAACTAATTTCTTTAAAATGAAAATCCCTCTTATGTTAATGTTACTGATAGTAGGGTTTACTCTGTCAGTACAGGCACAGAACGCCAAAAACGTCAGAGGTGTGGTAACTGACTCTGCAGGAGAGCCATTGCCAGGTGTAAACATTATTGTAAAAGGAACAACACTGGGTACAATTGCGGACTTTGACGGCAATTATGAAATCAATGTACCGGGTGATGATGCTGTTTTGGTGTTTTCTTATATCGGCCATGCTACATCAGAAGTAAAAGTAGGTAGCCGTGTTATGGTAAATGTGGTGTTGGAAGAAGACTCCAAACTGATTGAAGAAGTTGTAGTTATAGGTTATGGTACGGTTGCCAAGAAGGATGTAACAACGGCTGTGTCTGTTGTTTCCTTGAAAGACCTTGACGAGCGTCCAATCATTTCTGCAGCCCAGGCTATCCAGGGAAAAGCGGCTGGTGTTAACGTTTATCAGCCTAATGGTGCTCCGGGTCAGGAAATCGTGATCCGTGTACGTGGTACTACCTCTTTTAAAGGTAGTAATGATCCGCTGTATGTAGTAGACGGTGTTCCTGTGGACAACCTTAACTTCCTTTCGCCTAATGATATTGCCAGCTTGCAGATCTTGAAAGATGCGTCTTCGGCAGCTATTTATGGTTCGCGTGCCGCTAATGGTGTAGTACTTATCACCACCAAGCAGGCCAGCGCAGGAGGAGCTAAAGTAGCGGCTAGTATACAAGTGGGAGTTAATAATGTATCCAACCAGATCGAGTCGTTAAATGCACGGCAATACAAAGAATTGATGGACGAACTGCGTCCGGGCTCCATACCGGAAGGTATAACAGACCAAACCGATTGGTTCAAAGAAGTATACGGAACCGGTGTTACACAGAATTACCAGTTACAAGTATCTGACGGTAATGAGAAATTACGCTATTTCGTATCGGGTGGTTACCTGGATGAGAAAGGGGTGCTTAGCTCGGCTTTCTTCCGCCGCTATAACCTTCGTGCTAATATAGACAGCCAGGTGCGTAAGTGGTTGAACGTGGGTTTGAATATGTCTTATTCAGACAATTCAAGTAATGGTGTATCAACAGGCCAGGGTTCCAACCGTGGCGGTGTGGTATTGGCAGTTGTAAACTTACCGACAGCTTCTACTATTAAAAACAGTGAAGGTTTGTACAATCGTACGTTCTTCGGACAGAATATTACCAACCCGATAGAGTCTATTGAAAATGGAAAGAACAACTCAAACAAAGAGAATCGTTTGATTGCTTCCGGAAATATGACGATTACGTTTATGCCGGAACTGAATCTTAAGTCTTCTTTCACGCTGGACCGTCGCAATGGTAAAGAGACAGGTTTTACTCCTCCGGTACATAGTTCAGACCGTGATGACTGGGGAAGTGCGTGGGATAACCGTACAACAAACACCTTGTTGATATTTGACAATGTATTAACGTATAAAAAAACATTTGCAGACAAACATAACGTAGAAGCAATGGTGGGTACCTCATGGACCGATTCGGAATGGACAAGGAGTTATATCAATGGATCACACTTTAAAGATGCATCCATCCACACTCTCAATGCTGCCAATAAAATTGCCTGGAACAATACCGGTTCACAAGCGGCTGAGTGGGGCATTATGTCTATGTTCGGGCGTTTGTCTTACAATTATGAAAGTAAATATTTGCTGACTGTTAACATCCGTCGTGACGGTTCATCTAAACTGCATCCGGATCATCGCTGGGGTATATTCCCTTCGGCATCAGCCGCATGGCGTATCTCAGCAGAAGGCTTTATGAAGGATATAGAATGGCTGGACGACCTGAAGCTCAGAGCCGGTTGGGGACAGACTGGTAACCAATCAGGTGTGGGCGATTATGCCTATCTGCAACGTTACAACATTGGTCGCCAGGCTTGGTTTGAAACAGGCAAAGAAGATGCGCTTCCAACTATTACACAGGCAAACCTTCGTACGTCCGACCTTACATGGGAAACGACTACTCAAACAAACGTTGGTTTGGACATTACGCTGTTCAAAGACCGCTTAAACCTGGTAATGGATTACTATTACAAGTACACAACTGATATGTTGATGGAAGTATCATTACCTTCCGGAGCCGCTGCTGCAAACAGTATCGTAAGAAATGAAGGAGAAATGATGAACCGTGGTTTTGAATTGGCTATTAACTCACGCAACCTGGTTCGTGAATTCCAGTGGAATACCGACTTTAATATCTCTTTCAACAAGAACAAACTGGAAAAACTGGAATTGCAACAAATCTATTATGATGCGGAAACAACCCAGGCTTTCCACCAGACCCGTGTAGTACGTAACGAACCGGGACGTTCATTGGGTGGCTTCTATGGCTATATCAGTGACGGCGTTAATCCCGAAACAGGCGAATTAATGTATCGCGACATCAATGAAGATGGCAAGATCACAGCTTCGGACAAGACCTATATTGGCGATCCGAACCCAACGTTTACGTATGGACTTACTAATACATTCTCATATAAAGGATTCAGTCTGAGCCTCTTTATTCAGGGATCAGTAGGCAATGATATCTTTAATGCCTCCAAAGGGGATACACAAGGTATGTATGACCTGAAGAACCAGTCGACAGAAGTATTGAAACGCTGGCGCACACCGGGACAAATCACTGATGTACCTAAAGCCGGATTCAACCTGCAACCATCTACCTATTTCATTGAAGATGGCAGCTATTTGCGTTTGAAAGACATCTCACTTTCTTATAATTTCAGAGGTGGTATCCTAAACAAGCTAGGCGTTTCTCGCCTGCAACCTTATGTAACGGCGCGTAACCTGCTTACAATAACGAAATACGACGGCATGGACCCAGAAGTAAACCAATGGGGAAGTAATGGAGCTGTACAAGGTATTGACTGGGGAACGTATCCGCATAGCAAATCATTTGTATTTGGATTAAATGTTGAATTCTAAATAAGTAAATAAATGAAAACGAAATATATTATATCCATTCTGTCTGCCTGTCTGATGGCGTCCTGTTCGTTGGGCTATGATCCGTTAGATACGTATTCTGATGTGACGGAAGGAGTAAGTACGGATAGTGTTCAGGTAGTCTTTAAGGATAAAGAAGCTGTACTATCACACAGACAAACATTGTTGGATGTATACAAAAATGGCCAGGAGCACTGGTATCTTGATATGTTATTGCTTGCCGAATCACATTCGGATAATGCATACGCCGGTTCGCCTAATGCAGAAACAACTCCCTTTGAAGTAAACTCTATCGAAGGTTCCAATACCAACCTGAAACGTGACTGGAACGGACATATGGGGAATATAGCACAGGCCAATAAGATGATCTGTCATATCGACGAAGTAAAAGATCCGTCTCTTACAGATGCTGAGAAACGCCAATACAAAGCGGAAGCCAAAATCCTGCGTGGGATGATCTACTTCGACATGGTACGTATCTGGGGAAATGTACCTTTGGTAATCACTACCGCTGGGGATATCTCTTCTGAAACAGTAACAGATGTATATCCGGCTTATTTCCCTCCACAAACAGATGAACTCACTATCTATCAGCAGATAGAAGAAGATTTGCTTGAAGGCTTGCAATATGCACAGAATAATACTCCGGATGATAAAAGACAATTCACAAAGTCGGTAGCGCGTGCATTATTGGCAAAGGTATATGCCGAGAAGCCATTGCGTGATTATGACAAAGTGATTAAGTATGTAGATGAGCTGGCAAGTGACGGTTTTGCTTTGCTAGATAACTTCAGCGACCTTTTCGAAGTGGTTCTGACTGATCCGAATCTACCTCCTTCACAGGAAAACAAAGCAATTGAAACAAAAACGCGTAACTCGAAAGAAACCATCTTTGAAGCTCAGTTCTTCCCTGCAAATACAAACTGGGTCGTTTGGATGTTGGGACGCCCCTTGAATGACTGGACATTCTATTTCACATGGCTGAAGTGGATTACTCCTTCGCGCGACCTGATCAAAGCATTCAATAGCGAAACCGGGGATAAACGTTATGAGCAGACCGTTGTATACTACCAATGTGACTGGAATGTGTATTATCCGGCTAATAATTATGCTTTTATGTATAAGTGCCGTAGTGCGTACAATAGTATGATAAAGATGCGTTATGCAGATCTTCTTTTGCTTAAGGCTGAAGCTCTTATTAGTAAAGGTGATTATGCAGGGGCTGCACAGATTATCAATCAAACGCGCCGTCGTGCAGGTCTTTCGGCTCTGCCTACATCAGCTTCTGCCAGCAAAGATGCTATTCTGAATGCTTATTTGAAAGAACGTCGCCTGGAGCTGGCTCTTGAAGGGCAGCGTTGGTTCGACCTTGTACGCTTGGATAAGGTAGAAGAAGTAATGAATGCTGTATATGCCAAAGACGAAGGACGTCCGGCTCAGGTATATCCTTTCACTTCTTTGTCGTATATCCTGCCCATTCCACAGGATGTGATTGATCAAAATCCGAATCTGGTTCAAAATCCTGGTTATTAATTCGGTTAAGAAACATATTAAAAATTTGAAATATGAATTCATTATATAAGTTTTGTATCTTGCTGGGGATAGCTACTTTGTTGTTTGCTTCATGCGATGACGAATATGGCCCTCGCAAAGAATCAACACCGGTGATACAATCGGCTGGTATAACTCCCGCCAGCTTCACCTTTGGCGACTCCATAACACTGACGGCCTCTCTCATAGATCCGGCTACTACTCTTTCTATGCTGGATTATGAAATCGTATCGGAAAACAGAGTAATCACCTCCGGAAGCATTCCTGTAAATGGGGAGACGGTTGAGGTTTCTCATCCTATTTTCGTTCCGCTGTTAAGCAATCAGGCGGATAATGCGAATGTAAAAGTTAATCTGGTAGTTACTAATATCTTGAAAGGTTCTGTTTCTTCAGAAATAACTGATCTGACAGGGAAACGTCCTGTATACAACCAGCTTTACCTGGTTGCCGATGATGGTAATGTAGCTGTTCTTAAAGCACAGTCGGCGGATAAGTATGTCGGTTCTGATCTTACATTTGACAGTTCGTTCAACTTTAAGATAGCAGAAAAGATCAATGCAGATAACACAATAGACTACTCTGGGGCGGTTTATGGCAATGTAAATGGCAAAATAGCCATGATTGACGAAAAAGGCGAGTCTGCATTTGCTTATACGCCCAATGTAGATTACACAAAGTCATTTACATATGACAATTTTGCATTCAGTGTGACTGCTGCCGGTAGTGCTCTGGGAGCTGACGATATTGCATTGAGCGCTTTTGGCGAACAGGATGTATATAACGAATCATTCCGTACGCTAACACGTAAGCTTGAAAACGGAAAGACATATACTCTTGTTGGTAAATTAGCAGACAAGGTAAATGTTTACAATCCGGATTTCTTTGAACGTACATCAAATAGCAAAGTGAAGTTCTTAGGCGAAACAGGCGAATACACGATTTATTATAACCCGGTTCGCAAGAACATAATCGTAGGAGTAGATAATCCTTCTTATCCTCAATACTTGCTGGCTTGTGGTTATGGACTGGGATATCCTACAAACGTAACTTCTGCGGAAATTGCTGCTGTGTATAGTGGACATCAACGGACACATACAGACTGGGGCTTCGGGCATGTAATGAACTATGTGCTGCTGCGCCGTGTGAGCGAAGGTGTGTATCAGGGTACCTTCTATACTCCGGGAGATAACGATCATTACGCAGGTTTCAAGCCGTTTGAAAACACAGGTTGGGGCAATGAAAAGAAAGCCGGAAGCTTCACATTCACCGGAGAAAAGATCATTACCGGAGATAACGACTGGACCATTCCTAACGGAGATAACGACCCGCGCATAGAATCGACTAATTATCGTTTTACTGTGAATTTGAATAATAATACAGTACATGTTGAAAAAGTAACGCTTTAATAAAATGAAAAGAATATTATATCAGATAAATGTACTCTTGATTGCCATGCTTTGTAGTTTCACTGCATGTAGTGACTCTAATAAAGAGAAAGGTGGTGAAGAGGGAACACAGGAGGAACCAGCAAAAGCGGATGTAACGATGTATGTCACAACGAATACACGTTCGCAGGAATTTAAGAAACAGACTGCTGCATTCAGCGATAAAAGCAATATGTCTCCCAGTACTATTAAACTGGAACCGACTACGCGTTATCAGACAATGGATGGTTTTGGTGCTGCCGTAACAGGATCATCTTGTTATAACCTTATGCAGATGTCGAAAGAGAACCGGGATAAATTCCTGAAAGAAACATTCTCAACAACGGAAGGTATGGGGCAGAGCTATATCCGTATATCCATCGGTTGTTCAGATTTCTCTCTCAGTGAATACACTTGTTGCGATGAGGTTGGTATTGAGAATTTCGGCCTTACATCAGAAGAAACAGATTATGTTTTCCCGATTCTGAAAGAAATTCTGGCCATTAATCCGGATGTGAAGATCATGGGCTCGCCTTGGACTTGCCCCCGCTGGATGAAAGTAAATAACCTGACGGATATGCAACCTTTCAATTCATGGACAAGCGGACAGTTGAATCCGAAGTATTATGCGGATTATGCAACTTATTTCGTGAAGTGGATTCAGGCGCTTGAACAACAAGGTTACAAAATTTATTCTGTAACTCCGCAGAACGAACCCTTGAACCATGGGAATTCAGCTTCCTTGTTTATGGGTTGGAAAGAGCAACTTGAGTTTGTAAAGAATCACATGGTTCCTCAGTTTAAGAGTGCAGGCTTGAATACAAAGATCTACCTGTTCGACCATAATTACAATTACGATAATATGGCTGACCAGAACGATTATCCGGTAAAGATTTATGATGCTGGCATTGACGGTGATATTGTAGCCGGAGCGGCATATCACAACTATGGGGGCGATAAGTCCGAACTATTGGATATCCAGGAACGTTATCCGGATAAAGAACTGGTTTTCACGGAAACATCCATCGGTACATGGAATGATGGACGCAACCTTGAGGTTCGCTTGATTGAAGATATGCGCGAAGTGGCACTTGGAACTGTAAATAATTGGTGTAGAGGTGTTATTGTTTGGAATCTGATGCTTGACAGTGAGCGGGGACCCAACCGCGAAGGCGGATGTCAGACTTGCTATGGTGCAGTAGATATCGACAGGGCAACCTATTCGTCTATCACACGTAATTCACACTATTACATTATAGGACACATGTCATCAGTTGTAAAACCTGGAGCTGTACGTATCGGAACTTCCGGTTTTTCGGATGCTGGCTTTTACTTCTCTGCGTTTGAGAATCCGAATGGAACATACTCTGTAGTATTGCTCAATAGTAATACCAGCAATAAGATGGTTACGATTGATGACGGCAAGAACCACTTCAGCTACGAGGTACCTGCAAAATCTGTTATATCATATCTTTGGAAAAAATAAAAAATAGCTTTATGAAAAACTTAAAATATTGGATATTAGGATTAATGGCTTTCTTTATCCTGCCTTCCTGCGACGATGACGATTTAGAAATCAAGCAGGCCGGGAATCCTACGATAGAAGTGAAAAGCCAGTTTGCCAATGTGCATTTTGGTGATGAGCTGCCATTTGTAGTCAATGTAAACGATAATGTTTCTTTGTCTACCCTGACTGCTAAATTGTTCTTCGGGGAAGAAGAAGTGTCAAGTACGGTTATTCGTACCAAAGAAAACGGAGAGTATTCCGGTACAATATCGGTCCCCTTCAATAAAGGTACTCCTGACGGAACAGCAACTTTGACTTTTGTCTTGCTGAATACTACGATGAAGAGTGCAAAACAAACCATCGATGTACCCGTAACGCGGGCTAAATATCCTTATCTGATTCTGGTAACGGAGGACGCTTCTTATCCGATGCTTCCTACGGGAGCCTCTAACGAATATGCGGCAACGGAAGCCTTTCCGTCTACAGATCTTCCGGCTTACATCAAAACTCCGGTGGTAGACGATAAGGGAACAGAGCTTGTTTTCGGTTGGGAAAGTGGAGCGATTACGGAAGGGGTTTCCAGCTACATACCCTTTGTGAGTCCGGTAGGGGGTGCTTATTCCGTGACATTCAATACAAAAACGTATGAAGCAGCTCCATTCTTCGAGATCTTGTTCGATGGCGCGGCAATGAATATGCTCGACAAAGAGAACTATGAGATAGATAAGGAGATGGCTACCGGCCATACATTCACGATAGAAGGTATCGGTGATCTTGCCAATTGGTGGATTGATGCAGATTTCTTGAAGAAAGAAGGCGACAACGAATTTAGCTTCGTTCCTATGAGTGGCAAATATCGCTTCACGGCTAATCTGGCGATGAAATACATCAAGATTGAAGCATTAAGCGGTAATTCGCCAGCTTCACTTCAGGAAGACGGAACGGGTGCTATCTGGGTGATTGGTGAAAGCGTAGGAAAACCATCGGTTGCCGATAACGAGGTGGGATGGAATACTGATAAAGCCATCTGTTTGGCTCCTATGGGTAATAAGAAGTATCAGCTAACATTAGTAGCAGGCGAGACAGTAAATGCGAACTCAATCAACTTTAAATTCTTCCACCAGAAAGACTGGGGTGGAGAGTTTGGTGCTGATGCCATTACTACAAATAGCGATATTATTCTTATTGGTGACGGAACGAATGGCCGCGACTCGGGTAACTTAGGTTTGCATTCCGAACTGGAAGTAGGCGCTACCTACGTCTTTACTGTTGATCTGTCGGCTGGTAACGAACAGGCTGTATTAACGGTTACAAAGAAATAAAGACCGACCAATGTATATTTTTGAAGAGGCTGTTTCCTGTAGGGGGCAGTCTCTTCTGTTTTATTTATTATTTTTGTTACCAAAGTAACGAAAGATGAACTTAAGATCACAACTTTCCCAGCGCATCGGGATGTACGATATTATGGAAATACTGCATCAGGTAAGGCAGGATAATAGCAAAAGGCAAGAATTGTACGATTTGCTACTTCTCGATGATGAGGATGTTGTGAGTTATCAGGCAGCCTGGGTTTTTACTCATTTTTCATCGAAAGAGAATAAATGGTTATGCGCTAAACAAGATGAACTAATAGATAAAGTATTGGTTTGTAAACACGGAGGAAAGCGGCGGATCATTCTTAATTTGCTAAGCAAGCAAACATTCCCCAATCCGCCAAGAGTAGATTTTCTGGATTTTTGCTTAGAACGAATGCTTTCTGTTGAAGAATTACCGGGTGTAAAAACACTTTGCATGAAACTGGCTTATGAATTGTGTCGTCCTATCCCTGAATTAACACAGGAATTAAAGCTGACACTTGAGTTGATGGAGAATGATTTACCTCCATCTATCCGGGCTGTGCGAAAGAATACACTGAAAGCAATACAAAAAAAGCAAGAATAATGAACTTGCTTCTCTTATAAGTTGTTATTCTAACAATTTTGTATTTATCTTTGCGAAGATACCCTTAGATAAAACGAGACTAAAAAAGATAAGGTGCGATATTAAAAACTGTAGCATTTATCTTAATAATTTTATTATAAACAATTAAAGAAAAAGTAAGATGGACATTTCAGATTTATTATCAGTATTTACCAGTTCGGACAGCGTAACATCATTGAGTAAAAGTACCGGCGCACAGCCAAGTCAGGTTTCTGCTTTAATACAGTCAGCCATTCCTATCCTGATGAAGGGTATGCAGCAAAATGCAGCCTCAGAATCCGGAGCCGCTTCATTAGCTAAAGCATTGGATGCACATGCCGGTTCCAATACAAGCAATATCGGATCCTTATTGAAAAATATAGATGTAGCCGACGGAGCCAAGATACTTGGTCACATTCTTGGTGGCAAGAACTCGCAAGTTCAAAGCGGACTCGCTCAGAAAACAGGCCTTTCTTCCTCACAAACAACAGCTATCCTGGCATCAGTAGCCCCTATGCTATTGTCGGTTTTAGGAGGTCAGAAGAACAAAGCCAACGTAGGAAGTGGCGGATTAGGTAGTATGCTAACATCGCTGATTGGCGGTAGTGGCGGTGGCCTCGACGATGTAATATCGGTAGCCCTTGCGGATAAAGACGGCGACGGCACCCCTGATGTCCTCCAAAAACTAGGTGGCCTATTTGGTTTCGGAAAGAAATAACCCCCTCAAACAACAACCAATCTGAGTTGTTGAAAAATACCCTTCAGCCTTCAGTCGCTCACAAACTGTTAAATTACAGCCCGTTTGCCTGAAGGCTGTTTTTATCTACTCTTCAGCACCTCAAAAATTAGAACAGAAAACGTAACCCAATCCCACTATTTTAGTACTTAAGTCGGAAAAAACTATTACTTGTTTCCGCACTTTTTTAGCGGCTCACCTATGTGAGCCACCCAGTTCACAAAGGTGAGCCGTATAGCTCACGGAGGTGAACCACCTCGTTCACCCATGTGAAAGATATAAAAGTAGCTATGAAAATACGAAATCCATACGCCCCGACAAATCAAAAAAAGGGAAGGACACTTGTGTAATTGAAAAAGATTGGTTTACTTTGCACTCGCAAACAAAAGGGCTACGCCCTCCATGGTTCCTTGGCCGAGTGGCTAGGCACCGGTCTGCAAAACCGTCTACGGCGGTTCGAATCCGCCAGGAACCTCTAAGTATGTTGAAGGATTAGAAAGTAAATTTCTAATCCTTCTGTTTTTCAAGCAGTTAGCGCCTTTGTGGTAGAAGGTTTAGAAAGCAAAATTTCAGAAATTGCACACTTTGTTGGTCAAATGTTAGTCAAATTAAAAACGATTAAATCATGAGAGCAACAGTAAAATTTCAGTTAAGACAGTTCTATGTCAGTAAAGACGGTAAGCAATCATTGGCACTACGCTACCTTGTCAATCGCAAAAGCACCTACATTGGTCTTGGTATTTCAATCTATCCAAAACACTGGGATAAAAACGCTTTAATGGTTCGCAAAGGTAATCCGTTATCTTACCAGTTCAACAAAATTATCCGGGAAGTACACCAAAGGGCTACAAGCTTGATAATGGACAACTACAATAACCCGTTGCCTATTCCAAAGTTCCGGGAGTTATTGTTTGAGAAGACAGAAAACCATACTGACTTTTACGACTTTATCACACAGGAGTTAGAATTCTTAAAGACAGACCGCCGAGAAGGGACTATTAAGAACTACAAAAAGCTTATCAATACAATGAAAGTATGGAAGCCAACTCTTTCGTTTAGCGAGATAACGCTCGACTTTATTCAAGCGTTTCACAGACATGAAGTAGAATCCGGCAATATGTTATCTACCGTTTATAAGAAGCATGCTAATTTTAAATTCCTGATAGGTGTAGCAATCGACAAAGAACTAATATCCAAGAACCCGTATGATAAGTTTGAAATAAAAAAGAAAATCAAAGCGAAAAACAACGATGTTCTGACGGAAGAAGAAATCGAAAAGCTATATAAGGTCTACGAAAGCAACACCTATACCAAAGGAAAGCAAACAGTCTTACGGAATTTCCTCTTTGCTTGCTACACCGGACTTTCGTATGCTGAATATAATGTTGTCACCTATGCAGACATAAAGCGCTATACGATTGATAAACACGAGTGTTTTCTACTTTGCAACGAACGATACAAGAATAATATGCCCTATCAAATACCAATTGTCTCTGATAAGGTAAAAGCTTTACTTGGAAGTGGCAAAAACTTCCAAAAGATTTTTTCTATGTTAAGCAATCAGCCTACAAATCGCTACTTAAAAAAGATTATGCAAGAGCAAGGTATCAATAAGCACATGACCTTCCATCGAGCCAGACATAGTTTCAAAACGATAACTGCCCAAAGAGGGATTCTAGAGAAATTTGCTGAACGGATGATGGGGCATACAGAAGGAAACGACATTAAGGATATTTACACCCATCTGCAAGATGAAGACTTAATCCGGGAGATTTTGACGAAATGGATAGCATAAAAGTCTAATTTTTAGAAATGTAGTTTCTATTTCTTCGATTTGTTGTGAGGAAGTGTTATCTTTGTGGGGTGCGTGTTTCGGATAATGACTGCTTATATATATGAGTTGATGGCAAGTGTAACGTAGCACGGTTATAAGCCAATAAAAGCATACTTACAGCAATGAGGCAATATCTGCAAAGCCGTAAGAGCAGAAAGAAATTTATAAACATAAGTCCATAGTAAGGGCGCAAAAAAGTAAAGAAATGAAAAAAAATATGCTTATTTTAGCTGTTGCTGTTTTTTTTGTTGGTTGTTCAGAGAGCAATAAAAACCAAAAATTTTTAGGTCTTAAAGGTAATCCTAAATCAATCAAAGAAACCAAATATGATGCTTTTGAAAAATTCGGAGAAGTGATTGAAGATGACATTGACGAAGTTGTTCTTTATGAGTTTGATAAAACTGGAAATTTCCAAAAAATAGTGTGTTATGATGGAGATGGAGATATGAAGTATTCTATAACAAATATATTTAAAAATGGAGAGTGTATAGAAAGCAAATTCTATCAAAAGTATAACGATGTAACGTCAACAAGCAATTTGAAAAATAGAACGTCAAAAAGTGAAACTTGGGAAAGAAAAACTTCCGATGGCAAAATAACGACTTCTTATAGTGAATTTGACAAGTTGAAAACAACAATAATTACTAAAGATTCGGAAGATAATGTTGTATCAAAAGAAGAACAAACCAAAGATAATAAAGGAAATATCATTGAATTTAAAGTTTATAATGGAGAAGATGTTGCTTATTGGTATAAATCAGCATTCGATGACAAATCTCAAGAGATAGAGAAAAAAATACTTGCTGGTGGATACGATGAAGGCATTTACACTTACAAGTATGATTCCTTTGATAAAAAAGGTAATTGGATTAAAAAAATCGAATACAAAGATGGCGAAATAGAATCCTTGGCAATACGAGAAATAAAGTATTAAAAAGGAAAAACACACCAGCCACCAACAAGCGGTTTGGCGTCAGTCGGACTGATTAGTAGGACAGCGGAAGTTTGGTCGCCCGCTTAGGCATTCGTTTCAGTTGACAGGCTCCGTCCCGCCAACCGCCCGAACGCCAAGCCGCTGACCGTTACTCTTATTCGACTTTATTATACAGCTTTTTATCAGAAAAGCTGTATCTTTGTACTAGAAAATAAGCGGTTTACTCCGCTAAAGACATATTAATAAATTTGCGTTCGCAAACATTTCGCTGTAAGAAACTGGCACTTTCTCAAAGGAAAACGAAATGGAATGTGGTCGCTCATGCCAAAGGCGTGGGCTACTTATTTCGTTTTCCGGGTATGCCAGTACCTTTACAGCGGGTGAGTATGTTCCACGCTTCTTTTTTTGCCGTGGAATTGTGAACCTCAAAACTGTAAAACATGGCAAATAACCCTCTTATCCAAGAAAGCATTGATTATATTACGAAGAACATCAATACGAAAACCTCTGAAATTCCAAAACACCTATTGGAATACTGGTACATATCTGAAGATGTTGCAGATTATTTTAGCACCAAGGGAGATGTTAGTCCCTTCTACATCTTTCTCCACGCCTTCAATACCTACAACAAAACATTAGGGAAAGAAATCGAACTTCCAACGCTTGATATTATGGCTAAATTCGGACAGTTCCAATTACTTATAGGGTTAGCTTTAGGCAAAGAAACGAAAGTTACCTGTAATCCTGTAAGTCTATTTGACTTCGATAATTATTCAAAATTAAATATCACCGATTTATGAAACAAATCTTATTATTTACTCTGCTCTTTATTGCCGTTTCTTGTAATGGCACAGACGATGTTTACAAAACAACCGTATTGGATTATCTACAAACAGAAAATGGAATTAAAACCGATTTTAAAATTGAGTTCGAGAAATTTGAGTTGTCGGATATTACCGTTGCTGACAGTGTGAAAATTCTTCAGGAACAATACCAAATCGAAAAACAAAAGAAAATAGATTCCGCTCAAAAGAGTGTAACATATTTTGAGGGCGTTTTAGAGAAATACAAAGGAAGAAATGATTTGGTCGCCAAGGCATCTGCAGGTCGTTCTCAAAAGGATTTAGAAAAGGCTAAAGCAGAACTGGAAACAGCCATGAAATGGGAACCGGAATATGTCAGCCGATACAGTGGCCGCTCCAGTACTGATATACTTGCCAAGAAAGTAGATACTTACTTTTCTTTCCAAAACCCTAAACTGGCACAACCTGTTCGGCAGGAAATCTCCGCTTATTTTGTACTTTCGCCTGACGGAACGAAATGTTACAAGATGATTAAGTACAACTCAAAATAAATGTTTATGGAGATTACATTGACCCAGTTCAACCGCAGTATGAATAAGTATTTTGAAAAGGTTATAGCAGGCGAAGAAATCATTATCCGAAGAAAAAACGGTGAAAAGTATACTATAAAACACTGCTCACCGGAAGAACTTGAAAGTATGCAAAAGGGAAATAAGTTCACGAGGTCTAAAACTAAATAATATGCATGGAATCTATTTAACTTTTGAAAAATCAAAAAATGCAAGTCTCTTGAAAAAAGACATTTGCAGGCTTTTAAGCAATAATGGCTTCAAGCCCATTTCTGATACTTTCTATATTTGCCATGATGATGGGCTGCTGAATATATTTCGGGTAATACAGTCGCTAAAAGAGAATGTCTCCTTCAAAGATTATATCAGAGATATACACGCTTTCAAGATGGAAGATTTTTCAAGCTTTACTGACATCATCAAAGAATAAATATTTCGATAATCCTATATTATTTGTTTCGATAATATGGGATTATCGTTTTATGTGTTTCTATATTATAGGAATATACGTTTTCATAATACTATAATATATAAAACGTTCGTTATCCTCTTAATATCTTCCGCTCTAAATCCGCAACTTCTCTTTGAGAACGGATAAAATCCTGTAAGTAATTGCTTACTTCTTCCAGTAATGCCGGGGAAATATCACCTGTTTTTTGTGCATAATTGACATATCGGGCAACTTGGTTTATGTTATTTCCAATCTTTTTTAACTCATGTACACTCTCTCTGTACATACTTAAAAATTCTACGGCATTAATAAGGGAAGCTTCCTTATATAAAGCTTTCTTTCTTAAAAATGCTGATACTTCCAAGCCATACTCGGAAGCAATCTTTTTAATTGCTTCTTTTTCCTCTACCGTACATCGGATATAAATACTTTCAGTCCGATTTACTTTGGGTTTTCTTCGTCCTCTTCCCCAACCTCTTTTAGCTTTGTTTTCTTCCATAAAATACATTTTCAAAAAACGAGTTGCGAGTTTTTGGGCTCCTGAATCAGAATTCAGGTAGATGAGTTTTTTGCGGATTTGTCCGCACAAAAACACATCTTGCAAATAAAACCCCCGCACTCAAATTTAACATTTACTCTACATCCTATTTAGAACATTAGGGAAGATGATTTGCTGCTTTATTTTCCCTAATGTTTTTCCTTTTACTGCGTGGCAGTCTGAATAATGTATAGGGGTTTATCGTACTTTGCGTACTTTTTGATTTTACTTACTGTTTATCAATAACTTACAAAGTGCGATTACCCTCTTTTTATCGTACTGATACAGTACTGTAACCTTAAGAATAGTACTCTAAGTACGGTAAGTACGATGATTTTCATCTACCGTACTACTTATCGTACTGCATAAATATCTGTATTTTAGAAACATATAACAGAAAGTACGCAAAGTACGGTAAATGAATTATTTTTTGATACCCCTATCTATTATTGAGAACCACCGGATGCTGTTACTTGTGCGTTCGCTGTACTCCAAATGATAATCAGAGCATTCACAATAGGTTTTCAGATGTTTATAGAAGTTTCGAACATCTGAATAGAAGTGTCTTTCGTTTGGTATCTCGTACAATTCTTTAAAGTGATTATAAATTGTCGATTTGGGATATTCCTTTCCAGATTCAATAAAGCCTTCCTCTAAGCAGCTATTAACATATTCTACAAACTCAAAAGAAGTCTGCTCAATGACTTTTCTTATGTTTAGGTTGATTGGCTTAGGTTCAACTAATCCTTTCTTAAAATAGAACGAAATACTGCTCATCATAAAATTGTCGTATAGGTTCCACTCGGATTTATCCCACTCAGTAAAAAAACGATGCCCAAATTCATCTTGCGGGCTATAACCTCTATGGTAGTGCTCCGAAAACTCAAACTCGATACAACGGTCTTTTGAACTGTCTCCAGTAGTTTGAATTGTTTTATTTGTTGTGATTAACATTTTTGCCTTTATCCGAAAAGGTTGTTGGTTCTTTCGCTGAACAGGCAAATATTCTGTAATATCGTTGTAGAGTAATTCAAAATCAAATGGACTTCTCACGTCATTTAGACAAACTATTTGTGTATCAACCTCCACTTCTTGGTACTTATGCCTGTAAGTGGGGTCAAAGTCCTTACCGTTGATTTCGCAATAGTTCTTAATCTTACCTAAACCTTTGCAGAATAAGGTTTTCCCGGTTCTCCCGCTCGGCGTTTCGCTAATCTTACTATCCGTGAAGATGCTCGCTTTTAGTTTTGTGTCAAAATAGGTATGTAAATTATAGCCTATAATAGACATAAGTGCATGGAAACGGTCTAACTTTTTGCCGGAAACATTAAAGCAGAACTTCGCAAATTCCGCATTCTGACTTTCAATAAATTCTTTCTTTTCAAAATCTCTTGGGAGTATCTGATTTGCCCAAATACACTTATTCAGACTTGCATAGTCATATAGATTGTATCCCTCTTGGGTTACTTTTACATATCCATTCTTGAAATAGAGAAAAACGGAATCCCGGGTGTCCGTATTAAATTCAAGCGACTTATCACACATTAGCAAATTTAGTTTTCTGTCGCAAAAATAATTTGCAGGATTAGAGTAGAACTTTTCAAGCAAAGAATCTCGTCTAACATTATCTTCCAGCTTCTCCGGCAAAGACTTTATATAGTTCAGGAAATAATCCTGTATTTGAGTAATTGAGTACTCTGTAACGACATTGTCTGTAATGCGAATATAGATAGATGCTTTTCCTATATCATATCTGCGGAAGCCAAAGCTTAACAAAAGGTCTATAAACTCCTTATAACGGATTCTTAGCTCTGTCTTAATGTTACCCTCACTATCGGTCTTTACCTGAACAGAGTAAAACTTGATTTCATTTTTCATATACTGATTTCTATGCTATTAGCGTAGAAGTTCGTATCTTTGCACTGTCGGGTGCGTGGAAACGAAGTTTCTACAAAAGACTTAGGATAAGGTTTGTGAAGCTTTATCCTTTTTTATTTCGTTAAACTGAAAACGCCACCTACAAAGATGGCGTTGCAATTCTCCCTAATGTGGTAGTTGGAAGAATTTCAGAAATTGCACAACCTCTGTTGTGTCTCACTTTTTATTGTATTCTCTGATTGAACTCTCGTATATTCGTCTGTCGGGTGTAGTTGCCAGTATGCCACTGGCGACCAAATCAGATATCTTCTTGTGCGAACGTCCCAGTAACCGGGCAACCTGATTGATGGTATACGTCT
This sequence comes from Parabacteroides sp. PH5-46, assembly GCF_029892785.1. Lineage (GTDB taxonomy): Bacteria > Bacteroidota > Bacteroidia > Bacteroidales > Tannerellaceae > DFXE01. The sequence goes on from NZ_JARXXA010000008.1 coordinate 187,481, forward strand.
TTTCTACTTGGTCGGCAACTTGTGGTGGCAATCGCTTATCCATGATTTTTGAAATAACCCTTTCTAATTCTTCCTCATTTATAACATATTGCATCTTCATAATCTAGTAATTGAAAATTGTGTTTAACTATTTAATTGTTTTCTGATTTCTTTGCAAATTTATGGCGTGGAAAGCATATCGCAAAATGGCTAAAATAGCACATCGTTAGATATTTACATATTTTATAATTGAGAAATATACTCCTCGTGAATATTAAAAATCGGCACTGAAAAAGTTATTCGAATAAAGAATATTTCACAACCTGAAAAAGCTGTATTTTTTTATCATTTCTTGGAAGTCTATAACACTTAGAAAAAGTTATTAACTTAGATTAACTGTGCCTTGATTTGCTGTACTCTATTTTATTCTGTTTTTTTAATTCAAAATATGGAATAAAATTTTGCCATTCGGAATTTTGAGCGTATCTTTGTATAAAATATCATACCGAATGAAGATTATCAAGAAGAAGCCATTAGTTGATTTCTACGAGAAACATGCAGATGCAAAGACTCCTTTGGAGGAATGGCACTCAAAGACTAAAAAAGCCGATTGGAACAACTTTAGTGATGTGAAAAAGACTTTTAATAGCGTAGATTCAGTGGGAAACGACAATTATGTCTTTAACATAAAAGGTAACACTTATCGGTTGATAGCAAGGGTTCTGTTTAAGATAAAAACGGTGTACGTTAGGTTTATTGGTACTCACAAAGAGTACGATGATATCGACGACTGTTCTAAAATGTAAGATTATGGCAAAGATTAAAACTGAAAAAGAATACCATGTTGTGATGGAGCGCATAGAAGAGCTTCTTGGCATTGTAAACAACGAAACTCCTATTGACAACAAAGATTCAATAGAGTTAGAACTCCTTTCCAGTCTTGTAGAAGAGTACGAAGACGAACATTATCCAATTGGTACTCCTTCATTGGCGGAAACAATCAAATTGAGAATGTATGAAATGAACCTAACTCAAAAAGGGTTAGCAGAACTTATTGGTATCAGTCCTTCCCGAATAAGTGAAATACTATCGGGGAAAATTGAACCAACCTATCAAGTTGCAAGAAGCATTAGCAAAAATCTGAATATTGATGCTTCCATAGTTTTGGGAGTATAAAATAATAACTGTTTATGGAAATATATCACGGAGGATATTGCTCAATAGAACTTCCTGAAATAATCAAGGGAAAATATGCTAAGGATTTTGGCTCAGGTTTTTATTGTACTGAAATGAAAGAGCAGGCAATGCGATGGGCAAAGCGATATAATACTCCCATTGTTAGTATCTATGAGTTTGAAGCAAACGACCTCTTGAGAATTCTGCATTTTACGGAAATGACAGAAGAATGGTTAGACTTTATTGTAGATTGCCGGAATGGTGTTCCTCATAACTACGACATTGTGATTGGAGCGATGGCTAACGACCAAATATACAACTACATCTCGGATTATGTTAGCGGTGTAATTACTCGTGAACAGTTTTGGGTACTTGCCAAATTTAAACATCCAACACATCAGATAAACTTCTGTACTCCGGCTGCATTGAAATGTTTAACCTTTAAAAGAAGCGAGGAGGTAGGGAAATGACAGGAAGAGAAAAGAAAGAATATAATGACCTTTTCTTTGTTTGCAGCCTGATAGAGTATATTGGACGTAAAACAAAGAATCACCGAAATGTCGTTACCCGTGCTATCGGGAAAGAAAAATTGCAGCATCTATATGATTTAGCAGATGTATATCATAGCGAGAATATAGATAAGTTAAGTGATGAATTAATCGCACAATACGCTATAGAAGAAGGGAACTTCGACAATGTTGCTACAGGGAAATACGCTATACCCACTCATTGGGACATTGGCAAGGTGTACAAACGCTTAATCGTTGATGTTGCCGAGAAACAAAATAAAGAGCCGATTGAAGCCCTTATGGAAGTGTATAACTCGTGGCTATCTCCTAAAATAGAAGACTTTAACAGTAGCATTTACTACGAAAGTCCTGGTTACTTATATGAATCATATAGTAAAGGCGAAGTGCTATAAAGCTGAAATATCATCACGGTTATTTAATTAGATGATTAAGATTAAAACTGAAAAAGAATACCATGTTGTGATGGAGCGCATAGAAGAGCTTCTTGGCATTGTAAACAATGAAACTCTTATTGATAGCAAAGATTCAATAGAGTTAGAACTGCTTTCCAGTCTTGTAGAAGAGTACGAAGACGAACATTATCCAATTGGTACACCTTCATTGGCAGATACAATCGCAGGAATATATAGAGGGTAATGCACCGTTATAGCCCTGATGTGTTTGTTGTTTTCGTATCGCGTAAAAATGTGCACTCCACTGCGTAAAATGTAATAACGTATAAAAACATCTGAATATCAAATGATTGAAGACGCCCGATATGAACTTTAAGAATAGCAAAATCCGCCAAGCAACCTTGTCTGATATTCCAAAGTTGAAAGAGTTATATCAGAATACCATTCTGACTATAAACCGGAAAGATTATACCGTCGAGGAAGTGGAAGATTGGGCTTCGTGTGTAGATGACACCAGTCATTTGGTCGAAAGTTTTGAAGAACAGCATTACGTAGTAGCAGAAGATGAAAGCGGAGTAATTGTGGGTTTTGCTTCTGTTAATGATACAGGTTATATACACACGTTGTTTGTTCACAAAGATTATCAACATCAAGGTATTGCAACATCTTTGTATAAGTTCATAGAAACCTATGCAAAAGCGAAGGGTGTAGAAATGTTAACATCGGAGGTTAGCATCACGGCAAAACCATTTTTCGAAAAACAAGGTTTTCAAGTTGATGAAGTGCAAAAACGGAAAGCAAATCAATTGTATCTCACTAATTTCAAGATGAGCAAAAGGTTTTAATAAGGATGGTATTACTAAAAATAAAAACGCTGATCAAATGTTAGACAAATAACAAAGTTGCAAAGAAGTAACTTTCTGATATTCAATACAAAAGAGCAACTGGCACAAATCCGCCAGGAACCTCAAGAAAAACTCCGAAACTAAGTGGTTTCGGAGTTTTTTCTTTTTAAGAGAGTGAATATTGTTGAAAAAGAATCACCGTTAGAATCACTGTTGTTATTTTTGTAGTAGATGTTATTTTAAAACTTCATTAAGTTATGGGAGAAAGTTTAGTCAAAATGATGTTGCCCTTTAAGATACAGCAACTACTTGAAATGATTATAGAGAATAATGCGTTGAGCGTCAAAGATGCAATACAATATCTCTACTCGTCTAAGTTGTATAAACAGATGTCTGACGAAGACTCATATCTATGGCAGTTAAGTACAGCAAATCTATACGATATGCTTCATACTGAAAAACGCGAAGAAAAAAAGAATGAAAACAAATCTGCTCCTGTATTACTGTTTTTGTCTTTTTGCATAGAAAATTTCAAGGAGTATAAAAAGATTAGCACAGAAGACACCTTATTCTTGTTTAATAAATATGGAGTGCTGGACTACTTGGAAGATGTTTTTGATATGCTGCACACGCAAGGGAAAGAGTATATCATGAGAGAAATAGACGAGTATATTGATAACAGAAAACAATAACATGAAAGTTTATCACGGTTCACTTCATCGAGTTGATAATCCATAAGTAGCATTGGGGCGCCCAAGTACTGATTTTGGCGAAGAATTTTATACAACTACAAATTTTGAACAAGCTAAGCGTTGGGCTATCAAAAAGCAGAAAGCAGCAAAAGATGGTTCAAAGGCTATTGTAAATACGTATGATGTTGACGATAATCTATTAAATAACCCAAAATACAACATTAAAAAGTTCGATAGTCCCAATGAAGATTGGTTAAGTTTTGTGGTTAGTTGCAGAAGGTCAATTCCACACAGGTATGATATTGTCTTTGGGGCTGTAGCAAATGATAGAATCTATACTACAATAACGTTATAGAAAGCACAAGTCTTAACCGCTGAAGAAACAGTAGCACGCCTAAAGGTAGATGATACTTCAATCAAATATCATTTCATGTCCAAATCGCTGTTGATGAATTGGAGTTCATCAACAGCAGAAGAGGTAACGGACTATGGCAAAGATTAAAGCTGAAAAAGAATACAATGTTGTGATGGAGCGCATATGGCAACAATATTAAAATCAGGCGAGAGAAATTTTAAAGAAAATCCTAATCGTGTAGATCACTTCAAGTTGTTTACGGATATGTCGAGAGTGGATAAGGGGGTAGAGCCGGAGAATTTGAATTTCGATGTGCGGCGGTTAGATCCTGGGGAGTTTTGCTCTGCTTATCATTTTCACAGATACGCGGAAGAACTGTTTGTTATGCTTTCGGGTTCTGCTACCTTGAGGACTCCTAAGGGCTTGGAGATTGTAAAAGAGGGAGATTTGATATTTTTCGAAAAAGGAGAAACGGGGGCTCATCAGTTATACAATCATACGATAGAGCCATGTACGTATCTGGATATAAGGACTTTTATTGGGTACGATGTGTGTGAATACCCTGATTCAAATAAGATTTACCTGGCTCCTTCAGCAGAGATTTTCAGAAAAGATTCTACTGTGGAATATTTTGCTGGCGAAAAAGACATTTTAGATGTTTGGAAGGAACTAAAATCTAAATAGTCTATCCTTAAAAGCATTTCATTTATTTGATTGACAATATATTAGTTTGATTATTTCTTGTTTATATCTGCAAGAATTAGTATCTTTA
>NZ_JARXXA010000009.1 GCF_029892785.1 Parabacteroides sp. PH5-46
TAAGTCAGTTGATGATAGGTTTTTCAAAGAACACTTACCTAATCTCTTGCTATTGAGATATTTATCATGATACCTTTACGGGCGCACAAGTGATAAAATCTACATCAAACGGCACATTGGATGAGTTTTTGAGTTGCATGTGGAAATAAAGCAATCCGTTATGCGTGTAAATTCCTTTGAGTGTGTACTGAATACCGAAACGTTTGGAACCGATGTGCTTTATTTCCCTGTCATCATTTTTATAGATAGATTTCATTATCAGTTTAACCAGTAACGGCGATTCGCTACCCAATTCCCTCATGTAAATCTCCATAGCGTTATTTGGTCTGTTCACGGCTTCTCCATCATGGATAAAGTCGGTCATTTCGACACTCAATTTCACCGGTTCATCGGCATATTTAACATTAAAGGTATAGTATGCGCCATCGTCGGTAATGACCGCCAAATTGCTTTCACGAGAGAAGTCCCGGAGAGCAGCTTTTACACGCAATACGTTTTCCGCTCCAGCAGCTTTGGCTGCCAACAGGTCGGCAGAACCCAAATCGACATATCTTATAGCAGACGGGAAAATGATATGCACTGTCTTTGAGAATGTAACCTCCAGTGCGTACGGTGGTATCATCCGGTTAAAGGTTAGCGGTCTGGTCAGACCGTCAAAATAATCTCCGGTAGAGGGAGAAATATTTGCTGTTTGCTGTTTTTCTACGCTCTGTTTTTCAACATCCTGAGCGTTCGCTGTGAATACGCACCCGATAATAGCGAGTGCAAAAAGAATTTGTTTCATACGAAAAATTGTTTTAATTGTTAATTACTAAATACTATTGGATTTTTTTAGTGGTAGGCTTACGCCCTGTTTTATACCTTTGGAAGAAGTAATACCTGATGATTAGCTTTCAATGTTACTTCCACTTTACGCATTTTTTTACTGACGTATTGCGACAATCCCTGAATGGCGCTTCGCCCCAAATCGGCGGCAAGCTGTGAACCTGCGTCGTCTGTTATGGTAATGCTACTGCCCATCGACGTACCCATGTTGGCTGCAATTTCTTTAGCTGCGTTCATTTCATCCGAACCCGGAGCCGAAAATCCCCGCAATCCGTCTAAATCGTAAACATCCATTTCAACAGGTATCACATTATCTGCATACTGTATAGAAATGATTGTTACCTGAAGCCGCTCCCCGCTAATCTTCGCACTTCCTGTCAGAATAGTATTAGCAGGAATCAGAATATTTCCGGCTCTCATAGGCTCCAGTAAACGCAGTTGCATTTCTTTCCCATCGGAAAGTTTTATAGTCTGGCACACACAAGCCTTGATACCGTTTTTCTCCCTTACGCCTTCCTGTCCGGCAGCCGTGATAAATCCCATGTTACGGGGCTTGCTGTATTGCTCCAGAAACTCGTCATTATCCATTGGAGCTGCCAAAAGCGAAACAACACTGTGATGTACCTGTGACACAGGCTTCGGGGTTACTTTCTCACGCAGGTTGATTGTGTTATCCCCATTTTGTTGCTGCTGTCCGTCAGGCGTTACCTGTCCCTGTGCATTGGGCGTGTATTTGGCTGCAATCTGATAAGATTTTTCTATCAGTTCCAGTTGTTTATCCTCCGCACTTTTCGCAGCTTCGGCTTCTTCCAGTTTACGCTCCAATTCCTGCATACGCCGATCCAAAGCAAGCTGCTGTTCATCGGCTCCGCTTGCGGGTTGTTCATACCAACTGTTTAACTGGCGGTTTACATCCTGATAAGCATGGGCTGAAGATTGGATAGGAGAAGCCGCACTACGGGAGTTATCGGGAGAATCGGGAGTAACAGGAGCCGTGCGCACCTGTTTTTCGTAATCTTCCTGCGTTTTGCGGTCTTCATCTTCACCGAGCGAAAATGCAAAGTCTTGTAAACTACGCCTTTTATTTTCTTCTTTGTTACGCATGGCTTCCTGTTCGTAAGCTGTCCGCTTATCCCCTACAATACCTTCGTCTTTAGGGATGGGTAGTTCAGGGTTAAACCCGTCGGGTTGCTTTTCATCCTTTCCGCCGGAGGGCGCAAAGATGAGCCACATAGCCCCGATGAACAGCAAGACAAACAAGGGATAGACAAGCATCTTTTTCCGCTTCTGAATCTCCTGCGGCGTAAGCTCTTTTTTAGGCTTACTCTCTTTCTTTTTTTCAGTAACTTCCGGTTTCGGTTCGTTACCTTCGTTTTCCTTACTCATAATCAAATCTGTTTATTTGGTTGATACTATCTGCTTTCTGCTGATACTCCAGTTCCAGTTGCTTGATATGGTCTATCTGCATTTCCTGACCGCTTTTCTTTCCCATATTATATATGGAAGAAACCGTCATGTAGATGGAACCTGCGCCAAACACGAAAAGCATTACAAGGATTATAATAATCCGTCCGTCGGGCGTTATCTGCCCTAACAATGACCGCAGACCGTCTTCCATCCAGTCCCTTACGGCTGTAAGTTTTTTCTTTATCATGGCTTATCGGTCTATTGTTCTTAAATCCCTGTTTTCTATTATCTCAAAGCGTTCCATAGTGAACCCATGAGGATTATTGTCGCTTCTGACAGAGTTTATCAGGTCGCAGCGTGTAACAAGGCTTCGCTCCGTTACATTACTTGCCCTGATAATCATTTGCCGGGCGTAGGTCATTACCTTATAGGGATAAACATCGAGATTACATGCCACAGAATCAATCTGAATAATCTGATTGATATTACCCGACACAATGCGGTTGTAGTAACCTTTTTCCGACATATCCTGATAATAGCGGAAAGCACTTTTGTCCACCAGAAAGAGTGCCCTGTTGATGTTTGATTCAATGGCGCTTTTATCCGGTGATAAGGTAAAGAACAGTTCGTGAAATCGCTTGATATGCTCCCTTGCTTCAACAGGACGGTTTTGAGATAAGTCCTGTGAAAGAGCCAACATAAGCGATTTTCCTTCATCCAATACATAGATTTTCTGCCGTTGTGCTTCCGCAAAGCTGAATGAGTTCCAGACTGCATATCCGGTAATTCCTGCACACAGCACCACAAACACAATGGCGATAATCCTTATTTGCTTGAAACTTGTTTCAATATTTTTTAAACTTTTGAACTCCATGTTTTTAATTACATTTATTGGTTATTTACCAAGCAAACGACCGCCAACGTTTCCGGCTACTGATCCCGCAACGCCTCCGGCAATTCCACCTGCTTTACTTGCTGTTTTGTTTACTGCGCTTCCGTATGCACCCGCTCCACCTGATTGAATAATCCATCCGGCTACGGTCGGGATAGTGAAGTATCCGATAATTCCGATAATCAAGAATACGATATACACACCATTCGAGCCGTCGGGAATATAGTTCGGATCTTGCAACAAGGCTATATCCTGTTCAAGCATCAAAGTCTGTATGCGTGCCAGTACGGAAGAAAAAATGTCAGAAATAGGAAGCCACAGATATACGCTTATATAGCGTGTAAGCCACTGGGTGAGCGTTGCCTGAAACCCGTCATAAATGGAAAAGGCAAACGCAATAGGCCCCAGTATGGCTAACACGACAAGGAAAAATGTGCGTATCGTATCAATGACCAATGCGGAAGCATTGAACAGCAGTTCAAAGAAATCCCTGATTACCTGCCGGAACCATGCCTTGATATCATACCAAAGGCGTTCTCCCCACATACTGATAATTTCAGGCGTATCGGTAATACCGAGGTCTTTCATTTTTTGATCGTACACTTTATCATCGACAAGCCACGCTTTACCCTCACGGACACGGGCTTCGTACTCCAGATTATCTTTCTGTTGCTGATAGGCTTTCATATCCATTGTCTGCGATTCCAAAATGCTATGAGTACCTGTAACAATGGGACTCATAACCGCATTGATAGTTCCCAAAACCAGTGTAGGGAAAAACATTATACAAAGCCCTATCGCAAAAGGACGGAGAAGCGGAAACACATCAATAGGCTCCGCACGGCTTAACGCCTGCCATACCCTGTATGCTACATAAAAGAGTGCGCCCAATCCTGCCAACCCCTTTGCAACCCCAATCATGTTGCTGCAAAGAGGTATCATGTCTTGGTACAGATTCGCAAGAATCTGATGTAAGTTGTCAAAATTCATAACTGACTACATTTGTTTGATTACCAATATATTTCGGCAGGACTACCGTAAAGAGATAATACCCTGTCCGTATCGCCTTTTTCTTTGGCACGGATATACGAAACCGATATACTCTTTTGGGTATAATACTTAGTCAGGTTACGATAGTCCAACATCTTAGTATAAATGTCATCTATCGCATCCATCCGTTCTTTATCGGACAGGGAAAGCCCGTTGCTTCCGGTAACTACGTTTTTCAAATCCGTTACCAACGCTCCCCCTTCCTCCAGTAGTTTGGCATAGCCTGTTGAGATTGCCGCCAGTTCATTCGGGGTAAAATTGGGATCACCCACCATTTTATTAAATCCGTTCACGTAGATGTCCGTAATTTCGCTGACCATTGAAATCGTCTTTTGTACCTTACGGGCATCTTTAATCAGATTGTGGACAGACTTCAAAGCGTCGTAGTATTCCTTTCCCTGATTGTAGATTTTGATACTTTCTTGCAGGTTTTTTATCATATTACCTGCCGTGGATGTACCTTGTATCGCACTTGTGATATTTTGCACAAGATTGGTCGGATCGGTTACAACCCACTGCGCTTTCGCCTGAAATGAGAACATAGAAAGTGCCACTATCAGGCACATAAATATTCGTTTCATACTTTTTATTTTTTAATGATTATTGATTTTGTGTACCTTAATCGTACACCCTTTTGTATTCGCCTTCGGTAGTAAGCAGAAGCATATCCCGCTCATCATCGTAGGCAATGCGAATCATACCGTAGAAATAGAAAAAGGTAATCCCCCAGCTCTGGCACAAAGGGACGGTAAACGCCGTGTTTTGTTTGTAAATAAACTTCAACCGGAACCGACTACCGTCATGGAATATTTTAAGTCCGGGGGAACCGCAAAGGCTTTCCCATGTCCCGCATATCTCTCTCATCGGGAAATGGGTATGAAGTTGCGGTGCCGCAAACGGCTTACTGTTTTTTCTTTTCATGGCATCTATCCTCCGTACTCCTGTCGCTTGCTTTCAGCAATCTGCTTAATCGCCAGTTCCATATTTCCATCCAGTTTTTCAGCCAGTTGCATCACTTCCATTTTCTCCGATTCTTCGGTTGTATAGGTGTAATATTCTTCCAGACTTACTTCTGTGGCATATACGGCACTTTGTACACCTCCTAACCCAAACCAGACTTCCTTGTATTTACGACTGGGTACATTGGACATATTGATAGAGAGTACCTGCGATTTTTCCTTTTCGGTCAATCCCAACAACGCCTGAATACTGTCAAATTTGTTCATGTATTTTCTTTGGTCGAGCAAAATTTTACAGTCGCTATTGTTGATAATACTCTCTTTCACAATAGGAGAAGCGATAATATCATCGACCTCCTGTGTAACGACAATCGCCTCTCCGAAGAATTTCCTCACAGTCTTAAAAAGATACTTAATGTACTCTGCCATACCCTCTTTAGCGATTGCCTTCCATGCTTCTTCAATCAATATCATCTTACGGATGCCCTGCAAACGGCGCATTTTGTTGATGAACACTTCCATGATTATGATCGTTACGACGGGAAATAGGATTTTATGGTCTTTTATCGCATCTATCTCAAAGACAATGAAGCGTTTAGATAATAAATCCAGTTGCTTATCCGAGTTCAACAGGAAGTCGTATTCACCCCCGCGATAGTACGGCTCCAGTACATTCAGGAAATTCGCTATATCGAAGTCCTTTTCACGTACTTTCTTTTCTTCCAGTACCTTTTTGTAGTCATCACGGACAAACTCATAGAATGTGTTGAAAGACGGTATCAGTTTTTTATCGGTTTTCAACTTTTCTATATACTGGCTGACTGCATTGGAGAGGGCAACTTCTTCCGCCCGTGAAGGCGGCTCATTATCCCTTTTCCACAGGGTAAGGATCAGCGTTTTTATACTCTCACGCTTTTCAATATCGAAAACATTATCATCCGTGTAAAAAGGATTGAAAGCAATCGGATTTTGTTCCGTGTAAGTAAAATATACTCCATCCTGACCACCTGTGCGCTTGTTGATTAGGTTGCATAATCCCTGATAAGAGTTTCCTGTGTCCACCAAAACGATATGCGTACCCTGTTCGTAGTATTGGCGCACCATGTGATTTGTAAAGAAAGATTTGCCACTTCCCGACGGCCCAAGAATGAATTTATTCCTATTTGTAATAATTCCTTTTTTCATGGGCAAGTCGGAAATATCCACATGGAGTGGCTTACCTGAAACCCTGTCCGCCATTTTGATACCGAACGGACTGGGTGAACTCCGGTAGTTTGTTTCTTCCGTGAAAAAGCACAAGGCAGGTTCGATAAATGTATAGAACGCTTCTTCCGCAGGAAAATCCCCACTATTACCCGGCATTCCTGCCCAGTACAAAGTAGCGGCATCCACAGTATTGTGTCTGGGCTTACATTCCATAAGAGCCAACTGGCTACCTACGTCATTGCGGATATGTTTTAGTTCTTCCACATCATCACTCCACGCTATCACGTTGAAATGCGCCCTGATGGAAGTCAGCCCGAAGCTATGCGCTTCGTTTAGATACTGGTCGATCCACTCCTTATTTATTTGATTTCCACGACTGTACTTTGAAAGCGACTGCATATTCCTTGCACTCTTTTCAAACTTCCGAAGATTCTCCGCACTATCCTCAATAAATAAATACTGGTTGTAGATATGGTCGCATGAGAGAAGTAATCCTACCGGAGAAGCGAACGACAAACGGCAATCACTTCTATCGGTCGATAGTTTTTCATACCGCATATCCGTTCCAATACGTCCGGGCAGATCTTCTGCATCCGAAAGCGTATGCAGGCAAATATGTTTACTACCTACCCGAAGTCCGTCGGCACCCAGTTCCATATCCTGCAAGCAGGTGGTATCATCGAGCGACAAGGCGAAATACTTTTCAATAAGCCCTGCCTTTTCATCCGTTCCTGTAATCTCATCCGAACTGATACGGGTAAGCGTAATAAATCCGCTATCATTCATTATCCGTTCAAATTGCCCGACAGCTTCCAGAAACTTCACACTCGTATCCTTATTGACTTCTTTAGGAATAATGTTCCCACGACAAAGCGATGAGAAGTTGCTTTGCATTCTCATTCGCTCTTTCGTTGTTTTAGTCAGGAACAGGAAACATGAGTGATTCAGGAAAGGACGTTCGTTGAAGTGCTTTTCAAAACTGCGGGATAAGAAACTCATATCATCCTTATCAGTCTGTGGTTTGTAGGTTTCACGCACAAACCAATCTTGTTTATGCACCACACTGTATTCAGGAAGGACTTTTACTGCTTTCGTCCAGGACGAGTGTATCGCTTCATATTCCGTATTGGTTACTGTAAACAATTCCGGCAGCTCCACATAATAAGCGACCGTAATATCCGCATCCTTTGAAATGATGCAGTCATGTTCGACAGCCAGTAACGGGAACTTGTTTTCAATGGTAGATGCCTTCATTATATTACGCATATCCTACCTCCTTTCTTTTCCGTTTGAACAGGCGGTGCGGAGTTTTCCTGTTTATCAAATAGCGGGGATGCTGTTTTACAGCCATGACTTTCATTAAGCCATGTTCCCCGTATTTTGTATTCAGGTTAAAGGTCATCCATACCAATACCGATGCAGCGATTACACCGAAGCCGATACACACCCACTGATCCACGCCTGCCATATACATAATGACAAAGACAATGAATACGGCAAGCAAGCCTGCGGCAAATATGAAAAGGTATTGTGATTTTAAACCTTTGAACTCCACGCTTTTGCCTATCCCTTTGTTAATATTAAACTCCATAACTCTTATCTGTATGAAGCTGATTAAAGGAAGAAGGAGCGCAGGATGGTAGCGGCAACTATAAGAAATATACAGGCACCGAACCACGACGCGGCCGTTTTCGATGTATCGGGATCGCCGGAACTGAATTTTCCGTACACCTTTACACCCCCAATCAAACCGACGACCGCACCTATGGCGTATATCAATTTTGTCCCCGGATCGAAATAGCTCGTTACCATGTTCGTGGCCTCGGTAATGCCGCCAATTCCGTTACCTTGTGCGAATGCACTTGAAACAGCAGCCAGAATAAAAGCTGCCGACATTAGAAATTTTTTCTTTGTCATAATGAGAAATTGTTTAAAAAATGGTATCGGGGTGGATAGTCCCGATACCGGGTTGATAAATCTTGTTACTATTGAATTTTTTAGTGGTTGATAGCGCGAAAGCTATCCGTAATCTCTTTCTTTCATCTTTCTTTGTTTTACATTATTATTAATACTTTTCGCACTATGCGAAATCTCTGATATTAAAATTGTCGGGAGCCTTTTTGCCGTTTCCGGCAGTTCCGGCTTCCTTGTCTTTCCGCTCATAAAAAGCCGAAAGGCTTTCAGCCATAAGGTCGGTAACGATTCGCTTTGCATCGGGCTTACCAGAAACCACCTGTTCAAACATATCAGTCTGCCGTATCTCCAGTAAAGTATCGCCCGCTTTTCGTTTTTGCTCCGGCGTTGCTTCATTCGTCCGGTTTACAGTGCGGACTGCATTACCCAGATCATCGAACTGAATACCTGAAGCGAGTACGGCTTGTGCCGTTCCTTCCACTTCTTCCGTTTCTTCTTCGTCTTCCGGCGCATCTTCGTTTTCGTCCGTCATTTCATATTCGAGCGGATAATCTATATCCATAGGCTCGTTTTCTTCATCCGGTGGAGTGTCGGAAAACGCTTCTTCCAATTCCTCCGGCGGCACTTCCGCTGATGGCTTTACCTCGTTAGGCGAAGCAAATATATCGGGATTTTCAGCCTGATTTTCAGATTTTAGCGAGGTGGCAGTGAGTGGCTCCGATTTGGCAGCGAGTGGCGTCGATGCGCTTAAATCAAATGTGCTTTTCCCGACAATATTTTCCTTCAAACGACCTGCTTCATGAATGGAGCTACCCTGACCGATAATGTTCTTTTTTCGTCTTTTTCCTGCTCTTGCCCACAAGAAATAAATTCCGACAAAAAGGGCATACAGGATAACTACGGTTATAAATATCTTTTCCATCCTTACTTTTTAGGGTTTAGGTAATCATCATTGTTATTCTTCTTATACTGTTCTGAAATCTCATCCTGAAAGGTTTCAAAATGATGCTTCAGGACATTGTCTATGTAACTGAATATGGTTACTTCATTTTTTCCTATAACCCCTACAATCTTTGAAATCCGGTTATGGTATTCCTTACGGATACTTACTAATTTTCCGTTTCTTGTCGGGATACCTGCATTGACAAGAAACTGTTTCTTATAGCCGGAAGATTCGGGTTTCGTTTTATCACCCGGAACGACTATCATTTCTATTTCAGGAGCCGTTTTTTCTTCGTATTCTTTCCGCATACGTTTCTTATAGCGAATAGCTTTCGGCAGAATAATTGCCGCCAGTATCACCAATCCCCAGAGGACAATTCCTATTATTGCCTTATCTCCGCTATCTATTAAAAATGGACTGACTATCATAATTTGATTGTTTTATTGTTAGAAAATTCCTTCGTTGTTTTTATTGTACAATTCCGTTATCTCATCCTGATAAGCAGCAAAATGTTGGGACAGTACATTATCTATATAGCTGAATAAAGACACCTGATTTTTACCGATGACCTGAACGATCTTCATAATCTTTTCATGGTGGTCTTTGCGTATGTAAACAGATTTTCCGGTACGTGCCGTAATGCCGACTTCCTGAATAAACAGGCTTTCGTAATCAGGAGATTTACTGCGTTTCCGTTTGGTTTCCTCACGGGGGGATTCTTCCTGAATAACTTCCGTTTTTTCAGGTTCCACGCTTTCCGCTTCCTGTTCCTGTTTCTTTTCGTGTTCAGGAACTAATGCTCTGGGTATGGAACTCGGATTATTCCGGCGTTCCTTATTCTTGAATGAGGATATGACAAAACTGGCATCAATCTCATTCAGGTTTACTTCTTCTTTCTTTTTCGCCATAATCGGTTATTTTAAAGTTTCCAACATTTCATCTATCAGGGCATCGAGGTTACTGCCTCTTACCAATGCTTTGTCCGCAGGGAACAGTGTAGAGCGGAACAGGGCTTTGTGGTTTACCGACTGCTCCCGGCGGAACCGCTTACTGTCGGGCAGGAATGTTTTGAAAAGCGGGAAACCCAGTTTATCAATCACATCTTCATACACTTCGTAGAGTTCGGTTTTCTCCCGACCATCAACGAGATTCCAAAGCAGGTACAGCCCTTTGATTTTTGCTTTGCCGGGCGTAATCAGGGCATCATTGACCGTAATCACATATTGCAGGGTGCTTTCCAGTACCAACCTGTCAGCACTGATCGGAGCAATAATGTAATCCATGAGTGAAAGCGTGTGTACAACTGCCGGATTGTTGATTGTTCCGGGCAGGTCGAAAAATACGAAGTCAGGCTGCAATACTTCAATAACTTCCTGTGCATCTTCCATAGCATTTTCTGGGCTGCTTTCGATAACTTCATAAGCCTTTTTACCCAATGCAGAAAACTGTTCGTAAGCCATGAGCTTGTAATGGTCATCATCCATCGACATTTTTATATCACGCTCACGCATTTCCGCAATCGAGTGTTGTGGAAAGTCGCAATCAATCACGGCTACGTTATAGCCTTTCACATAGTGCAAGTAAGAAGCAACCAACACCGTAAGAGTTGTTTTTCCGGCTCCCCCCTTTTGGGTACTGAAAGCCACGTTCAAAGTTTTCTTTTCCATTGTCTGAAATTTTTAATTATTATACATCGTTTGTATCTCTGTCCGGTTGAACAACCGTCTGTCTGTTCAGCCATACGTTTGATTAGTTATCCGTTCATCTGTCCGTCCGTTTGACCGTTTAGCCATTTGGCTGTTTGTCTGTCCGTCTGTTTAGCCGTTGGAACGTTTAGCCGTTTAGCCAGTCATTTGTTTGTTCAGCCATTTGTTTAGCTATTAATCCGGCTGTATCTCCATATAGCCGACTGTATGTTTTTATATCCGTACAGCTATTCATTTAGCTATCCGGCTGTCTGTTCATACAGTCATTTTCTCTGCAAATAAAAACCTATTTATTAGCAGAATCATCACTTTTTCACGAGGTGGCAGTGAGTGGCGTCGATTTGGCAGCGAGTGGCTTCGCTGCTTGGAATACAGCACGTTACTTTAGCCTATAACTTTGCTGCATGAAATGTCGGGAGATATCCGACCGCCATTTTCGCTCGTTTACTCGCATTCATATCTGTCCCTGTTCAGGACAGATTTTATTTGCGTCATGGCAAATAGCAAGCTGTGTTTTTTGCTGCACGAAACAAGTTCTGCTGCAAAAAACGCTTGCCCCTCCGGGGGGGCGCAACCTCCGAAGTCGGTTGCTTATAATGAATCATTCGGGCGATGATTGTTAAGGCGGCAAGGGTGCCTAACGACGGATTATACCACTAAAAAATCCGACGTATGAATGAAAAAGCAAAGAATCTCCCCAAAAGGGGAAAAGGGGGTAGAAACCCCAAGAATGATCCGGCGAATTACCGTTATTCGGTAAACTTCACCGCAGTAGAACATGCCCGGTTCCTCACCATGTTTGAGCAATCAGGGCTACAATCGAAGGCTCGTTTTATCGCTGCCCGTGTTTTCGGGGACGAGTTTCGAGTGGTAAAAATCGACCGTTCCGCTATGGAATACGTTACTAAACTCACATCTTTTTACGCACAATTCCGTTCCGTTGGGACGAATTACAATCAGGTTGTAAAGGAATTGCATACCAATTTTTCAGAAAAGAAAGCACTTGCTTTGCTCTATAAATTGGAAAAGGCAACGGTAGAACTGGCAGAAACGGGGAAAAAAATTCTGGAATTATCGGAAGAATTTAAGGAACAATGGTTGCAAAAATAAACATCGGTAGTAACCTGTACGGTGCATTGACGTACAATCAGGAAAAGGTTGATAAAGGTCTGGGAAAGATATTAGGTGCGAATCTTGTGTTTGAACCTGCCGATGGACACTTCAACGTTATTGATTGTATTGAGGACTTCATGCAGTTTATCCCGTCGCACTTCCGTACCGAACAACACGTTTTCCATGTATCCCTGAATCCACATGAGGATGATGTTTTGACAGATGACCAACTGGTAGATATCGGAAGGGAATACATGAAACGATTGGGGTATGGCGATCAACCTTATCTGATATTCAAGCATGAGGACATTGAGCGGGAGCATATGCACATTGTATCGCTTCGGGTAAAAAGCGACGGAAAAAAGGTTTATGATGGAAAAGAACATGAACGAAGTAAGGCTATAACAGAAGATTTGGAACGGGAATATAACTTGCATCCGGCAGAAGGACAAAAGCAGGGTGAACAATGGGAACTAACCCCTGTCGATTTTTCAAAGGGAAACCTTAAAAAGCAGATTGCATCCGTTATCAAACCGCTGGCTTCTATGTATCACTTTCAAAGCATGGGAGAATATAAAGCCGTCCTTTCCTTATATAATATAAATGTTGAGGAACTGAAAGGCGAGGCAAAAGGAAAGCCTTATCGGGGATTGCTTTATTCCGCTTTGGATAGTGAGGGCAACAAGGTCGGCAATCCGCTAAAGTCTTCCATATTCGGGAAGTCAGTCGGTTACGATGGACTGGAAAAGCGTATGGAGAAATCTGCCGAACGCATCAAAACTAAAAACCTGAAGACACATACATTAAAAGCGGTATCGGAAGCCAAGCAGGGCAGCCAAAGTGAGAGCGAGTTCCGAGCGAAGCTAAGGCAGCAGGGTATTGATGTTCTGTTTAGGCGGAATGATGAAGGACGGATATATGGCGCTACATTCATAGACCATACTACCCGCACCATACTGAACGGTTCCCGATTGGGTAAAGAGTATTCCGCTAATGTTTTCAATGACCTGTACGGTGGAAAACAGGAACAAGCACAAGAGCCAGTCAAAGACACACGCCTTTCTGATGTTTACAATAATATTCAGCCAGGCACGCACCATGATAACAGTTACACTTCGGATAGTGTAACCGGTGGGCTTTTCTCAATTCTTAATCCGGAGCCGGAGAACCATCCTAAAGAAGAAATGCCATTACCACGTCGTAAGAAAAAAAAGAAGCGCAGGTATGGCAGGCAGATGTAATAAAATATAGGTTTTGTTTGTCATTTCACCTATACGATAAAAGACGGAATCAGGTTATTGATTTCGTCTTTTATAATTAATAACTTGCCCATTAGGATGTTGAATCAACAAAGTTATTGTCTGTAATTAACTATATTTATTCTGGATCTGCCGTGTGTTGCTTTTTTTTATAGTCAATTAAATCTTTACCCGAACCTTTCATCAGATCAATAGCCCATTTTGTTATTACTACCGAGCTTATTATACCACTCAAACAATCTAACCAATATATCTGCCAAAACATTCCGATAGTTAGGGCAATAATAGCGGTTATACTTGTTAATCCGTCAGCCAATACATGTAGGTATGCCGAGTGGATATTATGGTCACGATGCTCATGATCGTGATGCAGGAATACTGCACTTAGAGCATTTACAATCAATCCAACAATGGCAACGATAATAGCTTCCTTGAAAAATATATCTACTGGATTCATTAACCTTTGTACGGATTCAACTGCCATCAATACAGCTACAATCAGCAATGCTACGGCACTCGTATAGCCGGATAAAGCCAATAGTTTCCCTTTATTGAATGAGTGATTTTCTGTTTGTGAATACTTACGGGCTGCATAGTAAGCAACCCATGTCAGACCTAAAGCAAGTACATGGGAAGCCATGTGCCAGCCGTCAGCTAATAATGCCATTGAGTTAGTCCAGTACCCGAAGCTAATTTCTACTACCATTGTTGCGGCTGTCAGCAAAACAACCCATTTGGTTTTCTGTTCGTTGGTATGTGTATGATTTTTAGTATGCGGATGATTATTCTCCGCATGATTATGTTTATCTCCCATGATGATTAATATTTTATTTGGATAATCGTCTTATTATTTAGCTAAGAAGTTATTTATAAAATATTATTCTTGGGTGGATGCCAGATTGAGTTAATAAGATTTTGAGGAATATAATATGTGTGATCCGGTATTTTAATATCGGATTTTATGGCAAATGGTTTTTCAGGATTGTCGAAAGAATGTTCCGCAAATATAAAAGGATTAATATGTACTGTATTAAGTGAGTTATGAAAAGGCAAAGATGCGTGATTGTGATTTGCCTTTTTTTTCGTTTTATGCTCATTTTCGGAATAATGCAGTTTAAAAAAATCTTTTAAGTCAATGGATGTTTCTTCAGTGTGTTCGCAATAATGTTGGATTAAAAAAGGCAAGCGATATATTTCCTGCAAAACAGTATTAGTGAATCCTATTTGCAGGGACAGTAAAGTAACGACTATGATGGTCAAAAATTTCACGCCTCAAATTTAGCAATATTCCTTAAAATAGTAAATCACTATTTTAAGGTATTTACTTATAAGGTACCTCTTATTCCATTTTAGCGCCACTCGCTGCCAAATCGAAGCCACAAGCGACCACATGACAGAAAATCAATCATTTACAAGAACAACCTCTCTAATTTCGCTTCTCAAACTTTTAATTTTTAAAGATTATGCAACAAGAAGATGATTTAAGAGGACTTGCCAAAGTGATGGAGTTCATGAGGGCAATCAGTATTATTTTTGTAGTGATAAACATTTATTGGTTTTGCTATTACGCTTTGCGTGAATGGGGAATCAATATTTCGGTAGTTGATAAGATACTACTGAACTTTGACCGGACTGCCGGACTATTCGGTAGTATTCTTTATACCAAATTATTTGCCGTTGTTTTCCTTGCCCTTTCGTGTCTGGGAACTAAGGGAGTTAAAGAGGAAAAAATCACTTGGCCGAAAATCTATGTTTTTCTGACAATAGGTTTTATCCTGTTCTTTATGAATTGGTGGATACTTGAATTGCCATTACCTGCATCGGCTACAACAGGTTTTTACATCCTGACAATGGCAGCAGGTTATCTGTTCCTTTTGGTCGGTGGATTATGGATGAGCCGTTTACTCAAAAACAATATGTTCGACGACGTATTCAACACGGAGAACGAGAGTTTTATGCAGGAAACACGGCTATTACAGAGTGAATATTCCGTGAACCTGCCTACGAAATTCTGGTATAAGAAAAAAGAATGGCGGGGTTGGATAAACGTTGTAAATCCTTTTCGTGCAAGTATTGTGTTAGGAACTCCGGGCAGTGGGAAGTCATACGCTGTTGTTAATCAATACATTAAGCAACAAATTGAGAAAGGATTTTCAATGTACGTGTATGATTTTAAGTTTCCTGACCTTTCTACAATCGCTTATAATCATTTACTGAACAATCAATTAGGCTACAAAAAAGTCCCCACGTTTTACGTGATAAACTTCGACGATCCGAGCCGTTCACACCGATGTAATCCAATCAACCCTTCTTTCATGGAAGATATTAGCGATGCTTACGAATCGAGTTATACAATTATGCTTAACCTTAATAAAACATGGGTGCAAAAACAAGGCGACTTCTTTGTGGAATCTCCGATAATTCTGTTTGCTGCTATTATATGGTATCTCCGAATTTATAAAGACGGAAAATATTGCACATTCCCTCATGCGATAGAGTTCCTGAATAAAAGGTATGAAGATATTTTCCCTATTTTGACAAGTTATCCCGAACTGGAAAACTACCTAAGTCCCTTTATGGACGCGTGGCTTGGGGGCGCAATGGAACAGTTGCAGGGACAGATAGCAAGTGCTAAAATACCGCTTTCAAGAATGATTAGCCCGCAATTATACTGGGTAATGAGCGGTGATGAGTTCACGCTTGATATAAACAACCCTGATGATCCGAAGGTATTAGTCGTAGGCAATAACCCCGATAGGCAAAATATATACGGCGCAGCTTTGGGACTTTACAATTCCAGAATAGTTAAATTGATAAACAAAAAAGGGCAATTAAAGAGTTCGGTCGTAATCGACGAATTACCGACAATTTATTTCAAAGGTCTTGACAATTTGATCGCAACAGCCCGTAGTAATAAGGTTGCTGTGCTTTTGGGCTTTCAGGATTTTTCGCAGCTAATAAGGGACTACGGGGATAAGGAAGCAAAAGTTGTGATGAACACCGTAGGAAATGTTTTTAGCGGTCAGGTTGTGGGAGAAACTGCAAAAACATTATCCGATAGATTTGGTAAAGTCTTACAGAAACGCCAGTCTATGACTATTAACCGCAATGATAAATCGACCTCTATAAGTACCCAGATGGATAGCTTGATACCACCGTCCAAAATCAGTAACTTGACACAAGGGATGTTTGTCGGAGCGATTGCCGACAACTTTGATGAACGTATCGAGCAGAAAATTTTCCATTGTGAAATAGTTGTAGATAATGCAAAGGTAGCTGCCGAAACTAAGGCTTATCAATCTATTCCTATTATTACCGACTTTAAAGACGAAAACGGAGTAGATAAGATGAAAGAGCAGATACAGCTCAACTATAACCGTATCAAAGAGGAAACCAAACAAATTGTTGCAGAAGAACTACAACGCATTAAGGATGATCCTTCATTGGCTCATTTATTACAGCAACAAGAATAAATATACATATATATATAATGTAGGAGAGCCGGATTTCCGGCTCTTTGTTTTTCCTATAACGCCACTCACTGCCAAATCGAAGCCACAAGCGACCACCTGCCGAAAAATCAACAGCTAACCTCTTGATTACCGCTACTTTTATTCTGCATTAATAGTGATGCAGAACAAAAACAGTTTTTATTATGGATGAAAAATTAAATCCGAAAGACAAAGTTCTCCTGATGCGAGATGAAGGAGAAGGCAACAAACTCAAAGTCGTGAAAGGCATCGACAAAAAAGGTAAAATTGATGCCATTGATCCCATGAAGGCGAAGCAAACCGATTTTATCAAAATTGACAAACACGCCGATCCCCTTGAAAACTTTTTCAAAAACTTCTTTAATCAAGCTAAAAACCCGTCGCATACAGGATTCTATGCGGTTACCGTCGATATGCTTGATAAAGTATTAAAACTAAGTGATGAAGATTTGGAGAAGTATCGTATCAATCCGAAAGATTATATGAATCAGCAGGAACAATCCACCAAAGAGAGTGAAAAGCAAGTTCAAACCGAAAAAAAAGAAGAAAAAATGGAAGCAACACCAGCAACCGAACAGAAGACCGAATTTAAGCAATTCGACACAAGCCGTATCCCTGAAAGTGAATATCAGAAATACGGTATCAAGCCCGAAAATCTGGAGGGCGAACTCAAAGCCATGAGTTACGGGTATAAATCTCCGCACCTTGTAGATATCAACCCCAAAATAGAGGGAGTAGAATATCCCATGAAAGCCCGTCTTTCACTGGAGGAACAGCCGGATGGCAGCCTGAAATTTACCCCGCATCCATACCAACAGCAGGTTGATTTGGAAAAACCGTTTCAGGGCATTATGCTCCCCAATGACGTAAAAGAAAACCTGTTAGCAACGGGTAACAGTGGTAGGGTGGTAGAACTGGAGCCAAGACCGGGCGAAAAAGTACCGTCGCTTATTTCTATCGACAAGCAGACTAACCGTTTGGAAGCCGTACCCCTTGATAAGCTCACAGTATCTCAAAACCTGAAAGGTGTTGAGTTATCTCCTGAACAACAACAGGCATTAAAAGAAGGGAAAAAGGTACTCGTAGAGGGTATGACCTCCAAAAAGACAATAGGTACCGATAATCCTAAAAAATTCGATGCTTATGTTCAGTTTAATGCAGCCAAAGGCGGTTACGATTTCAATTATGACGGATTAGACCGCAATAAGTATCAGCAGAACAATAGACAGGAACAAAGCCAGAACGGAGAACAGCAGAACCAAGTCCGTATTCCTAAAAAACTTTTAGGCGTTGATTTGGACGATAAACAACAAAGTTCTCTCCGGGAAGGAAAAGCCGTCTATGTTCAGGGTATGATGAAAGACGGAAAGGGCGAGCCTTTCAATGCCTATGTAAAGGTCAATCAGGAAAAAGGCAAACTGGATTTCTTTAAGTGGAACCCGGACAGAGCCAAAAAGCAAGGTGCGGATGTGAAAGTTGCCGAAGGCAATAAGACACAGGTAGCAGTCAATTCACAGGGTAAAACCAATGAAGCAACCAAACATTCAAATGAACCCCTGAAACAAGGTCAGCAAAACCCGACCGAAAAGCAGCAAGAGCAGAAGCAGATTAGGAAACCTGTGAAAAAGTCCACAGGACATAAAATGTAATACCAACCACTAAAAAATCCAATAGTAAATGAAAGTAATAATTGCAGAAAAGCCAAGCGTAGCCCGTGATATAGCGGCTATCGTTGGTGCGGATAACCGCAAGGACGGTTATTTAGAAGGGAACGGATATTGTGTAACGTGGGCATTTGGCCACCTCATAGGACTGGCAATGCCGCAGGACTATGGTATTACAGGATTTCAGGCTGAAAACCTACCGATACTTCCTGCCGAATTTAAGTTATTGCCTCGTCAGGTAAAGGACGGTAAAGAATACAAACCTGATCCGGGCACAATGAAACAACTTAAAGTTATCAAAGAGTTATTTAATAAATGTGAGCGTATAGTGGTTGCGACCGATGCAGGACGTGAAGGGGAGTTAATTTTCAGATATATATATAATTATCTGGAGTGTTCCCGCCCTTTCGACCGTCTTTGGATAAGCTCTCTCACGGATCAGGCTATCCGCAAAGGATTGGAGAACCTACGTCCGGGAAAAGAGTACGACAACCTGTATCGTTCGGCAAAAGCCCGGAGCCAAGCCGATTGGGTTGTCGGGATAAACGCTTCACAAGCCCTGTCAATATCAGCCGGGCACGGCGTATGGTCATTGGGACGGGTGCAAACACCTACACTCGCCATGATATGCAGCCGTTATCTGGAAAACAAAGATTTCAAACCGCAAACCTATTTTCAGGTAAAATTGCATACGGCAAAAGATGCAACCCAGTTCGCCGCTATTTCCACAGAACGGTACAACACAAAGCAGGAGGCAGACGACATCTTAAACCGTGTCCGATCCGCCGAATCCGTAAACGTGATAAGCGTAGAAAAGAAAGAAGCCAATCAGGAACCGCCATTGCTCTACGATTTGACTACTTTGCAGAAAGAAGCGAACAGCCGCCATAGTTTTTCAGCAGATAAAACCCTGTCGGTAGCCCAGTCGCTTTACGAAGCGAAACTTATTTCCTATCCAAGAACGGGCAGCCGTTATATTTCCGATGATGTTTTTGCCGAGATACCCGCCCTTATAGGTCAGTTATCCGGTTACGCTCCATTCGGCAACTATGCAAAAATAATGTCAGGGGCAAGCCTGAACAGGCGTTCTGTAAATGATAAGAAAGTAACAGACCACCATGCTCTGATTATCACCGAAAATATGCCGAAAGATATTTCAGCCGACCAACGTATCATATACGATATGATTGCTGCCCGAATGTTGGAAGCCTTTTCCGGCAAATGCACCAAAGAAAACACAAGCGTTTCTTTGGATGCTTCGGGCATTGCTTTTTCAGTCAAAGGTAGCATTATCCTTATTCCCGGTTGGCGTGCCGTATTGAACGCACCTGATGAAGAAAAAGGCGAAGACGATGCTCCGGCACTTCCATCCCTGTCCGATGGGGATGTACTTCCCATTAACGGAACGGACTTACTGGAGAAACAAACCAAGCCCCGCCCATTACATACGGAAAGTAGTTTATTATCTTCTATGGAAACCTGTGGTAAAGACCTTACCGACGAAACGGAACGGGAAGCGCTCAAAGAATCGGGTATCGGAACACCTGCCACCCGTGCCGCTATTATCGAAACGCTTTTCTCCCGTGAATATATTCAGCGTGAAAAAAAATCCCTTGTTCCTACCAATAAAGGATTGGTAGTCTATCTGGCTATCCGTGATAAAAAAATAGCGGACGTAGCTATGACCGGAGCATGGGAAAGCGCATTGAATAAAATAGCAACGGGAGAAATGGATGCCGATACCTTTCATAGAAGTATCGAAGTATATGCCGCACAGATTACCACCGAATTACTGGAGAAGAAAATCGAAGGCGGCAATACAAGAGAGAGCTGTCCATGTCCGAAATGTAAAAACGGTCAGGTAGTAATATTCCAAAAGGTTGCAAAATGTAACAATGAGGCTTGCGGACTGACAGTATTCCGGAATAAATCAGGAAAAGACCTGACGGACGGACAACTGAAAGACCTGCTTACCAAAGGCAAGACAGGTACTATCAAAGGCTTTAAGAGTAAAGAAAATAAGCCTTTTGATGCTGCCGTAGCTTTTGATGCAGAGTATAAAACGATATTCCAATTTGATAATTCCAAAAAGAGGAAAAAGTAATGAAAATAAGTTTGTTATTAAATTTAGGACAGGCATTGACGAGAAATGCAAATCTGGATAAGCCGACTAAAATGCTATATTCTTTTATTGATTATTGTAAAAGTCATGATTTTCCATATCCTACTATTCCAAGAATCGGAGAATTTATTTCATTGGAAGAGTTCTTTATAGAATGGGCGAAATCGCTTGATGACTGCGAATTAAATATGCTTGATAATATTAATTCGCTAACTACGTGTATCGGTAAGGAAATTAAGGTCATCAATGTTATTCACAATGTAAATCGCTCAGTCCTGTACTGTTCTGACTTGTATAAATTGGAATAAAACAGCTATCTTTGCCACTAAGAAGTTCATATGGCACAGGTTTTAATGAGAAATTATTAAATCTATCCTATTGAATTTTTTAGTGGTGGCACTGGGGAGGGATACCCCGGTGCCTTTTGCTTATCCGTATCAATAGTTTTCCACTAAAAAATTCATAGTTATGAAATACAATTCAAATTTAGAGCCTGCGGAAATGTCATACTTCCGGCTCAATCTACTTTCTTATTTACGTGATTCCCACCCCGACAAAGCAAATGACCTTTCATTTATTGCCGGACGTGGGGATATGGCAGCCGAAGCGTACAGCGAAGCCGTAAAAAGCGGTTTAGACCATATTCAAGCTGCCGAAATTGCAAACGAAGCCTTATTCAAAGGCTTACACTTTTCACCTTATAATATAGTAGTTGAAATACTTTGGAACGAGTTTTTCGACGAAGTTTCTCCGGGTGGTGCCCAGGCAAAGGCAAAAGAACTAATGCCCGAATGTCAGGCGGTATTTGCTAAATACAACCTTAGTGATGATTATGCCGAAACGACAGAGTACCAGTCGCTTTATACAGAGCTTGTCGGCACGATCCTGATACTGCTCGAAAATGAGTTACAATAAGCGAACTCATTTGCGTCAGAATATTGACGCAATAAAGTTAGCGTTAAGGCTCGACAAGGAACAAAAAAAGGCAACACCCGAAGAACGGGAAATACTCGCAAAATATTCAGGCTTTGGAGGGATTAAGGCAATCCTTAACCCTGCCGACAAACCCGAAGATATTGAGCGGTGGTCTAAATCCGAAGTCGAGCTTTTCCCGTTGGTGCAAGAACTCCACGAGGTACTCCGTGAAAGTTCTCCCACACCGGAAGTTTACAAACGCTATGTCAGTTCCCTGAAAAGTTCTATCCTTACGGCATTTTATACGCCGAAGCCTGTTATTGATGTGTTAGCGGATGCACTAAAGGATAGCGGTATAACTCCGACACGCTTTTTAGAACCCAGTGCCGGAACAGGTGCGTTTATTTCTTCTTTCAAAGATATTGCACCTGAAGCTAACGTAACCAGTTTTGAAAAAGACCTGCTAACAGGTAAAATTCTATCGCACCTTTATCCTGATGATAAGGTACGGATTGAAGGTTACGAAAAAATGGAAGGACGCTATTCACAGCATTTTGATGTGATTGCATCTAATATCCCTTTTGGAGATGTTTCGGTATTCGATCCGCTACTGTCCAACCATGAAATACCCGCCGTCAAACAATCGACACAGGCGATACACAACTACTTTTTTGTAAAAAGTGTCATGTCGGCCAGAGAAGGCGGGTTAATCGCCTTTATTACCAGTCAGGGCGTACTCAATTCGGAACAAAACAAACCGATACGGGAATACCTGATGAACTCTTGCGATGTTGTTTCAGCTATCCGTTTGCCGAACAACCTCTTTTCCGACCATGCCGGAACTGATGTCGGCAGCGACCTGATTGTATTACAACGGAATAATAAAAATATAGTTCCAAGCCAACGACAGCAGGATTTTATCGAATCCCGCAAATTATCTAACGGCATATCTATTAATAACCTGTTCCGTGATTTCAACAGAGTAGTACAAACCCGTTCCAAAATCGACACCGATCCATACGGCAAACCTGCTATTGTTTTTACCCATGAAGGCGGTATTGAGGGAATAGCCACAGATTTGCGGCAAATGCTGAAAGATGATTTTTCAAAACATTTGGATTTGCAGCGTTACCAAAACTATGCACAGGAAAACCCGGCACAGTCGGTAACACAACAATCTCAATCTGCAAAATTGGATAACAGCAATCAGATAACCGAACAGGATATTCAGGAATTAAGTGATTACGCTTCTGAAATGGACAGAAAACTGTATGCCGAACGTCCGCCACAACCCGAAGATTTTGGAATTAAAGAAAAAAAGCAGAATGAAACAGAAGAAAGACAACCGGCTGCTCCAAATACTTTTAGAGGTACTCTTTTCGATATGGATGATCCTGCCATTAAAAAAGCGCCGACTACGGAGGCGAAACCCCAGTCCGTAACGCAGGAACCATTAATAACGCTCTATGACCTTTTCGGCTTTACCCAAGAGGAACGCAGTCAGGTAAACAAACCCAAAAAGAGAGGTAGAAAATTCAAATTACAGGCAAGCAAGTCAAAGGAACTGCCGTTTATGGACTGGCGGGAAGAAATGGCGCATAATGCAGCGCAGCAACGGGAAAAGCTACAACAGGAAAGCGCCGAGGCCTATCCCGTATTCGATGCCCGTCGGGAAGAACAGTTGGAACGGCTGAAAGAGGAAGCCGAACGGGAACAGCAGGAACGCATGAAACCTGTTCCTTTCCTATTGGAAGATATACCGTCCCATTACCGTGATGGCTCACTTGTTACCGACGAAAATAATCGTATCGGTTATTTGCGTGATTTGAATGGATTTCAGCCGATGTTCCATCCGCTTCAGCTCACCGGAACACAGCAGGCGAAAGCATCCCTTTATATTGAAATACGGGACACTTATCACCACCTGTACAGCAACGAAGCAACAAGGTTGGAAGCCAATCCTGCATTAAGGGAAATGCTTAACCGACTGTATGATGATTTTACCCGCCGTTTCGGAAATATAAACGATGCGAAAAATCTTAGTCTTATAAAAATGGATGCCGGAGGAACGGAAATTCTTTCTCTGGAACGGTATATCGACGGTAAAGCCGTCAAAGCAGATATATTTCAACAACCGGTTGCCTTTAATCCCAATGAGATTACCCATGCCGATAATGCACGGGAAGCCCTGACCGCTTCGCTCAATAAACATGCAACGGTAAACCTTGAATATATGGCAGGGCTTACAGGGGGGACTTCGGATGAAATACTGGAGGAACTCAAAGGGCAGGTATTTTTCAATCCAATGATAGGCTCTTATGAAATTAAAGACAAGTTCATAAGTGGTAATGTTATCTCCAAAGCGGAACACGTAGAGCGGTATATAGAAAACCACCCCGACAATGAAGCGGCAAAAGAATCATTAAAGGCTCTGAAAGAAGCAATACCCCGTCCGATAGCATTCGAAGATTTGGATTTTAATTTCGGAGAACGGTGGATACCGTCGGGCATTTACAGCAAATACGCTTCACATTTGTTTGATACGAATGTATCGGTGCATTATGCTCAAAGCCGTGATGAATACACGCTCAAAGCCGACAGCAAAAATATCAAGATATGGGATCAGTACGCTGTTAAGGCAACAAGCCGGACTTTCGACGGTATCGCCCTGATGAAACACGCCTTGCATAATACCTCTCCTGATATAACAAAGAAAGTCAATAAGTTGATTGACGGGGAAATAAAAGAGGTCAAGGTACGTGATTCCGAATCTATTCAACTCGCCAATTCCAAGATTGACGAGATACGGAACGGTTTCGTTGAATGGCTTAACGAACAATCACCGGAGTTCAAAGACCGACTGGCAGATAAATACAACCGTACATTTAATTGTTTCGTCCGTCCGGAGTATGACGGAAGCCACCAAGAGTTTCCGGGACTGGATCTGAAAGGCTTGGGTATTCCCGACCTATACAATAGCCAAAAGGATGCAATTTGGATGGATAAACTCAATGGCGGGGGTATTATCGACCACGAAGTCGGGGGCGGTAAAACCCTGATAATGTGTGTAAGCGCCTACGAGAAAAAACGTTTGGGATTGGTAAATAAACCGCTCATTATGGCGCTCAAAGCCAATGTTCATGAAATAGCCCAAACTTTCTGTACGGCT
Source organism: Parabacteroides sp. PH5-46 (assembly GCF_029892785.1). Taxonomy (GTDB): domain Bacteria; phylum Bacteroidota; class Bacteroidia; order Bacteroidales; family Tannerellaceae; genus DFXE01. The sequence continues at coordinate 24,636 of NZ_JARXXA010000009.1, forward strand.
TACCCCAATGCAAAAGTGTTGTATCCGGGTAAAGAAGATTTCACCCCTGCTAAACGGGCGAAGATTTTCAACGAAATGAAGAATAACAACTGGGATGCAATCATTTTAACACACGAACAGTTTGGTATGATACCCCAGTCACCCGAAATTCAGCAACGGATATTACAGGCGGAACTCGATAGCGTAGAAGAAAATCTGGAAGTGTTACGGGCACAAGGAAAGGAGATTTCCCGTGCTATGGAAAAAGGTTTAGTTAAAAGACAATTAAACCTTGAAGCCAAATTGGAAAATATAACCTACCAGATTGAGAACCGCAAGGATGACACCGTAGATTTCCGTCTTATGGGTATCGACCACTTGTATGTTGATGAGAGCCACCGATTCAAGAACCTGACCTTTACAACCCGACACGACAGGGTTGCAGGTCTGGGTAATGCCGAAGGCTCACAACGTGCCTTGAATATGCTTTTTGCCCTGCGTACCATTCAGGACAGGACGGGAAAAGATTTGGGAGCCACTTTTCTTTCAGGCACAACCATTTCCAACAGTTTGACAGAGTTATACTTGCTTTTCAAGTATCTCCGGCCGAACGAACTGGAACGACAGGGTATTAATACATTCGATGCGTGGGCGGCAATCTTCGCCAAAAAGTCGATAGACTACGAATTTTCGGTAACGAATGAAATTGTGCAAAAAGAACGCTTTCGGTATTTTATCAAAGTACCCGAATTGGCAGCTTTTTATGCCGAAATAACAGACTATCGTTCTGCGGAGGATATTGGTATCGACCGCCCTGTAAAGAATGAAATTCTGCATAATATTCCACCAACACCCGACCAACAGGAGTTTATACAAAAGTTGGTAGAGTTCGCCAAAACAGGTAAAGGTGAAATATTAGGACGTGCGCCATTATCGGAAAGCGAAGAAAAAGCAAAAATGCTTATCGCTACCGATTACGCGCGAAAGATGTCCCTCGATATGCGACTGATTGATCCAGTTAAATATGGCGACCATGTGGACAACAAGGCTTCCCATGTGGCTAAAATGGTATCAGACTACTACACAAAATTCAAAGACCACAAAGCAACCCAGTTCGTTTTCTCCGATTTAGGCACTTACAAACCCGGAGAATGGAACCCATGCTCCGAGATAAAGCGTAAACTGGTGGATGACTATGGAATCCCGGCTCACGAAATACGCTTTATTCAGGAAGCCAAAACGGATAAGGCTCGTAAAACCATGATTAAGGATATGAACGAGGGTAAAATCCGTGTATTGTTCGGCTCTACCGAAATGTTGGGAACCGGAGTAAACGCCCAGAAACGATGCGTTGCAATCCACCATTTAGATGCGCCTTGGCGACCGTCAGACTTGGAACAGCGGGACGGTCGGGGCATTCGCAAGGGCAATGAAATTGCGAAGCTATATGCGGATAATAAAGTAGATGTACTTATCTATGCTGTGGAAAAATCGTTAGATGCGTACAAGTTCGGTTTACTTCACAACAAGCAGCTTTTCATTCGCCAGTTGAAAAATAATTCACTGGGTAGCCGTACTATCGACGAGGGAAGTATGGACGAAAAAGGCGGTATGAACTTCTCTGAATATGTGGCAATTCTTTCCGGCAATACCGAATTACTGGAGAAAGCACGATTGGAAAAGAAAATCGCTTCTTTGGAATCCGAACGACAGGCATTCATGCGTGGCAAGTCATCATCACGTTACAAATTGGAGGATATTATATCCAATGTAGAGCAAAACAACGGGTTTATTAGCCGTATATCCAAAGATATTGAAGCGTTTAACACCCGTGTTCAGCATCAGCCGGACGGTATTACCCGCCTGAATCCTGTTCAGTTAGACGGATTACAGGGCAGTAACCCAAAAGAAGTCGGGCTGAAGCTAAATGAAATAGCCGACAAAGCCCGCACACATGGAGCGCATGAGAAAATTGGTACACTTTACGGTTTTGATTTAATGGTAAAATCTGAAACCACTAATAAAGATGGCTTCGATGTTATACAAAATCGTTTCTTTATTAAGGGAGAGGGCAATATTCTCTACAATTATAATCACGGGGTAATGGCTACTGATCCGAAGACCGCAGCACAAAATTTCCTGAATGCACTCGATACCATGCCTAAACTTTTGGAGAAGTATCAAGCGGATAATGAGAAGTTGCAAAAGGATATACCTGTACTGAAAGAAGTAGTCGAAGGTACTTGGCGTAAGGAACCGGAACTGAAAACCCTGAAAGACGAGTTAATAAAGTTGGATAGGGAAATTCAGCTCTCACTTACTCCAATCAGTGAAACTGAAGGACAAGCGGAAACTGTACCTGATAAGACTGTTTCTACTACCAATCAGAACCAGTCGCAAGGCAAGACCGAAACATCGACTGTTCGGGATGCACCATTGCCAAATACTTTGCAGGGAGTTAAAGAAATAATGGGCGATAGGCTTGTTATTGCATCGGTGGGTGGTAGTCCGCCGAAAGTGGATAAAAAGGATTCTTCTAAAAATTTCAAACTGTAAAAATAAAGCCCGTGCCTGTCATCACGACGGTACGGGCTTTTGAATATAAATTCATAAAAACTATAAATATGGAAATAGTAATGCCCTCACGGGTTTTTCTTATTGTTGCCCCTTTTCTTGTTAAAGTTTTCCCTGATGAAAATATGAACATCACTTTCTTTGTAGTATGTCTTATGATAAACTGTCTGAAAAGGCAGTTCTCCGGTACTACGATAGCGTTGCAGGGTGCGTTTACTTACATTAAGCAACATGCACAAATCCTGATTATCAAGCAAAATTTCTCCATCTAACATATTCCTACGTTTACTCATTTTATCAAGTATTTTATCTATTTTGTCGAAGCGATCCATGATACGCTCCATCCATGCTTCAAAATTTTCTCTATCTATATACATAGTATTTCGTTTTTAGATGATATGCCCTATCATAAAGTAGTTTTGATTGGACGGATCTTTTATAATTATATCTTTCTCTCGCATATATTTAATATAGCTTTTGGCGGTACGTTCCTTTACATCCATTATCTGCTGTATGCGGTCGCATAGGTCTATATAGGTCAGATGCCTTTGTGAATCGAATATCTCACGGGCAACTGTCGCCAGTTCTTTCTCTTTCCTTTTTTCTTTTTCCTCTCGTGGTTTTTCTCCGATATATATGTGCATACCTAATTCTTTATCCCACGAAAACTGCATTAAAGGAACGTCGAGAGGACTGCCGTCCCTTACTTTGAGCGCCTTCACCACTGATATTGACGGATCGCTGTCAAGTTCTATACTAAGGATTGCAGCAGCTTTGCGTTGTAATTCCGAACCAAGATGCCCACGCAATTTCAAGCCATTGGGTACATAATGAAGCACACATATAATACAGGTACGGTATATTCCTGCCAACCTGTATAGTTCATCCATAATCCTGATGCTTTCAACTTCGTCATTTGCCGATGACACTAAATCTGCTATCCCGTCAATGACAACTAAGCGAATGCCCTCATATTCGTAATGGTACTTATCCATACTCTGAACAATAGCTTGTAACCGTTCTTTTCGGGACATTCCCGTAAGAGAAAAAGCCCGTAGTTCTTCCGGTTTTTCTTCCAGTTTAGCACGCTTTAAAAGATTTGATACATTTTTGAAAAGCTGTACTTCCGATTGTTCCGTATCATAGAGCAAAACCGCTTTATGGTCGGAATTATCCCGTACATCAACGCCTAACGTATCAATGGGACGATTGTCGTTTCTTATCGAACCTGCAATCAGGGCAGCAACATAGTTGCTTTTTCCTGTGCCTTCACCGCCAGTAATACAAAGTATGTTACCCTGTGTGCCCAGTGGTACGTCGCCGGCAGATATAACTTCTTCTGCTTTTGCCGGAGGATTGTTAAAATCAATTTCGCATGATTTCAGCATGGTCATTGTTTCATTATATAGGTTATCAAGAAAATCGAGAAATAATTGTCGGAACTCTTTCCGGCTATTACCCTTACTGAAATAGTCGGTAATATCTTTGTCCTTTTTTTCTCCCGAAAGTGGGAGTACAAGACGTTTAACACCATATTCGGACAATGCCTTTTCATGCTTCACCGCACTATCTGTTCCTGTTTTATCTGCATCATAGAGCAGTACAATATGTTTAAACCGGAATGTCAGTTTGTAGATGATCCCTGTCGGGATTATAGAGGTTTCACTATTAAAGCAGATAGCGTGGAATCCATGAGCGGCAAGTGTCATCACGTCTTTTTCTCCGCCGGTGATAAACAGCGTATCTCCTTTGGCGGGTAATTGCTCCAGTCCGAAACAGTAATTCTCCCCGATATTACCACCATATAAAAAACGGACTTCCGAAAACGGACGGTAAATCTTCACATACCGTTTACTCATATATCCGAAAATAGGCTCATTTTCTGATGAAGTATAGTAGAATGGTTTATTGTCTTTATTTTCGCTTCTAAATTCTTTCAGGGAAACTGTTTTGTAGTATTTCAATATTTCGGGCGTAATACCTGATTGCTTCCAAAAATCCAGTTCTTTTTGAGTGAATTTTTGTTGAATGATATTATACGGTTTGTTTTTGGGTAGTTCAGGCGTAGGCTGTTGTTTGTTCGATGTGATTGGCTGCGGAGTATGAGAGTAATCGGAATCACCCAGTCCTAATGCCATATCCCTGTTTATTGTCTTTAATATTTCGACAAAATCAGCTCCATTGCTACAATCCAAACCGTTCAATCTTCCAACGAAGAAAAAGCAATCGCCACTGTAATCGTCATTGCCGAAATCCTTAATTTTATAAACGCCATTACGACGGTCAAAATATACATTGCACGATGCTTTACGGTCTTCATACAAAGGATTAAGGAAATTACGTCCTGTTTTCCATTGGACTGGGATATAGTGTTTGAATACGTCCAAACCGTTATTCGTCCGTCTTAATAATTCGTCTTTGTTGAGCATGGAGTTTATGATTATTTATAAGGTCATTCATACATTCATCGGTGCTGCGGATTCTTTTCTCAGTAAGCATCCGTTTTATTTCAGCAATGGTATAATATGATTTGCCGGAGATAATGGAATAAGAAATCATCCGGTTACTTCGCAAACGTTGAAGTGTTCGTTCGCTGATTTTGAGAAAGGTGCAAACTTCGTAACTGTCCACCCACATTTCGTCCGGGTTGGTAGTATCATCATCCTGATGATCTATCACGAATTTCGCTATGGCATTAATTTTGGAAACTAATTCTTTGTATGCCTGTGATTCTATTGTAATGACATCCATAATTGCTACTTATTGAATTGATGCAAAGTTCGGAAGTTGCAAAAACGTAGAATGACAAGTTGCTATAACTATTTTTGAAATTTCATTCTAAATATCTAATAATCAGAATGTTTTAGTTTTGTTTTTTTAGGAATGTAAAGTGAGAATCTTTACATTGGGTATTTTTGGAAGAAAAAGACGTAAAAAAGCCCTGAAAATGATAGTTTTTCAGGGCTAAAAGAGGGAAAATCCGTTAAGATAAACTTTATATCATCTTTATATTGATTTTCTCATAACTTATTGATAATGAATTGATTTTTATAATTACTTCTGCTGTTTTTTTATTGACCACCTGACATTTTACCTGTTATCGTCATCATCCATTTTTTTGTTAAGGCTATCTCGCAATGAATCAAGATATAAAGTCCGGCTTTCTTTCCGGTTTCTGATATTCAAATAGATGCGGTAAAACTCTCCGGCATCGGTATTGAAAACATTACAGAAATAATCTATCAACTCTTTAATATCAATGTTTCCATAATTTATGCTTCCTTTTGCATATATAGCATAAATCAGTTCGACAAGTTCTGTTTTAGTTCCTGTCCAAGTATGTTTTATACGGGGAAATTTAGAGTTATCCATTTCGTTTTCAGGATGTTTTTCCAGTTTATTTAATTCAGCATTGAGATAAATACGGAGCATCTCATTGGCTAATATTTTAGAAACTTTGTAATCAAAACTGGTAGAAAAATTATTATCCCTTTCAAAGTAGAAGCAATCTACATTAAGTTCAATATTCGGCTCTACCCGAAGAAAATAATAACGGTCAAGATGAGTCTTCTCTGTCCTGTAATACTGGTAGAAATCTAAGTTTTTATCAAAATAATCTTTTATCCTGTCTAATTCCCTTATTATATAATTTTTCTGTGCCGTATCACTTCCAGTCGGTCGATTAGTTTCTATCTTATAAATCTCCGAGTAATAGATTAATTTGCTGAAAAGTTGGGGTTTGTACTCTTTAAAAAAACATATTTCTTCATCATCACTTTTGAACTTATAATCGTTCAGTTTCATCTTTAGCTGTTGCATAATTCCTTTTAGCAACAAAACTGCTTTTTTAGCTTTTCTTAAAGAGGCTTCTTCTTCCAGTTCAATAGCTTCAAGCTGATCATTCACTTTTTCGATTATAGTATTGACGTGTTTATTCATAAGGCTATATTTTAGGTACAAACCCCAACAGGGCATAATTAAAATTTCATTTTCAAAATCCTAATAGCGTTCAATATCGCCAATAACGATACCCCAACATCAGCAAATACCGCTTCCCATAAGGTTGCAACACCTCCTGCACCCAAAATCAACACAATGAGCTTTACACCAAAAGCCAGACTTATATTCTGTATAACAATTCGGCGTGTAGCTTTGCCTATTGTTATAGCCGTTGCTATCCGGCTCGGTTGGTCTGTCTGAATAATAACGTCTGCCGTTTCTATGGCAACGTCGCTACCCAGTCCACCCATTGCAATGCCTACGTCGCTCATGGCAAGAACAGGCGCATCGTTTATCCCATCGCCTACAAAAGCAATGTTATTACCCGGATCGGACTTCAACTGCTCTACATACTCAACCTTTCCTTCGGGCAGCAGATCGCCATGCGCTTGCGTAACGTTCAACTCTGTGGCAAGCTGCGAAACGATGGCCTGTTTATCTCCTGACAGCATTACAATATTCTTAATTCCTAACTCACGCAAAGCGTTCACGGCTGTAGCTGCATCCTCTTTCGGAGCATCGGCTACCAGAATATATCCGGAATAGATGCCATTGATAGCGCAAACAACAATCGTTTCGGGTATAGTCGCTATTTCCGGCGGGAACTCTACATTGTTTTTTATCAATAATTTAGGATTACCCACAAGAACTATTTTACCATTGATAGAAGCCTGTAAGCCGTGCCCTGCGATTTCATTCACAATCTCCGGCTTAATTACTTCGATATTCTGCTCTTTTGCATATTCCACAATAGCTTTCGCTATGGGATGCGTACTTTGCGTTTCAACCGAAGCCACTAAATTCACAAGGTCTGTTTCGAGCAGAAAATCTGCCGGAACAATCTTTTGTACCTTGAAAACTCCCTGTGTCAGTGTTCCGGTTTTATCCATCACCACCGTATTTACTTTGGTAATGGCTTCCAAATAGTTGCTTCCTTTAAATAGTATTCCTTTACGGCTTGCCGCCCCGATACCACCAAAGTAGCCCAACGGTATGCTGATAACCAAAGCACACGGGCAGGAAATAACGAGGAATACCAATCCACGATAAACCCAGTCGTACAACACAAAATTGAATGCCGGATTAATAGCAGAGTATGCCAGTGGTAATAACACTATAAGCGCAGCCAGTGCCACCACTATCGGAGTATAGATGCGGGCAAATTTGCGTATGAACTGTTCTGCGGGTGCCTTTTTTTCTGTGGCGTTCTGAACAAGGTCAAGAATACGAGCCAAAGCACTCATACCAAATGGTTTCGTTACTTCAATTCTTGAAACATTGTCGGTAAGTATCATACCTGCAAATACGTCCTCATTTTTCCGTATCGTTCTGGGAACACTCTCTCCAGTTAATGCCGAAGTATTAAAAGATGCCGATTCATTCAGTAAAATTCCGTCAAGAGGCACTCTTTCGCCTACCTTGACTTCCACAATATCACCTACATTTACATTCTCCGGCGACATTATTTCAGTTTTATCCATCTTAATAACTGTCGCTGTTTCTGGTCGGACATCAAGTAATGCACTAATGCTCCTTTTTGCACGGTTTACCGCTGCATCCTGAAAGAGTTCGCCTACGGCATAGAACAGCATTACTGCAACGCCTTCGGGGTATTCTCCGATAAAGAACGCCCCGATGGTAGCTATACTCATCAATGTAAACTCGCTGAATACGTCTTTCTGGCGAATGGCTTCCCATGCTTCTTTTATCACCGGTAAGCCTACCGGAATATAAGCGATGATATACCATGCGAGTTGTACCCACTTATCGGCAAAGAACGAAAGCCCGACAGCGGAAAAGATGATGCCTGCAATCAGCATCACAAAGGAGATAGCCGCCCGGATGTAACCTCTTTTCTGTGAGGTATCCATTTCCTGTTTGGTCTTGTCTATAACACAAGCCCCATCATTGCAATTTCCCATAATTATTTTAATTTATCGTTTATACTTCTTTTTATACAATTCCTCATTCAAAAACACAAATGGTAATAGTGTAAACAAAGTCCCAAAGAATAAGACTTCCTTTAACGGCCATCTATGAAAGAAACAATGATGATGGGGACATCTGGTTACATAATACCATAACAAAAAACCTAATGTAATCCCAATGGTTATACTTAACGCTACAATCCATTTTTTTGCTCTTGAACTAATCATTTTTTTCTTTGCAATGACCTTACTCTTTTTTTTCTTTTGCTGTCTTTTCATGACATCATTTTTTAGAGTTCTACGGCTGCAAGTTCGGCAAATGCCAGTTGATAATCCCTTTCGGCTGCAAGCGTCTGGTTTACGTTGTCGTAGTACAATCCCATTTCAACCATGTAATCAAGCAAGGATATTTCACCCGCATCAAGTGCTTTTTTCAACAGGATGGTATTATTTACGTTTGCCAGCGATTTACGATATTTGTCGGCAGTAGTTTTCAGTCCCATTGCTTTGGAATACTGTATTTGCAGTTGGCTGAAAAACTGTTGCTTGGTATCGGCTTCGCGGCTTTGGGCAGCAGCAACAGATGCCTTTGCCTGTTTCACCTGATTTTTATTCGACCATAGCGGTATGGATATACCAAGCGACACACCCTGATACCGTTGTCCGACTACTTTTTCACTCATGTATCCGGCGGTAAACTTAGGCAGGTTCATCGCTTTGCTTAGTGATACCTGTTTCTGGCTTACTTCGATTTCGTTACGCACGTATGCCAACACCGGGTTTTTATCTTCGGCTTGTACATACCAGTCGTTAAAGTTCAACGGAAGCTCACGGCTGCCGTAGTCTGCATCATTAAAGACTACGTCGATACCGCCGTTCAGCCTTTTCAACTGGGCAAGGAGTGCATCACGTTCTACTTCCATGCGCGATATTTCTCCTTGTATGGTAGAAAGGTTCAGGTTTACTTTGTTGTACTCCAAGATACTTACGTCGCCCCTGTCCATACGGTCTTTATAACCTTTGGCAATGGTTTCTGCATGTTCCAGACGCAAATAAAGTTCTTTAAGCAGGGAATTGTAATATATCAGTTCAATGCAGTATTGTTTTGCTTCGAGCAATATATTCATACGGTCGGCTTTGTACTGCCATTCCACAAGGTTGTTTCTACCGTTTGCTAACCGACTTTTCATTCCCGTAATGGTGGGAATGTCGAATGTCTGCGATACGCTAAAATCGGTACGATTACCTATATTTGAAGGGTTACCCCAGAGATAATTGAAGCCCACTTCCGGATCATCAAGGAAGATGCCCGTTTTGTTTTGCAGCTTATCCGCTTCAACTTGTTCGCGGAGGGCTTTCAGGGTTGTATTGTTCTCTTCTATCGAAGACAATACAGGGTTGATATTATTCTGCGCATTGAGCGTTATGCCTGCGAAGAGTACCAACATGGTTATTATGATTGTTCTCATTCTAATTCTAATTTAGTGTTGTTTACTTCAGGTTCCTCGTTGTCCAGAATTTCGGTTTCAACTACTTTCCTGTTTGTAATTAAGTACATGATAGGAATAATAAAGCCGTTGAGCAAAGTCGATGTGAGCAATCCGCCCAGGATAACCTTTGCCATCGGACTTTGTATTTCGTTACCCGGCAAATCACCACCCAATGCAAGCGGTATCAGTGCAAGACCGGAGGTTAATGCGGTCATCAAGATGGGGTTTAGACGGTCTAACGAGCCGGTCATTACCGCATCAAGTTTGCTATACCCCTCTGCCACAAGGTCGTTGTATCGTGAGATAAGCAACATACCGTTACGTGTAGCGATACCGAACAGGGAGATAAACCCGATAATAGCCGGTATGCTCAGAACGCCGTTAGTAAAGAAAATGGCAAACACTCCGCCGATAAGGGCAAGCGGCAGGTTAAGCAGGATAACAACGGACTGGTTTATGCTCTTAAACTGCGCAAACAGAAGCATGAAAATAGCAAGAATGGAGAAGATTGAGGTAATAAGCAGGGTGCGTGATGCTGCCTGTTCGCTCTCAAACTGTCCGCCGTACTCAATATGATAACCTTCGGGCAGTTCTATCTTTTCGTTTACGATGTCCTGAATGTCATTTACTACTCCGCGCAGGTCACGTCCGGCAACGTTAGCCGATATTACAATCTTACGGGCAACGTTTTCCCTATTGATGGTGTTGGGGCCTGTGGACGATGTTATTTCGGCTATATTACTCAATGGAATTTTACGTCCGTTGGCATCAACAATAAGGTTCTTTATCCTTTCGGCTGTTTCACGGCTATCGTCGTTTACTTTTAGGGTAAGGTCGAACGAGCGGTTTTCTTCGTACACCTGTGAAACGACTTCACCTGCGAGCATGACGTTTACAATCTTCGCAAAGTCGGGTAAGGTTATGCCGTATTTCGCCATTACTTCCCTTTTGGGTTCTATCTTCAACTGCGGACGTTCCACTTGTTGTTCTACGTTCAGATCGGCAATACCTTCAATGTCCTGAATGTTTGCTTTTATTTGGTTACCGATGGAGAACATTTTATTGAGGTCTGTTCCGAACAACTTGATAGCGATGTTGGCACGTGTACCGGATAACATAGCGTCGATACGGTGCGAAATGGGTGCGCCTATTTCTATATTCACTCCCGGCAACACTTTTATCTTTTCGCGTATTTCGGCAAGCACTTCATCTTTGGAACGTTTATCGAGGATGAACGGTGCTTCGATTTCCGATACGTTTACACCGAGTGCGTGTTCATCGAGTTCGGCACGTCCTGTTTTCCGTCCTACGGTTTGAACTTCGGGTATGGAAAGCAAGATATCTTCTGCTATACGCCCCATCTTGTCGGATTCTTCAAGCGATATACCGGGCATACTACTGATGCTTACGGTAAATGAACCCTCATTGAATGGCGGCAGGAAGCTACGACCTAATGAGAAGAAAATGATAACGGCAATCACTAAAACAACACCTGTTCCGCCAAGTACCCATTTCTTGTATTTGAGTGTCCATTTAAGGGCTACCTCGTAAACGATTTTCAGTTTCCTTACTATATACGGTTCACGTTCCGGTTTATCATCTTTTCGTGGTTTACCCAACAGGTAGCTACACAATACTGGAGTAAGGGTTAAGGCTACTACGGTAGAAGCTATCAATGCCATAATAAAGGCTACTCCTAACGGTGCAAGCATACGACCTTCCATTCCAGAAAGGAAGAACAAGGGAACGAAGCTGGCGATGATGATAAATGTGGAGTATAGAATTGGCATACGCACTTCTTTGGAAGCATCGAACACGACGTTGAGTACGGTTTTTTGCAGTTCCTTTGGTTTCTGCCTGTTCTCCCGCAATCGCTTGAACACATTTTCTACATCGACAATGGCATCATCCACAAGCGAGCCAATAGCAATAGCCATACCTCCGAGGCTCATGGTATTAATAGTAAGCCCCATGAATTTTAAGGAGAGTATTGCAAAGACTAATGACAACGGTATCGTTACAAGTGATATAATGGTTGTACGTGCGTTCATCAGGAAGATAACGAAAACGATAACCACGAAGATACCCCCTTCGTACAATGATTTCTGTACGTTATTGATGGAGTTGTCTATAAAACGTGCCTGACGAAAGATGTCGGTTGTTATCTTCACATCTGCCGGAAGCTGTTTCTGTAAATCGGCAAGCGAAGCGTCAAGTTTGTCTGTCAATTCGAGCGTACTTGTAGCCGGTTGCTTGGTAACAGTTATCAATACGGCAGCTTTGCCGTCGTTGGATGCCATACCCAGTTTAGGTGCTTTATCTCCTATTTTTACTTCAGCAATGTTTTCTATCAGGATAGGAACATTGTTTACTGTTTTGATAACAGCTTTTCCCAATGATGGTATTTTATTTGTTGAAAGCACGCCACGGATGATAAATTCGTTTCCGTATTCATACAATACACCACCTGCGGCGTTCTGGTTCATTTCGGTAACGACGTCGATTACTTCATTGAGTCCGATGTTGTAATGTTTCATCTTTCCGGGATCGAGCAATATCTGGTATTCCTTGATTTCACCACCGAGAACGGTTACCTGTGCCACTCCACCTGTTGATAATAAACGGGGGCGGATAGTCCAGTCAGATAATGTCCGCAAATCCTGTAATGAGGTTGAATCGGCGGTTACTCCGATAATCATAAGCTCACCCAGTATGGACGATTGCGGCCCCAACGTCGGATTACCAACGTTAGACGGCAACTGGTCATTGACAACGGCTAACTTTTCGGATACAATCTGACGGGCACGGTAGATGTCCGTTCCCCAGTTAAATTCTACCCATACGATAGAAAAGCCTGTGGTAGAGGATGAACGCACACGGCGTACATCAGTAGCACCGTTCAGGGCGGTTTCGACAGGGAAAGTAACGAGCCGTTCGACTTCTTCGGGAGCCATACCTCGTGCCTCTGTCATCACCACAACGGTGGGTGCATTGAGGTCGGGAAATACATCGACTTCCATATTGACGGCTGTATAGGTTCCTGCCAGCATAAGCAGCAGGGATGCCACTAAAACAACGACACGGTTGTTCAGCGAGAATTTTATTATCTTGTTCAACATACTGATTCGTGTTTTAATGGTTAGTGACTATGTCCTTCGGGCATTACTGAAGAAGTTGCTGCCAGTTTCACCTGATATACTCCTTTGGTAACTACTTTGGCTCCGCGTTGAAGACCTGAAAGGATCTGCACTCTTTCGCCGTTATTCTGTCCGAGGGTTACTTCCTGTTTCTTATATTCTTCGTCGCCTATTTGCAGATACACGAAGTTAAGTCCCTGTTCTTCGGTAATAGCAGAAACGGGAACGGATATTACATTATCCTGTAAGGTCGAAAGCAGATATACTTCGGTATATGCTCCGGGAATAATATCGCCCACGTTATCAAACTCGAATGTAACAGGAATATAGAAAGATTGGTCAGTGGATGCTTTACCGAAAGATAAAAGCCGGCCGTTAAGTTCCGAAAGTTTATATACCTGATTGTCATAGGCAGGCTTAAAGTTAGCACTACTGATGCTTTTAAGTATCTTGAAATTGTTCTCTGATACTTCGGCTCGTAGCTGCAAACGCCTATTCTGCGATACAGTTGCAATGGGCTGACCTACTGAAACGTATTCCCCCTGTGCAACAAGCCTGTTCTTAATATATCCGGCAATGGGAGCTGTAACGCTTACCCCGGTGGCTGTCATATTGCCTGCCTGTGCCTGATATACTGTTTTCGCTGTTTCATAACGCAAACGAGCCTGTTCAAAGTCCTTAGCGGAAATAATCTGGTCTTTTACCAATGATTCGGCACGTTGGAACTCTTTCTGTGCAGTTTCGTATTCAATCCGCGCTTTTACGGACGGATCGCCTTCCAACAGTTTCTTTGCTGAAATAGTTACAATGGATTGTCCGGCTTGTACGGCTGTACCGTCTGTTATGGACGGATTGGTGAAAGATACAATACCGTTGGAAGTAGCTGCAATAACAGCTTCATCACCCTGCGAGGCTTGTATCTGTCCACTGGTTTTAATGGAATTGTAGAAACTACCAAGAGCAACGGTTTCTGTCTTCAATCCAACAAGTTGCGCTTGCTGTTTGGTGAAAAGTATTTCATCCGAATGGCTGTCTTCCATTGCTTCTGCTCCGTGGTCATGTCCGTCGCCCTCGGAGTGCTTATGATCTTTCTCGTTAGCGTGGTCATGCCCATCGCCGTCAGTATGTTTATGTTCTTTATCGTTTGAATGGTCATGTCCATCACCTTCGGAGTGTTCATGCTCTTTCTCATTAGAATGGTCATGTCCATCACCATCAACATGCTCATGTTTATCACTTGATTTTTGATTGTTTTTTCCCTGACCGGAATTGCATCCGGTTAATAATATTGCGATAACAACGAATAATCCTATTATGTACGTTTTCATTTTATTTTTTAATTATTGGGGGAAGTAAAGCATATCCTGATATTTGCTTTGCTTCTCGTGAGAAATATTGATTTTTATGGGTTGATATGTATATACCAATACCCTATGCCTTGAACATATCCAAATGCACAAAGCAGCATGACTTACAGCCTGTAAGTCAAAACATCAGGAAATTATGGAAGGAGGGGCGCGTAAACCGTGAAATTGGTTTGCTTCTGCGGATTTATAGAATGAAATAAATTCTCCGTACTCAAAGTCGGAGGTTGATTCTCCCGAATCGTAGATTAAGAAATCCGCAGCTAAAAAGAATATCGGGAATAAATGTGTAAGATCATGGTTTTGACAAGAAGAAACCTTGCACTTAGTTTCATTTGTCGTTTTGGGTGAAGTATATTTAGATTCAGCAATACAAGATTGTTCATGGTCACTGTCATTAGGTAACTCACGATGGTCTGTATGTTCATCGTTTACCTGATTATCCTGTTCGCATATCTCCATAACAATACACACCAATCCCTCATGATGATGATGTGGTACTATTGCAAGTATCAGTAATACTAAACTTGACAATGCAACAAACGATATGGAAATAATTCGTTTCACTAAATCTTTTTTTACCTGTGCAAAGATAAAATAAAAAGTCATGCAACTAAGTTGCAATCTTATCACATTTTCCGCAATAGCCTTTAATTACGAAATTAACGCTCTCCAATTCCATATTTCCCGGTAGTTCTATTTGAGGAACAGGCACGTTTTCCAAACAAAATGCCTTTTTACAGTAGTTACAGTAAAAGTGTAAATGATAATCACCTTCACTACAACCGCAATCCTCCTGACAAACCGAATATTTAACCGAACCTGATCCGTCGTCAAATTTATGAATCAGCCCATTATCATTAAAGAGGTGAATTATACGAGAAATAGTCGATTTATCAATGCTCAATAATTTTTTCTCTAAGTCCCCTAAACTGAATGCTTCGGTGAACTTTAGCATTGTATCCCATACTAAAATCCGTGTAGATGTGGGCTTTATGCCTTTTCCTTCTAATAATTTTATGATAAAATCGTCCACGTATTTCAAAGATTATTTATGTTATTTATTCTATAACAAAAAGGATGTGTCAAATGATGCTGATTTTAAAATCACTGCACATCCTTTTTGCATATAATATCTTAATTATGATGGTTGCCCTTATTATGAGAGCCATCGGCACTTCCATTGTGATTGTGGCTCTTATCAGTACAGGTATTCACATCATGATTTTGTTCCCCATTGTGATTATGACTTGCATCAGTGCAAGTGTTCACATCATGGTTTTGTTCTCCATTGTGATTATGGCTTGTATCTGTACAAGTATTCACATCATGGTTTTGTCCGTTATTGTGATTATGGTTTGCATCAGTACAAGTATTCACATCGTGGTTTTGTGTGTTGTTATGATTGTGGCTTACATCCATGCAGGTATTGGAATCATGGTTATTTCCTCCATGTCCTGTGCCTGTGCCATTGTGATGGGTACCGTCATGTTTAATTCCTGAATGTTGGGAATTTGTACAAACCTGATGTGTTCCGTCTGCAAGTATATCGCAGTTTTCGTGATTTCCGGCAGCACACTGATTCAGCACGCTGCTTTTGTAGATATCGCCATTTGAAAAACCGAGTGTAGATGCACGAAGCTCCAAACTTTGATCTATATCTCCAAAGTTGCTATCATCATCCTGGCTACAAGAAACGAATGTGATAACCGATGCGAGAACCGCTAATGAATAAAATACTCTTTTCATATTCCTTTATTGTTAAAATGTTATATGTTAATATACCGCATAAGAGTAATTATACCCTACCAAAAAATAAAATAATTTTTAACTTGAACGGAGAAAGACACTTCTCATAATTTTACCACAAGATTATCTCCTATTTTTGTAGAGGGCTTTTTCTCAATATACTCCCGTAATGAAAAATCTTTTCTCAATGCTCTATCAGAAATAAAAAGTATTGAACCGCCATAAATATCGGACATAATATCATCCTTTTCAGCTATGATAACACTCTCTCCTAAATATACTTTCATATTCTCTGGACGGCGGATTCCATAAACAATGTATTGTTTTGAATTTTCTGATAACTCAATCCCACTCTTACACATATTTTCATAACCGACATAGCTGTTCAGAAAAGGCATTTCAAAGGATACAATAAATATCACGGTTAAAATCCCTATTGATATGCTGTTAATCGAACGAATTATATTCTTTCGGAAAATCAGAAAATATAAAGAAAGGAATCCAAATAGAGCAAGTGAAATTAATCCCCATATTATGGAAGTGTGAATTTCATTCAACCAAGAAAATGTAATATCATTTTTACTCAATAAAAACAACGGCAAAGCCATTATTGCTATGAGAGATAACGCTATCATAAAATATACAATCCATTTCTTATTCTTTAATCTCATCAATATAATAACTGACAGATAAGCCACAAAAGGAAATACAGGCAACATATAAATTTCAATCTTTGCACTTACAATAGATAAGACAAGAAATGACGTTAAAACAACAGTCAAAAACAATTTATCTATATCTGTTTTTATCAGCTTATTTTTAATCCCTAACAGGATAAGGGCAAAGAATAAAATTGACCAAGGAGCGAAGGAATACCAAAATACCTGAAAATAATAATAGAACGGCTCCTTATGATGGAATGAGCTAACAGCACGGTTGAATGTCTGATTAAAGAGTAAATCGTTCAAATAACTATTTCCCGCTTCAACCCACACTAAGCTGAACCAAACAGAACAAAGCAATAAGAGTATTCCCCAAGTTCTAAACCCTAAATATTTTCCACTATCCTTAATTTTCCCTTTTATAGTTAGAAATGTCAGTATAGAGACTACCGGAATAATTATTCCGATTGGCCCTTTACTGAATATTGCGAGGAAAATACAAAGAGGAAGCAAATACTTATCATATTTTCTCTCTCTGCCTGAATACATTCTATAAAAAACATATAATGCCAATGTTATAAACATAGACATTAACATATCCATTCTTAGAATAATGGCTCCACCCATAAATAGAGCGCTTGTGAACAATAATAGTTTTGCACTGGATTGATATTCGTTTGGAAGTTCAGCTCGTGTCCACCTGTCCATCGTAAACTGAATGACAAAAGCGGGTAGTAATGAGAATAGCGACAAGAACCATATTTGATGACTTCCGAATATCTTTTTTCCGAGCATTATAATCCAGAAATATAAAGGCGGTTTATCGGCATATATTTCACCATGATTATAAAATGAGAAAAAATTCCCTGTTTTTAAGGCATCATCAACTATATTCAAATATCTAAGTTCGTTTGCAGGCGTATAATCCCGGAGTAGGATTAATGGGAACATTAATGCAAAAACAAGAATATAGTAGATGTGGTCAATCGTAAATAATCGTTTTAATGTCATAGTTAATAATTAAGGATTAACACCTATTGATTTTCCATTGAGTTAAACCACTCAATAAATGATTTTATTCCTTCCGGTAATACTGTTTTGGGCTTATAATGAATGTATCTGGTCAATTTGCTTATATCAGCATAGGTTTCCTTTACATCACCGGATTGAAAAGGGTACATTTCCAAATGAGCGTCTTTTTGCATTTCATATTCAATCGCTTCTATAAACTGGAGTAAATTAACTGGCTTTGAATTGCCGATATTAAAAATCTGATAGAAAGCGGAATCTGAATTTTTATCCGGAGTTTTATCCAAGAGTAAGACGATGCTTTTTATAACATCATCTATATAGGTGAAATCTCTAAGCATATCCCCATTATTAAAAACCTTGATTGTTCTGCCCTCCCGAATAGATCTTGCGAAAATCATCGGAGCCATATCAGGTCTTCCCCATGCTCCATATACAGTAAAAAGTCTTATTCCTGTGGAGGGCAAATTGAACAAATGACTATAAGAATGAGCCATCAGTTCATTACTTTTTTTTGTTGCAGCATAAAAACTGGCAGGATTATCAACTGTGGCAGATTCCTTAAAAGGAATTTTATTGTTCAATCCATAAACCGAAGAACTGGAAGCATATATAAGATGCTTGATATTATTATGCCTGCAACACTCTAAGATATTTACAAAGCCAAGAATGTTAGAGTTGATATAAGCATGGGGATTTTCTAAAGAATACCGAACCCCCGCTTGTGCTGCCAGATTGATAACATAATCAAATTGATACTTCTTAAAAAGAACACCTAATTGTATAAAGTCCGTAAGATCAATCTTTCCAAAATCATAATTGCAATAAAATGAACTATGGACTACTTCATTTTCTGTTATATCCTCTTTTCCTATTCCACATTCAGACAACCTGCCATATTTTAGGTTTACATCGTAATAGTCATTTATATTATCTATTCCCACAACGAAATTCTCTTTATTTTCAACCAATGCTTTTACCAAGTGAAATCCGATAAATCCTGCACTGCCTGTAACTAATATTTTCATTTAATCTCTTTTTTAGATTCATCCTCATTACAGTTTTTTATAATCAACCACACATTTCTGGAATATGTGATAAAACCAAAACTTTGACCAATAAGCAATACCGGATCTTCTCTGAATATTGCGTATGCAATAGTTATCAGAGAACCTATTATACTCAACAGCCAAAAGTTTAAGGGAAGGACAGATTCACCTCTCAATCTTGAATGCCACCATTGATAAACAAAGCGGAAAGTGAAAATTATCTGACCTGCGGAACCAAATAGAAGTAACCATAACGATATATTTGAAAATAACCTGTCAATGCTTACTTCATTGTTATATAGCACATAGCAAAGTGCGGCAGCAGGTATTAAGAGAATTACTGTTCTTATAGCTAAATGGATTTTTTTCCAGTTGTTTTTACTATTCAAATTCCATATATAGATATAATAGGAGAATAGTTGTCCGAGAATTATTACAAAATCTCCCCTTAGCCACCCATATATAGAAAATAATATAGAAGCTAATAAACTTAACTGCCAATAGATAGTCGGAGATACAACTTTTTTAGCCTTTTCCGATAAAATCCACTGAATAAGCATTCTGGCAGAAAATAACCCCTGTGCTAAAAAACCTAAAACAAAATACCAAATGTCGTTATTCACTTTTTGCTATGGCTTAATTAATACCTTCTTTTTCAATAGTATAGTTTATGTACCGTTTCTTCATCCATCGGAAAGCAAAGCAATCCATAAAAGGACTAACCAACCTGTTCCATAAATGAAATTTTGATTGACCTGCGGTACGTTCAAAATGCCTAACAGGAACCTGCTTTACCCTGCCATGTTGTAACTGAAGGAGAGCAGGTAGGAAACGGTGCATCCCCGTAAACATCGGAATGCGTTTAGCGTATTCGGTATGAATAATTTTTAGTGGACACCCCGTATCTTCTATGCCGTCATTAGTCATCATGCGGCGAAAACTATTGGCTATTTTCGACGATAGTTTTTTTCCTAAACTATCTTTGCGTCCTGTACGGATACCCATTACCATTTCATATTCATTTCTATATGGCAATAAAAGTTCAAAATCTTTAGGCGCTGTTTGTAAATCAGCATCTATATATCCGACAAATGACGACTGGGCTATATCTATCCCTGCTTTTATAGCTGCGCTTAATCCGCAATTTCGAGCAAAACTTATATAAAAAAGATGACGGTTTCGCTGACACACTTCCTGTATCAATGTTTTGCTTTGGTCTTTCGATCCATCATCAACGAATAGTATGCAGGTTTTTACTGATGAAGAACATACATATTCAGATAGTTCCTTTTCAAGTTTGTTTATATTTTCTTCTTCATTATAAACAGGAACTATTATGGTTAAATCATAATCTTTTGTAGAGTTCATATCATTTATATTTTAAAATTGCATTGAAAGCGATAAACCACCCTGCTGACCTGTGTAATAGGGGTAAAAAGCAAGATTTCGTTTGTTCTTTTTCTCCTGACCACCTTTAAATATTTTCTTTTCAACAGTAGGATAGAGCCAATAGGCAAGTTTTGTACTTAATATGCCAAGCCCGGCACCGAATGCGACGTCGCCTACCCAGTGCTTATTATTGTATATGCGGAATGCTCCGGTTCCCGCAGCGATAGTATATCCCGCTATTCCATACCAGATTGAAACATCTTTATATTCTTGCCAAAGAAATTCAGCACCCATAAAAGCGATTGCCGTATGCCCTGACGGAAAAGAATTTTTTGCGGATTTATCTGGTCTTTCAACTCGTGCCGTATATTTTAAACCATTCACTGAAGCCGCCGTGAACAGGCTTGCCATTCCTAAAATAATCGTCCTGTCTTTGAAATTGTGTTTGCCTTTTATCCCGACTAAGTTTAAAGCATATACACTCGCCGCAGGTACATATTGCGTTATATCATCAATCTGAAACTTTTCAGGTTTGTGTGTTATTACTTCATGCCCTATGGCATAGTTTAATAGGCGATTTTTGGGCGCTAATGTTGCTTCTATTGTTCCGTACAACATCAGGGATGCAGGTATTATTAATTGTTTATATGAGAATTTATAGTCATTTACCTGAATACTATCGCTTTCAGAAAGCGTGTTATTATTTGTTTGGGTATAAGCATTTGGGAGTGAAACCGAAAGTAATAACACAATGGTACACAATGCTTTTGTCAATTTTAAAAACATCTTATTTATATTATTTTTTTGGGATTGTTCGGAAAATTAGATATAGCGGTGGCTTAGTATCTACCGGAAGATAGATTACAAGCACAAAGGATAAAGACTATAATTTAGTCTTTCTGTTATGAAAAGGTGAAAGGAGGTGCCCGCAAACCATGAAATTGATTTGCTGCTGCGGATTTATAGCTTAGTATATACTCACCGTAATCAGATTCGATAAATGAACTATCTAAACTATAATTAAATAAATTTCCAACAAGGAAAAAGATAGGAAATAAAACAGTATCATTTTGATTATCTGATACTTTTAGTTTTGTTTCATCAACAGATGTAGGAATGATGAATTTTGATTTAGCAATACAGGTTTCATCGTGATTTTGCTCACTATCCGTATCGCTGTGATGTGTATGTTCATCGTTTATTGCATTATCCAACTCACACAACTCGATAACAATGCAGGCTTTCCCACCATGATGATGATGTGGAATAACTGCAAAAACCAAAAATAGTATGGTTGAGAGTACAATAGCGGATATGGAACATTTATTTTTCAAACTTAATATCTTAACTGTGGTTAGATAATTTTATTATAGGCAATGTGTTTTAAAAAAGGGATTCAATAAAGAAATTGTTTCCCCTTTATTGAATCCCATCGTACATAAAGGTTATTAATGGTGTTTACCATCATGCGAACCGTGTGAATGACCATCTTTGTCATGTGTTCCATGATCGGTTCCATTGTGATGGGTGCCGTCATGGTTTTTCCCTGAATGGTCGGAATATGCGCAGGCTTCGTGAGTGCCATCGTTATAAATATCACAATTTTCATGATTTCCCGCTGAACATTGCTCTGCTACACTTGCTTGGTAAGCTGCAACATCATCAAATCCTAAAGCCGCAGCTCTGGCTTCAATATCTTGTTTTGCTGATGTCCCAAAATCTTCATGGTCGTCATTACTGCAAGCAACGAATGTTACTGCAAATAAAACTACTGCCAACGAATAAAATAACTTTTTCATTTGATCTACTAATTTACGAATTTGTACTTTGTTTTTTTCTGAAGCGCTTTCGTAATAGTAACCGCATAAAGCAGGGTTTACCCTACCATAAATCAAAAAATAATTTCAAGAAATACCGTTGGAGTAAATGGAGTTGCTTTTGTGAAGATATTTGTTGCAGTATTTTGACCGGAAATCTGATAGTTGTATTTTATATTCTTAGTACCAAACACATTCAATAGCGATACGCCTGCTTGCAGCCTTACTTTCTTTATTTGTGCCCTGTATGTAGCACCTATATCAAAGCGGCTGTATGGCTCATCGGAATAATCCGTATGTTCGTGTTCGGAGCCATGCTGTCCTTCCTCATTGCCTTGTCCATGTCCGTGCCCTCCAGTGGAAATATAAGAAAAGCCTGTACCATAAACATAACTCAACGAAAAATAGAAAGGATCGAATGCCCCGATACCTCCGACTTTTATTTCATGCGAAAGTTCGTTTTGCGGTTTACTAAGGCGGTTGATGGAATACGAGCCATATAAAGTATGATTTCTGATTAGCTTTTTGGCAAACAAGTCTGCTCCTAAAATCGTATTATCTATTTTATAGACTGTATTATCCAAAAAATACTGACTGTTTTTTGTAGTCTTATAATATCCTTCCATACTGACCAAGAAGCCGTTTTTACTGTATGCAATACCTGCGGTAGTGTGCATTGCCTTTGTAAAGGTACTGTCTGCCATAGTCCATACGGTTTGAAATCCCGATTCATCATATTGGTATGCGGTACGGGTAAGAAACTGATTGTATAGTCCCCACGAAGCAGTTGCAGTTAGTTCTTCCGATATTTTATATGTGCCGGATAAACGGGGCTGTACATAGACTTTTTTATTCAATGGCATATCCACCCGTACACCTGCACTTAAAGTCAAATTATCCAATAATATATTATCTGTAATATAGACTGTCGGCTTATCCAGTTCTCCGCATAGCTCGTTCAGACTTACCCTGTATTGTTGCCACTCCCCGCCAACTTGTACTTTGTTACGGCTTCCGATATTAAAGTCATGGTTAAGTCTTACCGAAAACTCCTGTACCTCATTATCCAGATGACTAACATCGTCTGTTGTCGGCTTTTTATCTCCCAGTATTGTGAGATTATCCAACAAAGAGGTAAGCCGTGAGAATGTAGCCACAACTTTTGTAGTTGAGCCGTTTTCCCATACCCGTTTATAAGAAGCCGCCCCACCATATTGCCTGTTCTTTTCAGAAGCATTGACATCATACTCGTTTGGTTGATTTACCGAGTATTTAAAGCGGTCATTAGCTCCATACAGGCTGATGTAATAGGAATCATCCTTAAATGCTTTTCCTGATAGCTTTAAATTGGCATCATTGAAATGGTAATCAGGCTTTATATATATGCTTGAATAAATCGTTTGTGGATTATTTTCACTATTGGATAAATCCACATTCTCATTGTTATACAGGTTATAGAAAGTCTGCCTGTAAGCAGCAGAGATATTCAATTTCTTTGTCAAGGGTACCGAAGCAAAAAGGTTCATTGTATAATTGCTGACAGTTGCTTTTACAGACGGAGCATTAAAATTACCGTCTATACCTGTTATCTCCGTAATGGCACCGATACGTCCGCCCTGATTGGAGCCGTACCCGCCTTTCAAGATGCGTATGTCTTTTACCATATAGGGATTGACCGAACCTATATGGTCGTTATAGTTCTTTATACCGAATAGCGTATATCCGTCGTATGTTATCTTGCTTTCACCCATATTACTGCCCCACACAATCAGGTCTTCCGATGGCTCGCCCGATGCTCTTACTCCGGGCATCATCCGCATAAGGTTAAATACGGAATTATCATTGCTTCCGGGAATATATTTTGAAATTTGATGATTGATGCGGATTTCGCCGGGACTATTGCCGGATTGGATAAGCATTGTGGCGGGAGCAGGACTGACGATTACTTCATCCATAGTAAAAACAGCAGATTGTAGCCGGATTTCGTTTAGTCCGGGAGAAAGAATAGTATCTTGTGCCTGATAGCCCAAATACTGCACTTGTACACGCTGATTTCCTTTTTTCTCGGTTTTGAAAGAAAAATAACCTGCTTCATCAGTTGAAACGGTCTTTTCGGGAGTAGTGATATAAGCGTAAGGTAAACCTTCTTCGCTATCTGCATCCCTTATTGTCCCTGAAAACGTATAGTACCGCTTAACTTCAACAACAGGCGGTTGCTCTATCTTTTCAGTATAGGAAGCGATAACATAAACTCCGTTTATATTTTCGTGGCGAAACGGTTTATCTTTCAGCAAAAAATCAAGTGCGCTTTGAGGATTATTAAATTTTCGATTGACCGTTACCTTATATTGGGAAAGGGCATTATCATCAAAAGAAATTTCTACGGGTAATCCCCGCAGAACATCGTTAAGGGGCTTGTCATTAACGACCAAATGCAGCTCTTGTGAAAAAGCTGCAATTGTGCCTGTAAGGGTTATTATAAGTATAACTATAAATTTCTTCAATTACTTTATCTTAAATTCTATTCCGAACGGTTTACCTACTATTTTAAGCACATCATTCGGATCTTTAGCTTTCGTAAAATTACCTGAATATGAATAATTCAGATTTGAATTAGGCAATACTTCAATATCATACTGTCTTTCAATCTCCTGAATTACATCTTGCAAAGGTACGCTAACAAAAACAAATTTACCATGTTTCCAATTAATAGATTCTTTCGCATCTTCGACATCATTAGTGGTAAGTTTGCCATTACTTAATAATGCCTGCATATTCGGGGTAAGTATTACTGATTCCGATTTATCCGAAACATTCACCTTTCCGGTAAGACAGGTTACCTTAAAATTTTCGGCACGGGAAAACACATTAAAACTTGTTCCCAGTACACTTACAGTGTATTGCCCGGAACGTACATCAAATGTGCTTCCTTTTTCAACTTCAAAATATGCTTCGCCTTTCAGTTCTACATCACGGGAAATAAACCACCAGAGAGGTTTATAGCCGATTTTACTTTCGGCATTCAAATCTACTTTAGAGCCGTCGGGTAAAACCACCGCCAGATGTGTACCTCTTTCAGCAACTTCATTTTTTGTATAGAAAAATGCTATGGAGGGTAGAATTATAGCTATTGCAGCAATAGATGCAGCCGCATAAAACCACAATGATCTTTTTCGGGGAGCCATTTCAATAACTTTGGGAGTTTCTTCCAATCCTTCAAAGACACTATCCCAAATATCTTCTTTGCTTTTACTCCATTTAGGGGTTATTTTAATATCATCCGTTTTCATATCTTCTTTAATTATAATAGTTCTGTCCTAAGAAATTGCAAAGCAGCGCTCATCCGTTTTTCGACAGCTTTTACGCTTATATCCAAACATTGGGCTATTTCACTATACTTTAGTTCATCATTCCGGCTCATCAGGAAAACAACCCTTTGTAATTCCGGCATCTTTTCTAATGCTTTAGCATAAGTAGATGCCAATTCTTCAAAGTTTAATTCATCTTCGGGCGACAAGGGACTATCAATCTGAATACTCATACTCACCTCATAATCTAAACGGGTAGAACTTTTTCGATAATTGCTTATAACCATATCGTTTGCTATCTTATAAAGCAATGGTTTTAAATTAAGGTTATCCAGTTGTTCCCGTTTCTCCCAAATCTTCATAAAGACATCCTGTGCCATATCCGATGCTGCATCCCTATCGCCACAGCGATAGAAGATAAAACTTCGAATCGTATCAAAATACTTATCGAATAATTGTTTGAACTCTGCTTTGCTTATCATCCAGTTGGACATTTTACTATTATACCGCATGAAGATATAAATACCCTACATGAAATTATAAAGATTTTTGGTAATCAACTTTCAACACACCCGAATCATATACTTTTGTCTTTATTATTTCCCACTTAGATTCCTTGTTTTGTTCAGGAAATAAAGATATGCCTTTGCCCAAAATTATGGGGAAGTAGCAAATTTGCATTTCGTCAATCAAATCTGCGGCGAGCAACATTGAAATTAATTCTCCGCCTCCAACTAACCAAATATCTTTACCTTCCTGATTGCGAAGTTCAGAAATCGTTTCAATAATATTCTCCGTGATAAAACGTACATTCTCCTTTGTATCCCATTCATGGTGGGATACAACATAAGCCATCTGTTCCGAATATGGCCAAATTACATCCATGTTCATAATTTCACGGTAAGTACGACCGCCCATAATAACCGTATCAACCGAAGCTGATAGATTTTTGCAACCGTAATCTGTCTTTTCACGATTTGGGCATCCGGTAAGCCATTCCAATCCGCCGCCTGGCTCTGCAATCCGTTGGTCAAGTGATGCAGCGATGTAAAGGATAATTTTTTTCATGCTACTGAATTTAATTGTTTATACCATTGCTCGCTGTATCTCAAAAAAGAAGCGTGGAACTCACACTGCTCCGATACGAGGTACTGGTATACCTTTGAAAGAAACAGGCAAGCCCACGCCATACTCTCGTATAGCATGAACATTGCGCTATCTGTCCCTTTCAGTTGAAAATTACCAGTTTTCGTATCGAGACGTTCAGCGAACGTTATGTTATATATAAACGGAATTAATCCGCTAAAATTCTATTTATCTGGTGCAAAGATACCAAATTAGTTTAAGGTATTAAAGTCTTTCCAGTTGAGATTGTTGGTGCAAGGTGCAAGTATCTATATATAGATAAACTTGCACCTTGCACTACGTCTAAAAGATTATTTTTCAAAACCTTTGGTGATTTCAAAAATTGTAGTAACTTTGAACCCAAGTTTTATGCAGACAAATTGGCGTCAATAGCAGCCAGAACTGCCAAGAAAATAAGGCAGAAAAGGATATTGCTCCAATTCGTACCACATAAACAAAAAAAGATTTTTAATCACTGAATATATGCGTTTTGCGGTCGCGGGTTCGAGTCCCGTCCGTTCCGCAAAAATGAAGCTTTAGGCGACATTTTGAAGTCAAAGTCTGTAATCTATATGATTACAGACTTTTTTCGTTTTAAGCGGGAATCATTCTTTTCTTTGTGATTTTGAGGTCTATCCTTCCATAATTCAAAAAAATAGTATTAATTCGTAGCTTAAAATTCTTCTTCCGGGAAGAGGATGCTATTATGGAAAGGAACAAACAGGTAGACAAAGAGGTGCTGATTCGTTTGAAAAAGGGCGATTACACTGCATTCGAAGAATTGTATTGGATATATAACCGGCGGTTGTATAACTTCGTATTGTCTGTGCTGTTCGACAAATCATTGGCTGAAGATATTACCCAAACCTGTTTCCTGAAAATATGGGAGAACCGCAAGAATATTGATGAAGAAAAAGGATTTACCTCTTATCTGCATACGATCGCTAAGAACCTGGTCTACAGAGAAA
Source organism: Parabacteroides sp. PH5-46 (assembly GCF_029892785.1). GTDB lineage: Bacteria > Bacteroidota > Bacteroidia > Bacteroidales > Tannerellaceae > DFXE01. The sequence continues at coordinate 52,203 of NZ_JARXXA010000009.1, forward strand.
CAGAAAGGGAACTGTTGAAAAACCGTTTTCTGACCGTTCTGCAGGCAAGAGGGCAAGGAACAGATAATTCCACACAGGAAACGATTGATGCCCGCCTGTTGGAGGAACATATTTATGAACTGATTGAAAAACTTCCACCGGCCCGGAAGGAGATATTTATCATGAGTCGGCTGCAAGGCTTGAGTAATAAAGAAATCGCCGAGAAACAATCTATTTCGGAGAAAACCGTAGAGACACAAGTGTATCGTTCCATCCAATTCCTAAAAAAACACTTCAAAGATTATTTTAGGTAATAACATACATCTCCCACCCAAAGATATCTAATCTCTCTGGGTGGTGATGCAATTTGATTGATTATACATTTCCACTTGCTCCGTGTTGTTCGATTCCATATCTTTGGGGTGCTAATCTTAAAAATGTAATGTTATGAAATTAGAAGATTTCAATGTAGGGGATATTGTAATATTAAAATCTGATCAAAACATGAAGAATCCTGTAAAAATGACTGTTGGTCGTGTAAATACATTAACACAAAAATTACATTGTTCATACTCTAAGGATGGGAAAATATTAAACATAATTCTTCCTTTTGAGATGTTTGTGAAGGAATGATTATTTATCATCTCTCTGTCTATAAATACGGATGCCTAAAAAGTAGATATCCAAGATATAGATAGCTTTGTAAGTAGTTTCAGGTGAATAGTAAACTTTTACAAGAGCAAATTCTTTGATAAATTTCCAAATCTTTTTCATGATTGTAATTTTTAAGTGAATAATTATTGAATAAAAAAGGGACTGATTATTACCAGCCCCGTAATTTGTATTATTTGTTGCAATATTTTTAGTCGTTTGTATATATTATCCTTCCACCTGGATAGACATATACAACTTTATCAGTATAGCAGTCTACTCTCACTCCAGTACCATCGCTATCAGTAGTATAGAAAACCATAACCGTATTACCTTTCATATCTCTTGATGATTCATACTTATACATGTATAATCTACTTACTACCTGCCCGGATGAATAATTAGTAATAGTTTCATTGTCATAATCAATGAATATTTTCCCTGATAGATTAAAAGGTTTTACATTGTCGCTGTTGTTAGATAATCCATAAGACCTACTATAGGTAACAGTTAGTCCATCTGCCTTCACTATCAAAAATGAGAATAAGAAAAAAAGGACAAAAACAATCTTTTTCATATTTATCTCCTTCCTGTGTTTTTGTCTGTTTCGTCCACTCTAAAATAAACAGAACCTGATCTTTTATATATCATTCTTTCTCCACATACACTTAAATCATATGTTCTTGCACCATAACCTCTGTGAACATTAATGATTTTAACTTCACTTTTGGGACATCTGTTTTCTACTGCGGCTACACTTCTGATATTTCCGCATGACGTAAACATAAACACTCCAAACAAACATAACAATAATAACTTTTTCATTTCAATTACATTTTTACCATCCTGTCCCCTCCGGATATTTATAAATGAAAGAAGCGTGGGAACTGCTAAATGTGCCGGGACTTCTGGCTCTGGTAAACCACCCCCACGACAGCATATAACAGCCCACGCCTATAACAGCGTAGACGTTTAGTGCTACTGTCCTTGGGGATATGAAATTTACCAGATTCCGAAGTCCAAGACAATATCTAAACGCTTCACGTTTGATTCTAATACAAACGCAAAGATATACAACTAAGTCTAATATCTATTTATTTTTGTTTAATAAAACTAAAAGACTTGTATCAAGATTGTTGTTTCGTATTATTAATCGAATTAAGAACTGTCTGTATTGTAAATATGTTATATTTGTAATAAAATAGTTACTTCATGGGAATCATTGACATATATAAATACAATAGTGTAGATATAGCTAAATTTATAGCTGCTTATGCTAATAAGCATAAGTACACAATAAATATGACTAAGATTCAGAAATTATTATATATTGCTTATGGAACTTATTTGAGTGTTAAAAATGAAAGGTTAGTAGATGAACACCCGCAAGCATGGCCTTATGGACCTGTTTTTCCTACCACTAGGAATAAACTTAGTAAAACAGTTATTCAATCTATTAGTTATGACGACCCAGATGTTAAAAAAAACTCAGAAGACTCAACCCTGTCTTCTTTAATAACTTTAGTTTTTAATTCTTTTGGTCAAAATAATGCTGTTTCATTATCAGAATGGTCACATAAAAAAGGTTCTCCTTGGGAGAAAACCACCATTATAGATGGGTTTAAATGGGGAGATATAATACCCGATAAGTATATTAAGGATTATTTTGATACCATTGTTGTGAAAAAGGATGATGAATGAACAACCTATACAATTCAATGAGTTGGAAATAAGTTCAGATATTTCTGACCGTTCAAGTGATGTTGTGAATACACCTAGTAGTGATATAGACCTTTTGAATTTAGATGACCAAAGAAAAGAAAGATATAAACAAAACACACGCCATAGAGGAATTCTTTCAAAATGGGTTATGTTTGTTGTTTCTATATGGCTTTTATTAGTTATGTGTCTACTTTTTCTTAATAAGCCTTTAGGATTAGATTTAGAAGGTGATGTTATCAAAACGCTACTAACTACTACAACAATTAATATTTTAGGATTACCACTTATTATTCTTAGAAGTCTTTTTAAAAATTAACTCAATAATAAATTCACTAATCTATAAGTAAATCATTAGCAATATAGGATTTATATTTTTTGAATTTTAATTTCTTTCTTGTAGGTGTAGGTTTTTCTGTGGGAATAAACATCCCTGAAGATTCCTTTATCTATTTATTTGATGTCTCATTGCTAGATATGTCATTATTGTTCCCCATTTTTATTTCTTTGTTTTCTTTGGTGGTTTCACTTTCGATATCTTTTCTATAATCATTCCGAAAGAAGGTTCTTTCTTCTTTTTAGTTGAAGTTGATTTTGCAACCGCTTTAGGTCTTTCTGTTCCTTTGCTTGATGTTCCTTTCTTAGCCATAAACTAAATTCTGATATGTCATTCTAACATAACACAAAGATAGCATTTTATTTACACGTTCACCCTCTTTCATCTTTCTTGTATTGTAACGGAAGGTGAACTCATCGAAATATCGTTGAAGGTGTTTAGGGCTTAAGCAATGGTAGATTCCAATTATAGCCCGTTTGGCTATGCTCCAAAATCCTTCTATTGTGTTTGTATAGATATCCCCTATAACATATTGACCCGCTCCGTGTTGAACGTAAACATGCTGTCGGAATATCTTTTCCAAACCGGAATAACCAATATACTCGTCGCTGATGATCCTTGCTGTGTCCTTTACCATTCTACGTATTATATCCTTTAATGTTTTTCCTTTTACATCTGGAACAACCATTGCAATCACTTTTCCATTTCTTTCGATCATTCCGAATACAGGTGTCTTATCTTCTGTACTTCTTCCTTGTGAGTGTTTTACTTTTTTGTTCCAATGCCGGTTCTTGTTCTTACCTCCTACGTAGGTCTCGTCAATCTCCACATCATTTTCCAATTCTATATCAAGATCAGCCTGGCTTAATGCATACCTAATTCGATGGAGCATAAACCAAGCTGTCTTCTGTGTAACATCAATATCCTTTGCTAACTGATAAGAAGATATTCCCTTCTTGTGAGAGGTTATTAAGTAGATGGCGATAAACCATTTTCTTAATGATACTTTACTCCCTTCAAATATGGTACCAACCTTAACGGTGAATTGCTTTCTACAGTGAGAACATTTATACCTTATCCCATCAGAAAATGAATAAACTTTCTCACATCCGCAATGAGGACAAACTGTATTATCTCCCCATCTCTTTTTTGATAAGTACATAATACAATCCATTTCATCGCGGAGATAATCGGTCAATTCGATTAAACTGTTAAACTCATCCTTGATTTCACCGTTGAACATAAAGATAAAAGATTAATATTTAGACGAATATAATCATTTTATTTTTATGTAGTACTAATTTTTGGGTTGAATTTGTATGTTAGTGCCTTATTTTATCCTGTTGGCTTTACTTTATCTGGCATCAAGTCTTTAATAAAAGTCAAAAACAGATATTCTTACATTCTCCTGTAAGGAAAATCAATGCTTCATGTATATAACTTATACAACATGGAAAAAAACAACGACATAAAAACATTGGATCGTTTCTTACAAGGGCGGTTATCCGGTCAGGAAGAAAAGAATCTGTTCGAATGGTTTCGTACTCCCGATACGAAAGAATCCCTTTTCGCATCCTATCAGGAACGTCTGGACAATGCAAGTGATGAATTGGACGATGATGTGCAACAACGCATGTTGAATCATATCAGCCTAAAGATCAAAGAGGCGGAACAGGCCCGTCAGATACGGAAACTATCATTGCGTTACCGGATTACGCAGATCGCTGCCGCTTGTTTCCTATTATGTGGCATACTGGGAAGCTATTTCATACACACAAAACGAACGGCATCCTCCGAAGAACTTATCGTCAGAGTCGATCGCGGACAAAAAGCCAGCATGGAGCTACCCGATGGAACATTGGTATGGTTGAATTCGGACACCAAAATGAAATATAACAATGCCTACAACCGGAAAGACCGGATCATCCGCCTGGATGGGGAAGCCTATTTCGAAGTAGCCAAAGACCGGAATAAACCTTTTATCGTACAAGTCGACGATATGGAGATCGAAGCATTGGGTACAGCTTTCAATGTTAAAGCCTATTCTGCGGATGAAGATATTACGGCCACTTTGATGGAAGGGAGTATCGCTGTTACCTCCGACAATGATCGTGTCCTTTTAAGTCCGAATGAAAACATATCCTATCATCGCCCTACCCATCAATCGGTTAAAACTACGCTTTATAATACCGATCTGATCTCTGCCTGGCGAAACGGACGGATTGTATTTAATGGGGAAACATTAGGCGAAGCAGCCGTTATGCTCGAACGTATCTATAATATCCGAATTATTTTTGAAACAGAGGACATAAAGAACTATACTTTCCTGGGAACCATAAAGAACAACAGCCTTTCGAATGTATTCGAGATTATGAGCCTGACTGTTCCTATCACCTATGCAATAAGCGATAGTTCTGTGATTATCAGCAAGAATAATAACCATAAAAGAAATAGCCCATGAAATAAAAACCAAAGAAAAACAAAACGGAACAGACCCCAGGGGCCTGTCCCGCGCATAATTGCTTACAATAGTTCCGCACTGCAATCTATCACCGATACCGGGCCGGGTATCAAGCATTGCAAAAAGGTTCTATTTTAAGTGGGTAAAGTTATTAAAAACTTTGTATAACCAAACATTCAAAATAATGAGACTTATAAAAAATATAATTATAAAGGCTGTATTGTGCCTACTGGTGTGCTGCATCAGCGAAAACATATCCGCACAAATCAACCTGTCGGAAAAAAACAAAACAATTCGGGAGATCATCCATAAAATAGACAAAGAAAGCGATTACAATTTTTTCTTCAACAATGCCATGTCCGGATTGGACAAAAAAGTATCCATTAAATTATCCAACAGCTCGATAGAGAACGTATTGAACCGTTTGTTGAGTGGTACCGGTATCACGTACACAGTGAAAGAAGACAATCAGGTGGTATTGACCGATCTGAAAACAGCCGATAACCTTGCTCAAACCGCATCGCAAACCAAACGTACAATCACCGGTACCGTCACCGACGAACAAGGCGAACCGGTTATTGGCGCCAATGTGGTGGAGAAAGGAACGATCAATGGGGTCATAACAGATATGGATGGAAAGTTTTCACTTTCTGTTTACCCTTCCTCCATCTTACAAGTATCTTATATCGGATATATTATGCAGGAAGTGGGCATTAGCGGCCAAACATCTTTGCAACTTATCTTAAAGGAAGATTCACAAAGCTTGAATGAAGTTGTTGTCGTAGGATATGGAACCCAGAGAAAAGGGGAATTGACTTCTTCCATTGCGAGTGTTAAAAAAGAATCTTTCACTCAGGGAAGCGTACAAGACGCCGCCCAATTGATTCAAGGTAAGGTAGCCGGTTTAGGAGTTGTACTTACCAATGGGAATCCCACATCTACCAGTCAACTTGTTTTACGTGGAGCGGGAAGTTTGCTTTCCGGCACCAGTCCGTTGGTTATTATTGATGGGGTCCCTGGTGATCTGTCAACTGTAGCTCCGGAAGATATAGAAAGCGTTGATGTATTGAAAGATGGTTCGGCTGCCGCAATCTACGGAACTCGGGGGAATAATGGGGTAATTTTCATTACCACAAGGAAAATTCACGGAGAAGCAAAAGCTACGATAGAAGTTCAGTCTTACCTGACTGTGCAAACGATCAACCGGAAACTGGATATGATGGATGCCTCTCAATACCGCGAACTGGTCGCTCAGAAGAAACCGGGTGCTATCGATCATGGTTACGAAATCGATTGGCTGGATGAAATACTGCGTACGCCTATTACTTCAGTGACAAATGCCAGTTTTCAGGGAGGGACATCTGCGACCAACTATATTGCCAACATCAACTACAAATCGGCGGAAGGGATCGTAAAACGTTCAAATAACAAGGTATTAACTACGCGTTTAGAAGCCAATCACTCGATGTGGGATAATTTATTGAAATTTAATTTCAATATAATGGGACGTCAACAGACCTATCAGTCACTTGGTGATGGAAATAGTTTTAATGGTAGTATCTATCGTACGGCTTTAATCGGTAATCCTACGGATCGCCTGAAAGATGAAGAAGGCACATGGGTGGAACACACTACAATGAATGGATATATGAATCCAGTAGCCGCTATTTATGAGAGTGATGGTGAAAATAAAAACACCCAGATCAAAACGTTTGGCTCGATCACACTAACCCCCATCAATCAGTTTTTTGTAAAAGCATTGGTGTCGAATACTACATTTAATGAGACAAGAGGATACTCTGAGACTAAAAAGCATATCTCTACTGTGAGGGATTCGAAAAATGGATTCGCATCCAGAGGAACGACCCGTTCATCCGAAAAACTGATGGAAATAACTTCGCAATACCGTGAACAGTTCAATGCACATAATATTACAGCATTAGTCGGTTATTCCTATCAAATGAATCAGTATGAGAATTATTGGATGCAAAACTGGGATTTCTCTTCCGATCAATATTCATATAATAAAATGCAACAAGGAGCTGCTCTCAAACGGGGAGAGGCAAAAGAAGAATCGATAAAAACCGAACATAAACTAATCGGATTCTTCGGACGTGTGAATTATAACTACGACAATCGTTATTTGCTTTCCGCAAGTTTGCGTCGGGAAGGATCGAGTAAGTTCGGAGAGAATCATAAATGGGGTAATTTCCCTGCTTTTTCTGTAGGATGGAATCTATCGAACGAATCATTTATGAAAGATATTGAATCGATCAATTTGTTGAAACTGCGTGTAGGTTTTGGTATTACAGGAACTGTTCCTACCGATCCTTATATGTCGTTGAGAAAACTGGATACCGGAGCTAATTTCTATACTGAAAGTGGTTGGATTCCAACCTTAAAACCCGCATCAAATGCCAACCCCAACCTGAAATGGGAAAAGAAAGAAGAATGGAATTTAGGTATCGATTACAGTCTTTTCAACCATTTCATAAGAGGTAGTTTCGATTTCTATAAACGAACGACTAAAGACATGCTTTGGAAATATACGGTGCCTATGCCTCCGTTTCTATACAATGAAATGATTGCCAATGCAGGTACGATGGAGAATAAGGGATTGGAAGCGCAAATCAATATAACTCCTGTGCAAACCCGTGACTTTACATGGAATTCAACCCTCAATTTCTCTACAAACAAGAATAAGTTAGTATCCTTATCGAATGACCAGTTTCAGGTGCATTCCGGATATATCGAAGAAGGATGGACCGGGGAACCGATCCAGAGAAAAACACATCGCATTTTTGAAGGAGGTGAAATGGGTAATTTCTGGGGATTCAAAACCATTGGAGTTGATGAAGACGGACGTTGGATCATTGAAGGAAAAAATGGAGAACCCAAATCCATCCTGGATCAGACAGATGATGACCGTAAAAAAATCGGGAATGGTTTACCTAAACATTTCCTTAGCTGGAATAATCAGATATCCTATAAAAACTTTGATCTGAACATCTCTATGCGGGGTGTTTTCGGATATGATATTTTAAATATGCCAAGAATGTTTTACGAAGTACCGGTTAATCTGACCCGTGGTAATCTGCTGGCAGATGCCTATCAGCCTAAATTTGGTCAAGTGCTCAATGATCAGCAAGAACTTCAGTATGTTAGCTATTTTATTGAAAAAGGTGATTTCTGGAAAATAGATAATATAACCTTGGGATATAATTTGCAGTTTAACAGCAAATACATCAAGAAAGCCCGCTTTTATGCTACAGGAACTAACCTCTTTACTTTCACAAGCTATTCAGGTATTGATCCCGAAGTAAATGTAAACGGATTAGATCCCGGATGTGATACTCTAGGGCGTTATCCCTCTACCCGTTCATTTACAATTGGCACAATATTAACTTTTTAACACTAACGAATTATGAGAAAATATGTAAAATATACGGCAGGTTCACTTTTAGCCTTGTTTCTGTGGATTGGTTTTGCCGCTTGTACAGATTTAGGAGAAAATTTATACTCGGATATTACGGAAGATAGTTATATCTATGAACCGGGTGATGCAACCCGCGAAGTAGGCGCGGCTTATGCCAATCTGAGAGGATGGACAGACGCAGGTGCCGGTTTAGGGATTTGTATCGCACAAGCGATCTCTACGGATGAAGCCGTTTTTCCCGCCAATGGATCGGGCTGGGACGATGGAGGTAATTTCCGACGTATGCATCAGCATAAATGGGATGGGACACAGGAGCATGTAAAAAGAATGTGGAATCTATTTTTTACAGGAGCTGTATTGTGTAACAACGTGATAGGTATGTTGGAAAAAGAAAATTTCCCATTCGCTTCGAATGAAAACAAACAAGAACTTATTGCGGAAACCAGAGCTTTGCGGGCCTTTTATTATTGGTACATCATGGATAATTTTGGGGATGCCCCTTTAATCACAGCAATGTCTAATGAAATGCCTCCCAAAACACCTCGGAAAGAGATTTATAATTTCGTAGTGAAAGAGCTTCAGGAAATTATTGAAATTCTTCCTACAACAAAAAGTGTAGCCAATTACGGGCGTTTCAATCGCTGGGGTGCAAAAGCTTTGCTTGCCAATGTGTATCTGAACGCAGAGGTATATGCAGGAACTCCACAATGGGAAGCATGTATAAAAGAGTGTAATGACATTCTGAATGCAGGAGTATACACACTTGATGCCGACTATACGGATATGTTTAAAACAAACAATGAAAATTCATTGGAAAACATATTTGTCATACCTTTTGATGAGATTTATGCAACAGGCTTCAATTATCATTTGGCTGCTCTTCATGGCGCCAACAGAAAAACCTATGATTTGGTAGGTAGTCCCTGGGGCGCGGGTGCTTATAAAGGAACACCCCAATTTGTCGACACCTATGACGCGGATGATCTGCGCCTGAACGCAACCTGGTTAGGTGGTCCGCAATATGCATCAGACGGTACCCCGCTTTTAGGTTCTTATGACAAAATGGGTGAGCCGCTTATTTTCGTAAAAGAAATGCCCAATGGTATTTTCACCAGTGAAGCCGAAGGTTTGCGATTTCTTAAATACGAAGTAGCTATGGGATCCAGAAGTAGTTTGAACAATGATTATGTTCTTTTCCGTCTGGCACAGGTTTATCTGATGAAAGCAGAATGTTTACTCCGCACAGGAAAAGCAGACGAAGCAGCTGTATTGGTGACGGAAGTCAGAAAGAGAGCTTTCAAAAACAACCCGGAAAAAGCCGTTGTTACCGGAGCTCAGCTTCTGGGACCTTCAAGTTATCAATATGGTATGGTAGAAAATTATGTCATCACTCCTCAATCTCAAAAGTTCCCCGAGCAATACGGACGTTTTTATGATGAGTTGGGTTGGGAATTAGCCGGAGAAACTTTCCGTAGAAGAGATATGATCCGTTTTGGTCATTACACGAAAGCAGCTTGGTTGTCTCACTCGCCAAGCGAATCTTATCGTACGCTCTATCCTATACCACAAGAAGTTGTAGACACAAATCCGAATTTAGATCAAAATCCGGACTACGTGGGTAATTAATGATCTGACTAATAAAAAAACAGCATATTCACAAGGTGTAGTTTTGTTTACACCTTGTGAATATTACTGTTTACAATTTATCTTACAATTATGAAATTAGTATTATTTATAGCAACACTATGTGTTTCTTCTGTGTTTTCGATTTTATCCGCAACCGAGAAAAAGGATATTTCTAATTATTCCAATAATCGTTATCCGCTTCTACGTAAACCTTATATTGAACTTCCCCTGGGCAGTATTAAAGCAAAAGGTTGGCTGCAAGAAATGTTGGAAAGACAGCGCAGCGGTGCTACCAGCCAAATGGATATACTCTACCCCTCGGTGATGGGAGATCGTAATGGATGGCTAGGCGGTGATGGCGATCAATGGGAGCGTGGACCTTACTGGATTGATGGCTTATTACCTCTGGCTTACCTTTTAGATGATGGAAAATTGAAAGAAAAAGTACAACCTTGGATTGAATGGACATTAAACAGCCAACGGGAAGACGGTTATTTTGGACCTGCGAAAGATTATCCGCACGAACCCGGATTACAACGAGACAATTCAGCCGACTGGTGGCCCAGAATGGTGATGCTTAAAGTGATGCAGCAATACTACTCGGCGACCAACGATCCACGTGTGATCTCTTTCTTTACCAATTACTTCAAATACCAGCTTCAGGAACTGCCCCGGAAACCATTGGGCAACTGGACTTTTTGGGCTGAATATCGTGCCTGTGATAATCTTCAAGCTGTTTACTGGCTTTATAATATTACCGGAGATCGTTTCCTTCTCGAACTAGGAGAACTATTACATACACAAAGTTATGATTTTGTGGATATGTTTCTCAATCGGGATGATCTGACTCGCTTCAATACGATTCATTGCGTCAATCTGGCTCAAGGCATTAAAGAGCCGGTTATTTATTATCAGCAACAACCTGAAAAGAAGTACCTTGATGCTGTAAAAAAAGCGTTTGCGGATATTCGTCATTATAATGGTCAGCCGCAAGGAATGTACGGAGGGGATGAAGGCTTGCATGGCAACAATCCAACGCAAGGATCCGAGTTGTGCTCAGCGGTTGAACTGATGTACTCCCTTGAGAAAATGGTTGAGATTACGGGTGATATTGATTTCGCCGACCACCTGGAAAGAGTTGCTTTCAACGCTCTTCCGACTCAGATAACTGACGATTTCATGGACAAACAATATTTCCAACAAGCGAATCAGGTAATGATTACCCGCCACAATCATAATTTCTATGAAGATCATAATCATGCCGGAACAGATATTTGTTACGGATTATTGACCGGATATCCATGTTGCGCATCGAATATGCATCAAGGTTGGCCTAAATTCACTCAAAACCTCTGGTATTCCACTCCGGATAACGGTTTGGCAGCATTGATCTATTCTCCGTCAGAGGTGACTGCCAAAGTGGGGAATAACGGACATATGGTTCGCATTACCGAAGAAACGAACTATCCGATGGATGATAAATGCTCCTTTACTATTCATATACAAGATAAGAAAGTGAAAGAAGTCACGTTTCCGTTTCATTTCCGTGTGCCGGCATGGTGTAAAGAAGCAATCGTAACGGTAAATGGGAAACCCGAACAAAGTGTTAAAAGCGGGCAAGTAGGCATTATCAATCGCACATGGAGAAATAAAGATAAGGTGGAAATCACCTTGCCGATGGAAGTACAGGTGTCTCGATGGTATGAAAATGCAATAGCCGTTGAGCGTGGCCCCTTGGTTTATGCATTGAAAATGCAAGAGAATTGGAAAAAGAAGAGCTTTGCACAGGAAGAAATATCACGTTATGGCGAATCGTATTACGAAGTGACATCTTCCACCCCGTGGAATTATGGGATTCTTGGGTTCCGGCCAGATGAAATACAACAACATTTCAAAGTGATTATCGATTCCGAAAAACAAAAAGCAGCTTATCCCTGGAATACAGAAAATGCACCTATATTAATAAAAACAAAAGGCAAACGAATTCCACATTGGCAATTATATAATGAAATGACAGGTCCGTTACCTTATTCGGTTGGAAACAGTTCTGCTGCGGTAGAAGAAATCACCTTGATTCCATACGGATGTACTACATTAAGAATAAGTGAATTTCCTTTGGTAAGATAAAATCAAAGCATTTTTCGGCAAAAAAAGAATTCCGGATCGAACCGTCGCTTCCTGACCTTTGGCATACAGACGGGTGATTGCACAACAAAAGAGGCTGTCTCAAAATAAATTGAGATAGTCTCTTTCTTTTTACCCCGAGCAGCTTTATTTAGACTACAGTATAAAAAGTTATTTTTTAGGTAAATAGTAAATAAAGGCTTATGTTTGCAGATTTATTTTCAAGATATGGATATCAGAGTAGAGAAAAAGGACCAGCAGGATATATACACGACCCCTATCGTTCAGCAAACCGCATTCTGGTCTGAAGTGAAAAAGAATCAGGGTTTAACCACGCGAGCCCTTGATTTTAAAGTACGTAATCGAGACATTTATACCGGAGTTGGAGGATACTCCTACACCAATGCCGACCTTCTACTGGTCGAACGTCCACTGGATCATGAAACCTATATTGCCTATGCACCTTATGGCCCGGAGATAGAGCCTTCTGACGAAAATCAGGGACGTTTCTTGGAAGAGCTTTCAGAGCTGATCCAGCCGCACCTGCCGAAGAATTGCGCCGCCATACGGTACGACCTCAATTGGCGCTCGCACTGGCACGACGATGAAGTTCCTGTCCCAGTATTCCAAGAGTTCAACATGAATTATAATACGATTAACTGGAGCCTTCGCAAAAGCAATTCAGGCGTTCTGCCTGCCACTACTATTTTCCTTGATCTTGCACCGACTGAAGAGGAGATACTCAAGCAGATGAAGCCAAAAACCCGTTACAACATCGGCTTGGCAAGACGGAAAGGGGTGTCCGTTCGTAGAGCCGGACTGGAACAAATCGGGATATGGTATGAGCTATATAAAGAAACCGCCCTGCGGAATAACCTATTTGTAAATAACGTTGAATACTTCACATCAGTGATATCGGCTCGTGCAGACGACACCTCATCGCCTGCCCATGTAGAGCTTCTCATTGCAGAAGTCGACAATATTCCGCTTGCCGCCATGTTCCTTGTATTAACCGCTCATCGCGGAACTTACCTTTACGGGGCTTCGTCTTCCCGGATGCGTAATTTCATGCCTACTTATGCCCTCCAATGGGAAGCAATCAGGCTATCTAAACAGGCGGGATGTATTGAATACGATATGTTTGGCGTATCACCCGGTCCGCAAGCCTCGCACCCCATGCATGGATTGTATCAGTTCAAAACCGGTTTTGGCGGCGAGATGTTTCATCATTTAGGCTGTTGGGACTACGTTTTCGACCAAGATAAATACCGGATACTGCAACACAGCGAAATGCAAATACAGGGATACTATATGTAAGAAGAAGGGAATCAGAAGTATCCTTTAGGTCTGAAAGATACTTCCGATTCCGAATATAAAATAGTTATTTCCAAAGCGAAGTTGCTTCATCTATGATTCCATCCTCCATTGAACATTGCTCCAATGAACTTTCTTTTGATTGAATAACAATATAATTCATCTGTTCATCAGAGGTATTAGTCATACCACGAACGCCGGCAGGAGCTACGCGCACGATGCTACCTTCGGCAATATCAAAGCATTGATCGTCAACCTGAAATTTACCTGCTCCACTCAAAACAATGTACGTTTCTTCATTTTGTTTATGGGAATGAAAGATAGGGAGATCTGTTTTGGCAGGTAACACACTTAAAGAGATTTCCGTACCGCTTGCTTTGGTAGCTTCTTTCAGGAATGCTTTTCCGTTTGCTGTTTCAGGCAGGAGTGCCAACTTTCCCAATTCAATTGCTGTAAAATTCTTGTTCTCTGCTACAGTTTTCATGTTCTTAAAATTTTAATTATCAACATTTGTTACTATTCGTAACTTTATTACTTTTGTATGGCAAAAGTAGAGTAAGTGTTTTAATAAAACAAGAAGGCACAGAACAGTTCGCTGCTTACTTCTGTGTAACAATTGTTGATAAGAAGATAGTTATGGATAAAAAAAGTTTAATAAATTTCGAAGCGAGTGAGTATTGTCCGGTTCGGAACGTTATTGCCCGTTTGGGCGACAAATGGTCTATCCTTACGTTGACAACATTAAAGGTTAATGGGAAACTGAGATTTAGCGACATACAACGCACCATAGGAGATGTTTCCCAACGTATGCTGACTGTTACTTTGCGCGCTATGGAAGCAGACGGTATAATCAGCCGCGAGATTCACGCCGAAGTTCCGCCAAGAGTAGAATACGAGCTTACAGAATTGGGAGAGAGCCTCTACCCTCATCTGCAAGCATTGATTGATTGGGCGACAGAAAATATCGATACAATTATGGTTGGCAGAAACAACCTTTAAAAATAGGTTACTTCACCGGGATACGCAACTCTACTATCCAAGGAGCATCAACACCCTGAGTACCATCTACACAACCCAGATACAGTTCGTAGTGATCCCGCAGGTCGCATTCACAGCCTTTCTCATTGAAAGCTGCGGCATATGCTTTTTGCCATGCTTCTTCATATTCAGACATCATTACTTCTACCTGCATCACAAAATACTTGCCTCCGCTTATGGTATAGCGTTCCATACCTTCTCCCAGCTCTATGTCGGAAAGGTCTTCCAGGCAAGCCTTGGAGCGTAATTGGTCGTGCGGGGTGTTGGTGGGGTCGTCCTGATAAAGACCAACCATTTTAGGAGAAGCTGCCCAAAGGTTGTTGGCTCCTGCCCATGCTGCTAACTTATCAAATGCTCCGGCAATACCTGAATATTCGCCAACATGAGGAATTGCAATTGTCTTGATTGGTTCGAGATTCTTAATCTCTGTACTGTTCACTTTCATACGTCTAATTTTTGAATGATTTGTTTAATAATATCTTTTATTTCAAAGGGTTTTATTACTGTTGTCGTGTCGGCATTCGCCAGTACCCATCTGGCCAGGCCCTCAAGTGAATAAGCCATGTAGGTTTGTTCTATCCGGCCATCTGCAAGCTCTTTTTCGTTAGTCAGCCCCATAAAATAGCACCTGTCGGCAAATTGTTTGGACACCTCTTTGCTTGTAAGCAAAACGACTTCTATTAGGCATTGCGAGTCGACACAATCCAAAAGTGAGTCTAAAGGCGGATGCGCTTTTGTATGTTTGTTATCTGTTGTTCGTATATTACTGATACGATCGAGCCTGAACATCCGGTACTCTTCGCGCAAATGACACCAGGCCGAAAGATACCAACGGGGGTGCGAATAGCTGATGCCTACAGCTTCCAAGGCTCTTTTGCTTTTATTCTCGTCTGCATTGCTGTAGTCTACCTCCAGGATCAACTTATCGTTTATACTGCTCAATATTATTTGCATTATATTGGGCAAACTCTCTCCTGAACTCCGGCTTTTATACACTGCTATTGTATCATCCATCTCGTGGAGGTATCTTTTATCTACAGCCCGCAATGCAGCGCGAATTTTATCCATCCCCTGACGGAAGTAGTTGCTATTCTGCGTATCGGTAAGCTGCTCAATAATCTTTTCGGCTGTAAGAAAGGCTATTGCCTCTTCTTTGGTAAACATAAGTGAGGGTAATCTGTAACCTTCAACTAATGAGTAACCAACTCCCGGATTTCCACATACCGGCACTCCGGCCTCCGACAAGGTACGCATGTCGCGGTAAATGGTACGCAAACTTACACCAAAGCGTTCTGCCATTTCAGAAGACTTCACCAACGGGCGGGATTGAAGCTGCACCAGTAATGCTGATATGCGATCAATCCGGTTCAAAGGTGATTCGTTTTCTTAAAGATGTTAGCTTCATGATGATGTCTTTATTGATTATGACACAAAAATAATACACTTGTTTGACAACAGTATGTCAGCAAGTTTTTAAAGTTACTTCAAATCTTTTATATGTTCCTTTTTTGCTAGTTTATTCGTATGTTTACATTCAATAAATTATACATATGAAAACAGAAAACATCAAGCTCGTATACTTTAGTGCGACCAACACTACACAGAAGATTGTCAGACATATATCAACACAGTTGGACGGTGATATAAAAGAGTATAACATCACACGGCAGGCTCCTGAAGCGGAAGTTGTATTGGATAACTCAGACCTGCTGATAGTAGGGATGCCGGTATATGCCGGACGCATTCCGGCCATAACATTACCAGCCCTCCATCAATTCAAAGGCAATGGTACACCGGCTATTATAGTCTGCGTTTACGGCAACCGCGAATATGATGACGCGCTGCTTGAGCTGAAAGACGTAGTGGAGGCTAATGGTTTCAAGGTGGTTTCGGCCGGAGCATTCATCGCTCAACATTCTATATTTCCACAGGTTGGGACAGAGCGTCCGGATAAAAAGGATATGGAATCAATCACTGAATTTGCACAAAAAAGCAAACAGATAATTGATTCGATAGACGGATTGGATACACTACATGAAATCATTCCGAAAGGCAATCGCCCTTACAAAGTCCCCGGCAAACTACCTCTGCAACCCAGCGGAAACAGGAAATGCACGGCATGCGGCACTTGTGTAAAACAGTGTCCGGCACAGGCTATTGCCGCCGATACGCCACGCAAAACAGATAAGGAAAAATGTATAGCCTGCGGACGCTGCATTGTAGTTTGCCCAGCCGATGCACGCCATTTCGGGGGACTACTATATAAAGTAGCCGGAAGAAAGTTTGTAAAGGCACATTCGGCACGTAAGGATCCGGAATTTTATTTCTAAGTTATAAGACATACCACAAAACCATCATATGGCAAATTGTTCCACCTAAGACAAATAGGTGGAACACAGAGTGCATATAAGGTAGTTTATAGAAAGAATAAAGTACGGCTCCTGTAATATAGAAAAAAGCTTCGGCCAACAACCAATATAGAAACTGTACAGAAACAACCTCCAACAGAGGCTTAAAGGCTATTAATATACTGCATGCCATTGCCACATAACATATTGTCTTTAAATGGCTATGTGCTTTAAGTTTATGAAAACTGACAACCACACCTACAACAGCACAGAGCCATACAAAAATAAGAATACTCCATCCCCAAAAGCCTACCTCGCGCAAGGTAACCAACATAATAGGTGAATAACTCCCCGCGATATGCAGATAAATAGCGGCATGATCAAATTTTCGCAGCAAATCTTTACGGGGAGACGGAGGCGCAGCATGATACAAGGTAGAACTAACGTAAGATGACAGCATACCGAACAAATAGATTAACATACCTGCTACCGCCCACGGATTATTGCTATCTATAGCCAGATATAATAAGTAGCCTCCACCAAGGATACCTATTAATATCCCTACCCCATGAGACAAGGTGTTTAGCCGTTCTTCTTCTTTGGTATAAAATCCACTCGATGTATGCTTTTTCACTTTACAAAAGTACGAATAATTCTTCGGCGCGTTCCATATTTTTAATGATAGGGACCGAGAAGGGGCATTTATCCTCGCAATTACCACATGCTATACAATCGGCTCCACTTGCAGCTAAGGATTTGTAATGCTGCCGGATGCTCGGCGGGATATTCGCGGTATCTAAAGAGGCGATATCAAGGTACTTATTAACCATAGCTATGTCGATATTGACAGGGCAGGGCTGGCAATGGTTGCAATACACGCATTGGCCACTCAGTTCTCCCTGATAGCCGCTTATTATATCCATATAATCCCGTTGCTCTTCCGGTGTATTCAGGTAAGCTACAGCTTCTTCTACTTGCCGGGCAGACTGGCAGCCAATCATTGTACTAACTACTCCCGGACGGGTAAGTGCATAATGAATACATTGCGGAACGCTCATGGCCTTCTTGAAAGGGGAATGTTCGGCAGACAAAAGCCGTCCACCTCCCAGAGTTTTCATTACCGTAATGGCAATTCCCTGTTGCTCACAGTATTTATAAAGTTCTGCGCGTACCGGGTCTATGGTTACATATTGCTGAGCGGAAAGTTCTTCCATTGTACTTAGTACATCTGTCTCGGCAGGAGTCATATCAAATGCCGGATTGATACTAAACATCATCAGGTCTACAATCCCTGTTTCCAGAAGTTTCCTGGCCACAACAGGATTGTGAGAGCTTGTTCCGATAGCCCGGATAACACCTTTCTGCTTCAATTCCAAAGCATAATCAACAATCCCGTTGGAATAAATCTGCTCAAAGGCCTCATCAGAATCCATAAAGAATAACATGCCTACGTCTATATAATCGGTACCAAGGTTATCCAGCAGTTTCTCGAAGTATCTTTTGCAGGTAGGCAAGTCGCGGCTTACATCGTATTGCTCACTTAAATCTACCGATCCGATATGCCCTTGTATTATCATATCTTTCCGTCGGTTACCAAGCGCTTTGCCGATGTTACGCCTCACTTCGTCGCCGGGCATGAATAGATCCATGATATTTATACCATGCTCCAATGCCGCATGAATTGTTTCTTCAACTACAGCATATGGCTTACCATCCAGATGCTCTGATCCTAGGCCTATAACACTGGCCGACATTCCGGTTTTCCCTATTTTTCTATATTCCATAATTTAATTTCTACTATTATTTAGCAATACAAAGTTAAGAGGAGATTTGATTGGTGTGTTTGCTATACGGTTCAATTTACTTTACTGAATAGTTCAAAAAAGAATATTTAAAAAAGTTGCTGGGTCACAACTGTGACCCACGTGGTTCACGTCTGTCGACCAGCTGGGTCACAGCTGTCGACCAGGTGGTTCACAACCGTGACCCAGTTGATCGACAATTGTAACCCAGCAACTTTTTGCTAAACAAAATAATGCTTTAATACACTCGCAAAATGAGCTTACGGCCTCATTCCCATAGCCTTTATATATCCTTCATTTTTAGAAGTGTTGGCTAATTTCATATTCTCCAGTAAATCGTTCAATGCTTTTTTTACCAGTTCCTGATCCGGACGTGCTTCGCGTATCTTTGCAAAGCTGCTCCGGTCTGCCTTTGTATATTCTACAATCACATTCCAGTTCTCCGGAGCTGGGATTGTACGCATACAAGCGCCGCCTTCCGTCATCTTCTTATAGGGCCAATAGTGCCAGCCGATGTTGTTGCGCTCCATTAAGCGAGTCCAGGCTCCTACCCACTCGTCGCTGTTTTCGCCGGTTTCACCCATATATATAGGCAGGTTTACGCCGTCTCTGAAATCTACAAAATCCTGAATATTATGCTGTAACGTATCACACCAGTAGCGGTGGCAGGTATACATCATATTATCGTCGAATGTAGAGTCTTTGAATATCGAAAAATTACCGTTCCATTGTGCGCCGGCAAGTAATACAACATGGTTTTTATCTACTGTACGAATGGCTTCTACACATCTTTTATAGAGAGGCTCAAGCAAGTCGTTCAAATGAGCAAAATCTTCCAGGAAATAGTGGGCTATCGGCTCGTTCAGCAAATCATATCCCAGTATAATAGTGTCGTTTGCATAATGTTCGGCTATATTCTTCCAGATATCGCAAAACAGATCCTGGCTCTCTTTGCTTTCCAGCAGCCAGGGGTACCCATAGCTATCATCTATGTTATCACCGGTTTGCCCTCCCGGAGCATCGTGCATATCCAGAATAACATAGAGGCCTTCCTGCCGGCACCATTCTACGGCCTGGTCTATCAGTTCAAAGCCGTTCTGATCCGAGCTCAAACCCATATAACCCTCATCTGTAAAGAGCTTGTAATGGAATGGGATACGCAGCGAATTCATGCCCGTTTGCTTAATGTACTTAATATCCTCTGCTGTGATATAATTTTTCTTAAACTCATTCCAGAAGTTTTTGGTAAAATCGGGGCCTACCATCTCGCAAAAGGCGTCATTTATAGTCCTATACGAGTTTACGTTCTGAAACAAAAACATATATCCTTCCGGATTCAGCCAGTTCCCCAGATTTGTCCCTTGGATAAGTATTTTTTCGCCATTTGATTTAATCAAGTCCGGACCCTGCACGCGGATAAAAGCTTCGCGGGGAAGTGATTGATCTTTTGGTTGATCTTTCGACTGCTGACAGCTGATCATCAACAACATAGTTGCAACGACTACAAATAATAAATTCTTTCCCATTTTATCAATATTTAGTTCTTTAATAAATTTACTTACAAAACATTACTCTCTGCAGCCACCATCATAAGCAGGAAAGCCTGCGCTTCAGTAGAGGTACCGGGACTATTAAACATCGGCGAGCCGGCAGCACCCTGCACATATCCATATTGATCTACCTTAGACAGAGCCCCTTGTTGCATTTGCTTGGCAGCCTGCAAATAAGAGGAGTCTATTGCTCCGTTTTTCACGGCTTTATAGATCGCAAAAGCTGTCATCTGAGAGAGATTCGTTTCTACATAAGTCTGAGGATTATCTACTATATCATGGAAAAGCCCGTCCGGACGCATATTGGGTAGCAAGCCTTCCAATAGTTCTACCAGATAAGAAGCCACTTCTTCCCGGTATGTTTGTTGTGCCTTGGGTAACAGCTCATATACAATAGCAAAAGAGGCTGCTGCCCAACCATTTCCACCTCCCCAGCTATTTTCAGTCAGGAAGCGGTTTTCGTCATCACTCCAACGATGCGAATACAGCTTCTTCTTGGGTTGCCACAGGCGGGTCCGATAGCCCCTGAGTTGCTTCATACACTCCTCAGAATCCTGATATGCAGCCAAAAAGGGAGGAAGCATATAGATAGAGTCGCTCCATAGCTGCTTGCTGTCGTTCAGGTGATATAGTGTTCCGTTCGGATCACGCGGAGCCTTATTTTTGCAATAATCGTACAAGCGATCAGCTGCCGATTTGTATTTTTCGTCGCCAAACAACTCGTAGGCTTTTAATATGCCGCAGCCTGCCGCTACAGGGTCTGTAACATTATGCCCCGAGCCAAGCATACAAGTACGTCCGTCAGGCGACTGGCGCAGAATGGCTTCGTCTACCAAAAAACGCAGCATTTCAAACTCCCGGCATTCAATCATGGCCTGAATAGTGGTTCCCTGCTCCCAAGAGGCACGTTGCATGGCCAACATGGCATAGCGTACCTTCAGTAAAAGAAGATTATCAGGTCTGTTTTCTTCTGCAAAAGTAGCTGCTTTTGCTGCATATCCTCCTACTGCTGTGGCAGGTATAATAAGGGATAGGTTACGGATAAAGTGTCGTCTGTTTTGCATGGTTTAATTTTTAATTATACTATAACATTGGTCTTTAATTCGTTCGTAGAGTCTGTAAAAAATAAATCAGGCCTAAAATACATTATTTATTCGGAACATAGGTTATTTACGTCTGATTTTGTAGATTTGTCAATCAAATTCAAGTATTTTACGTATGAAACAGTTTTTTGCTATTATAACAGCTTGCGCATTGCTGGCCGGTTGCCAGCAGGCTCCCGAAGGATATGTAATAAAGGGAGAAGTAGAGGGTGCCTCCGAAGGAATGGTTTACCTGAAATCGTTTCGTAACAAGATGTTCTTCAATACCGATTCTGCAGAAATCAAAGAGGGGCATTTTGAGTTTAGCGGGAAGGTAGAAACTCCATTATTATATGGATTGGCTACTGAAGACATGAGGTATCCGGCGCAATTCTTCGTTGAAAATAAAGCAATGAATGTTGTACTGAATGCCGAAGATGGCTCCATCAGCATACAAGGTTCTCCGGCCAATGATATCTTTTTAGAAAATGCAGAAAAGGTATTTGAAAAGGGCTATAATATAGATAGTTTGGTAACAAAATACCCGGACTCTCCGGTCGCGGCTTTTTATTTATACCGCTATTTCACATATCAGCTAACACTGGATAATTTGAAAGATACACGAGCCAAACTGGCTCCCACTCTGGCATCTTGCCCCTATATCCTGGACCTGGATAAGATTATTACACAGTTGGAAAACGTGCAGATAGGGAAGGTTGCTCCCGAGTTCTCATTGCCCGATACTGCAGGTGTACAGGTATCCTTGTCATCATTCCGGGGCAAATATCTTTTGATTGACTTCTGGGCAGCCTGGTGCCCTCCCTGCCGCCGCGAAAACCCCAATGTAGTGAAGGCATTTGAAGACTTCAAGGACAAGGGTTTTACCGTTTTAGGAATATCTCTGGATCGTGATAAAAGTCAATGGCTAAAAGCAATAGCAGATGACAAACTGACCTGGACACACCTTTCCGACCTGAAATATTGGGACTCCGAAATTCCGGCACTTTATGGGGTACGTGGAATCCCCGACAATGTATTGCTAAACCCGGAAGGTATTATAATTGCCAGGAATATAACAGGTGAGGCATTGCACAATAAGCTGAAAGAAGTGATGCCTTAACAAGCTGCTATTATTTACTGTTTCGTCATAACAGTAGACCAGGCTTTGATCAGTTTCTGGTCATAATAAAGGGCTCCGTCCATATAACAGACATTGTTATTACGGGCGGTTATCTCATAGCCATTCAGCAAAGTATCTCCTATTGTGAATTTTGAATACGTACGATTCCTATCAACGTGAATCGTGCCTTTTTGTGTACCCATCTGTTTTATATCCGGGGATTCATACGTATACTGCCAGGATGAAATCTGGTTGATAACAAGTTGAGATTCAAACTTGCCTTCTTCGTCATAAAACCAACTTTCTCTAACAATCTGATCAGGTAATATCCTGATAGATAGCCCTCCGTTTTCTTTTATGATTTCGCCTTGCGGATAGGTTAATTCGGTAATGCACAACCAATCCGAATCCTCAGAGAATAAATGTTTCGCTTCCATAGTATTTGTTTGTTTTAGAAGGACAATCCACTGATTGTCGAATGTTTAAATAAGAGTTTTAATCATTTCTTATGGCTCATAAAAGCCGAATAAAGTAGCAAAAGTGCAGCAATCGTCATACAAAGTATCCACTCATTTCTATTCATAAACATAAAAGAAGAAGCTACAATCAGCAACAGACTGGCTATCACATTAAAAATCTGCAAACGCCGTGTGCGAAAATCCATATCTTTAGTAGGAGTTGTCAGATGGACAATAGCAATACCTGCAGCACCTAATGCAAATAAATAGGGAGCAAAAAACAACTTCGTTATAAATAATACAGCCCCAAATAAAAGCAATAAAGCTGAAAAATTAAAGATGATGGAACGCAACTGTTTACTCATTACTTCTTTTTAATTATAAACACATCCTCGTTAGACTTTTTCATCAGGTATTCCTCGCGGGCAAACCGTTCAAGTCCTTCTTTGTCAGTATGCAGATCGTTCAACTTTTGAGTATTTGTTTCAATCTCTTTCTGATAGTATTTGATCTCCTTTTCCAGTTCCTTTATTTTCTCGTCATATTCATAGCGTTTATACAGATTGCTGTCGCCCGCTGTAAAAGTAAGAGCCACAACTCCTATCGTAACCAGCCAGTAAGCATTTATTTTTGACAGGTATTTCGTATAAAAATCTTTCAGAACAGACATAGAAATTTCTTTTCCTACAAAGATAAATGAATTATTTATATCTTTGTGTTAAGTAAGAAAAAAACAACGAATGGATAATTATATTGTTTCGGCAAGAAAATACAGACCTTCTACTTTTCGTAATGTTGTGGGCCAAAAATCATTAACTACAACATTAAAAAATGCGATAGCAAATAACAAATTGGCTCATGCTTATTTATTCTGTGGTCCGCGCGGAGTAGGAAAAACATCCTGTGCCCGTATTTTCGCCAAAACAATCAACTGCCTGCAACCCACAGCCGAAGGAGAAGCTTGCAACGCCTGTGAATCGTGCATAGCCTTCAATGAGCAACGCTCGTACAATATTCATGAGTTGGATGCTGCATCCAACAACTCGGTAGACGACATTCGTACACTGATAGACCAGGTACGCATACCACCGGCTTTAGGGAAATATAAAGTATTTATCATAGACGAGGTACATATGCTGAGTGCTGCGGCATTCAACGCCTTTCTGAAAACACTGGAAGAGCCGCCTCATCACGCCTTGTTTATTTTGGCTACTACCGAGAAACACAAGGTATTACCTACTATACTTTCCCGCTGCCAGATTTACGATTTTTCCCGTATTTCCATATCAGACATGGTAGAGCATCTGGAGTATGTAGCCTCTCAGGAAGGAGCTACTGCCGAAGCAGAAGCACTAAATGTAATCGCCCAGAAAGCAGACGGAGGAATGCGCGACGCCTTGTCTATATTTGACCAGGTACTCAGTTTCACCAATGGAAACATCACCTATCAAGCTGTTATCGACAACCTGAATGTATTGGACTATGAGTACTACTTCAGGCTAACAGATGCAATGCTGACAGGTAATGTAAGAGAGGCCATTTTGATACTCAATGAGATTTTAAGCAAAGGCTTTGACGGTCAGAATATCATTACCGGCTTGGCCTCGCATTTTCGCGACTTACTGATTTGCAGAGATGAAGCAACTCTCGTTCTGTTCGAAGTAGGTGCCTCTATCCGGGAGCGCTACAAGGAGACAGCCAAACGCTGTCCGGAGCAGTTCCTATACAAAGCGATAGAACTAGCTAATTCATGCGATCTGAACTATCGCATCAGTCGAAATAAGCGCCTACTACTGGAGCTAACGCTGATACAGCTCTGCCAACTATCTAAGTCGCAATCGGACGACAGTAAAAAAAAACGCCTGATTGAACCGGTAGACGGTGTTTCGCCTCAAAATCAAACACAAAACCAAGCACAAACTCCTCCTCCTGCTCAAAATGCAGTAGTGACAACACAAATGCCGGCATCGGCATCAGTAGCACCGCCCCCTCCAAGTCAGCCCTACACACCTGGATTTTCTAAGAAGAATGTAGCACAAGGACCGGTATCTACTTCCATCAAAAAGATAGAAGAAGAAATAAACAAACCTCAAAATCAATCGATTGCATCCGACACAGAGAAAGAGCAGACTACTCCTTTCGACAATGAAGCGCTAAAAAATGCATGGAACGGATATGCAGAAGCATTGGAGGGGAATGCCTACCTAAAAGGGATTATGGATAATTGCACGCCGGACTTGCAAGAGGATTTTCATTTTGAGATAGCGATCCACAACCCCGGGCAACGCGATGAGTTATTAAACAACAGCATACATATCCTCACCCATTTACGTTCTCAGCTAAAAAACAGCCGGGTACAAATGCGGATACGTATGCTGGAAACAAATGAAAAGAAACTGGCTTATACTTCGGCAGACAAATACGAACATTTATCTGCCGTTAACCCCCTTTTAAACAAGTTAAAAGACGAGTTTAATCTCATGCCGGATTAATTAAAGTTCTCTTATCCAGATATTCCTGAAACTAATCGGTTCGCTTGGGTCGCCATGGCTTTGAAGGACGATCGGACCGACACCATGTTTCCGTACTTTCGGGAAACCGATATACTCTGTAGTTCCTAATATAGTAGTATGGTTCTGAAGAACAACTCCATTATGAATAACTGTTACCGTAGGAGGAACGCGATATGTTCCGTCTTCTTTAAAGATCGGAGCCGAATAAATGATATCATACACATTCCACTCACCCGGTTTGCGCATAGCATTTGCCAGCGGAGGAGTTTGTTTATACACACTACCTGCCTGTCCGTTTACATAGGTTTCGTTATTATAGTTGTCCAGTATCTGTACTTCGTATAATCCTTGCATGAATACACCGCTATTACCTCTTCCCTGGCTGGTTCCGGTAATATTTTCAGGCACACACCATTCTAGGTGTAATTGGTAATTTTCAAACTTCTGTTTGGTCTGGATATCACCCGTTTTCTTATCAACTGTAAATACACCATCATGCACTTTCCAAAGCGCAGGACCTCCTTGTGCGCCTTCCCATGCCGACAGGTCTTTTCCGTCAAACAGAATAATAGCATCCGAAGGGGCAGTAAGGGCAGCCGCTTTAGTGGTTGTTCCTGGAGTAACAATCTTGGGCTGTGGTGTCCAATACTCAGACATACCTGGTTTCATCCGCTCTGGTTGGGGATACTCTTTCTGTTGGGCATACGCGCCTACACAGATTGCAAAACTAAATGTAACTAATAGAGATTTAGATATAAAACTTTTCTTGTTCATGGTATATAAAGTTTAGTTTGAATGCAAAATAAATAAAAATATCAAATCCAAAAGTGTATTTCCTCACTTTTATTTATTATGATGGGATTTACTTATTATGATTGAACAGTCTTTGCTCTGCCAACTGCTCATACTTACTACCCGGCTTGCCATAATTGCAATAGGGGTAGATACTGATACCTCCACGCGGGGTGAAAACACCTGTTACTTCAATATACTTTGGTTCCATCAAGGCTATCAGGTCTTTCATAATGATATTGACACAATCTTCATGGAATGCTCCATGATTACGAAAACTGAAAAGGTATAACTTCAGGCTCTTACTCTCCACCATTTTCACATCTGGTATGTAGTCGATATGGATCGTAGCAAAGTCCGGTTGACCGGTGATCGGACAAAGGCTCGTAAACTCCGGACAGTTAAAACGTACCCAATAGTCATTATCAGGATGCTTGTTCACAAAAGCTTCCAACACTTCAGGAGCATACTCCTGTTTATAAACCGTCTCTTTTCCTAATGCGTTCAGTTTCATATTTTTCTAATCCTTCTTTTCTTAATTTACAGGCAGGGCAATGGCCACAACCATCTGCCGGGATTCCGTTGTAACAGGTCAGCGTTTGAGTTCGCACCAGATCAAATACTCCCAGCTCGTCTGCCAACTGCCATACTTCGCTTTTATCCCGGCTCATCAGGGGGGTATGGATTACAAACTGCTCGTCCATCGCCAGATTTAATGTCACATTCAGCGAACGTACAAATGTATCCCGACAATCCGGATAGCCACTATAATCAGCTTCCGAAACACCTGTCACCAAATGGAATATCCCTTTTGTCCGAGCCAGAATCGCTGCAAAAGTAAGAAAAATCAGGTTACGCCCCGGCACAAAGGTGTTAGGATATGTATCGTCCGGTTTATCTTCATCCATCACAATAGATGTATCAGTCAGCGAATTAGGAGCCAGCTGGCTCAGCAATGACACATCCAGCAACTGAAACGGAACTCCCGCCTCCTCAGCGATCTTACGAGCAATATCAATCTCCAACGAATGCTTCTGTCCATACGTAAAGCAAACTGTTTCAACTTCCGCAAAGTGTTTCTTCGCCCAGAAAAGACAGGTAGTAGAATCCTGCCCTCCGGAAAAACAAACCAACGCTGCATCTTTCTGTTTCATCCCCCAAAGATAAAATATTGTTTGAACCAAAACAAATATAGTCCCACAACTGTAGAACTTATGTTCAACATATGTAGAACATGAATTCAACAGTTGTAGAACATAAGTTCAACAATTGTGGGATTTTAATTAAAGTCCTTATTTTTATGTAGATTTGCAAATACTTTCTGACATTTGAAAATCTAAATATTTTGTTTATGAGACAATCGTTTATTCTTTATTCCCTGTTTGTGTGTGTGATATCTGTAGCGGCTTCGTGCGGACAGCCGAAAGGCGTTGTAGCCGAAGGAGCTGTCGTAGAGAAGCTAGCCGACGGCTTTAGCTTCACCGAGGGACCTGCTGTAGACAAGGATGGAAATATCTACTTCACCGACCAGCCCAACGACAAGATCTACAAATGGTCGACAGACGGCAAACTCTCCGTCTTCCTCGACAATACAGGAAGAGCCAACGGCATGTACTTCGACAAGGACAACCACCTCCTCTCCTGCTCTGACATGGAGAATGAGATCTGGCGCTTCAATCCGGACGGTTCCCACACGGTCATCCTGACTGATTATCAAGGGCGGAAGCTCAACGGACCCAACGATCTCTGGGTACATCCCAAGGGAGGCGTCTACCTCACCGACCCGCTATACAAACGCGACTATTGGACGCGCTCTCCCGAGATGCAGCAAGACGGACAACACCTTTACTACCTCTCGCCCGATCATCAGACAGTCTCCCGCGTCGACGATACGCTCGAGCAGCCCAACGGTATCATCGGCACTCCGGACGGGAAGCTCCTCTACGTGGCTGACATCCGGGCCGGGAAAACCTACGCTTACGACATTCAGCCCGACGGCTCCCTCAGCAACAAAAGGCTCTTCTGCTCCATGGGCTCCGACGGCATGACGATGGATGAGGCCGGAAACGTCTATCTGACCGGCAAAGGAGTTAGTGTCTTCAATCCCGAAGGCGTACAGATCGCCCACATCCCCGTAGAGGCTGGCTGGACAGCCAACATCTGCTTCGGAGGAAAGGACATGAAAACCCTCTTCATCACAGCCTCTCAATATTTGTACAGCATACGCATGAACGTAAAAGGAATCAGGTAAATCAGTAGTTAGTTCTCAAAAAAATCTGCACAAACTTTAAAAAAGTGTGCAGATTTTCAGATAAAGTTATATCTTTGTCCCCACAATTGTGTGAAATATGCTTTAAAATAAGAGAAATTAACTACAAAAGAGTATGAAAAAAATCTTTGCATTTGCATGTATCCTCATGCTTCCTTTGTCTTACACAGCGGCGGAGGGTTATCAAGTAAACTCACAAAGTGCTAAACAGGCAGGTATGGGACATGTCGGTGCTGCATTAAAGCTCGGAGCAGAAAGTATGCACTTCAATCCAGCCGGGCTGGCTTTCATGAACAATAGTATAGACCTCTCAGCCGGGGTTTCTGCTGTCATATCAAGCGGCGATTTCAAAAACGGCAACTACAAGCACAAAATTGATAACGACCCGAGCACTCCCCTCTATTTCTACGCCGGATTCAAGGTATACGATTTCCTTGCTGCCGGAATCAGCGTTACCAACCCTTATGGAAGCGCCATGAACTGGGGAAAAAACTGGGAAGGTTCTCATCTGATACAGGATATCTCCTTAAAATCCTTTTCCATTCAGCCGACGGTAGCCTTCAAGATTGGCGACCGCCTCAGCGTAGGTGGAGGTTTGATGGTTATGTTTGGAGACTTCTCCCTTAGCCGGGCACTGATCTCTTCAAACGACATTGCTATGCTCGCGCAACTCAGACCTGAACTGACTCCGATTGCCGATAAGTATAAAGGCATCACG
Source organism: Parabacteroides sp. PH5-46 (assembly GCF_029892785.1). Lineage (GTDB taxonomy): Bacteria > Bacteroidota > Bacteroidia > Bacteroidales > Tannerellaceae > DFXE01. The sequence continues at coordinate 81,540 of NZ_JARXXA010000009.1, forward strand.
CCGATTGCCGCAACACTCTCAGGAGATGCCGGACTGAAGCTGGGATATAATCTTGGAGCGATGTTTGACCTCAACGACAAGATTACAATCGGAGTTTCATACCGTTCCAAAGTCAAAATGGAAGTAGAAGAAGGAACTGCCGCATTAAACTATGCCAACGAAACAGAATTAAAAGCTATATTTTCAACGATACCTCCCCTCGACCGAGGAACATTCGAGGCATCCCTGCCCTTACCTTCAAACGTCAATGTAGGAGTCAGTTACAAACCTACCGACAAGCTGTTGCTCTCCGGAGAAGTACAGTTCGTTGGCTGGGGAGCGTACAAGGCTCTGAATGTGCAGTTTTCTCAAGAAGTACTGGAAGGATACAGTATCAACGCTGAGAAAAACTACAAAAACAGCCGTATCTACCGCATCGGCGGACAATACGCAACCACAGACCGTCTCGATTTACGTCTGGGATTCTATTTTGACGAAACACCAGTGAAAGACGAATTCCTCAATCCCGAGACACCCAGTATGAACAAACTGGGAATGAGTGCCGGACTTAGCTTCCGCCCGCTTTCAAGGCTGTCGGTAGACTTTGCAATGGCTTATACCACCGGATTCGGCCGCGATGGCTCATACACCGATGTTAGCCCCATAACTGGAGACCCTCGCAGATTTCCTGGACACTATAAGATCAGGGCCTTTACGCCCACGATCGGTTTATCCTATTCTTTCTAATATTTGAGTTTTATCTAATATAAAAAGGCCGCCCCGTTCTTCGGAGGCGGCCTTTTACATCTTGCCTACTTTTATAGGGAGGTGATATTCTTTTCATTCTGAGGGTTCTTGCCCTCGGGGGTGTATAGATGCTCGATACGGGAAGCGTATAGCTTTTCTACCTTGCCTCTGATAACCTTTAGGGAGCTGTTTACCAGTCCGTTTTGCTCTGTCCAGGCTTCGGGTAGGACGGCAAAAGTAGTAGGTAGCCAGCGGTCGGGGAAGAGAGTAGACAAATCTCCGCCTTTTTTGAAGCGGTCGATCTGGCGACGGATGATGTCGATAGCCTCCTGCTTACCTTCTGCTGTGTCGAGGGTCATTTGCTTAACAGCCAGTTCCTTCTTAAGGTAGTCTTTGTTCGAAACAAGGATGGCTACCGTGTATGGATTCTGGTTGTTGTATAATAAGAGTTGATCGATGGCCGGAGAGTGCTCCATAAGGGCTTCTTCAATGCCTTCGGGGCTATATTTCTCGCCGTCGCTACTAATCAGCAAACTCTTGAACCTGCCGAGTACAAAGAGGAGACCGTCTTTCATGTACCCCATATCACCGGTGTATAACCAACCGTCACGCACGGTTTCGGCGCTTGCCACAGGGTTTTTCCAGTAGCCCGCCATAACATTTTCGCCACGGATCACGATTTCGCCTTTCTCACCGTCGGGCAGTTCTTTACCATCGTTGTCGCATATCTTCAAATCCAGCGGTTGCACCAACACACCGCTGCTGCCAAACAGATGGCGGCGGGGACCATTGGTAGAGATCACCGGAGTAGCCTCACTCAGGCCATAGCCTTGGTACATTGGCATGCCGATGGCATAATAGAATTTCTGCAGGTCTTTGTCCAATAGGGCGCCTCCGCCGATAAAAAAGCGCAGTTCGCCGCCAAAATTGAGCCTAACCTTCGAGAAGACCAGCTTGTCCATCAGCGCCACAAAAGGTTTAAGAATGAATCGCCAGCCCCGACCTTTGTCGTCACCACCGTCTCCATTGTAAGCATAGGCCGCTTTGAGCCCGAGGTTGAACAAACGAACCACCGTAGGTCCCTGAGCTTGTATACCCTGCTCTATACTCTTTTTAAAATTCTTGGCCAATGCCGGAACACTGAGTATCAGATATGGCTTCACTTCTTTGATATTGCCGGGGATATTCTTCAGTGTTTCCATACCTGTACGGCCTACCTGCACGGTCGCCACGGCTGCACCTTTAGACATGAAGATGTAGAATCCTACCACATGGGCGAAGCAATGGTCTAATGGCAGGATCACAAAGGTCCGCCAATCTTGGGTGATATCGATACAGGATAGAGACTGCTCTATATTGGCTGTGTAGTTCCTATGGGTCAGGATGACGCCTTTCGGATCTGCCGTAGTGCCCGATGTATAGGTGATAGTGGCATAATCATCGTTTTGAAGCGAGCGACCGATACTCAGAAAGTCTTCCACAGGTGTATCCTTCAGATACTGTTCGCCCATCGCTTTTACCTCGGCCAGGGAGATTTCGCCGGGCAGGTATTCGGACTGTTCGTCCAGGATGATCACCTTCTCTACAAGCGGGAGCTGTGCTGTAATAGCACGGATTTTCTTCAGTTGCTGGCCGCTGACCATAATATACTTCACATCGGCATGCTGCAGACGGAAAAGAAGATCGTTGGCCTCTTCCAGCTTTACGGACAGAGGCACGTTGGTTGCTCCGGCATAAAACATAGCCAGCTCGCTGATAATCCAGGCGTTCCGTCCTTCGCTGAGCAACGCCATATTGTCTCCTTTGCTTACTCCCAGCGCTACAAGCCCTGCACCCAGGGTGTAGACTTGTTCCTTCGTTTGGGAATAGGTGGTTGGTTCAAATTCATCTTTCGTTTTCTCTAAAAGGAAGGTGTTCGATGGATACTGAGCCACCGAACTCTCGAAAAGGTCTACTAATGTTCGTTTCATGGTAGTATTTTTCTGTAAGAATGTATATTAAAACTCTTTGGGGCCGTATACAAATTCAGTACCTCTTCCGCTAATGGTAGACTTGGTTTCATCTACCAATTTGTTGTCTCTGTATATACGTATAACCGTTGTCAGAGATTCGGGAGCGGGCATATCAGAAGGGACAAGCGCCGAATTACTTACATGCAGGGTGAGCAGCACTCCTTTATCCACGGTTTCAAATGTATGCAGCTTGCCAAACACAAAATTGTGCATTTCATTGGGGTAAGGAGTGGTTGACTGGGCAAAGTGATAGAGAGATACATCTTTTTTCCAGTACTGGTCTATCTTTTTACCGTCCATTGTTATGTCAACGTATTTATTGGGTAAGATGGAACTGTATTCTTTCAGGCAATTGATAGTCACCTGCATCAGGTAAGAAGATTTATCACCTTCTGTTTCAAACTCTACACGGTAATGGTGAAGAGTGTTGATATCATCGCTTTCGTCATCATCATCGCCACCGCAAGAGCAAAACGCTAACAGACAACAGGCTAGCAAGAGGGTTTTATTAAACCATTTCATCCGCTTTCTTTTTTAGTTTGGGACAAATATATTAAAAAATCAACCCATTTCCTCCAATATAGAGCAGGCATCTTCTATGGTGGGGACGTCTTTGATGAGGAGGCTACGTTTGTTATTGTTTTCCCGCAGTTCACAACGACGTGGGTAACAGCTGATGTAGCTGAGTATCTTCCCGAAAATGTCGCTTTCGTAGTACGGGCTGTGGGGATTACTCACGAAGAAGAGGCTCATGCGTCCCTGTTTGAGGACGGCCTTTTCAATGCCCAGCGAGCGGGCCAACCGCCTCAGACGTACTACGCGTATCAATTCCTTGCCTTCCTTGGGGATAGAACCGAAGCGATCTTTTAGGCGGTCGGAAAACGCCAGGATGTCGAGCTCTTCTTCCATCTTGTCGAGCTCTCGGTACAGGGAAACGCGCTCGGAGTCGCTGGGGATATACACTGGCGGAAACATCAGTTCCAAATCGCTCTCAATGTGGGTTTCGCGCACAAAATCTTCGCCGCTATGGTGACGGGCGGCCTCGGTTCCTTCGTAAAGCTCGGCAAACTCTTCGTTCTTGAGTTCGTCTACGGCTTCTTCCAATATTTTCTGGTAGGTTTCGTAACCCAGGTCGGCTATAAAGCCGCTCTGCTCGGCACCCAGCAGGTTTCCGGCACCACGGATATCCAAGTCTTGCATAGCGATGTGTATTCCACTGCCGAGTTCGGAAAAATTCTCTATGGCTTGAAGTCTCCGCCGCGCTTCTTGCGTTAACGTTGAGAGTGGCGGGGAAAGTAAATAACAGAAGGCCTTGCGATTACTCCGCCCTACCCTTCCGCGCAGCTGATGCAGGTCGGACAGACCGAATTGGTGGGCATTGTTTACGATAATGGTGTTCGCATTGGATACGTCGATACCATTTTCCACAATGGAGGTGGCCACCAATACGTCGTATTCGTAATTGATGAAGTCGAGCAGTATCTTTTCCAGTTTTTCGGGTTCCATCTGTCCGTGCCCTACGCATACGCGGGCATCGGGTACTTCACGCTTTATCAGAGCCTCTATCTCGTGTATGTTCTGGATGCGATTATTGATAAAGAACACCTGGCCGTTGCGACTCATCTCAAACTCGATGGCGTCGCGTATGATATCAGGATTGAAACGCTCTACTTCGGAGCGGACAGGGTAACGGTTGGGCGGCGGAGTGTTGATATTGCTCAGGTCGCGTGCGCCCATCAGTGAGAACTGCAAGGTACGCGGAATGGGCGTTGCCGTCATCGTGAGGGTATCCACATTCACCTTCATCTGCCGTAATTTTTCCTTTACAGAAACGCCGAATTTCTGTTCTTCGTCTATAATAAGCAGACCAAGGTCTTTGAACTTCACATCTTTGCTCACAATGCGGTGGGTACCTATCAGTATATTTACCTTACCTTCTTTTACGTCTTCGAGCACCGCCTTAATTTGTGCCGCAGAGCGGGCGCGGCTGATGTAATCGATCCTACAAGGAAAATCCTTTAGACGATCCCGGAAGGACTGGTAATGCTGGAAAGCGAGCACCGTAGTGGGCACCAGAACGGCTACCTGCTTATTATCGGCCACGGCCTTGAATGCGGCACGCATGGCCACTTCTGTTTTACCAAAGCCTACGTCGCCACAGATCAGCCTGTCCATCGGGCGGGTGTCTTCCATGTCCATTTTAACATCGGCAGTGGCTTTCATCTGATCCGGGGTGTCTTCGTAGATGAAGCTGGCCTCGAGTTCGTGTTGCATAAAGCTGTCGGGAGAGTAGGCGAAGCCCGTTTCCTGTCGCCGCTTGGAGTAGAGCAGGATTAAATCGCGCGCAATGTCTTTTACCTTCTTTTTGGTACGTTCCTTCATGCGCTCCCAGGCGCCAGTACCCAGTTTGCTGAGTTTGGGCGGTTCGCCGCTGTCCTTACCCTTGTAACGGGAGAGTTTATGCAGGGAATGGATGCTTACGAAGATCACATCGTTGTTCAGGAAGATGAGCTTTACCACCTCCTGTATCTTGCCGTTGGCTTCGGTACGCACAAGGCCTCCGAACTGACCCACGCCATGGTCTACATGCACAATGTAATCGCCGTTGGAGAACTGATTGAGTTCCTTGAGCGAGAGGGTGATCTTCCCGCTGCGCGCCTTGTCGCTCTTTAGACTGAATTTATGGAAGCGGTCGAACAGCTGATGGTCGGTAAAGAAGCAAGCCTTTATTCCGGCATCTGAAAAGCCCTCGTGAATGGTTTTACCTACTGCCGTGAAGGGGATGTCGTCTCCCCTATCCTCGAAGATGGTTCGGATACGCTCGGTTTGCTTCTCCGAATCACTTAATATATATAATGTATAGCCTTCGGAAAGGTAATTGCGGAGTGACTCGCTTACCAGGTCGAAGTTTTTATGGTAAATTGGTTGCGGAGTGGTCTGAAAGGTAATCGTGGCATCTGCCGTGCCGCTGGGGCGTGTACCGAAGTGGATACGACGGAAGTCGAGCGCCTGACGGAGGAAGCCTTCGGCGGTGACCAGCTTCTCGCGTTTGTGGTCTATATTGCGGAAGGATTCTTCATCGCCCTGCACCGGTTCTTCGTCCCACAAGGTATTGATACGCTCTTTGCACCAAGCGAGATCCCTGGCAGCAATAATGGCATGTGAAGATACACTGTCGAGCAGGGAAGCCTCTGCCCGGGCTTTCTTTCCCATGCGCGGGACGATGTGAATACTATCGAAGCGCTCCTTCGACAACTGTGTCTCCACATCGAAGGAGCGGATGGTCTCTACTTCATCGCCAAAGAAATCTATACGGTAGGGAAACTCGTAAGAAAACGAGAATACGTCAAGTATACTACCCCTCATAGCGTACTGCCCGGGCTCATAGACATAGTCGGTATGTTCGAAGCCATATTCGTCCAGGATATCGGATACAAACATATTGTCTAAACGCTCCCCCTTGTGTATCTTGAGTGTATTTTCCTTCAGGATGTCTTTGGCTATTACTTTCTCGGCCAACGCTTCCGGATAGGTCACTATTATATAAGAAGCCGAAGGATCTTGCAGCATACTGAGCACTTCCGTCCGCAGAATTTCGTTCGCAGGGTCGGTATGGCCGTATTTGATGGAGCGGCGGTATCCCGAAGGAAAAAAGCATATCTTCCCTCCTCCGGTAAGCTGTACCAGGTCGTGATAGAAATAGCCCGCGTCTTCCTGATCGTTCAGGATACAAACGTAAGACCCGCCACTGCGCGAAAAGAGGGCAGCAATTGCCGTGGCAGCTCCGGAGCCGGCCAATCCTTTCAGGAATATGTTCCGGGACGATTCGTCAAGGAGTAATTGATCCAGTGCCGATACATTCGGGTGAGCGGCATACTGTTTGAGTAGTTCTTGTAAGTTCAAAGTGGTAAAGATATTTATGCAAAGGTATGGTTTTGTACAAAAATGAACAAATTTATGTCTGAAATGGTTTTAAATATATACCTTTGGTCCTCCGAAAATGGTTAACATAGTATGAAAACGTGTGATTGTATTGTCATTATCCCTACGTATAACGAGAAAGAAAACATCGAAAACATTATACGTAAAGTCTTCAGCCTGCCGAAAGATTTTCATATCCTCGTAATAGATGATGGGTCTCCCGACGGCACCGGAGGAATCGTAAAAAATCTTCAGAATGAGTTTCCCGAAGCACTGCACATCCTCGAACGCGAAGGAAAGCAAGGACTGGGTACGGCGTACATCTGCGGTTTTAAATGGGCCATCGAAAAGAAGTACGACTACATCTTTGAGATGGATGCCGACTTCAGCCACAATCCGGAAGACCTTCCACGCCTATATGCCGCCTGCACAGAAGAAGGAGCTGACGTGGCCGTTGGCTCACGCTACTGCAACGGCGTGAACGTGGTAAACTGGCCGTTGGGACGGGTACTGATGTCATATTTCGCCTCCGTATATGTGCGGATCATTACCGGCATGAAAGTACAGGATACCACCGCCGGTTTTGTATGCTACAGACGTGAGGTGCTAGAAACGATCGGGCTTGACAGCATTCATTTCAAGGGCTACGCCTTTCAGATAGAAATGAAATTCACCGCCTATAAGTGCGGATACAAATTGATAGAAGTACCTATCATCTTTATCAACCGGGTACTGGGAACATCAAAGATGAACTCTTCCATATTCGGCGAGGCACTGTTCGGTGTACTGAAGCTGAAGTGGTGGAGCTTCTTCCGGAAGTACCCACAAAAAGGAAAAGCATTGCCATGAAGCAAACGATTATAAAAAACGCCCTCATTATCAATGAAGGGCGTTCTTTTAAAGGTTCCGTACGTATAGAAGGCAACCAAATAGCCGCCGTGTATGAAGGCTCGGAAGCAGACGGCCTCAATGCCGACCGGATAATAGATGCCACGGGCTTGTGGCTCCTTCCCGGAGCCATTGACGACCAAGTACATTTCCGGGAGCCGGGACTGACGCACAAAGGAGATATCCGCAGCGAAAGCCGTGCCGCCGTGGCCGGAGGAGTTACTTCCTTTATGGATATGCCGAACACCAAACCGCAGACAACCTCCCTCGGCGAGCTGGAATGGAAACTGCAACGCGGAGAAGAAACCTCTGCCGCCAACTACTCTTTCTTCTTCGGCGGGACAAACGATAACCTCGACGAGATACGCCGCCTCGACAAAACGAGGATTCCCGGACTGAAACTCTTCCTTGGATCGTCGACCGGAAACATGTTGGTAGACCGGAAAGAATCACTAGAACGTATCTTCGGCGAAAGTGACCTTCTGATTGCCGTACATGCCGAAAAGGAAGAAATCATCCAACGCAATATTGCTCATTACACCTCCCTTTACGGAAACGACCTGGATATTAGTTTTCACAGCAAGATACGGAGCGAAGAAGCCTGTTATGCCTCTTCGGCGGAAGCCGTGGAACTGGCTACACGTCTGGGGACACGCCTCCATATCCTGCACCTCTCTACCGCCAAAGAGCTGAGCCTCTTGAACAGCCAGACACCGCTGGCGCAAAAAAAGATCACCGGCGAAGTATGTGTGCATCACCTCTGGTTTTCAGACGAGGATTACGCCACCTTCGGCAATCGTATTAAATGGAATCCTTCCATTAAAACGAAGGCCGACAGGCAGGCTTTACGCGAAGCGGTAAACGACAACCGTATTGACATCGTAGCTACCGACCATGCCCCGCATTTGCTGAGCGAAAAGGAAGGTAGTTGCCTGGTTGCTGCTTCCGGTGGACCACTTATACAACACTCCCTCCTGGCTATGTTGGACCTCGCGGCCCAGGGTATCTTCTCTTACGAGAAAGTAGTGGATAAAATGGCGCATTTGCCGGCGGACTTATTCCATATAGATCGCCGAGGCTATATCCGTAAGGGTTATTATGCCGACTTGGTGCTTGTAGACCCTCAAAAGAAAACAAGCGTATCGGCGGAGAATATCCTGTACAAGTGCGGATGGTCTCCTTTTGAAGGACATACTTTTCAGCACAGTATCCGGCAGACCTTTGTAAATGGTCAGCTTGTCTACGACAATGGAACGATAGATGACTCCATAAGGGGAATGGAAGTGCGCTATAACAACTAAGCCACAGGGGCATCTTCGTCAGGACGGGGCCTTTCGCTTCGTTTTTCTTCCATATAGGCTGTGGGCGACATGCCAAAATAGGCATTGAAACTGCTGCTGAAGTACGAAGGCGTTCCGTAACCTACCTTATAACTTACCTCGGAGATAGTGAGCTTTCCGGTGCTTAGCAAATAAGCGGCTTGCTTCAAACGCATGATTTTTATGAACTCGACGGGGCTTTGACCTGTCAGCGCCTTGAGTTTGCGATGCAAATGGGTACGGCTGAGTCCCAGATCACGGCTCATAGACTCTACAGTGAGGTCGGAATCTTCCATATGTTCCCGTACATAATCGATAGCGTGCTGGAGTAGTCGCTCGTCGGTGCTGGAAACGGTAACCTCCTGTGCGTCCATTGTAAAAGATTTGCTGAAGCGGTCTTTCAGTTTATTGCGCAGTTCGATGAGCTTTTCGACGCGTATCTTCAAGTGGCGAAGCTCAAAGGGCTTGGAGATGTAACTATCTGCACCTGTTTCGAGGCCTTCCATGAGGTTTTCGGTGCCGTCTTTGGCCGTTAGGATAATTACGGGTATGTGACTGGTGTCAGGATCTGTCTTCAGGAGGCTGCAAAGTTCCAGTCCGCTCATCTCCGGCATCATAACGTCGGTTATAATTAGGTCGGGCATAAGGCTGTGGGCTTTTTTGAGCCCGCCTTTACCGTTAGAAGCCTCCTGGATGTGGTAAGAATCTTCTAGCACCTTGCGGATGTAGAGCCGCATATCAGGATCGTCTTCCACCAGTAGAATCGTAGGACGACTCCCCTCTGCCCGAGGTTCTTCTGCTAAAGGAGAAGGTGTATCTGCTGCCAGACTCACAGAGGAAGGTCTTTCGGTATCCTCTACCTGCGTATCCAACTCTTCCGGTGAGAAATGGCTGTTCCCCGCCAAAATAGAGATCGTAAACCGGCTACCGGCACCCTTCTCACTCTCTACAGAGATGCAGCCTTTGTGGAGTTCGACGATCATTTTGGTAAAATGCATTCCAATACCTGTCCCGGCATTGTATTTATCGGTATCAGCTTGGTAGAAACGGTCGAAGACACGCTCCTGCGTTTGTGGATCCATCCCGATACCGGTGTCGCTGATGGAAAGCCGGATAAGATCGTCTGCCTGATGGAGATTGACACTCACCTCTCCTCCGGGAGGAGTGAATTTATAGGCATTGTGCAGGATATTGCTGATACATTTGTCGAGCAAGTCGGGATCGTACCATCCTATAATGGTGTCTGGATCGCTGGTATAAGAAAGATGGATCGGTTTCTGCTCAAATAGCTCCCCGAAAGAACGGACAGTCTCTTCCACAAAGGAGACAAGCTCCAGACGGCGTACATGGAGAACCATTTTGGAGTTTTCCATCTTGTTGACATCCAGAATCTGGTTGATCAGGCTTTGAAGACGCTTGGCACTGCGCACAATCAGGCGTCCGGCTTGTTTTTTACTTTCATCGGTTTCTTCACTCATCAAGCGCTCCAGCGGACCGAGTATCAGGGTGAGCGGCGTGCGGAATTCATGGCTTATGTTGGTAAAGAAGTTCGTGCGGATGTTATGCAACTCTTCTTGTTGCTTTACCTTGAGACGCTCGATATCTAATTCATTCTTCGCCTTGATCCTATTGAAGAGTGCCCAGAGAAGTACTCCCGCAACCGATATTGCCAGAAGCAGGTAGATGAGCTTTGCCCACCATGTATTCCATATAGAAGGTTCTACAACGATTCGCAAGGTGGTTTCCGCATCTCCCCATACATCGGGATTGCTGCTCGCTTTGATGCGGAAGGTGTAAGTTCCCGGGTTGAGGTTTGTATAGGTCATACTCCGCTGCGTATAATCGTAAATAGTCCAATCGTCGTTGAATCCTTCGAGTTTGGACTTGTAGAGCGTCATATTCGGGTCGAAGATACCTAGCGCGACGTATTCGAGAGTGAAATTCTTTTCGTTCTGCTTCAAATGTATCTCGGAAGAGATCTCTATGTTTTTATTGAGTAACACCCGCCCCTCGACAGGCTTTCCAATAGGTACCGACTCATTAAATATCTGCAGGTTATTGATATACACTTTAGGGATGGTTACCTCATCGTAAATATTGGCAGGATAAAACATATTGAGTCCCTTTACGCCTCCGAAAAACATCTGCCCACCGGGATCTTTATAATACGAGCCGAGTAGAAACTCATTACTTTGCAGGCCACTATTATAGAGGTATTTCATCAGTTCCCCGGTGTTGACAGAATAGCGCACAATGCCATGATTGGTGCTCAGCCAGAGGTTGTTCTCGCCATCCTCTGCGAGGATACCATTCACAACGGGACTGTAATACTGCGACTTGGGGTAGACCTTTGTAAAGGTATTCGTGTCCGGATGGTAGCGGTTGAGGCCATCTTCCGTTCCAACCCAGATTGTCCCGTTCTCATCTTCCGCCAGCGAATAGATAGAGAGACTACTGAGTCCGTTTTCACGTCCGAAAAAGGTGAAAGTCTCTGTATCGATGTCCATACAACTCAGTCCAAAATAAGTTCCGATCCACATCCGGTCGCGGGAGTCGATAAAAAGGGTGATAATGTAATCATTTACCAACCCACGGTTATCGGCACTGCGGAAGGTGCGGAAGGTTCTTTTCTCCGGGTCGAAACGGCTTAATCCTCCTCCATTGGTTCCCAACCAGAGGAATCCCCGTTTATCTTCCTTTATACTCTTCACGTAGTCAGATTGTAATCCGTCGGGAGCGTCGGATGCTGTGAAGCGAGTGAAGGTCTTTGTTTCCCGATTGAGCAAACAGAGTCCGCCGGTGTAAGTTCCGACCCATATTCGGTTCTTGCTATCGCAGAAGACGTTGACAATGGCATTATCTGATATCGTGCGACTATCGAGAGGATTGTTCGTATAGTAGGTGAAGCTATTTGTATTCGGATGATAGCAATTTAGGCCGCCTCCGTCTGTCGCGATCCAGATGTTCTGCTCCACATCTGTAGTAATGCTCGTAACGGAACCATAGTTCAGGGAATTGGGGTTGTTCTGAAGCTTCTGCAAGGTTTTGAAGCCTGTATCCTCGTGCCCAAGCACGAAAACACCCTTGTTAACCAGTGCAAACCATAAGTAGGTGTAGTTTCCCTTGTAGATAGAGTGTACTTTCGAATCACCTATCAAGTCACCCATCTCCAGAAAGACAGGATGCTGTTTAAGGGTTCTCTTCTGAGGATCGAGAATAAGAACTCCTTTACCTTCTGTCCCTACCAGTATATCGCCATTAAAATCTTCAATGGAACAAAAGACCGAGCGGGTATTGGCTTCGTTAAAAAGATCCGGAAAGGTTTCAAAGTTGTCTTTCTGCACATCATAAATAGCCAGGCCTCCTCTTAAAGTGGAGACAAGGATATTCCCATTGGAAAGAAGCTCTAAATCAAAGACGGCATTGCTCGGCAAGGAGCTATTGGCTGTGTTATAGTTCCGGAAAGTGGCATTAACCGGGTTATACACAGAGATACCTTTATCCTGAGAAGCAAACCAAATGTTGCCCTTCGCATCTTCCACAATAGAACGTATATACGAACTACAAAGCGACGAGGTAGAATCTGCCGAAGGAGTAAACAAAATACTCTCTTCCGTAAGGAGCGAATAGCACACCACCCCGAATCCAGAAGACGTGACCCAGAGATTTTCTCTGCTGTCTTCTACTATATCCGTACATTGATTATATTTTATAACCTCATCCGGCTGATTTAAGGACGCATTGATAAAGCCGTCGCTCGCCAAATCATAATACTCCAATCCAGCGATCGTGCCAACCCACATACGGTTATGAGAATCCTGGAAAAGAACGGTTATATGGCTGCTGATGAGGGATAATGGCTCCTCAGACTCTTTTTTATACACGGTAAATTCGTAGCCGTCGAAACGATTGAGCCCATCCTCTGTCCCTATCCACAGGAAGTTTCGGTTATCTTGCCGGATGCACGTAATTTTTGTGCTAGACAGACCATTCTCCGTTGTGAAGAAGGTGCCTATATTCTGCAAATCAATACCTGCAAATGATTGCAGAGTTCCGGATATGAAGCAAAAGAATATCAGCCACGAGCTTTTTTTCATATTAATTTGATTTCCATTACGTAAAATTAGCGTAATTCTTTCAATTATGAATCATTTCACATACAAAAATACACCATCTTATGTGAGAAACCTTTTATTTATCAGGCAAACAAGCCATGTTAGAAAATAATAAGGTTCTCTTATTATTTTTCACAAATGAAACATTGTTTAAAGGATTGTGTACATAATTGACAATATAGAATAGTTTTATTGTTGATCTTTGTAATACATTAACTAACCCTCTATATAATTACACTACCGTCTCTATCAAGAGATGGAAAGATAAATACCTGAAACTAACAAACAAGAGATTTCTTGCTGTTAGTTTTCAGGTTTTCTTTTTTTATTAAACGAAAATATTACCTTTGTGTTTGGAAAACAACCCAAATATGGCATCTATTCTCATTTTAGAAGATGATATCACATTTGCTTTGATGCTTTCGACCTGGCTAAAAAAGAAAGATTTTGTAGTAAATGCCGTTGCTTCTATTTCAGAGGCAAAACAGAAAATCGAAGCTGATAGTTACGACTTAATATTGTCCGACCTCCGCCTGCCTGACGGAGATGGGATTGGTTTGCTCAAATGGATGGCCGAAAAGAACCTGTCGCAGCCATTAATCATGATGACCAGCTATGCCGAAATACAGACGGCTGTACAAGCTATCAAATTAGGAGCCTCCGACTATATATCCAAACCCATCAACCCCGACGAATTATTACTCAAGATAAAGGAGATTATCAAACTCCCCTCCGTTCAGCTACCCCATAAACAACCCGACGAAACATTTGTAGAAGGAGAAAGTCCTGTCTCCCGCCAGATGTTTGAATACATCCGTTTAGTAGCTCCCACCGACATGTCTGTATTAATCAACGGCTCAAGTGGGACCGGGAAAGAGTACGTAGCCCGCCGGATACATGAGTTGAGCAACCGGAAGAACGCTCCCTTTATTGCCGTAGACTGCGGGGCTATCCCCAAAGATCTGGCAGCCTCGGAATTCTTCGGACACGTAAAAGGATCCTTTACCGGAGCGATAGACAATAAAACAGGCGCCTTTGAAGCTGCTCACGGAGGCACTATCTTCCTGGATGAAATAGGCAACCTTACATACGAAGTGCAGGTACAACTACTCAGAGCTTTACAGGAACGAAAAGTTAAGCCGATAGGTAGCAACCAGGAGATAACAACCGATGTCCGACTGGTATCCGCCACAAATGAAAACCTGCGCGAAGCCATTAGCAAAGGAGAGTTCAGAGAAGACCTTTACCACCGGATCAATGAGTTTACCATCCGCATACCGGATCTGAAAGAACGAGAAGAAGATATCATGGTGTTTGCGAATCATTTCCTGCATCAGGCCAATCAGGATCTACAGAAAAGTATTGCCGGCTTTGATGCTGAGGTTATTCAATTATTCCAGACGCATGCCTGGCCCGGGAATCTGAGACAGATGAAAAACGCCGTCAAGTACGCCACTTTGCTGGCGACAGGGCAATACATAACAATCAAAGAACTCCCGGAAGAAATGTTTGCCTCTCCTACTCCAGTTGCAGAGCAAACGCTTTTGCGCGATGGAGCCCACGAACGCGAACTAATCCTCAAAGCACTACAGGATTCGAGGAACAATAAAACCGCCGCCGCCCGCTTGCTGGGCATAGACAGAAAGACATTATACAATAAATTAAAGGGGTACGGATTAGACAAATAAGGATGGCTTAGTCCAGCATCAGGCTCATGTAAGCTGTCTTGTTTGCGTAATCAAATAAATGAGCCGTAAGGCTACGGATATCCATAGCTTCCATCTCCTCTGCCGTAACAGAGCTTTCCGGATGCGCTTGAAGCCACAAGCCTATTAGCTTTTCTTTATTAATAACAGAGGCCATACCGTAAGGATAGGCGACCAGGTGATTGCTGAAAGGCTGTCGGTAAACGGCTTTTTCCACCTCAAAGGACTTGGTTATTTCAAACAGCATCTGGGTCTTTGCCTGTTCATTATTATACAGAAACTCTTTTATGAATACATTCTCCGGATTAGTCTTGCCCGGGGGAGTTACATGTGCCAGCCCAACAGGCTGCATTTCGTCGTTATAGGCTACAAAAAAGGTTCCATCAACAGTCTTCAAGTCTTTATAGATCGTTACAAAGTCGTCATAGGTATGCAGAATACTGGTTTGGCGTTCGCGCAGTTTACGGTCAAAATAAGCATACAAGGTTGCATCCGGTATTTTATTCAGCGGTTCTACCTGCAAGGATAATTCTGGTGTAATGTATTCGTTACGGGTGTATACAACCAGCGAATATTCAAAAACCTCCGTATAACCCATCGAGCGGTAATAATTAAACAACCACTTCTCTGCCGGAATCAAAGCTGTTATATCAATATTCCTTCGCCTCATCTCGTCGAAAGACTCACGAAGCAACTGCTTCATCAAGCCCTTTCCCTGTTCCGAAGGCGAGGTACAAGCACCGGAGATATAAGCAACCGAAATCTCCTGTCCGCAAAAAGTCATTGTGTAAGGCAGCATCTGGAGCGCAGATACAACTGTTCCGTCTCGTTCAATAGTCATTGCATTTTCATCCTTATAAACCCGGCTGAAATACAAATCCATGAACGTATCCGAATCTCCAAATACGGCCTTCCACAGATTATAGACTTGTTTCTTCTTACTTTTCAATATTAAATATACATATTCAGTATTGCTTCAAACAACTCCTGCTTTCCGCTTGTTTGCTTTGGCTCACCAATTTTATGAGCGTGTGCAAGCAGTTCTTCAAGAGTCATCTTACCATCTTCAAACGCCTTTCCGCTACCACCATCAAAAGAAGCGTAACGATTCTGGCGAAGTTTCTTGTAATCTGATTTTTCAAGGATTTCAGCAGCTGTAATCAATCCACGGGCAAATACGTCCATACCAGAGACATGGGCAATGAACAGATCATCCATATCCGTAGAGTTACGACGAATCTTCGCGTCAAAGTTTACACCACCATGTCCCAGTCCGCCTGCCGGAAGCATTACCAACCAAGCCTGTACAAAGTCATAGATATCCAACGGGAACTGGTCGGTATCCCATCCATTCTGATAGTCACCACGATTCGCATCAATGCTACCCAGCATTCCTGCATCAACAGCAGCCTGTAGTTCATGTTCGAATGTGTGTCCAGCCAATGTAGCGTGGTTCACTTCTATATTTACCTTGAAGTCTTTTTCCAGTCCGTAGTTACGAAGGAAGCCTATTACCGTTTCCGTATCAAAGTCATACTGATGTTTAGTTGGCTCCATTGGTTTAGGCTCGATCAGGAATGTACCTTTAAAGCCTTGTTTGCGTGCATAGTCGCGAGCCATAGCCAAGAAGCGTCCCAGATGATCTTTTTCGCGTTTCATATCGGTATTCAGCAAGCTCATATAGCCTTCGCGTCCACCCCAGAATACATAGTTTGATCCACCCAAGGCTATTGTTGCGTCAATAGCGTTCTTCACCTGTGCTCCGGCACATGCTACAACATCGAAGTCCGGATTTGTAGAAGCACCATTCATATAGCGTTCATGACCGAATACGTTAGCAGTTCCCCAAAGCAGTTTCACACCAGAGGCAGCTTGTTTTTCTTTTGCATAGTCTACGATAGCCTGCAAATTCTTTTCGTATTCACCCCATGAGTTGCCCGAATCTACCAAATCCACGTCGTGGAAGCAATAGAAAGGTATTCCCATTTTGGTCATAAATTCAAATGCAGCATCCATTTTATTCTTGGCTCTGCTGATTGCATCATTACCTAGATCCCAAGGATGATGAATGGTAGGACCGCCAAATGGGTCACCTCCATTTGCACACAATGTATGCCAGTATGCCATTGAAAAACGCATCCAGTCTTTCAGGCTTTTACCCATCACTACTTTGTTCTCGTCGTAATAGCGGAATGCTAAGGGGTTACGACTTTCTTTTCCTTCAAATTTAATCTTTCCGATACCAGGAAAGAACTCTTTTGTTCCTTTTAAAATTTCCATAATTGTTTGTTGTGAATAAATGTAAGTTCTTGATTATATATTGCTTTTCATTTTCTTATATACTTTCTTATCAAACTTATAATAACGGGCTGCACGATGCGAAACATCCTTTTGTTTTTCGTCCAGCGCAATTACATAAGGCATAGCCGCTACTTTTTTATGAAAGTTGCGAATATCTATACGTTTATTATATATAGCTTCATATAGTTTGTGCAGCTGACTGATCGTAAACTTCTTGGGAAGCATTTCGAAAACGATAGACGGATTGTTTTCTATCCAGGTACGAATTTCCGTTAGCGACTCGTTTACAATCCGGTTATGATCAAACGGCAATTTAGGAATGCGGCTGATCGGACACCAGTCTGTCTGTTTATACTTTGATATATTATTTAATTTTCTGTCCACCTTACACAATGACAAATACGCCACGGTGATCAGGCGGTTGATATTCGGCTGATAGGCTTTGTCTAGCCATTTCATATCTTCGGGATTGTTCGCTCTGTCGGGCGAGGCAAAACAGCGAAATTGTTTCAGAGAAACCCTTTTAATTCCCGTCAACTCAAATAGAACACGGTGTGCCGCGTCATCCACATCTTCTTCATTATAGATAAGACTACCCGGAAGTTTCAGTTCTTTTTCATGGCTATCGGCTTCTCCTCTCCTCACCAACAAGATGGTTAGTTGATCGTTTTCAAAACCGAAGACCACACAGTCTACAGAAACATAGGTATGAATAAACATTGTGTTCATGGCAAAATGCTATTTTTATCAATGGCATCAAAGATATAATATAATTTCATTAATCCGAACAATTTGATATATTTATTTTAGTTAAATTATTATAGCGCAAACTTTTACATATCGTATTTTACACGATAAGCACAAAGCATGAAAGGAAAAATAAACAATAAGTTATACGAAGCAAAAAACGCATGCATACGTTTTCCGAATCGCATGCATGCGTTTGGGAAATTGCAGCCATGCGTTTTCAAAAAAGTATACATGCGTTTTTTGAAAAGACACAACAAATTAATGCACAGGCAAATACAATTCACCCCGTAAATACACTTAATAAAGGAGGAAAAATACAATAAGGTTTAAAGCTCAGGCAGACTTGTGTCAGAGATTTCCCAATACTTTATTCTTAGGAATGGTAGCTATAAAATCTTTCAGGTAATTGGGTTCAAAATATGCTACATCTTCAAATTGCTTCTTATCAAAATAGTTTCGGGATAATGGAATCATATCAATAGCCAACGGATGGATGTCATCCAGAAAGATTGCTTGCTCCGATACTATAACCTCTTTACACTTTGCCGCTCCGTTACCAAAGAAACAAACCCGGTTTTCTTTCAGGAAAGCGACATAGGTATCCGCCGTTACGATCTCCGCCATGGTATCCCTGACCGGATGAAGGTTTTCGTCATAGATTGCGGCATACACCTCCATTCGACGAGCATCCAACATAGAACAGTAAAGAGTTTGCGACGGCATCTTTTTTTCTGCAATCACTTTTGAAGCCAGTATCTCAAGAGTAGGAACACTAATCAAGGGGATTCCGTAGCCAAAGCACAAGCCTTTCGCCACCGACACACCAATACGCAAACCGGTATACGAACCGGGGCCACTGCTGACAGCTACCGCATCGGGCTTCAAGCCTTCAGATGCTACCACATTCAATGCCTCTTCCACATACACTCCGAGCAAGGCAGCATGCGACGGCCCCTCAAAAGATTCTTTATTGAAAAGTATATCATTATTATAAGACAAGGCAACAGAACATACGGTTGTTGCTGTCTCAATAGCTAATAAACACGACATATAATAATCTTGTAATATTCTTGTTTTAAAGTACAAATGTACATTTTTAATATAGTATGCTAAATAATAGTTGAAATAAAAAAGTACCTTTGCGAAAATTTCTCGAAAAAATGATACAATCAATGACTGGCTTCGGTAAGGTTACAGCCGAATTACCTTCAAAAAAAGTAACCGTTGAGATAAAGGCATTAAACAGTAAACAATCAGACATCTCAACACGTATGCCTTCCGTTTATAAAGAAATGGAAATGCAAATCCGTAGTCAGTTACTGAAAGAACTGGAACGTGGAAAAATTGAATTCAATATCCAGGTAGAACATATCGGAAAAGAAGCAGCTACTCAAATCAATGCCACCATCTTTGAAGGTTATTATAACCAGGTCAACGAGATGGCCAACAAGCTACAGCTACCGCTTCCGGCAGACTGGTTCACCTTGTTGCTGCGTATGCCGGAAGTTTTAAAATCCGAAATTGCAGAAGTAGACGAAAGCGAATGGAACCTTATCCAGCAGTCCATCAACAATGCCATCAAGCAACTGAAAGATTTCCGAATACAGGAAGGTGCCATGCTTCAGCAGTTATTCACCGAAAAGATTGAAAAGATATCAAGCTTATTAAGCGAACTGGAAGTATATGAAGGCGAACGTATCGAAAAGATCAAAGCCCGCATCACGGACAACCTGGAAAAAGTAGCTTTGACAGACTATGACAAAAACCGCTTTGAACAGGAAATGATCTACTACATAGAAAAGCTGGATGTAAACGAAGAAAAAAGCCGCTTACTTAATCACCTGAAATACTTCATCAGCACAATGGCTGACGGACAGGGACAAGGTAAAAAGCTAGGTTTTATTGCTCAGGAAATCGGTAGAGAAATCAATACACTGGGGTCCAAAAGCAATCACGCCGAAATGCAACAAATCGTTGTTCGTATGAAGGACGAATTAGAACAAATAAAGGAACAAGTACTTAACGTTTTATAATCAATCAAAGTGGCCGGAAAGTTAATCATATTCTCTGCTCCCTCAGGTTCGGGAAAGTCTACTATTATTAACTATTTATTGAAGCAGGATTTGCGGATATGCTTTTCCATATCGGCAACCAGCCGTCCTCCGCGAGGGGAAGAACAGCATGGTGTGGAATATTACTTCCTCTCTCCCGAAGAATTTCGTATACGAATAGAAAAAGGAGATTTCCTGGAGTACGAAGAGGTGTATACCGACCGTTTTTACGGCACACTGAAAAGCGAGGTAGAACGCATACTGGAACAGGGCGACAATGTCGTTTTCGACGTAGACGTTGTGGGTGGCTGCAACATTAAAGAATACTACGGAGACCAAGCTCTTTCCATATTTATACAGCCCCCCAGCATAGACGAACTACGCAAACGGCTGGAGGGAAGAGGCACCGATAGTCCCGAAACAATTGAAAACCGGATCAACAAAGCGGAATACGAAATGACCTTCGCTCCCCGCTTTGACAAAATAGTAATTAACGACGACCTGTCTGAAGCACAGGAAGAAACCTGCCGGATTGTTAAACAGTTTCTCGAGGCATGAAAAAAACGGGTATATTCTCCGGCTCGTTCAACCCCATTCACATCGGGCATCTGGCCTTAGCCAACTGGCTATGTGAGTTTGAAGAACTAGACGAAGTATGGTTCCTGGTTACCCCCTTAAACCCGTTAAAAGAAAAAAACATACTGATAGACAACCAACTTCGGTATGAAATGGTGCAAAAGGCCATTGCCGGCTATCCGAAGTTTAAAGTCAGCGACTTTGAGTTTACCCTGCCTCAGCCCTCATATACCGTCCACACGCTGGCAGAACTGAAGAAAGCATATCCCGAACATGATTTCCACTTCATTATGGGAGCAGATAACTGGGTAAAAATCAATCAGTGGAAAGATTATGAAACAATCCTGAAGAATTACCCAATACTCATCTATCCCCGGCTGGGATACGAGGTTACTATCCCTGATGAATACCCCCGTATTCGCATGGTAAATGCTCCGATAATGGAGATCTCCTCTTCGTTTATCAGGCAGGCGTTCCGTGAAGGAAAAGATATCCGCTTCTTCCTCCCCGAAAGTATTCGCAACAACCTCTCTGAATTTTAATACTTTTTCGTACTTTTGTCCTCTCGTAAAAAGAAGATAAAGAGAGCAAAAGATGTATAAAGATTTATTCAAATGGGTAATTGCCATTATTACTCAACCAGGAAAAGCGCTGAAAGAACTGGCTGATAAGGAAGAAAAGAATGACGAATACCTCACACAGTTTGTCTATCCCCTGATCGGGCTTGTTACTGCTGCAGCTTTTATCGGAATACTTTTTACTCAAAAGGAATTCAGTATAGAGTTGGCTTTAAAGTCGTCCATTAAGGCTTTGGTGTCTTATTTCGGAGGATTTTATCTGGCTTCATACTTTCTGAATGAGTTGTGGAGTAGTTTCTTTAAACAGGAAAAAGACCTGAAGCTTTGCCAACGTTTCGTTGGATATTCTTCGGCTATGATGTATGCTCTTAACATTATATTGATGCTATTGCCGACATCCGACTTTTTCTTTTTACGTATCTTTGTTTTATATACCGTATATATCGTTTGGGAAGGAGCCGTTCCCTATATGAAAGTAACAGAAAACATACGGCTCAAATTCGTACTCACGGCTTCGGCACTGATTATTTTATTACCGGAAATTATCGGGCTCTTGTTATTCATGCTGATGCCGGGATTACGGGTATAACAGAACGTAGCAACAACTGACAATGAAAGAGAAGATTTCAAATAATATACAGATCAAGAACAAGCGGGCAACCTTTGATTACGCTTTGCTCGAAACCTTTACGGCAGGTATTGTACTAACCGGAACGGAAATAAAATCCATCCGGCTGGGGAAAGCCAGCTTGGTAGACACCTACTGCCTTGTAGAAAGAGGCGAATTGTGGGTAAAGAATATGTATGTTGCCGAATACTTTTACGGCACCTACAACAATCACTCAGCCCGTAGAGACCGCAAACTGCTACTCAACCGGAAAGAACTGAAGAAAATAGAAGCAGAGTCTAAGAACAGTGGCTTCACTATCATTCCGGTACGGCTGTTTATCAACGAGAAAGGCTTGGCTAAAATAGTAATCGCCATTGCTAAAGGTAAGAAAGAATATGACAAACGCGACTCATTAAAAGAGCGTGACGATAAACGCGAAATGGATCGTGCATTCAAGCGCTAATTATGAATCAGGTAATCAAGCGTGTATGGGATTGTATCAAACGTGCCTTACCCAAAGCCGGAAAGACATGCCTTTGGTTGCTGAAGATCATTCTACCGATCTCCCTCTTCGTTCGATTGCTTCAATATTCGGGGGTATTAAGTACCCTGTCTGTATTTTTAGAGCCTGTTTTTTCCAGAATAGGCCTGCCCGGTGAAACGGCTATTGTATTTATCACCAGTATATTTTCTCCTTTATATGCACCCATAGCCTTGATTACATCTATGTCGTTAAGCGTGCGGGAAGCTACTATTCTGTCCTTGATGTGCCTTATTTCTCATAACTTACCGGTAGAATCGTCCGTTCAGTCCAAGACCGGAGCCGGCTTCTGGGAAATGAGTATCCTTCGCTTGATTATGAGTTTTGTAATCGCTTTTATCCTGAACAAAGTAATGGCCTTGGACGGATGGGGTACGCTTGGGGTGAGCGTTAGTGCAGAGGTTTGTAATAGCTTATGGGATGTGTTTGTCCTTTGGTTTACAAGCTCTATGAAGGTTATTATCACCATTTTGCTGGTGGTTACAGCCTTGATGATACTGCATTACATTCTCGACGAATTTAAACTGATGCGGGGGCTCTCTACTATATTCGCTCCTTTGATGCGTGTATTCGGACTTCCCAGAGATACAGCCTTTCTGTGGTTGGTAGGGAATGTAGTAGGTTTAGCCTATGGAGGCGCTATCATGGTGGAACAGGTAGAGCAAAAGAAACTGACCTATAAAGACGGGAATCTGTTAAACTATCATCTGGCAATGAGCCACTCCTTGCTGGAAGACTCTCTTATATTTATAGCCATTGGTATTCCGGCCTTATGGATTATCTTTACACGGCTGATCTTTGCTATTATCGTTGTATGGCTCAAACGGGCATACAACTTCTATTACGTAAGAAAAATAAAAGTATCTCATGAAAGATAAATTGCAGCAACTGCTGAAAGAAAAGATATTAATACTGGATGGTGGTATGGGTACCATGATCCAGCGACATAAACTATCCGAACAAGACTATAGGGGAACGCGCTTTGCCGACTTCCCCAACGACCTGAAAGGAAACAACGACCTATTGAACATCACCCAGCCGGATATCATTGCCGGTATACATCGTCAATACTTAGATGCCGGGGCTGACATCTTCGCCACGAATACCTTCAATGCGAATGCCATATCGATGGAAGATTACGGTATGCAAACCCTCAGCCGGGAGATAAACCTGGCAGCCGGACAGCTATCACGCAAGGTGGCCGATACCTTCATGGCAGAGCATCCCGACAGGATTATTTTTGTAGCAGGCTCGGTAGGCCCAACGAACAAAACGGCTTCTATGAGTCCCGATGTCAGCGATCCTGCCTACCGGACTGTTACCTATAAAGACCTGTATATTGCCTACAAAGAACAGATAGAAGCCTTGATCGAAGGAGGCGTAGATATCATCCTTGTTGAAACGGTGTTCGACACCCTGAATGCCAAAGCAGCCTTGGAAGCTGCCGAGACAGCCATCAGGGAACAAGGCAAAGAGCTTCCGATCATGCTGTCCGTAACACTTTCCGCTCAGGGCGGACGGACGTTCTCGGGACAAACACTAACTGCTTTTTTGGCCTCCGTCCAGCATGTGAACCTTGTCAGCATCGGGCTGAACTGCTCGTTTGGCGCGGCTGATATGAAACCGTATCTGCAAGAGCTGGCACAATCGGCTCCTTATTATATAAGTGCTTATCCCAATGCCGGACTACCCAATAGTTTCGGCTTGTATGATGAAACACCGGAAACGATGGCTCAGCATATTAAATCCTTCATAGATGAAGGACTTGTCAATATACTGGGCGGCTGCTGCGGCACAACGCCTGAGCATATCGCACAATATCCGGCACTCATCAAGGGTGCAAAGCCTCATCAACCGGTAGCCGCCCCTCAAACACTCTGGCTGTCCGGACTGGAACTGCTGGAAATAAAACCGGAGAATAATTTTGTCAATATAGGCGAGCGCTGCAATGTGGCCGGTTCACGTAAATTCCTGCGACTCATAAAAGAAGGGAACTACGAAGAAGCCCTCTCCATCGCCCGCAAACAAGTAGACGACGGAGCACAGGTCATCGATATAAACATGGACGACGGAATGCTGGATGCCGTAAAGGAAATGACTACTTTCCTGAACCTCATCGCTTCCGAACCGGACATTGCCCGTGTACCTGTGATGATTGATTCCTCAAAATGGAACGTCATCGAACAGGCCTTGATGTGTACGCAGGGGAAAAGTATTGTAAACTCTATCAGCCTGAAAGAAGGAGAAGAAACATTCCTCAGACAAGCTTCGCGGATCAAGCAGTTAGGCGCGGCGGTAGTGGTGATGGCCTTCGACGAAAAAGGACAGGCCGACATCTTTGAACGCAAAACGGCTGTCTGCGAACGGGCGTACAAGCTGTTGATAGACAAGGTAGGTTTTAACCCTCAGGATATTATTTTCGACCCGAATGTATTGGCGATTGCTACGGGCATGGAAGAGCACAACCGTTACGGACTGGACTTCATTCAGGCCGTTGAATGGATCAAGCAACATCTGCCCGGAGCCAAAGTCAGCGGCGGGGTGAGCAACCTTTCCTTCTCCTTCCGGGGCAATAACTACGTGCGGGAAGCCATGCACGCCGTATTCCTGTATCATGCCATCGGCAAGGGTATGGATATGGGCATTGTCAACCCCTCTTCTTCTATCCTTTACGAAGATATTGAACCCAGCTTCCGCACCTTGTTGGAAGATGTAATCCTATACCGCAGACCCGGAGCGGCTGAAGAACTGATCGCTTACGCACAGAACCTGCAAAAGGAAGTTGTTGAAACAACCGATAGCGGACAAGAAGTCTGGCGAACCTCCTCTTTGCAAGAGCGTCTGGAATATGCACTGCAAAAGGGCATCGGCGACTTTCTGGAAACCGATCTGGCAGAAGCGCTCCGCGACTATCCGCGAGCCGTAGACATTATCGACGGCCCGTTGATGAGCGGTATGAACAAAGTAGGCGAGCTGTTCGGGGCAGGCAAGATGTTTTTGCCCCAGGTGGTAAAGACAGCCCGCACCATGAAAAAAGCCGTAGCCATCCTTCAACCCGCCATTGAAGCTGAAAAGACGGAAGCGGGCTCTACAAAAGCCGGAACAGTCGTTTTCGCTACTGTAAAAGGCGACGTGCATGATATCGGCAAGAATATTGTATCCATTGTCTTGTCTTGCAACAATTACGATGTGATAGACCTGGGCGTGATGGTTCCGGCTGATGTCATTATAAAAAAGGCGATAGAAGTAAAGCCGGATCTAATCTGCCTGTCCGGGCTTATTACACCTTCGCTGGACGAGATGGTACATGTAACCGACGAATTAGAGAAAGCCGGGCTTACCATTCCCGTGATGATAGGCGGGGCTACCACCTCTAAGCTGCATACGGCCGTTAAGATTGCACCCAATCATAGTTTTCCGATTATTCATGTATTGGATGCTTCTCAAAACCCGCTCATTGCCGCCAAATTGCTCCACCCCGAGACCCGTCAGACCTATCTCGACGAGTTAAACAAAGAATATGAAAGCCTGCGTGCTTCCATGAAAGAAAAGAAAGAAGAGCTGGTGTCTCTGGAAGAAGCCCGGAAACATCCCGTCCGCATAGATTGGAAGAGTTATCATCCGGTAAAACCGGCTCAATCAGGTGTACAGGTCATTCCTTACATCTCCATTGAAGAGATACGCCCTTATATCCATTGGAACTTCTTCTTTGCCGCCTGGAAACTGAGCGGACGCTTTGCCGGGATTGCAGGAATAGACGGTTGCGATGTCTGCCGTGCCAACTGGCTGGCTGATTTCCCCGAAGAAGACAGAGCCAAGGCTGCCGAAGCCATGCAGCTATACAAAGATGCCAACAGGCTATTAAATAAGCTGGAAGAAATGAAAGCGGAATACTGCAAAGCCATCTATTGCTTCCTGCCTGCCAATAGCGACCAGGATAATATCGTACTCGAAAACGGCACCTTACTCCCGATGCTACGTCAGCAAAGCAAGAATAAAGACAACATCTACAAATCTCTTGCCGACTATCTGTTACCCCTTTCCGAAGGGCGGACAGACTACATCGGTGCCTTTGTAGTTTCTGCCGGAGTGGGCGCGGATTATCTACGCCAGAAGTTCGAGGCGGAAGGCGACACCTATTCGTCTATGCTGCTGCAAACGCTGACAGACAGGATGGCCGAAGCCACAGCCGAGTATTTACATCAAAAAGTCCGCAGGGAGTTCTGGGGATATGCTCCGGACGAGTCTCTGAGTATATCCGACCTGTTCCGGGTGAAATACCAGGGCATACGCCCCGCCATAGGCTACCCTTCCCTTCCCGACCAGTTGTTAAACGTAGCCTTAGACGAACTACTTTCGTTTTCCCAAATCGGTGTCAGCCTGACTGAAAACGGCGCCATGCACCCCACGGCATCCGTTAGCGGGCTCTACTTTGCCCATCTGGAATCCGCCTATTTCATGATCGGCACGATAGACGATGAACAAGTAGCCGATTATGCACAGCGGAGAAAAGTAGACAAAGAAGACATTCTACGTTTCCTGAATAAAAATATCCGTCCCTGACAGGTCTTCACCGGTTCCTTTTGGTTCCTCAAAAAATGGATTTTATAGCTTTTGAGAGGAACGAGGAACCATTTTTTAGAAAGTTACAATATGGCTAGTAAACTAGAAAATACAACTCTAGTGCCATAAAGTGTTGTTTCATTCCTATAAGTTTGTATATTTAGGCACAAAATACGAAATACCATAATGAAACGACACCTTATTCTTCTATTTTGCATACTGGTTAGCTGGCAAATAAATGCCCAAGACATAAAATCTTACATCAATACAGCCAGTGTTCAATCCATCATTTACACAGGAAAGGAAGAACCCAAATATCCTACCTATATACTCAATCATCCCTATTGGAAAACAAGCGAATACCAGGAAGGCTCCTTGTCGTTTGACGGACAGTTCTACCCTAACGTCATGTTACGCTTAAACCAGCATTTGGAGGAGTTGGTCATTTGTTCACCCGACAAGCGCTTCAACATTCTGCTTCCGGCGAACCGGATTGATTATGCCCTTATAGGTTCCAACTACATATTCTATCTGCCGAAAGACAAAGAAATGCTACCCAAAGGGTATTATATCAGACTGCATGATGGAGAACACAAAGTAGTAAGAAGGGAAACATTCTTTCTGAATTCGGCCACAAAAGATATGGCAGTAGAGTTTTCTTTCATCGGAAAAACCAGGTTCTACATCTATAAAGACGGCGTTTACCACCAGGTAAACAATAAATCTTCTGTTCTGAAATTATTCAAATCAAAAAAGAAAGAATTAAATCAATATATCAAGCAGCAGAAACTTAATTTCCGCAAATCTCCGGAAGAAGCCATAGTAGCCGTTGCCCAGCAATACCAAATACTTACCAGATGATGAAAAAGCACCTCTTTTTAGCTTTATTGTTACTGTTACCCTTTGTTACATTTGCCCAGCAGACCGTAAATGTACAGATTGAAAACAGGCCCATTCCCGAGTTATTCGATGCCATCGAACAACAAACGACATACAAGATATTCTGTCTGCCGGAAGATACCGATTCCTTATTTATAACCGTACATGCCACCGCTGCAGAGCCTGTAGAGGTTATCCGCGAAGCTTTGCAGGGTTCAAGCCTGAAGGTTTCACAATACCGGAATCATCTGTTTATTACAGATAATGTAGAACTAATAACGGCCTTACCGGAAGACTATTTTCACGAAAAAAGAAGCGGAGATGCGTATGATACCTCCGGGCTTCTGTTGTCGCTAAGCAGACGAGACCAGAAGGCCTCCTCTGAAAGTAAAGTGTACGAGATTGGAGATCCGACACTAAGCTCCACCAGAAGAGTGAGCCTGAGAGGTACGGTTACCGACTTTAAAACCGGAGAACCCGTGGTAGGTGCTGCCTTATACATCAACGAGCCCATGATAGCCACCACCTCTGATGCCTATGGATATTATACCATTCAGTTGCCTGCCGGGCGACACGATCTGAATATTCGCGGATTGGGACTAAAAGATACACGCCGCCAAATCGTTGTCCATTCGGAAGGAAAGCTGGATATAGAACTGGAAGAAGAAATTTACGCCTTGAGAGAAGTAACAATTTCTTCGGAAAAAATAGAGAACGTAAGAAGTACCACCATGGGAGTGGAACGCCTGAAGATACGTGACATTAAAAATATCCCGACAGCCTTTGGAGAGGTAGACATCATACGCGCCGTATTGTCTCTACCGGGTGTAAAAGCCGTAGGTGAGGCTTCCAGCGGGTTCAACGTTCGCGGAGGTTCTACCGACCAGAACCTGATCTTATTCAATGACGGAACAATATACAACCCGACCCACCTGTTTGGCTTCTTCTCAGCCTTCAATCCGGATCTGGTAAAAGATATGGAGCTATATAAAAGTAGTATCCCTGCCAAATACGGCGGACGCATTTCTTCTGTATTGGACATCACAACACGCGAAGGAAACAAAAAAGAATTCAAAGGATCGGCCAGTATCGGTTTATTAACCAGCCGTCTCACGCTGGAAGGGCCTATCTTCAGCGAAAAAACTTCCTTTATCGTAGGGGGACGTACTACTTATTCGGACTGGATACTGAAACGCCTGCCGGAAAAAAGCGGCTATAAAGACGGAAGCGCCGGCTTTTATGACCTCAATGCTACGATCAACCACAAATTCAACGAATACAACAACTTGTACGTAAATGGTTATTATAGCCACGACCGCTTCAAATTTGATGCAGAAGAGCGCTATACCTACCGGAATGCGAATGCTTCCGCCAAATGGCGCCACATCTTCAACCCCAAATTAACCAGCACCATAACCGGCGGGTATGACCATTACGACTATACGACTAAAAACACCGACAACCCGGTAAACGCCTACTCCCTGGATTTTGGGATCAACCAATATTACGGGAAGGCCGACCTTACCTGGTACATCAATGATAAACATACGCTGGACTTTGGAGCCAACAGTATGTATTACGAGCTGAACCCCGGCACATATTTACCGACAAGTTCCGAATCCCTGGTAATTGAAGACCGGATGCAAAAGGAAAAAGCTATCGAATCGGCTGTCTATGTGGGAGATCGTTGGGACATCACGCCCAGTCTTTCCATCAATGCCGGTATACGCTATTCCATGTTTAACGCATTAGGCCCCAGAACGTATAATCAATATTCAAGCAATTATCTACCATCGCTGACTACTATTGTAGACACGGCAACAGCAGGCAAAGGTGTCTTTAAGACCTATCATGGGCCGGAGTTCAGGCTATCTGCCCGCTATGAATTTAAAGACGGATTCTCCATAAAGGCAGGTTATAACACCATGAGGCAAAACATACATAAGTTATCCAACACCACCATTATGTCGCCTACCGATACCTGGAAGCTGAGTGATGTAAATATCAAGCCTCAGACAGGTTCGCAGTTCGCCATTGGCTTCTACAAGAATTTTGCCAATAACACAATCGAAGCTTCTATAGAAACGTATTATAAAACGATGGACGACTACCTGGACTACCGGAACGGTGCGGAACTATTGATGAATCATCATATAGAAACCGATGTTCTGAACACGGAAGGACGGGCTTACGGAGTTGAATTCATGGTTAAAAAAACACAAGGCAAGTTGAACGGCTGGATAAGCTATACTTATTCACACACAGAGCTTCGCCAGAATGACTCTAAGATCAGTAATCCGGTAAATAAAGGAGACTGGTATCCGGCAGATTACGATAAACCTCACGATGTTAAATTTGTGGGTAATTATAAATTCACACACCGTTTCAGTTTCTCATTGAATTGTGATTACAGTACAGGGCGTCCGATTACCCTCCCGGTTTCCAAGTACAATTACGCAGGAGGAGAATTTGTCTACTTCTCAGACCGTAACAAATATAGAATACCGGACTTCTTCCGCATGGACGCTTCTTTCAACATTGAGCCGAGCCATCACCTGACCTTGCTGACGCATAGCACTATCTCGTTCGGCGTGTATAACCTCACCGGAAGAAAGAATGCTTATTCTGTATACTATGTATCCGAGAATGGCATGATGAAGGGGTATAAACTGGCTATCTTCGGTGTACCTATTCCTTTTATTTCATATAATATTAAATTCTGATATGAACACAAACTATATATTCCATACCGTACGATGTATTGCCGTTGCTGCAGCGGCCTCACTTACATTTTCGTTCTCAGGATGTATTACCGAATTTACACCGGAAGGGATAGAAGAGGTTAGCGACCTTTTAATTGTAGACGGCGCTATAACAGACAGTGTATCCACCATATTGCTAAGCCACAGCGTAGGATTATCGGAATACCTGACAGGCAACGAAGGTATCGAAAACGCCCAACTATATGTGGAAGCGGAGAACGGCAAACGCTTTGATGGAGTGCATGAAGGAAAAGGTACCTATACGATAGCGACCGGAGCCTTGGACACAAACACCCGGTATCGCCTCCGCATTTCCTTAAAGGGGAACGAGTATCAGTCGTCATTCCTGGCTCCTCTTATCACCCCGGAGATAGATAGTATCGCTCCTACAAAGAAAGGCCAAGGAGAGCCAGTCTTTATGTGTGTAAATACGCATGACCCACTCAATCAGTCGCGATACTACCGTTGGTCGTATGAAGAAAACTGGGAAATCAAAGCCGAGTTGTTTGCAAACGCAGGTTATGTAGAAAATGGTCCTCCCAATTATTTTTCTTTATCAAACTCCAACAACACCTATTATTGCTGGGGAAAAAACAGATCCAGAATTTTAATACTCGCCACTACAGAGAAGCTATCCGACAACATTGTCTATCAGAAAAGACTGGTGGAAATCCCTAGTGACAACGAGAAGTTGTCTGTTCTATACTATATTAAGGTAAAGCAAAACATACTGAGAAAAGAAGCATATGATTATTTCTCTAATTTGCAGAAAAACGTAGAACAGACCGGAAGCATCTTTTCTCCGGTACCATCCGAAATGAAGGGAAATATAGAATGTATAAACAATCCGGAACTCCCGGTTATTGGATATATCGAGGTTTCTACTACTGTGCAAAAAGATCTTTTTGTGCCTGAGAACTATGGCTTATACGAGTCTCCTTACCGTTCATGTTCGAATTTGGTGACAGATGATCCTGAATTTGCTCCTCCGGTATATGCGTATTATGAATACATGCCCCCGTCGCATGTAACATATGCACCCAGGAGATGTGTGGATTGCACCACAAGAGGAACTAAAAACAAACCGGATTTCTGGCCCAACAATCATTATTAATGCATATGAAAACAAGACATTATATCTATATACTCGCTCTATTGGTTTTATGCCTTCAACGCCTAGCTGCCGGTCATGGTGATTTCAGGGAACGTGTTTATGTGCAAACAGACAAACAGCATTATCTGGCAGGCGAGTCATTATGGCTAAAACTCTATCTGACGGATGCGACTGGCAAACCTTCTTCCTTCAGCAAGATAGGATATATAGAACTGCTGGACGAGCATTCTGCCCAAGTGCAAATAAAACTGGATATTACTAACGGAACGGCTCAGGGATGGATGGACTTACCCGCCAACCTGCCTACCGGCTATTACCGCCTGACAGCCTATACCCGCTATATGCAGAATGAAGGAGAAGAGGTGTTTTTCCAAAAACTGATAGGAATTATCAATACATTCAAAACAGATGAGACAATTCGGACAGATTCAACTTTGCAAGCTACAAGTCCGTCTGTCTTAGACAACAACCTATCTATCACAACCGAAAGGCAGACGCTCTCTTTACGTTCGCAAAGCGAATTTCGCATACAGGGTTTGCCTGATAATGTACATTCCCTGTCTGTATCCGTAGCCGGAGCTGACATGCTTCCGACCACAAACGCTATCAATATAAACCAATGGCATAACCAACTGTCCGACAAACCAAGGCTACCCCTTAAAACGGAATTTATCCCCGAATATGAAGGGCACATAGTGAAAGGCAAACTGATCAACATATCCACCGAAACGTTGGGTACAAACGAATCCGTATCCCCTCTGTTAGGCTTTACAGGTGATCAGGTAAGACTCTTTGGCGGACAAATACAGAAAGAGGATGTGCTGTTTTATACAACACATATTCAAGGGATGCACGAGTTGGCGACAGCCACCTACTCTGCTTCAAACAATCAGTACCGGGTAGATATAACCTCTCCGTTTGCCGCGCATAGTGAGAAGCAACTCCCTCTGTTAACGCTTAATCCGGCATGGGGAGAGCAACTGATGGATCGCAGCATGGGGTTACAAGTATTATACACCTATACAGCCGACTCCTTAAGCAAAACAGACACCACGTATGCTCATTTCCAGTGGAAGCCCGACCGTTCGTACCTTCTGGATGAATACACGCGCTTTACAACAATGGAAGAAGTCATTATCGAGTTCATCCCTACCCTGCGCTTCCGGAAGATCAACAACCAGCGTTTACTATCCGTCCTGAACGAAGAGCGAAGTGGCTTTACCATCGGAAACTCGCTGGTTTTGGTAGACGGAGTTCCGGTAACCGATCACGAATCCATTTTTCGCTATGACCCGTTTTTAGTCCGTAAAATAGATGTTTACAGAGGAAAGTTCGTCTTCGGAGGACAGTTTTACGACGGACTCATCTTCTTTACGACATACAACCTCAACTACCCCGGCCTGAAAGTAGGAGAAACAACACAAACATTCGACTATGAAGGCACCCAGGCACATCGTCGTTTCTACGCTCCTTCATACACAGATAGCCAGGTAAAAAACAACCGTATCCCCGACTATCGCCACACGCTCCTCTGGATGCCTGAAATACCCACTGAAGGAAAGAGCACCATCTCTGTCCCATTCAGCACCTCAGATATCCCCGGCCAATACCAAATCACAGTAGAAGGAATCACAACAGACGGAGAAATCATCAGAGGCACCTCTTTCTTCCAGGTGGAGTAATACACATTTCTTGTTCTACCTGTATTTATTTTATGTTTTTGTACCGATTTATTAATCAGTTCACAAAGGTGGACGAGACAGCTCACCTAGGTGAACCGCTGAAAAATATACGTATAAATGAATAAATAGCTATATACCAATCGATATATCTATATCTACGAACCAGGGTTGATCAAGGTTTGCAAAATAGTTTTTATGGGGCGGCGTATGAAAAGTCTTTTTTTTTATCTAAGTTTGTATATCAAACTATAGGGAATATGTCATTAAAACGGTTTGGAGTATCATTGGAAAACGAGCTACTGGAGGCATTGGATCAGTATGTGAATGATAATGGGTTTGCCAATCGTTCGCAAGCCATCCGCTTTTTGGTAGAGAAAAACGTGGCAGAGCAAAAGTGGCAATGTAATCATATCGTTGCCGGTACTATCATTGTGATATATGATCGGCAGAAAAAAGATATTGCTTCCAAAATAACAGATATCCAATATCAGTATACAGACGTTATTCTTTCTTCTTCACAATATTACATCAACATAAACTTTTGTATGCACATCGTAGCTGTAACAGGAGAAGCCCATCGGCTAACCGAACTTTCCGACCGTCTGACAACCATTAAAGGTATCAAGCACGGAAAGCTGGTGATGAGCCGGGCTGATTAATATATCTATCTAATACTACAAACATGAAAACAAACACTACCTCTTCTTCCGGAAAAAAGCCTTTAGTACCCAGGGAATTCCTTTTACCTTTTATCTTAATTACGTCATTATTCTTTGCTTGGGGATTGGCTAATAATATGACAGATACCTTATTGGCTGCCTTTAAGAAGATCATGAGCATGACGGACTTCCAGACATCCTGGATACAAATTGCCTTTTATTTTGCTTACTTCTGCCTGGCACTTCCGGCTGCTATTTTAATTAAAAAAACAACTTATAAGACCGGAGTTGTGGTAGGGCTGATTATGTTTATCACAGGGGCTTTGCTGTTTTACCCTTGCAGCAAGACGATGGTTTACAGTCATTTTCTGATATCCCTCTACATTTTAGCCGGTGGCTTATCCGTTTTGGAGACAACAGCCAACCCTTATATTATCCTGATGGGGCCGGAAGAAACAGCTACCCGACGGCTTAATCTGGCTCAGTCGTTCAATCCGATCGGATCGGTAACCGGTGTTATCCTGAGTAAGTTCTTCATTTTATCCGGATTAGCCACTCATACGGCAGCAGAACGGGCGCAGATGAGCGCAGAAGAACTGAACAACATTCAGTCCGGTGAATTAAATGCTGTTATGGGACCGTATGTTGGAGTTGCCTTTGTACTAATAATCATCCTATTATTAATCGTTTTCACCCGGATGCCCAAAGCTTCGGACGACGACTCTTCCCTGCATCTTGCAGCTACATTAAAACGTTTATTATCCAACAAAAAATATGTTTCAGGAGTTCTTGCTCAATTCTTCTATGTAGGAGCTCAAATCACCGTTTGGTCGTTCACCATCCGCTATGCCATGAGAGAGTTGTCTGTCAATGAAGAAACAGCTTCTAATTTCTACATACTATCGTTGATCGTATTTATTGGCGCCCGCTTTATCTTTACAGCTCTGATGAAGTACTTCCGCCCGATCCGCCTATTACTGTTTGCGGCTATTATGGCGGCTGTTTGCTGCGCTTTGGCCATTGGGCTGAGCGGCTATGCCGGAGTGATCAGCTTGGTGATGGTTTCCTTCTTTATGTCTTTAATGTTCCCCACTATCTACGGATTAACAATAACAGGTTTGGGGGAAGATACTAAGATTGGAGGTTCCGGACAGATTATGGCTATTCTGGGAGGAGCTGTTATCACCGCTATACAAGGCGTTGTATCCGATGCTTCCGGCAGCATCAGCACCTCCTACATTGTACCGCTGGCCTGTTTTCTGCTGGTTGTACTATATAGTATCTATATGGAGAAAAAACACATCTAATAATATAAAATAAATCTGCCATGAAACATTCATTTCCCAAAATCGGTATTCGTCCGGTCATTGACGGGCGTCGGCGCGGCGTACGCGAATCTTTAGAAGATATGACGATGGGGCTGGCAAAACGCGTTGCCCAGTTGTATAGCGAAACACTTCGCTACCCCGATGGATCGGCTGTTGAGTGCGTTATAGCCGACACCTGTATAGGTGGTGTAAAAGAAGCAGCCAATTGCGCAGAGAAGTTTGAAAAAGCAGGCGTAGGTGTCTCGCTTTCTGTAACCCCCTGCTGGTGCTACGGTTCGGAAACAATAGATATGAACCCTCACATACCCAAAGCAATATGGGGATTCAACGGAACAGAGCGACCCGGAGCTGTTTACCTGGCAGCCGCTTTAGCAGCCCATACACAAAAAGGGCTCCCAGCCTTTGGCATTTATGGACGCGACGTACAGGATGTGAGCGACCCATCCATTCCTGAGGATGTAAAGGAGAAACTACTCCGCTTTGCCAAAGCCGGGCTGGCTGTAGCCTTGATGCGTGGCAAATCCTATCTGGCCATCGGTACGGTTTCGATGGGCATCGCCGGTTCAATCGTAAATGCCGACCTGCTGCAAGAGTATCTGGGAATGCGTGCCGAATATGTGGATAGTGCGGAAATCATCCGTCGCGTTCAGCAGAACATCTACAGCCAGGAAGAATACGAAAAAGCCCTGGCTTGGACAAAGAAACACTGCATGCCGAAAGAAGGAGAAGACTTCAACTCGGAAACCTATAAAAAGTCTCGCGAACAGAAAGATAAAGACTGGGAGTTTGTCGTTAAAATGACTCTCATTATCAAAGACCTGATGATAGGAAATAGCCAGTTAAAAGAAATGGGCTTTGAAGAAGAATCTATGGGTCATAATGCCATAGCCAGTGGTTTCCAAGGCCAAAGGCAATGGACGGACTTCATGCCTAACGGAGATTTTTCTGAAGCGATCCTAAACTCCTCTTTCGACTGGAACGGCATACGTGAACCATTTGTTGTAGCAACAGAAAACGACCATCTGAATGGCCTGTCGATGCTATTCGGTAAGCTATTGACCAACACTTCACAAATATTTGCAGACGTACGAACCTATTGGAGCCCGGAAGCCATTGAACGCGTAAGCGGATGGAAACCAGACGGAATGCTTGCCAACGGTGCTATCCACCTGATCAACTCCGGTGCCTGCACATTAGATGGTACCGGCCAGCAAACAAAAGACGGCCAACCGGTTATCAAGCCATTCTGGGAGATAAAAGAAGAGGAAGTAGACAACATGTTGAATGCAACCACCTGGTATCCCGCTTCACTGGAATACTTCCGGGGAGGAGGCTATTCTTCTCATTTCCTTACAAAAGCCGGCATGCCTATTACGATGAGCCGCCTGAATATGGTGAAAGGATTAGGCCCCGTACTTCAGATAGCTGAAGGCTGGACCGCTACATTCCCCGAACATGTATTTGAGGTGATAAACAAGCGTACAGACAAGACATGGCCTTCTACATTCTTTGTGCCGAGAACCACCGGAACAGGACGTTTCAAAGATGTATATTCTGTTATGAATTATTGGGGAGCCAATCATGGAGCCATTAGTTACGGGCACATTGGCGCCGACCTGATCTCCCTAGCATCTATTCTATCCATTCCGGTTTGCATGCACAATGTAGATGAAGCTGATATTTTCCGCCCATCCGCTTGGAATGCTTTCGGAGCCGACCTTGAAGGAGCCGACTACAGGGCATGTGCTGCCTATGGTCCGCCATATAAATAAGAAAATAAAAAAAAGGCCACCTCAACACAGAGACAGCCTTCCCCTACGAATTCAAATACATTCGTTATTCAATGATGATTACTCTTAAAAAGGTTAAATGTAGAAATGCCATTATCAATAATATACTTATATAATAGCTAATACCGTGCCAAAAAATAAAACGTAAAGGAAAATAGACTTAATCAGCTATCTATCAGCTATAAATAAAAAATGCAGAAAAATTATCTCTGCATTTTTTATTTGTGTTTTAGTGTGGAATCCCACCCCAGTTGGGGAATTTTTCCACAATTCACATCCTCAGCTGATCAGATTTTCAACCTGGATTGCGATGTCTGAAGACTCTTTAATCACACTTTTAATTGTTTGTTCCCATTTTTTCTTGGGCAGGCGATTGGCCTCTAATTCCTTGAGTTTGTCAACAAGCGTATTTACTTCCATCATCTTCAATAAAGGAATCATTTTATGAGCAACCTTGGCCGCCTGTACCATATCTTTTTTGCTTAAGGCTTCTTCAAGCAAGGAGATATTCTTTTTTGTTTCTTCGGAGAAGGTTTTCAAAATATCTTTGGAAGCCTCTTTATCTTCCTCGGCAAAAGACAATAAGGAGGATATATTTATCGGGTTAAGCTGAACAGATAATATCTCATTTAGCAACTGGATCAGTTCATTTGCCGTAAAAGGTTTATTCAGGAATCCGGTAAAACCTACTTCTCTGTAATGCTCCTTTGTTTCTGCTACACTGGCTGAAAGAGCTACCACCGGGATGGTATCAGCACCCGGCAGAGCAGAATTGCGGATTTTCTCCAATAAACCGTATCCATCCAGTCCCGGCATCTGGATATCCGTCAGTATAATATCGAAAGAAGCTGTAGCAAGTAAATCCAATACCATATGCGGATTGGTAACAGCTATCACATTCACCTGATTTCGCTTCAACAACTCTTCCGTCAGTTTTATTTGCGCCGTATCATCATCTACCAGCAAACAGTTTATTTTCCGGTCGGAAAGCAGCTTTACATCCTCCACTGCCTGTTTTGCTGATACTACTGCCTCGTCTGATAAAGGCAAGGGAAGTATCACCGTAAACTCGGAACCTTTGCCCAGAGTGCTGTTCAACGAAAGATTTCCTTTCATTAAAGAAACCAGTTTTCCGGTTATCGACAATCCCAAACCAAAACCTTCTGCTTTTTCTGCTCCGGCCAAACGGGTGAACTCTTCAAATATCTTCTTCTGCTCCGCTTCGGCTATTCCGGGCCCTTCGTCTTTAACCATCACGCGCAAAAGGGCTTGCTGAGGGGTATCAGGAATAACAGAAACACTCATCAATACATTTCCTTTGGGAGTAAACTTGATGGCATTGGAAAGTAAATTGCCAATTACCTGCCGGATACGTACCGTATCCCCCATATATGCTTGTGAATCGTTTTTATCCTCCAAGGCCATATTGAACTTCAGGTTCTTTGCCTGAGCCAAAGGCTTAAATCCGGTATAGATCTCGTTGAACAAAGCCGGGACGTGGAATGGCTTCGGGTGTATATCCATCTGTCCGGATTCCAATCGATGGAAATCAAGCAAATCATTCACCAACGACAGAATATGACTGGCCGAAACATTCATATTATCCAGATACTCTTTTTGCCCTTCTTTCGATTCTTTATTTTTCAACAAGTCTATATATCCTATAATAGATGAAAGCGGGGCACGTATATCATGGGTGATGGTAAGCATCATCCTTTCTCTACTCACCAACAGATCTTGTGCATACTTGTTGGCTTCTTCCAACTGCCTCCGGTAATAACGGCTTTTAGAGATATCGCGAATCGTTAAAAAGAGGAATAGCAAGATAAAGAAAATCGCTATTACAGCAATGATAGCCAAATGCTTAGAAGCCTGATGAATCATATCCTGCTTTGTTTGCTCTTCCGCATACGAATTGAGCACCTCTTCTTCTTCTATGGCTACAAGTACACGATTAACCTCGTTGGCTATAACACTATTATCTCTTCGTAACTCATTCGTTCTGTCTGTCAATAGTTTTGTCAAGTTCGCACGCTCTAATGCGATATCACGCTGCACCCGGAGCAATACAGTTGTTATCTCCTCCGAAGGGTCATAATCAAAGGCTAAAGAATCAATCATCACATGATTGGTGGTATTTACATGGATAGCAGTATCAGCCTTTATAGGTACAAAGGCCTCTGCCAAACGTTTGAAAAAGCCTTTCTTCTCACGCTGTACAAGTACTGTATCCTTTTTATTTTCTTCCCGTTGCTGGATTTCGATCTGCTTCTTCAGCTCTCGCGAGATAGATAGTTCTTTTGCGATACTTTTTTCATAAATGCCTTGCATCTCGCGCATAGTTGTTAGCATCAGCCGGGTATTTTCACGCTTTCTGCCTAGCAGGATATCAATCGTGTCTATCTTCCCCCAGTTGGTCGAGTCTACAGATATACGCAAGGTTTCCATCTGACGGGTCACCTTATCCATTGTTGCGTTAAACAACTCGTACTCTTCATCGGCATTTGCCGAAAACTGAGTATAGGTTTCACCCTCATAAAGCAAAGACAAAACATTAGCTATCAGGTACACTTTCTCCCTGGCATCATTATCCAGGTTTTTTTCTCCGGCTATTTTCGATACCAGGTTAAAGATATATAGTACAGCACAAGCAGCTATAATTATCAAAGAGACATAGCCTAGCACAACTATCCTGGTCAGATGTTCTTTTTTTCCGGTCATTGGTGAATATTAATTAATAATGGCAATATATATAAAAACACTTTCTACTTACAAAAAACGCAAATTTAAACAAAAAATTTACTTCCTTTTAACTTTTGCCCAATATTCATTGATAGATGCTTTCACTTCTTTATGAAGCAGTAAGATACCGATCAGGTTGGGCAATGTCATTAAAGCAATAGTCACACCCGAGAACGCCCATACAATCGTAGTATCGGTAAAGGAAGCCAGAAAATAAGTGGCGACATATATAATATGGAACAAACGCACATATTTACTCCCCCACAAATACGTTACAGCCCTGTCGCCATAGTACGACCAGGCCACAGTAGTAGTAAAAGCAAACAGCAATAGCGATAAGGGGATAATGTATTTTCCCCAATCACCTAAAAAGCCCTTTTTAAAGGCTTCAGTCGAGAGCGGTGCTGAGTGAGTAAGGGATTTTCCGGTAATAAAGAACTGGCTACCGACTCCGGAAGAAAGGTCGATCCGTCCGTTCCTGACAAGGATCTCTCCGGTATAAAACTCGTCATTGTTTCTCACCTTCACTTCCTCGGCAAAAGAACGTGCATGGATCAAAGTAACCGTATTTCCGTCTAACAGTCCATCCCTTACAGACAAACTGCCCGAATAAAGAGGTATATTCTTCTTTCCCTGTATAAAATCGGATACAGCAGCTTGCTGAACGGGATCGCTCTCTTGATAAACACCGGACAGTACAATCAGGTCGGCTTGCTGAAACTGATTCTCTGTTTTTTCAACCCAGGCACCCGAAGAAAGGATAACCAAACCAGTTAGCAAACATATGATAATCGTATCGATAAATGGCTCAAGCAAGGCAACCATACCTTCGGATACCGGCTCTTCGGTTCTGGCTGCAGCATGCGCTATCGGCGCCGAGCCCTGTCCGGCTTCATTGGAAAACAATCCTCTGTTTACCCCTCTGTTGAAAGCCAGCACTACCGTAGCCCCCAGAAAACCTCCCATAGCAGCCGTCCCGCTAAACACATTGGAAAATATAGAAATAAAAGAAGGTATAATATGCTGATAATTATAAGCCAATACGCTTATTGCCCCCAACACATAGACGACAGCCATAAAAGGAACCAGCCTTTCAGACACTTTAGCGATGCGCTTGATCCCACCAATAACAATTAAGGCCAGAAGAAAGGCCAGAACTGCTCCCGTAGCATAATGTTTGATCCCGAAAGTA
This sequence comes from Parabacteroides sp. PH5-46, assembly GCF_029892785.1. Lineage (GTDB taxonomy): Bacteria > Bacteroidota > Bacteroidia > Bacteroidales > Tannerellaceae > DFXE01. The sequence continues at coordinate 122,345 of NZ_JARXXA010000009.1, forward strand.
GCAAACATGGCATTGGATATACTGTTGATTTGCGGCAGGCTACCGGTGCCAAAGGATGAAAAAATAGTAGCGACGGCAAATATAGCTGCCAGCCAACGCATATTCAGGCGATTTTTCATATAATACATCGGACCTCCGGAGATAGTTCCGTCCTCCGTTTGCTCCCTGTATTTATGAGATAGTGTTACCTCTACCAACTTGGTTGTCATCCCCGCAAAAGCAGTCATCAGCATCCAGAACAAAGCCGATGGCCCACCCAGATGAATAGCCAATGCCACACCCGCAATATTACCGGTTCCTACCGTACCGGACAAGGCCGTAGAAAGCGCCTGAAAGTGTGAGGTATCGCCTATGTGATGTTCTTTGTCATACTTTCCGCTAAGAACACGTATAGCATGGCGAAAAAAGCGAATCTGCGGAAATTTAAGATAAAACGTAAAGAAAAAACCTGTCCCCAACAACAGAAAAACAAACCACTGAGAACCACCAAAATAAGAGTCTATTAACGAAAGGATATCATTTAATTGCTGCATTATATTGTAGTTTTTCATTTATATAAGATATTGCAATATAGCAATTTATTTAGAAAAAGAATCGCGCCACATATGTCAAACGATCGAAACACATATGTAGAACGATCAAAACACATATGTAGTTTGATCACTCCACATATGTGGCGCGATTCTTTTTTCAGCATCAGAACAATGAATGTAAACACAAAATATATTACTTTTGTATGCAGTACGTAAATAGTGTGAATTTGAATACAAGAGTAAAATTAAGAGTTCAGGGATTAACAAACAGCCAGATACAATCCGGAGCCTATGCTCTGATTCTGGCAGAGGAAGCAGGACAGCGCCGCATCCCGATTATCGTTGGAACAGCTGAAGCACAATCTATTGCTATTGCACTGGAGCACATTACGCCTCCGCGTCCGTTGACTCACGATTTGTTTTCCGCATTCTTCAAATCGTTCTCCATCCGCTTGCAGGAGGTATTTATTTATAAATTTGAAGAAGGGGTATTTTATTCTGAGTTGCTTTTCAATGATGGTATACATCAGGTGAAGCTCGATTCACGTACTTCAGACGCCATAGCTATTGCACTTCGCGTACAATGCAACATTTATACCACAGAAGCGATTATGCAGGAATGTAGCGTTATGCTGGAAGACACCTCACTTTTTGACGACAGGGAGGATGAAGACGAATCAGCTTATGCTCTGGAGCCCGAAGAAATGAAAGACGAAAACCAATTCCGAAAATGGCTCACCCTACTGGACGACGAGGAACTTAAAAGCAAACTGGAAGAAGCCATAGCCAATGAAAATTACGAATATGCCAAAATATACAAAGACGAACTACATCGTCGGGAAAACAAAGGAGAATAACACATGATCGAACCTATGGGATTTAATATCACCTCGCTTTTACGTGGTTTATTGGGGATGATATCTATTGTAGCTGTATGCTATCTAATGAGTTATAACAGGAAACGCATCGACTGGAAACTGGTAGGCGGAGGCTTACTTCTACAATTGATCCTGGCACTGTCTATATTATATATTCCTTTTGTGGGATTGTTGTTTGAATGGGTCGGCAAGGCATTTGTCAAACTAATGGACTTTACACATGCCGGAATAGCCTTCCTATTAGGCCCTTATGCCGACAAAACCCAAGGTTTTAGTTTTCTGCTCCATTCGCTACCTATCGTTATTTTCTTCTCGGCTATCGTTTCCCTGTTCTACCACTGGGGGATTATCCAACGCATCGTAGGGGCCTTTTCCTGGGTACTCAGACGTTTCATGAACATATCCGGTTCAGAGGGATTGGTAGCTGCCGGCAATATCTTTATGGGAATGACCGAATCTCCGGTGCTTATCAAAAACTACCTGCCAGCCATGAATCGCTCGGAAATATTCCTGGTACTGGTTTCCGGAATGGGAACTATCGCCGGTTCTGTAATGGGAGCTTATGTAGCTATGCTGGGAGGCGGTGATCCGGCGTCTCAGGTATTGTTCGCCAAGCACCTTCTTTCGGCTTCTGTAATGGCAGCTCCGGGTGCCATTGTTATAGCCAAAATGCTTTGCCCACAGACTGAAACAGTTACCGACACCATGATCCAGATGGAGCATGTGGGCGGCAAATCGAATGCACTTGACGCCTTGGCTGCAGGTACTTCTACCGGTGTGAAGCTGATGGTTAATATAGCCGCCATGCTACTGGTATTCATCGCTTTGGTTGCCTTGGTCAATTATATATCCTCCGACTTCATAGGCCGCTATACCGGTATAAACGAGTGGGTAAGAGATTTCACTAACGGCAAGTCGGAAGGGTTTACCTTTGAGTTTATCGTTGGAACACTTCTGTCTCCTTTCATGTGGTTGATTGGTGTTCCAACAGACGACATCATGCTCGTAGGCTCGCTTTTGGGACAGAAAACAATTCTGAATGAATTCGTGGCATATGCCCAAATGGAAGAATGGAAAAATGCAGGTTTGTTTATCTATCAGAAGTCCATGCTGATGTCTACATACATTTTATGCGGATTTGCCAATATATCATCCATTGGTATTTTAATAGGCGGAATCAGTGTTTTGGCCCCCGAAAAACGGGGCATGATCACTCGTTTTGGTTTCCCTGCCATGATTGGCGGAGCATTGGTCTCTATTATGTCTGCTACGATTGTTGGTATGATTATGGGTTAAACAATGATGCAAATATTTTACACACCGGATATCAGCACACATCCCGAGCTTCCCGAAGAAGAAGCCAGGCATGCCCTTCGCGTCCTCAGACTAGCCGAAGGAAGCGAAGTATTGCTGACCGATGGGAAAGGGTATTTTTACAAAGCCATCATTTCGCAATCCAACCCCAAGCATTGTACAGTAACGGTAACTGAGCAATGGCAACAACCTCCCTCCTGGCATTTTCGCCTACACATAGCAGTAGCCCCTACCAAAAACATAGACAGGATGGAGTGGTTCTGCGAGAAAGCAACAGAGATAGGAATAGATGCTATTACGTTCCTGAACTGCCGCTTCTCGGAAAGACGCGAGATAAAAGCAGCCCGTCTGGAGAAGATCCTAATCAGCGCCATGAAGCAATCTCAAAAAGCGATACTGCCTGAATTAAACGGCATAACCGACTTCCGGACATTTATCAGCCAGCCTTTTGAAGGACGTAAGTTCATAGCCCATTGTGCAGAAGGAGAGAAAAAAACATTGAAACATACATATCTGCCGGGCGAAAATGCCTTACTGCTAATAGGACCGGAAGGAGACTTCAGCCCCGAAGAAATACAAGCCGCCATAAGTCACGGATTTGAACCCGTTTCTCTAGGAGAAAGCCGCCTACGTACCGAGACTGCAGCCTTGGTATCCTGTCAGACATTTCACATATTAAATGAGTATTAATTCAAAACAATTAGTCATGAAAAAGATTATTCTTTGCAGCTTTTTACTCCTCGCTCTTTGCTCTACCATTTCTTTTGCTTCTTGCAATTCATCTGCCCAAAGCAATTCCAATCCGGAAGAATTGGTAATAGTAGCACATGTAACAATTGACCCTGAATACCAGGATCAGATGATAAAAGTTTTTGATGCTGTGGTAAAAGGTACTCGTCAGGAACCGGGATGTGTCTCGTATGTTTTGCACCAGCACGTCGACAATCCGCAAAAATTCACATTTGTTGAAGTTTGGAAATCACAGGCTGCTATTAAAGCCCACAACGAAAGTGCCCATTTCCAAGAATTCGCCAAGGCCATCGAAGGCAAAGCCTCTCTGGAAGTTTACACCATGAAAAAGAAATTCTAAAAAATCAGGCACGGATCCCAAAGAAATCCGTGCCTGTATAAAATTACTCCCACTCAATCGTTGCTGGGGGTTTTGAGCTTATGTCGTATACTACGCGGTTTACACCTTTTACTTTGTTGATTATTTCGTTTGATACTTTTGCCAGGAAGTCGTAAGGTAATTGTGCCCAGTCGGCCGTCATGGCATCAGTAGAGGTTACTGCCCGGAGAGCTACTGTGTTTTCATATGTGCGTTCGTCGCCCATTACTCCTACCGAGCGGATCGGGAGTAAAATTGCGGCAGCCTGCCATACCTTATCGTATAATCCCCACTCGCGGAGCAGTGATATGAAAATAGCATCTGCATTCTGAAGTACCTGCACTTTCTCTGGTGTAATATCACTAATGATACGGATTCCCAGACCCGGGCCCGGGAACGGATGACGCTTGATAAGGTGAGGCATCATACCCAGTTCCATTCCTACTTTCCGCACTTCATCTTTGAAGAGAAGGCGTAAGGGTTCTACCAGTTTCAGATTCATTTTTTCAGGTAAGCCTCCTACGTTGTGGTGACTCTTTATTACTGTGCCGGTAATAGACAATGACTCTATAACATCCGGGTAGATAGTCCCCTGTCCAAGCCATTTAATACCTTGCAGCTTATGTGCTTCTTCGTCGAATACATCAATAAAGCCTTTGCCGATAATCTTACGTTTCTGTTCCGGATCCGTCACACCGGCTAATTCTTTATAGAATTTTTCTTTGGCGTCTACTCCTATAACATTCAAGCCCAGATGTTCATAATCTTTCAAGACGTTCTCGAATTCGTTTTTCCGCAGCAATCCGTGATCCACAAAGATACAGGTAAGGTTCTTTCCTATCGCCTTATTCAGCAATACGGCTGTAACCGAAGAATCCACACCTCCTGACAAGGCCAGAATCACTTTGTCGTCTTTCAGTTGTTCTTTCAGATCGGCAACTGTAGACTCGATAAAGGAAGCCGGCGTCCAGTCTTTTTTACGTCCGCAGATGTCAAGGAAATTATTTAACAACTGGGTACCATCTGTTGTGTGATACACTTCCGGGTGGAATTGTACTCCCCAGGTCTTCTCCCCGTCTACGCGATAAGCGGCTGCTTCTACATCACCAGTGCTGGCTATGATCCGGAAAGAAGATGGAAGCTGAGTAATCGTATCGCCATGAGACATCCATACTTGTGACCCTGTATGAACGCCCTTCAGCAAGGGATCATCATTATTAATGTAACTGAGATTTGCCCTTCCGTATTCGCGAGAGTCTGCCGACTCTACATTGCCTCCGGAAGTATAAGCCAGATATTGGGCTCCGTAACAGATACCTAATACCGGGTATTTGCCACGAATTCCGCCCAGTTCTGTTTTAAATGCCTGAGCATCATAAACAGAATAAGGGCTACCGGAAAGAATAACACCTTTTACATCTGTTGCCTCATGAGGGAACTTGTTGTATGGGACTATTTCGCAATACATATTTAACTCTCTGACCCTGCGGCCAATTAACTGAGTCGTTTGCGATCCGAAGTCAAGAATAATTATTTTCTCGTGCATGAAGTTTTTGTGTTTATTTGAGTGGCACAAAGTTAATAATAATATTCCGAAGCGGAAAAAGAGTGAAATTATATTATTGCAAATGAACAATAGATATGTTAAGACGGTTTTAAAATGTGTAAAATGTGAGTTAATAGTTCCTATTGAATATAATTTAACACTACCTTTGCACGTTCATTAGTTGATAAACCGTATGGATTCGGAAAAGAAAGAGAATAAAGACATAAATAAACTATCACTGCTTATTGTAGCTATCATTGTATTGTTGCTAGTAATAGGTGGAGCGGCGTATTATATATATCACCAAAAGCAGCAGATGTCGGACCTGGTTCAGACGTTCGATCTGGAAAAAGAATCATTGGAAGATGAATTCAATGAGCTCTCGCTTCAATACGAAGGCTATAAGTTCAGTGTAAATAATGACTCACTGTTGGCGCTATTGTCTACAGAACAGGCCAAAGTGCAACGCTTGATGGAAGAGTTACGCACAGTGAAAACAACCAATGCCCGCCGAATAAGCGAACTAAAGAAAGAACTGGAAACGCTACGCAAGATAATGCGCAATTACGTTATACAGATTGACTCCCTCAACCAAGCCAACCAGCAACTGACAAAGGAAAAAGAACAAGCGGTAAGAAGATATCAACAAGCTTCAAGCAGTGCTGCCCAGTTGACAAAGGAACTGGAAAAACAAACAGAGCGTGTAACACTGGCCAGCAGGTTGGATGCTACAGGCATTACGGTTACTCCGATCAACGGGAGGGGCAAAGAAGTGAAAAAGATAAAGCAAATGGAACAATTTGCGGTCAACTTCCGCATCGTAAAAAACATAACAGCTCCGGTGGGTGAAAAAACAATTTATATTCGTTTGAAGAAGCCGGATGATGACATCCTTGTAAAAAGTCGCGCCAATGTATTTGCTTTTGAAGGAAAAGAGATCAATTATTCCATGAAAAAAATGGTAGAATATGACGGAGAAGAACTACCCGTTACCATGTACTGGAATATTGAAGAATTCTTGTCTCCCGGCACCTATCGTGTAGATATTTTTGCCGATGGAAACCTGATCGGGCAAAAAAAATTCGACTTGGAAAAATAAACCTTCCGAACAATCCTGCCATTCAGTCTGTTTTGTTTTAAATTAGGTTATAATGTTGAGTATTTAAACAATATAAAAATGAAGCAACTGATTGTGTTATTTGCGTTACTGCTAGCAGTAAACTACACACACGCACAACGAACTCTTACCTTGGAAGAATGCCGGAATTTAGCAATCCAAAACAATAAAGAGTTACAAATTTCTAATCAAAAAATTAAAGCGGCTGATTACGAAAAGAAGGCTGCTTTTACCAAATATTTCCCGGAGCTATCGGCTACGGGGGCTTATCTGTGGAATCAGAAAGACCTCCGCATTATCGACCTCAGCGGCTTGGGTAGCATCGGAGAAATAGTAGGAACAATTGCTCCTGGGCTGAAAGACATCGGTCATCTGGACATTCAGAACGTATGGGTAGGAGCTGTATCCTTAGTTCAGCCCGTCTTCCTGGGTGGTAAGATCATAAACTACAATCAGATCACCAAATATGCGAAAGAGCTGGCAGAATCCATGAATAACCAGAAACTGCAGGATGTGATCTATCAGATTGATGAAACCTACTGGCAGGTGGTATCATTGGTCAATAAAAAGGAACTGGCAGACGCCTATGTTTCCCTGTTGCAGAAGATGAATCGTGACGTGACAGAGATGATTAACGAAGGACTTGCCACACAGGCCGACGGACTCTCCGTTAAAGTGAAATTAAACGAGGCCGAAATGGCTCAGACAAAAGTAGACAACGGCCTGGCACTTTCCCGTATGCTGCTGGCTCAACTATGCGGACTCCCCATACATGAACCGCTTGCTTTGGCAGACGAGAATATAAAAAACATTTCTGTCGGACAGAGCCGTATCTCGGCTGATGTGAACGAAGCGTTCATGAACCGTCAGGAATTAAAAAGCCTTGACCTGGCCTCCAAAATATACCAAAAGAAAGAGTCTATCGTGCTGGCAGACATGTTGCCTAACGTAGCGCTGACAGCTAATTACCTAATCACAAACCCCAACTCATTCAACGGATTTAAGAATGAATTCGGAGGGATGTTCAATGTGGGTGTCATGCTAAAGGTGCCGCTCTCCGGCTGGTGGGAAGGCTCTTACAAACGTAACTCTGCCCGCGCAGAGACACTGATAAGCAGGCTGGAGTTTGAAGAAGCGCGTGAAAAGATAGAGTTGCAGGTAAACCAATCGGTCTACAAAGTAAACGAAGCTCAGAAGAAACTGATTGCTTCCAGTCGGCACATGGAAAGTGCAGAAGAAAACCTGCGCCATGCCAATTTTGGTTTTGAGGAAGGCGTTATCCCTCCACTAAACCTGATGGAAGCGCAAACGGCCTGGCTATCGGCTCACTCGGACATGATAGATGCGCAGATAGATGTAAAATTAACGGAGGTTTACCTGACAAAAGCATTGGGTAAGCTCAGGCCGCAAGAACACGAATAAAAACAATTAAAACATACAGAAATGGATCATGACAAGAAATTTTCAACCAATAATATGCTACTGGCATTTATTGCCGTGTTGGTTGTCATTGGGCTGGTTGCTCTAACCGGATTTTTCCTCTTAACACCTCCCGACGACATCGTGATGGGGCAGGCAGAAGCAACGCAAGTCCGTATATCCAGTAAGGTACCCGGACGTGTAGCATCCTATCGTGCCGATGAAGGAGACCGGATACAGAAGGGTGACACCCTGGCATTCCTGGACACACCAGATATCATGGCAAAGCTGAAACAAGCAGAAGCCGCCCGCTCAGCAGCCGAAGCTCAAAGTGCCAAAGCTCAGAAAGGAGCCCGCGCGCAGGAAATTGCCGCCGCTTACGAGATGTGGCAAAAGGCTCAGGCCGGAAAAGAAATTGCCCGAAAATCATACGAACGGGTACAGAACCTGTACGAAAAGGGAGTTATGTCTGCTCAGAAACGAGACGAGGCAGAAGCCAACTACAAGGCTATGGAAGCTACCGAAAAGGCTGCCAAGTCCCAATATGACATGGCTAAAGACGGTGCACGCGTAGAAGATAAGCATGCAGCCGCAGCTTTGGTAAACCAGGCTTCAGGCGCTGTGGCAGAGGTTGAATCGTATATAGACGAGAGTGTTCTGCTGTCTCCTATCGATGGCGAGATATCCGACCGCTTCCCTCAGTTGGGCGAGTTGGTTGGCACGGGTGCTCCGATCATGAACGTTACAGACCTGAACGATATGTGGATAACATTCAGCATACGGGAAGATTTGTTGAAAAACATACGGGTTGGCTCCGAACTGAATGCTTTTATCCCGGCATTGGACGATCAAAAAGTGACATTGAAAGTATATTATATGAAGGATATGGGCTCGTATGCCGCCTGGAAAGCCACTAAAACAACCGGCCAATACGATGCAAAAACGTTTGAAGTGCGTGCCCGTCCGACTGAGAAGATAGCAGATTTACGCCCCGGCATGTCGGTTATCATGAAGAAAAAAGGGAAAGATATTCTATGATGTCAACAAACGGCAAACGAGGTGTTTGGAATGTAGCCAAACGGGAGGTACAGCGATTCGGGTCTCATCCCCTCTATATCTTCTGTATGCTGGGTGCTCCTATTATCAGTGTCATTTTTTTCCTGACGCTGATGTGGAACGGACTGCCTACCGATTTGCCTATTGCCGTAGTAGACCTGGATAATTCTTCCACTTCGCGCAACCTGATCAGACAGTTGGACGCCTTTGAGCAGACCGAAGTCGCAATGGTTACCATGTCGTTCACCGAAGCGCGGCAGGAAATCCAGAAAGGAACTGTTTACGGCATATTCTATATCCCTAAAGACTTTTCGGCAGAAGCAACAAGCGGGAAACAGCCGACGCTCTCGTTCTATACCAATTCGTCTTACCTGATTGCCGGTTCGCTGCTGTTCCGCGATATGAAAACCATATCCGTTCTGGCCGGCGCATCCGTAGGCTTGCAACAAGGCACGGCAAAGGGGTACACGAATGAACAGATCATGGCTCAGTTGCAGCCTATTGCGCTCGACACGCACGTGTTGGGTAATCCGTGGCTCAACTACTCGGTGTACCTGAATAACACCCTGTTGCCCGGTATCTTGCAACTCATGATATTCCTGGTAACGGTGTTCAGTATCGGCTCCGAAATCAAATACGAAACCTCACGCCAATGGCTGCAAGCGGGTAACCATTCATTGACCAACAGTTTGTTGGGAAAATTAATCCCGCAAACGATCGTTTTTACAACCGTTGGCTTTATGTATTGCGCGCTGATGTATGGGCTGAATGCTTTCCCGCTGAACAGCGGATGGTTGCCCATGTTGTCTGCCATGTTCCTGCTCGTCATATCCTCGCAGGCTGTGGGGGTCTTTATGATTGGCACACTGCCTACGTTGCGTTTGGGGCTGAGTTTTGCCAGCTTGTTCGGGATGATATCTTTTTCTATCGTGGGTTTTTCCTATCCCGTACTCGACATGCACCCCACCTTACAGGCATTGGCCAACCTGTTTCCCTTGCGCCATTATTTCCTGATCTATATAGACCAGGCATTAAACGGGCGCGAGCTATTCTTCTCATGGACACAATATGCCAGTCTGGCTGCATTTCTTATTCTTCCTTTATTAATCGGCAAAAATCTGAAGGGAGCATTGATGCACTTTAAATATATTCCATAATATGATGAATAAGGAAAGCCGTTTAAGATATATAATAAAAGAAGGTATACAGGACTCTTTTCACATCTGGAAAGAAGAGCTGAAAAATGTATTTAAGGATACGGGGGTGATGATCTTTTTCTTCCTTGTCCCGCTGGCGTATCCGGTACTCTATGCCTTTATCTATGATAATGAAGTGGTGCGCGAAGCCAAGATGGTAGTAGTAGACCAGTCGGACTCTTACCTGAGCCGTGAGTTTACCCGCAGGGTGAATGCTACGCCTGACGTACAGGTAGTGGCTGTTTGCTCCGACATGGCAGAAGCCAAACGGATGCTGGACGAGAAAAAGGCATACGGCATACTGTTATTCCCTAGCGAATTCAGTAAAGACCTCCACACCGGAAAACAGACCAAGGTGTCCTTGTATTCCGACATGAGCAGTCTGTTATTCTATAAGGCCTTCTTATTATCCGCTACCGAAGTATCGCTCGATCTGGGTAAGGAATTGACAGCCCGGAACAATCCGGCTTCAACGGACGAATTACAACAGATTGTTCTGAACCCTATCCCTTATGAGTCGGTTACGATGTTTAATTCGCAGAGCGGCTTTGCCAGTTTTCTGGTTCCGGCCATCTTAATATTGGTTATTCAACAAACCCTGATACTGGGTATCGGCATGTTGGGGGGAACTGCCCGTGAGCGGAACCGTTTCCACTCATTAGTGCCCATTGCCAGGCATTATAACGGTACGCTTCGTATCGTATTCGGTAAGTCTCTGGCTTATATATTGCTCTATGCAGTAGTTTGTTTGTGGGTATTGGCTATCGTCCCGCGCCTTTTCTCACTTCCGCAAGTGGGAGAACCCTGGGATGTATTGCTCTTTATCCTACCCTATCTGTTTGCCTGTATATTTTTGTCGATGACTTTGTCGGGATTTATGACTACCCGCGAATCACCCATGCTGGTGTTCGTTTTCACCTCGCTTATCCTATTGTTTATTTCCGGTGTCTCGTGGCCATTGGCTTCCGTACCACCTTTTTGGAAAGCCTTCGGTTACCTGTTCCCTTCTACCCCGGGTATACAGGGATTTATCCGGATCAACTCTACAGGAGCCACGTTGAGCGAAGTAGCCGCCGAATATCGCCTATTGTGGATACAGGCCGGATTTTATTTCATTACCGCCTGTATCATCTATCGCTACCAGATCATCCGCAGCGAGAGGTTAGCAAATAAAAATAGCTCGTTAGCTAAATAAAATAGCTAACGAGCTAAAAAATATCGCTCACGACTCAATCTTAAAGATCAAATCTTGATTTTCGGTTTGTACATATCTTTAGCCGTTAAGCCTAGTTCCTTCTTCATGCGAATGCTGTATTCCAGCATACTTACCTCGGGTACTATATTATTTGTTCCGAAGGTGAATTTCACACCGGCTGCTTTGGCTTTCATCAGGATAGCCTTGTTAGGGATATTGTAAAGTTCGTTAATCTCCAAAGCCTTGCCACTCTTCACCAATGCGTCGATAAATTTATTCATGCGAGCTTCCGTCCAGAACTCATCGTAGCGGTCCTGCATCTGAGGAGGTAGGTAACAAGGGTTCACGTAAATGTCCATAGGCTCTTGCAATACACCACATATTTTGTCTACGATTAAGTCCATATACTCCTGCTCGTTTTCAATCCAGGTTTCTTGCGGTATCCAGAGGCGGGTTCTACGCCCCTTGGAATCTGTAAATGTCAGGGCATCAGTAAACACATAGTCAAATTCGTCTCTTACCCCCTGAGAGAATGTTTCAATCCACTCGCGTCCTTCTGCCTGCATGGCAAGGATAAAAGGTTCCGTACGCATCACATTCAGAAAATCCATCACCTGCCCATCATTGGTTATCGGGAAACCAATGCCGCAGTTGGGGGCTATGGCATAATTGATACCTGTCTCGCGCGATTGCTGGGCAGCTACTTCTTTTGTCAGCCCGCCTTTGAGGTGTACGTGGAAGTCCAATACCGGAAAGTCTTCCTGGTGCAAACGGATAATCTCGTCTGTCTGTTCATCATTCGCTCTTGCCTGTTGAGTTGTTACATCTACCTTCTTGCCTGATGCTTCTACAGCTATATTCTTGAACTGGATATCGCCGCTGCCATCACTTACAAGTGCAAACGTCCCTTTTGACAATAAAGCGGTCGTATTTGCACCTACCCGGTAAGGAGCAGCCGGTTCGATGTATTCTACAACCGGGCTACCATTGATACGAACCATAATAAAATGGCCTTCCACCGTAATATCCAGTTTAAACCAGTCATTTTCTTTTACAAAACTCTTGGTCAGATTACGAACCGAGAGCAAACTTCCTGTCATTTTCCACCATTCCGGATCTTCCCTGTTATTGTTTATCGCTACCTGATAACCTTTCGTCAGGGACGGATCAGTATGAAACCACACAGCACCTTTCGCACCCGGAGTAGTGCGCACGTCCATACTTAAGAAGAAGTTCTGATAATCACCGCCTTTCAAGACCGCCTGAGCTTCAGCCCCGGATAGCGTCAATGCTTCATCAGCAACAGCTACCAGCCCTGTTGTCTTCCATTTATTACTATCTTTTCCATCAAACAAAACACCGCTTTGGGATTGGCTGCAAAAGGTAAGCAGCAGGCAGCAAGCTACTACCGGAAGAATGAACACATTTTTCATGGTATAATGAATTAAGTTTCTTTTTATTGCCTAAAGTTACTTTAAAATTAAGATACGAAATAGTTTTTGTAGATTTTAACAAATTGGGGCTTGAATCCTGAAAATATAATCATACTTTTGTACTATTCTCAAAATAAACTTAATTTATCAGAAGTGCTATGCAAAACAGACGTGACTTTTTGAAACGAGCTTCCCTTATGCTCGCCGGAGGTATGGTTATGCCTCAACTATTAACATCTTGTGGTGGTCCTAAAAAACATATTGGCCTACAACTTTACTCTCTTCGCGAAATGGTAAAAGACGAAGGCATTAAAGCCGTTCTGGAAACTGTTGCAAAAATGGGTTACACCCATCTTGAAACGGCCGGATACGATAATGGCAAGATATACGGATTGGCTCCTCTAGAATTCAAAAAAATGGTAGACGACCTGGGTATGAAATGTACCAGCGCTCACCTTAGCCAAGCGATCACAAAAGATAACAAAGACGAGGTAATGGCTTGGTGGGACAGAGCTATCGAAGCTTACAACCAGGTGGGTGCTAAATATCTGGTGCAACCTTGGATGCCTATCGACGACAATACAACCGAAGACGACATGAAGATGTATTGCGATTACTTCACTTCTGTTGGTTACAAGACCGCTGCAGCCAGCATGGCTTTCGGCTATCATAACCATGACTTCGAATTCAAATACAAATTTGGCGGAAAATATGCGTATGACTATCTACTTGACAATGTAAGCAAACAGCACGTATTTTTCCAGATGGACGTTTATTGGGTAATGATGGGAGGAGAAGATCCTGCTGCCTACCTGAAAGAACGCCCCAGCCAGTTCAAGACTATCCACATTAAAGACGAAAAAGAAATCGGCGCAAGTGGTAAGATGAACTTCCAGCCCATCTTTGAACAAATGCAAGCTAATAACGTAAAAGACTGGTATGTTGAAGTAGAACAATACACCAACAACAATCCGGTAGAAAGCGTACAAGAAAGCTATGACTTCCTGGCAAAAGCTGGTTACGTATATTGATTAAGCTCTTTATTCAGCATAAAAAAAGCCGGCACTTGAACAATGCCGGCTTTTCTTTTTATTCCTTTTTACAGACTTTCCATAATATTTTTCCAGTCTGCGGCCAGACTTTTCATGTCTGGATATAATAGGCTTGCGCCTGCTTCCAGCAATACGCTGTCATCCAACGGGCCGGTATTCACGGCAATCGTAAAGATGCCGGCAGCTACTGCGGCTTGTACGCCCATGGGGGCATTCTCTACGACTATGGCCTCGCTAGCTTTAACGCCTGCTTTTTCCAATCCCATTAGGTAAGGTTCTGGATGAGGTTTGCCATAAATCACATCATAACCTGTCACCATTTTTTCACGCACAAAAACACCCGGAAAACTCTGGTTTAATTTGTCAATCAAGCTGTGCTGTCCGGAGCCGGTTACGATCAAGGTGTCAAGTCCAATGGCTTTTACCTGCTTCAGCACCTCTGCTGCACCTTCCATCGGCTGACCGTCATTATAGGTATTGAAGAGTGCTGCTTTTTCCTTATAGATGGTTTCTCTTTCCTCCTGCGTGGCATCGCGTTGGAACGTTCGCTGAAATAAAGCATTGACGGTACTATCACCTGTACGCCCCTCGAAAAGAAAAAAATCTTCGGGAGTGGCGTCCAGTTGATGCCTCATCGCTGTTTCATACCAGGCACGCGCATGGAATGGCATGGAGTCGTACAACACTCCATCCATATCAAATAATACTGCTTTAATCATCTGCTTACAATCTGGCCTTGATTGCTTCTGTTTCTTTTTCGAATCCGGGTTTGTTCAGCAGGGCAAACATATTTTTCTTGTAGGCTTCTACACCTGGTTGGTCAAATGGATTTACATCCAGCATATAGCCGCTGATTCCGCAAGCTTTTTCAAAGAAGTAGAACAGTTGGCCTATGTAGTAAGGGTTTACTTCCGGCATTGTGATCTTGATGTTGGGTACGCCACCGTCAACGTGTGCCAACTGTGTCCCAAGTTCTGCCATTTTATTTACCTCGTCTACACGCTTTCCGGCCAGGAAGTTCAAGCCGTCCAGATTAGCCTCATCTGTCGGAACCAACAGTTTGTGATCCGGGGCTTCTACCGAAATAACAGTTTCAAAGATCGTACGTTCGCCATCCTGAATCCATTGTCCCATAGAATGCAGGTCAGTGGTCAGGTCTACCGAAGCAGGGAATATTCCTTTATGGTCTTTGCCTTCGCTCTCGCCATAAAGCTGTTTCCACCACTCACCGATATAATGCAATTTAGGATGGAAGTTGGCCAGGATTTCAATGCTTTTTCCGCTCTTATATAGCTCATTCCGTACGGCGGCATAAATAGCAGCCATATTGTCTGCGAATGGAACATTCTCTCCGGTTGCTTTCTCCATGTCAACTGCTCCAGCCACTAAGTCGCGGATACTGATTCCGGCTACAGCAATCGGCAGCAAACCTACCGGAGTAAGTACTGAAAAGCGTCCACCTACATTATCGGGTATCACATATGTTTTATAACCTTCCTGGTCTGCCAGGGTACGCAAAGCACCTCTCTGAGCATCCGTAACGGCTACAATACGATGTTTGGCTTCCTCTTTGCCAACGGCATCTTCCAACTGTTTCTTCAATAGACGGAAAGCCAGAGCCGGCTCGGTTGTTGTTCCCGATTTGGAGATATTAATCAATCCGAACTGTCTGCCTTTCAATAGTTCAGTCAGTTCGTATAAATAATCTTCACCTATGTTTTGTCCGGCATACACTACAACCGGATTCTTCCGGTCTTTCTGTAACCAGTCGAAGCTGTTGTTCAGAGCTTCCAGTACGGCCTTAGTGCCTAAGTAACTTCCACCGATACCGATAACTACCACAACTTCACACTTCTCGCGAAGCACATTGGCTGTATGTTCTATATCTGCCAGTTCTGCTTCTGTAATAGAAGACGGCAGGTGTAACCAACCTAAAAAATCATTCCCTGCGCCTGTACCTTTGTGCAATTTCTCTATACAGGCAGTTGCCTTTGCTTGCTGAGCATATACCTGCTCTTTTGTTACAACACCTAATGCCTTGTCGATGTTAAGACTAATACTTTTCATATCTTATTTATTTAAACGTCTCCGTCAGTTTCCTGATTACTGTTGTTGGAGATTTCTTATCGTACAATATGCCATATAACGCATCCAGGATAGGCATATTTACTTTGTACTTTTGATTTATTTCGTATATACACTTGGTTCCATAGTAGCCCTCGGCTATCATTTCCATTTCTAGCTGAGCTGTCTTAACCGAATAGCCCTTTCCTATCATCGTTCCGAATATCCGGTTCCGGCTGAAGCGGGAGTAAGATGTAACCAACAGGTCACCTGTATAGACTGAGTCGGTAATATCACGTTCTACATCGCTGACAGCATCTACAAAGCGGCGCATCTCCTGCACGGCATTACAAAGGAATACCGCCTGGAAGTTATCACCATATTTCATGCCGTGACAGATCCCTGCAACGATAGCATATACGTTCTTCAACACAGATGCATACTCTATACCGGCTACATCCTGACTGATAATATTCTTCAGATAATGATTTCTGAACACCTCCGACAAGATCTGAATATTATCCGTATTGGTGCAAGCCAATGTAAGATAAGACAAACGCTCCAAGGCAATCTCCTCGGCATGGCAAGGACCTCCGATGACAGCTATATTCTCCGAAGGAACTCCATAGTATTGAGTAAAGTAATCCGTGATAAGAATATTTTCATCCGGCACCAAACCTTTGATGGCTGATATAATAAACTTATCACACATCGGAGTTTTAATCTTCTTCAGATGTTGCTTCAGGAAAGGGGAAGGCGTTGCAAACAGCAACGTATCAGACTCCTTAATTACCTTATTTATGTCTGAATAGAAGTTTATCTTATCCGTATCAAACTTAATACTGGTAATATAACAGGGGTTATGTCCAAACTGTTTGAACTCTTCAATACGATCCGGACGCCGCATATACCAATTGATACTATCTTCCGTAGACAGCACGATCTTGGCCAATGCCGTAGCCCAGCTTCCGCCTCCCATAATGGCTATTTTACCGGGATGTCTCATAGTATTCTTGTATTATTATTTTTCTTCGGGAGCATCTTTTCTGACGGTTTTTTCCGGACGCATCTGTGGGAAGAACAATACTTCCTGTATACTTTCCTGACCGGTGAGGAACATTGTCAGACGATCCATTCCAATTCCGATACCACTTGTAGGAGGCATACCATATTCCAGTGCCCGAAGGAAATCCTGGTCGATAAACATCGCTTCATCATCGCCTTTTTCCGAAAGACTCAGTTGGTCTTCAAAACGTATCCGCTGATCTATCGGGTCGTTCAGCTCGGAATAGGCATTGGCCAGTTCCTTACCGTTTACCATCAGTTCAAAACGCTCGGTAAGTTCCGGATTGTCACGATGTTTTTTAGTTAGAGGAGACATCTCTATGGGGTAGTCGATAATAAAGGTCGGCTGGATATAATTGCCTTCACATTTATCACCAAAGATAGCGTCGATCAGCTTTCCTTTACCCATTGTTTCGTCCTGTTCTACACCTAATTGCTTACAAACTTTGCGCAACTCGGCCTCATCCATTCCGCTGATGTCTACACCTGTAAACTCTTTGATAGAATCAATCATCGTTACACGTGGATAAGGAGCTTTATAGTCTATTTCCTTATCTCCCATCATTACTTTTGTGGTTCCATGAACATCCATACAAATCTTTTCCAGCATTTGTTCTGTAAAGTTCATCATCCACTTATAATCTTTATAGGCGACATAGAATTCCATGACTGTAAACTCTGGGTTGTGAGTACGATCCATCCCTTCATTACGGAAGTTACGGCTAAACTCATACACCCCTTCAAAGCCCCCTACGATCAAACGTTTCAGATAAAGCTCATTGGCTATACGCAAATACAAAGGAATATCCAGCGCATTATGATGCGTAATGAAAGGACGAGCTGCAGCTCCTCCCGGAATGCTCTGAAGTACAGGCGTATCTACCTCTATATATCCATGTTGATTCAAGAACTCACGCATGGAGTTAAATATCTTGGTTCTCTTGACAAAAACATCCTTCACTCCTTCGTTTACCACCAGGTCTACGTAACGCTGGCGATAGCGTTGTTCCGGATCTGTAAAGCCATCGTACACCACACCATCCTTCATCTTCACGATAGGAAGCGGGCGGAGCGATTTGGCCAATACTGTCAATTCCTCGGCATGTACGGATATTTCACCCATCTGTGTACGGAACACATAGCCTTTAATACCTATATAATCACCTATATCCAGTAGTTTCTTAAATACGGTATTGTATATCTCTTTGTTTTCACCGGGACATAAATCATCCCTTGAAATATACACTTGTATCCGGCCTTCCGAGTCTTGCAATTCCATAAAGGAAGCCTTTCCCATAATGCGGCGGCTCATGATACGTCCGGCAACGCGCACCTCGCGGCGCTCTGCGTCATCCTTGAAATTCTTTTTTATTTCTTCAGACCAGCCATTTGTTACATACTCAGCTGCCGGATAAGGCTCTATGCCCATCTGGCGCAACTGTTCCATACTATTCCGTCTGAAAATCTCTTGTTCACTTAGTTCCGATACACTCATTGTTTTGCTATTTGAATAACAGCCACAAAAGTACAAAACTTTTCCTATTAATCATATTAAAAGAAGCTACAGGTAATCGATAAAGTTTTCGGGCATACTTCCTGAAAAATGTTGGTTATCATTGTTTGCCGACATATGTCAGCAATTCTGCCGATAACTATCAACAATATTGCCGACAATTATGAGCAGGCTTGCCGACAATTATCGGCAACAAAAGTGATACGCACAAAAACGCAGTGCGTTTTAGGTGTAATCGGCATTTCTTCGTATATTTGCAGCACTTTATACAACTTAAAAACCAGCTTTATTTATGCACAAAAAAATCTTGTTGTTTTGCTCACTACCCATTCTTTCTTTGCTGTTTACATCTTGCGTAAAAGAGGTAGAAGCACCGGCTCCTTATGGCGCCCTTCCTTCTGAAAGCCAACTCGCCTGGCAGCAAATGGAATATTATATGTTTATCCATTTCGGTCCGAATACCTTTACAGATGTAGAATGGGGAGATGGAAAAGAAGATCCGAAAGTATTCAACCCTACCCAGATGGATTGCCGGCAGTGGGCTTCTATCGCCAAGGAAGCGGGTATGAAAGCGATCATCATTACAGCCAAACATCATGACGGGTTCTGCCTGTGGCCCAGCCAATACAGCACCCACACTGTGCGTGAAAGCCTTTGGAAAGACGGCAAGGGAGACGTGCTGCGCGAACTGTCGGATGCCTGCAAGGAATATGGTTTAAAGTTTGGCGTTTATCTTTCGCCCTGGGATCAGAACCATCCCTCTTATGGCACGCCTGAATACAACGAGGTATTTGCCAATACACTGGCAGAAGTACTGGGCAGTTATGGCGACGTGTTCGAGCAATGGTTTGACGGAGCAAACGGAGATGCACACAAAGGTAAACGACAGGAATACGACTGGGATTTATTCCATAAAACAGTATATAGCTACCATCCGCAAGCTGTTATCTTCAGCGATGTAGGTCCCGGTTGCCGCTGGATGGGTAACGAAAAAGGAATAGCCGGAGAAACAAACTGGTCACGCCTGAATATCAAAGGATTTGAGCCGGGTTTGGGAGCTCCTCCCAGTGACACACTGACCCGGGGGAATATCAATGGAGAAGCCTGGGTACCGGCAGAAACAGACGTTTCCATCCGTCCGGGATGGTTCTACAGTCCCCGTACCGACAACCAGGTTAAGAACCTCAATCAGCTGATGGACATCTATTATACGTCCATCGGGCGCAATTCAAACCTGCTACTGAATGTTCCTCCCAGCCGGGAAGGGCGCATTCACCCTAACGACTCGGCACGCCTGATGGAATTCCGCCAGGCGATAGACGACAGCTTTGCCCGCGACCTGGCTCAGGGAGCATCCTTGCATGCCATCAACACCCGTGGAGGATCAGCCAAATACAAAGCAGAACATCTGCTGGACGAAGCATACGACAGCTATTGGGCTGCCGACGATGATGTATTGTCTACTGCTATAGAGATCACCCTTCAGAAACCGGAAACATTCAATCGTTTTCTGGTACAGGAATACATCCCGCTGGGACAACGGGTAGCCGCCTTCTCGCTAGAGATATGGGACGAAAATACCGCCAACTGGGAGATGATAGCCGACGGCACAACGATTGGATATAAGCGCATCCTCCGCTTCCACCAGGTAACCACTCAAAAGCTACGCCTGAATATCAAGGAAGCCTTGGCTTGCCCGGTATTGAACAAAGTGGAGATATACAATGCTCCGGAGCATTTTTACACAAGCTCCGCAGAGGGTGCCGACAAGGCAGACGAAATAGTTGCTCTTGCTGAAAAATGGAATATCGACTCTCCCGCCGAAAAAGGAAACAGAGATATTATTGACGGGAATATGCATACCACCCGCACATTCAGCAATCTGGAACCCATTATTCTGAACCTGGGAGAAACCCTTTCCTTGCAAGGATTCTCATACACTCCGGCCGACAACATGTTTGCCTCTCATATCACCAAATACAATTTGTACGTAAGTGAAGATGGTTCCGAGTGGAAGGAAATAAGAAAAGAAGCAGTATTCAACAATATTAAAAACAACCCCATCCGTCAGGATGTCTGGTTTAGCGACCCGGTAGAAGCCCGATACGTAAAGCTGGAAGCACTTGAAACAACCACCAACACAACATCTTATACCATTGCCGAGATTAAGGTAATGGTAGAGTAAGTGCAAGTGGCTGATACAACGGGCAAATGGCATACCTAAAAAACAATATCGCCTTTGATCTGGGAACAAGTCTAGTCAGGATATGTAAAAACGGTAAGCTACAAACGGAAACACCCCCACTGCTCGAGGAGAAAGGGAAAATCTTTAGCATTATCGCTAACGGAAAGATTGCCAGCCTCTATGGGACGGAGCAATTTGTAAAACAAGAGATCAAAAAGATTCAAAAGCCCATTTTAGGTTTTTTACATCCGTCGTATACTATTTTAGTTTCGATTCCTGCCGGAGCCAGCGAGATTGATCTAAGGGCATACCGGGATGTAATGGAATGTGCCGGAGCTAAGCAATGTTTTATGTTGCAGGATTGTTTCATTACTCTGACCGGATTAGAGGTAGACATCAAAAACTCCGTATCCATGCTTGTAGACTTCGGTGCCGGAAAAACCAGTATCACTACCCTAGAAGGATACAAGATATTAAGAAACAACCTTTCCGACACTACAGGCGATAGTATCGACGAAGCTATTTGGCTTTACCTAAGGAGAGAATACAATCTGGAGATTGATAAGACAGAAGCTGAAAAACTAAAGATACAATACGCAGACCTCAGTGACAAAACATTTGAAAAATACATCGCAATAAGCGGAAAAGAAAAACACACCGACAAGAGCAAAAGCATCACTATACTCAACACAGAGATCTCCAATTGCGTAAAAAAATACATTGATTATCTAGTGGATAGCATCATAAGACATTATGAGAACCTGGATGAAGATATTATGCAGAAAGTAAAAGGCTCCGGTATCTATTTGATAGGAAGAGGCTTTAAACTAAAAGGGGTAATTGAGTATATCTCGAAACAAATAAACATATCCCCAAAATCATACAACCCGGATATCTATTATCTGGGTATAGGGCTGGAAAAGATACAGTCCAATCCCGGAGAGCTGTACAAATATTTAATAATCTGATCTTAAGGATATAAAAACAAAAAACACGGAGATACTGTATGTCGTATTCTCCGTGTTTTCGTATTTTAATTTATATACCTCAGTTAACGCCTAAGGAAACTAATATCCGGCCGATCTTTTCTTCTGCTGCATCATGGGCCTCCCGCAATTCGTCAAGGCTACTGATCTTAGCTTGCACTTCGCAATAGAATTTGATCTTGGGCTCCGTTCCCGAAGGACGGATAGATACTTTTGTTTGATCTTCCGTAACATACTGTAACACGTTGGAAGTGGTAGGCATATCCAAGGTTATCGTTTCCTTGTCCTGACAACTGTATCCCTTCAATGTAGAATAATCATAGATGAAAGCTACTTTGGAACCGGCAATTTCCGTTAAAGGGTTCTTGCGGTAATTGGCCATCATAGCCTCTATTTCTTCGGCTCCGCTCTTTCCTTTTTTTACGACTGAAATACCTTTTTCATGCGAATAGCCATATTCCAGGTAAATACGCTGCAGCAACTGATACAAGGAAAGGCCCTGATCTTTTGCCCAGGCGGCCATTTCTGCCAATATAGCACAAGCTGAAACGGCGTCTTTGTCCCGAACAAAGTCTTCGCAAAGGAAGCCATAGCTCTCTTCTCCACCGCCTATGTAGGCCTTCTTGCCTTCATTTTCGCGCATCACGTTGGCGATCCATTTGAAGCCGGTATATACGTCATACATCTCTACTTTGTTACGCTCGGCAATCGTACTAATTAACTCCGTAGTAACAATAGTTTTAACGATGTATTCCTTACCTGTTATTTTGCCCAACTCTTTCCAGCGGGTGATCAGGTAATAGACAAACAATAATGCCGTTTGGTTACCATTGAGCAACACCCATTCGCCTTCATTATTCTTAACAGCCGCCCCTACCCGGTCGCCGTCAGGATCAGTTGCCAATACCAGTTCGGCATTTGTTTCCTTCGCTTTTTCTACAGCCATAGCCAAGGCTGCGGGTTCTTCCGGATTTGGAGATACCACTGTCGGGAAGTCGCCGCTCACTACATCCTGTTCCGGCACATGGATAATATTCGTAAAGCCATAGGCCTTTAAGGTGGCGGGCACAATCTGTACCCCTGTTCCATGGATGGGAGTATAAACAATCTTCATATCGTGATGACGAGCAATCGCTTCTTTTGAAAGCGAAATACCGGTCAAGGCCTCAATATATTGTTTATCAACATCCTTACCTATAATTTCAATCAAACTCTTATCACCTTTAAACTGAATCTCAGAAGCATTCCGAATCCGGTTTACTTCTGCAATCGTATTCTTATCATGTGGGGCAATCATCTGCGCGCCATCGTCCCAATAGGCCTTGTAGCCATTATATTCTTTGGGGTTGTGAGAGGCTGTCAGGATGATACCACTCTGGCATCCGAACTTACGGATCGTATATGACATTTCAGGAGTAGGGCGAAGATCTTCAAATAGATAGACCTTGATTCCATTGGCAGAAAAAATATCGGCAGATATCTCCGCAAACTTGCGGCTGTTGTGCCGACAGTCATGTCCTATAACGACTTTTATCTGTGACAAATGAGCAAATTCTTTTTTCAGGTAATTGGAAAGACCTTGTGTAGCAGCTCCTACCGTATAGATATTCATACGATTGGTTCCTGCACCCATGATTCCACGGAGTCCTCCGGTTCCAAATTCGAGGTCTTTATAAAAGGCTTCGATTAAATCCGTAGGATCTTCTTTGTCCAGTAAAGCCTGTACCTGAGCACGCGTATCGGCATCATAACTATCGGTAAGCCAGCCTTTCGCACGGCTTCTTACCATTTCAAGTAAGTCATTATTCTCCATATCTATATCACGTATTGTTAATTGCTTCTCTTTATTTATAAGCAAACAAAGATATCAATTTATTAAAATTACCAAACAAAAGAATGCTCAAAAAGAGACTCATTTCCACAATTATCTATCAGCAAAAACGACAGTTTGTGATTGCCCCGGGCAAGACGCTTCTTATCAAAAGAGTAGGAAACCAGTCCTTTCTTTCCGTCATATTCAAAAAGGGCATACTGTCCGTCTATTTCGCCCCGATAAGACTTTACTCCACTCAGGTTGTCTGTTATACGGAAGGTTATTTTCTGGCTACCTACCCAAGCAGTCTGATTAACAGGAGTAATAACAGGGGGAACCGTATCCTGTTTAATCGTATAAACACCCAGTTCCCGGATATCGGCATCCAGCCAGCCGTTACGGTACGTACCACCCACCCAGGTATACTTTCCGTTCTGCCGTCTCACAATACCATATTGTTGTTTATTATCAAGTGAATCCTTTTGCAGACGAAGTGATAACTGCGCCTTGTCATGTATAGGAATGGTACGATTATGCAGGGTATGTGTAGCGGCAAGAGCCGTGCTGTCTTCTTTTACCGAATAACGAAAATATACATCGTCATAAAGGTTGCCGGAAGGAATGGTAAGACGAACGCCTTTTGCCCCGAAACGATTCTCGCTTTTCCAGTGGAAATAAGTGGCATTCGCTGTATCAGGCGCCGGGATGTCTTGCTTTTTTCCATCAATCCAAACAGATAGTTGTGCTGTATTTCCAAACGCATCCTGCAGATGATAGGTCAGTTGATACACGCGTTCTTCGTCAATCGTAATAATACCCCGGTTCACGCCCTCTATAAAGCGCAGGCGATTACCCGGTTCTACAAAGCTTTTCATGTAAAAGGACTTTTTATCCTTCCACTCCTCATAATCCACAAAACTATTCAGATAGCGGCTTTCATCAAAGGCAAAACGGTTGATATTACTCTTGAAAACAAGCTGGCTATCAACTGACAAAGCCACCTTACGTACCCCATAGATATTAGACGTTCCGTCCATATAATCATAGGCTTTCACGGCAACAGAGATATCACCCCAGGCTTCTATCTTTCCTACGATGGTTTGCATGCCGTCTTTGGCGGTTACAGGCTTCAACTCTTTCTTCTTGCCGCTTCCGTTAATCACGCCTTTTCCCTCTACAGGGTATAGCATTACGCCCTGAATCCGAGGTTTGCTCTTATCCTTTATCTGTGCTTTGTAATAATCCATCGGATCCAGTATATCTTCGGTCTGGGTATCGCGTATCTCAAAATGTAGATGCGGCCCGCCCGAGCTACCCGAATTCCCGCTTAAAGCAACGATCTCATCTTTCTTCACCGGAAACTGTCCCGGTTCCGGAAGCAGGTTTACGCTAAAACTTTCCCGGGCATACTGTTCTGTCCTTATATAAGCTGTAAGTGTATCGTTAAACTTCTGCAAGTGTCCATAAACGGTGGTTGTCCCGTCCGGATGGTCTACATATAAGGCGTTTCCGTATCCCCAGGGGCTAACCGATATACGCGACACATATCCATCCTTCACCATGTGAATAGATTTACCTTCTGCCCCCTGTGTTTTGAAGTCCAGTCCCGCATGAAAATGATTGGTTCTCAACTCCCCGAAATTGCCACTCAGCAGGATAGGGAAAGCAAAGGGATTACGCAGTTCCTCTTGCCCGAAAGCAGGAAGCAGCACAGACGACAAAAAACTGAGGATAAATATAATAGAGTAATAACGCATTGGTTCTGTTTATTGATCTTCGCACAAATATACAAAGAAATCCGCCAAAACGGGCAAGTGATCGCTATATCCTCCTTCGTATTTAAAGCCATGATAGGTACGGAAAGGACGCTCACCCCGCCAGGTCTTATCCTTTATAAACAAGAAAGAAGGGGAATAGTTGCGTGCACTTTCCTCCACTACTTTCATACGTGAATCAGGCTTCGTCAGGTTCCGGTGTACAACAATCTGGTCTAACTGAGACCATTCTCCCTGGTATTTGTGGCTGCCTCCTTTTCCGGTGAAAAGATTCGTGAAATCATCACCTATTAGCCATTGCATACAGCGGCTTTCCGGCGGATCATTGAAATCGCCCATCAACAGGATTAGTGGATAGGTGCGAACCTTTATCAACGAATCGCATACGTTTCTCACAGCCTTTGCCGCCTCCACCCGTCGGCTTTGGCTTTCCTTTTCTCCTCCGTACTTTGAAGGAAAATGGCAGACCATCACATCCAGCGTATCTCCGCTGATAACCTCTCCCCAGACATAAAGGATTTCACGCGCTGCATGCGATTCGTTCTTTTTGTGCTTTACCGGAACGGAGCGATGATTGATATAGCGGAACTTGTCCCGCTGATAAAGCAAAGCCATATTGATGCCGCGCCTGTCTGAGGTTTGGGAAATACAGTATTGGTAATGCTGTTGGCGAAGAGGCGTCCGTCTCAGCAAATGAGTCAACACCGTGTCATTCTCTACTTCACACAGGCCAACCAAGGCAGGAGTATCCCACTCTCCGGCGGCAGTGATTACTTTGGCGATCTGCTGTAGTTTGTGGTAATAGCGCCCTTTGGTCCAGCGGCGGTTACCGGAGGGTAGAAATTCGTCATCATTCGTTGCCGGATTATCTTCCGTATCAAACAGATTTTCCACATTATAGCTCATCACGCGAAAGGGGATTTGCCCTTCTGCTACAGCTAATAAAAAGAGGGATAAAATCAGGATAGTTAAGGTTTTGCTCATATTTAATTTTCGTTATTCTTCTTCCGGATCCGGCACATATTCGTAGGCGCCGATATCAGGTCCATCTTCGCTCGCCAGCCTATCAAGGCCATATCGATCCAAGGGGTATAATTCGGAGACCGAACGATCTGCCTTTCCTACAGCCAGCTGCTTTTCCAAGACGTTCCCATCTTCATCCTGGCTTATATTGAGGCGATAATCAAACACATAATCATTATCGCTACTCCCGAGGGATTTATAACTCAGTTTATTGTCTTTATCAATAAACTGCACTCCAACAAAAACAGATACTTCTGCCTCCTTTGTTTTAACAGCACAATGATTAAAGAGGAAGTTAATCTCCGTTCCTTCTGCATTGTCTACAGATATTTCGCCTCCCAGTGGTTTATCCCCTTCCGGATAGCTTCCGTCAATGATACAATTATCAAAAGTAGCCTTTTGCAAGGGATAAATTATCGTTTCCTTATCTGCTCCTATGATATAGTTCGTCAGAGCAAGAACGGGCTGTCCACGTCGTCCCGGACTAATAATAAAATAATTAGCCAATGTACAATGGATGAAATGGTAGCTACCACCCACCAAAGAAACAATAGACTTAGCTGCATTCGTAAACTCTGTATTGATGGCTTCTACCTGACAATTTTGGGCTACAAAAAGACTTTCCTGAGCATTGGTTATCTGCGAGTTTCGGATAGTCAGTTTAGGCTGTGTAGGTTCAGAGGATTCCAGCACCATGGCATGGGTTGCATTCCGCACGATCACGTAATCCAGAGTATTGTTGAAACTTTCCTTTTTAAGGTAAATGCCGCCCCATTGTCCCGGCATACGGTCATACGGAAGATCGGTGAGTATATCATCCAACCTGTCTCCCCGGAATACCACCGGTTTCTCTAAGGTTCCTGTAGCCTGCATTGTTCCGAACACCTGCCACTTCGCTTTATCGTGCATATAGAAAGTAGTTCCTTCTTCTATTTTCAGCGTCACCCCTTCAGCCACGACCACACTATCGTAGATCAGATAAGGTCGCTCAGCTGTCAGTAAGGTATCTGTTGTAAAGGTATAGCCTCCTTTTATCATATTGGCATCTTGCCCGTAAGCTTGCAAAAGTACTGTTTGCTTCACACCATTGGTGGTAAATTCCACCCGGTCTTCCAGCAGTAGTGGTTCTACATGCCCTGTCGGGTCGACAGTTACTTCCACAAAGACATACATGCTGTCTTTTCCCAGAATACGAATATCAGAGAAGGATTCTCCGCTACGCCCATCCACATTAAGACGAAAGCCGGAAGTAGACGAACTGGCCAATTGAACAGATTCTATATTCAGCGGATCTGTATTCCTATTGTAAATCATAAACTGACGGGTAGCCGAACCTACAGTTGTAAACACCGTATCAAACGAAAGGGTATCAACAGAAAAGGACAGACGGTCATTCGGATTCGTCGAATAATCATCATTCATATCGTTACAAGCCGGTAATACAATGAAAAACACAGCTGATATTACAAGAAAAAAAACTGTCAGTTTATTGATCATAAGCTATAAAACATAAGAGAGGAAGAATTCCATAAGGATTCATCCTCTCTCTTATAACGAAAAGTCTTTCTTTTTATTTTGCCGGAATATTCTTTAACAGTTCCAATGTGTGCTGCCACCACAAACCAACTGTGTCGATTTCGATGCGTTCGTCCGGAGAGTGAACGTCACGCAGCGTTGGTCCGAAGGAGATCATATCCAGGTAGGGGTATTTCTCCAAGAATAAGCCACACTCAAGCCCGGCATGAATCGCCATGATTTTCGGTTCTTTGTTGAACAAACCTTTGTAGGTTTCTTCCGCCACTTTCAGCACTTTTGAGTTGGGGTTAGGAGCCCAGCCCGGATAGCCGTCGCCATGCGTCACCGTTGCGCCTGCCAACAGGAAAGTACATGCCACCTGGTTAGCAATTGATTCTTTGGCCGATTCTATTGAACTTCTCTGGCTGGTGCCTATTACGATCGTGTCGCCGCCTTTCATCTTTACAGAAGCCAGGTTGGTAGAGGTTTCCACCAATCCTTCGATATCATGGCTCATAGCAATTACGCCATGCGGACAGGCATAAAGAGAATAGATCAGCTTTTCTGCAACAAGCGGGTCAATATATTTCTCCGGACGGTCTACAGACTGCATAACAATCTGCACATCCGGGTCTACATGCTTCAATTCATTTTCTATGTCAGCTGTAAAGCGGTTCAGCATGACACGTACTTCTTCTTTGTCTGCTGATTTCAGACCGATAACGGCATATGCCTCACGGGCAATGGCATTCCGCAGATTGCCACCATCTATGGCAGAAAGCACAAAGTCGAAGTTCTTTTTCAGCAGATAAAGGAAACGAACCAATATCTTATTGGCATTTCCCAAGCCTTTATGAATTTCGCCACCGGAGTGCCCGCCTTTCAGACCTTTCACGTCGATACGGAAATACAGCATATCCTCAGGAGCTGCAAGTTCTTCATAATAAAAGACAGCCTGTGTATCCTTACCTCCTGCGCAACCGATAAACAATTCTCCTTCGTCTTCGCTGTCCAGGTTGAGCAAGATCTCACCTGTCATAAAACCAGACTCCAAGGCTTTGGCACCTGTCAGGCCGGTTTCCTCATCTACCGTAAAGAGGCATTCAATAGTGCCATGTTCTATATCGTTTGAAGCCAGTATAGCCAGCTCGGCAGCCATTCCTATTCCGTTGTCGGCGCCCAGCGTAGTGCCATCGGCCCGTAGCCATTTGCCGTCTACTACTGTTTGGATGGGATCATTCTCGAAGTCGAAAACCTTGTCACTATTCTTTTCGCAAACCATATCCATGTGCGATTGCAGAATAACAGTCGGCAGTTTTTCGTAACCGGGAGTAGCGGCCTTTGTCATCAGGATATTTCCTACTTTATCTTTCTTTATCGGGATATTGTACTCTTTTGCGAAAGACTCCAGATACTGGATAATTTTGCCTTCTTTCTTAGAAGGGCGAGGCACTTGTGTAATCTCATGGAAGAACTTCCATACGATTTCCGGTTTCAAATTTTTAATGTCCATAATGTTATCTTGTTTCAGTGTTTGTATTTAGTTAATTAAAGGCAATATATTAAGAATGCACTAAAAAAAGTAGAATATTCTACCAAAAAGATACCATGTAATCAGTTAAACTCTTATATTTGCGTCCACAAATATAAAGAAAATGCTTGCAACATTATTAATAACAATCATAATTCTTCTTATTTGTCTCGTATTGCTTTCTGTCAAGATATTGTTCAAAAAAGGAGGAGAGTTCCCCAATTCACATGTCGGAGGCAACAAAGCGCTAAGAGAAAAAGGGATTTATTGCGCCAGAACACAACATCTGGAAGATATGAAGCGCAAGAACCTCGAAGAACGTTTGAAAGAAATAAAAGTATAATATAAAGATTTAATTTGAGCTTTATGAAGAACATGAACTACGTAGTTAACGGTGTACTTGCCGTAGCTGTCATTATTTTGTTTATTCTACAATTTACAGGCAAAAAGGATACAAAAGCTGCAGTCGCTACATTTACATCCGACGGTGACCCTACTGCTTTGCTTCCTATCGCTTATGTGGATATGGACTCTCTGCTTCTTAATTATAATTACTATAATGATCTGCTGGAAGTGATCATGAAAAAACAGGAAAATTCCCGTGCCAACATCAACCAGCAGGCAAGCAAACTTCAAACAGAAATTCAGGATTTTGAACGCAAAATACAGAATAATGCATTCCTTACGCGTCAACGCGCCGAAGAAGAACAACAACGCCTGATGAAAAAGCAGCAAGAGCTGGAAGCCCTTGATAACCGTTTAGCCAGAGAGTTGATGGAAGAACAACAGAAACTAACGGAACAACTTCGCGACTCTTTGCTTGCACAATTGAAGATATACAATGCCGACAGAAAATTCCAGGTAATCTTCAGCAGCAGGTCTACAGACGTGATCCTATTGGCAAACGATGCCTACAACATCACAGACGAAATACTGGATCACTTGAACAAAAATTACAATCCTTCCACCAAGTAAGAAATTACACAAACAACATACAAAATAGCTCACGAGTAAACAAAAATGGCTCGTGAGCTATTTTTTTTCACCCGGTTGAAACTTTTTTCTCATCGCCATGAGAATTTTTTCTCACCCGCATGAGAATTTTTTCTCATCAGCGTGAGATTTTTTTCTCAACGGCATGAAACTTTTTCTTCATCCATAAAAAAAGTAGTAGGTTTGCATGTAAACAACGTTAGTATGAAGCCATTTTTATATCAGATAGCAGAACTCTTTTTTTCGGAACATGGAGCAGGCATCAGTCGCCTGGCGTTTGTGTTTCCAAACAGGCGTGCCGGGCTGTTCTTCAGGAAATACCTAGCCGAGATCTCAGACAAGCCTTTGTTTTCACCTACGATTCTTACCATTAACGACTTGTTTATGCAGTTGAGTGGAAAGCAGACAGCCGAGCGAATCAGCATGCTTTTCACCTTATACAACCTATATATTGCCAAAAGCGGGAGTACGGAATCCTTTGACGAGTTTCTCTATTGGGGAGAGATGCTGCTGAATGACTTTGACGATGTTGATAAATACATGGCTGATGCGCGGATGCTTTTCTCTAATGTGACAGATTTGCGGACAATAGAAGCCGACTTCAGCTTTCTAAGCGATGAACAGATCGCGGCAATCCGTTCGTTCTGGTCTTCTTTTTATCCGAAGGGGGACAGCAGCAATCAGGAGAGCTTTCTGGCCGTCTGGAAAATCCTTTACGAGCTATATAGCGACTTAAGGCATTCCCTGGCCGAAGAAGGAAAGGGATATGAAGGCATGATCTTCCGCGAAGTAGTAGAAAATATGCAACGGGGCGAAGCAAAGGAGCTTCCCTACCGGAAGATTGTATTTGTGGGGTTGAACGCGCTTTCCGTAGCGGAAGAAATGTTATTGTTGGAATTAAAGAAGCAAGAAGTTGCTGATTTTTACTGGGATTATGTGTCCGAGAAAGTAACAGATCCGGAAAACAAAGCCTCTTTTTTTGTTAAACGTAACCAGAAATTATTTCCCTCTGCCCTTACTGTTCCTAAGGAGGAAGTTGGGAAAAAGGCGGATATAGAAGTAATAGGCATTCCCTCTGCAATAGGGCAAGCCAAGCAGGTGTACAGCCTGTTGAACGAAATTTGCAATCAAAGCGAACTGACAGACGAAGAGGCTTTGCGGACAGCCATCATCCTGCCGGACGAGCACTTGCTGATGCCGGTACTGAATGCCATCCCCGAAGCCATCAAACGGATCAATGTAACCATGGGGTATCCGCTATCGGGAACACCCGTTGCCTCGCTGATGGAGTATATCCTGGCCTTGCAAAAGAACATCCGCTATATGGATCGCATCCCCACCTTTTACTACCGGGATGTTCTGCCTATCCTGAACCATCGTTATATCGCACCAAGCCATCCGGAAATTATCACCTCATTGGTAAAAGACATTACGGCTTACAACAAAATATACATCAGCTATAACGAGCTGAACCAAACGCCTCTACTAGGTATTCTGTTCAGTCCAGTAGAGGATATGAGCCAGCTGTCCGGTTATTTGATTTGGGTGTTGGAAGAATTAAACAAGCGCATGAGTAGCGAGCTGCCGGAGGTAGAAGAGGAAGATTCCGACCCCTCGTCTGCCCGACCCTTCTCTACCCGGGATATCGAGCAAGAGTTTATCTTCCACTACTTTACAACTGTCAACCGGATGCAGGACATCATGCGTGAAGCGCATATTGAGATGAAGATAGACACCTACTTCCGGCTATTGAAAAGGATTACCGATACCATCACCATACCCTTCCGTGGCGAGCCCCTTTCCGGATTGCAGATCATGGGGGTACTGGAAACCCGGGCACTCGACTTTGACAGGATCATCATCTTGTCGATGAACGAAGGGATCTTCCCGCTAAAAAAAGCGGCTAATTCTTTTATTCCGTACAACTTGCGTCGCGGGTTCGGGCTACCTACTTATGAGCATCAGGATAGTGTATGGGCCTACCATTTCTACCGTCTGATTCAGCGGGCCGGCAAGATAAGCCTGCTGTACGACACTCGTAACAACGGCTTGCAGACGGGTGAAAAAAGCCGCTTTATCCATCAGCTTCATTATCATTACGAAGTACCGATGCGTGACAAACTGGTGGTTTATGATGTTTCCTCGTCAAAGAAACTACCTATACAGGTGAATAAAACGGAGGACGTGATGAAGCGGCTGGAAGTCTTCCGCAAAGGGGGCGAAAAGGCGATCTCCGCCAGTGCTCTGAACACCTATCTGGATTGTCCGCTGAAGTTTTACTTCTCGGTTGTAGAAGGAATACAGGAAGAGGAGGAAGTGAGTGAAACCATCGAGAGTGACGTATTCGGGAGCATCCTGCATAAAGTAATGGAAGTGCTCTACAAGCCTTTCAAACAGAAGATGGTAACTGCCGATCTGCTGAAAATTATCAAACAAGACAAGGAAGCAGTAACCCATACGATAGAATATGCCTTTGCCGACGTATTTTTCAAGTCCGGCACCGTGCGCCCGCTAAGCGGTCAGAACTACCTGATCGGCGAGATGATCCGCAAATATGTGGAGAAGATACTGGAACGCGACAGCAAGCTAACACCCTTCGTATATATTGAGTCGGAAAAGAGAATGAGCGATACGTTTACCCTGTCAGACGGTTCGGAAATACAACTGAAAGGCTTTATAGACCGGATTGATGAAGTACAAGACAGGATTCGCATTATCGACTATAAAAGCGGAAATGGCATACAGCAATTCAACAGTATCGAAAGCCTCTTTAACTTAGAAGAAAAAGACAGAGCCAAGGCCATTATGCAGGTTTTCATGTATGCCTGGATGTACAGTCGCCTGCCTGAAAACAACAGCAAAGCGATACAACCCGGTATCTACTACATGCGAACCATCTTTTCTGAAGACTTTACGGCCGGTATATACCAGCGGATAGAGCGTGGAAAGAAAGAGCTAGTGGAAGACTTTGCCCATTATTCCGAAGACTTCGAGAGCGGTATGCGCAGCTGCCTGGACGAGATATTCGGGACAGAGCAGGCATTTATACAGACTCCTACCGGAAAAGCCTGTGTCTATTGCCCATTCAAAGACATCTGCGGGAAATAAAGACTAAAACAGGAAGCCCAAAGAAAAGCTCAGGACATTGGTTCGTTTATCAATAACGATATTGTTTCCCTGTGGTTCATCTACGCTGGTATCTCTAAAGTCAGAGTCTACCTGATTCAGTCCGAACTCGTAGGTTACATCAAAGAAAAAGCGCCAGATCGTTACCCCTACTCCACCGACGATGTTGATTCCCCAGGGGGTACTGTCGCTGGTGTACTTGCGCGGCGAATTATAAATATCCGACGAGTAATTGACATCGTAATTATACTTAAAATTGGGTCCCGCCATGAGGCTTAAACCGTATGGGTAGTCGTTCACAATCTTATAGCCTACTAAGACCGGCGCTTCTATGGATCTGGTTTTGTATACCAGGCGGTCATAGACATTGCTTACGGCAGTTGTAGCCATTTTTTCCTCCGGAAGGTTGAATCGGATATCACCCGACGAATATCGCCAGGAGACGCTGGGCTGGATGAAAAACCTGTCGATATTAACACGCCAAAAGGCAGCTGCTAAAAAACCCACCCGGTACTGAAGGTGAATGTTTTCGGCCTGCTCTCCGTTTACAGTAATTGAATTTATCACCGGAAATGTAGAGTTAAGCCCCACCTTCGCACCCCAATTGAAGACCTTGTCTTCTATTTTGATGGGGTTTTGCGATTGGGCAAACAGGCCAAACAAAAGCCAAAACGCTATCAGACAGATTTGTTTCATTACTTACTTTTTCTTCTTTACCGACCAGCCGAATTTACCGATAAACTCTCCCAATCCATAGTATTTTCCGTGAACATAGGCCAGCAGCCCTGCCTTTTCCATATCAAAGGCTCCGGTTTCACTATCCAGGTATTTATCATCGGCCAGTACATTTACAACATCCGAGATAAACATATCATGGCTACCTAATGCCATAACCTCCCGTACGCGGCATTCGATACACAATGGAGCCTCTTCTATGATGGGAGCATTTACCAGAGATGCTTTCCCCGGCGTGAGCTTCATTTCTTCAAACTTATGATGATTTTTGCCGGATGTCACTCCACACCAGTCGGTAGCATACGCCAGCGATTCGGTAGTCAGATTGATTACATACTCCATATTCTTTTTCAGGATAGGATACGAATGGCGCTCCGGACGAATGGAGATATAACACATCGGCGGATTGGTACAGAGCGTACCTACCCAACTTGCCGTAATTATATTATACTCCAAGGGCTCGCTTCCGCAGCTAATCATCACCGCCGGCAAAGGGTAGATCATTGTTCCCGGCTTCCAGCTTATTTTCATTTTATTATAATATCTTCTTTGTTTATTTTCCGCTCGCAATAACAACATTTGATGGTTCCCTTGTTCTTATCTATTACCTCAAAGCGAGTCTGCATCGGTTCGTTATTGGTGATACATTTAATGTTGTTACATTTTACGATTCCTACCAGTTTGTCCGGCAGGGTCACGGTATATTTCCCGATTACCTCAAAGTCGCGTATTTCGTTCAATATGACGTTCGGAGCAATCAAGGCGATGCGATTGATCTCGTCTTCTTCAAAGAATTTGTCCGAAATCTTGATCACTCCTTTACGTCCCATCTTCTTGCTATGGAAGTTATTACCTATCGTAATTGTATTGTTCACTTTTTCCAGTTCCAGCAGATGAGCTACTTTAAACAACTGGTCGGGCGGTATATGGTCTATAGCCGTTCCATTCTCCAATGCAGCGACCTGTAATTCTCTTTTCTTTCCTGTTGACATACTTATATCAAATTAAATCGTTGATACCTAAAACTTCGCATATAATAGCTTCGCGCGTAAACAATCCGTTTCTTGCCTGCTGTATGAAATAGGCTTTCGGACTATCATCCACATCGTAATCTATCTCATTTACACGGGGTAGCGGGTGCAGGATACGCAAGTTGTCCCGGCTTCCCTTCAGCATATCTTTCCGCAAGATATATACATTCTTCACCCGTTCATATTCTTCCAGGTCGGTAAAGCGCTCACGCTGTACGCGCGTCATGTAAAGAATATCTGTCTGATTGATTATATCTTCGGCAAAAGCCGTATGCTCTGTGTAAGGGATATTCAGGTTGTCGCATATGGCCTTCTGTTCCTCGGGCATACGCAGCTCGTCCGGAGCCACGAAATGGAAAGTCGGATTAAAATGAGACATACCTACGATCAGCGAGTGAACGGTGCGCCCATACTTCAGATCGCCGACAATCGTGATAGTCAAATCGTTCAGCGTCCCTTGCGTTTTCTGAATAGAATACAAGTCGAGCAAGGTTTGTGACGGGTGCTGGTTCGCTCCGTCGCCTGCATTCACGATTGGGACGTTTGTTATTTCCGAAGCATAGCGTGCGGCTCCTTCCAGGTGGTGACGCATAATGATCAGGTCGGCATAGTTGCTAACCATCAGGATCGTATCTTTCAGCGTCTCCCCTTTGGCGGAGCTGGTGGTAGAGGCATCCTGAAAACCGATCACCCGTCCGCCCAAACGGTTGATAGCCGTTTCAAAACTCAAACGGGTACGAGTGGACGGCTCAAAAAACAAAGTAGCGGCTACCTTACCATCCAATAAGGTACGATTGGGATTTTCTTCAAATTTAGCGGCATTCTCCAAAATACGCAGGATATCTTCTTTGGAGCATTGATCTATGGAAACTAAACTTCTACTCTTCATAATTTGTCTGATTGTGTAGTTACAAATGTATAAAAAAAGCGAAGACTTAACAGCCTTCGCTTTCAATTTATTTCAGATATTCCGCCAAGCTCTCCGGCAAGTAGAATATATTGTTTTTATCGACATAAACAATTACCGAATTGAGGCGAATTTCCTTGTCTCCCTTTTTGCCTTCCGTTACGATGTTCGTGAACGGCTTTATATTGAGTTGCTTCTTCTTATTCTTCACAACCAAAGTGGGGAAACCTTTCTCTTCTTTCGCCGGAACAATCTCGCAGGTATAACCTTTGAATACCTCTGTGTGTTGAGCAAAGTTCTGATTGCTCAGCTCGTCCAGCAAATCCCGGTTAAAGCCGAACAACTTACACAGGTATTCGTTTAACTCGATATTCGTATGCATGCCGATCGGAAGATCTCCGTTCGGATGATAGGCAGCCAGAAAGACTTCCTCTCCGGTATGCCCTCCGGTGGTAAAAGCAAAGCAGGTTTTGGAAGTAATTAAATTTGAAATAAACGTATTTAAAGAGCCACTATACAAAGATGGTTCTATACCTTCAGACGAACGCTCGTTTTCAGGTATCGGACTGTTTTTGTAGCTCTTGCAGTGATACAAGGCTTGCAATTCGCTCTCGTTTAATTCAAAACCTGCATATTCGCGGAATATATTCTGCACCTCCGAAGCCGGCTCGCTGTTTAGTTTCTTAACAAAGCCTTCGGCTGTCAGCTTAAACTGGGAGAAGGCCGAAAACAGCTGGTCTTTGCTCAGTTTGTCGTAGCCCCCGCAATGACGTGCTCCCAGGCTTACGCCGCTATTGCCGTGATCCGGCACAATAATAACAGCCGTCTCTCCATTCTTACGGGCAAACTCCAAAGCGGCTCCGCAGGCACGATCAAAGGCCAGGAAATCAGTCGCCATTCCAACCGGGTCATTGCCATGAGCCGCCCAGTCTACCTTGCTTCCTTCTACCATGAGGAAGAAGCCGTCTTCATGCATAGACAGTTTTTCGATAGCTTTACGAGTCATCTCTTCGATAGAGGGCTGCTGAGCAGGATCCCTGTCAATATCATAATCCATAGCGCCATCGCCAAACAAGGCCCACATCTTATCAGATGAATCATTGCGCATGGCATTCAAGTCGTTCTTGTAAACAGAATAGCCGTTAGCTTTCAGATAGTTTTCACTCTCTTCCGGAAGAAACGAAATACCTCCACCAATCACAACTGCCAAGTCATTATGTGCCATCTGGGGAGCAATCCATTCGTATTTTCCCCGGTTGTAGCTATGAGCCGAGCAGTCTGCCGGAGTTGCGTGAGGAAACTCACAGGTAAACACCAGTCCACCAGCCTTACCATGCAGCCATTGTCCGGCTTCCAGAACGGTAGCCAGAGGTTGGAAAGCACGTGCCGGATCATTTGGGTAGATATCATTCTGCGGATCACTTTCCGGATAAGTAGAGACATAACCTGTACGGCTTGGATAGCCTGTCATGTAGCAGGATGTTGTTGGCGCAGAGTCTCCGATCGGAGCATTGGAAGAGTGCGTGCGCACCGTTCCGCATAAATAAGGGTCGATATTCAATTTTGGCAGATCGGGGTTATCGTACCATTGCAACCAACGGGCAATGGAAACCGTAGCTAGTGAAGTGCCGTCCGGTATCAACAGAATGATGTTCTTAACCGGTTTGACTTCTTTTACATCCGCTCCGGAAACCGGCAACATAAAGACAGCCAGCAAGAGCAAGAGTGTCATTCTCTTTTTCATTGTTTTGTTCATTTAAATTCTATTCTTTTGATAAGTTTACGATGTTCTCTTCGGCATGGGTCAGCTTTTCTATTCCTGTTTCCGTTACCAGGAAACTATTCTCAATCCCTACGGCACCTATTCCGGGAAGCACGAATTTAGGCTCCAGGGCAAAAACCATATTAGGTTGCAACAGTTCTTTTGAACGTGGCGTAAATACAGGTAATTCGTTTATTTGTATGCCGATACCATGGCCTACAAACTTGGCCTGCTGCTTAGTGCCCATAAAATATGCCGACAAGCCTTCCTTTTCGGATATACCTGCTGCCAGATTATACAGCTCGGCACAAGAAGTTCCCGGACGAGCGATCCGTTCAATTTCCTGTTGGATATCAATAGACACCTGATGCGCCCGGTAAGCGATCTCGGGTAATTTACCGACAGAGAATATACGGGTCATATCCGTAATATAAGCAGTATAATTACCTGCCATATCTACCATAACAGCCGTTCCGTCTTTCAGCAAGGTTCCGTTTGCTCCCAGCGGTAGCGAGGTAACTCCTCCCCCTCCCAGAGCAAAGTCAAAGGGAGAAGGCGCTTCGGCATTTTCTCCTGCCAAAACACTTCCCATAAAGATATCCATATTGGAGCCAAAAGAGCGAAACAGCCCGATAGAGCCATTCAGCCTCATTCGTCTCTCTATCTCAATCTGAAACTCAAGATCGGTCATTCCCGGACGATAACACGAAGGTACTTCGGCATACGTTTTGGCATGTTGCCTGGCGGAGATACGAAACTGCTCAATCTCCCAAGGCGTTTTAATGCTACGCAGAGAACGTAATATCGTTGTTGCATTTCCTGTTTCTTTCGGACTAAAGACAGCCTGCAAGCGCACGTATTCGCTATATGTCAATTCGTCTGCTTCCAGCAAAAGCTTTTCCGGCATCTTGATTCCTCTCTCGGCGAATATTTCGGTCATCTGTTCCGGCTTGCGGATATATGATACCTGCTCTCCGCTCAATCCGTTCGGGCGTTTAATAAAAAACCAGGGAGTACCTTCGACAGGCAGATAGAAATAACCATTATACACCTGTCCGGTTGCATAATACAAATTCACATCAACACTCAACAAGCAGGCATCAGCACCATTCTGCTGCATAGCTTGCTGTATGCGCTCCCACTTCAACTTTAAATCTCCTACTAAATCTTTGTTTATCACTCCTTTCTACAATCCTAGAATAAATACACGTTCTATTATACCCTTCAAAAGTAGTAAAAAAAGCGTTAGCAATGAGCAACAATAAATATTACAAAACAAAAATCATAGAAAGTATTTCCTTTTTCCAATTTATTTGTACATTTGCAGCCGTAAGAAAAAATCGGGATGTAGCACAGTTGGTAGCGCGCCACGTTCGGGACGTGGAGGTCGGAAGTTCGAGTCTTCTCATCCCGACCAATAAAGCTGAGATCATATAGATACTCAGCTTTTTTATTTTAACATCCCCTCACTATTCCATCCCCAGATCAATACTTCCTCACTCAATACATAGTAAAAAAACGAACAATTTATTTGTTTTCGTTCGTAAAATTACTACATTTGTATTGTAAACAAGTCCAAAATCAACACACTATGAGTTACAAATCTGTAAAAGAAGTAGTGGCTTTGCTTATAAAAAACGGCTTTGAATTAAAAAGCCAAAGAGGCAGTCACCTGAAATACGAGAAAAACGGATTAATGGTAATTGTCCCTAATCATGGCAAAAAAGGCATTGAAAAAGGAACTTATTACAACATCCTGAGACAAGCGGGACTTAAATAAAAGCAAAGAGATATGAAAGTAGTTGAAGTAATCGTAGAATATGCAGGAAACAACCTAAGTGCATATATTGATGGAGCTCCTATCATGACTGTAGGTAATGACCTGAAAGAAATCGAGAAGAATATGCAGGAGGCTATCGAATTATATCTTGAAGATAATCCTTCTCCAGTTGATATCCTCTCCGGAGAATTTGAATTGAAATTTAAGATTGATGCCGCCACGTTTATAAATTATTATAGCAATATTTTCACTAAAGCAGCATTAAGCCGTATCACCGGAATAAATGAGCGCCAGCTTTGGCACTATGCAGCTGGGGTTCATAAGCCTCGTGCCAAACAGTTAGAAAAAATACAAAAAGGAATAAATATACTGACCGAAGAACTATCCTCCATCAGCTTGATTTAATTTCACAATACATGGTGATAAAGTAAAGTTCTTTTTGCAAAGAACGACTAGTTAGGCTCCGGTTTGTTATCAATTTCCCCAAAACATTGTACAATTACGACATTTTATTTTAATATTCTGGTTTCTATCATTATATTTGCAATGACAATCATTTTTTCGTTAAATAATTGTTTTCATAATTATTGGTTAAATACTGGTACGTCCGAATATGTGAATATTCGGACGTATTTTTTTCGTAATATATCTTGTTTATAAATGGATATGCAATCCGATAGACACTGGGTGTACCTTAGGCCCCTTGCCGCTTTCAAACAATCCCATAGGTGAGTACTTCGCATAGATGCCAATCCAGTCGTAGCCGGCCTGAAACAGGAAGTCCATGGTTACCGGGCGAATATTCATACCACCATCCATCTTATCTACCTGGCCTTTGCCTTTCTCATTTTTATAAGCCACCTTCGACGAAGAAATGGTCTTCACGACTCCTACAACACCTGCAGAAATAAAGAAATCTTCAGAGTGCCTCCTATTCTGCCATTCTATCAAGAGGGGAATCGTAAGACTCGTGATATTCAGACGACTGGAACGATAATTCATATCTTCAGGAACGGGCAACAGACCAGTAACTCCGTCTACTTCCTTAAAGTACACTTCCCCATCAAGCCTGTAACGGCTCCAGCGCATACCTACTCCGGTAACGACTGCAAAGTCAGACTTCTTTGAGAACGGAAAACTCGTTTCCAGAATATTCAGATTGTATTCCAGGGAGTTACCGCTGCGCAAAGAGACGCCGTTTATGTCGTTTATGTTAAAGCTCCCGTCAGCAAAGTTGGCAAAGCCCATACCAAAACCTGTCCAATGCGGATCGAAACTTTTGTGCCAGGAAGGAAGCGGTATGTTGATAGAGCGCTTACGGCGTTCGTAACTTTTGCCGTCTTTATAATGCCCTTCAAACACCAGTTCGTCGTCTATTTCCTCATCGTCTTCCGTTAGTTCATAGACCCTTACCTTCATACGTTCTTCGCTCTCTTTCACCTCTATACGTTTTCCGCCCAGTATTATTACGGTATCTGTAGACATCGGTTCAATCCCGGCAGACCAGGCTCCGAATGATATGCACAGAGCCATGATTAACAGTAATTTTTTCATCATTTTCTATCGTTTAGTTTATTTATAAATCTTTCTTTGTAAAGAGAATCGTGATCAAGTCATCACTATCCAGCTCTCCTTCTATGTAGACCAAAGTAATCACTCCTTTCTTGCTCAGTTTAAACAGGATAAAGCGATTCAGTTCTTCATTCATTCCCGGCAGCTGATAGTAGGCCGATATAATGCCGCCATCATCGGTTACTTCCTTGATTTTCCGGGCGCCATGCTGATCTTCTTCCAGGCATTTGCGGGTAAAACGCAGGGCTTCCGCATCATCTTTTATCGTGATACTCTTGTAGTGTGTCATACTGAATGTTTCCAGCATTTCGTTCGATAGCTCAACCATCGTTACATTCTTCTTCTTCCCGTATCGTTGGAACACCTCCTGTATCTTCAGATCTTTCTGGGCTTCCATTGCTTTTGCTTTCGTTGGGAACAGAAAACAAACAACCAGCAAAAGTGCATAAGTGTAGTGTACGTATCTCATTTTCTTCAATTTATTCGTCATCACTGAAAATATCCTCCAGTTCTTTCAACTGGTTCTCTATCAATTTACGGTCTAAAGCATCCTCCTCCCTGTCGGGGAAGTATTCACTGGCCGGAGCGGCTACTTCGCCCAAGGCTTCAAGAGCCAGTTCGCGCACCTTGTGAATATCCGTATAGCAGCGACCGTTTATCACCACATAATTCTCTGAGCAATAGCAAGGATCGGGAGTAAAGACAAACTGTCTGATACCCAATACAAGCAGGATAGTTGCAGCCATACCGGCCAGCCAATAGAAAGGCCTGTTGCTCTTCACAGTGTATTGCTTCTGCCGCAGCTCTTGTTTCTTCCTGATTTCCTCGTCAAAGTAGGCAAACATCGGCTTGTATATCATCAGCCGCTGAGGCACCTTGTCTGAGGCAAAGAAAGTTCGCAGATAGCGCTCTCCCTCCATGGAGGTTTCCCCCTCAAAATATTTATTTAACAAGTCATCAATATTCATATCCCGACTGATTTAATGCTAAAAACTGTTCTCTTACTTTTTTCCTTGCTCTTGAAAGATTTACCCTTACTGCTTCTACCTGACTTCCGGTTATTTCGGCAATTTCGGACAACTCGTATCCCTCTATGTCTTTCATCCTGATAATCGTTTGTTGCAAAGTGGGTAAATGCTCTATCAGATGCCGGATGCATGCTATGGCATCCTGTTGTTCCAGTAACTCTGCGGGGTTCTTCATTCCGGAATCATAGGTGTAGAGGTTCGACTCTTCTACCATACTTTTCCGTGTCCTCAGTTTATCCAGTGCCAGATTCTTCGTTACCATAACCGCTAAGGCCTCTACGTTCTGGTATTCATCCAGCTTGTCACGGATATGCCAGAGCTTCA
Source organism: Parabacteroides sp. PH5-46 (assembly GCF_029892785.1). Lineage (GTDB taxonomy): Bacteria > Bacteroidota > Bacteroidia > Bacteroidales > Tannerellaceae > DFXE01. The sequence goes on from NZ_JARXXA010000009.1 coordinate 164,920, forward strand.
GAAATGCTTCCTGTACAACATCCTCGGAATCAATCTCCTCCTCCAGCAATTTCCGCGAGATATTCAATAATTTCCCTCTAAGCGGAAGAACTGTTATTTTAAACCCTTCAAGTTCCATCTTTACTATTAAGACGACAAAGGAAATAAAACATAACATCCCCACTATATTTTTTTTCTGCCTAAATTAACTTTTTCCAAAAGCTGGTTTATTCCCTGAAAATGCCCGTTATAATTGTTTGCCCACATATATCAACAATCCTGCCGATAATTATCGGCAATATTGTTGATAGTTATCGGCAGGCTTGCCGACAATTGTCGGCAACAAAAAACAACCGTCTGATTTCGAGATAAAACTCCGGAAATTCCAGAATTTTGCCAGAATATTTTAGTAGGTTTGCCGCTAAAGGTTTTTTGCATGAAGATTTTAATAGTGGAAGACGATCGTTCTTTGCGTGAGATCATGATTCGCTCTCTGGAAAAGGAACGTTATGTGGTAGAAAGTGCGGCAGATTATCAGGAGGCATCATTAAAGCTTAATGACTACGACTACGATTGCGTGGTATTAGACGTGATGTTGCCCGGAGGAAGTGGTCTGACGTTACTGGAAGAACTGAAGAAGATGCACAAAAAAGAGTCTGTCATTATTGTATCGGCCAAAGATTCTATAGAGGATAAAGTGACCGGTTTAGATCTGGGAGCCGACGATTACCTGACAAAGCCTTTCCACCTGGCAGAGCTGAATGCCCGGATAAAAAGTATCATCCGGCGAAACCAGCAGGATGGCGAGATCAATATTGAGTTGGCAAACATTACGGTGTATCCGGATCGCCATGCAGTATATATAAACAATGAAGAGTTGATACTGAACCGTAAAGAGTTTGACCTGCTTTACTATTTCGTCACCAATCCGAACCGACTGATCAGCAAAAGCGCCTTAGCTGAGTCGGTATGGGGAGATTACATAGATCAGACTGACAGTTTTGATTTTATTTACAGCCAGGTGAAAAACCTGCGGAAAAAGCTCAAAACAGCCGGAGCTACTCCCGAGATCAAGGCTGTATACGGATTTGGTTATAAAATGACAGACGAAGAATGAAGCTAATACAATACACCTTTCGCAAGCTGGCATTTCCATTACTTATTGTTATGGCAGTCTGGGCTACAGCATTTTATTTCTTAATCCTTTACGAGATAGATGACGAAACGAACGACAGCCTGCAAAACTATAAGGAAATTATTATCAAACAATTTCTATCCGACAGTACCGCTCTTGCCAACCATCCGGATATCATGACCCGCTATCAGATCAGGGAAATACCGGCTAAAGACGCAAACCTGTCTGAGGATGTGTTTTACGACTCAACAAAATATATAGAAATAGAAATGGAGTTTGAGCCCATACGTGTATTACGCTCAAACTTCATGGATGCAAACGGGAAATACTATGAGTTAGTCATTGAAACATCTACGCTGGAAAAGGAAGATTTGATAGAGACAATCCTATTCAGTATCATCATCTTATATCTGGTGTTACTGGTTTGCATCCTGTTAGTTAACCGGTATGTATTTAAAAAGAGTTTCCGTCCTTTATATACGATTCTGGACTGGCTCAAAAAGTTCCGCCCCGACAAGCCTATCGAGCCGCTAAACAATGATACGCCTATTGAAGAGTTCGCAATCCTGAACGAAGGAATAACAGATGCCAGCAAACGAAGCAGTGCATTATACGAACAGCAAAAGCAGTTTGTAGAGAACGCCTCACACGAGATGCAGACACCACTTGCCGTATGCCTGAACAAACTGGAACTACTGAGCGAAAATCCTGATTGCACCCAGGAGCAATTGACAGAGATAGCCGACATACACCAAACACTGGGCGGGATTGTAAAAATGAATAAATCCCTACTACTACTATCCCGCATTGAAAACAAGCAGTTTGCAGATACGGAGACTGTATCAATCAACGCTATTACGAAAAAGATCATTCAGGACTTTTCCGACATATACGAAGAAAAACAAATAAAGATATCGGTGTCGGAAAATGCATCACTCAAGTATATCATGAATGAATCGCTGGCTACAATTCTCATTAAAAATATAGTGAAGAATGCATTCGTTCATAACATAGCGGATGGCGAAATAAACATCACGATATCAGAGAATACATTCAGCATTGAAAACACCGGCAACTGCCCGGAACTGAACAAAGAAAAGTTATTTCGCCGCTTCGCCAAACAAACAGACAATAATAAGTCTACCGGACTTGGACTGGCCATTGTTCAATCAATTATTCTTACCTATAAAATCAGTATTACTTATCACTATACAGGCAAACACCAATTTGTTTTAACATTCCGCTAGCCTTTATTCCAGATTCTTTCCCAAAAGCCTCTTTTTCTTTGCAGTATAATTTAAAGGCAAAGCAATATGAAAAAGATTGGTTTATTTCTTGTCTGTCTGCTTATCATAACAACGATACAAGCCGGAAACAGAGGCAAAACAATAACGAATGACACATCTGTACTTCCTGCTGCCAGCCGGGATTTTATAGCCAAACATTTTAGCGGAATAAGGATCTCTCACATCTCTATCGAGAAAAACATGATGGGTATAAAAGGGTACGACGTAATCCTTACAAATGGAGTAGATGTGGAATTTGACAAAGCCGGAGAATGGACAGAGGTAGACGCCAACAAGGCTGTTGTACCAAGCAGTATCATTCCGCAACCCATCCTGACCTATGTACAAACAAAATTCAAAGAAGCTCATATCATTAAAATAGACAAAGACTGGAACGATTATGAAGTGGATTTGAGTAACGGACTGGAACTTACCTTCAATCACAAAGGAAACTTATTAGACATTGACGATTAACATATTAACAAATAAAAGACTATAGTTATGAAGACAAAAACATTTTTATTGAGCGCTTTATTGGTGTGTAACACCTTGGCTTTTACATCATGTAATGATGACGACAATTACACACCGGAAGATGTAGTAGTAAATGCTTTCAAAAGCAAATACCCACAAGCTACAAAGGTAGAATGGGAAACAAAAGCCGGCTACAAAGTGGCTGATTTCCACTTCAACAAAAACGAACTTGAAGCATGGTTTGAACCCACCGGAGAATGGGTGATGACAGAAACCGACATTACGTACAACGAACTACCTCAGGCTGTACAAAACAGCTTTAAGGCAAGCAGCTATGCCGATTGGAAAGTAGACGATGTAGACAAACTGGAACGTCACAATACGGAAACAGTCTATATCATAGAAGTAGAACAAGGCAAACAGGAAGTGGATCTATACTACACAGAAGATGGTAGTCTTATCAAAGAGATAAACGATAATGGAGCCAATACCCATGAGCCATTGGTGGTGCCTAATTCAGTGATCGAAGAAATTAAAGAGAGGTATCCAAACGCCCAATTCCTTGAATTTGAAAGAGAAGGATCATATATTGAAATAGATATCCGTCATAACAATATCCAGAAAGACGTATTGTATAACAGCAGTTACGAGTGGGTAAGCACAACATGGGAAATCCGCCTCAACGATGTACCTCAAGTAGTATTAAGCGCTCTTAAAGCCAGCGAATATAGCAGCTACAAAGTTGATGATGTAGACTTCATGGAGAAGCCCGACGGAGCATATTACATCTTTGAACTGGAATCAGGGAATAAAGAGGTATATCTCACCATTAAGTCAGACGGTACAATCATCAACAAATAAGAAATATTTCATTTAAACTGAAACTTCTCCCAAGTGTAGATTTTCGGTTCATCTTTAAGGAAAGGTAATACCTTTCCTTTTTCTTGTTTGCTTAAATACAGGGGAGTAGTATAGGTAGCGGTCAATGTCTGATTGTCCGGATTCAATTCATAACGGATCAAATCCATATCCAAAAGGGCTATCGCATCTTTATAGGCATCACTGTTTTTATCAGCATCTTCTTTTAAAAACCAATCAGCAGCAACCGGACTAATCAGGTCTGACACCTCTAATGGCGCCCATTCCGTTGTAAAAAACTGCAGACGGCTATCTGCTACCGGAGCCTCGACAGTGATCGACATACAAATAATGTGGGTATTATTTACCAGCGGCAGCATTTTCAGCTCAACCTGGCTTCTTTCCGTTGTTTGCAGCAGTAGGTAGTCAGCCGTCAGTTGTTTTAGATGGGAATAGCCGTCCATCGTATTCTTCAAGCGAGCCTCTTTTCCCGACTCGTACAAATCCACCAAATCCTTTCTCCAAGCTGATTCCAACTGAGGTATATACACATCAGGCATCGCTATAAATACACTTTTCATATCCTGCGCCCACATACCTACAACACAAAAACAAAAGACTAATACAGAAATATATCGCTTCATATTATACGTTATTTTGTTCCCAAATATAAGAATATCATTCCAATCAGCACTAATAATAGATCCAGAGCTTTGCTCTTTAGATTTTTTTCATGGAAGAAGAGGGCACCGGCAGCGAAGGTCACCAATACGTTGCTACGGCGGATCATGGCTACAATGGAGATCATAGAGTCGGGGAAGCTGAGGGCATAAAAGTAAATCCAGTCAGCCAGCACCAGAAAGACAGAGATAAAAACAATACTCCAGCGCCACTTGAAAGGAGTGCTTTTCTTCCTTCTTGGATACCAAAGGAACAGCAGAATAAACACCATGATAAAGCACTGATACACATTGAACCACACTTGCACAGTCATCACATCCAGCGAACGCATCAGGTGTTTGTCGTACAGTCCGCTTAAGGCTCCCAGCATGGCAGAGAGTATCATAAAGAAAATCCATTTATTGTGGGAGAAGTTTATCCCTTCTTTCTTTCCCGACAAGGAAAGGAGGAAAAAAGAAATGATAGACAAAATCACACCAATCCACTGATAGAGATTTAAACGCTCGCCAAAGATAAGAAGTGCGCCAAGCAGTGTCATTACCGGCTGGGTGGCTTTGATTGGCCCGGTTATAGTTAGCGGAAGATTCTTGATCGCAAAATAACCGAACAACCAGGAAGACAGAACAATCACGGCTTTTATAAATACGGCGATATGCTGTTCCAGCGGTGCATGCGGCACATACAGCATACTTCCGTCGAGCAAATTCGTTCCATATGAAAGGATGATAACGGGAACAAATATCAGGCTGCTTATCAATGTATTCAGAAACAACACCGGGATCACAGCATTCCCGTTCAACGACATTTTCTTGTTTATATCATAGCATCCCAACAGGAAGGCCGACATAAACGCCAGGGCTACCCACATATTTTACTTATTATTAACCTTAAACAATGCTTCGGGATATTGAACATCCGCCAGGAACAAGGCATGCCCCGGTACGGAAGTTCCCGCCCGGCACCTGTCTTTTGCCTCTATTACCTCTTTAAACTCTTGTATAGATAGCTTACCGCGTCCTACTTCTATCAATGTACCTACGATGGCACGAACCATATTGCGCAGAAAGCGGTCGGCCGTAATCGTAAACTTCCAGTTCTCCCCTTCCCGCTCCCATCCGGCGTATGTAACACGGCAGTTGTTTGTTTTCACATCGGTATGCAATTTACTGAAACTGGTAAAGTCTACCGTATCATACAACACCCGGCAAGCCTCGTTCATCGCATCAAAATCAAGGGAGCCGTGCATTTTATAAACAAACTCATACATAAAAGGGTCTTTCCGGGTCGTAATATAATAATGATAGGTACGGGATACGGCATCAAAGCGGGCATGCGCATCCTCCTTCACTGGAACGACCTTATACACGGCAATATCTTTAGGAAGCAGACGGTTGAGCTTCTCTTTCAAAAAGGGCAAATCATCAATAGACTCCGGAAAGTCAAAATGGGCAACCATCAGGCGGGCATGTACTCCCGCATCCGTTCGCCCGGCTCCTACTACCGGAACAGGACAACGAAACAAAGTAGCCAAGGCCTCTTCAAGCGTCTGCTGCACCGTTACTCCATTGGGCTGCACTTGCCAGCCGCAATAGTTCTTTCCGTTATATCCCAAATAGATAAAATAGCGATTCAATGCCCTGTATTATTGTTATATTTTCGTCGGCAAAGGTAACAGAAAAAAGCGATGGGAACAATTCCTCGCTTAGAAGAACCGTCAGGTTAAAGCATTCGTTTTTTTGATATATGACAAATAATAAATTAAAAATTGCATTTTTAAAAATGGCTCTGATATTAACTTTGCCACCTATAGTATGTTACATATAGGCAGCAAAATGCCTATAGTAGGTTTTGGTTAAGTAGAAAAATAGCTGCCTGTGACAGGTGGCTATTTTTGTGTAACAAATTAAAAATATTATTTTTGTTTTCATTGTATATAATCTACATAATTAATCAAGTATGAGAAAGATAATTACTTTTATTTGCGCCACACTAATTTGCATGATCACACATTCTAATGTATTTGCTACTATTTCGCAAACTGTCATCCGGACTACGATAGAAAGTCTGGCGGAGAAATCCGGCAATCAGAAAGAAATAATGGAAAAAGGCGTTCGCCAGGTTGCCAGGCTCTGGCAGGATAAAGACGGAGACGAAGAAGCCTTCAAAGCCTTCTGTCTGGAGAATTATATAGCCGATCCTTCGGAAAAGGAAACTGTTTTTCTGAAAATAAGCGATTACATGGAAGGTATATACGGAAATTTCAGCGCTATGTCTGTACGGCTGGACTGGAATGTTACGATAGACGACGGGCAGCTGCACCCTATCGACCGGAAGTTTGCCGCTTACAGCCCCTCTTCGCATCTTTCCGAAGACTTCTATAACAACAAACTGGCATTTACCATCGCATTGAACTTTCCCGAATTAAGCTTAAAAGAAAAAGAATCTTTAGGCAAAGACCGGAAGGCCTGGGCATATGCCCGGTTGGGAGACTTCTTCACGCAGCGGGTTCCTTCGTCTGTGATGCAGAAAAGGGCACAAATAAGCAGTGATGCTGATATGTACATTGCGGCATACAATGTCTATATGGGGCATCTGTTGAACACAAAAGGGAAGAAGATATTCCCGGAAGATATGATATTGCTCTCACACTGGAATTTGCGCGACGAAATAAAAGCCAATTACAACAAAGGCAATACGGGACTGGAGAAACAACGCACCGTATACCAGGTAATGAAACAGATCATCAATCAGGATATCCCCCTAGAAGTAATCAACAGCGGAGCATACGATTGGAATCCCTATACGAATACCGTATTAAAGGAGGGTAAAGAGATGAAAGGTAGCCCGGAAACAAAGGAACGTTACCAGAAAATGTTGAACAACTTCAACATCATGCAGGAAATAGACAAGTATACAGGCAATACCTATATTGACCGGAAGTTCGACAACGACATGGAGGTAGCCGTAGATGAGGTTACCCGCCTGTTCGATGATTTCCTGTCGGCTCCCGAGCTAAAAGAAGTAGGCAAGATGATATCCAAGCGTCTCGGTCGTAAGCTGGAAGCCTATGATATTTGGTATGACGGCTTCAAAGCCCGTAGTAACCTGGATGAAACAAAGCTAAACCAACAAACAAGAGCCCTTTACCCAAATGCCGAGGCCTTGGAAAAGGATCTGCCGAATATTCTTGCCAAACTAGGCTTTAGCAAGGACAGGGGTAACTATCTGGCTGAAAAAATAGGCGTAGACCCGGCACGCGGATCAGGACATGCTTTAGGAGCCGTTATGAAAGGGCAAAAATCACGTCTGCGCACCCGTATCCCGGCAGGAGGTATGGATTATAAAGGATACAACATAGCTATTCATGAATTCGGACATAACGTTGAACAAACGATCTCTCTGTATGATGTTGATTATTACATGTTAAATGGTGTGCCGAACACGGCATTTACTGAGGCTCTGGCCTTTGTATTTCAGAAACGCGACCTGGAAATACTTGGCATCACCGACAATAATCCGGAAAAAGAAGCAATGAATGTACTGGATAAGGTATGGAGCATGTATGAAATATGCGGAGTGTCTATGCTTGACATTTCTGTATGGAAATGGCTGTATTCACACCCCGATGCTACAGCAGAGCAACTGCGTGACGCTGTTGTGTCTCTGTCAAAAGAAATTTGGAATAAATACTATGCACCGGTCTTCGACGTAAAAGATGAAACCGTACTGGCCATTTATTCACACATGATCGGTTATCCGCTTTATCTATCAGCTTATGCTTTTGGACAGATTATTGAGTTCCAACTAGAGGGGCATCTGCAAGGAAAAGACTTTGCTACGGAGGTAGACCGTATCTTCAGTCTGGGACGCCTTACACCCACCCAATGGATGCTGGAAGCAACTGGCGAACGGCTAACAGTAGACCCCATGCTTTCTGCCGTAAGGAAAGTTCTGCAATAAAAACATTTTTAAGACTTGGACTGTTATAAGGATAAATAAAAAGATCACTAATCTATTTAGTCTATCCTTAAAAGCATTTCATTTATTTGATTGACAATATATTAGTTTGATTATTTCTTGTTTATATCTGCAAGAATTAGTATCTTTA
>NZ_JARXXA010000010.1 GCF_029892785.1 Parabacteroides sp. PH5-46
GCGGGTGCAAAGGTAAAACAACACTTCGCATATTCCAAATATTATTGCAACTTTTTTCTGAAAAAATGCAACCGGAAAAATGTTGCGCGTACATAATTATTATCTATAAGGGAAAATCAGAGGAATAATTATAAACCTTTTCTGGCAGTACACTGCAAAAGCGGCTTCGAGCGTTCAGGAATATCCAAAAGAACGTTTGTTTTTACTAGAGAGAGTTGCTGGGTCACAACTGTGACCCACGTGGTTCACAGCCGTCGACCACCTGAGTCACAACTGTCGACCAGCTGGGTCCGGCTGTCGACCACGTGGACCATATACGTAACCCAGTAACTTTCTGCTAACACAAAAAAAAGAGAAAAACGATTGTAAATACGAACTTATAGGTGTAGTCTGTTTCTTATTTTGCCAAAAAATAAAAAAAATCCCTCTTCGCTTATTGTATATAACAGCAAGCTCAAAACGCATGAAGGGGTTTTAAATGAAACACCCGTGCAATTTTCACTTCATGTAAAACAATGCTATTATCCAATAGATGTGAACAAAAATACTGTTATGCCATATGAATATTTTTCCTATATTTGACGGACGAATTCTGAAGTTATGCTTTAGCACTTATTCATCGTATGGTGTAAGTATACTATGTTATTTATTGAGTAAAAACTTGTCAACTAATCAAAAATCATAATATTAACCTAAAATTTAAGAGGATGACAAACAGAAAGCTAAGGATGGGAATGGTAGGTGGTGGTAGCGATGCGTTTATCGGAGCAATCCACCGGTGTGCCGCGTTTATGGATAATCAAATCGAATTGGTTTGCGGTTGCTTTAGTGTGAATCCCGAAATATCATTGAGCTCCGGGCGTTCTTACTTCCTTCCCGAAGATCGGGTTTACAAAACATACCAGGAAATGTTTGAACACGAAATGACTCTCCCCGAAGGTGAGCGCATGGATTTCGTAACAATCGTAACCCCTAATAAATGGCATTTTGAACCTGCTATGATGGCACTGGAAAGAGGGTTTCATGTGGTAGTAGACAAGCCAATAACCTTCTCTTTGGAAGAGGCTAAACTTTTGGAAAAGAAAGTAGAAGAAACCGGTCTGATTCTGGCTCTTACTCATGTTTACTCGGGTTATCCGGCTGTAAAAGAAGCAAGAGACAGAGTTGCTAAAGGCGAATTCGGTAAGCTACGTCGCGTATACGTAGAATATACACAAGGATGGCTATCCGAAAGAATTGAGCTACAAGGTGGTAACAATGCAGGTTGGCGTACAGACCCCAAACGCTCGGGAAAAGCCGGTGCTGTTGGTGATATAGGAACACACGCCTGGCATTTGAGTGAATACATTACAGGTCTGAAAGTAACCGAATTATGTGCCGATTTGAAAGCTTTTGCACCCGGACGTCCGATAGACGATGACGGAGCAGCTTTCTTGCGCTATGAAAAAGGTGTTACAGGCGTTCTGACCTGCACACAGATAGCTGCAGGTGAAGAAAACCACCTCTGCATCCGCGTATATGGAGAAAAGGGAGGTCTGGAATGGAATCAGGAAGAGCCAAACAGCCTCTATCTGAAATGGACCGATAAGCCGAAAGAAATCATCCGTATGGGCAATAATGGGTATATTGGTGATATTGCCAAATACAATAGCCGTACCCCGGGCGGGCACCCGGAAGGATTCATCGAGTCTTTTGCTAACATTTACAAGAATTTTGCGGCTACTGTACGGACTGTCAAGAACGGAGAAAAACCCTCTGGCAAGATGCTCGATTTCCCGACGGTTCATGAAGGAGTACGCGGTATGCAATTCATTGAAACGATGGTAGAAGCCGGCTACAATGACAAGCTGAAATGGCAAAAATGGATCGAATAATAATAAAAAGTGTAATCAGATAACATTATTCGTTAAATAGCATAATCTTTTTTCGCTTTGTAAAGAAGATTATGCTACTTTTATTGCCGATTTAATAATCAATTAATACTTATACGAAAAAAAGTTGACCATACTGACAAAATTGATGATGAGAAAATCTAATCGCTATTCTGCTTCAGAGAAAAAAAATATCTTTAAGAAGAAATCATTCTTCTTACTTTTGGGATTAATCCTGGGTGCGGGCTGTATTGTAGCCCTTTATTTAACGTCTGTGTATTTCTCCACAGATGAGTCGTGTATGATGTGCCATGTGCACCCGCATGTAGAAGATAGCTGGAAACTATCCAAACATATGAACAACGGGAGCGGTACCAAAACGCATTGCGTGGCTTGCCACCTTCCTCCCCAAAGTCACACATGGGATCATTATACAGCAAAAGCCAAACTGGGCTTAAAGGATGTATGGGGTTATCTAACCAAAGACAGTGCCGATTTTGACTGGAACAGGATGTCGGAGCTAGAATATGCCGTTACTTACATACCTAATGAATCATGTAAAGAATGCCATCATAACTTATTCCCCGAAGGTATTACGGGAGATGGCATCACCGCTCACTTGTATTATGAAGAAAACGAGAAAAAACTAGACCTGCAGTGTATCAGCTGCCACCTGGATGCCGGGCACTACAACCCCAATTACAGTCATGGAAAACTTACGGGTATTCCGGGCGTTTCTTCCGGATCGGGAGCTGTAGACACAAGCCTTTACTTTAAAGCGTCTACAGTTGTTACTTCATTCAACAATTATACTGAACAAATACCCGGTACCCCCGTGACATTCAATATGATTGCCATACCCGGCGGAACCTTTAAGATGGGTAGTACGGAAAAAGAATCGTTCCATAAACCGGACGAATCACCGATACGTAATGTAACGCTTAGTCCGTTCTTTATGGCCGAAGTTGAAGTAACCTGGGATCAGTTCTGGGCTTTCTATGCTAATACGATGAGTGAAGGGCGTACCCCTCCTGAAGCAGTATATGCCAATAACAGCAATCCGGACGTAGATGCTATCTCCGGTCCTACCCCACCATTCGGATTCCCTGATCAGGGCTGGGGTTCGGGAGACCGTCCGGCTATTACCATCACCCACTATGCAGCTGAAACCTTCTGCCAATGGTTATCGAAAAAAACCGGCAAAAAATACCGTTTGCCTACAGAAGCCGAATGGGAATATGCAGCACGTGGTGGCAGCGAAACACCTTATTTCTTTGCCGGTGATCCTAAGAAATTCTCGGATCAGGGCTTTTGGCGTAAGTTCTTCGATGCAGATACTGATTCCATCAGCTCATATGTAATTTACAGTAAAAATAGTAAAAATAAAACACAGGAACCATCGGCTGTTAAGCCTAATCCGTTCGGTTTAAAGAACATGCTGGGTAATGTTATGGAATATTGTGCCGACAAATACGATCCAGAAGCATACAGTAAAGGAGGAGAAAGTGTTGTGGATCCGTTGGTAACGGAAGGAACCGAGTGGGTTGTACGTGGAGGTAACTATACATCTGATGCTGCAGATTTGCGTTCGGCAGCCCGTGATTACACGAAGCATGAAGCGTGGTTGAAAACCGACCCGCAGCAACCTAAAAGTATCTGGTGGTACTCTGATATTCGCGGAATCGGCTTCCGTGTAGTATGCGAACCGGATGCATCCATAGCCAAGTAGGCATTTTTACTCATATAATATAAAAAGAAATATCATGAAAAAAGAAAACAGCATCAGCAGAAGGTCATTCTTAAAAAGCTCAGCAATGGCTGGAGCAGTAGGTGCTATCGGAACTGGTAGTGCAGCCGTTCTTACCTCTTGTGGAGGTGGCGCTTCTGGTGAAAAAGCCGGAGCCGTTAAAGCACTGAAGGAACCGGGCACATATTATGTTCCCAACCTGGTAGATTTTGCTACCGACGGACAAGAATTAAAAGCAGGTATTATTGGTTGCGGTGGTCGTGGTTCAGGTGCTGCATTCGACTTTTTAAATGCTGCAAATGGTGTTACTGTCACAGCTTTAGCTGATACATTTAAAGATCGCGTAGACAGTCTAGCCGAAAAACTGAAAACAGAAAAAGGTATCGACATTCCTGAAAGCATGCGCTTTGTAGGACTTGATGCTTATAAACAAGTGATTGATAGCGGTGTGGATGTAGTTATTGTCGCTACTCCTCCTAATTTCCGCCCGACTCATTTCCAATATGCTACAGAAAAAGGTAAACATTCTTTCCTTGAAAAACCAATCTGTGTAGACCCTGTAGGATACCGTACAATCGTAGCTACTGCCAAACAAGCACAAGCCAAGAACCTGTGCGTGATTACAGGAACACAACGTCATCACCAACGCAACTATGTAGCTGCTTACCAGAAAGTAATGGAAGGTATGATCGGAGAAATCACAGGTGGTACGGTTTATTGGAATCAGTCTATGCTTTGGTTCCGCGAACGCCAGGCCGGTTGGAGCGATTGCGAATGGATGATACGTGACTGGGTAAACTGGAAATGGCTTTCCGGAGACCATATCGTAGAACAACATGTACACAATATAGATGTATTTACTTGGTTCAGTGGTTTAAAACCTAAAACAGCAGTAGGTTTTGGTTCTCGCCATCGCCGCGTTACAGGTGACCAGTATGACAATTTCAGTGTAGATTTTGAAATGGAAAACGGCATCCATATGCACAGTATGTGTCGCCAGATAGATGGTTGCGTAAATAATGTAAGCGAGTTTTTCCAGGGAACTAAAGGTACTTTGCAAATCAGTGCCGGAAACGATGCTGTGATCAAAGACCTTGCCGGTAACGAAATCTGGAAGTATGACTTCGAAGCAGAAAAAGCAAATACCAAACAACAGAATCCATATGTATTGGAGCATGTAAACTGGATCAACCACATCCGCAGCAAAAAGCCTATAGATCAAGCTTCTGAAACAGCTATTGCTTGTATGGCTGCAATTATGGGACGTGAGTCAGCTTATTCAGGCGAGATGTCTACATGGGATGCTATGACCACTTCTCCGCTGGATTATCTACCTAAGGATCTGAATCTGGGTAAAATGGACATGAGTGGATTTACAACTCTTGTTCCGGGCAAACCACGCGATCAAAAGAAATAAATTATGGCACTTGACAGAAGGAATTTCCTACGAACTTCTTTATCCGGTGCCGCTATAGCAACAATGAGCGGGACGGCTTTAGCCTCCTGCTCCGTTAAACCAACTTCGAACGAAGAAACCAAAAGCGGAAGTTGTTGCTCTAATAGTAAAGCCGAACTGAAGCTTTCCTTTCAGGAAGGTACGGCTCCCGGCAAGGACTTGAATGAAAAGTTCGATTATTTTGAAAAGCTAGGCATCGTTGGTTTTGAGCCGGGCGGCAAAGGACTTGCCGGACGTGTAAAAGAAATCAAAGAAGCATTGAACGGGCGAAACATCAAAGTGAGCGCTATTTGCGCCGGTTTCGACGGATTTATCCTTTCTACAGATCCGGCAATCCGCAAACAATGCACAGACACCATGAATGAGATCATTGCTGCCGCAGGCGAATTAGGCTCTACAGGTGTTATTATTGTGCCAGCCTTCAATCATCAGACTCCCGTTATGCCACATACACAGGAAACACGTGATTTCTTGTGTGAGCAATTCGATATCATGGGAACATATGCCCGTGAACACGGAACAACTGTGATTCTGGAACCCCTGAACAGAAAAGAAGCTTTCTATCTGCGTCTGGTAGCCGATGCCGCGTCTATTTGCCGCGACATCAACAATCCGGGTGTTACCTGTTTGGGAGACTTCTGGCACATGACATGGGAAGAAACCTGTGACATGGGTGCTTTCCTCTCAGCCGGCAAATATCTGCAACATGTTCACATGGCCAGCCGCAAACGCCGCAGTATGCCTGGCGAAGACGGCGAAGCAGACAATTATGTAGCCGGATTTAAGGGATTAAAAATGCTGGGATACGATAAATATGTGAGCTTTGAATGTGGATGTCAAGGCGACCGGGAAGTAGTACTCCCCGCAGCAGTAGAACTATTGCGCAAACAGTGGGAAGAAGCCTGAAATGCCGTTAGTATACTCTAATATGCAAATGAGTGGAGTGGTAGAAGAATACCCTTCACTCATTCCTGTTATCAACCGGTTTGGAATCCGTTTGGGATTGGGTGACCAGTCTGTTCAGGAGCTCTGTGGTACCTATTCTCTGGATACGGATTTCTTTCTGACAGTGATAAATACCTTCCTGAATGAAGAGTATTTTCCGGAAAAGAAACTGCAATCGTTCCACACATCACAAATTATTGATTATCTGCAAAAGACCAATCATTTTTACAGGCAGAATCAATTACCCAACATAGAGCGCCATCTCAGTTACTTCATCAAAGGAAGTACCGGGAATCAGTCTCTTTCCTTAATTGGAGACTTCTTTGCCAAATTCAAAAAGGAATTTGAGTCACGTATTGAGTACGACGAGAAAACATGGTTTCCTTACTGTCTTGCACTGAATGACAAGCTGCAAAACGCTGCTCAAACAGTCTCCCCTCCTTCTCCTTTACAAAAAGAAGATAGCATCGAAGAAATGCTTGCCGACCTGAAAAAAATCATGGTGAAGCACCTTTCGGGACAATACGATGAAAACCTCTGCTATGCAGTTATTGTAGCGATAAACAATCTTCAGAAGGACATCAAGCAGCAAAACCGGATCCGCTACCGGATACTTGCTCCGATGGTAAACGCGATGGAAAACACTGCTAATAAGTAATTTGCAAATGCAAAAAACAAAGCAAATAGCCATCATCCTTCCAGACACCTTACAAAGTACCGGTCTGCAAAGCTTATTAACTGATTATTTCCCTCCGGTAGAGATAGCTTGCTTCAACAGCTACGAAAGCCTTATATCCGACGGAGTTGAGCATTTTGATTACTATTTCACACAAGCTGATGTATTTGTATTAAACACCGACTACTTTCTGCCCCGGCGCAGCAAGACTGTTATCCTGCTGGATAAAGAGATAGCCTGCCCGTCTTCCACCGGATATTACACTTTAAATATCTACGATTCGCAAGAACTGATTATAGAGCATTTGCAGGAAATTTTAGTAGCCGAAACAGTCCATACTACAGAGAAAAACAAAGAACTTTCATCCAGGGAAACCGATGTTCTGAAGCTAATCGTACAAGGAAGCACCAACAAAGATATTGCCGATAAGCTTCATATCAGCCTGAATACGGTTCTCTCCCACCGAAAGAATATCACTGCCAAACTCGGTATCAAAACAGTTTCCGGACTTACCTTTTATGCCATCATGAATGGCTTATTACCCTCTGATTTTATCGGATAACCAAAAAAATCACTACATCTAGTGATTGACTTAAAAAGAAGTTTATTGTTCCTTTGCCCTCATAAATCATATTAAAAGCAAACAATGAAGAGACCGTACCTTGCAGGGCTAATCACGATTAGTTTTTTGCTGAATTTACAGACAATCAAAGCTGACAATACCAATCCCAATGACACCATCAAAACGTATAACATTGATGAAGTAGTTGTATTATCGTCTACCAAAGAAACAAATACGTTACGGACTTTGCCGGGATCTGTATCCATTATCTCACCACAAGCCATCAATGGCAGGCAGATTGATGCCCTGAAAGATATCAGTTCTTTTGTTCCCAACTTATACATTCCGGACTATGGCGCCAAGCTGACGTCCGCCATCTATATCCGGGGTATCGGAGCTCGCAGTAGCGGACAATCGGTAGGCTTATATGTAGACAATGTGCCTTACCTGGATAAAAGCACATTCGACTTTGAGCTAACAGACATCCAACGGATCGAAGTACTCCGTGGCCCTCAGGGAACCCTTTACGGACGAAATGCCATGGGAGGAATTGTAAATATATACACACTTTCACCCTTTGACTACCAGGGGACGAAACTTGCCGTTTCAGCAGGAAATCACGGACAGTTTAAAACCAAAGCGTCTCATTATATGAAGATCGGAGACAAGGTAGGCATATCCCTCAGTGCTTATTATGACAGAAACGATGGGTACTTCACCAATACATACTCCGGAAAGAAAGCCGATCATGAAGAATCTGCAGGCGGACGCTTTAAATTAGACTGGCAAATAAATCCCAAATTGTTGGCTGCTTTCACCTTGTCTTACGATTATGTAGACCAGGGGGCATTTCCTTATGGATTATATCATAAAGAAACAGGCGTCATTGATCCTGTAAACATCAATGATTCTTGCTATTATACCCGTAATTTATTGACGAGTAGTTTGTTTCTGGAATACCGTACAAAGCAGTTTGCACTCAGCAGCACCACCGGTTTTCAGTATCTGGACGACGATATGCTGATGGACCAGGACTTTTCGCCCAAGTCTATCTTTACCCTCAACCAGCTTCAGAAGCAAAAGGTTATCAGCGAAGAAATCGCTATCAAAAGCCTGACAAAGAGCAACTATCAATGGTCTTTCGGAGCGTATGGATTCTATAACCAATTCGATACGGAAGGGCCTGTTACATTCAAAGAAGACGGCATAAAAGATGTTTTGCAACCTGTATTCAACAAGATAAAGAGCAGTAGCAATATGCCTTTCTTCCTGAGGATTATGGACGAACAGCTATACATACCCGGCTCCTTTGAGACGCCTTCGTATGGCTTTGCTCTGTTCCATCAGTCTACCTACAACAATCTGTTTACCGAAGGATTGTCTTTAACAGCTGGGATTCGCTTAGACTATGAAAAACAGGAGATGGACTACAAGTCGACAGCTACTATGCACATGGGCATGAGCCGTGACAGCGTAGGAGGTACAGTTGTAGAATTACCCGGTGGTAGCACGCCTTCCGTAATGGACGAACATACCTCCCAGGATTTCTGGCAGGTGTTACCCAAAGTGTCCCTGAAGTACGAATGTACACCCACTACCTTTACCTACCTGTCTGTAGCCAAAGGATATAAAACCGGAGGATATAACGTACAGATGTCGGCAGACCTGATGCAGAGCCAGATGCAGTACGACCTGATGTCGCAATATATGGGAGAAGAATACGCTGCCAGCTACAAGCCCCAGCCCATAGACGAGGTTACAGCCTATAAACCGGAGAAAAGCTGGAATTATGAATTAGGCATTCGCAGCGAACTAATTGACAGAAGGTTATCAACAGAACTTACGCTTTTCTACATGGATATAAAGGATATGCAGATCACGAAGTTTGTAGACAGCGGCAACGGGCGATACCTCTCTAATGCAGGAAAAGCCAGGAGTTATGGTGCGGAATTGTCTCTGCGAGCTCGTATTACTAACCAACTGACAGCTGATATCAACTACGGATTCACCCATGCCACATTCAGGGATTATATCTTTGAAGAGAAAGGAGATGATGGTATCATAAAGACAGACTGCGAGGGAAATTACATCCCCTATATCCCCCGCCATACGTTAAACATAGGACTGCAATATAACAAACTCTTCCGTAACGCATGGATCGACCAGTTTACAGCTTCCGCACAATTCAGCGGAACCGGAAATATCTACTGGTCGGAACTGAACGATATCAGCCAGAAGTTCTACGGCGTACTGAACGCCAAAGCAGGCATCCGGAAAGGGATTGTAAAGTTGGATGTGTGGGGCAGAAACATTTCCGACACCCAGTATGCCGCCTTTTACTTTGAATCCTTTGGCAATCCTTACATCCAGAAAGGGAAGCCCTTCCAGATAGGAGCCGAAATTTCCATCGCTTTCTAAAGCGTTAGATTGGTTGTTTGAATCATATTTTGTACATTTGTATAAAGAGGGATTCAAATATCCGATAAAAGAGACTCATGATGGATAAAATGGTAGAAATAGCCCGGTTTCAGTATCCAAGCCAGGCACAAACGTTGGTTGCTTTATTAAAGTCGGAAGGTATTGATTGTTATGTCAGGAATGAAGTAAGCAGTCAGGTAATGGCAGGATATGTCGATGTAGGCGGGGCACGTGTTGAATTATTGGAAAGCGAAGTATCCCGCGCCATTGAAATTATGAAAGCCAATGGTTACGAAATACCGGATGAAGACGAGCAAACAGAGCAAATCAAAGCCATATCTGGCTGGGCCAAACATATACCATTTCTTAAGAACCTCTCCCTGGAAAGACAAATCCTTTTCTTGCTATTACTTGTAGCCGTATGCGTCGGGCTGCTTGTTTTCATGGGTTCATTATTATCTCAAAATTGACAAAAACACAGAATGGCACGAAGAAAACTATCAAATAGTCAAATCGCATGCATTACCCTATTGTGGGGGTTCTTATGTTATATATTATTGACATACAGCGAAAAAATAGACTTCTATGTTATATTTTCCCTACTAGCCTCAGCTATCATTATATTTGTTACTATTTACAAGAATATCAAGAGTCGAGATAAATAACATTTCGTAGCATTTATGCACAAACAATGACGAAATGATATTTTTTTCACATTTTTGCTTTCAAATATTTTTATGTTTTGAAAAATAGCTTACCTTTGCATCACGTCAGAGATGACTTGTCGCAGATGACAATTTGGTATAATTTCTATATAAACAACAATTCTTATGAAGGCAAATGAAGTTTTAGATGACTTAAAAAGAAGGTTCCCCAATGAACCGGAGTATCATCAGGCAGTAGAAGAGGTATTAGAATCTATCGAAGAAGTTTACAACCAACATCCAGAATTTGAAAAAAACAATTTGATTGAGCGTTTGTGTATCGCCGACCGTATTTTTTCTTTCCGTGTTACATGGGCGGATGATAAAGGACAGGTTCACACAAACATGGCCTATCGTGTACAACATAATAACGCAATCGGCCCGTACAAAGGAGGTATGCGTTTTCACGCTTCTGTAAATCCTTCTATTCTGAAGTTTCTTGCTTTTGAGCAAACATTTAAAAACTCATTAACCACCCTTCCGATGGGAGGTGGTAAAGGTGGTTCCGACTTCAATCCCAAAGGCAAATCCAATGCTGAAATCATGAGGTTCTGCCAGGCTTTCATGCTGGAATTGTGGCGTCATATAGGCCCGGAAACAGATGTTCCTGCAGGCGACATTGGCGTAGGCGGACGCGAAGTATCTTATATGTATGGGATGTATAAAAAACTGGCACGCGAAAACACCGGGACATTTACAGGCAAAGGGCTTGAATTTGGCGGTTCATTGATTCGCCCGGAAGCCACAGGCTATGGCAATGTGTACTTCCTGCTGGAGATGCTGAAAACCCGCAACATTGATATTAAAGGTAAAATAGTAGCTGTTTCCGGTTCCGGAAATGTGGCACAATATACAGTAGAGAAGCTGATTGAACTGGGAGCAAAACCTGTTACCATGTCAGATTCAAACGGTTACATCTACGATCCGGATGGTATCGACAGTGAAAAACTGGCTTATATAATGGAGCTAAAAAACCTGTATCGCGGACGTATCAAGGAATATGCCGAAAAATACAACTGCAAATACGTGGAAGGAGCTCGTCCGTGGAGTGAAAAATGTGATATCGCACTTCCAAGCGCCACACAGAACGAACTGACAGGAGATGACGCTAAGGCATTGTTGGCCAATGGCTGTATCGCCGTTTCCGAAGGAGCAAACATGCCCTCTACCCCTCAAGCTATAGAAGCCTTCCTGGCTGCCAAAATACTCTATGCTCCGGGTAAAGCAGCAAATGCCGGAGGAGTAGCCGTTTCCGGACTGGAAATGACACAAAATTCCATGAAGCTGAGCTGGACGCGTGAAGAGGTAGACAATAAACTGAAAAGTATCATGAACTCCATCCACAGTCAATGTACCACATACGGTAAGGGTGCCGACGGTTATGTAAACTACGTAAAAGGAGCAAATATTGCCGGATTTATGAAAGTTGCCAAAGCCATGATGGCACAAGGAATCATATAAGATAATAGGACGATTTTTTTATCATAAAAGAATCACGCCACATATGTAAAACGATCGATCCACATCTGTGTTTCGATCGTTTTACATATGTGGTTTGATCGCGTGACATATGTGGCGCGATTCTTTCGTCGCAAACATTTACTATACAATTCATTAGTTTTTGAGGCTTTAATTTTCGATCAATAACTATGAGGGATCATCTGAAAAAAGCGTATCTTAGCAGCCCATAAATGAGCATGAATGATTATTGACGAACTAAAAAAACTGTATTTCTCAAACACCGGATCTCAGCCTCAAGAAGTAACAGAGCTGCCATCATCAGGTTCAAATCGCCGTTATTTCCGTCTTGCGGGAGACAAGACTCTTATTGGAGTCAGCGGCACTTCCAAGGAGGAGAATGAGGCTTTTGTCTACATGGCAAACCACTTTCGCCAAAAGGGTCTGAATGTACCGGAAGTTTACAGCTTTTCCGACGATAAACTATATTATCTGCAGGAAGATCTGGGAGATACCTTATTATTCAATGCGATTGAAAAAGGACGTAAAAGTTGTGTGTTTGACGATAAAGAACGCCAACTGCTACATCAGACAATCACGCGCTTACCGGCTATGCAGATAAACGGAGCGGAAGGCTTCGACTTTTCCAAATGCTATCCGCAACCGGCATTCAATGAGCGCTCCATCCTTTGGGACTTAAATTATTTCAAATATTGCTTCTTGAAAGCAACCGGAATGGAGTTTCAGGAAGACAAACTGGAAGATGATTTCCAAAAGATGAGCGATGTATTGTTACGCGATTCGTCTAATACATTCCTATACAGGGATTTTCAGTCCCGTAACGTCATGATTAAAGACGATAAGCCTTGGTTTATTGACTTTCAGGGCGGACGTAAAGGCCCTGTTTATTACGACGTAGCCTCATTTTTATGGCAAGCAAAGGCACAATTCCCGGAAGAATTGAGAAATGAATTGCTGGATGCGTATATTGAGGCATTAAGCCAATATAAGCCGGTAGATAAAATATACTTTATCGAACAACTGCGCCATTTCGTACTTTTCCGTACACTACAGGTATTGGGAGCTTATGGGTTTCGCGGATACTTTGAGAAAAAACCTCATTTTATTCAAAGCGTGCCATTCGCCATTGCAAACTTACGCCAACTGCTCCGTGAGGACTATCCGGAGTATCCATACCTTTGTACAGTATTACGTGAACTTACCAACCTGAAGCAATTTTCCGACGATATCCGCAAGCGGATGCTGGAAGTGAAAATTGTCAGTTTTGCATATAAGAAAGGTATACCTAACGACCCGACCGGAAACGGTGGCGGATTTGTGTTTGATTGTCGCGCGATTAATAATCCCGGAAAATACGAGCGATACAATCATTTCACAGGATTGGATGAACCTGTTATCAACTTTCTGGAAAATGACGGAGAAATCACCCAATACCTCGAGCATGTCTACACCATAGTAGATGCTTCCGTTAAAAGATATCTGGACAGAGGGTTTACCAATCTGATGGTTTGCTTCGGATGTACCGGAGGACAACACCGTTCGGTGTATTCTGCCCAACATCTGGCCGAACACTTACATAATAAATTCAAGGTTAAAATACACTTGACTCACCGGGAGCAAAATATTGAACAAATTTACGACGCTGTATTATGAAAGCTATGATCCTTGCTGCCGGCATGGGAACACGCCTCATGCCGCTTACTGAAACTTTGCCGAAAGCACTTGTTCCTATCAACGGAAAACCAATGTTAGAACATTTAATCCTGAAGCTCAAAGCTGCCGGATTCCGTGAAATTATTATCAACATTCACCATTTTGGGGATCAAATCATTGAATTCCTGGATGCACATGAATATTTCGATATCAAAATTAAAATATCAGACGAAAGAGATTATTTACTTGACACCGGAGGTGCAATCAAGCATGCCGCCCAACTACTACAGGGCGAAGAACCATTCCTTGTACACAATGTAGATATTCTGTCGAATGTAGACCTGAAAGCGCTTTACGAGCATCATCTGGAAACAAACCCGTTGGCGACTTTACTTGTCAGCAAAAGAAATACATCCCGTTATCTCTTGTTTGACAAACAGCACAAACTATGCGCCTGGAGGAATCGTGATACCGGAGAGATCAAATCGTATTTTCCGGATCTTGATCCTAAAAAATACGAAGAATATGCTTTCGGTGGAGTACATGTTATTTCGCCTAAAATATTTGAGCAGATGGAAGAATGGACGGGTAAGTTCTCAATCATCAACTTCTACCTGTCTGTATCCACAAAGATGAATATACAGGCGTACCCTGCCAGGAACATCAGCCTGATCGATGTAGGAAACCCGGAAGGCTTAGCTAAGGCCGAAAAATGGATGCAATCTAAAATCTAATAAATAAACAAAAAACAATGAGATCACTGATTATATGCTTGGGTATACTATGTTGTGCCCTGGGAATGCAAGCCCAGCAGACAGCATTGAGCTTTAATGCCGAAGGTAAGTTTAAAATCGTACAATTCACTGATGTACATTATATTCACAACAATCCCAAATCAGATATTTCTCTTGAAAGGATCGATGAAGTTTTGAATGCCGAAAAACCGGATTTAGTGATACTCACTGGTGATATCATCTTTGGCAAACCCGCTGAAGAAGGCTTCCGGACAGTATTGAAGCTGGTTTCCGATCATAAAGTTCCTTTCGCCATAACCTTTGGCAATCATGATGATGAGCAGGGGCTAAGCCGTAAGGAATTATACGAGATAGCCAAAGGCATACCCTATAACGTTACCTCAACAACGGAAGGCCTATCCGGTGTTACCAACTTTATCCTCCCCATAAAGAACAAAAGCGGGAAAGAAGCTGCTATCATATATTGCCTGGACTCTCATGCATATTCGGGCATCAAAGGTATAGAAGGTTACGACTACATCAAGTTTGACCAAGTTCAATGGTACCGTCAGAAGAGTGCCGCTTATACCCAACAAAACGGTGGGAAACCAATCCCTTCTTTGGCTTTTTTCCATATTCCTTTTCCGGAATATAACCAGGCAGCAGCAGACGAAAATGCCATGATGATCGGAACCCGTAAAGAGAAAGCATGTGCCCCTCAGCTCAATTCGGGACTGTTCGCTTCGATGAAGGAAATGGGAGACATCATGGGCGTGTTTGTAGGGCACGACCATGATGACGACTATGCTGTGTACTGGAAAGGAATCTTACTGGCTTACGGACGTTACAGTGGCGGCGATACCGTTTACAACAACCTTGCCAACGGAGCCCGTGTTATCGAACTTACAGAAGGCACTGAGGGCTTTAAGACCTGGATTCACCTGAAAGATAATGAAATAATCAATCGCATAAGCTATCCTGCCGATTTCATCAAGCGATAGTCGTGTGTAGGATAAGGATACCCAGATAGAAGCTCAACTCACAAAAGAGGAAAGTAGCTCCACAACAATCGCCAGTATAGCCTTGTATCTTTTTCTTCATCAAGGAAGTAAGAAGAAACCAGACGATAACGGGCAGCACTATTGCCGGGAAATAAATCACATCGGGCATCAATAACAAAGGAATACACGCAAAAAGGAGGCAGAGGATATACTCTCCGGCAGACATGGGATTATATAGCGTTTTGCTTTTGGATTCTTCCACTTTACGAGCATAAGGCAAACGGTTGATGATCATCGCTGAAACTCCTTTGGCAAAAGGATCGCCGGCAAGGATCACACTTCCGGCTATTTCCAACGGCAAATGGCTCAGCAAAGTATAATACAAGCCAAAATAAAAGATCAACCCCACTACCCCATACGTCCCGATATGGGAATCTTTCATGATAGCAAGGATACGCTCCTGTGTTGCACCTCCGCCAAAACCATCCAGAAAATCGGCAAGTCCGTCCTCATGCAGACAGCCTGTTATCAACAACCGGCTTATCATAGCAAGAAGCAGGGCAACTCCATAAGGCAGGACAAGAGAAGTAGCAAACAAAACAAGCACCATACAGGCAGCCGTAAGCCACCCCGTTAGCGGCCAAAAAGGAAGTACCCGGCTAAAAGACGAAGAAGATACATTTGCCAAACGCCAGAAAGGCAAACGGGTAAAGAAAATAAAAGCTGCCAATAACTGCTGCATCTCAGAAGTACTTAGTAACAGAAGCCTTGGAGAAACTCGACATTTCATTCAGCATTCTGACAGCCGAATCCACAATAGGATAGGCACATATCGCACCACTTCCCTCTCCCAGGCGAAGTCCCAGGTTCAGCAGAGGGGTCGCATGCAGGATTTCGAGCAAAGCCTTATGCCCGGCCTCATCACCGCAATGCCCGTAAACACAATAAGAAAGCATCTCCGGATAGAGTCTGGAAGCTGCCAGTACGCAGTTTGTCATGATAAATCCATCAACCAGAATCAGCATTTTCAGCTCAGCAGCCCGAAGCATTCCTCCTACTGCCATCACCATCTCGTATCCGCCAAAATAACGCATTACATTCAATACACTACGATCTCCTTTGTAGTTATCAAGAGCCTCCTGCAAGACATTAAGTTTGTGACGAATACCATCCGTATTCAAGCCACTTCCGGCACCTACACAATCCGGCAGAGACAGACCTGTCAGACAGGTCATCCACATACTCGAAGCTGCTGTATTAGCAATCCCCATCTCTCCAAAGCTGATCACGTTTGTCCCTTTATGGAAACAGTCTGTTACTACATCTGCACCTGCTTGAAGCGCCTGTTCCATCTCGGCAATCGTCATAGCTGCCTCATAACGAAAGTTGCGGGTACCTTTCCTTATCTTTCTATTCGCAGAAAGGATGTTGGAGGGGAAATCATAATCAATACCGGCATCTATCACTTTTAGGGTAAAGCCATGCTGGCGCGCCAGAAAACAAATACCGGCTCCTCCTTCCAGAAAGTTATACACCATTTGGCGGGTCACCTCTTTGGGTGAAGCGCTCACACCTTCGTCTGCTATTCCATGATCGCCGGCAAAAATAATATTCACCGGTTTGCGCAAGGAAGGAGAAAAGCTTTGTTGGATAAGCCCTATCTGCAGGGCAAGAGATTCCAGTGTTCCGAGTGATCCTTTGGGTTTTGTCAGATCATCTATCTTCGCTTGCAATGCCGCAGCCATCGCTGTATCCGGACTTTCTATAGAGAATGTTATCATTATTTTATTGTTAATGGTATACCACTTATCATAGCTATTACCTCATCGGCACGGGAGGCTACAAACTGGTTTAGCCAGCCCTGCAGATCAGTAAACTTACGTTGCAACTCATTGACAGAAGTACCTCCCCAGCCTATTTCATTCGTGATAAAGATAAAATAGGCGTCTTGTCGGGTAAAGAGGTCAAACTCTTCTTTGAGCAAGGATAAGGCTTCTGCAACATTTCCGTCATTATCGTAAAAGAAGTTGGTTGCCCAAAGGGTCAGGCAGTCTATTACTACAACCCGTCCTTCTAACGAATGCTTGCTCAGCTGCTTTTCTTCCTCTATATTGGTCCATTCGGAGCCTCGGTCTTGTTGGTGCCTTTCAATCCTCTGCCGATGTTCTTCGTCCCATATGCGGGAGGTGGCCAGATATACCGGATTACTACTTTGTTGCAAGGCAAGCTGTTGTGCATAACTGCTTTTGCCAGAACGCTGTCCACCAGTTATAAGGATTATTCGCTTCATCAGACAAGATAGGGAAAACCGGTTAGTAAGACTAATACAACGATGATCCCCATGGTAAGCTCCGTATTGTTATTTACCTGGATCGCCCGCTGCAGATCGTGCCAGTTAAACGGCCGCTCGTTCACTCCGATATAGGGTTTCTCTACCGAACGGCCAAAATAGTCGTGTGTCCCACCGAAACGGCAATCCAGGATTGCAGCCAAAGCAGCTTCGGGGTAGCCGGCATTAGGGCTCTCATGTGCCGTCCCAAAACGGTGAAGGAAGCCTCTTTTATTCCAGTTTCCCGAAACAAACAACATCATATAAGCAGTCAAGCGGGCAGGAACATAGTTTGCCACATCATCTATCCGGGCAGCCGTAGCGCCAAATTCGATATAGCGTTCGGTCTTATAGCCTATCATTGAGTCGAGGGTATTTATCATTTTATACGCCAGCATGCCGGGCAAGCCCAGCAATGCAAACCAGAACAAAGGTGCAATAACGCCATCGCTCAGGTTCTCAGCCAACGACTCCAATGCTGCTGTCTTTATTTCATGAGGGGAAAGATTGGATGTATCCCGGCCTACAATGCGCGAAAGACGTATGCGTCCTTCCTCTACATTTCTGTCAACAGCCTCAAACACAGCCTGCACCTCCGTCATCAAAGTCTTACCGGATAAACAATAGAAAACGCCGACACCTATCAAAACAGCCTCCAATTGAAGATGTATTCTGGCGGCAATAGCTAAAAAGCCTGCACAAATACAATACGTAGCTACAATTAATAGACCCGAGAAAAGCATCCCTTTGTGCATACGATTCTCTCCCTTATTAAACTCCTTCTCGCCGGCGGAAATCAGCTTCCCAAACAGAACCACAGGATGTGGCCAACCCTCCGGATCACCAATCAGGCGATCAAGCAACCAGCCTCCCATGAAAGGAAGAATATTTAGTAGACTTAATGGATTCAATAGACTTAATAAATTCAATAAACGTAATAGACCTAATAAACTTAATGAATTACAAATTTAATCAATTTATTCCATTAAGTCCATTAAGTCTACTAAGTTTATTAGGTCTATTAAGTTTATTAAGCCCTTAGAAACGCATAGGTGGAGGGCCGCCATGACCGCCCGGTCCGCGACGTCCGCGCATGGCATCTGAAGCCGTGGCTCCGCCTTTGAAGATGCTGAAGCGATAGACAAAGTGTACCATGAAGTAGCTGCTCAGCGTATTGTAGCTTGAATAGGTATATCCTTCGCTATTGATCTGCTGAGTGATACCACTGCGTTGTTGAAGGATATCGTATATCTTAAAGCGTAAAGTTGCTTGTTTGCCCTTCAGGAAAGACTTGGAAGCCGAAGCATTCCAGATGACTTCGTTTTGGTCATATCCGGCTTGGTATCCGGAGTTGGTAGACCAGTTGATATCACTTTCAATCTTAAAATCGTATGGGAGATAAAGAACGGTTGTTCCTCCTACCCCATAGTTGAAAGTACTTACATTATTCTTAGGCTGCAATGAGTAATCGGCCTTGTTATACCGGATATTCCCGTTTAAGCCTAAGTCTATGACATTGGAACGGAAATCAATACCCCCACGTTCCATTAAAGTAAGACTCTTGTTTACGTTTTTCTGACTGTCGATAAAGGAGTTATTGTTTGAATAACTAGCCATTGACATGGAGTTTATCGTAAACTTCTTATTCTTTAAAGGTGTGTTGAACATAAAGCGGAAATTGCCTCTATAGTTGCCGTCTGTATTCCGGTAAGTCGTTTCCCTTCTACCCCCTTCCAGGTTCCTGATGTCCGAGACGATCGCATTTACTACATAGTTACCATCGGCCATCAACATAAATGCAGTCTGTTTTTCCGGCAGAAATTTCTGAAAACGAATAAAGAGGTTGTTGGTATAATACGGCTTCAGATCCGGATTACCGATGATTGTATTATTAGGATTCGATACATTGGCTACAGGCTGCAACTGTGTCATACTGGGCTGACTGGTACGTCCGTTATAGTCTACCCGCAGATTTGTTTGCTTATTATGTATGTAGTTGAACTGAGCCATTGGCGACAGGTTCACCACATTCTGAGAGATAGACGATAAAACAACATCCCCGATAAATGTCTCACTCTTATTATAAGAAGGGTCCAGATTCAGCCCCAATGTATAATTAAACTTCTGTCTTTGAGATTTGAAGCTCAGGCTGGCACGTTGTGTGATAAATTCGTTCCGGTAGCTCTGGCTATAGGCCGTATCCAATACAGTATATAAGCCCTGATCGTCTTTGGCATAGGTATATTTAAGTGCCTCTTGCTGGCGCTGGCTGAAACTGTAAGTTAGCTGCAAAAAGTTATTCCTGCCCAGCGGTTCTACCCAGGAGACATACGCCCGGTAGTTATACCCTTTGTTATTATATTGGTATTGCTGGTCTATCAACTTGTTTTGCTGATCACTTCCGAAATAATAGGTATTGGAATACTCGATGCCGTCTTCGTCGGAGTCACTATAACCTCCGGAGAAAGATCCACTCACTACCCGTCCTTCGCTATTCAGCTTACGGCTAACCTCCAAGCGAGCATCTACGTTATATCCGTTTCCATTGTCTGCCGTATAAGAGTCCCCCATATTCAGTGAATCCATAGAGGCTACATCCATGCCCCCTAAGCCTTGCAGGGTAACGTATTCTTCCGACGAATGGTTTTTGCTTTTGCTGTAACTAAAGTTCGGACGGAAAATAATACTTGTCAGCGTATCCGGCTTCCATTCCAAACGCAGGTTCGCACCTATATTATCCGACTTTCTGTTTCTGGAGCTCTCACTCTCTTGATACTGCGTGCTATCGTTGGCCTGTATCTTTTCTTCCCGGCTATTGCCGAAAAGGTCATTGTCGGAATGGCTGTAGCGGACATTTCCGTTCAGAGTCAGTTTCTTATTAAATTCTTTACTGAAGTTCATCCCTATGTTGCCCGACTGGGTAATCCCGCTGCTATTGCCGCCTCTGAAGCGAGGGCCTCCGCCACCTCCCATTCCCTGGAACATGGTAGATGCCAGGTCGGAAAATCCCATATTATTGGTATTGTTTACTCCTCCCATGATGGTAAACTGGTCACTGTTGTAGAAGCGGTTCACCATAAAGTTTCCTTCGTAGCGTTCTTCACTTCCGTATCCGGCAAAGGCATTACCGAACCAGCCCTGTTTCATTCCGGGTTTGACTGTCAGGTTGATAATGGTTTCTTCATTCCCGTCGTCAAATCCTGTCATCAGAGTCATATCACTTTTCTTGTCCAATACCTGCAATTTGTCTATCATATTAGCAGGTAGGTTCTTGGATGCCACTTTGGGGTCATCGGAAAAGAATTCTTTTCCATCCACCATTACCTTCTTTATCTCCTTCCCGTTTACGGTGATTTTTCCTTCGCTATCTACTTCTACTCCGGGCATTTTCTTCAATAGGTCTTCCAGTACCGAGCCTTCTGTTACCTTATACGAGTCGGCATTATACTCTATCGTGTCATTACGCACCACTACTTCTGCCGCCTTCCCTATCACAACTGCTTCACCCAAAAGGATAGAACCGTCACTCAGTTCCAGTTTACCAACATCCACTGAGGCTGTCCGCCCTGTTATCTGCAAAGGCTGATACAAGGGCTCAAAACCGATAAAAGAAATGTGAAGCAGATAATCTCCCGGCTTCACATTTTTAAGAGAAAAAGTCCCGTTACGCGAACTGGCTACTCCATTAATCATCGTACTATCCCTGACATTCAACAAGCGAACAGTGGCCTGCTCTACCGGAGTACTTGTACCTTCTTCAACCACTGTTCCTTTTATTTCCACACTTGCCCTTTGTGCCAAAGCCGGAAAAGAAACCAAAACAACCATCCACAAACAAAGGATTTTTCCTATTTTCATAAATAAAAGATTAAAAACTTATTGTCTCATTGAAAACCATCATGTGAATAGATAGACGATGAAAACATTCATTAGTTTAATAAGCCTTATTGTGATTTACATTTATTAACAACATATCTAATACTTTTGAAACTAAACATACCTAAAATTATTCTTTTCACAGCTGTGGGATAAGCATTTCGCACTTGTGAAAAGAAAGTTTCACAGCTGTTAAAAATACATTTCACAGCTGTAGAAAAAATAAAAAAAGACATTCTTCTGAAAAAATAAGTGAAACTCATTCACAAATGCGATACAAGTAACACTTTCACGCACCAATTTTGTTACATTTGCTCTAGGTTCAGACAATATATATAAAACGAGCTCTATGTTCCAATGAAAACAAAGAATCTTTTACATTCAGTATCCAATGATGAACGAGGTTCTTTCGATGTGTTTTATCATACATATTATGAGCAGATTTTTCGTTTTGCTTATTACTTCCTGAAAGACAAAGAGTCTTGTAAAGAGGTTATTACAGACGTTTTCTATGCTGTTTGGCAATCAAGGAAACGCCTGAAAGATATTGAGAATATCGAAACTTACCTTTATATTGTCGTACGGAATGAAGTGGGCAGATATCAAAAACGCTACAATAACCCTTCACACACATCTTTGGACGAAATACCCATTCATCTGGAATTAAGTACAGATTCTTCGCCGGAAGATGACATTCAAAACAAAGAACTCGAACAAATACTAAGCAAAATAGTCAGCGAACTACCCGAAAAATGCCGGGTCATCTTTTTAATGACCTACAAAGAAGGTTTAAAAACCAAACAGATAGCCGAAATCCTTTCTATAAAGGAAAGCACCGTTAGGGTACAAATGAAAATAGCGACAGATAAGATCGTAGAAGCCGTTAAACCTTATTTTCCTTATTTTACGTTAGCGATTTTAACATACATTTGCAAATAAAACCCAATTTTCGCTTAAACGAAAAGCCCTTATCATTACTCCTCTCTATAATGACAGATAAAGAAAATAAACATAAAACACTTCATGAATGGCTGGAACAGATAGATCTTTCTCCCCAGGTTACGGCTATGGGCGAAGATATAAAAGAACCTGTTCTGAAACAACTCAACCAGCGTATAGACAAGGCTAAGCGCCGCTCGCTATGGATCAAAATGGCTTCTGTAGCCGCTTCGATTCTATTGTTGTTAGGTGTTACAAACTACGTTTCTTTTCAACAGGGATATAACAAACTGAACAGCCAGTTTGTAGAAATGAAAAATCCGCTGGGAATGCTTTCGTCCATTGAACTGTCAGACGGAACAAAAGTAACCCTTAATGCCGGAACCATCCTGAAATACCCGACAGCTTTTACCGATAAAGACAGGATAGTAGAAGTAGACGGAGAGGCTTACTTTGAGGTAGTTCACAACAAAAAACAACCTTTTATCGTAAAAGCGGATAATATTAATGTACGGGTATTGGGTACCAAGTTTAATGTAAAAGCCTACAAAGAAGAAAAGAATATAGAAGTAACCCTGGAGGAAGGCAGCATTGAAGTAGGCTTAAATAATCAGAAAAAGTATATCCGCGTTGATCCGGGACAGCAAGTACTCTATGATAAATTCAGGAATATATTCCAGAAAAAGCAGGTAGACTTAAACTATTATACAGCCTGGCGCGAAGGTAAATTTTATTTCAACAGTATGACATTTGAAGATATAGCCCGGCAATTGGAACGGCACTTCAATGTGCATATAAGCATATCGCCTGACAGGCTTAAAGAAATTATCTATACCGGAGATTTTGTGCGTCAGGAAAATCTGGAGCAGATACTCAGGGTAATGACAGCAGATAAACGAACTTATTATCAAATAGATGGAGATTTTATTCAAATATATGACAAAAAATAAAATAACAAACGTTTTTGCCTATGGAGCACGACTCATGATGAAAACAAATAAACGGAAAATGAGATCAACATTTCCCGTTTAAAATGACTTTAGTTTAATAACGTGATTACAAACCTAAAATCAGTACAAAAGTATGAATTTATTATCAATTAAAAGGCAACGTGTGCCTATTTGTTTCTCTAATAAACTCCTTAATATTATGAGATTGACTGTAATACTGTCTTTGTTAACCATTTTTTGTGCTTCTGCAGTAAATGGCTACTCGCAAAAAGCCGAGATCTCTCTGAATCTGCAGGATGTAACGTTAGAACAAGCGCTTAATGCTGTAAAACAGCAAAGCGAGTACTCTTTTTGGTACCGGAACGAGGAAATAAATCTGGACAAACTCCTCTCCGTACATATAGAAAAACAACCGATTAATAATGTAATGGACAACCTGTTGGCCGACCAGGGCGTGAATTATACGATAGATGACAAACATATCATCATCTATAAGAAAGCAGGAGAATCCAGCAACGTTCCGGCACGGCAACAAGACAAACGGATAACAGGTGTTATCGTTGATGAGTCAAACCTGCCGATCATTGGTGCCAACGTAATTGTAAAAGGAACAAGCCTGGGTACAATTACCGATATAGACGGGAAATTCTCACTGGAAGTTCCGGTGAATGCTATCCTGCAGGTTTCGTATATCGGGTATACCAGCAAGGAAGTAGCCGTTGGCAACCAAAGCACGCTGCGTATCATCCTGGAAGAAGATTCAAAAACCATTGACGAAGTGGTAATTATCGGCTATGGCTCTGTTAAGAAAAGTAACCTGACAGGTGCCGTATCGTCGATTAAAACAACTGAATTGCAACAAACGCCTATCACTTCAATCGACCAGGGGCTGGCAGGACGTGCTTCCGGGGTACAGGTAACTCAAACATCCGGTATGCCAGGCGCTGTAGCCTCTATCCGTGTTCGCGGTAGCAGTTCTTTGCAGGGAGGAAACGAACCCTTGTATGTAATAGATGGATTCCCCGTATACAGTGGCGGAGGCTTTGGTGAAACCGGAGGAAAAAGCCAGATGAGTGGACTGGCAACTGTAAACCCAGGCGACATTGAATCTATTGAAATTCTGAAAGATGCATCTGCTACCGCTATCTATGGAGCCCGTGCTGCCAATGGAGTAGTACTGGTAACCACCAAGAGCGGAAAAAAGGGACGTGATATCGTAACCTTCGAATCAAGCTGGGGTATCCAGAGTGTGGCAAAGAAAATTGACTTGATGAATGCACAAGAGTATGCCGCATTAATCAATGAAGCCTATACCAATGACGGATTGAGCCCATACTACAACGCGACTCAATTGGCTGAAATTGCCAAACTGGGCAAAGGTACAGACTGGCAGGATGAACTATTCCGTACGGCTCTGACACAAAGCTACCAGCTCTCTTTCTCCGGAGGGGATGAGAAAACAACCTATGCTATTTCCGGAGGCTACTTCGACCAGGAAGGTATCATTATCAACTCAGAATTTAAGCGGTATTCGCTTCGCCTGAACCTGGATCGCCAGATGTCTAAAACCTTTAAGGTAGGTACACATATGTCGGGTAGCCATACCATCAGCAAATCGCCTCCTACCGATGTGGGTGACAGGCTTGGTGTTATTACAGGAGCCATGAAAATGAGCCCGATTCAGCCTATTTACGAAAACGAAGAAACAGGCGAATATACACAGATGAATATTCCGGGGCTATTGATCGCAAACCCGATTGCTACGGCAAAAGAACAAATATACGACAACGCAACAACCCGCGTACTGGGTGATGTATATGCCGAGTGGGAATTCCTTCCGAACTTCAAAGCCAAAGTATCTGTAGGTACCGACGTTATGTATTTGAAGGCCAATCACTACACTCCGTCCAATATTTACCAGGCAATGGGTACGGCTACAGCCACGATCAATACATACCGCTCAATAAACTGGTTGAATGAAAACATTCTGACATGGAATAAGACAATCAACGACATTCACGACCTGAGCGTATTAGGTGGATTCACTATCCAGCGGAACAACGTAGAAACCGTTAAGGCTTCGTCTAAAGGCTTTGTTAATGATGTGATGAAATACAACAACTTGGGAGCGGCTTCTACCTATCTCAAACCGGAGTCTTCCGCTACACAGTGGAGCATTATGTCTTATCTGGCTCGTGTTAATTATTCGCTTTACGATAAGTATTTATTCTCTGTAAATGCGCGTATAGACGGTTCTTCCCGCTTTGGGGATAATAATAAATACGGATTCTTCCCTTCCGGTTCATTTGCCTGGAGACTGTCTGAAGAAGAGTTTATGGAAGCTACCCGTTCGGTTATCAGCAACCTGAAACTACGTACCAGCTACGGATTTACCGGAAATACGGAAATCGGTGTATATGAGTCTTTAGCTACACTGGGTAACAACAACTGGACCATAGGTAACGGCCTTGTATCCGGCTTCTATCCGAACAGAATACCGAACCCCGACCTGAAATGGGAAAAGACCGGACAATTCGACTTAGGAATTGACGTAGGGTTCGTTGATAATCGTTTCCGCATCACGGCTGACTATTACCGCAAGAAAACAACCGATCTGTTGTACAACGTAGCTATCCCTAATGCTTCGGGATACTCTTCTATGCTTAAAAATATCGGTAGTGTAGAGAACAAAGGGGTTGAACTATCGCTCGAAAGTGACAATGTGACCGGAATATTCAACTGGACAACAGCTTTCAACATCTCGTTCAACAGAAATAAAGTACTGGAACTTGGAGGTGAAGAATATAAAGAAATGGACGAAGGAGACGGGCACTTGAAAACTGGTTCTATCCGCCGCCTGGTAGTAGGTAAACCGATTGGTGTATTCTATGGCTACCGCTTTGACGGTATCTTCCAGAATGAAGCCGAATGCGCCGAACAAATCTCTTCTGCCTCTCCTATCGGTGTTGGCTTACGCAGATACAAAGACCTCAACGGCGACAATAAAGTAGATGCCAATAATGACCGTGAAATTCTGGGTGACTCTAATCCTAAGTTCTTTGGCGGTTTGACAAATACATTTGGTTATAAAGGTTTTGAGTTAAATGTATTCCTGCAATACTCGTACGGAAACAAGATATTCAATTACAATGCCATGGAGCTGGAAGCACCTACCGGAGGACAGAATGTGTATAAAGACCTCGTAAACCGCTGGACTCCTACAAATCCGAGCAACGAATATGCAAAGGCTTCTACCAATCGTAACTTATTGGTGAGTGACCGTTTTGTAGAAGATGGCTCATACTTGAAACTGAAAACATTATCTCTTTCTTACAGTTTCCCCAACCTGAAGTTTAAACACATCGGAGGATTACGCCTGTATGTAACGGCTCAGAACTTACTGACATGGACCGATTACAGAGGCTACGACCCGGAAGTAAGCTACCGTGGCGCTTCTACACTGGAAGCCGGTGAAGACTTTGGAGGTTATCCACAATCCAGAACATATATGTTTGGTGTTAAAATTGATATTAAATAACGTATGAATCGAAAGACAATGAAAAAATCTATTATATATCTGTTTTCAGCCCTGGTTTTATCAGGCATGGCAGGCGGTTGTTCTTCTTTCCTGGATGAAAATCCGACAGACCGCCTGGTAGTAGGCAACTTCTATACCAGCGAAAAAGACGCTCAGGCGGCAGTAGATGCTACCTATGAACAATTAAACAGTCTTTACAACCGTCTGATGTATATGCTGGGGGAACTTCCTACCGACAATATGAAGAACGGTTTGGGTATGCCCAATCCTTTCCTGCAAGACCTGGAATTCCTGCGCCACAACTCGCAAAACACCTTTGTACGCGACATGTGGAAGAATTGCTATTCCGGTATATCAAGAGCAAATACGGCAATAAATAAAATTCCGGAGATTGAGAAAGTATCGGAAAGCAAGAAGAATCGTTTTGTAGCTGAAGCCAGCTTCCTGCGCGGACTCTTTTACTTCAATCTGGTACGCTACTTTGGGGATGTACCTCTGATTCTCAATCTGCAAACAGTAGAAGATGCCATGATAGCACGTACGCCTAAAGCTGAAGTGTACAACCAGATTATCCAGGATCTGACCTTTGCGGAAAATAATTTGCCGCTCCGTTCGGAATATTCGGACTCAGATGAAGGCCGCGTAAACCGTGGAGCAGCCAAGATACTACTGGGCAAAGTATATCTGACAATGGGTGAATTCCAGAAGGCTAAAGACAAACTGGCAGAAGTAGTGGAAAACGAAAGCACCTATGGTTTCGGATTGCATGATAACTATGGAGCCAACTGGAAAAACGATACGGAAGCAGGTATAGAAGCCGTATTCTATGTAGAGTACAAGGCGCCTCCTTTCAGAAACAATGGAGAAATGTCTCTGGCAGGTCCAAAATACTCTGTTCCCGTGCCTATTGGTGTAGCAGCTATGAACGAGGCAGATATACCTACCAAGGAATTGTACGACCAGTTTGATGATAAAGATGCTCGCAAGGCTGTGAACTTCCGGACAGAGTTTAAGCACTTCACTACCGGAGAGATCATTGTTTCCAGCATCCCTATCTCTGTTAAGTACTTTGTAGACGGATTGGCTACGGGTGACCACTGCGATGTAAACATGCACATCATCCGCTATGCCGATGCTGTGCTAATGTATGCCGAAGCTTTGAATGAAGCGGGCGAGTCGGCTAAGGCTCTCGAAACATTGAACAGAATCCGCAAACGCGCATACGGAGATGATTCGGGCAACTTCAAAGCCATGTCAAAAGACGAGTTCCGGGCTACTATCCTGAAGGAGCGTCGCTTGGAATTCCCGCACGAAGGACACCGCTGGTTCGACCTCGTACGCATGGGTGTCTTCGTAGAACGCATGAAAGCCCATAGCGCCTACGAAGCAGGCGTGGCAGAGGCTAACAAGACAGACATTGCCAAGAATATAAAAGATCACATGATATTGATGCCTATCCCTCAATCGGAGATAGACCTGAATCCAAACCTGGTACAAAATCCCGGTTGGTAATTATTCCTTAGCACAAGAGGCACAGAAGGGAGCTACTCCTCTGTGCCTTCGTGCTGAAACATCATACTAGTTAATCATTATTATGAAAGCAAAGTACATTCATCCTTTATTATTGTCCGTTGGCTTTGCGGGATACTGCTCTGCAGAAGCGCCCGATACAAAGGAACAAACGGCAGGCAAGAAGCCTCTAAATGTTGTGTTCATATTGTCCGACGATCACCGCTACGACTATATGGGATTCATGCAGACTGTTCCCTGGCTGGAAACGCCTCACATGGATCGCATGGCTCGTGAAGGAGCTCACATCAAAAACGCATTTGTTACTACTTCTCTCTCCTCCCCTAGCCGGGCGTCTATACTGACAGGCATGTATTCACACGCTCATAAGGTAGTAGATAATACGGCTCCTCTACCTACGGGACTGACCTTCTTCCCCGAATACCTGCAAAAGGCGGGCTATCAAACAGCCTTCTTCGGCAAATGGCATATGGGTAACGATTCGGGCGATCCGCAACCGGGCTTCCATCACTGGGAAGGCTTCAGAGGGCAAGGCGAATACTACAATCCGCGCATCAATACCAATGGCGAATGGATTCAGTACCAAGACAGCACTTATGTTACCGATCTGCTGACGGAACACGCCATAGACTTTATGAAAAAACAGCAGGCAAATAACGAACAGTTCTTTGTTTATCTTTCCCACAAAGGAGTACACGATAATTTCGCAGCCGCCAAACGCCATAGAGATTGCTACAAAGACAAAGAACTTGTATTACCCCCTTCCTTTAACACGCCCCATTACGGTATCAGTGAACTACCTACTATCGACCCGGCTACCGGCAAGGCCGCTTCCGGTAAAGACTATTATGGAGATAATATGATACCCGACTGGGTTAAGAGCCAACGCGAAAGCTGGCACGGGGTAGATTATTCCTATCACGGGCGTCCGTGGGACGTACAGGTAAGGAGGTATTGTGAAACCCTTCGCTCGGTAGACGAAAGCATCGGTTCGGTATTGGATTATCTGAAGGAAGCCGGCTTGGATGAGAACACATTGGTTATTTACATGGGCGACAATGGCTTTGCCTGGGGCGAACATGGATTGATAGACAAACGCCAGTTCTATGAAGAATCGGTAAGGGTTCCGATGCTGGCTCGTTGCCCCGCTTTATTCAAAGGGGGACTTGTGGTAGAAAATATGGTACAGAATGTAGACATCGCTCCTACCATCATGGATTATTTAGGACTGAACAAGGCTGAGCAAATGGTGGGTTATTCATTCATCCCGCTGCTGAAAGGTGAAAAGCCCGACTGGCGCGAGCGTATCTTCTACGAATACTATTGGGAACATGAGTTTCCGCAAACGCCTACCATGCACGGAGTTCGCACCGACCAATATAAATACATCCGTTATCATGGAATATGGGACACTAACGAGTTTTACGATTTGCAGAAAGACCCATACGAGATGCAGAACCTGATCGCCTCACCGGAGCATCAGGAAACAATTAAGCAATTGAATCACGCATTATACGACTGGCTGGAAGGTACAGACGGTATGAATATCCCGCTGAAAAGGACAGAACGTCCACATACCGACCACCGGAACATCAGAAATTACTAAAAACAGGATATATTATGTGGATGAAGAATGTAGTAGCAGGTGGTGCACTTCTGGCATCGGCCTCCTTGCAGGCGCAAACACCGCCTAACGTCGTATTGATTTTTCTGGACGACATGGGTTACGGAGACCTGACAATTACAGGCGCTTCCGGCTACAAAACACCAACAATCGACCGCCTGGCTAAAGAGGGTATGTTTTTCTCTCATTTCTATGCGGCCCAACCCATCAGCAGTGCCTCACGGGCAGGGATTATGACGGGTTGTTATCCGAACCGGGTAGGTATCAGCGGAGCTTTGATGCCGCAAGGAAATACGGGGCTGAACCCCAACGAAGAAACCATTGCCGAAGTATTGAAAACAAAAGGCTATACTTGTGCAGCGGTAGGCAAATGGCATCTGGGCCATCTGAAACCTTTCTTGCCGCTTCAGCAAGGTTTTGACGAATACCTGGGTATTCCTTATTCCAACGACATGTGGCCTGTAGATTACGAAGGCAACCGGGCAACACCGGCTTCCAACCTGCCGCATAAACTTCGCCACCCGGCCTTGCCATTGATTGACGGAAACGAGAAAGCACGCGAGATCTGGACACTTGGCGATCAGGGCGAGTTGACTACCTTGTACACCGAACGGGCTGTCCGCTTTATCAAACAGAATAAGGAAAAGCCGTTTTTCCTCTACCTGGCACATTCTATGCCGCATGTACCACTGGCTGTGTCTGACAAGTTTAAGGGGAAAAGCGAGCAGGGATTGTTTGGCGATGTGATGATGGAACTGGACTGGAGCGTACAACAGATTCTGAAAACTTTGGAAGAAAACGGGCTCGACGAGCAAACCCTCGTTATTTTCACCTCCGACAACGGCCCCTGGTATAACTTCGGAAACCACTCTGGAAGCAACGGAGGGCTACGCGAAGCCAAGGCTACAACCTTTGACGGGGGACAGCGAGTTCCTTGCCTGATGCGCTGGAAAGGCGTCATTCCCGAAGGAGTTGTTTGCAATCAGCTGGCGTCTACTATTGATATTTTGCCTACCTTAGCGGCTCTAAGCGGAGCTGCTTTGCCTCAAAAGAAAATAGACGGAGTAGATATCTCGCCTTTGATGAAAGGTGAAACAGAGGTATCACCCAGAGACCATTTCTTCTATTATTACGGGGTAAATAATCTGGAAGCCGTTCGCGATGGACGGTTTAAGCTGATTTTTCCGCACAAGCATGCCACCTATCTGGAACCGGCCAACGACGGATTCCCAGGGAAAGTAGGGCAAGACAAAATAGGACTGTCTTTGTATGACCTCCGCCGCGATCCGGGAGAACGCTTCGAC
This sequence comes from Parabacteroides sp. PH5-46, assembly GCF_029892785.1. GTDB lineage: Bacteria > Bacteroidota > Bacteroidia > Bacteroidales > Tannerellaceae > DFXE01. The sequence goes on from NZ_JARXXA010000010.1 coordinate 31,337, forward strand.
GTGAAGGAGATGTATCCCGAGGTGGTTGAACGCTTATCGGCACTGGCTGAAAAAGCTAGGGAAGACATGGGCGACGACCTGACAAAGCGCGAAGGAGCCAACAGAAGGGAAATAGGGAAGGTTAATTAATAAACAAATAAAGATGAAAAGCTATCTCAAAACCAGAGCTTTAGTAGCTCCTACATTGTTATTGGCCGCCTGTGGATCCGGACAAAAGGAAGCGGAAGAAAAGCCGCTGAACATTATCCACATCATGACCGACGACCATTCGTACCAAACGATCAGCGCTTACGGGCATCCGATATCGAAACTGGCTCCTACGCCCAATCTGGACAGGCTGGCGTCTGAAGGAATGCTATTCAGGAAGGCTTTTGTTGAAAACTCACTTTCTACCCCCAGCCGCGCTTGTCTGATGACCGGTTTATACAGCCATCAAAACGGGCAACGCCAGCTTGGCAAAGGAATTGATAGTACGAAAGTATTTTTCTCTGAGATATTACAGCAACACGGATACCAAACGGGCGTAGTGGGCAAGTGGCATATGCAATGCGAGCCGAAGGGCTTTGATTATTATCATGTGTTATGGGATCAGGGCGACTACTACAATCCTGAATTTAAAAGCAAGAAAAGTAACGGAGCCTACGTAAAGGAAGAAGGTTACGCTACTACGCTTACCACCGACCACGCCATCGAATTTCTGGAAGAAAGGAATCCCGACAAACCCTTCTGCCTCCTGGTACATCACAAAGCCCCGCACCGTAACTGGATGCCGGAAGGCAAATACCTGGACTTGTATGAAGAGATAGACTTCCCGCTTCCGGAAACCTTCTACGACGATTACAACACTCGCTGCGAAGCGGCTCGTACACAACAAATGCGCATCGAAAACGATATGACACTGGTGTACGACCTGAAGGTAGACGAATTGAAATCCGGAGATATACAACCGAACGATTGGTTGACCAAGTCCTGGAATGCCTCGCTGGATCGCATGACACCCGAACAACGCGACGCATGGATGGCTGCCTACAAACCCAAAAACGAAGCCTTCATCGCCCAGAACCTAAGTGGCGACGAACTGCTGAAATGGAAGTACCAGCGCTACTTGAAAGACTACCTGCGCTGCATCAAGACGATTGACGATGAAGTAGGACGCCTGATCGCTTATCTGGAGGAAGAAGGCCTGATGGAAAACACCGTGATTGTTTACACTTCCGATCAGGGCTTTTATATGGGCGAACACGGCTGGTTTGACAAGCGCTTTATGTACGAAGAATCGTTCCGCACGCCGCTGATCATTCGTCATCCGTCTAAGATAAAAGCCGGTAGCGTTTGTGATGCCTTGGTGCAGAACCTGGATTATGCTCCTACCTACCTGGCATTGGCCGGGATAGAGAAGCCTGCCTTTATGGAAGGAACCTCTTTAGTTCCACTCTTTAGTGGGCAGACACCAAACGACTGGCGCGAATACCTGTACTACCATTATTATGATTATCCGGCGATCCATCAGGTACGCCGTCACGACGGAGTTCGCGACAATCGCTACAAACTCATTCATTTCTACGGAGAGGCTAATCAGTACAACGCAGCTATCGACTGCAACGAACTATACGATCTGCAAAGCGACCCGAACGAGGTGAACAACCTCTACGGCAATCCCGCCTACGCAGAGGTGGTAAGCCGTCTGCAACAAAGGCTGGACAATTTCCGTCAGGACTTAAAGGTAGACGAATATTAAGTATTCAACCTGATACATTGAACGCTCCGTATCGAGCGTTTCCGAACGATGCCATAAAAACTTTTGTCTTTATGGCATTGTTGTATTATAAAAAATGTTACATTTGTAGTATGTTAAGGATAGTATCGCATCTTGAATGGTTATTGATGGTACATGATTTTGTGACTGTACCACAGATTGGAGGTTTTGTATTACAACCGATTCCCGCGTCTTATCATGCGGCTGAGCACCGTTTCAGCCCGATGCGGAAAGAGATCATGTTTAATACAACACTGAAGCATAATGACGGTTTGTTACTGGAATCGTACATGGACAGCTACCATGTAGATTACCCGGGAGCCTATCGGATGCTACAAGATGACGTAAATGAAATCAAAGACATGCTATACAAAGGGCTGACGGTTTCGCTGGGAACAATCGGCTCGTTCCGTCGGGGAAAAGAAGGGCAAATCATCTTCCTTTCTGCCGAGGCAAATCCGTTTGGTATCGAATCATACGGATTGGAAACTTTCCAGCTGAGGACCTTGCGTTCGTTGCAAAAAGAAGAAGCTGCCCTTGTTGCCAGTGAGCAGAAAAAGGAAAAAGATACGTTTTATATCCCGATCAACCGCAAAGTACTGCGCGGAATCGCTTCGGTAGCCGCTGCTATTGCGTTGTTCCTGATTGTTTCTACTCCGGTAAAAGAATTGGATACCAGTGCATACACAGCCAGCTTTATCCCTACTACAGTTATTTCCAACAGGGCTGGTGTTCAGCCGATCGTTAAAGTGAATAAAGAGGTAGCAACCCCTACATATTATTATGTGGTAGTAAGCAGTGTTAATTCACTTCAACAGGCCGATGAGTGCCTTGCCAGGATGAACCGCTCTGTTTTCAAACGCGCCAACAAGATAAAAGGAGGTAATAAGATACGGGTGTATGCCGACAAATTCAACAGCAAAGAGAAAGCAGACGCTTACCTGTCCAAGCTACGCACCAACCCTAAATATGCCGATGCTTGGGTATATTCAATCCCTTAAGTAATTAGCTTCATTGGAATTCCAGCTTGATACCGACAATAATGAATTTCAGGATGCGCTACGTTTAATAACCCATACGCGCCAGTCTGTTTTTTTAACCGGAAAAGCCGGAACAGGGAAATCCACCTTTCTTAAATACATATGCAAACATACGAAGAAGAAACACGTAGTGTTGGCTCCGACAGGCATTGCAGCCATTAATGCCGGAGGTGTAACGCTGCATTCATTCTTTAAGTTGCCGTTTCGTCCGATGTTGCCCGACGATCCGGATCTCAGCCAGACCGACCGCCGGATCTACGAGTTCTTTAAATACCGGAAGTCGCACCGCAAACTCCTCTCTGAGGTAGAATTAATCATAATAGACGAGATATCGATGGTACGAGCCGACACAATTGACTGTATCGACCGTATCCTGCGTGTTTTCTCGGGAAATATGCGTCTGCCTTTCGGTGGCAAGCAATTATTGTTTGTGGGAGATATCTATCAGCTTGAGCCTGTAGTACCTTCCGACCAGAAAGAAATATTAAGTCTCTTCTATGCCAGTCCGTTTTTCTTCTCGGCGCGGGTTTTCAAGGAAATAAACCTGGTACCGATAGAACTGCAGAAAGCTTACCGGCAAACCGATCCGGTATTCATTAATATATTAGACAGTATACGGAATAACACCACCCGCCAGCAAGAGCTCGACACCCTGAATGCCCGTTACTTCCCTACCTTTTCGCCCAGGAATGAAGATATGTATATCACCCTGGCTACCCGCCGCGACCACGTGGATTTTATCAACGAGAAGAAGCTGGCCGAATTGCCCGGAGAAGAGTACACCTGCGAAGGGGTCATAGAAGGTGATTTCCCGGAGTCTTCCCTGCCTACGCAGCTACACTTATCTATCAAGGAGCAGGCGCAGGTTATTTTTATCGACAACGATCCGGAACGAAGATGGGTCAACGGCACCATCGGAATGGTCTCGGGCATTGATGGAGAAGGTAACGTATTTGTCTTGCTCGAAAACGGGAAAGAGTATTTGATAGAACCAACCTCCTGGCGCAACTACCGATACAAATACAACGAAAAGGAGAAGCGGATAGAGGAGGAGATTATCGGTAGTTTTATACAGCTGCCCATTCGCCTGGCCTGGGCTATCACAGTGCATAAAAGTCAGGGGCTGACGTTTAGCCGGGTAGTAGTAGATCTGACAGGTGGGGTATTTGCAGGCGGGCAGACGTACGTGGCTCTCAGCCGCTGCACTACGCTTGAAGGTTTGGTACTGAAAACCAAAATAACGCCACGTGACATTTTTATTCGGAAGGAGATCGTAAACTTCAGCCAAATGTTCAACGACAAAATGCTGATTGACAAAGCGATCAAGGAAAGCGAGGCAGAATTACTTTATGCACAGGCTGCCGTCTGTTTCAACAAAGGGGAAATAAAAGAGGCTGTGGAGAGCTTCGCCTCTGCTATCGACAAACGGAACGAACTGGCTACCCCGTTGGCACAACGACTACTCCGGCTCAAATTACAACGCATCAACAGGCAGCAGGAGGAGATACAGAAATTACGCGACAAACTAGCCTGCCAGCAGAAGGTGCAGGAGGAGTACGCTCACGAATATTACCTCATGGGGAACGAATGTGTAACAAAAGCAGGCGATTATAACGCAGCAATCCGCAACTTCGACAAAGCCCTCAAACTCTACCCCCAATACCTCGACGCCTGGGTACGGAAAGGAATTACCCTGCTGGACACAAATAACAGTTACGAAGCACACGTCTGCTTCAACGAGGCTGTAAATATCAATCCCCAATCCTTCAAAGCCCGTTACAACCGGGGGAAATGCCTCATTGCTCTCAAACATTACGAAGAAGCTATCGCCGACCTGGACAAGGCTGTAAGCATAAAGCCCACACACGCTGCCGCCCACGAATACCTGGCCGAAGCCTACCGCTACACGGGCAATAACGAACTGGCCCAGCGCCACCAGGACATTGCCGACGAGCTACGCGAAAATAAGTCCTGACCTTTTTATTTTTGCTCGCATCCCGTTTCAAATAGCACGTGAGCAAGAAAAAACAGCACACATCCTATCTTCTACAAAAAGAAGCTGAACAATTTTGAGACGAAGATTGTTTTAAAATTAATTGTTGTAATTAAAAATTAACACTAACGTATTAAGAAATGATAACAAATGTATACCTTTGCAAAGACAAATTAGTAACCCTTATTAATAACTAAATAATTCAGCGATCAACACTAAACTACAAAAGATTATGAGGCGAACATTACTTCTCTTGACTTTTTCTTTTCTAACTCTTTCTTTCTTTGTAAAAGCACAGGTTACAACTGCCGGTATTAGCGGGAAAGTAACCGAGGTTTCATCTGAGCCAATGATTGGGGTGAATATCATGGCGACTCACACCCCTACCGGAACCGTTTACTTCACTGTTACCCAGCCAAACGGAACCTATTCTTTTAACAACCTCCGCATCGGAGGGCCTTACGTTGTAGACTTTACGTATGTAGGTTTTAACCCGGAAGCACGCACAGGTATTGTACTGGCATTGGGCGAAGAACTGAAACTGAATGTAAGCATGCGGGAAGATACCCAGTCGCTCGACGAAGTGGTTATCGTAGCCGACAGAAATGCCATCATTTCGGGCAACCGTACCGGAGCACAGGAAATTATTACACGGGACAAGATGGATAAACTTCCTACCCTGAACCGTTCATTAAACGACTTTACGAAGCTTACTCCCATGAGTAGCGGCAGTAACTTCGGAGGCGTTTCATACCGTTTCAACAATGTAACGGTAGACGGAGCCTCCTTTAACAACTCCTTCGGATTGAGTTCCGGCCTGGGAGCCAGCGGCACTGAGCCAATCTCGCTCGAAGCCCTGGAACAAATACAGGTAATGATCGCCCCTTACGACGTGAGAAACGGAGGCTTCACAGGAGCAGGAATCAACTCTGTAACCAAATCAGGATCGAATGAGTACCATGCCTCAGTATATATGTACACGAAGAGTCCGTCCATGCGAGGCTACCGTGTAAAAGACGAAATATTGTCTGTCAAAGAGTTCTCGAACCATCAATACGGGCTCAGTTTGTCGGGTCCGATCATCAAGAACAAATTGTTCTATTTCATCAATGCCGAAATGGACCGCGTGGAAGAACCGGTAACCTATACCACCGAAAACTCCGCTCCAACGGCTGAAGCGTTAAGCGACTTGTCTCAGTTCTTGTCAGACCAGCTCGGTTACAATCCCGGCGGCTTCGACGTATCAAAAACAAAGACACAGGCAGACCGCATCACGGCGCGAATAGACTGGAACATCAACCCCAAAAACGTATTGAGCGTAAAATATTATTACCTCAAGTCTTATAATACAAACAGGCCTTCTACATCCGGAGCGCCCAAGAACGGACGCGGGCCTAACGAGTACGCCATCCCGTTCTCTTCCAGCTTTTATCGTACCAATAACAACTTCAACATCTGGATGGCCGACCTGAATACCACCATCAACGACCGGATGAGTAATTACCTGAAAGTGGGTTATTCACGCCTTCGTGATTTCCGTGATATGGACGGGGGCTTCTTCCCTCAGGTGGACATCCTGGACGGTAATGGTCAGGCATATACCACCTTTGGAACGGAAGCCAACTCGTATAACAACCAACTGGATACCGATATCTTCCAGATTCAGGACAACCTGGTAGTGAACCTTGGAAAACATCAGCTAACCTTTGGTACACAGAGTGATTACCGCCAGTTCAAGAATGGTTTCGCACAGAATTATCCAGGCTCCTGGCTGTTTGCTTCTATCGATGACTTTAAGTTTAACGTACTTGCCAGCAAAGATTATCTGGCTAAAAACGGCAGTATGCAAGGGTTCAATTTAGGTCAGTACGACCCGGCTCAGTTTGCAGGTTACAACCTGAATCCGGTAGCAGGTGGTTTGACAAACGCCGTAGCTTCGGGCTCAGCCAATACATCGTATAGACAAAAATATGCAATTGGTGATAAATTCCCCTTCTCGGAAGTAAATGTATTTCAGATTGGACTATACGTACAGGACAAATGGACTGTTAGCGATAAGCTGAACCTTACCCTGGGTTTGCGTATGGATATGCCGATCTTTACTACAGACCTGCCAACCAACGATAAAGTGGCAGCCGAAACCTATCGTGACGGAATGAAGATAGATGTTTCCAAATATCCCAATGCTAAACCACTGTTCTCTCCCCGCTTAGGATTTAACTATAATCCGCTGGAAGACGAATCGCTACAGCTACGCGGAGGAACAGGTTTGTTCTCGGGTACGCCTCCTTACGTATGGATCAGCAACCAGGCAGGTAACAACGGCGTATTGTTTGGTGACCTGAACCTGAAAGATGATAAGCTACCCTCACTTGGTTTTACAGGAGATATCAACACTTACAGACCCTCTGACGGCACAGCGCCACGAGCAGACATTTCTATCACTGATCCGGACTTTAAATACCCGAACCTGTGGAAGAGTAACCTGGCAGCCGATTATAAATTCCTGGACGGCTGGGTTGCAACGGTAGAGCTTCTTTACTCAAAGGACTTGAATGCCATTTATCATGACAACATCGGATTGGAAACCACCGACAAGTTTATAAACGATGGAGGCTCAGGAAATGCACGTCCGTTCTATACCGGAGAATACTATAGCAGTCTGGAAGGCAATCAGAAAGCCGCCAACAACGTAATCATGCTACGCAATACCAATAAAGGCTATTCTTTCTATACGACCTTGCAGTTGCAAAAAACCTTCAGAGGCACGCTGAAAGGATTGTACCTGAATGGTTCTTATTCCTTCGGTAAGTCAAAAAGCGTGACAGACGGAACATCATCGGTTGCTTACTCTGCCTGGAGATACCGTCCGGCTTTGAATCCTAATGCAGAAGAGTTGGGTTACAGCGCAGGTTCGTTCAATGGCCGCTTGCTGCTGTCTGCTTCATATACAGCCGACTGGTGCAAAACAATGGCTACCAACATCGGTTTGATTTATCAACGTTACCGTCCGTTCCGCTACTCGTATGTGTATAACGGAGACGCCAATGGCGACAGACTATCCGGCAACGACCTGATGTATATCCCCAGAAACTTCGACGAAGTAAAAGACCATCTGGTAGCAGGCAAGTTTGATTCTCAGGAAGATGCCTGGAAAGCTATGGACGCCTTTATCGAACAAGACGACTACCTGAGAAAAAACAGAGGGAAGTATGCCGAACGTAACGGAGCCGTTACTCCATACGCCAACCAGCTGGATTTAAGTTTGTATCACGACATCAAGATTTTCCAGAAGAATGGCCGTCCGCATACCCTGCGTTTCAGCTTTGATATTGCCAACTTCCTGAATTTACTGAATAAGGATTGGGGTGTTCATCAGACGACTTACCTGGGAAGCCAGAGCAGTCCGCAATTCCAGTTCCTGACAGTTGTTTCCAAGGAGAAACCTTCTGCCGATAACAATTACACATTAAAATATGAAATGCAGAAGGACTTATCCGATACGTATAAGACCAATATAGGAGACATTTCCTGCTGGCAGATGCAGTTTGGTATCAAATATATTTTCTGATAATAATATAATATGTATAAGACATTCTTTTTTCCGGGCGTATGTGTTTTTCTGTTGATTAGCATCATACTGCCCGGATGCTCTACCGCTAAAACAACAGGAGAGTACGTGGTTGTTTTGTCACTGGACGGCTTCCGTTCAGATTACATAGGTAAGGCCAAAACTCCTACACTCGACTCATTGGCAAAAGTGGGTGTCAAATCTGCTTTCCGCCCGTCTTTCCCCAGCGTTACATTCCCGAACCATTATACCCTGGCTACCGGGCTACATCCTGATCATCACGGGCTGGTGAACAATTTCTTCTATGCGCCAGACCTAGACTTAACGTACCGTTTGGGAGACAACACAGCCGTTACTAACCCGGACTTCTACGGAGGTGAGCCCATCTGGAACACAGCGGAAAAACAAGGGGTGAAAACAGGCGTTTACTTCTGGGTAGGCAGCGAGGCGCCCGTACAGAAGATGTGGCCGTCTATATGCAAACCCTACGACAAGTCCATCCCCTATACCAATAGAGCCGACTCTGTTATCTCCTGGCTCGAGCGACCCAAAAAAGAACGCCCCCGATTGGTTATGTGGTACATAGAAGAGCCTGACGGCATCGGACATTCCGCCACGCCAGAGGGTGTTGCCACCTACGAGATGATAGAGAAGTTGGATAGTGTACTGAACTATTACTTCACAAAAGCCCGCAAACTAAAAGACTTCAAGAAGATAGACTTTATCGTCCTTTCCGATCACGGAATGGCCACCTACTATCCGGACAAATACGTCAACCTGAACGACTACCTGCCAAGGGATAGTTTCGACTACGTATTCGACGGAGTACCCACACTGCTCTATCCCAAGAAGAGCTATGTAGACAGCGCCCTGGCTATCCTGCAAAATGTACCGCACATCAAGGCATACAAGAAGGATGAAGTGCCCGAGCAGTTCGTTTACAGAAAGAATCCCCGCATTGGCGACATCGTGGTGATTCCCGACATCGGAACCTATGTACAATTCCGTCCGGAATCCCGTCCACGCCTGGCCGCTACGCACGGGTACGACAATTTCGCGCCCGAAATGGAAGCCATCTTCTACGCAGCCGGCCCATCGTTCAAGAAAAACACGGTATTACCGGTTATGGCGAATGTGAATTTATACCTCATTATAGCCAACTTACTGAACCTGGATCCGGCTCCAAACGACGGGGATATAGAGGTCGTAAAGAAGCTATTTAAATAAAAGAGACTACCTCCTTCCCTTCCGAGATCACTTTGGGATCATGGCTGGCAATGATAAAACTCATACCGGTTTGCGTGTTTAAATCGCGCATCAACCGGATGATGTTTTCAGCATTTCGCTTATCCAGATTGGCTGTAGGCTCATCGGCAAAGATCACTTTGGGCTGAGTTACGATAGCACGTGCGATGGCCACCCGCTGCTGCTCCCCTCCTGATAGCTCGCCCGGCTTTTGCTTCAGTTTGTCTTTCAGTCCAACCAGTTCCAGCATGTAGCGGGCTTTCTCGGCTTGCTCTTTCCGGCTGTAGCTAAACAACGTCAGAGGGAGCTCCACATTCTCCAAAGCTGTCAGGACAGGTATCAGGTTGAACGACTGGAAAACGAAACCGAAATTCTTCTTCCGCAACTCAGTAAGCGATTTATCTTTCTCGAAATGCACCTCCTGGTCTTCGAATAAGTAGGAGCCGCTGTCCGGCTTATCTAAGGTAGCCAGAATGTTCAGGAGGGTTGATTTTCCAGAGCCCGACGGTCCGGCCAGAATCGAGAAACAGCCTCTCTCAAAGGTATAGGAGAAGTCAGTTAATACCTGGTTTTTAATCTTCCCCGTCTGGTAATATTTATGGATATTGGATAGTTTTATTAAAGTATTCATATTGTATTATTTAGAAATGACAACTTAATAATATGGACGTTTGCGTATGGAAATCGGCCAGTGATTTATTGAAGATCATAGACGATAGCTCTACCTGGAAGTTATTTACCTTCCAAACGAACAAAGGAGCGATTATCAACTGATTAGAGTTTACATCAAAAAACGAACGTAACTGAAAATTAAACCGATCATATAGATCTTTAATTTCTGCAGATGCAAACAAGTTACACTTCCCGACACTTATAGGATCATAAATTATACCATTCAGGGGCATATACTTCTTGTAATTATTTACTTCTTTTCTACTCAGATAATCTTCCCTGAAACGGCATTCCACACGTGCCCCCAGATAGGCATTAAAGGAGACGGAAATTCCGTTTACCATCTCGGTATAAAACTTAGATGACCTATTCTCCGGAGCAATCAACCCGCCCTCCTCTCCTACCCGGTAACTCTTGGAATAGTTGCGAAACACCCCTTCGCTATAAGCGATAAAAAGATCCCCTCCATACGAAATATCATAGCCCAGCTGCTGATGCTTCCGATATGAGAGGAAGGACAGACTCAGGTCTACCCGCTCCCCTGTGTAGTTGTACTTCAGCGAGTAGCTGAAATCCTCGAGCTCCTTCTCCGGAAACACGTAAAGCTCCAGCGAGCCTGTGTTGAAGAGATAGGTATAGCTAAGCAAGAAGATGCCTTCGAGGCGGTTCTGCGTGCGGAACGGGTCTTTCTGAATATAGAAATTCGTAGGATTCCAAAGCATCCCGCTTCCCCAGTCCAAGCGCTTCTTACCTACCGCCCAATGATGCCTGTCCTTCCACGAAAAACGGGTGTACAACTCTTGAAAAGAAAAGCCGGTAGAGTCCTTTTCGAAGTTATAATTGACCAGACTGCCCTCTACCTGAAGGCTGTTGGACAGCTCCCCGATATCACTCTTCAGTGTCACAATCGGATAGAGCCGGGAAGTAGCACTAAACGCCCCCTTATCCAGGTCGTCATACTGTCCTTTTGACTCCAATATTACCTGGTAGGAAAGATCGTGCGACTGAGCATTGGCCAGCAATGGCAGCCAGGCTATAGCACCCGCGCATACATAGTAACAAAGCCGTTTCATAGCCTATTGCTTTAAAGAACCTAAGGTGAAAAACACCGATGGTTTTTCTTGTCTGCGCTTGCAGTTTTCGTAATACATCTTGGTTCGAGAGTTTTTCAACAACTCGTCTTTTATCAACATTTCACTCATATATAATGTACCGTCGGACTGCTTATCATACGCATAGTCTATTGTTTTAATGAGCTTTCCGGAGAGGGCAAACATTTCCTGCTTCAGAGGCACGCCTCGCTGTGAGTCGAACAAAATAATCACTTTATTATAGGAAACCGAAAGGTCTTTTGCTTTCAGCTCCAGTTGGACTAAAGTATCCTCTTGTTGCTCGCTTCCTGTCAGTTCGTAGTCTTTGCTGAATGCAAGTCGCATCAGGTCTCTATTGGAGGCATCACTTCCCATAAAGGCCTGCTTGAGAGGTAGCTTTATCACCTTGCTTGTCCGGGGCATGTACATCCACATATTCGACTCGTCGTTAAGCATCCGGCGGCCTTTTTCCACGGCAGGCCCCACGAATTCCATACGCATTTTCGCCTCTTTCCGGTAAAACTCAATCTGGTAATACTTGAGCAATTTATCGTTTTTGTAGACTTCCATTTTAATGTCGGCATACTCTATATACAAGGCCTCGTCTATCAGAGAAAGATAATCCGGACCTGCTGCATACACCGGCATATTGCCGGCCAATAAGACTAGTAGTGAGATAATACATATCGTTTTCATATTCTGTTTACTATTTTTCGTTTAACAATTTGATAATTCGCATACTATTTATAGATGAGAGAGACAGCCAGGTAGCCAGCAAGGGGTAAAGAATAGCTACGGAAGCAGCCCAAAGGACATCCTTGATATTCAATACAGGGCAGATAATTGAAGAGCCAAAAGCAAAGGAAGCCGAGCTACCCAGGTATACACCCCCTTGCAGATGTATAATAGATAGCAGCAGCAGTATAACAGCAAGCCCCGTCACAAGAGACAACAAACTGATATAGAAAGACTCGCAAAGAAATATCCGCTTCACTACCCGCCGGGAGAAACCAAAAGCAAGCAGGGTGCCGATTTCCTTCCGCCGCTCATTGATATTCTCTATCTCCATCGCCCAAATACCTGCAAAAGAGATCAGTAAGAGGAAGAAAACCATGCCTGCCAAGGAGTATTTGTTGATATTGGAAAGAGCCTGTGCCGTACTAAGATGGTCGGTGTAAGACTCTACCCCAATCCAGGGATGGCGGGTTTCGAGGATAAGTTGCTTTTTTATCCTATCAGCCTGCTCCAGATCGGTCAGGTCAATCAACAGATGCGTCGGCAGATTCGTATGGTAAAGCTCTTTTGCCTGAAGATAAGAGGTATAGACCGTATACTTATTAGCCTGAGAGGTATTGAGGAAGAAACCGCTTATGCTAAAATCGCCGATATTGACGGTACCGTCAGCCGACTGGATCATGACGCTACAATCATCACCAACAGACAGTCCGGCCTCCTCTGCCAAGCCCTGACTAATCAACATGCCATTAGACACTTGCCCCCAATCTGCCGAGCCTTCAAGCAGACCAACCGCCTCATTCAGTAAGGGAAGTTCATCTACTGAAACACCCTCAATCTTAACACGTTGTGTTGCATCCACAGCATATAATAGTGCATTATATGCCACCACTCGCTGCCGGTAACCGCTTATTTCCGGCATACGCTCCATTAGGTTCAACAGAGTGCTATATTCTTCATCTCCAAAGACTTTGTTTTCATAACCCGACAATTCTTTCTTTAAATTCAGGCGAATAGCTCCCGTTTCAAATTTGATATTCCGCATCACGATCTGGCTTTCAATCCCTCTCGATAAGGAGAAAATAAGGATAACCATCATGACAGTCAGCGCAATACCCAGGCCATTCAGCCAGACAGTCCCTATATTCTTATGTACATTTCTGACTGCTTGTTTTATATAGATATACATCATAATTCAATTATTCAGTTACTCAGTTATTAACCAGTGAATAAACCCTCCTTTTCCGCAGTTTTCCGACACTTATCAGGACAGCCAATACAGCCGTAACCATAAACAGCAACAAGACTTGCAGAAAGTCCCTGAAATAGAGATGTGGAGGCAGCTTGTCAGTCATCAAAGCGGTCTGCATATACTCCGATTCTATCGCAAAACCCTCTACTGGGAGCAGGCTTTGTAACGTCAGCAATAGCAAATAAGCAATCGCCACAGCAAGAAATGTCATAATAAGATACTCTGCACAGAGCAAAATCCTTATTTTCAACCAGGAAAACCCAATAGCCAAAAGCGTCCCAATTTCCTTCATGCGCGAACGAACCACCAGGGATGCCAGTGTAAGCAGTATAATCAGGCTGAAAGAAATAAAGACCACCTGAGTAAGTACCCCTCCGGCACCCCACACCTTGACTATCGCGCTCATCAACGGGACGGTCTGCTCCCATGAAGCAAGCCTTAAAGCAGGATCCTGTTCCATGCACCAATCGGCTAGTGAGGAAACCTCCTGAGGAGTGAAACCGCTGTCTGCAAGCGGGTTGACGATCAGTTCAAGTACCTGTACATCTTCCACCTCTACTATCTCCTGCCCCAATCGGTAAGGCATAAACCCATTGCGACTCAGAAAAATAGCCAAGCCTTCTTCCTTGAAAACACCGGATACAACACCCAAGGCATCCGACATATAGTCATTCACATTATCAGCCAACAGCAGCAAGGTATCCCCTACCCCACAAAGTAAATCTTTCGCCAAGCTCTCACTGATCAGCACCTCATTAGCCGAGCCAGGCATGTTTCCCTGAAATACATCAAGCATACCGGCTATCCGTTGGAGGTGATCGTCTTCCAAGGCATGAAAATTTGTGTATGATGTCCCCTCGTTGAATGATACCAAGGCACCAAGCCTGATTCGCCGGTTTATATGCGCATTACTGCAAATTGTTTTTAATTTATTTATATTATCATCTGTTATTTCTACTATTCTTTGTTTATTTAATTCAGATTCTAATATATTCATTTTTACATCTTCTGAATTAAATATTATAAATTGACCAGATATCGTTTCATTTATTCCTATATACAGTTTATTCTTTATTCCATTCACTAAAGCATAATCTGAAAGAATAATCACAGAAGAAATCAAAATAGTTGATATAAAGAATATTGATTGCTTTTTCTTTCTACCAATATTGTTTATAATGTATTTTATCTTTATCATATCTATTTATCTTATTATTATTTGATTTTTATTTTATAGACAACAAAATCTAAGCACAATACCATCGTGTATTGTGTAACATCATATCAAAATGTAATTGAATTACTTTTCTAAATCATACAGTTCATCCATTGAAAGTAAAGGACAACTTCTTCACACCGCTTGATGCCTTTTTTAGTTAGACCTACCTTCAAAATAATTTAGACGTACCTCTAAATTTATTTACACCTACCTCTAATTTAATTTACACGTACCTCTAAATCGATTTAGACGTACCTCTAAATTAAAAACAGACAAAGCAAGCCCGGGAAAGGCTGAACACCTCTCGGTAAAATCAATAAGAAAAATAAGGATACTGGATCTGGTTTACATACTAATTATCAGTGAAACGGATGTAACTTTTTAGCGCTTCAACATACTCTTCAAATGCCTTCACGCCTTCGGGAGTGATTTTACAGAGCGTACAGGGGATCTTACCTTTGTAGGTCTTTTCCACCTCGATGTAGCCTGCTTTGCTAAGTTTGTCTATCTGCACACTGAGGTTACCGGCTGTGGCACCGGTCTGCTCGCGGATATAAACAAAGTCGGCATCCTCCACAGAAAGCAGTAACGACATAATCGCCAGACGCAATTCCGAGTGTAGTAATGGATTTAACTCTTTAAACATCAGGCATTATTTTTACTTTTATGATTGAGGATATGGCCCGGTATAACAAAGACCAGCACGAAAACAAGCGACAGGAGGAGCAAGCGGTTCTCGCCCTGCATCCAGAGTACAACAGGCGATAGTGCCATAGCTATCGCACCGGCTATAACGACAGGCTTTATCTTCACTACCAGTCCCGTAAGGGCCGTGCACATCCCCAGCAGAAGTGAAGTAAAGAAAAGACTCTCCATATCGTGAAAAATGAGGGTAAACCCGCAAGCTATAATAATAGTAATCCCCATCAATATCCAGATGTACTTAACCACACGATCAATGTAAGTCGTTTTGTTTCGCATCCGGTTATAGATACGGGCTACGATGGGCCAGGCAATAGCGGGCAATACAAACCAGAGGTATCCCCAACGCCAATCAGCCGTGGCATGGATAAGGCACCAGATCACAATCGCAAAAGCCACACTGAGATAGCCAAACAGGAGAAAGGGGCGCCCGCTATTCTCTGCCAATTTATTTTGCGTATTCCGGATCATTTGACTAATGAGTTCCAAACTTTCCTTTTCAGTAATTTTCCTGTCTTCCATATCATTTTTGTATTTCTCAATACAAATATAAAGTAGTTTATTTTATAAACCACATTGATTAACACAGTTTAACTTCCGAGGAATATTTTATTTTATGGGAGGAGGCGAGAGTTATTAAAGCAAATCTATTATACATTTGCAACAGGTAAAATACATACTTATGACCCAATCAAGTTTTGAAGCGCAGTTGCTGCATACTCCTTATGAAAAGGCTGATGCACACAAGGCGCTGTCTATGCCGGTTTACAATTCTGTGGCTTTTGAGTTCGACTCGGCCGAAGCTATGGAAGAGGCCTTTTGCGGACGTAGTTCCGATCATTTTTATTCACGGATCAGCAATCCTACGGTTCAGTATTTTGAAGAGCGTGTGCGCACTGTTACAGGGGCGCTGAGCGTAACGGCTTTAAGCTCCGGAATGGCTGCTATAAGCAACACCTTTTTCACACTGAGTCAGACAGGTATGAATATCGTAACCTCTCCGCATTTGTTCGGAAACACCTATTCTTTCCTTAGGAATACATTGGCGATGTTCGGAGTAGAAGTTCGTTTTTGCGATCTGACAAAGCCGGAGGAAGTCCGCTCCAATATTGACAACAACACCTGTGCCGTCTTCCTGGAGATCATAACCAACCCCCAATTGGAAGTAGCCGACCTGAAAGCCTTGTCTGCTATTGCGAAAGTAGCTGGCATTCCGTTGATTGCAGATACCACCATCATCCCTTTCTCGTCATTCAACGCAAAAGACTTCGGGGTGGATATTGAGCTTGTTTCCAGCACGAAATATATTTCGGGAGGGGCCACTTCTGTGGGAGGGCTTATCATCGATTACGGTTCGACAGACTGGAGCCGGTCTAAACCCCTGGAAGCATGGCACGGACAAGCAGGGGATGCCGCTTTTACCCTGCGCCTGAGAAAAGAGATACACCGCAACATAGGCGCCTATATGACACCTCAATCGGCTTATATGCAGTCTCTTGGACTGGAGACCTTGCAGATCCGGTATCAGCAGCAAGCCAGTACCTGCCTGGAATTGGCCAAACGCCTGGAACTGATGGAAGGAGTTATCTCCGTTAACTATACGGGCTTAAAGAAGAACCCGTTTCACGCCATCAGCACCAGCCAGTTCGGAGCCTATCCGGGAGCTATGCTGACATTCAACCTGATATCCCGCGAAGCCTGTTTTTCATTCATGAATCGCCTGAAAATCATACGCCGGGCCACCAACCTGTTTGACAACAAAACATTGGCGATCCACCCGGCTAGTACCATTTATGGCAGCTTCAGCGACGAACAACGAAAAAGCATGGACATCAAGCAAAAAACCATCCGCCTCTCCGTAGGACTGGAACAAGCTGACGATCTGCTTTTTGACATAGAGCAAGCTTTGTAAGCGTTGCTTTATTGCTTTTTACCTTGATTGGCTACGGCTTCCATTAGTTTTTTGATCTCTTCGGGGTCGCCCAGGAAGTAGTCGTTTTGTAGTTTGAGGTTGTCGTCAAACTCAAAGACATAGGGGATAGCTGTAGGCAGATTGAGATGGACGATATCTTCGTCGGATATGTTCTTTAGGTACTTGATAATGCCGCGCAAGCTGTTTCCATGCGCTGTAACCAATACCTGGTTTGCTTTATGTAAAGTAGGAAAAATCGTTTCTTTCCAGTAAGGCAGGATACGCTCTACTGTGTCTTTCAAAGACTCTGTTCGTGGCAAATCCTTATCTGCCACCTGTTTGTAGCGGATATCGTGTTTGGGATTGCGCGGATCATGCTCATCCAGCGGCAAGGGGGCTATATCATAACTCCGGCGCCAGATAAGTACCTGTTCATCACCATATTTTGCAGCTGTTTCACTTTTATTTAAACCTTGCAGATTGCCATAATGCTTCTCGTTCAGACGCCAGTTTTTCTCTACCGGAATCCAGTCCTGATCCATCTGGTCAAGCACATTATTCAAGGTTTTTACGGCTCTTTTCAGATAAGAAGTATAGGCAACATCAAAGACATAGCCTTTCTCTTTCAGCTGCCTACCGGCTTTGATAGCCTCTGCCACTCCTTTTTCCGTTAAATCCACATCAGTCCACCCGGTAAAGCGGTTTTCCTTATTCCATGTACTTTCGCCATGGCGGAGCAAAACAATACTTTTCATATATAATCTCCTTTCACATTAACATTTACTCATTATTTATAATAACAAATAAATGCGCGAAAAGTTATTATACACCCTACAAGGGAAGGACTTTCAATCAGGGATTGTGATGATGCTCCCGACGAGGAGGACGCCCTTTGTCATACTCCCACTGTATCAGTTTATCGTTCAATATATGAAGCTTATACATGCCATCTTCCGCGTTTGTATAACCCAATATCTCTACATTACCATCCGGTGTTTGAATCGCGCCTACAGAGCGATAAGACTTGCCCATCACGGATATAACATTCCTCTTCGACATACCTAACTGAATTTTCCGGATATTGGAATCGGCCTTTATTGCATCTGTATAAGAGGAACATGACACCAACAGACACCCTATAAATAAAGAGAATAAAACATTTCTAATCATAAACATAATATTTAATACAACAAAGTACATAGCATATGCTAATCAAGCGAAATATACGGTTTTTTTTTGTATAAACGAAAGAAAGGGATACCTTCACATTAGGATCAGAAGGGATAGCCAACGGCGAAATGCCAGGCAAAGTTTTTGTGGAAATTAGGATGAGTTATAGCCCATCGGTCTGAGCCTTTCGCTTGTGGATCATAAGCTTTAAAGCCTGTATCAAAGCGTATCAGGAAAAAATCAAAGTCGAGACGTAAGCCCAAACCATAGGAAAATGCTATTTCCTTATAAAATTGGGTAAATTTAAACTTCCCGTCTTCCTGGTCGGGATATGAACGAATAGTCCAGATATTGCCGGCATCTACAAAGGCTGCCAGTTCAAATTTCCAGAATAATTTGGTACGATATTCCAAATTGGCATCCAGGCGGATATCGCCGGCTTGCGTGGCAAAGGTTGCCGAGTCACTTGACATACTGCCCGGACCCAGCGAACGAACCGACCATCCCCGCACAC
Source organism: Parabacteroides sp. PH5-46 (assembly GCF_029892785.1). Lineage (GTDB taxonomy): Bacteria > Bacteroidota > Bacteroidia > Bacteroidales > Tannerellaceae > DFXE01. The sequence continues at coordinate 50,209 of NZ_JARXXA010000010.1, forward strand.
TGTTGGCTCCGCCGGCAAAATAACGTCTCTCAAAAGGTATCCGTTTGGCATTGCCATAGGGATAGGCTAAACCTACTCCTAAGTGAAAGGCCAGTCTGTTTCTATTGTCTAATACAATACCTTTGCTGAAGTCAAAATCGCCTTTCATATATTGGGAATAATCAATACCAAAAAGCTCATAATTCCCATTATTTCCCTTATCTGCCTGAAGAATATGGGACAGGACATTCAATACATTACCGGCTGATTCTACCGACACGCGGAAAGAATGGGTATTGCGCTGACGGTGTTGAGGATTGTAATTGTTGAAGCTATATGTATAACCGGAGCTAACGATAAACTGGTTGTTAAAGTTGTACAACTGCGTAGCTTCGGGCAGGGAGGTTAGAAAATCTCTATTAATGCGGGGCAGATAAAGGTAGTCTACATCTATCAGGTTAAACGTATGGCGAGCCAGGGAGTTTGTCCGGTTTTGCCAACTGTAGCTCCAACCGCCCGAAACAACAGCTCTTTCGTATTCAGGACGAGTCTGGCGATTGTAGCTGACCTTGAATTCCGTATTAGCACGAAGTTTTCTGCTGAAGTTTTCACTGATAAAGGGGAATAAAAAACGGGGAAAAACCAAAGACATCTCCCCTCCTATTTCCCAGTAATTATCAAGTCCGTATTGCTTGCTGCCTGACAGTGACTCATAAGCTCCACGAATTTTGGCGGAAAAGACTTCCGAACCTTTGAAAAAATTACGATGTCTGTAGTTAAGACTGGATGCAAATCCCAGATCACCGGCTGAGTTTGTCCCTTCAATATCTACACCAAAGCCATGAACCTTTGCCGGAGACGTCAGAATGGTAGCATGTAGCTTCATGGTATCGTTTTCTTCTATCTCATTAAAGCGGATATTCACATTTCGAAGTGCATTTAAGGAGGCAAAAGAAGAGTAGGTTTGCTCCAGGCTTCTCTCGCTAAACAAGCTGCCGGGAGTCATATAGTTACTCCTTCTCAATATATTGGGACGAATACTCCGCCCGTTTTTGCCGTAAACAATAGTAACATCTCCTTTTTTCAAGGTATCTGTAGGAATGAAAGGTTCATCGTCTTCCAGACGAAGAGGATCGTAATCCGTAAGGATTGTAATGTCTTTCAGGTAGTAGCGGCGATGGGGCTGCTCTTCAATAGTTCCATCCGGCAATATCTTCCGGTGGGGCTTCAGTATCATCTCAAGGTCTACTATATTGTCATTAAATGTGCTGTCGGCCAGATACGCCAGGTTGTCACGATTAAAGCCGTAATACCCTCTTCTACGCAACAGGGAAGTAATTCGCTGCCTTTCTTTATCTAGCTGATCTCGATCAAAATTATCCCCTTTTTTTACTACCGGAATATATTCATCCGGAGTAGAGCGGAAGGCTGCTCCCAGGCGGGAGCGGACGGGAGGTTTCAAGTGAGCAATGCTATCTATAAGCGGATCGTCCAACTTCATTGCATAGTCTCGGATCACATAAGGTTGATTACTGATCACATCATAGGTTACAACAGCCTTCTTATTCCTTGTTGTATCAACAGATGTAGTAATTTCAGCATTCGGATAGCCTTTGTTGGTCAGAAAACGCTTCAGTTCATCCACCGATTCACCTACCAAGGTAGTATCAAGAATGATCGGTGCTTCGCCTATTCGTCGGATTTGTTTATTTATCCATTTATTCTCGTCACGTCCCGACCAACCATATACGAATAACTGCCATTTCATCAGGTTAAAAGCCTTAAAATTGGGTTGTTGGCGAAGATACGGTTTTAGTTCTGTGGACTTATATTGCTTGTTATCCGTATTAATCACAACTTTATCAAGCAGGTACTCACCGTCTGCCACAAACTTAGTTGAGCTGCAGGAAGACAAGACCCACACCCACAAAGCTATAAATATCAGACGAAAGAGAAGCTTCATACCCTAGTTGTTTACGCCCGCAAATGTAGTTCAAATTAAAGAAAATCGCGTACTTTTGTTTTGTAAAAAGAGAATAAGGATGATTAGCAAAAGTAAATTAAAATACATTCGCTCATTGGAACTTAAAAAGTTCAGAGACGAACACCGGGCATTTGTGGCCGAAGGAAACAAACTGGTATCCGATATGCTTGGGGCTTATGAAAGTGAACTGATCATCGCTAAGCCTTCATGGATGGCAACCCAGGGGGATATACCTACTCTTGAGTTACTGGAAGCAGATGAGCATGATATCCGTAAAGGTAGTTTTCTGAAAAATCCGCAAGATGTAATCGCCGTATTCAAGCTTCCTGCCTACAAGCTGGAAGAAGTAGACCCTTCCGGAGAGGTTGTTCTGGCGCTCGATTGTATTCAGGATCCCGGCAATATGGGAACCATTATCAGGCTGGCGGCCTGGTTTGGCATCGGGCATATTGTATGTAGCATGGATACAGTTGACGCTTTTGCTCCCAAAACAGTACAGGCCACTATGGGCAGCCTGGCACATGTGAAAATACATTATACAGACCTGGAGGCTTACCTTACAGAATGGAAAAACAGAGACATACCTGTATACGGCACATTTCCGAATGAGGAAAGTATTTATTCCAAACAGCTATCCGACAAGGGCTTTATCCTGATGGGGAATGAAGGAAAAGGTATTCGCCCTTCTCTGGAAAGCCTGATTACGGAAAAGCTCTGCATCCCAAGCTATCCCGAAAACACAGATACAGCCGAGTCGCTAAACGTAGCCATTGCTACAGCTATTGTTTGTGCCGAATTCCGCAGACAACATATATCCAAACATAGATAAAGTCCCGTACCAAGATGGAGGTACAGGACTTTACAAAGGGCTAGTCTTAAAAAGGGAATGTCTTCGGTGCAAATATAAATCGCTTAATATCAACCGCAAAACATTTTGTCAAATTGCCAATAGATAAATGCAAATTGCCAATCCTCATTCCTCTTTATTAAGGCTGCTTCCCTATATAAGCTAAAATTCCGCCATCTACGTACAAGATATGTCCGTTTATAAAGTCGGATGCCTCTGACGATAGAAATATAGCAGGGCCCATCAAGTCTTCCGGAGTTCCCCAGCGGGCAGCCGGTGTTTTTGCAATAATAAAAGAATCAAACGGATGACGTGAACCATCGGCTTGTTTTTCACGCAAAGGAGCTGTTTGAGGTGTAGCTATATAACCCGGCCCTATTCCATTACATTGTATATTATATTCGCCATATTCGGAAGCTATGTTGCGAGTCAACATTTTCAAACCTCCTTTAGCTGCAGCATAGGCTGATACGGTTTCACGCCCTAATTCGCTCATCATAGAACAGATATTGATAATCTTGCCCCCACCTTTCTTGATCATAGAAGGGATAACGGCTTTGGCAACTATAAAAGGAGCATTCAAGTCTACATCAATTACCTGGCGAAACTCGGCAGCAGACATCTCATGCATAGGGATACGCTTGATGATTCCTGCATTATTAAACAGAATATCAATAACCCCAACTTCCTTTTCCACCTGAGCAACCAGAGCGTTTACCTGTTCTTCATTCGTTACATCACATACATAGCCATGTGCCTGAATGCCTTTTTCTTTATAAGCAGCTACTCCTTTGTCTACCAAATCCTGGTTAATGTCGTTAAATACAATTGTTGCCCCGGCTTCCGACAAGGCTGAGGCGATTGCAAAACCAATCCCATAAGAAGCACCTGTAACAAGTGCAACCTTCCCGTTCAATGAAAAATTTGCCATTTTCTCTTCTCTTTTTAGTTATTATAATAAATCATGTGTTCGTACACAAATATTCTGCAAATTAAGCAAATTATTAGTTCTAATCTAAAGATTATTCATATTTTTACGCCAAAATTCATGGAATAATTATGAGAACACTGATCAGTCTATTATTTATGTTCGTAGCTCTTGCTTGTACTGAAAGAAAAGAGCTTACCGTTTCCGTAGCTAATTCTTCATCCTTGCAAAGGGAGTACGAGATCGTTGAGCTTGATCTGGCCGTCATTACAGAGAGATTCAACGGAGAAGATTTCATTATTACCAATCCGGAAGGCAAGCAAATTCCTTACCAATTGACACATGATAAGAAAATAATCTTTCCGGTTAGCCTAAAAGCTCATGAGGTGGTTAATTATTCAATCAAAACCGGAAAACCCGATTCCTACAAAGCCCTTGTTTTTGGAAAGTATTATCCTGAACGGGTAGATGATATAGCCTGGGAGAATGATAAGATCGCATTCCGCACTTACGGACCGACTCTGCAAGCTAGTGGAGAGAAAGCTTTCGGTTATGATGTATGGGTAAAACGTGTACCTGAGCTTGTTGTTGAGCAACGCTATGCTACAGAATTAAACCCGGAGACTAGGAAAAAGATTGAAGAACTCAGAAAAACCGATCCCGAAGCAGCACAAGAACTTGCTAATTCGGTGTCATACCACATAGACCATGGCAACGGCTTGGACTTCTACAGTGTTGGCCCGACGCTGGGAGGAGGCACCTCAGCTTTATTAGCAAACGATAGTTCTATCATTTATCCCTATTGCTACAAAACATACGAAATAGTGGATAACGGCCCCTTAAGGTTTACAGTTAGATTAACATATAATCCCCTGACTGTAAACGAAGATACAGATGTAATAGAAACCCGCACCATTTCACTTGATGCCGGATCGCAACTGAACAAGATTACTGTAAAATATACCAACTTAAGCAAAAACACACCCATTGTTACAGGCATTGTCATGCATGAGCCAAGCAATGATTATCAAACCAATACAACAGAAGGATTTATCGCCTACGCAGCACCTGCTGATCCTGTAAACGGACAAATATATGTAGGTGCTGTTATCCCATCGATCATCAATGAAGCGAAAGCTGTTTATTTCTCTGACAAAGAGAAAACAGAGCGCAAAGCCAACGGGCATGTACTAGCTTTCAGTGATTATACTCCCGGTGGCGAATATGTATATTATACTGGCGGAGGTTGGAATAAATGGGGATTTGAAAATTCTCTCAATTGGTTTAACTACGTAAGCAATTTCTCACAAAAAGTAAGAGAACCATTAAGCATTAATATCCAATAGGATAGTCTAATAAAAATAGAATAAGCCTTTTTCTTTACCCTGTATGTGGAAAGAAAAAGGCTTATTTATTTGGAGTAAACTCTTATACCGGAAGAGAATTTTGTAAGAAACGAATTACATTTCCGCTGGCTATTGCTTCAATATCTTTGTCGCTATAACCTCTTTTCTTCAGTATTTCGGGGACTTTTTGCAGATCTGCGATTGTTTTCAGGTCGTAGGGACATTGCTCTGTTCCGAAGGCACCGTCCAGGTCGCTTCCTATAGCGGCATAATCAGTATTACCGGCTAATTGGCAGATATGGTCTATGTTATTAGCCATTATCTCCAGGTTACAATTCATAGTCTGAGGGGTTGATACACCGCGTACCCATCCTGGTACCATCATCCATGCGTCCAGCGCTACACCTATTACAGCCTTACGTTCGATCAATGCCTTTATCATTTCGTCACTAAACTGCCGGTTATGATCTACAAATACACGACAATTATTATGGCTAGCCCAAACCGGTCCTTTGTAAAGCTCCAAAGCATGCCAAAAAGCTTCATCATTCAAGTGGGTTACATCCAGGATCATACCCAACTCATCCATTTTCTTTAGCAAAGATTGCCCCATCTCATTTAGCTTTCCCGAAGAATCTGTTCCGTTGGCATATCGTCCCGGGCCGTAATGAGCCGGGCCTACAGCTCTTAGTCCGCAATGATAGGCTCTTTCCACATGATCGACAGTTACAAATGAATCTGCTCCTTCAATGCTCAATACATATCCGATGGATTTATTTTTCGATGTTCCGCCTTCTTGCCATGATGAGAGATGTTTGTTTAACTCATCCCGCGTCCGTATCATAGTCATAAAGCCGTCTTCTTCCATTGCTTTATACCAAGCCAACTGACCTTGGGTTTGCGCCCAGGCCTGTTCAGGCGAATGCCATCCGGGTAAAGGATTATCGGGTGCTACATAGCGTCCGATTTGGGTTGCAACTATCAAACCGACATTTCCTTTTCTCAACTCCTCAAAGGAGATAGTAGCATTTCCTCTGTCCGGTTTATCGGTCATGCCATGTTCTCTTCTGTTTATTTCCTGTACGGACTCCCGTAAATCCCGATTCCACTCCAAGGCATTCATGCTGAGGTCGAGATGTATATCTGCAATTAATTGTTTAGACATTTGTTTTTGAATTTAAATAGTTATATAACGGTTACGGGCTATAATGTTCCACGCTTCGGTAATCATTTTATCTCGAGCCACAAAGGCTTTATCATACAAAGCAACAGTAGGGCAAATATGTACCGGCACAGCATAAAACACATCCCCATGCGAATAGATACCGGTATCCGGAACTTCCAATACCAAATGTTCCTCACTCTGAGATACCTGTACCGCATCCGGGGCATTCAGGAAATGTACGCGCGGCAAGGGGTTTTCAGAGGCTACAGCTTTATAACCCAAATCAACACAAAGCCTTTTTTTATCGATAATAGATATCACCCGGGTGATCAGTACGGCAGCATAATTAAACGGCATATCGGTAAATAAGTGCTTGTACCCCCAATCCCAGAACACAAAGGTGCCCGGACTACACTCCACATGTTCACGATGTACGTGCATAGGGAAAGTAGGGGTTCCACCAACAACCAAAAGCAACTGGTACGTGAACCATGACTGTATTTCTTTGTGTACTTCTTCTACCATAGCATAAGCAGCATCTGCCAATCGTTGCCTCTGAACCGGATCCGCTTCATGAATATGTCCGTCATATCCATGTAGCCCAATCAGCCGAAGATGCTTCAATGATAAGATATAGGCTGCAAGTTCTACAGCTCCTTCGGGCTGAATACCGGTCCGGTTCATTCCTATATTCAAATCAATAAGCACATCGATTACCGTACGCTCTGCGGCAGACAGATCATTCAGTGCCTTTGCACATTCTTTATTGTCTACCAAGCAGGAATAATGCGTCTTCTGATAGGTCTTAGCCAGTTTTACGAAACGAGCCATCTTAGCTCCGACGGGCTGATAGGCCAGCAATACATCAAGTGCATCAATCATACCCAGCATTTCAGCCTCGGCAATGGTTGCACACTTGAATTTAGATATTCCGGCCTTCATCATCATTTCACAAACTTCCCCCGTTTTATTGGTCTTTACATGAGGACGAAGCTTGTTTACACCTCCGGCTATTCCCAGCGCTAAATTAATATTATCTAAAATAATATCCGGATATATCACCAAAGCCGGGGAATCTACCGATTCAATATTATCAACCACATACCACATGGCTTACTCCAACTCAAAAAGTGCTTCAATTTCTACAGGAATATTATCGGGTAGCGAACCGAAACCTACGGCACTACGCACGCCTACTCCGTTATCTTCTCCCCAAACTTCAGCAAATAGTTCACTGCATCCGTTAATAATATAAGGGTGACGTTCAAATTCGGAGGTACAGTTCACCATCCCTAAGACCTTGATTACCCTTTTTACCTTATTCAGGCTACCTAAATTTTCCTTGATTGTTGACAACATCGTCAAGCCCACCTGACGCGCAGCCAGCTTACCTTCCTCTGCAGCAATATCCCGCCCGATCCGGCCTATTATTAATGTTTTATCATCTTGTACCGGCCCATGTCCTGATAGGTATAAATACTTTCCATCTATCAAACAAGGTTTATATACCCCTTTGGGCTCCGGAGCCGGAGGCAAACTCAATCCCAACTTCTCAAATCGTTCATCTGCATTCAACTTATCCATAAAATTATCTATTTTGTTTATATAAAAACACTTAACAATAACACACCTATTAATCCGACAACAGAAACGATTGTTTCCATCACCGACCATGACCTGAACGTATCTTTCAGGCTCAAATTAAAGTATTCCTTAAAGAGCCAAAAGCCCGAATCGTTGACATGGGAGAAAAACAAACTTCCTGCACCTAATGAAAGAACCATCAAATTAGGATTTACACCCGTTTGTGCTACCAAAGGCATAATCACACCGGCAGCTGTAAGCGCAGCTACCGTAGCAGAGCCAATACAAACACGTATGATAGCTGTAATCAGCCATCCCAGGATAAGCGGATGTATCGGTAACTGCTTGAATACCTCAGCCAACTGCGTACTAACCCCGCTTTCTTCCATTACTTGTTTGAAAATACCCGAACCGGCTATAATCAGCAATATCATAGCTATATCCTTTACGGCATCTACATATACAGCCATTATGTCTTTCATGCTCCTACCCTGCTTAAGCCCTAAGGTATAAGTGGCAACAATCAAAGATATTAACATCACTATTGAAGGTGCGCCAACCAGCGAAAGCATAGCAGATGCCGATTTACCCAAATTGGTAAAAACGAGAGGAATAATTGTTACTATAATAAGTAAGAAAACCGGCAGTGTGGCACTTATCAAGCTATTAGCTTTCCCCGGCGAACCATAAGCCGTATTTTCTTCTTTCTGTTCAAATAAGGTAACAGGCCCCGACCTTACATTCTTCAATGTTTTGGCAAATAAAGGCCCGGCAATAATGATAGCAGGAATCGCAATACATAAGCCCAGTATCAACGTCATCCCCAGATTTGCATCAAACAAAGAAACCAATGCTACCGGCGAAGGGTGCGGCGGCAGGAAACCATGTGTTACCGACAAGGCAGCCAACATGGGGAGTCCGATATAAACAGCCGGTAATTTATATTGATTGACAACCGAAAAAATCAAGGGAACGAGTAATACAAAGCCTATACCATAAAACAGCGGAATACCTACTATAAAACCTGTAATCATCAACCCCCACTGGATATATTTTGTGCCGAATAAATCGACCATAACAGATGCTATTTTCTTAGCAGCCCCGCTTTCGGCCACTAATTTTCCCAGCATGGCGCCTAATACGATAATCAATGTCAGGCTACCTAGAATATTACCAATTCCTTCGTCTACCAATCCGGGCAAACGCTCCAAGGGTATGCCTAAAGCTATTCCGGCTCCTACAGAAACCAACAGAAAAGACAAAAAAGCATCAACCTTAAAATAAGAAATCAGCAATATTAATATTGCCAGGCTAACAATTACTATTATAAACGTCATTATCTTTTAGGTATTATATTGGGTTTATGATTGTTCTATCTTTGCAAAGAAAAAGATTTATTTTTACCCACCAACAATGTTATAACTAACAAAAATAAAAAAAGCCTTCAAAATCCCTTTTTACAGAATTGAAGACTTTCTATGTTGTGTTGCGGAGACAAGACTCGAACTTGTGACCTTTGGGTTATGAGCCCAACGAGCTACCACTGCTCCACTCCGCGATATAGCACAATCATTTCCCTGATTGCGAATGCAAAGGTAGAGTTTATTTTCTATTTATCCAAACAAATACAGCATTCTTTTACTTTTTATTCGTCCGCAAGGTGTTAAAAAATTGCAGCCATGCGTTTTACAAATTGTAGCCATGCGTTTTTGAAATCGCATGGCAGCGATTTTTCAAGTGCATGGCTGCAATAAAAAACTCAATTAGTTTTGTATATTTGTAAGATTATGAAAGAAGAGTTAATCCATTCAGGGAAAGAGAAAATCAAGGCTTACATAGAGACTTGGTTGCCCCTGCAGAAAGATGAAAAAATAACCCTTGGACTGAAAAGATTGCAAACAGCGTACCGGGAGTTTGACAGTAAGCAATTCATTGTACTGGTAGTAGGAGCCGTTAAGTCGGGAAAGTCTACATTGGTCAACCTGTTTGCGCATGAATACGTAAGTCCTACTCATTTTCTGGAATGTACGGTACGTCCTTCTATCATATCCAAAGATGCGGAAGAGAAAATCTACCAATACACCCTCAAACAGGGTAAAGATAAAGTCGAGGCATTTACCACCATCCTCGATTATATACGGGGACTACGTGAAAAAAGTGAAACGGAACTTCTGTCAGACTGTAAAGTCTATGAGCTGAACCGGCACAATCTAGACTTGTACGTTCGCCTCAACATGAACGAAGAGAACATTCGCCTCGACAATACCCTGATTACCAATATCACCACTCCGGGAGGAAACCTGATCAACGGAGAGACAATTATTATTGACATGCCTGGCCTGGATGGTGGCTATGCCAATTTCGACGATCCCATCTATAAGGAAATAGCCGAACATGCCGACTTTATCATTTTTGTACAGAGCTCTAACTCAGCTGTTAATAAGATATCCAAAGAGTTCCTTAATCTGCTTCTCGAGAAAAATAGAGAAGTGCCGGTTTCGTTGATCCATAACGTGTTTGATGCCTCTTATTGGGAGCCGGAAAAAGATAAGCAACAGCAAATAAATGAGCAAATTGACTTTGCTACTAATATCATTAAAGAGAAGAAATTTGAGATATTGAACTCTTTCTCTGTCAATCTGGGAAAAGTAAACGATGCAAAAAACTATCCTTATATAGATGACTTACAGGCTGAAAAGGAAAAGTTTGACAAGATGGAGGAGGAGTTATTTCTGACTATTAAAGAAAAGCGGAATCTGATACATGAAAAAAACTGCGTTTTCAAAGTAGAACATGCTATCGACAAACTACTTACCACCATAGCCGAACGGGAAAAGGACCTGACGATGGATAAAGACAAAATGGAATGGCTTAATAATAAGCTGGATGGGTTTATTCAACGCTTCAGGAATGTGGAAATAAGAAAAGATGAAATAGAAACGGCCATTAAGAACCTGTTTGAAAATAAGCGGGGGGACTGGGAACGGGAAATAGAGAGCCTGGCTGCTATACGGGCTAAAAACGTGATGAGCAATGGAGAACGTACTTCGGCTACCCGGAAGCAGATTGATGAATTTGCTGCTGATTCGACACAAGTGATAAAGAACTATCTTGAGTCGGAAGAGTTCAAGAATAATGTTGCCATGAAGTTTAACGACAAAATGAAGATGGCTTATAATGAGATCTATACCGAATTGATCAAATTTATGCAAGAAAACAAAATACCGATTTTCTTCCTTCCTTCAGTTACCATGGATGAAGTCTTTGATTTTCATTTTGATGGAGAAAGCGGCAAAATCAACCGGGTATTCCGCCCGGGCGGACGAAATAAAAAAGATGTTTGCGCCATCATAAACGGACGGAAAGCCATGTTTATAGGATATAGCGAGCAAGATATGAAACATCTCGGCAAGCTTCAACTGTCTATTATCCCGGAAATGAGCAAATTCTATATGGAAACGTTCAGCAAAAACCAGCAACTATTTATCGATAAACTGTGTGAGTTGATAAAAGAACGGAAAAAAGAAAAAGCGCCTCATTATGAGGAAACAGTAAACGAAATGAAGGACGAATTGTCTCAATTTCAAGAGATGGCAAAAAAACTAAGCGAAATCAAGGGCCTTTTTAACACGATTAACTCTAATTTTTATCAGTCATGAAAAAGAATCTGATCCTGGCACTTGTTGTTATCCTGGTACTTAGTGGCGTTTTATTACTGGGGAATATCATCATTATCGGCGAAAAAGTAGCAACCTTATTCCCTTATGCCGACTATGTTTTTTATGGGATTATCGTAGCTCTGATATTCTTTTTCCTGATCTTGCCTTTTCTGAAAGTATTCTTTGCCCCTCAAATGCCGGCCTTGAACGAAGAAGAGGTAAACCAACTATCGGAAAAAGAAATCTATAATCTAGGAATCACCTTAGCCAGAAATAATTACTACATAGCCAATCCGGAGAAAAGAAAAGAGCATACGAATGAGTTGAAGGATTTCTTCGATCGCCATTACGGAGAGAAAGATGCCTCTATCCAACAAGTTGCTAGCGAATTAGAAAAAAGATATCATTCGCTGAATGAGCAGATACACACAGAGGCTTTGACGGCTTTTGTCATTACAGGTTTGTCTCAAAATGGGAAGTTGGACTTTATCACACTTTTGATTATCAACTTCCGCTTGGTGAAAAAGGTAGTGTATGCCTCCGGCTTTCGTCCTACCCATAAGCAACTGATCTGGATATACTACAACGTGCTTGGATCGGCCTTACTGACAAGCTTATCGGATGATATGCTGGAAGACATCGACCTGACACCTCTAACGCAAAACATTAAAGTGCCGGGCTTTGTCATTACTTCCTTTTTTGACGGACTGATCTCTGCCCTCCTCACACTACGTATCGGATACATTACTAAGTATTACATCCTCAAAGGAAGCAAAGGTTACAATCGGACAACTGCCAGACGTTACGGTTTGAAAAATGCACGAAAAGAAATCCTTAGCATTGCCAAACAAGGCAAAGACATTCTAAAAGAAAAGATGACAGGTTTGATGGTCAACACAACTGAATAACAAGATAGTATAAAACAAAAAGGGGGATACCATATCAGGCATCCCCCTTTTTCATATAACACATTTCTTTACTTCGCGTAGCTTACAGCACGAGTCTCACGGATAACTGTGATTTTCACCTGTCCCGGATAAGTCATTTCGTCCTGGATCTTTTTAGCTATTTCGTTTGACAAGTTTTCGGTGTCTTTATCATCTATCTTGTCTGCTCCAACAATTACACGCAACTCACGTCCAGCCTGTATGGCATAAGTTTTCACAACTCCGGGATACCCCAAGGCCAGTTGTTCCAGATCGTTCAAACGTTTGATGTAGGCTTCTACTATTTCGCGACGTGCACCCGGACGTGCGCCCGAGATAGCATCACATACCTGTACAATCGGAGCCAGCAATGATTGCATTTCTACCTCATCATGGTGAGCTCCTACGGCATTGCAGATATCTGGTTTTTCTTTGTATTTCTCACATAACTTCATCCCCAAAATAGCGTGTGGCAATTCCGGTTCATCATCAGGAACTTTACCTATATCGTGTAACAATCCGGCTCTTTTTGCTTTCTTGGGATTCAATCCCAGCTCTGAAGCCATAACAGCGCAAAGATTAGCTGTTTCGCGAGCATGCTGCAACAAGTTTTGTCCATAGGAGGAACGATATTTCATCTTACCGATCAAACGTACCAGTTCAGGATGAAGTCCATGCACTCCCAAGTCGATAGTTGTACGTTTACCGGTTTCGATAACCTCTTCCTCTACCTGTTTACGCACTTTAGCCACAACTTCTTCAATACGTGCCGGGTGAATACGTCCGTCCTGCACCAACTGATGAAGAGCTAAACGTGCTACTTCTCTGCGCACAGGATCAAATCCTGAAAGCACAATCGCCTCCGGGGTGTCATCTACAATGATCTCAATCCCGGTAGCAGCTTCCAAAGCCCGGATATTTCGTCCTTCACGTCCGATAATACGTCCTTTTATTTCGTCTGACTCTATATGGAATACTGTAATAGAATTCTCTATGGCTGTTTCTGTAGCTACTCGCTGAATAGACTGAATAACAATCTTCTTAGCTTCTTTATTGGCCGTCATCTTAGCTTCTTCCACTATTTCATTAATATAAGAAGTAGCTTGCGATTTTGCTTCATCTTTCAGTGATTCGATCAAGCGTTCTTTTGCTTCATCAGCCGATAACCCCGAGAGGATTTCCAATTGTTCAACTTCTTTTTGATGGAGTTTATCCAATTCTTGTTTCTTTTTCTCCACCAAATCAAGTTGCGTATTCAAATTCTCTTTTATAGAGTCTATTTCTGCATTTCTGCGTTGAAGGTCTTCCTGACGTTGATTAACCGATAGCTCTTTCTGTTTTAAACGGGCTTCTACTGATTGTATTTTAGAGTTACGAGCCGAAACTTGCTTCTCCAGATCAGCTTTCAAATGAAGGAATTTTTCTTTGACCTCCAATAGCTTGTTCTTCTTTATTACTTCCGCTTCCTTTTCTGCTTCCCTAAGCATAGAGTCATGCTTGGATTTAAAAAGGAAACGCATAATGAACCAGACTAGCAAACCTCCTACTATGAAGGCTACTATTGATATGATTATTGTTATTTCCATTATTACAATTATTTAATAAACTATATTTTAGATATAAAAAAAGCACTCACATTACACGAAAATTCGTGTATGCCAGTGCGGAAACCATAGATTTATATCAATATATTACAAGCTGTCTTTCAAATATGACTCTAACTCATCCGTCAATTGCTGGATTTTATCCGCAAAAGGAGAGGTATCATTTTTTCTTTCCAGTCTTAAATTCTCTATTGAAAGCTGAAGAGTAACCATGGCCAACAAATCCTTTACATCCACTTCGGAAGTTGAAAAAACCCTTCGGTACTGAGTCATCTTACTCTCGATCTGTCTGGCCGCATGGCGAACCAACTGTTCGTCTTTACGTTCGATCCTCAACCCGTAAGGCTTTTCAGCTATTTTTACATGTATAAGAAATTTATTATCGTCCATTACGTCTATTCATTTAATAGTGCAATGCACCTATCTACTTCCCGCACCAACTTCGACAATCGTTCTTTTGCATGCTTCATTTCCGCTTTATCTTCAGAAATCTTTCGTGCAATTAACAAAAAGTCGTATTTAGCCTCTAGTTTCGAGATCTCTTGTTTTGCAAGCTGCAATTCTTTATTTTTTATTTCCAAATCATCATTGAGTCTTTCTATCTCACGTTCTTGCTCATTATATTTTGCCAGCAACTCGTGAAACTTATCCTCAAAACCAGCTAACAATTTTTCTTGATCATCGGTCATTTTAAGCCAAATTCTTGACAAAAATAATTGAATGATTTCAATTTAACAACTGTCTTTCTAATTATTTTAATTTATCAATGAATAGATACAAAAAAGGCTGTCCGGTTATTTAACGAACAGCCTTCTTAATTTCTTTCGTTTTTGACTCTCTTAAACAAGACTAACGAATACGTCCCCTTCTTTTTCCTCAAAAGCAAGCTTACCTTCTTTAGCCAACCAACCTAACGCAGCATACACATCTTTTTCTGCCTTAATTTTGGTTACTTTCTTCAAATCTTTTACACTTTGTTTGCCGCCTTCATGCAACGCATTCCAAACAAGGCCGGCATTTGTTCCAATTAATTCAATCATGTTTGATTATTTTTTTGTCAATCGAGACAAAAGTATGGATTTATCTATTAACCAAGAAATAATACATGTTTTTTAGCATGTTTTTAGTTGTTTTTTAACTATTAGAGACAATTAACAGTCTTATAACATTCTTTTTGCTTTTCCTTTTAACACTTAATTAAGCTTATTCCCAGATTTGCAGCTGTTACATATTTCTTTAACAAATCTTCTGCATACTCGCCTGTTTTCTGTAGACCATCCTCACCCGAGTATGCATTAACAATCATTAGCAAGCGAGTTGTTTGAAGGTCTATCTTCGTTCGCTCTTCATCACTTGTGGGTGTACCGATGCCTCCGGACTTATCTCGATACACCGGCAAGCCGCAGATGTTTAATTCGCCACGACCGATTCCGTGATACAGTTCTCCTTCTCTTCCGACGCCCAACACCAAGCTTTCGCCATCTATTTTGTCTACATCAAAGGCTCCTATGGAGTAACCGCTTTTAAGGGATACCAGGTTTACGATATCTACCAATGTATCTATTTTATATAATGGTAAATCACGTAAGATGCGGCGATAAAGGGCTTCGGCAGACGGGCGATAGCGGTTGGGGTCTTTCCCCAGCGTCTTATATGCTTGTCGCGTTGCTCTGATTGGCAGCCATTTGTTTACTTCTTCCAATTTAAAGGTATTCCGGATTTCCTCTTCTATCAGGGCGATCTCCCCCCATAGTTTGGGGTCCGAGGGCGTATTCTTTACATCACAAGAAAGCGCCAGGACATGCAGGTCCGGACAAGCTTTCCTAATCTCTTCCGATATTTGTATTTGTATCATCTTTAATGCTGAATGAAAATTCCTGTAAGCATGCGTCCACTGGCGATTCCCAAACGTCGAGCCGAAAAGAAATCCTCCTGGTTAGTATAGGTGCAAATGCCTGCTGTTTCTATATTTTCAGAAAGAACACCTGCTGTCTGCATTTGCCACTGATTAGCATGCCACAGGTCAATATGGGCTTTTCCGGTTTGAGTGTTTCTTTTCATAATAGAATGGAGGGGCAAACCTGATGCTGCGAAAGCTTCTACCACTTCTTCTCCCACTTCAAAGGCCTCAAGTCCAATAGAGGGTCCGATGCCAGCTTTCATATGAGCAATCTCACAACCGAATGTTTCTTTCATGTACTGAAGCGTTTTTGAGACGATCTGCAAAACGGTTCCGCGCCAGCCGGCATGAACAGCTGCCACGACCTTCTTATCGGGAGCATATAGCAGCACTGGCACACAATCTGCTGTAGATACAGCGACACATACATTTGCCTCAGCTGTTATCAACGCATCTACACCATGCAGCATCTCCCGTTGCTGTTCACAAGAAAGAGCAAGATAGGCCTTATCTAATACAGCTATTTTATCTCCATGTAGTTGATGAGCAGCAAACAGCCTGTCTTCTGACAGTCCTAATGCCGAGGATAATAAAGTACGATTTTCAGACACACATTCCGGATTGTCCCCACAATACTCCCCTAAGTTAAATGAAGCATAATTACCAGTACTTACACCACCCCGGCGAGTTGATATAAAATGAGAAATGTTGCATTCCTCAGCTAAATGAGTGAATTGCAACATTTCCAATTCTTTATTATTCAGGATCTTCATCCTCCCAGTCATACTCTTCATATTCGTCATCCCATTCTTCGTCGTCATCAACAGGAAAGACATAATCGTCGTCATCCTCGAAGGATAGTGTACTCAAGTCTAAGTTTTTATGAATAATCCGCTCGGCTTCGTGGAATGTTTCCTTGTTTAATTCCTTCCACAAAAGATCTTTCAACTCCATGATACCAAAGCCACTGACAGAAGATATAAAAACAGCCGGAACATCTTCCGGTAGCTCTTCCGACAAGGCTTCTATCAGTTCGTCATCCAGCATATCGCTTTTGGTAATCGCCAGCACCCTGCTTTTAGTCAGCAACTCGGGATTATACTTCACCAGTTCGTTATGCAGAATTTCATACTCTTTCTTTATATCATCCGAATCGGCAGGGATCATAAAAAGCAACAGGGAGTTACGCTCAATATGTCTGAGAAAGCGCAAGCCAAGTCCTTTCCCTTCACTCGCTCCTTCTATAATTCCCGGGATATCAGCCATTACAAAGGAACGATTGTCCCGATAACTAACGATTCCCAGATTAGGCTCCAGGGTAGTAAACGGATAATTGGCAATCTTTGGTTTAGCAGCCGAAACAACCGACAGCAAAGTGGATTTTCCTGCATTGGGGAAGCCTACCAAACCGACATCGGCAAGGAGTTTTAACTGAAGAATGATTTTACGTTCCTGTGCCGGTTCGCCAGGTTGAGCATAGCGTGGTGCCTGATTGGTAGACGTTTTAAAGTTCCAGTTGCCTAGTCCTCCGCGTCCTCCGCTTAGCAAGAGCACTTCCTGTCCGTCATCCGTAACGTCGCACAGGTATTCACCGGTATCGGCATCGTAGACTACTGTTCCGCAGGGTACTTCTATCACGCGGTCTTCACCATCTTTCCCAGAGCTTCGTTTTGCACTGCCGCCTTCACCATTTGTCGCAAAGATATGGCGCTCAAATTTCAGGTGAAGCAATGTCCAGTAATTTCGGTTTCCACGCAGATAAACACTGCCACCTTTCCCTCCGTTACCGCCATCCGGTCCGCCTTTGGGGATATACTTCTCCCGACGGAAATGGGTAGACCCTCTTCCGCCCTTACCCGAGCGACAATATATCTTCACATAATCTACAAAATTTGATTCTGCCATTTTCTTTTATTTAGGCAGAACGAAACAGGGAACACGCAGAACGGAGAATCTATTGAAAAAGCCGTGCTGCGTGCTGCGTGCTGCGTGCTGCTTATATCAATTCGTTTATTTTTTCTCTTATCAGGTCGAATATACCTTCGATCGTGCCAACACCTTTTACGGCATGGTGCTTACCTTCTTTTATGTAGTAATCGGCCAAAGGAGCTGTTTGCGTATGGTATACATCCAGGCGCGATTTGATTGTATCTATGTTATCGTCCGAACGGCCTGATTTCTTGCCACGTTCCAGCAGGCGATCTACTAACTCATCCTCGTCTACGTGCAAATTAATCATTACCGTAACGTCTGTGCCACGCTCATTGAGCATCTTTTTCAAAGCTTCAGCCTGTGGAATGGTACGGGGAAAGCCATCAAAGATAACTCCCTTTGATTCTTTCTTACTATCCAACACCTTGGCCAGTATATCGATAATAAGCTTGTCGGGAACCAGTTGCCCTTTCTCTATATACCCACTGGCAATCTTCCCAAGTTCCGTTTCATTCTTGATTTCCGCCCGCAAAACATCTCCGGTAGAGATATGATCCAGGCCAAATTCTTTGATAATCAATTCACTTTGCGTTCCTTTCCCTGATCCGGGAGCGCCGAAAATTACTACATTTAGCATATCTTGTATTATTTATGGTTATCTTCTTTGATCTTATAGATATCGCGATACGCGCGTCCCAGCTCATCATAATCAAGTCCATAGCCAACAATGAAATCATTCGAGATCTCCAGTCCCACATAATCCGGTTTAATATCATACTGCATGGCATCCGGTTTCCACAACATCGTTGCCAGCTTTATATCTGCAACACCTTCGTTTTTCAACTTCTGCATGACACATTTCATAGTAAACCCGCTATCGATAATATCTTCGAGTAAGATCAGAGAACGTCCTTTTATGTCCGACTTTATTGGCATAATTTCCTTCAGTTCGCCAGTAGAACCCGTTCCGTGATAAGACGCATACCGGGCAAAAGTTAGTTCGTACGGACCATTCAGATAGTACATTAAATCGGCTATGAACATAAAAGCTCCATTCAATATCCCCACAAACAACGGATTCGTGCCCGCTACATCTCTTTCTATTTCCCGGGCAACCCTTTCTATCGCTCCTTTGATCTCCCTCTCAGGGATATACAATTCAAATTCTTTATCTTTCAGCTGAATGCTGTTCATGCTCTTCTTTCCTAAATAATATAAATTAAGGTGCAAATTTAGCACTTTTTCAAGGAAGCACAAAGACCAGACTCTATTAAAGATAAATAATATATACCTTTGTCTGTTGATTTATTAAAACACATAGCCAGATGATTAAAATATTCACGACAGAAAAGGTAAAAGAACTGGATCAATATACAATACAGCATGAACCGATCCTCTCTATTGATTTAGTAGAACGCGCCGCAACGGCATTTGTACACGAATTTATCCGGCGATATTCTAGACAGAAACGTGTTGTGGTATTTGCAGGACAGGGGAATAATGGAGCCGATGCCCTGGCGATTGCCCGCTTACTGAAGGATGAATCATATAACGTTGTTACCTACCTCTTCAACCCTACGAATCAACTTTCTCCGGAATGTGAAGAGAACAGACAACAACTCCGAGAAATGATCAAGGACGACTCCTTTCATGATGTTACTACCCAATTCAAAGCCCCCGATCTGAGCCATCATGATGTAGTGATAGATGGTTTATTCGGCTCAGGTTTAAACCGTCCGCTCTCCGGAGGCTTTGCCGCTGTAGTTGATCATATAAATGATTCCGATGCTTCTGTGGTGGCTATAGATATTCCTTCGGGCTTGATGGGAGAAGATAATCGTGAAAACAATCCGGAAGCTATTATACGTGCGGAACTGACCTTGTCATTCGGTTTTCCTAAGCTGGCTTTCCTTTTTCCTGAGAATGCTCCTTATGTTGGCGAATGGAAGATACTGGACATCGGGATACATCCTGCTATTATAGAAAGGACTCCAAGTCCTTACCGGCTGATAACCGAAGAAGATATCAGCATGGTACTGGCTCTGCGTGATAAGTTTGCCCACAAAGGCATATTCGGTCATGCATTGATGATTGCCGGAAGCCGGGGGAAGATGGGAGCCTCTGTGCTGGCATCGAAAGCCTGTCTGCGAAGCGGTGCAGGATTAGTAACTGCTCATATCCCGCAATGTGGCGAACAGATCCTGCAAACATCCTTTCCGGAAGCCATGGTGAGTCTTGATACACATCACGAATATATTACATCTCTGCCGAACTTGACTGCCTATTCGGCTATTGGAGTTGGCCCCGGTTTAGGTAAACAGCCTGATACGGCAGAGGTATTGCAACAGCTATTTTCGGGAACAGACGCCCGGATGGTAATAGATGCCGACGCCATCAACCTGATTGCTATGGACGACAACCTGCTGAAGGCTATCCCCCGGCGCAGTATCCTTACACCCCACCCCAAAGAATTCGACCGCTTAGCAGGCGAAAGCAACTGCGGCTACGAACGCCTGATGAAAGCACAGGAATTTGCGAAAAAACACGAATTTTTCATCATTCTGAAAGGTGCTCACACTGCTATTTGTACGCCTAATGGAAATATCTATTTCAACAACAGCGGCAATCCGGGTATGGCAACAGCCGGAAGTGGCGACGTATTGACAGGCATCCTCACCGGTTTGCTGGCACAAGGATACAAGCCTGATACAGCTGCTGCCTTAGGAGTATTCATTCATAGTACAGCAGGCGATCTGGCCGTAACGACCAATCCTCACTGTTCTGAAGAAAGTCTGATAGCCGGAGACATCATAGAAATGCTTGGAAAAGCCTTTAAACAAGCTAAATAAACCAGATATTTCGTACTTTCATACCGATTTATTGATCGGTTCACAAAGGTGAGCGACATGGCTCACAAAGGTGAACCGGGCGGATCACGGGGGTGACCAGCTCGGCTCACCTTTGTGAGCCGCTGAAAAATATACTACTAAATCAGAAATCCGACTTCTTAAAATACTTATAATAAACGGATTTACAGAATTCTTTTCCCAGCAATCTTACAATCATCCATTTATTTGCATTTATAATTATCCGGAACAAAGACATTTGAGACAAATCGTTTTTTATCATCTTGAGGTATCGTACATGATCTACCATGGGTATTGGGGCGTAATCTATGCAGAAATCACCTTCCGGAGCTTTTATTTCCTCTTTTTTATCCTTGCGGACATACAACAGGATGTTTTGCCGGTGAAAATCCAACACATCCATCTTATCCCACAAATATTTCCTCAGGCAATCTACTGCTATAAAGCCATTTTCATTAAATAGCTTGTTCCAGTACGCAGGCCATTGCTCATTTACGTGATTGTCTCCTCCCTGAAACGGTATAGCAGCCGAAAACAAAATAATATCCGACGCATCCGTAAGTGCCTTAACAAATCCTTTTGCTGATTTTTCCAACAAATGTTCAGCCACTTCAATCGAAATAGCTAAATCATATTTCTTATCAAGTACTATTTCTTTATCAAAATCTGCTTCAACAAAACATTCGGGAGGAATAACTAACAGATCCTTTTTTACCCATGAGCCATCTAAGCCTTTAATCTCTTTCACGCCATATTTCTGTAAGGATGCAAGCCATGTTCCGGTAGCACAACCGAAATCAACGACCGAATTTATTTGGGGTAATACTTTAAAGGCTTCAGTTAAGACAATATCTACGCTATCAGTCTTTTTCTTACATCTGTTCCCTTCGTAAAAGAAGTTGTCGTACTGCTTTTTATTTGTTTCCATAATAGATTTTACACTGGTGTTAGTATGGAAAACGTTACGATAAGGGTATTTATTGTTTTTTTATAAGGATTGCGTATCTTTGTAGTGAAATTAATTCCGTGTGCTTGTACAACCACGTAAAAAACAAGAAAATATGCAAAAAACAGTAAGTATTCCTTTTATGCTGCTCGGCATTTTGTTTAATGTATGCCTCATAGCAGCCAATCTTTTAGAAACGAAAGTCATCCAGGTATTTGGCATCACCGTAGCTGCCGGATTGATTGTTTTTCCCATCTCGTATATTATAAACGATTGCATTGCAGAAGTGTATGGCTATAAGAAAGCCCGGTTGATCATCTGGAGCGGCTTTGCGTCCAACTTCCTCGTCGTTTTCTTTTCCCAACTGGCCATATTGCTTCCCGGAGCTCCCTTTTGGGAAGGAGAAGCAGGATTTAACTTTGTATTCGGACTGGCGCCCCGTATCGTGGCCGGAAGCTTTATCGCTTTCCTTACAGGCTCATTCCTCAATGCCTATATCATGAGCAAGATGAAGATCGCTTCCAAAGGGAAAAACTTCTCTTTACGCGCCATTGTCTCTACGGTTGTAGGCGAAAGTGCCGACTCGCTTATCTTCTTCCCTATTGCCTTCTGGGGGCTGATGCCCACGCGAGAGTTGATCGTCATGATCATTGCACAAACCGTTTTGAAATCCTTGTACGAAATTTTTGTATTACCTGTTACGATCCGGGTTGTAAAATATATCAAGAAAATAGAAGGTGCGGATGTATATGACACACATACCTCCTTTAACCCTTTAAAGATAAAAGATATTTGAAACATGCTAAACAGCTATGTTCTGTAACAGGCTGTCTTTAATTGCTTTTCTCATCCACATTCCATAATTTGCGAACTTTTGAAAAACAGGAATAATCCTTATTTATAAACACATTAAAAATCCTGATATCATGAAGGTTTATCAAGCAAATGAAATTAAGAACATCGCCATCTTGGGTAGTTCGGGCTCTGGGAAAACCACTCTCGCTGAAGCTATGCTTTACGAGGGTGGAGTTATAAAACGTCGCGGCACTGTTGACGGAGGAAATACGGTGAGCGACTATTTCCCGGTTGAGAAAGAGTATGGATACTCAGTGTTCTCAACCGTTTTTAGTGTGGAATGGCAGAATAGAAAATTGAATTTTATTGACTGTCCGGGATCCGACGACTTTATCGGCGGAGCTGTATCTGCACTGAATGTTACAGACACAGCCCTGATGGTAATCAATGCACAGTACGGAGTAGAGGTTGGAACGATCAACCAGTTCCGCTACACAGAGCAGTTCAACAAACCAGTTATTTTCATCATCAATCAGTTAGACCAGGATAAAGCAGATTATGACGGAACTATTACCCAGTTGAAAGAAAGCTATGGTAGCAAAGCGGTTCAGATTCAATATCCAATCAGCACAGGAGCAGGCTTTAATGCCGTAGTTGATGTATTGAAAATGAAGATGTATCGCTGGAAACCCGAAGGTGGCGTTCCTGAAGTACTGGACATCCCGGCTGAGGAAATAGATAAAGCAACCGAGCTACATGCCACATTGGTAGAAGCTGCTGCTGAGAATGATGACGCACTGATGGAAAAGTTCTTTGAAGAAGGAACCCTGAGTGAAGACGATATGCGTACCGGAATCAGTGCCGGATTGATACAACGTAGTATGTTTCCGGTATTCTGTGTGTGTGCAGAAAAGGATATGTGCGTACGCCGTACCTTGGAATTCCTTGGCAATGTAGTTCCTACTGTTGATAAAATGCCTCATGTAAAAACTATAGACGGACAAGATATTGCTCCGGATCCTAACGGACCAACCAGTCTGTTCTTCTTCAAAACGACGATTGAATCTCATATCGGACAGGTTTCCTATTTTAAAGTGATATCAGGAAAAGTAAAAGAAGGTGACGACTTGCTGAATGCAGACCGTGGTTCTAAAGAACGTATCGCTCAGCTATTTTCCGTTTCCGGACAGAATCGGAACCAGGTACCCGAAATGGTAGCCGGCGACATCGGTGCTACGGTAAAGCTGAAAGATTTACGCCGGGGTAATACCCTCAACGGCAAAGGAGCCGACTATAAGTTCGACTTTATCAAATACCCGAATCCTAAATACCGCCGGGCCATCAAACCGGTGAACGAGTCTGACGCTGAAAAGTTGGGAGAATTATTAAACCGCATGCGCGAAGAAGACCCAACCTGGCTTGTTGAACAATCAAAAGAACTGAAGCAAACCATCGTTTCAGGACAAGGAGAGTTTCACCTCCGCACCTTGAAATGGAGATTGGAGAATAACGAAAAGTTAGCAATCGAGTTCCTGGAGCCGAAGATACCTTATCGTGAAACCATCACCAAAGCTTCACGTGCCGACTATCGCCACAAGAAACAATCCGGAGGTGCCGGCCAGTTTGGTGAGGTACACATGATTGTAGAGCCCTATCACGAAGGCGTTCCTACCCCTGAAGTATATAAATTCGGTGGACAGGAATATAAGATATCTGTACGTGACACGCAGACCATTGACTTGGAATGGGGAGGTAAGTTGGTATTTATCAACTCTATCGTGGGAGGTTCTATCGACACCCGCTTCCTTCCGGCCATCTTGAAAGGTATCATGGCACGTATGGAGCAAGGTCCGTTGACCGGTTCATATGCCCGTGACGTACGCGTAATCGTATATGACGGTAAGATGCACCCGGTAGACAGTAATGAAATTTCCTTTATGCTTGCCGGACGTAATGCGTTCAGTACGGCATTTAAAGAAGCTGGTCCTAAGATTCTGGAACCAATCTACGATGTAGAAGTATCCGTTCCTGCCGACTATCTGGGAGATGTAATGAGTGATCTGCAAGGACGTCGCGCCGTTATCATGGGTATGAACAGTGAAAAGGGATATGAAAAACTATCGGCCAAAGTTCCTTTGAAAGAGATGTCTTCCTATTCTACTTCATTAAGTTCTATTACCGGAGGACGCGCTTCTTTCACCATGAAGTTTGCTGCTTACGAACTTGTGCCTACCGATGTACAGGACAAGCTGCTCAAAGCATACGCAGAAAGCCAGGAAGAAGATTAATCATATTACCTTCATACATTTTTATGATAGAGACAGGGCATTGCCTTGTCTCTATTTTTTTAACACAAATGTTCTCGAATTGTAAGATTATATTGATAGCTTTGTGTCATATCTGTGTATTATCATATAAATGCTTACATATGAAAATACTCTTTATCATCCAGGGAGAAGGGAGAGGACACCTGACTCAGGCCTTGTCTCTTCACCAGAAACTCACCAGTGATGGACATCAAGTTGTAGGTGCAATGGTAGGTAAGAGCCCTGCACGCAACCTTCCGGATTTCTTTACCGAAAAGATAAACATTCCGGTCTATACATTTGAAAGTCCTAATTTTCTCCCTACGGCTAAGAACAAACAGATTAACATATACAAATCCGTTGCCTATAACCTGGCGCTTGCCTATAAATACATAGGTAGCCTACACTATATCAACCGGATGATTAAAGAAACGGAAGCGGAAGTTGTAGTCAATTTTTACGAAATGCTTACCGGTCTGACCTACCTGCTTTTCCGTCCGAAAGCAGTTATGATTTGTGTAGCACACCAGTACCTGTTCCTTCACCCTGAATTTACGTTCCCGAAAGCCAACCCGGTATCCTTAGCCATGATGATGTTCTATACCCGGATCACCACTTGGGGATCCAGTAAAAAGCTGGCTTTATCGTTCCGGAAAATGGATGAAGTTCCTCAAAAGAAGATCGTAGTTGTACCTCCTTTGATCAGGCGAGAGGTGATAGATGCCGAAATTTCAACAGGAGACTACCTGCACGGCTACATGCTAAATAGCGGTTTTAGCGAAGAAGTAAAAGCCTGGCACAAAGAGCATCCGGATGTGAAGATGCACTTTTTTTGGGATAAAAAGGACGTGAATAAAGAAACAAAGATAAACGACAAGCTGACATTCCACTTGCTGGATGACAGTTTGTTCGTAAAGTATATGTCCGGAGCTAAAGCCTATGCTACAACGGCAGGTTTTGAATCGGTTTGCGAAGCCATGTATATGAACAAGCCTGTCCTAATGGTTCCTACCCATATAGAACAGGCTTGCAATGCGCATGATGCGTCTTTGTCGGGAGCCGGTATGGTGGCCGACTATTTCAATCTAGACAAATTACTGGAATTATCCGAGAAACATACACCAAACCTTCATTTCCGGCATTGGGTAAGCCAAGCCGACTGGCTGATTCTGCGTGAATTCCGTCAGGATTTGCTAACCGATGAGCCTCTGGTTTCCAGATCTTTTCGTCATTTATTCTCAAAAATCATCTATAAACTCTCTAAATTATCTCCCTGATAAAACGACATCTGTAATCCAGGCCCACAGGTTACCCATTAAATAGTCCTGATCTTTGCTCAAGTTTCCGGCACCCGTTAAATAATTCGCTCCGGTAGTGGTAAACAGGTTACAATCACCTATATAAACAATCCGTCTTTTCTTATTTACGCCTAATACCATTCCTCCGTCATACGAACTGGTAAGCAAAGGAATAACATACTCAGAATAGTTCAATGTTCGTCCCCAATAGGCATCCGTCCGTCCAAATACAGAGGAAGAAGATACGCCGCCGAAAGGACCTGTCTGGGTAAATATGCTGTTCGCTTCTGTTGGTTCTACAAATTTGAAGTTTCCTCCATCATCTTTATAGATCCAGTCCCAGGTATCCCCTAAGGCTGATAAGAGGTTGATATTGGTACCGGTCCAGTCTGCCGCAACGATCAACACTCTGTTTTTCTTGTTGTTTAACCATTGAAGCGTATTGACTATCGTTCCAGTACTCGGTTTGCTGTCATAGGTATAGAACATCACATCATAATCCGCCATAATATTAGCTGCTAATGTATTTGAGCCGCTAATCACAGTTTGAGCCATCTCATTGAAACTATATCCACCCATATCTATAAGGCTTGCAGGGTAAAAGTAATAATTCAAGATCTGTCGCATAGCCGCGCCACTTGCATTCAATGTACCATCCGAAGAATACCCGGTACCTAAATCACCTACATTGGTGAAAGACAATACCCTCACAACCTCTTCCAGAGTCGCAGCATAGCCAAGTTGTGCAATCTTGATTACAACTTTCCATTGCCCGGCCTGAATGGTAAAATAATCATTCCTCTCCCCATGATTGCCATTACGGGTTAGGGCCTCCACATGTATAAGTGTCTTATTTTCTCTTAGTTGAACAAGATAATTGGTATTCTGAATAGACGTCTCCGATGCAACTCCAAGTAAATTCCCATTCTCATCAGACCACTGTATGGTATAATCACTGACATCTGTGTTTACGGAGATTTCACTAGTTGAACCGGCCCATGACTTGAGTAACACCGTGCGTGCGGAAACCCCAATGTAGTGTTCCCCGTCAAAATACATGTCGGTAGAGTTCTCATCCCAGGTCTGAACTTCGGAAATGATACCTACAGAAGGTGCTTTGGCTGCTTCTTCAGGCGTTTTTTTACCCGGCATCCCCACCTTTAATATATTGAAAATATATTTATGATTCCTCAATATCTGTCCGAACGGATGTCCGGACATCCCTAAATTGAAATCTATCCGATAGTACGTAACCTCTCCGTTTGCATACTTTCCGCCAACAATAATACATGTTGCCTTTGAATCCTTCTCACTTTCATCCGGAGCGCTCGACTCCGGAACATAAAGCTGTGACTGAGAGACATTACCGCTTACCGATATTTCGGAAGTAATGATACTCCCACTGCTATTGCCTGGTATGGAGGGTGAGGTTACAGCCGCATCTGTCATGTTATTCGGAATAATTTGCATCTTATTATTCGCACGATAAAGCTGTACACTTACCATTTCAAAATTCGTGACATCATCCGCAACAAGAATATCCGCCCGGGCTACGGAGCGAAGCATCTTAATTCCGCTTATCTCGTTGTTATTGAATGTATCTAACGATGGCAATTCATATTCGCCAAACATGGGAAACGGAGAAGATATTCCGCTTACCGTAAAGGCATGTTGTATTTTGGCTTTTACCTCACTTTTGCTATCACCTGCTGCTATATTGGCGGCATCTATAGCCTGATTACTGTTTGCTAACAGAAAAAGTACAATAGGCGACGACGAGGTTTTCAACTCCGCATCAAAAGTGGTAGATGTTGCCGTGTGGTCTAGAATAGACCCCTCTGCCGAATAGATATAGGTATCGTTCCGAAACACCAAAATCCGGATTTCATTGATACTTGCTTCTTCGGCTGTTTGTGATTTGGTAGCCCCCTTAGGCAGAACCGTTGGAGGAGTATTGATTGTCAGCTTTAAGGACATATTTTCACCATCTCCTGCTACTACTGAAGGCGGATTAAGCATTTCTTCAGTCGAGCAGGATATGGCAAACACACACAATATAAACCAAAGGAATATATTGTGTGCTGAATATGTTTGGAAAATAGTCTTTTTTACCATTTTACGCCTTGTTCAGGAACTGTTTCCCAGTCCTGAGGTTCAATTGTTACTGTTAAGGTAGCCGGATCTACAAATTCTTCAGGGTGCGTAGCACCAGCTGCCGGTTTATTAATCACAACATTCACCTTATGGAAGGTGTTACGAACGATATACGTACCATCACCTGTATGGCTGTCATTGATTACAAAGGGGAAATACACGGTTTCACCATTATATGTTCCTTCTAATGTCATCAATGTAGCATCTGTTCCAGTCGCATCATTCGGAAATACGTAGAAATAAGCCGTATTATTATCACTAACTGAAGCACTTTTTGTAAGGTAATCCCGGTATATACTAACGATATTTTTTCCGTCTACAGAAGTAAGATTAACCCCTCCATAGAGGTCTCCGGAAGTTAAAATACTTGGTACACCTACTGTAGCTGTACTCTTTGCTTTCATTATATGAACAGACGTTAATGTAAACGTTCCGGTCTGACCTGTAACAGGAGCAACAGTTACACTTCCCAACTGGATTTTAGCAACTACCCGATAAACAGGAATGTTCAAAGTATTCGCACCGGTAGTCAGCGTATGCGTAGTTTCACCACTCATTAGAAGCCCGTTAGTACCTATAGTTGAGGTTGTTTGAGTATCTAAGTCAATTAATTCACCTTCCAAATCCGAATATTCCAATATAGGAGAAGTAGGGAAACCGGCAGGAGCATTCACTACTACCGCAATTTTCTTACCTCCGGTAGTCAGATCATCAACTGCTATTTCATTATTAGCAGGAATCGTTGATGTCGTCACCGAAGACTCAAGCAGTCCATTGCTGAAAAACACATAAACAGAGACATTCTTCACAGCATTTTCTTCAGGCAAAGCGGCTGTTGTAGCACGCGTACCTAAGTCTTGACCTTCCAGTTTAATAGAAATAGATGCTTTTTCTTCTGTTTGGATTATTTCATTCTCACTGCTACTGCATGAAACGGCAAATAGCAAAACATTTGCTAAAAGAGCAAAAAATAAAAAGTTTTTTCTCATTGATTTAATTAATTTGTAAATTAGCGTTTTGTACAATTCGTGTTTATATAAATTTATATTCGACGCAAAAATAGATACAAAATATGACATATTTCCACTTTTTGTGTATATTTTTTCATTTTTTAAATCATTATAGGCGATTCTATACAATATTTAAGGCGTTTATCGAAACAATTATGCAATATCTCAGGGAAACATTTGCTCTTTCCGGTCAAATAGAAAAAGGGTTTTATTTACCCTTTACAGCAATTTAATTACTTTTATCCTACATTTTTCACTAAAACCTTCAGTTTTTCCATATCATATTATTCTGTTGAGAAAAAAATTTCATGCCGATAAGAAAAAATTCTCATGCGGGTGAGAAAAAATTCTCAACGGCATGAGAATTTTTTCTCATCCAGATGAAACTTTTAGTTTCACTACAAAAAAAGAATAAAACTTTTGCGTGAAAAAGTATGCAAATAGCTTATTTACAGGGCTTGATCCAAATCGGCAAGAAGGTCGTCTACATGCTCAATTCCGACAGACAGGCGGATCAGGTCAGGAGCCACTCCTGCTTCTAATAACTGCTCGTCTGTTAGTTGCCGGTGTGTATGGCTGGCGGGATGCAGTACCGAAGAACGGGCGTCTGCAACATGCGTTACAATCGCTATCAGCTTGAGGTTATCCATAAAACGGATAGACTCTTCGCGTCCGCCTTTCAGCCCGAAGGATAATACACCGCAAGAGCCTTGGGGGAGATATTTCTTTGCCAAATCGTAGTACTTATTCCCTTCCAACTCGGGGTAATTAACCCAGGCTACTTTATCGTTCTTCTGCAACCATTGAGCTACAGTCAGTGCATTTTTGCAATGCTGCGGCATACGCAGATGTAGGGTTTCGAGCCCCAGATTGAGCAAGAAGGCATTTTGCGGAGACTGTATAGAGCCTAAGTCACGCATCAACTGGGCGGTTGCTTTTGTGATGAACGCTCCCTTGCCAAAGGCTTTTGTATAGGTTAATCCGTGATACGAGTCGTCTGGCTCGCAGAGTCCGGGATACTTGTCGGCATAGGCGTCCCAGTTGAAGTTTCCGCTATCAACGATACAACCACCTACGGCTGTGGCGTGCCCGTCCATGTATTTAGTAGTAGAATGTGTTACGATATCGGCTCCCCATTCAAAGGGGCGGCAATTAATCGGAGTAGCAAAGGTATTGTCTATAATCAGTGGAACCCCGTTTGCATGGGCTATTCGTGCAAATTTTTCCAGATCGAGAACCGTTACACCCGGATTGGAAATAGTTTCTCCGAACAATAGTTTGGTGTTCGGGTGGAAAGCCTTGCTGATTTCTTCTTCTGAGGCATCCTGGTCTACAAACGTACATTCGATCCCCAGCTTCTTCAGGGTAACGGAAAATAGGTTATAGGTTCCTCCGTAAATGCTGGTGGCGCTAACAAAATGATCTCCGGCTCCGCAAATATTGAAAATGGCAAAGAAGTTCGCTGCCTGTCCGGAAGACGTAAGCATACCGGCTACCCCACCCTCCAGGGCGGCAATCTTAGCTGCTACGGCATCGTTCGTTGGGTTCTGCAAGCGTGTGTAGAAGTATCCACTCTCTTCCAGGTCGAAAAGTTTCGCCATCTGCTCACTTGTTTCATACTTAAATGTAGTACTCTGGTAAATAGGAAGTACACGCGGCTCTCCTTTCTTTGGGTTCCATCCCCCCTGAACACAAAGGGTTTCAGGCTTCAATTGCTTGCTCATCTCTGATTGTATTTAATATCATTCGTTTACTGAAATGCAAAAGTAAAAAATATAATGAACAGAGAAACATGCGCATGATAACTTTTATACTGTTCCCACAGTAATAAACCATTCCAGGATTTTACCTGACTTTTCGGCAGGAAGCAGGCTGCGAAGCACAAAACAAGCGCTCTGGTCTTCATTCCGGCCGTCGTAGAGTAGTAGGTCTTGCTCGGTACTGCTCACCGTAATATGTCTTTTGGCATCATCGGGGGCGATGTCAAATTTCTTTCCGACAACGATAGGGCTTGGTTCTAACTCGTCTGTTTTCATAACGATCGTCTTATCGTCCGAATATTGTGAATAGAGTGTAGACGTAAATTCAATATTCAAACCTGCTACTCCCACCAGATCATCGGGAACGGGCTGGTCTGTCCATACGCTGACATAGATGCCGCCATCACCCAATCGTACTTGAATCTGGTAGATGAAATGCGGGGTGTCGTATTTTAGTTGTGCTATGATAAGGTTATTCTCCCGCTCCACTTTCCTTTCAATTAATGTGGAGTGCAAATCCCATTGCCCGGGTATCGGATTCAGTCGTACATCTCCATTCGTAACCGTACGCAGGCCATGATGCACAATTTCAATACCTACCATTTGGGAATCATCAGACATCGCATCATACGAATGGCTGAACACCATTACGTTTAGTCCGGGCGCTTCGAAATAAGAGGAATCATTCAACACAAGCTGTGCCGAACCTCCTTTTGTCATTTTACCTGAACAAGCGGACAGGAGCAGGCAAAACGCCACTCCCATCACGCTTGATACAATACGTTGTAATGACAGACATTTAATGGTCACGGAAGTTCCATTTGGAATTGTCACTGTTCATATCGAATTTACCGAGTGAAGGAGTGCTGTCTCCTGTGGATACCAGAACCAGTTCTTTATCTGTTCCAGGCACTTCTTTGGGCATAATCCGGTAGGTACCGTCCGTCAACTGATCGATTCTCCACAACTGCTCGGGCGCTCCCGTAAACGCAGGAACTGTCACCACTTCCGCATCCGTTGTGGCAGCTAATGCACGATTGGTTCCTTCAATCACAATCTTGTAATAATGTCCGCCCAGATATCCGCCGGCATTAGACACAGCAGTAATGGTCCACTTC
The DNA here is from genome assembly GCF_029892785.1 of Parabacteroides sp. PH5-46. Taxonomy (GTDB): domain Bacteria; phylum Bacteroidota; class Bacteroidia; order Bacteroidales; family Tannerellaceae; genus DFXE01. Next base: position 82,317 of record NZ_JARXXA010000010.1, read on the forward strand.
TGATGGGGGCGGAACATGTAGTCACCGATTCTTACATTGATATCTCCCTGCGGCCAGGTTCCGATCACATCATCCAGTGTTTGCGACTTCAGAGGCACAAGAGGTTTGTCATCTTTCTCCCAGAAGCGATGCATGCTACCCTGCATGCGCACGAAGTCGACAGCCAGTTCGAGGGCATAGCCTCTGCGTTCAGACTCAATCTCGTACGTTCCTTCCTTAAAAGCTTCTCCAGCTACGGGCCATCCGTTTTTCCACACAAGCGGGCGTATGGCCAATACACTGCGTCCACCCTGATCGAAATCGGCTTCATAATGATAGGACATCTTCTCCACACCATCTTCTACAATGAAACGTCCGAAGTGTCCGGGACCGGTTTTGCGGTCTGATGCGGCAATCACCATCTTGCCGCCACCCTCCAGCATATCTCGTCCTACATTGTCAATGTATGGTCCCGTTACTTTACGCGAGCGGCCTACTACAATATTATAGGTAGAGTTCGGGCCGTCACAGCAAGTGCCGTGTGTACCCAGAAGATAGTACCATCCGTCGCGATAAGCCAAAGTGGTGGCTTCGCAATCAATGGCGATATCTATCGCTTCGTTGCCTTCCACGCGTTTGCCTGTCTTGGGATCAAGTTCCACCAGCCGGATAAAGCCGAAATAGGTACCATAAGAACACCACAGCCGACCATCCGTCGGATCAAGCAGCAGCCCGGCATCAATAGCATCACAGTCTTCATCATCAAGCGAATGCGCCACTTCGATAGGTTCGGTGTAGGCGAAATCGGGAGAATTAGGATCCAAGGTTTTGTTCCACATGGTAAGCACTTTGCCGGCATGTCCGCCGCCCAAGCCGCCGCCGGTGGAACTGTAAGCAATCAGGTAACGATCACCGATTTTTATGGCATCCGGTGCAGCACCTCCGCCGGGACGTACTCCTCCGCCGTGCCATTCCCAGCCGTCTTCGGAAATCAATCCGCCTCCGCCCGTTCCGAAAGTATAGTACTTACCCTCGCACTCCATGATGGTGGAGGGGTCGTGGATATAAGGAGTGCCAATTTGTGCAGACGCTTCTTCGGATGTCAAAACAGACATCAGGGCTACTGTGCCCAATAGTATAGCTTTTGTTTTCATACTCATTGATAACTGATTGTAATGTTCGTAACTGGCATTCCATTCTCATCCATAAAGCGGACGCAGAAGTCACTCATACCCGGGCCATTGATAATGGCTCCGCGCAAGATGTTCCGCCCCTTCTTCAGCGTCAGCCGACGCGACAGGCCGTCATCCACCACCATGCGACGGTCGCCCGAAAGCAGAAGGACTTCCTCGCCATTCAACCACCACATAGAGGCAGAGTTGGAACCAGCCGAGAAGCGGACGTTCTCCATATCTTCCGGGCAATCAATAACGGTAACAGCCCAGAATAATACGCCGTACACTTGCTTCTTCAGACCAGCCGCCAAACGATACAGCTTCACGTTATATAGTTTACTGTCCAGCGCATGCCAAGCCAACTTCTGCTTGCCTACTTTCACTTTGTCTCCATCTTTGGGTAAGATAGAGAACTGATTCTTGAAGTACAGCGTATCAAATGTCTGGCGCAAATAGCTGTCGGTAAAGACTGTGTTGGAGCGATTGGGCTTATCGATAGGCTCCAGCAGCAGCCAGCGGCGGATAAAACCGTTTTCATCCGGTGACACAACGCCCGGGGTTGCTTCCGTGAAATAGTCGGCAAGGTACGTGGGTGTTTGAATCTTGTACGCTTGTCTTGGAGGTGGAAAATCTCCCGCCGGCGGGTTCTGTGCAAAAGCGGGCAGAGCCAGTAGTGCCGCGAGACACATAGCCAATCCTGTTTTTCGATGGATAATGTTCATTGTCATAATATGTTTTTGTGAATTATACATTATTTCTTTTTAAACAACAGAGGTGCAAATTCTTTCAGACATCTGCGCCAGGTCAGGAACTCGTGGGCGGTACCCGGAGACTCGTAATAGATCGTATTAATTCCCGCTGCTCTCAAGCCATCGCTAAGGCTCTTTGTTCTTTCGGGATGCTCTTCCGAACCGATACCGAGGAAGAAGGCGTGTACCTTGTCGTTAAATGCCTTGCGGTCTTTGAACACACCGCCATATGCCTCATCAAGGTTCTCAAGATCGATTCTGCCCGCTCCGCTGAATCCGCCGATATAGGCGAATTTGTCGAGATTGTTCAGTGTAGTTTGGAAAGTGAGAAGCCCACCCCACGAAAGCCCTGCCATAGCACGGTTTTCTCTATCGGTCAGTGCACGGAAGTTTGATTCGATGTGGGGAATGATTTCATTCACCAGGATAGAAGGGAACTCGGCGCCGAACCTCTTTCTTGCCTCGTCAGGAGTTTCGCCCGGATTGGTCTTGAAAGACTCTATATTCCCGTTGTCCATCACCACGATCATCGGATGGGCGCTACCTTCGGCAATCAGGTTATCCATAATGAAATTCATCTTACCTTGGCTTGCCCAGCTGGTCTCGTTTTCACCCATGCCATGTTGCAAGTAAAGCACCGGATACTTCTTGCCGGGATTCTTATCGTATTCCGCCGGAGTATAAACCATACACCTGCGCCATTCCTTGCGAATATCGGAGTAGTACCAGCTTTGGCTGACCAATCCGTGAGGCACATTCTTTATAGAATAGTAATCCACGCCCTTTTCCGGGATTTCAATACCACTCACCCATTTGCCCATACCGAAGAACGGTTTGCCGTTGGGATCAGCCGCACTCACACCATCCACGATAATCTGATAGTAGTGGAAACCCACCACCTCGGGTTCTTTCGATACGAGCGACCAGTATCCATCGGCCTCCTGAGTCATTTCGCCTCGGAAACTGATTTCCACTTTTTTGGCATTAGGAGCATGTATCCGGAAATGCACGCGGTTGTCTTTGTCTATACGCGGATAATCTGCTCCATTAATGTTATGTTCGTTAGGAATACTTCCTGCAGGAAAATTTTGTTCTTGCCCATTCATTGTTAATGGTAGTACCAGCAAGAAAGAAAAAACTAATTTCAATGCATTTTTCATAAGTCAAATAATAAGAGTTAATAGTTATCATTTATTATCGACAAATGTAACGGCGAAAAACGATGACGTGATTTAAAAATAAATATTTGTTTTCCATTATTAGATACAAGGGCACATATATAGAGAAATGCTTCACTATATTCCAATATTAACAAAATGAGGAGTATAATAACAATCATTGAAAAATAGTATCTACAATTTGAAATAATACCCATTATTTTTATCTATTATTGTAGATTAATCTAGATTAATTCATGTTCCATTGAAGAAATATGAAGCAATATTTTTTATTTATCGTCTTTTTGCTTCTGTCGTTTGAGGATATTCGTGCGGATGACCTGAACTTCTATGATATTAATGATATTTATGGAGTGTCTATTCGTGAAACCACTTCAATATGTAAAGATACTGACGGATTCATCTGGATCGCCGCCCGGACGGGGATTATCAGGTTAACAAACAGTGATTGCCGGGTTTACAGTTTGCCTTATAAATCGGCAGCTGTGGTTTCTGTCGAAGTCACATGGCAGCAAGAACAGTTGTTTGCCTTTACCAATCAGGGCGAAATATTCCGATACAATCCGCGCAGCGACAAATTTGAACGGTATATAGACTTTCCCACTCAGGTAAATATTGCCAACTTATGGCTTTCCGATTTGGAGGTAGACCAAGACGGTGGTTTGTGGCTAGCCTCCTCCATAGGCCTGTATTACTTCAAAGACAATCAATGCTCAAAAATCGGACAAATAGCGGCCTCTGTCGGTGATATGACCCGCTATGACGATAATCATTTGATTGCCGCCAGCATTGAAGGAATTTACCTCATTGATACGGAACGAAAGCAAGTGGAGCTGTGGAGCGAGGACATAGGCGTCGCACCGGCATCGCTATTGCTCGACCCGGCTATGAACCGTCTGTGGATCGGTACGTTATCCAGCGGGCTTTATTACTTCGACTACGCCGCAAAAAAACTACATGTAGCACCTGTGGAGAACTTTCCGCAACAATGTGTCAAGACGATCAAGTTGGTATCAGACTCTACTATCTGGTGCGGTATCGACGGACGTGGTGTATGGGTTCTGTCGCGCGATGGCAGCCGGACGAGTCATATCTACCAGGAAGAACCAGACAATCCGTTGTCTATCGGGGGAAACGGGGTATATGATATATACTATGAAAGCCCCGGTCGTGTCTGGGTCTGCTCCATTACCGGCGGTGCATCAGTAGCCGAGCTTGGCTTACCGATGATTACACAGATTCAGCATCGCATCAATAACCCGAACTCTTTAGTCAGTAATTATATCCACGATCTGATTGAAGACAGTCGCGGACAACTGTGGGCAGGGACTAACAGGGGTCTGAGTTGTTGGAACCCGCATACCGACAAATGGACCCACTACTTTGAAAAAAAAGCCTCAGAAGCCTTCATCGTCCTGGCTCTTTGCGAGGATGACGACGGGAATATCTGGGTGGGTACGTATGCACACGGGGTATACGTCATTGACGGCAAGCGTCCGGCAATCCTCGCCCATCACACACGGCCAACGGGCATCCTCGCCAAAACAGGCTTCGTCTTTGATATCCTGAAGGACGCAAACGGGAATATGTGGATTGCAGGAATGAATGGGGAAATACTGATGTACGAACGCCGTACACGGGAGTTCAAAACCTATCCGGCAGAACCGGTGTATGCTATGGATGAATGGGGCGATCGCACATTGATTCTGGCTTGCAACTACGGACTGCTCACGCTCGACAAAGAGACGAAAGAACGAACGGTTTTGCTGACCGACAATATGATTCAGGATATAGCTGTTGTGCAGGACAAGATATGGGCAGGCAGTAATGGAGGAGGTCTCCTCAGCTACAACATCCGCACACACGAAACGGAAAAATACGATACGCGTCATGGTATCATATCCAATTACGTGAACAGTATTCTCTACGCCGACGGTTACCTCTGGCTGGGAACAGACAATGGCCTTTGCCGCTTCAATACAATTGACAAGACGATTACTGCTTATCCTTTCCCCATGATTATTTCCGGCGCGTCCTACACCTCGGACGCCTGCTTCTGGTTGCACAACGGCATGTCTGCATGGGGAACATCCAATGGTATCATTATGTTAGACCCTAAATCCCTGAGCCAGCAAAAGGCTACAGGCCGCATATATATCCAGGACCTACTCCTGTCCGGTCGGTCTATCCGTGAGTATCCGGACTTACTGCCCGACATTCCGTTGGATAGTATAAGCGATATTACGCTCAACCACTCACAAAACAACGTAACACTCAACATACTGCCATTGGGCAACTATTCTAGCACTGCTCGCTTTTCGTGGAAGATGCAAGGTTTTGATGATGATTGGAGCGATCCGACCGACCGGAGTGTCATTAACTATACCAATTTGAACCCAGGCGTTTATTTATTATCCATCCGCTTGTATAATCATGATCTCATTTCCGAACGCATATTGACTATTCGCATCACTCCTCCTTTTTGGGCTACTTGGTGGTTTAGACTGGGGTGTATTCTTTTCGCCGGCTGGTTGCTTTACTTCCTGCTCCGGTTCTATATCAATCGCCTCAACCAACAGCATGCCGAAGATAAACTGCGTTTCTTTACTACCACCGCACATGATTTGCGCACCGCACTCACGCTTATTAAGGCGCCTATTGAAGAGCTGAATCAGTCCGGCAGCATATCGGAACACGACCGGCAGCACCTCCATCTGGCGGTAAAGCAAATACAACAACTGACATCAGTAGCAACACAACTGATGAATTTCCAGAAAACGGATATGGGTAAGGAACAGTTTCGCCCGGTCATGTCTGATGTTGTCACACTTGTGGGTAATCGCGTCAGCATGTTCGAATCAATAGCGGCAAGCAAACATATTAATATTGCTTATGACTATGATGCAGATAGCTATCTCACGGCAATAGACATCGGTATGATGGAGCGGGTGATAGACAATTTGCTCTCTAATGCCGTCAAATATTCCCATGAGCAATCTGTTGTGGAAGTACATTTTAAGAGTAACGAAAACGAGTGGCGACTGAGTGTCATTGATTACGGCATTGGCATCAGCCATAAAGCGCAAGGCAAGCTGTTCCATGAGTTTTATCGTGGCGAGAATGCTATTAACGCAAAAATCGTAGGTTCCGGAATCGGATTAGCCATGAGCAAAATACTGATAAACCTGCATGGCGGCAAGATTAGTGTGAAAAGCGAAGAGAATATGGGGTCTACCTTTGAAATTATCGTACCTCGTCGTAAAAAACAAGTCCACAAAGATGCCGACAAACAAGCAAGTATATTGCAGGATGATCCGGCCGGTGATAATGGAACCGGGGAGATGCGTATTCTGATTGTTGAGGATAACAACGAGTTACGCAACTTTATGACGCGCTCATTAGGCAAACATTTCCGCGTAGCGACGGCTACCGATGGGGTTGAAGCCTGGGAATACATCCGGCAAGAAATCCCCGACCTGATCGTGTCGGATATCCTAATGCCACGCATGGACGGCTTAGAACTCTGCCGGCTGGTAAAGTCAACCTTCGACACATCACACATTCCCATCATCCTGCTTACCGCCCTTTCCGAAAAGACCGACGAACTGCACGGGCTAGGGCTGGGAGCTGATGACTATATGACCAAACCGTTCGACATGGAGACGCTGACACAGCGTATCATTTCCATCATACGTAACCGCCGTATCACTGGTAAAAGATTCATTTCTGCTGGTTCTTTCACTGAAGCGAAAGGCAAGGACGGGGAAGCTGTCAACGTGCTGAACGATGCTTTCGTGAAGCAGTCGCTGGAAGTGGTCATGCGTCATCTGGACGACACGAGCTTTGGTAAGGAGGAGTTTGCACGGGAAATGGGCATCAGTACATCACTACTCTTCAAAAAGATGAAAGCGCTGACAGGCATGTCTGTCGTTGATTTCATACGTAGCGTACGCATGGAGCATGCCATGAAACTTATCAATGAAAAAAGGTACAGCGTTAGTGAGATAGCCGACAGGTGCGGATTCTCCTCTATCGGCTACTTTAGCACCGTTTTCAAGAAGCATTTCGGCAAGTCGCCTACCGACTTCACCTCTTAACTTGAGTCATATATGTTGGAAAAGCCCGTTGTATCTAAAAATATAAATCAATTATCTATTCACAAAAGAGAATGGCGGTACGATGTCGTATCTTTGCCGTTGTAGGTAAAAGCCTTTATCCATAAACATAATAATAAAAGAAACAAACATGAAAAGAATTGCATTACTTGCGTTACTGATTATCGTAGCCATGACAAGCTGTACCCAGCAGTCGAAACTTCCAACATTCAAAAACACAGGGAATCCGCTCATTAAAGACAAATTTACCGCTGACCCAGCTCCATTGGTTCATAACGGTACGCTCTATCTCTATGTCGGACATGACGAATACTACGAGGGGCAAGATTCTGCCAGCGGAGGAAAAGAGTTTAACATCACGGAATGGCTGTGTTATTCCACCCAAGACATGCAGACGTGGACAGATCATGGCACCGTATTGAAACCGACGGATTTCAGCTGGGGTATAGGCGAGGCATGGGCAGCGCAGGTGGTAGAGAAAGATGGTAAATTCTACTACTACGTTACAGCCATGGCTAATGAGCCCTACAACAGTCGGGTGGTAGGAGTAGCTGTTGGCGACAATCCTACCGGACCGTTTACAGACCCTATTGGCAAACCCTTGGTAACAGATGATATGACCGACAACGGCGCGCGCGGATGGTGGAATGACATTGATCCCACGGCTTTGATTGACGATAATGGGCAGGCATGGCTCTGCTGGGGAAACGGAACATGTTTTCTCGCCAAACTGAAACCTAATATGGTAGAGTTGGATGGCGAAATACAGGTGGTCGACATACCTAACTTCGTGGAAGGCCCATGGTTGTCGAAACGAGACGGAATATATTATCTGACGTATGCTTCCTTTGGAGAAGGAAGAGAGACTATCTCATACGCGACAGCTTCTTCCGTAGGAGGCCCATGGACACCACACGGCGAGTTGACCGGTATGGCAGAAAACAGTTTCACCATTCATCCGGGAGTCATCGAGTTCAAAGACAAATGGTATTTGTTTTATCACAATGCTACTTTGACCCTTGACGGTCACAAAGGGGCAATCGGTCGTCGTAGCGTTTGTGTGGACGAGCTTCATTATAATCCTGATGGAACGATGCAGTATGTAGAACAAACGAAACAGGGCGTGTCTGCATCGCGATAATAAATCCTATACCATGAAACACTATTTGATTCTTCTTTCACTTTTACTCTTTTGGGGGCTGAAAACATCTGCTCAGGAAAGACTAAACCCCGTACCCTTCAATGAGGTTACACTAAACGACCCGTTCTGGCGGCCAAGGCTTGTAAAACAAAAGGAAGTACTGGTTCCCTTTGCCCTGGACAAAGCCAAACCGGCAGTTGAAAACCTGAGGAAAACGGCCAACTACCTGAAGGGAATCAAGGACGACCTACCTTTCCCCCACCGCTACATCTCTTCTGATTTATACAAGGTTATGGAGGGAGCCGCTTACCTGTTGAAGCTGGAGCGAGACCCCGCTCTGGAAAAACAGATGGACGACATCATAGATATCATCGCCGGTGCCCAACAAAAAGACGGATACAACTACGAATCACATATTACCGGCGTATCCGCTCAGCGGGTCGACGAGATGGGGCACACTCCTTACTCGTACGTGGTACATAGCCATGAATTATACAACATGGGGCACATGTACGAAGGTGCCATTGCCTATTACCAGGCTACGGGGAAAGATAAATGGCTGAAGCTTGCCGAAGCAAATGCCTGCCATATCAACCGGGTATTCTTTGAAGGCGATCCGGCTTACAATAACGGCAAACCGGTAAACCAGGCGCCCGGCCATCAGGAGATAGAGCTGGCATTGGTAAAGCTATACAAGGTAACAGGAGATACCCTGTATCTTAATATGGCCAAGCGCTTTATTGATATCCGTGGCGTTACCTACAGACCCGAAGGGAATGGCACCATGTCTCCCGAATACGCCCAACAGCATTTGCCTGTCCGCAAGCAGACCAAAGCCGTAGGGCATGCCGTACGTGCCGCTTACCTTTATTCCGGTATGGCAGACGTCAGCGCTTATACGAACGACTTGTCATTACGTCCTGCGCTGGACAGCATCTGGCATAATATAGTAGATACGCGGATGCACATCACCGGCGGATTAGGAGCTGTTCATGGCATAGAGGGATTCGGTCCCGAGTATGAGTTGCCGAACAAGGACACGTATGACGAAACCTGCGCTTCGGTAGGAAATGTGTTGTTTAATCACCGGATGTTCCTGATGGAGAAAGACGGAAAATACATGGACGTAGCGGAAGTTGCCTTGCTCAATAATGTGTTGGCAGGTGTGAACCTGGAAGGCAACCGTTTCTTCTATGTAAACCCGTTGGAGACAGATGGAATCAGAGCCTTTAATCATGGGCTGAAAGGACGTTCGCCTTGGTTTGAGACGGCTTGTTGCCCTTCCAACCTGGCACGCCTGATTCCCCAGGTGCCCGGCCTGATGTACGCAACAACGAAGAGTGAAATTTACTGCTCCTTTTATGCCGGCAGTCAAACGACCTTACAGTTAGACAACGGCTCCGTTGAGCTAAAGCAGCAGACCGAATATCCATTTGGCGAGAAGGTGGTGTATGAAGTATCGCCGGAAAAAGAAAACCAGGTGTTTAGCTTAATGCTCAGGATACCTACCTGGATTGGAAAGCAGTTTGTCCCCGGAGCATTATATAATTACACAGACGCTCAAGCTTCCGGATGGAGCGTTAAGCTAAACGGGAAGAAAATAAAGGCAGAAGTGATCAAAGGCTTTGCTACCGTTCATCGTGCCTGGAAAAAGGGAGACGTTGTAGAGCTATCCTTACCGATGCCTGTCCGCTTCTCTACTGCTATCGACCAGGTAAAAGCCGACAGGGGACGGGTATGCATCACCCGTGGCCCGCTCGTGTATTGCGCCGAAGGCATTGATAATGCAGAGATACTGGATAATGTCTTTATCCCCAGTTTATCGGTAAAGGTTCAGACCGGGTTACATACTGATTCTACTCTTAAGGGGATTCCGTGGATTAACCTTCCTGCCAAAGAAAAACAGATGAATGGTGATAAAGATCACACACTTACTCTCCTCCCCTACTTCGCATGGAATAACCGGGGAGATGGCAGCATGATGGTTTGGTTCCCCAGAGCCGGAAAAAATTACACCAATAACCGCTACCCTCTGATCACTAAAGCCTATACAGAGCTGCCTATCGGAACAATAAAACCTGCCGGATGGATGGAAGAGCAGATGAAGCGGATGGCATCGGGCATGACAGGTCACATGGATACCATTTACGAAAAAGTGATGGGTGCAAGGAACGGTTGGCTGGGTGGCGACGGCGATGTATGGGAACGCGGTCCTTACTGGATTGACGGGCTTCTTCCGTTGGCGTATATACTGAATGATAAAGCCTTGATTGAGAAGACACAGCCTTGGATTGAATGGGCTTTGGCATCACAAAAGACAAACGGCTATTTCGGACCCGACACGGATCGTCCGTATGAGCAAGGGCTTCAACGCGATAACGCGCAGGATTGGTGGCCAAAGATGGTAATGCTGAAGATCATGCAACAGTATTATTCTGCCACCGGAGACCAGCGGGTGATCTCCTTTCTGACCAATTATTTCAAGTATCAGCTGGAACAGCTTCCGCAGAACCCGCTGGGCAAATGGACGTTCTGGGGAGAACGCCGGGGTGGCGACAATCTGATGGTGGTTTACTGGCTATACAACATAACGGGAGATAAATTCTTGCTGGAACTGGGAGAACTGATTCATCGGCAAACGTTCAACTGGACAGACGTCTTCCTGAATCGCGATCACTTGTCAAGGCAGCACAGCCTGCATTGTGTGAATCTGGCACAAGGCTTCAAGGAACCTGTTATTTACTATCAGCAGAGCCATGATCGCCAACATATACAAGCTGTCAAGAAAGCAGTAAAAGATATGCGTAAGACCATTGCCTTTCCTATCGGGCTGTGGGCTGGTGACGAACTACTGCGCTTTGCCGACCCGATACAGGGCTCGGAACTCTGCACGGCTGTAGAAATGATGTTCTCACTCGAAAAAATGCTGGAGATTACCGGTGATGTACAATGGGCAGACCATCTGGAGCGAATTGCCTACAATGCCTTGCCTACGCAGATCAGCGACGATTTCTCCGGGCGTCAGTATTATCAGCAAATCAATCAGGTAGAGGTGTCCTGCAAGCATCGGAATTTCGTAACACCTCATGATGATACCGACAACCTGTTCGGCACTCTCACCGGATATCCCTGCTGTACCTCCAACTTGCACCAGGGATGGCCAAAGCTGGTGCAGCACCTTTGGTTTGCTTCTGCCGACAATGGATTGGCAGCTTTGGTTTATGCCCCGTCTGCGGTTACGGCTCAGGTAGCAGGAGGCACCTCTGTTACTATCGCGGAAGAAACGGCTTATCCGTTTGACGAGCAAATCCGTTTCCGCTTTACGTATGCCGACAAGAAAGTGAAAAGTGCTTTCTTCCCCTTCCATTTCCGTATCCCTTCTTGGTGCTCCCAGCCGGTAGTACGCCTCAACGGAACGCCGCTTGAGATAGATACTCATGCCGGAGGCATTGCACAGATCAGCCGGGAGTGGAAAAACAATGATGTCCTGACCTTGGAATTACCTATGGACGTAGCTGTCAGCTATTGGTACGACGGAGCCGCCGTAGTAGAGCGAGGCCCAATCGTCTATGCTCTGAAAATGAATGAAAAGTGGGAAAAGAAAACGGTCGAGGCAGAGAAGAAAAACCAATATGGCGAATGGTACTACGAGGTAACGTCTGATAGTCCGTGGAACTATGCCTTTAAGAGTGCTAATCTAAAGCCAGAGGTAATAGGAAACAACTTTGTTGTAGAAAAAGCAGCTTCGGTAGCCACCTATCCCTGGACCCTGCAAGATGCTCCCGTAACCATTAAAACAAAGGCCCGCAGAATGCCCCGCTGGCAACTGTACAGCGGCTCAGTAGGTACCATCCCATACTTTACCCAGCAAGGAGAAATACTGGGAGAAGAAGAAACCATCGAATTAATACCCTATGGCTGTACAACGCTCCGCCTAACGGAATTCCCTGTGAGAAACTAAATATTTGATGGCTGTTTCATAATAAATAGATGCTTAGTTTGCCCGGAATGTTACGTCATTTCGGGCATTTTTATTCCAGCAAATTGTTGGCTGACAGCTGTCGGCCAATTGACCGACAATTATCGACCAGTTGGCTGACGGCCGTCGGTCAACTGGTCGATAATTATCAGCCAACAAAAATATCGGCAATAAAATTCAATATCCATATGCTTTTTACTGCGTTTTTAGTCTATCTTTGCTGCATGATTTCCAATAACATAACACCTAAAGAACTTTGGTCAAGACAGCAGATTAGCAGTCTTGATATTGACTATGATTTGTGGAATAAGAAGCGGGAATCGATACGGAGTTTCTCTCAAATGACTCAAAGCTGCATCTTTACTGTTGATGTATTCAAAGCGAGATATGACTTTGCTTCTGACAATTTCTCTACTCTTTTTGGGTATAATCCTACATGGATAAGAACGATACGAAAGCATGGCGATGTCTTGGAAGACAGAATACATCCGGATGATCGCTCTCTGTTGTTGGAATACCAAATTGAGCATGGGAAGTTTATCTATTCGCTTCCACAGGAAGAAAGGAACGATTACCGGCAGATGTTTCAATACCGGATACGGAATGCTAAAGGGCAATATGTAAATGTGATCAGCCGTCAGCAGGTTCTTGAAAAGGATAGGAACGGCAAGGCATGGATTATTATGGGAATAATGGATATCTCTCCTGACCAGATAGTTACAGAAAAAATCAAACGGACGGTCATTAACAGTAAAACGGGCGAAATACTTGCACCGACATTCATTCCGGCAGAGAAACAACTAACCAAGCGGGAAAAAGAAATACTGTTATTAATTCGTCAGGGTTTTCTAAGTAAAGAGATTGCAAATAAATTGAATATCAGCATTTATACGGTAAGCAATCACCGAAAGAATATATTGACCAAACTGGAGGTTGACAATGTAATGGAGGCTATCAATACTGCCCGGGATTTGGGCATCACCTATTAAGGCAGCCAATCCAAACTATTTGTCAGCGGATTAGTTCTTCGCCATTGTTCCAGTTCTTCATAGCTTTTCACTCCACCTGTGAAAACAGCATGGTATATCTCTATACCAGGGATAAATATACCCTCCGGTACATTGTATTTAATTTGAAGGATTGTCTGCCGAAGTTCAGGGGTTAGCTGTTTGATGATAGCATCGGTCACTCGCTCTACTGTGCCATCATATTTCGATCCCCGCCGGATATGAATCATGTCAAGCTTCCATATATTCCGTTCCTTATCTTCGTACAGGCTATGCCATTCGATACACTCTTCTTCCGTATCAATTCCGTTGATATACTGAATTTCTTTCAAAGGTAGTCTTTCTGCTAACTCCTGCATAACAGAGAAGCTTTCGGCAATATCGAGTTTGTCTGTGTAAATATGCATATCTATATCCCGGATTTTCATTAGTAAGCCGGATTTGAGTGAGCCAACCAGATTGACGGTTGCCCCAATGCGTTCCCACGCCGGAATGAGACCGGTTTCTTCCAGCACATTCCATGCCGACTGCTGATTCTTTTCTGCGAGTTTTAGGATATCCATATTCTGCTATTGAATGTGTAAAGGTAGCTATAAATAGCTATTTCATGCGCCGTTGCTACATTGTAATTTTGCACTCTTATGATATTTAATAAAACAGAGGAACAGGAACATGAGTATTTGCAGCAGGTTATCAATTTGCTGAATAAAACCATCAGTAGTGCGGATGTATCGGTAAAAGAGCGAGTGAAAACCCTGAACGAGCAAAAGCAATATCTCTGGGACAACCGCGATATCGACCCTCACGAAATAACCCAAGTGAGGGGAAATATCCTGAATGTCTTTGCCCTTGGTGAAGAGGTTATCGCAAAACGCAAACGCCTGGGTAAGATATTAGACATTCCCTACTTCGGACGGATTGACTTTAAGGAGAGAAAGAAGGAGAAAGGAGTTCCTATATACATAGGTGTACATTCGTTCTATGAGCCGGAAAGCCTGAAGAATATTATTTATGACTGGCGTGCTCCCATCTCCAGCATGTTCTACGAGTATGAACTGGGAGAAGCGTCTTACCTCTCTCCCACAGGAAAGATCGAGGGAGATATTTTGCTCAAACGCCAATACCGCATCCGGAAAGGACATATGGAATTTATGATCGAAAGTTCCGTAACCGTTCACGATGACATTCTACAAAAAGAGCTCAGCTTCAATGCAGACGATAAGATGAAGAATATCGTTGCCACTATCCAACGGGAACAGAACCGGATTATCCGTAATGAAGATGCCCCAGCACTTATCATTCAGGGTGTGGCTGGCTCGGGCAAAACATCCATCGCTCTGCATCGTATCGCCTATCTGCTTTATACTTTCAAGGAAACCCTGTCCTCGAAAGACATTCTGATTATCTCGCCCAACAAGGTGTTTGCCGATTATATCTCGAACGTACTTCCTGAACTTGGTGAGGAAACCGTACCCGAAACCAGCATCGATCAAATCCTATCAGGTATATTAGGCAACAAATACAAATACCAGACTTTCTTTGAGCAGATCAACGAATTGCTCGGTAAGCCTGCCACAGGCTTCATCGAACGGATACAGTATAAGGCTTCTTTCGACTTTATTTCCCAACTAGACCGGTTTATCCTGCATATTGAGAATACTTATTTCAAGGCTACGGATGTAAAGCTGACTAAATTTGTTACCCTCCCAGGCGAATACATCGAAGAACAATTCCACCGCTTCAATCGCTACCCCATGCGCCAGCGCTTTGAAACGATGACGGATTATATTCTGGAAATGGCACAAATCCAATACCACATCACTGTTACCACCGTCCAACGGAACATGCTCAAGAAAGAGATTCGAAACATGTTTGCCGGGAATAACGATATGCAGGTTTATAAAGATTTCTTTGAATGGATAGGTAAACCGGAACTGTTTAAAATGCGCAAGAACCACACCCTCGAATATGCAGATCTTGCACCGCTGGCCTATCTACATACTGCTTTAGACGGGAATAATATGCAATCCTCAGTCAAGCACCTCTTAGTAGATGAGATGCAGGACTATTCTCCCATCCAATATAAAGTATTACAGAAGCTTTACCCCTGTAGGAAAACCATTCTGGGTGATGCCAACCAGTCAGTAAACCCCTACGGCTCATCTACTTCGGATATGATTCAAAAAGTATTTGCTTCGGGCAAAGTGATGAAGTTATGCAAAAGTTATCGTTCAACCTACGAGATTACCGAGTTTGCACAAAGGATTCGGGAAAATGAAGAACTGGAACCCGTTGCACGACATGGACAGAAACCGCAAATATTGGAATGCAAGAATGAGGAAGAAGAAATCGCTGCTATTGTAAAGCTGATAGTTACTTTCAAACAATCCGACTACAAATCGCTTGGGATTATCTGTAAAACAGAATCACAGGCGCAAGAGCTATCGGATAAACTGAATACCTATACCGATGACATTTATTTCCTTTCCAGCCAAAGCTCAGCCTTTGTGCAGGGTATTATCATTATTTCGGCACATATGGCAAAGGGGTTGGAGTTTGATGAGGTAATTATTCCGCAAGCTAATGAGAATAATTATCATTCGGAGATTGATCGCAGCATGCTGTATGTGGCAGTAACCAGAGCGATGCATAAATTAAGTTTGACCTATGTTGATTTGCTCATCAATTCTTTGAAGAAGTCGTCGCGGTAGGAATTCCCTATGGCTATTTCATATGCTTTGATAAACACATCGTTATTGTCAAAAGATTCAATATGATTCTTATTTACGATATAGGAACGATTGATTCGCAGGAATACTTTTTTAGGTAATAAATCGTGGATCGTTTTAACATTCATGCGTGTGATGATCCGCTGTCCGTCCATCTGTATTATGACGTAGTCCTTTAAGGCTTCTATGAACAGGATGTCTTTCAGGTTTACTTTGAAAAACCGTCTGTCTGATTTGACAAAAATAGATTCGCCTTCTATATTTTCCACACTCTTTTCTTCCTCTTCCAGCAAAAGAGAATGATACGTGATGGCTTTATTTACTGCCTTACGGAACTTCGTAGGATCAATCGGTTTCACCAGGTAATCAATAGCATCTACCTCGTAACTATCCAGCGCATATTCGGAATAAGCTGTTGTAAAGATGATCAACGTATGTTTTGGGATGATTCGTGCCAGTTCGATTCCGTTCATTCCTTGCATCTGAATATCCAGAAACAGGAGGTCTACCGACGATGTTTTCATATACTCCAAGGCCGGTTCCGCATTATTAAAACATTCCAGTAGTTCCAGTTGGGGTATTTCTTCTATCAGTTTTTTCATCCCTTTGCGGGCAATAGGCTCATCATCTACTATTATACATTTCATACGTTTATCTGTAATTTAACCGTGTAAATATTATCTGCTTTTGTTTGCTCCAAAGAGTAATTATTGCCGAATAGTAAATCCAGCCTTCTCTTGATATTTATTAATCCCAAACCACCTTTTTCTTTCTTTACCGATTCTACTGAAGGAATTGAATTTTGGCAAATAAAAGTAAGCCTTTCGCGGTATAGACTAAAAGAAATACGAACAAATGAATCACCTTCATTCGTAGCGTTGTGCTTAACGGCATTCTCTACAAAAGGGATAAATAATAAAGGAGCAACTGATACGTTTTCCAGCTCACCGTTTTTCGATATTTCATAATCGAATTTATCTCTTCTTGTTTTTTCCAGTTCAAGGTAATTTGCCAGGAAACGAATATCAGCCTGAAGATTAACTTTATCCTGTAAGCTATCGTTCAGTTGATATTGGAGTAGTTCTTTCAGCTTGATTAAAATACCGGAGGCCATATCCGGTTCTTCATCTATCAGAATATTGGCATTATTCAGCATATTGAACAGAAAATGAGGATTGATCTGGCTCTTCAGGAATTTCAGTTCCGATTCGGAAGTTGCAGCCTTCAGGTCATACACGCGTTGGTTGCTTTGTATCCATTGTTTGAACAACAAGAAAGCAGCTACTCCTCCGATAAAAAGAAACATTGATAACAACGAAGAAGCAATACTAAAAAAAATAGCTGCCGCCGACGGTTCCTGATGTATCACTGCTATATCATAGAAATATTCTTGCAAAATCATCATTCCAAACATCATAAAAACCGTAAAAATAATAACTGAAACGATATATAAAAGCATTTTGTTTTTTGCCAGAAAACGAGGATATAAAACGTAAACATTAAAATAAACAAGCACATTTAAGAACAGGTAATAACCTATCCAACCGTAAAAGCGGTTCCAGGTCAGATTGAGTTTATCGGGCGCATCAAAAAAATTACCGATTGTTATCATCAAAATGATCAGTTGTAATAAAAGATGCCTGTAAATACGAAACTTATCATCCAGCAAAAAAGAGGAGATTTTGTCTTTATCTGTCCTTATTTCCATTATACAGAGGTATCTATTCTTAGTTCAATAATTCCTGTTTCCAATAACAACGTATACTTATCCGGATAGATCAGATCCAGCCTTCTCTTTATCGTATAAGCCTCGTCTTCATCCATCTTTCTTTCATTATCTGATTCGTAACGAAAAAGAAGTGATTGATCTTCAAGTGAGAAAAACAGTTTTATTATTGAACTGTTTTCAATCATATTTTGAATCAGAGAGATAAAAAGCAAGGGTGAAATAAATGTGTTATTAATATCTCCTTTCGTTTCAACGGAATAGACTAATTCTTCTTTATTAATTTGCTCTATCCGTAGAAAGTTTTCCAAAAAGCTTATCTCTGATTTCAGCAACACCTTCTCCCTGTTACAATCATAAAGTTGATAGCGTAATAGTAGCCCCAGTTGCATAAGCATTTCAGTCGCTTTTCGGGGATTTGTTTTTACTAATAAGGAGGCATTTGTCAGCGTTTTCGACAGAAAAGCGGGAGTTACCTGCCCTTTCAGTTCATTAATTTCCGACAACAGATGCTCTTGTTCCATCCTGTTGAGATGCTCTTTACGCTCTATCCAGCTACGAAGTAAGGCAAGAGCCGACATACCGAAAAAACAGATAAGCACCAGCATACACAGAGCCAGATTGTCTACCAGAATCAATGGATTGGCGTAAGACGTAATCCGGTGAGGCAAATCCCATGTGTTACGCACCCAATATTCCTGTAAGACAGAAGCCATTGGTAATAGAAAGACTACAACTACCAGAAAAACCGAATACAGAATATATTTACCTTTTAAAAGGAAGCGGGGAATCAGGTAATAATAGTTGAATAACATAGCAACAGCATACAATAAAAAAGTAGATACAGCAATTAAATAGACCCTATTTCCCAACAGTTTACTACAATCCTGATAGGCCACAAATACCATATTGAATGTTATAATTAATCCGATTATAGCAATCAGTATTAAGCGCCAAATTCTATATTTGGGATCTATCAGGAAAGGAGAAAATATATAGTTTTTTCTTATTGTATTCATTGTTCTGCAAAAATAGATTAAAAATCAAGTCTGTACACAACATTCAATACAGAATTCTTTAGTCTCCTGGGTTCAATAATTCCTGTTTGCAGATTATATGCATGCCCGAAATATTCTTTATAGCCCGTAGCATTCATGCCTTTAATGGCAAATTCGTGAGATACACTCCGACGATTCATTCGGTAACTAATAGTATAATTAGCCAGAAAAACAGGAGACAGTTGCTTTGAGAAGGCCTCATTTTCATCATATTGTGTTTCTTTATCCGGGTGAGCCAATGTTGCTGTTTCATTTATGGGAGAATACCTGTCGCCACCCTGCAATGTCAGTTTAACGTTTATACCCAATACATTCCTGTCATTTTTCCCAAACATCCATTCTTTGCCGAATAATCCGTCTACAATATAATTCCGGTTATACTTTGTACTATGCCAAACGCCATCACCTCCGCAATATTCAGAATTAAAGACCGATGCTGTCACCATATAGTACATACCCTTTGCCATGTATTTTTCCAGTGTAATATCCAGGCCGTAATTCCGCCCTTTTCCTTCATTTACCAAAGCATCTTCTATATATACCGTATTACGGTTCAGAATTGAAAAAGAGCTGTCGGCTATTACCGGAACATTAAATAAATATTGGAAATAAGGTTCCACTTTCAGATTCATATTTTCGGATATTCTGTGATGATATGAAAGTGAAAAGTGATGGGTTTTCGTAAAATCCAATTCTTTATTTACCAAGCCTGTCGTGCTTTCTTTTGGTTTCACAAAATAAACATCCAATTTCTCCATACGGCTATGTAAACCATACGCCAAAGCAAAAGAACTCTTGCGGGATGGCTGCCATTTTATAGCTGCCCGGGGTTCAATTGTCCAGTTATTATTTAATGTCAAGATCTGTCCGTTTATACCGACTGTTGCAGATACCTTATCATTCAGGTTAAACAAAGAACTGGTATAAGCAGAGATCAGGTTGGTATTCCCTTCTCCTTTGGAAATGGTGTTTAATGGTTTTCCTACAAACGGAGCCAGTTTTATATCCGTATTGTAGCGCATATTTGTGATTGTAAAACCTGTTCTATTTGTATGCCTGCTACTGTATTTCTTATTAAAGTATGAGGTAAGTATCAAATGGGTATTTCTGTTCTTAAAGTGATTATCCGGTGTTGAGTTCATATTCACATCGTAACGATCTTCTTTGGCATCTACATCCGAATGAGTTACTGCCAGGGTGGTTTTAAGCAAACCATTATCAGCAAAGAAAAAGCGATGACTAAGACCTGCAGCTGCCGATGTCTGCTCCATAGCCGAAGCTTTGCTATCATCATAATATTCCCAATCTGCCGATTCGTCTACATCTGCCGGAACTTTATCTTTCAGGGCCGTACCCCAAACAGAGAAAATTCCGCTTCTTTGGGTTGGGAAATGCAGTTTAAAATTCAAGTCCTGGTAATCCAGCGTCTGTCCCATATCTGCGATTTTATTCAACAGTCCGGTCGTAGAATATCTGTAATTAAAAATGTAAGAAGAGTTATATTTCTTACTGAATGGGCCTTCCGAAGCTAAGTCTATACCTAAAATACCGGCTTGGAATGTGTGCTCGTAATTCCGGTTGTTTCCATTGCGCAGCTTCATATCAAATACACCCGATACAGCATTATTATACTCTGCCGGAAAGGCTCCGGTAAAGAAGTCTGAGTTTGCCAATACATGACTACTCAGCGAAGATAACAAACCACCGCCCAAGGTCGTAAGATCAGCAAAATGGTTGGGCGTTGGTATTTCTACATCCTCTAAACGCCATTGAAGCAAGTTGGGAGCATTTCCGTGTACTGAAATCCCATTGTTTCCTACGCCGGGAGAAACTCCGGCAAAAGAGCTGACCAGACGAGCCGGGTCGTCCATTCCTCCCGCATAGCGGGAAGCCTCTTCTACGCTAAGCATTCTGGCTCCCGATAAGGCCATATTATTTAAAGGTAGTTCCTTTTGTGTTTGTACGGTAACTACCACCTCTCCCAACTCTGTAAGATTCTCTGTCAGTTTAATTTCCAGAAAGACTTCTTTGCCAGAAGTCAGCAAAACTTCTTTTATAATCATGGTTTCATATCCCACAAAAGATGCTTGCAGATCGTGACGCCCAATCGGTACATTTTGTAAAATAAATTCTCCTTTTTCATTCGTTGTTGTACCTGTCAGCGGAATATCCTGAAGCATAATTGTTACATAAGGTAACGGAGCACCCGATGAACGGTCCGTTACAACTCCCTGAATAGTTTGTCCTAATTTTCCTTCTGCCAATACGTTTCCCGTTCCGGCAAAAACACTCGCAATAATCAATATTAATACAATAAGCTGTTTCATTACTTTTCTGTTTTTATTTTTATAAACACAAAAGTAGAGTTCAGCTTAAAACCCTTTTAAGTTATGAGACGAATGCAATCTTTTCAGCGACAAAACCCGTTAATTAATATACGAATTGAATCCCCGCCCGGCTTTTATTCTTTCCATTTTTGACTGTATCTTCGTTATATGATTATTATGATAAGACGTACAATGAGAATATGATAGCTTATGAAGTAGGTTTCAAGATCCTAAGTATTTCACCTGCTGCTTTAGCAAGTACTTTGAAATGACTCCCAGTAGCCTACAGGAAAAAAAGCAGACATAAAGGTAAGGTAGAAAGCTTTAAAAACATTACCTTTGCCAGTTGAGAAAGAGAAAGCAAGGAGATTATGAAAGAAAAAGACGATGTATTTGGGCGTTTTCGGGAGTCTTTTAGTAAAATGGATGGCCATTTTCACATACTGGAACAACGGGTACCTGTTGATTTGCAGATGGAATACTTCAAATATTCCGAAAAAATACGGCAGGATCAGCCGAATAATATGACAGAAGAAGAATACGAGTCTTACAAGCAAAGCCTTTCCGATAAAGAAATCGCAACCGATCAAAAGAAATATGCCCTCTCCTCTTTGGCCGTATCCAATGAGGTTAGAGCTTATAGAGTGTTAGAGCAATATGTGCAACATCCCGATCCGGATGTTATGAACTGGGCTTATATGGCTTTGATGGAAAGCCGCATTTCATTAGAGTCCGAATTGTCGGAAGAAAAGCAAATCTATATTTCTACCGGTTTAGGAGGAAAAGGTGAAAAATTACGCTTTTATGTATTGATTCTTGCTACCGAAAACACACCTTTCCAGGACTATCAACGACAAGTTATCGAACGGGAGTTTGCCTATTACCTACCTAAGGAGAATTGCGAAATAGAGCGACTTACAATCCATGATGTTTATGTGGAGCTGTTGTTTCTGATTCCAGTTCGTGTAGATATCCAATCAGCATTGAATAATGTAATATCGGAATGTAACCAATATGGCAACTTCTTGTCCATGGCATTTACGGTAACCAACGTAAAAGAACTCTCTGAAACAGAAATCGCCGAAATAATTAAAAAGAAATATGGGGACGATCAGGCAACTCTTTAAGTATGGAATTGTCGGCCTAAGTAATACACTGATCACGGCTATTGTTATCTGGGTAATGATGAAGGTATTCGACTGTTCGGATGTCTTGTCGAACATTGTAGGATATATTGCCGGGGTATTGAACAGTTTTGTATTGAATAAGCAATGGACCTTTAAAAGTTCCGACAGTTGGATGGGAAGCGCTATCCGCTTCGGGATTGTTTTTGGTATCTGTTACTCATTACAACTTGGTCTGTTACTTTGGCTGAATAAAACCTTGAGTATAGACGGGTATTATAATCAGTTAATTGCCATGGCCTTTTACACGGTGATCAATTTTCTGATGAATAAATTCTACACGTTTAAAGAGCAGAAAGGATGAAAACCGTTGCGATTATTGTCCCTTGCCACAATGAGGAGGCAGTTATTGCCGAGTCGTATCGCCGCATAAAGGATGTATTATCATCTTTAGCCTACCCTAGCGAGATTATTTATATCAACGATGGGAGTACCGATAAGACCCGGATATTGCTTGACAATATTGCATCTTCTGATCCACACATAAAAGTCATTCATTTCTCACGAAACTTCGGACACCAGCCTGCCGTAACGGCTGGAATCAATAATTGCACCGCCGACCTGGCCATTATTCTTGATGCCGACATGCAGGATCCTCCGGAATTAATTCCCGAATTGCTGGCCTTACAGGAGAAAGAACAGGCCAATGTGGTCTACTGTATCCGTAAATCACGTGTAGGAGAAGGATTCTTCAAACGTATCTCAGCCAAGATGTTCTACAAGATAATGAATTATATGAGCGAGGTACAATTCCCCTTAGACACCGGTGATTTCCGTTTGATAGACCGGAAGATCATGGATGAATTCAACCGCTTAAAAGAAAAAGGAAAATACATCCGGGGGCTGATCAGCTGGGTAGGATTCAAGCAAGTTCCATACTATTACCAACGTGAAGTACGCTTTGCCGGAAAAACAAAATATCCGATCAGGAAGATGCTGAAATTTGGCTCCAATGCTTTACTTTATTTTTCTAAAAAGCCATTGCGTATGGTTATGGGTCTGGGCTTTCTGGCTGTCCTGGTCGGAATTATTCTGGCTATCTGGTTTACACTGGGTAAGATATACGGATTCAGTAATGCCGAAACAGGGTGGACTTCCATTATATTTACGATCATCTTCTTCGGAGGTGTGCAACTGATTACCGTAGGTGTATTGGGACAATATATGGGGATACTGTTCGACGAAATCAAAGCGCGCCCGGAATACATTATCGAAGAAAAACGAAACTTTCAAGACTTGTCCGATCAATGATCGTTTACCTCTGACTACTTTACTGTCAATTCTATAACATCTTTTCTCAAAAATGATAGTTTTGGCTTAGCAAAGAATGATATTTTTGCTTGTTGTAATAAAATACCTATATCATGAAAAACACCTATAGTCTGCTATGCCTGCTATTGTTCTCTTTACTAGTGATGTTTCATCCTGCACAGGCTGCAACAGAAATCATAAACTTACAAGTAGAATATCAGACAAACCCTCTGGGTATTGATGTAGCCAAACCCCGCTTCAATTGGCAGATGGTATCCGAACGTTACGGTGCTGCTCAAACAGCTTACCAACTATGGGTAGCAGAGAGTGCCGAAGCTTTGGCATCCGGAAGCTATACATATGACTCCGGAAAGATATCTTCCGATGCCTCAGTTAGTATCCTTTATGAAGGGGATATACTACAAGCCTGTAGTCGTTATTACTGGAAGGTAAGAGTATGGGATGAATCCGGAAATGCTTTAAATTCAATGGAAACAGCCTGGTTTGAAACCGGTCTGTTGGGGTCCGGTTGGAGTCATGCTCAATGGATTGGCTCTTCTAAAGTACAACTACCCAAATATCGCTCTCATTACGTGATTGACTTTGATATGCAAATATCGGAAGGAAGTAATCGAGCGGTCTTTGTCTTTGGTGCACGTGACGACAAAAATTTCGTTTCTGCCGAAATCAACCTGAACGGGAAAGGAGATACCCAATTTATTCTGAGCCATACCACAGACGGAAAGGAAGTACAGGACGCTATAGAGAACATATCCGACATCATCCCTGCAGCAGATAAACATAAAAAACATCATCTGAAAATAGATGTTACTACAGCTCAGTACGCACTTAAGTACTTTGCCAACATTAGTATCAACGGTAAAGAATTGACCGACACTTCTCTTTCATCCGAAGAATTGAAACGTAAGCAAACACCCGGTTGGTGGGGAGATACGGAAGGTATGTTTACAGTCTATCCCTATCCAAACGGAGACTTGGTTTATCATTGTCGGCTGTATGCTATTGGATTCAAGCAACCTAAAGGAGAAAAGGCCAACTTTTCCGGTATTACAATCAGCGAAAAAGTATGGAATACGACTTTATATCATTCATCGGAAACCTATACTGAAAACGGCTCCGGAAAACTGAATGTATGGTTGCCGGGAGAGGATGTGTCCGCTCCAATGCTACGTAAAAGTATCCAGATTGACAAACCCATCAAAAAAGCACGTTTGTACGCTACGGCACGCGGCATCTATGAATTTTCCATCAATGGAAAAAAATTGGGTAATGATTACTTCAACCCCGGATGGACAGATTATCGCTTTCGCTTTATGTATAACACATATGATATTACATCATTATTTAAGTCTGGCGACAACGGTATAGGAGCCATGCTAGGTACAGGCTGGTGGAGCGAGCATAGCGGCTTTATGACAACTTGGCAAGACCAGTACGGAACCCGCCAGTCGCTTCTGGCAAAAATAACAATCGAATATACCGACGGAAGTACACAAACGATTGTGACAGACAAAAGCTGGAAGTGCTTCGACAATGGCCCCATCCTCCTGAACAGCTTACAGAATGGTGAGGAATATGATGCCCGCAAAGAGGTGAAAGGCTGGACAGATCCCAACTTTAACGATTCTTCCTGGGAGAATGCCCTGGTATATCAACAACCTCCTGCAAACGTAAAAATCCAGGCATACGTGGGTAATCCCGTTCAAAATAATATTACACTGACAGCTCAGTCGGTAGTAGAAGCCCTTCCAGGTGTTTATGTATATGATATGGGGCAGAATATGGTAGGGGTTCCCCGTCTTAGTATGAAAGGAAAGAATGGACAAGAAATCATGATCCGTTTCGGAGAGATGAACTATCCCGACATCATTCCAACCGATCCCGTTGCGCCTTATACCATCGAAATGTACAAACAGAAAAAGGGACAAGTATATACCGACAATTACCGTAGCGCCCTATCTGTTGATCGCTATATCATGAAGGGTGATCCTTCAGGCGAGACATACGAGCCTCGCTTTACCTTCCACGGATACCGGTATGTAGAGATACACGGACTTGACAAACCACTCCCACTGGAAGATGTAAAAGGTATCGTACTTGAATCAATTGGAGCACAAACCAGCAGCTATAAGACTTCTAATGAACAGGTAAACCGCCTGTATGAAAACATCCTTTGGGGGCAAAGAGGCAACTTTCTTGCTGTACCGACCGATTGTCCCCAACGCGACGAGCGTATGGGATGGACAGGTGACGCCCAGGTATTTGCCCGTACAGCTACCTACAATATGAATGTAAATCCGTTCTATACTCGCTGGCTCTACAGCGTACGCGACAATCAGGGAGAAGACGGACGGTATGCCAACTATATTCCGGTAGTGGGTACACCTCCACATGGAGCAGATATCGGCGGAGGCGCTATGGGATGGATGGAAGCCGGGATTATTGTTCCCTGGCAAATGTATCAACAGTACAATGATATCGGTATTCTGGAACAACATTATGCCTCTATGGTTGCCTACATGGACTATCTGGAGCGAACAGCTGTGAACTACGTACAACCTTTCGGGGGATTTGGCGACTGGCTGGCCATCGAAGGAACAAACTCCATGCTCACGAATACGGCATACTCAGCTTATGATGCACTTCTTATGGAGCAGATAGCCAAGCGACTGGGGAAAGAGGCCGACAGCAAACGTTTTCGTGCTTTTTACGAAAATGTAAAGGAATCTTTCAATAAGTATTTTGTCGATAACGAAGGCTACACCTACGCTCCAGCTCCCAATGAGATTTTCGGACAAGGACAGGGCGATATGTGGTCCGGTCCTTCCGGCAATGAGGGAAAGCGGGTAGATACACAAACCTCTTATGTTGTGCCTCTGCAGTTCGGTTTGTTTAACGACAAAAATAAACCTTTAGCCCTTAAACATCTGACCGAGAATATCAAAAAGCATAATTATACGTTGACTACCGGTTTCATCGGAACTCCGTACCTCAACCTTGTTTTGTCGGATAATGGCTACGATGATATCGCCTATAAATTGTTTGAACAAACCGCCTATCCCTCATGGCTATATCCGGTATTACAGGGAGCTACTACCATCTGGGAACGTTGGAATTCCTATACATTGGTGAATGGCTTCGGTCCGGTAGATATGAACTCCTTCAATCACTATTCATACGGAGCTATTGAAGAGTGGATGATTGCCTACTCTATCGGTATCCAACGCGACGAGCAAAACCCCGGTTACAAACACATCCTATTGCAGCCTCGTATAGGAGGAAACTTTTCCTTTATCAAAGGGCATTACGATTCTGTTTATGGCCGAATAGAGAGCGGCTGGCAAAAAAGCAGAAAAGGATATATCTACAATGCTTCAGTTCCGGCCAATACAAAGGCTACATTAACATTACAGGTAAAGAATCCATCTAATGTTAAACAAATAAAAGGGCGCGAAGGCATCCGTTTCATTAGCTTCTCCAACGGGAAGGCAACGTACGAACTACAAGCGGGCTCCTATCAGTTTAGTATAGAATAAATGCTGTAGCTCAGCCGCATATTAATTCACGGGACTTAAAAGCAAAGGGAAGCATAGATGCCAAAATGCTTTTCTCCGGCCATAGGGCTGATAGTCAAGTTATGCTTTTGAGCAAACGGGCGGGTAAACAGATAGGCACTCCCTACTCCTAAAACGGCTCCGGCAGTCACATCCCACCAGTCGTGCTTCTTAGCATATGTCCGAGCCCATCCGGTGTAAGCCGCTACAGCATAAGCGGGTATCCCCCACTTCCAACCATACCGGCGTTGTATAAAAGCAGCTCCGGTAAATGAAACACTTGTATGCAGGGAAGGAAACGAATGGTCGTCGCTCCTATCAGGACGATCCTTACTAATCAAATATTTCAAAGCATAACTGACGCCCATAGTCATTACACCTGCAAAAGCCCCTTGTTTCAAGCCTTCCCAGTCTTGCAAAGCCAACGTCGTAACAAGGCAGGCCACAGGCGTAATAGCCGCTGAAACATCACTCGACACCCGCACATTCTTCCGACTCTGACTCACCTCTATCGGCTGGGCCGATAGAAACATATTTCCTAAAAAAAACAAGATAAAAGCAATCCAACACTTCACTCCTCTCAACATAATGCTATTATTTTAGGTAAAAAGATAATCAAACCTACGATGGCG
Organism: Parabacteroides sp. PH5-46; assembly: GCF_029892785.1. Taxonomy (GTDB): domain Bacteria; phylum Bacteroidota; class Bacteroidia; order Bacteroidales; family Tannerellaceae; genus DFXE01. Next base: position 110,122 of record NZ_JARXXA010000010.1, read on the forward strand.
GCGGCTATGGCGGTGAAGAGGACGCCGCCTGACATCAGGTCTTTTACCTGTTTGATCATTTCGTTGTATTCGGGGGAAACGACATCTGAGAGTTTTTCTACGGCTGTATTGAAGGCTTCGGCGCTCAATACCATACCTATAACGATGATAACGGCAATCCATTCTGTGCTTGATATGTTCAATAGGAAGCCTGCTATCAGTACGCAGACGGTCGCGATCGTATGTATCCAGGCATTGTGTTCGTGCCTTAACAGCAACTTAATACCGTTGAAAGCGTATTTAAAACTGGCCAACCTTTTGCGCAGTGTAAATCCTTTATTGTCCATAAGCTCTTTTCGTTAATAAAGCATCCTGCAATAAATAAGGTACAAATATACATGATAAATCTAATTTTTATATCTTCGCAAATAATGGATTAAGTATAAATCCCCAAAAAGAGAAAACCATGAGTGAGAGTAAAAACAAAAACAGGCATAGTGATAAGGTGATCAAAATGCTAATATCAATCATATTTATAGTAGTTGGTTTACTCTTGGTTGCACTATTTGCTGATTCTACAGATAAAACTTGGCAACCTGTCGTTTTTAATTTTGGTACTGCTTTAAGTATCGCAGGGATTGTCGCGCTTTTTAATGAATCATTATTTGGTAAAAATGAAAGCCCTAAGCCTGAAGGCTTGAAAATAATAACGAAAGAAAGACAAAGTTTTTCCGGTTATTATAATTGGGTAACGGAAAAGAATGTCAAAACAATAAAATGTTCCGGGCATGCCGTATTAAAGTCCATGAAGGATGGTCTCAACAAAAAATATAATCTAACAGATACTTTTATTAATAAGATGAAGGAAGGCACCAATATATATGTGCTTTTTTTCGATCCGGAGTTGAAAATAATTGAAAAAGTTACTACAGATATAGCCGGAGAAAACAAGGAAATATTATACAATAGATTGGATGCTGCATTAGCAATAACAAAGGAATTACATGATAAAATAAATAATGAACTGAAAAATTCCGCAGACATTAAAGGAACACTAAATGTCAAATTAATTGATGCTGCTAATAATCAGTATGCTTATCATTATGTTGAATACCAAGATAAGAGTGAAGTGTTTTTAGGATTTTACACTGCAGGTATCCTGGGGAATCATTCTCCGGTATTTGGTGTTGAAGATAAAGAAATCTTGAGCTATTTCGACGGAAACTTCAATCACTTATGTCATACCTCCGCAAGTCTGTTGAGATTTGAAAGTGGGATTTTGACATTATCACCCAGGTTTAACATGATAACTGATTTTGTGAAGGGTAAACTGGCTAATGCCAAAATCCAAACATCCAACAACTAAACATTCGTAGTATATAGAAAAACAGCAGATTAGAACAAGATAAAAAACGCATGCATGCGTTTTGCAGATCGCATGCATGCGTTTTCAAAATTGCACCCATGCGTTTTATTAATCGCACGGGTGCAATTTTTACTTCATACAAAATCCTGTTATTTTACTCATACCGGAGAGATTCCGCAGGCTGGAGATTTACTACTTTGCGCGAGGGGAACCAAATACCAGTACTTATCATAAGAGTCATCAGTATGAAAGTTATGCCTTGGCAAAGAATGAAACGACCTATCGTAAAAGGCATTACTTCCACATCTACTATTTCTTTTAAACCCAGATTAAGCGCAATACAGGCAGCCGGCACAAAGGCAAAGAGTAGGATAACAAGGCCTTCACCTATCAATATGGAACGCAAATTTCGAGTGGTGGAACCAAGTGCGATGCGCAAGCCCATTTCGCCCAAGCGGTGCTGCGTGCGGAAAAAGAAGGTTCCAACAACACCCAGGAAAATGTTGATCAGCAAGAAGAAAACCCCAGCAAGATACATCTTGGCTTCATTAATATCGGTACGAATATAGCGGGTACGAATATCGTCGTACGAGCGGATATTGAGCAAATAAATATTATGGTAGCGCAACTGCTCTCTCATCTCCTTCAGGAAATTAGTAGCAAAGTCTTTACCTGTCGAAGGATTCGCACGCAAGGTGACATCTATCCTTCCGAAATAAAGTTCGTTCAGCTCTGTGGCAATGGCATTTTCGCTCAGTGAACGGATGAAGGTAGGGGTATATGTATCAAAATCGCCAAAACGTATCGGAGACATTACACCTCCTACATATATGGCAAGGCTATCATTGGCGTAGGAAAGGAATTTACCGGTAGCATTTCCTTCAGGAAACAAGGTTGCCGCTGCGTCGGAAGTGATAATCTGTTGATTGAAGCTGAGGTTGTCGGCCAATGCATCTGTATTGCCTTCTTCCGTGGCATAGCGGAACACACGTATATAGTCCGGCGTGCCATTGAAACGGCGCAAGCGTCCACAGTTCAGCGTATCTTCCGTTTCCAGATTGATCCGTTGCATATTTGAATAGTTCCTTGAATAAGAATAAGATAGTGAAGACTCGGATATACCTACAACTTCTACTCCGGGATAGGTACGCATACGGGAAACTACCGTCAGGAGGTCTTCACCCAGTGTCGTTCCATATTCGCTTTGCGGACGATATTGCTCGTTTTCATTGGTGAGCAAATGCAGGTCTACCACATACACATCGGAGATATCATATCCCATTGGCGAGAGGTACAACTTGGCACGTAGATACAGGTCGTCTACAATATACCACAAACAGATAGATACCAGCAGCATTTCCGCCCAAATCCAAGCGTTACTCGTACGTTGGTTCCAGATTATTTTGATGATTTGATTGAACATATCAGGTCGTCTTTTATCAAATTTCGTTTAAAGCATATACGATATTTTCACGGGAAGCACGCCAGGCCGGTATACCGGCACTGAGAAGGTTCAGCACCAGACAAAATAGGAAGGCATATATAAATACCTTTGGATTTACCAGCATTTCAACATTAATAGAGAGCGCTCCTTCGCGAAAGTTACTCATCTCGGTAGCCAGTAGCCAATCACTCATCAGTGTAACAGCCAGGTAACTGATAATAAGCCCAAGCAAACCGCCTATAATGGTAAGGATCAAGTTCTCATACAATATCTGCCACAACAGCTTGCCGGTAGTTGCTCCAAAGGCCTTGCGCACACCAATTTCGGGCATACGTTTCTTCATCCTCGATAGCGTCATACCCGACAGGTTGATAGTCGGTACCAGTAGAAGAATGAAAAGGATAATAGCATACCTGAGAATTACACGCTTACCGTCTGCTTGCATATTGCCTTGCCGGTACATACTGAGAAAAAGGTTTTCGGGTTGTCCATTGAGCCTGTATTCTCCTTTACTCAGGGTGGCATTTAACTGTATCAATAAGCGTTCAGCCTCTTCGCGGATAAGCGGAAAGTCTTTTGGGGAACGGGCCAGTATATAACAATTAAATGACCCTGTTGTATTCTCTGTCTCATGATTCCTGGGAAAAGTAGTAGTGGTATGTGGCACCCAGACTTCGGCATAGGCCGCCTCAGCAAGAGTAGATACCGCAGGCACAACCCCACAGATAGTGTACTCCGTATAACTAATAAGAATCGGCTTGCCAACTACATAGGTGGAACCATACAATCCACGGGCAATAGCCTCGTTAATAACAGCTTTCTTTATGCCGCTTTGTACATCGTCTTCCGTAAACGGTTTCCCGGCAAGGAAACGAAAGTCAAATACCTTCCAGAAGCGCTCATCCGTATAGCACACCTCGGCCTTATATTCATTTCTGCCGGCAGAGATAGATACAAGTCTTTCGTTTCCAAGAGAAACAGCCGTTACAGCCTCTGCCGTAGATATCGGATAAAATACCTCCTTTATTAAATGAAAGGAATTACTCGAAGAGCTATTATTGTTCTCACTCACATAATTACCCTTTGTTGCATACAGCATCCGGTCGCGATTCGTTTCCGGCCTGTAATTGGCTGTCCGTACCTCAAAGGCAATCACAAGAACCATAATCATGGCAATAGCCAATGCCGTCCCCACAATAGAAATGAAGCTAAGAAGCGGATTCTCCTTCAAAGTAGCCAACGCCTGTTTAAAATATTGCTTATACATCTTATGTTAAGTATTAATTATTCATAATGTAGTGCTTCTGCGGGTTGAATACTTGCTGAACGCCAAGCAGGATACCAGGTTGCAAGGATAATAACCAAACTGAGTGGCAGAATGGTGAACAGACTATTCAGTGCAAAGCGCTGCCAGGTTAAGCCTAGTGTATGAACCGGTAATGTTTCCACCAATATCAGGTTTCCCCATATTATAATAGCCGGAACCAGGGCGATGAGCAGTAAGCCCAGGCTCTCTGTCATCATTTGTCTCATTACCTGATGCCGTGAGGAGCCAACGGCAATGCACAAGCCTATTTCTTCCCTTCGTTTCTTTATACGCAACCAGAAAGTCCCAATCACCCCGAGAAATACATTGAGCAGAAAGAAGACCGTGAAGCCTGTTCGGTTTTGAACCGACTCATACACTCCATCCGCTTTTAAGGTTAATGTTCGCAATTCGCTTATAGGGATGATTCCGGTAATATAAAAGTTACCGATACTGAGTTGGGTATTCATCTCTGCCTTGAAAGAAGAGGCAAAATCTTTCTCATTCATACCGGAACGTGTACGGAAAGTAATACTGGTGTTGTCTTTAATATTCTCTTCATTCATTCCCATAAGTGTATGTTCCTGAAAAGGAAAATAAATATAATTATCCCGACGGCTAAACCGATGATTCTTTAAAGGAACGGATACGGCACTCACCCGATAGCTGCTTGTACTATCGTTTGTCAGTATCGTTTGTCCAGCAGCATGCGAGCCGGGGAAAAGGGCTTCTTCCATACCGGATGAGATAATCACCCCATGCTCCAAAGCCTCTCCCAGCAAAGAAGGCTCTCCACCTGCAGCAGGATGAACGCTGAACATCTCAAAGTAGGAAGGTGTTACATACAGAATCCGGGCATTTACCCGTAAAGAATCATGGCGATAACCCGCAGTCATATTCGAACTGCAATAGGGATAATGCCACTGTCCTATGCTTACGTCCATTATCTCGGAATGATTCCTTATACGATCTACGATGCGAAGAAAGTTCAGAGCAGGTTCTTCGCTGTCTTCTCCATAATCTATATAATTAGGATTATCAGATTGGTAATGAGCTATCTTTACTGCGTAGGTGTTCTCTATTTCAAAACCGAGCGGTATCCGGCTGGTAATAAGCATGACACTGAAGTAGTCTACAATATACCACATCAAGGCTGATACGATGAAAAGCTCAAGAATAATCCAGATGTTATTCTTCCACTGTGTCTTTATTAATTTGAAAACATGCTGTATCATACCTTTCTTATTTATCATGAATAGCTTCCACAATGTTTTTTCGCGATACATTCCATACTGGAATAAGAGAAGACAGCAGGTTGAGAACCACACATATCATAAAAGCATAGAAGAAAACCATGAAATTCATCAACATACCGGGAGACAAGGAAACTGCAGACGTTATTTCGCTGTATTTAGACATCAACAATGTGTTACTCAAAACCAAGACAATGCCGTATGATACCACCAGCCCGCAAAGCCCTCCCAGCAATGTAAGAAACAGGTTCTCGGTGAGTATCTGGTTGATCAAGGTTGTCCATCCGGCTCCAAAAGCCTTGCGAATGCCTATTTCCGGAATCCGTTCCTGCATTCGTGAAGCCATCAGTCCGGATAAATTTATTGCCGGAACCAATAAGAATACACAAATGATCAAGGAATAGCGAAGGATGATTTCATCAGAACTGCTGCTAAAGTCTATTTGCCTGATGGCTTCCTGCTTTTGGGAAAGAGGGGGTCTGCTTTCCAATGTAAATTCATAATCAATAAGCTGCGTATTATATTGTTTTCGTTTTTCTTCTATCTCTTTGCGAATCCTTTCAAAATCAGAAGGTTTATGAGCCAGAATATAAGCACGTATCGGCCCAACAATGTTCTCATATTCTTCCGTCCGAGTAAATACCGGCATAGATGTGAATGGGATCCATAGATCGGCATATGTGATTGTCATAGCAGGTGATATGTCTTTTACGATAGCTCCTACTACATACTCTATATCATTAATCAAAAAACTTTTACCGGAAATTTCCGACACACTTCCAAATAGCTTTCGTGCCATCCCCTCCGTGAGTACTGCCTTATGATAGCCGCTTTCAAACTCCTCCGTATTGTAAGGCTTGCCTTCAAGAAAAGAAAAACTAAAAACCTGCCAGTAGTCTGCATCTGTGCCACTTATATCGGCTGTATATTTATCTTTACTACCCGGAATAGAAAGATAGATATCTCCCAAAAGACGCTTTACCTGACCTACAGAAACAGAAGCCGCTACAAGCTCAGGACTCTTCAAGCTATAATAGCATTCCTTCAATGTTTGGTAGGAAAGTGAATAATTAATCGTTCTGCTACCATCCTTCTTCTTTGCAGTCCCGCTCTCATTCAGCAGCAAACGGCTCCTGTTTACCTCCGGTGCTATGTCTGCTGTCTTGATATGATAGACGATAGCTATCACCATCACCAAGGCTATGGCAAGCCCTGTTCCGGCAATATATATAGCGCTATAGAAGCGGTTCTGCTTCATCAGCTGCCAAGCCTGTTTGAAGTAAGTTTTATACATAATTATTCATCTTTGAGTGCTTCAACGGGTTTTATGCGACTGGCTGAGCGGGCAGGATACCAGATTGCCAATACAACTATAGCCGCTAATAATAACCAGGTGATAGCATTTGTAATCAGAAAGCGAACGATGGTATGATCGGGTAAATAATCGCCGTATGAACTATTACTTTGTCCCAATGTAGAGATCAGCCCGGCAGCGATAAACTGAGACTCTATGATCATGGCAGGTATGAGAATAAGGGTGAGCAATATGATTCCTTCCAGGACAAACAGTTTCTTTATTCCGGCTTCATTGGATCCCATAGCCCGGCGAATACCTACTTCTTCTTTCCGTACATTCACTCTGTACCAGAAGGTACCCAGCACACATAAGGTGATGTTGATGAGGAAAAACAGCATCAATCCGGACAGCGAACGTACCATGTTAGTCATTGCATTGTTGGTTTCCTTTTCCATTGCAACCAAAGATTTGACATTTTTCAGATAGTAATTCCCTACACGGAGGTTACTGCTCATTTGCTTTTTGAATGCCGGAATGAAGCGCGAAGCCGGGATATGCTCTTTGGAACGTATCGCTATATAAATGTAATTATAGTTTTGTTCGGAGATACGCTGCGGAAAGAATATAATCCCTTGCGGGCGATTATAGTTAAAACGTTTAAGATCATCAAGCACACCTACAACCAGGTGTTGGTCTCGTGGTGCGTCCGGACTTTTATAACTTGTTTCAATTGTTTTTCCAATGGCTGATTCTCCGGGAAAAAGACGTTCTGCCACCATCTGGGAGATCAAAACTGCTGATGGGTTTCCCCAGTCGAAATCAGTTAATGAGATGGCTTTTCCCTGATTCGATGTATGGCGGAAAGCACGGAAATAATCTTCTTCGGGGATAAATGTTATCCGCTGGATACCGGCTCTTTTAGTGCTGTCTGTAGCACTCCTGTATTCGCTCCCGTTGTAACTGCCTACTCCCGGTAAGGAAGAAAAGCTCTGACATAAAGCAACTGATTCGACATCAGGATATTCTTTAATTCGGTTTACGATGCGATACAGGTTGGCGATACCGGCCGATGGTTCGGCTTCAGCTTCTTTATATTCAGGCAGGGTTTTTGCCAAAGTTCCCAACTCTATATAATAGGTATTATTCAGATCCCGGTGAGAAGTCAGACTTTTGTTGTATTCCAACACAAAAAAGAAATCAACCATAAACCAGATCAGGCAAAAAACCAGCAACAGAGCAAGGAGTATCCATCCATTACTTTTTTTACGGTTCAGTATTTGTTTACATATACTCCACAACATAAGGCTCATTTTGCATTAAGTGAATAAATAATTTCTTTCCGGGAAGCTCTCCAAGCCGGCAGAACAGTTATAAGTAAATTCAACACGACACAAATACCCAAGGCAATAAAGAATATGTTGAAATTGATCATCATAGATGGTTTCATAATGCTATGCGTCCCTTCAGGAGGCATTCCTTCAAACATGACACTATCCATTCCTATTTGTAAGATCCAGTTTTGTGCCAGATAAACGATTAAAAAAGAAAGAATCAAGCCTAATAGCCCTCCAAGCAAAGTAAAAAAGAGGTTCTCTGCTACCAATTGGTTCATCAGCGTATATTTAGGAGCACCAAATGAGCGTCGGATGCCTATTTCTGCCAAGCGTTTCTCCATTTGTGAATCAGCCATTCCAGACAGACTTACAGCCGGAACAAGGAGTAAAATAAGAATAAGGACTCCATACTGAAGTAGTTCCTTGGTGAAATCGTCTCTCGTATTCCATTCGCGGATAGCGCTTTGCCATTGTTTGTCCGGCTGACCTTTAATGGAAAAAGTAGCTCCTTCCAGGGTAGAATCAAATTTACGTATATTCTCTTTTGCTTCTGCCTGCACCTGCTCTACATCTCCCTCCGACGAAGCTAATATATAAGCTGTAAATGCTCCCAGACAACCATTCGTATCAGTTTCTTCCAACTCAATATCTTCTATGGATGTATACGGTACCCATACTTGAGCGTAAGTGTTTACTGTTGCATATGATACATCCTTTACTACTCCACATATTTTGAACGGACGGAAGTCTAAACTGATCGTTCGCCCTACTACATCAACCGAACCGAATATCCGGCGTGCAAATGTCTCGGCGATAACAGCCGTTTGCATACCCGACTGCATGTCAGCTTCCGTAAAAGGATTGCCTCCTCTGAAGGAGAAATTAAAAACTTTCCAGAATCCGGTATCTACATACTTTATTTTGACAGGAATCTGCTCTGCACTCCCTTCCGGCTGGACGAATGATTCGTTGGATGCCTCATAAACAGCTGAAACGGCTTCTGCACCCTGTAGCGGGTAGAAACAAGTTTCAATCGTTTGTAGTGACAGGTAATAAGCATTCATACCACCATCATCTTTAACAACTTCTGCGTATTTGACACTAAGCAAACGGCTTCTGTTTGTTTCAGGGTAGATATTCGCAATCTTGATATAGTAAACAATCGCCAACACCATCACTACGGTTATAGAAAGTCCTGTCCCGATGATGTATATCGAGCTGAACAGTTTTTCCTGACGAATCAGGTTCCAGGCTTGTTTGAAGTAAAGCAACATATTTTTAACCGTTAATCGTTATAATTCATTCATCGCGTAAAGCATCTATCGGCTGTATGGAGGCTGCCCGGTTGGCAGGCCAGAAGGTACCGCTTATTACAATTACGCACATGATAAGCAGAGCCGATCCTAAGGCTATTAAGGTACGTCCGGCCGTAAAGGGCAGGCGCCAGGTATCCAGTATATCTGCATTAAGCATATTCAGGTAAACCAGAAAGGCGGGTATGATGATAAGCGACACTAAGCAAAGGCTTTCTACAAGAATAGAACGCCAGACGACTGTATTATTCGCTCCCATCGCCATACGGATACCGATCTCAGCCCGACGCTGCCGGGTACGTAACCAGAAAGCTCCGAATACACCCATAAATACAGTGATGAGCACAAATATCATAACATAGGTCATAGGCAACACGTCTTCGCGTATCATCTTACCTACTACATCATCCCGCAGTTTGTCGGATGAGACTATCGAAGCTACATACAGGTTATTCTCCCTCAAGCGATCACCCATTTCCGATATGAAATGCTCTTCAAAATGCCGGGCGCTTCCAGGGCGGATACGAAGACAGATATTCGTCCATGTGATATCATTGTTCTTTACCCACTCTTCATACTTAGAAGTAGAAAGCATCTCAAAATAAGCTCCTTCGTATGGATAGAAGTCCTGCCGTTTTAGTAGGTTGCAAACCTGTGCTATCTTATTTGGCTGAGGGATTTCGCCTTCAAAGCCTTCAAAAAACACTTCCTGTCCGATGGCCCGATCGGCCTCTCCGAAAAGTAGTTCACCTATATCTTCGGTCAGTACCAGTTGGCTATATCCGGTTTCCTGTACCTGAATAGGCTTACCATCAGGGGTTCGGATCTGAAACACATCAAAATAAGAAGGTGTTACCATCCGGTTTCGTACCGAAGGTGTTTGTATGCTGTCTGCCCGTAAGCCAATCCAGAATCCGCCCATCGAATACGGCTCTGAAAAGAGGGAAACGGAGGCTACTTCTACATCCGGGTGTAGCTTGATTCGCTCCACAATAGTAAATAAATCCTCAACAGATGTTTGGGTTATCTCTTCCGGGTTCACATAATGTTGCGCAATAGGCTCCAGCATTTTTAGCTTCATCATATAGGTGTTTTCTATGTTGAAGCCTTTAGGCTCCATATAGTTTTTCAGCTTAACCCACAAGAAGTCAGTCATCAATAGAAGGAAAAAGAATACAACAGCCAATTCAATCAACAACCAGGCATTCTGTTTACGTTCTACCCATATCTGTTTAAATAGTTGCTTTATCATTGGACGAATTGTTTAGATGTTTGTATTCAGAGAGTCAACCACTTCAGCCCGAGAGGTTCTCCAAGCCGGAAAAGTAGTAGACAAAAGATTGATGACCAAGCAAGTCAATAAGGCTGCAGCAAACAAAGCCGGTTTAAATATCATCGACAACTGGAGATTGACATCCGGTCGTTGAAGCAGGCTATCTTTTGTAATATAAAAGAATAGAAAAGATAGAAATAGCCCGATGATACTACCCAACAGTGTAATGATAAAGTTTTCGGCCAGTATTTGTCCTACAATATCCTTGGTCGTTGCCCCAAAGGCTTTCCGGAGGCCAAACTCAGGGTTTCGTTTCTGCATCTGCGAAAACATCATTGCCAACAGGTTGAATACCGGGAGAAACAGAAATAAAGCTGCCAAGGATAGCATACCGCTAAAGTTGCCGTGCATGCGGTCTTCCGGGGCATAGTAAAACATCTGTTGTGTGCTGCTAAGGGGTTGCTTCCATATATTGGCAAGAAACTCCTTCTGCCCGGTATTAAAGGTAGCTACCCGGTTTTGCGCCTCCTGGCGGATTGCGTCAAAATCAGCTGTAGACTTCGCTAACATACAAAGCTGTAACTGCCCTCCTATGCCCTCTACCATGCCGCCGCTCATAATATCCCGGTTCAAGGTATAAGGAATCCATATTTCGCCATATGCCTCACTGACAGCCTCGCTCACCGATGCTACAACGCCCTGTATCCGGTAGTCTACAAAGTCCAGCTGAATGCTTAATCCTGCTACCTGAGTGGTACCGAAAAACTCGCGAGCCACCCGCTCACTGACTACTGCTACAGGAATAGCTGAAGTAACCATCTCCGGCGTATAGGGGACTCCGTTGAGAAAGCGGAAGTCGAATACCTTCCAGAAAGCAGCATCTGTCTCACGCACATCACATTCACGCACGGTTTTACTTCCGGGAGCGCTTGTCTGTTTCTGCCGGACATGTGCCCCTACAGCTGTGATACTTTCAGGGGTAGTCATCGGGTAAAAACATTCATTTATAATACGGTATCCCAAAGCTCCTCCCCTAAACCCGGCATTCTTATCGTTAAGCCCCTCGATAGCACTAACATAAAGCATACGATGCCGCTCGGAAACAGGGGCAAAAGAGGCTGTCTTCACCTGGTAAACCAAGACCAGAACCATCATCATAGCTACAGCCAAAGCTGTCCCTAAAATGGTCAGAAAACTAACCAACGGATTTTCCCGGATAGTGGCTATTGCCTGTTTGAAATACTGCTTGTACATACTTATTGAATTTGTCGTCCGTCGAAGAAGCGGATGGTGCGGCTGGTTTGCTTGGCCTGGTGCTCGTTGTGCGTTACCATCACGATGGTACGTCCGTCTTCTTTGTTCAGCTTGTGCAGGATATCCATTACTTCGATACCCATTTTACTATCTAAGTTACCGGTCGGCTCATCCGCCAGTATGATGTTAGGAGCTCCTACAATAGCACGGGCGATGGCTACACGCTGACACTGTCCACCGGATAATTGGGTGGGGAAATGCTTCATACGATGGCTTAAGCCTACTTTCTCCAACACAGCCTGTGCAGCCTTCTTACGTTCTGAGGCTGATACCTTGCGATACAACAGGGGAAGTTCCACATTGTCCAGTACATTGAGGGAGTTGATCAGGTGAAAGCTCTGGAACACAAAGCCCAACTGATGGTTACGGAAAGCAGCCTGCTCTTTATCGTTCATGCTAACGGTATTAATTCCGTCTATCTCTACCACTCCGGTAGTAGGGGCATCCAGTAAGCCCATAATATTCAAAAGGGTTGACTTTCCGCAACCCGACGGTCCCATAATAGACAGGAACTCACCTTGTTTCACCTCTAGGTTTACGTTCTCTAATGCTACCGTTTCAATTTCTTTCGTGCGATAAATCTTCTGTAAATTCGTTAATTTGATCATGACTTTTTATTTTAATGATTATTATTCATATCGTAGTGCTTCAGCCGGGGGAAGGGAGGCTGCTTTTCGTGCCGGTAGCCAGATACCCAGGCAAATCATACCGCCCATCAGCAGATAAGAAGCTATCGTTACAGTTACTAAGCGCCAGAGAGATAACGACAAGCGATCGCTGGCTATCTGATCTGCCGAGATCATCCCGACCACAAAAAAGAGAAGAGGTAGCAAGGTGGTAATCAACAAGCAAACGCCTTCTATATTCATAAAACGGTAGATTCCTCCTTTACTGGAGCCTACTGCCACACGCAAACCAATCTCTCCTCTTCGGTACTGGGTACGCAGCCAGAACGTACCGATAATACCGAAGAATACGTTGATGAGCATGAAGGCCATTAGCGAAACTTTGATTTTACTCTTTCTTTCATACGTCTTTATCATATCATATCGCTGATCCTTAAACGATTTCGCCCCATATACATAGAGATTGTTTACCGTCAGGCGCTCGCTTATCGATTCCAGAAAGCGGTTCATGTCTTCCGGGCTCATCTCTTGTTTCAGCCTTACGCACAGTTCAGCCTTAGAAGCGCTAAAGTAATCCACATTCTCCCTTAGTCCGCTCCCTACCAGGACTGTATAAAGACATGGTTCACTTATTTCGTAATCAGAATTCCGTATAGGCTCACTTACAGCTACTACAGGTATCTCTTCTTCCGATCCGGGATATCGCAGCTTGCGTCCTTTGCCGCTTTGTGCTCCAAAAAACTTCTTCTCCAGATCTGCCGATATCACCATCGAACCCTCAGTTACACTCAACTGTGGAATAATGGAATTTCCCTGCTTATCATTAACACGGAAAACCGTAAAGTATTCCGGTGTAACCCGCCGTACATGAAACGAACCGGAAGAAAGCCCTGTCGTATCCCCATCTATCGGCTCAATGCTTGTCCACGAATTGCCGAATGAGTAAGGACAGGAGAAATAGGTAGCGCATACCTCTTCTACCTCCTCGCTCAGGCGGATCTGATCCATTAGTCTCAGTAAGTCATCTGTTTCTGAAGTGGTCTTCTCTTCCGGCAACACATAGCCTGGTGCCTGGCTATTCAGGTTTCCCAGTTTCAAACGCCAGGTGTTCTGTATATCGTATCCCAGCGGAAGGTTATAGGTATGGGTATCAACCAGTAATTGATCTGCCATAAACCAGAGTACACCCATCACGATCAGAAGTTCCGCAAAGATCCAGCTATTGGTGCGACGCTGTTTCCATATTATTTTGAATATCTGTTTCAACATGATATATCCTTATTTTCAGATTATTATTCTATTTCTTTTAACGAATCTACCACCGGCTGACGGGATATTCGGAAAGCCGGGAAAAAGGCACTTGATATATTCATCAACAGCACAAAGAGTAGTGCAATCAGTAATGTGGCAGGCTGTAGTAGCATATCCATTGTGAGCATCGGCTCGTTGGGAAGCAGGAAGCTGCGGCAAGCCAGTAAAAGCAGGAAAGAGAATGCAAAACCGATGATCCCACCAATACAGGTTATCACCAGATTTTCACACAGTATCTGAAACAGCAGTTTCCGGTTCGTTCCACCGAAAGCCTTTCTTACGCCCATCTCACTTCTCCTTCGCTGGACAGACGACTGAGCTACTCCGCTCAGGTTAAGCGCCGGAACCAGCAGCAAAAAGAGTAGCAAAGCACCCGTTTCAGTCAAGAATTCACTAGGCTTTACACGTTTAAAACCAGTACTTCCCATCGCTATATCCATACGGGTTAGAGTCCCTTCCAGAAAGCCAACTTCGTACTCTATTTTGTTGGCATTATATTGAGCTTTCCGTCGTTCCAATTCATTGCGAATTGCCTCAAAATCACCCTTTTTTTTCGCCAATATACAGACATTGAACTCACCGGGTATTCCCTCGCTGTGGCGCACCGGCAACAGGTTTTCGTCGGTAGTATAAGGAAGCCAGATGTCGGCATACGCGTCTGTAGCGGCATTACTCACTTCTTTCACCACTCCACAGATTGTATAATGCATAAAGTCCAGCGAAACAGTTTGTCCCACTACATCAGTTGTTTCAAACAATTCATATGCCAGCCGGTCATTGATTACAGCTGTCCGGATACCCGACTGAAAGTCTGCTTCGCTAAAGGCTCTGCCTTTCAGAAAGTGAAAGTCAAATACTTTCCAGAAGTAGTGATCTGTTGATTTAATGGAATATTCCTTGTATAAACGTTTGCCTGGCAAAGATATCGGGCGCTTGTCGGAAGCTATAGCCGTAACAGCTTCAGGCGTTTCCAACGCATAAAAACATTCTTTCACCACTTCAGTAGACATACTTCCCCTGTTCCGCATACCATTCGAGTCTTTCGCCTGGGATTGGGTAGCGTTGATATAAAGCATCCGTTCCCTCCTGATCTCGGGGGAATAAGCGGCCAGCTGTATCTGGTAAATCAAGATAACTACCATGATAGCAGCAATGGAAAGTGCTGTCCCCAGTATAGAAATTGTGCTCACCAAAGGGCTTTCCTTCAGCATTTGTAGAGCCTGTTTAAAGTATTGTTTAATCATCATTATTTAAGTTTCAGTTTGTTTTTCTCTTTGTAGTTATTCATGTCAGAAACTACTACTTCGTCTCCTTGCTGCAAACCTTCTACAACTTCCACATACTCAAAGTTACTGTCGCCTAAACGCACTTTTCGCTTGATTAACTGATTGTCGTTTACTACAAACAGTTCATACTCACCCTTGCCTATATAGTAAGAGCTATTGCTGATACGCAACACGTCGTCTTTGATGGCATTCATCACATATACATCAGTCTTTAAGCCGGATCGGAGCCTCCGGTGGTTGTCTTCTTCCAGTTGTACGGTGAAAGAAATCACACCATTCTTGGACAGAGGAGTTACATCACTTACTACACCATTCAACTTGTCGTTGCCTATCTTCACTACCGCTTTGCTTCCCGGGGCAATCCGGTCGCCATAGGTATCGGCTATTTCTCCTTCTATCTTAAAATGAGACAGATCGGAAACGATAGCCACCCGATTACCCTGTTGTACCTGGGCGCCTACTTCATTGTTTACATATGTAAGGATGGCTTTGCGCGGAGAGCGTATCTGCGCATCTTCCAGGGTGCGTTTCATTTCGGCCAACTCCTTGCGGAAGATGCTTAGTTCCAATTCTTTTACTTTCAGTTCGGCTTCAGACAAGGCCTGTTCGTTTGTATATTTCTGTTCGTCTTCATTCAGTTGGAGTTGTCCTACATTGTAGCTCAGTTCTACCTGTCGTACTTTATCGGTGGTTCCGGCACCCAGGCTGTCCAGGTACTGTTCGTTGCGTAGCTCTACCTCTTTGCGGTTCAGCTCCATACGGGATACTTTCAGTTTCATTTCCATTTCAGAGAGCTTGCCCCGGTTAGAGACCCGTAACTGCTCCAGTTGAAGACGCTTCATCTGCTCTTCGTCCAGCAATTTGTTATATTCTGTTTCCGCTGTCTGAAGGTCCAGCTTCAGGATAGGAGTTCCTACATCTACAGAATCTCCTCCCCTTTTGTATATTTCTACAATCCGTGAATTAATCGGGGAGTTAATAATCTCTTCGAAAGCCGGAATAACCTTCCCCGAGGCACTTACCGATACTTCTATCAGCCCTTTATCAACTATAGAAAACTGTAGGTCTTTCCGACTCAGGCTGGTTTGCAGTAACGAAATCAGCAAAGCTATGATTACAATACCTCCTCCCAGCCCGGCTACAATCTTAAAAATCTGCGTCCGTTGCTCTTTCCTGCGTACCTCTTTTGATATCTCTCTATCCATATAATGATTGTTTTTTTTGAATCACTCCTAAAAAGACAAATGCTATGCCAAAAACACAAACGCCTGATTATGTGCACACAGAGAGTCAAATCGAATGTTCAGAATCGAACACTGTGTTCGGTTTTGATTTTTTATGATATTTCTTCTTTATTTCTTAAACTTTTTATCTATAAGTTGTGTTTCTATATAAGAGTACGGCACTATAATGCAAAACCGAATAAGCCGTAGCATGATGATGAAATGATTTAACTATCGAATATATTAACGTTTTTCAATTTAAATTTGTATGAGAACCAAGAAAAATTTATTGTTTTTTACACTCCCTTGTTTTGTTTTACTATTGTTTAGCTGTACTATTGACAGCGATAACAAAAGCACTAACGAACCGGAGATTACATCACGAATTACCCCCAATGAAGAAGTCTTGAGAGCATTCGATACTAAGTATCCCTATGCTAAAGATATTGTATGGAGTAATAATGAAACCTATTATGTTGCAGATTTTACAGAATTATCTAAAACGATAAATGCCTGGTTTGAGCCAAGTGGAGAATGGGTGTTAAGTAAAGTTTCCGTAACAGCGGAGGAATTACACAAAGAAGTATCCATTGCACTAAAAGAGGACAGTTTTACCGAATATGAAATTGAAAGCAGAAGCCTTCTCAAACGCAAAGACTTTGAAGACATTTATGTACTAGAGGCTGAAAAGAATAATCGCTCATATAACCTCTATTTTTCTACCGGAGGCGATTTTATCAAGACAATCGCTCACGACTATAATTTCGTAGACTCACCAGTTAGTATTCCTGCCGCAATAACGGATTTTGTTACCTCATCATTTAACAATCCGGCATTCCTCGACTTATGGTACGACTCACTGGGTATGAAAGTAGGTATTTCAGAGTCCGGAACGTATAAAATTGTAGCATTCGATTCTACTTCCCTTTGGATATGTACCATCTGGAATGTAGAAGAAACCAATGTCCCTATAGTAGTAATGGATAGTTTCAAAAATTCAAAGTATGGATCAAAAAACGTTCAAAGTACTAAAATAAAAGAGAACAACGAAGAAGTTGCATATCTCTTCTATTTCAGCAATGAGGGGAAACAAAGCATTGCAACATTAACAGAAACAGGACGCTTCAAGAGTATTCTGTCCTATTAAAGACACAGTAGTGGGAAGCCCATGCAACGCCTTCCTGCTGCTACTTTTCATCAATCAACACAAAGCAAGGATGTCGGTTCGTAGTGAATACGCGCCGACATCACTATTATATACTCCTATTCACTGATCCATTCACCTCTTTTTCCGCCACAGCATTTCCGTCTTTATCATAAACAATTACCATTAATGTGCCCGGCTCGTAGCGGGTACCCATCCACATCAGGCGTAGCGTTTCTGACATGCCAGGCTTGTCAATGCTCCGTCTGAAGCACTGTTTCCCAGCTCTCCGCTCTACCGGAAATTTATACACCTCACGCAAGCTCACTGCAGAAGCCGTTTCCGCTCCTAAGATAATCTGCTGAGAGAACTTCTTATACGCCTTTGTTTCAGCTCAACAAACGTAAACAATTTCCTCTATTCATATCCAGAAATAATTTAGAGGTACGTCTAAATTCATTTAGAGGTAGGTGTAAATTATTTTAGAGGTACGTCTAATTTGATTTAGAGGTACGTCTAAATTATTTTGAAGGTACCTTTACAGTAAAAAAGGTATCAGCTTGCGAAAAAGTAAAGAACAGGGGTTTGGAGAATAATGCCAAGAAAACCAGTTTCGTATAAAAATAGTCGAATCAAATTTGAAAGATACGTTTATCTTTGCATGGGTTATTTTTTGAAAAAAGAGAGTGATATGAAAAATTACTTGGTTATTATTCTGCTTCTACTTATACCTCATTTATCTGATGCACAAAACGTTAAAGGGTATATATATGACGCTTCCAACGAAGAACCGCTGACGGGGGTTAATATTTACTATAAGGATAAGGGGACGACAAAGGGCTCTATCAGTGATATGGACGGGCGCTACGAATTGGATATTCCGGCTGGGAGCCTGACGCTTACGTTCAGTTATCTGGGGTATGAAACCGAATCCCGGCCACTGATTGTTAAACGCGGGCAGGACATTACCCTGAATATCCCCATGAAACTGCAATCCAACCTGATGGACGAAGTGGTGGTGAGCGTAGGGCGTTACGAGCAGAAAATCAGCGAAGTAATAGTCTCCATGGATGTGCTGAAAGCACCCGAAATTGCCCGGCAAAACCCTACAGACCTGAGCGCTGTACTGAATACCATGCCGGGGGTAGATGTGACCGACAAGCAACCTTCCATCCGTGGCGGAAGCGGCTGGACTTACGGTGTGGGTAGCCGCAGCCAGGTGTTGGTAGACGGGATGTCTATCCTGACTCCTGCCGTAGGAGAGATCAACTGGAATATGATACCGATGGAGAATATCGAACAGGTAGAGGTAATCAAAGGAGCCTCCTCTGTATTGTATGGTTCATCGGCGCTGAACGGGCTGATCAACGTGCGGACCGCCCGTCCCGGCTTAGATCCTAAAACCCGGGCGAATGCTTATATCGGGATATACGCCAATCCGAAAAACGAAGGGTATAAATGGTGGGGAGACGACTTCTGGAGCGACGGAAAATACGAGGTAGAACCCTTCCTGCGCCGGAATGTGCTTTCCGGCATCCGCAACCCGATCTACAACGGGCTGGACATTTCGCACTCACGAAGAATCAACAACTTTGATGTATCGGGCAGTCTGAATCTCTTTACAGATGAAGGATACCGCGAAGGAAACTATAACAAACGGCTTCGCCTGGGAGGGAATATCACCTACCACGATCCGAACGTTCACGGGCTGAATTACGGGCTGAACGGCAACTTCCTGTCGAACGATTATGCCAGCTTCTTTATCTGGCGGTCGGCGAAGGAAGCCTACACACAATCGCCACTGGCCAGTATGGGACGGCAGGGAAACAGCTTTTATATCGACCCCTTCGTCAATTATTCCAACATGAATAATAATACGACCCACCGGCTGAAAGGACGTATCTACCACAAGGCAGACAACATCAAGTCCAGGCGTACCGACAAGTCTATCGTCCAGATAGCCGACAAGATGGGTTTCAATTACGATGCCATTCCCGATCTGGTGGATATGATTCAAAACCCGACTACTACCCTATTGCCCAAATTTATACCGCATCTGGGCGACATCATGAACGGCTATTTTGGCGGAGCCGCCAAAGAGGTAGAGAAGCTGGGTAACTACTATTTTCCCAAGGCAGAACCGGCTGATTATGTAGACCTGATCTCCTGGATTATGGGAAATACACCGCTTCCTTCATTCTCCGACAATTCGGAACTGATTCCCTGGGCCTTAAATGCTGTAACAGGCAATGGAAAAGACAATAGCTCTCCGGCTGATAATACGACTTCGTATTTCCTGGATTACCAGTTCAGCAAGAAGTATGACAATGCGCAACTTACCACCGGAGCTACGTTTGAGCATATTTACAACGATTCACCCGTTAGCGGATTACACAAGAGCGACAATATAGGGCTGTTTGCCCAATACGACCGGAAGTTCTTCGACCGGCTGACCGCCTCGTTGGGGATGCGCTTGGAGTACTACCGGGTAGACGAGCAATACAAGGAAGCCGAGACAAAGGTATTCGGCGTGGAAGTGCCCTTCAAACCTATCTTGCGGGGAGGTTTGAACTATGAGTTGGCAGAGCACAGCTTTATCCGGGCATCCGTAGGACAGGGATACCGCTATCCCTCTATTATGGAGAAGTATGTTTACCGGGATATCGGGGGCGTAGCTGCCTATCCCAACGAACAACTGAAAGCTGAAAAAGGTTTTAATGCCGAGCTGGGTATCAAGCAGGGATACAAGATTGGCAACTTTATGGGCTACCTGGATGTGGCAGGCTTTTACAATTACTATAAAGACATGATTGAGTTTCAGTTTGGCTTGTTCAACAACAATACCTTCGAGTATGTAACCAACCTGATGGATGTAGTAACGATGATTACAAACGGGCAGATGCCGGGCATAGGAACCCGCTTTGAGAACATCTCCCGCGCCCGGATATACGGGGTGGACGCCTCGATCAATGGCCTATGGAACATCAGTCCCTCTGTGAAAATGACCTACAATATGGGATACGTATTCCTGCAACCGATAGACGTAGATGCCGACAAGATAAATGCCGCAGAAGAAGCCAATACCGACCTGCTGGCAATGAAGTCCAAATCAAATACCTCGAAATACCTGAAATACCGCCAAAAGCACTCCGTAAAAGGCGTGTTCGACCTGTACTGGAAGAGGTTCAGCCTTGGTACCAACATTACCTGGAAGAGCAAAACACTTGCCGTAGACTACTTTATGGTAGACGAACGTATAAAAGATCATCCTGACATTATGGACTACGCCCGGGGGATTATCTTCTCCGGACTGCATGATTACTGGACAGATAAAAACAAAGGATATTTTGCCATGGACCTGCGCCTGGGCTTTGAACTGAGCAAGAACATCTACCTGCAAGCCAGCGTAAATAATGTGTTCAATAAGGAGTACAGCCTGCGCCCGATGGACGTTTCAGCTCCACGTACTTTCGTCTTGCGGATGAATACTACTTTCTGATTCGCTGATCCATACGGCTAGTTGACCACCCGGCACATAGAAGGTGGCATAGCCTTCTTCGTCGATAACGACCTCTTGGGAGATATGGCCTGTTACTTCGCTCCAGCGCTCGCCTGCCCGGTGCTTACCGACGTACATGCGCTTCTCGCCGTCTGCTCCGTTTGAGATTAGCAAAGCTACTCCTGAAGCGGGATGCTCATCGTCTCCCAGACGCACAAAGCCTACGGTATTGGGATGGTCGAAGTAGTTTAGCTGATCGCCATACGCGTATAACCTTCTGACTTCGACAAGACGCTTGAGTATTGGGTGGTGAGGGGAGATCTTACCTCCTATGCTATAATAGTCGCCATAGAAAAGGCAGGGGTAGCCATCCTTCATCAAGAGGATCAGAGCATAAGCCGCCGGCTTGAACCAGGCTTCTATTTCCGATTCCAGGGAACTTCCCTTTTGCGAATCATGGTTGTCTACAAAGGTAACAGCTCGTTTGGGATGGCGGGAAACCAAGGTCCCCTCCAGCAGGTTAGCCAGATTATAGCTCCCTTTCAAACGGGAAGCATCAAAGAGGTTATAATGCAGCGGAACGTCAAATAAATCCAGGGAGAAAGAGAGTTTATCAAGATAGCTTTCAAGCGTTTCTACATCACGCTTCCAGTATTCGCCTACGGCATAAAACTGCTCTCCAAACTCTTCCCGCAAGGCTTTCAGAAACTCGTTTATGAAATGGCTATTGATGTGTTTAATGGCATCCAGGCGCATACCGTCGAGGTTTAGCTCACGGGTAACCCATATCCCCCATTTGATCATTTCGTCGGCCACTTTGGGGTGATTAAAATCCAGATTAGCAAACATCAGGAAGTCGTAATTCCCGTTTTCGTCGTCTACAGCTTCGCTCCATTGCTTGTCGTTTCCCGACACCAGGAAGATGCCTTTTTTTCCTGTCCGCTTGTCATAGTCTACTCCGGTAAAGTGCTCCCAGTTCCATTTGAAGGAGGAATGCCGGTACCTCCCGGGAAAGGTAAAACCGGTCATGCCTTCTATTTCTTCGATTTCGCCGATAAAGTCTTTCCGCTGAATGGGATTTACTTCCCGTACCTTAAAGGTTTCGGCAAAGTCGGCTCCGGCTTTGTGGTTCATAACGGCATCGAGATAAACGTTAATCTTGTATTTGTGGAGCTCTTCTATCATCTTTTTCAGCTCCTCTTTGTTGCCATATTTGGTTCGTATCGTGTCTTTCTGCCAGAACTCCCCCAGATCGTACAAGTCGTAAGCCGCATAGCCCGCATCGCCCTGTGAGATTGCTTTGTGAGCGGGAGGTATCCACACGGCTGTTATACCCAACGCGTGCAGACGAGAGGCTTCTTCCCTTAATATGCTCCAAAGTTTCCCGTGATTCGGCAGGTTCCATTCAAAGAACTGCATCATCACGCCGTTTTCAATCATACCATATTTATCTTTTCCTACCGTTCAGCTTGCCAACCATTTTTGAAGGATCTACCCACTCGTCGAACTCTTCGGCAGTAACAAATCCTGTTTCAATGGCCGCTTGCCTCAAGGTCTTATTCTCTTTATACGCCCGGCTGGCAATGGCTGCCGCCTTGTAATAACCGATCCGGGTATTAAGAGCCGTAACAAGCATCAGCGAATGATCCAGGTGCTTACGGATATTCTCCCTGACAGGCTCAATGCCTGACGCGCAATGCTCGTTAAAACTATTACATCCCTCTCCTAATAAACGGGCACTATGCAAAAAATTGTATATAATCATCGGTTTAAATACATTTAATTCAAAATGCCCGGTGGCTCCGCCTACCGATACAGCCACGTCATTACCCATTACCTGGGCGGCAATTATTGTAAGTGCCTCGCACTGCGTAGGGTTCACCTTTCCCGGCATAATGGAAGAGCCGGGCTCATTCTCCGGGATATGTATTTCGCCGATACCGGAGCGTGGGCCTGAGCTGAGCATCCGTATGTCGTTGGCTATCTTCATCAGGCTAACAGCAATACCCTTCAACGCCCCATGCGTAGATACAATAGCATCATGGCTTGCCAGAGCTTCAAACTTATTCGGAGCTGTTACAAAGGGTAAACCGCTAAGCTCTGCAATTCTTTTTGCCACCTGCTTATCGTAATTATCCGGGGTATTGATTCCTGTTCCTACAGCCGTACCTCCCAAGGCCAGCTCTGCCAGGTGCTGAAGCGTATCTTGCAGAGACCGTATGCCATGCTCCAGTTGCGATACATAGCCGCTGAACTCCTGCCCCAGCGTAAGCGGAGTAGCATCCATAAAGTGCGTACGCCCTATCTTCACGATATCCATAAAGGCCAGACTCTTCTGGGCAAAGGTATTACGCAGCCGGATAACAGCCGGAATCGTCACTTCCGTCAGCATCTTATAGGCCGCAATGTGCATAGCCGTAGGGAATGTATCGTTAGACGACTGAGACTTGTTTACGTCATCATTGGGCGACAATACCTTCTCTTTGTCAGTCAGCTTTCCTCCTTGCAATACATGTGCCCTGTTGGCTATTACTTCATTCACATTCATATTGCTCTGTGTGCCGCTACCGGTCTGCCAAACCACCAGAGGGAACTCATCATCCAGCTTACCTTCCAGTATCTCGTCGCAAACTTTTACAATCAATCCACACTTCTCAGCCGATAACACACCTGCATCCATATTTGCCATAGCCGCAGCTTTCTTCAGGATTGCAAATGCCTGAATAATCTCTTTCGGCATCCGGTTGATATCACGGGCGATGTTAAAGTTCTTGATACTCCGCTGGGTTTGCGGTCCGTAGTAAGCATTCATGGGAAGCTTTACTTCTCCCATTGTATCTTTTTCAAATCTGTATTCCATAATGGCTCGTTTAAATATTAGCACTTATCAGTTACCTTTGTTCGTAACCCTCTCTATTATTTAAACCATCAGACTTACTAAAATGTTTATTATATAAAGGCATGTAAAAGGCCTGTAATTAATCCGACGAAAGACAATGATATCTACCTATTTAAAGAAAATATACCCTCTGTTTTTATCCCCAAAAAGTAAAAAGCAATTTGAAAAAATCATATTCTTTACAGCTATTATCGCGTTTATTATTCATTTTACGTTGATAGTACTGGCAGATCTCAATTATATCCAAAGCAGTAGCTATTCTAATAATGGCAAGGGGTTGAATCCTATTTCGTCTATTTATACGCCATTTTCAATTATACTCCTTTACGAAATCTACCTGCTGATCTACTATCTGCCTACATCCATTACCATTTACCTGGGTAAGCAGTATGAGATTATAGCACTGATATTGGTTCGCAAAATATTTGACGATCTGGCTAATCTGCCAATAGGCTCAAGCTATTTTGATTATGAAACAGTAGAGAAATTGTTACTCACATTTGGAGGATTAATCGCCTTATTCCTGCTGATATTCCTGTTCTACAAACTAAGCGGCAATAAGCCTGAACGAACAGATGAATACGAATGTAAAGATGAAAAGAGCCGGAAATTCGTAATCGCTAAAAAGATCATGTCACTTATCCTGCTATTACTCTTTGGTATCCTCTTTATCAGAAGCTTCAGCGAAATAAAAGACGCCGGTTCTTTAAGTATGGACAACATCATCCATCTGACGTATAAAATGAATAATACGTTTTTTGATACCTTTTTTACAGCCTTGATTATTACGGAAGTTTTACTGCTTCTGTTTACCTTTGAGTTGTCCGATCACTTCAACAAAGTAATACGCAATTCGGGCTTTATTGTTTCTACTATTTTGCTTAAACTATCCTTTAAGGCCGAAGGGCTACTGAACGTAGGTATTATCCTGGTAGCCGTAGCCTTCGGTGTAGCCATCCTTTCTGTTCACAAATTGTATGAGACCAAACTATAATAGCCTTAAAAATTAAGGTTAATACCTACCATTACATTAAAGCCCTGTAGCGGATAGCCATACAGTTTCTCGTATTTCTGGAACAACAGATTGTTTAGCTTTACATATGCCCCGAATGTATCGTTGAAATTGTAGGAACCGGTGAAATTCAACTCGTTTATGTTCTTCAGTTTCTCATTCTTCAATCCGCTTACGTATGTTTCGCGTCCGGTTGCCAGGTAATAATCCAGGTTCAGGGACAGGTCGTCTATCGGGCGAACCATGATTCCGGCGGTAAACTCCATTTCCGGGCGTCCGTAGGCTTTGTACTCAACCGGTGCATTCTTCTTCTCTTCGATATCCCAGTTGTTGTAAACGCCTTTCAGCATAATCTCAAATGTATTCTGATAGGCATACTTCATTTCCAGTCCTCCCTGCAAACGTTTGGAATTTAAGGAAAGAGCATCACTCACGTTAGCAAATCCCTGGGGAGGGAAATTAGGAATAAAGAAGTAGTCTTTGTCGGTAATTTTGTAGCCTCCGAACAAGTTAAACCAGAAGCCGGGAGCAACTCCGCTCTTCAGTCCTACTTTGGCATCCAGCCAGGTACGCGAAGCCATTACCCTGTTTTCGGGATTGATATACCTGTTTTCGCGGGATAGTTGGTATGCGCTGTTTGAACCGATATCTCCGTCTGCTACCAGGTATAGAACCGTTTTAGTACCTACGAGTACCTCAGCCGCTATATCGGGAGAAACAAAGAACTTGCTGCTGTCTCCGGTAATGAGCATTGCTTTCACTCCGAGTTTTACCTTCCAGCTATCACCTTCTACTGTATAGTAAGGATTCAACGTACCCTCAAAATAATTCTCAAATACCGGATTATCATAGGGCAGGCTGTAATTGAAATAATTGAACTTGGCTCCGATACCGATCCGCTGATTACCGCCAAAACCGCCACTCAGCCCCAGTTTACCTCCGATGCTATGCTCTGTGATACCGTCTCTGTCTTCGCTCAGACCATACTTGTATGAGAAGTTGGTATAATCCAGGTCTACCACATAGCCTACGGCTGCATCTTCGTCCGATTCAACTCCTCCGTTTATTTTGATCAGTTGGTTTACCTGGCTGGTTTCATCCAGCAAGGGATATTCACTTGACGGGAATACGGCATACGTTTGTGGAGTAGGCCCGGGAACCCCGTAATAATTGTATGAAGAATAGCCATATTTGGCGCCCAGCTTCAGAGCTGCACGATCAAACTGGTGGCGGAAATTAATTCCTCCCAGATTATCATTCAGTTTAGCCTTTACTTTTACGCTATCCCAGCTATCTTGCACGTACTTAAGGTTGCCGCTTGTAGAACGGTGGGAGAAAAATATATTCAACTGGTCTTTGTCGGTACTTAGTATGTGGTATCCGGCATCTGCATTGACGTTCAGATATGTACCGACACCCAGGTTCAGGTAGCCCCTTCTGTTGTTATATTTCATGTCTGTCATAACACTTCCGGAAGGGAGGATATCCAACTCTCTCTGCGGCTCGCCGGCAATGGTAAATGTAGAGTAATCAATGGGTATCTTGCTGATGACAGGTTCCTTGACAGCCGGAAGCGTATTCACCTTGTTGGCATCTTGTACAGACGGGTCGTATTCACGTTCGAGCGTCATTTCGCGGCTTACGTTATTCTCTTGGGAAGCCACAGAAGCTGAAAGAGTCAACAGTACCAGTAAAGAAAATGCTTTTATATTATATATCGTTTTCATCGTCCTCTTTATTTCTTAAGTTTAGCCAATCTGTTTTCTATCATACCGGCAATGTCATCATTCGCCTTATAGTTGTTCTGCAAACTGGTAAGGTACTGACGTGCCTGGAAATCATCTCCCTGACGGATGTATACATCAGCCAGTACAATAAAACCACGAGCTAACCAATATTGGTGCGGAGTTCCGTTCTCTATGAAGTTCATCAACAGATCTTCCGCTTTTTTATCTTCGTTGGTATCGTAATACAACTGGGCCAGCAGGTATTTCGCCTCTGCCCCGTGCGCCGTGCGGGTATCTTTGCTTACTTCCAGCAAATCAGCCAAGGCTTTACTTTCCTGATTCAAGCTGATATAGGCTTTGGCACGCACATACTGGGCTTCCGCTTTCACTTCCGGAGATAGTTTGCTTTCTTTCAGCAAATCGTTTGCTCCGATCAGGGCATCCTGCCATTGGTTCGTATATTGTGCGCAACGCATCACTCCCAGCTTGGCGGCTTCCCGGTTTTCAGGCGATTCCGCAACAAGCTGCAAGCGCTTGAAGCTCTCTAAGGCTGCTGTATAATCTTTTTCCAGATATTCTATCTCTGCTTTACGCGCCCAGGCATCTTCCCTGAATTTCGTATCGCCGCTTTGTGTTACAGCTGTGAACAAGCGTTTGGCCTCTTTATAGTCTTTTTTATTGAAAGCGATACTTGCCAGATAGTAATTCGCGTTAGAGCTGAAAGCTCCCAGCGGGAAGTTTTGCAGATAGGTAGTCAGGCTGCGACGGGCACCATCATAATCGCCCCGCATGAATAGCCTTTCGGCTGCAATATAGGTGAGTGAATCCTGCTCGGATATCTCTATCTTTACGCTACCATCCAATGAATTGACATAGCGGGCATAGGTATTGATATCATTCAGGTCGATATATACAGACTTCAGGTCTTGCAAAGCCACACGCGCCTCTTCACTATTGGGATAAGCGCTGATTACTTTCTTATAGGCTTCGGCAGCTTTTTGCGGTTGGTTGTCATTGTAATATAACAAGCCCAATTGTACGCTGGCTTTGCGAGCCAGGCTGTTCTGCGGGAAACGCTGCATC
This sequence comes from Parabacteroides sp. PH5-46, assembly GCF_029892785.1. Lineage (GTDB taxonomy): Bacteria > Bacteroidota > Bacteroidia > Bacteroidales > Tannerellaceae > DFXE01. The sequence goes on from NZ_JARXXA010000010.1 coordinate 137,811, forward strand.
AGTGATTCAAAAGCAGTAACAGCCGAACGACTATTTTCTAACAAGACGTAAGAGCGTCCCTTTTCAAAAAGTGCATCAGGAACATAGCGCGAATCCGGATAATCATTGATCAGCTTATCCATCGCGTTAATCTTGCCTGTGTAATTCTTTTGAAGGCCTAAGACATATCCTTTCTGGAAGACGGCATAATCACCGGCCGAGGGTAATACGGCGGCGGCCCGGTTGTAACTTTCTTCGGCCTGTGCAAACTGGCGATTATGGAACTGGCAATCGCCGATACGGTTGTAAGCATCTGCGTACGACTCGGAACGCTGGTTTGTTTCCTGACTTACATACTGCCGGAAATTCGTGAGTGCGTCATTGTACTGCTGCTGTTTAAAATAACTGTATCCCAAGTTATAATACGCCAATGCATACATATCTGTATTCCGCTGGCGGGTATTATTCAGGTAGGTGCGATAATCAGTGATTGCCTTGGTATAGGCTCCCTGCCGGTAGTAAGATTCACCTCTCCAGAAGTAAGCATTATTACGCGACTCGGTATTGTAGGCGCCCATATCAATGGAGCGGGTAAACAGGCTTACGGCCTCATCCAGCTTTACATTCGTGAAGGCTTGTGTGCCTAACTGGAAAAGAATATCCTGCTTTGCCTCCAGTATCTTGGTACTGGGACGTTTGATTTTTTCAATGGAAGTAAGCGCCGATTGGTAGTTCTTGGTGGTAAGATACACCTCTACCAGATAATCATTCACCTTGTCTGCATATTGTGAATCAGGGAACTCATTCAGGAAGTTCTCAAACACAGTAACCGATTCTCCAAAACCAGTAAAAGCTGTTTCGTGTACCAAAAGCGCATAGTTGTATGTAGCAGCCTCTTTCACCTGTTTGTCAAAAGAAGAAGTGGCAGCCGCTTCAAAAGCCATACGGGCATTATTTTTGTCGTTCCTTTTCAGATAACTTTGCCCCAGGTACAGGTAAGCATTCTGAGTCAACGCATCTTCTGTGGTAACTGTCTGCCCCAGGTACTTGATGGCATTCGGATAATTGCCCTCGTTATAGTAGCACACACCCAATATATACAAATCGCCGCGCAACGGCTTATCTGTCGAGGCAACATACTTGTCCAGTTGGGCAATAGCTTTCTTCTGATCGCCCAGACGATAATAAGAGTTACCTATCACACGGTACAATTCGGAATTGTTTTCGCTGTTCGGATAATTAGTCAGTAATTCTTCCCCCTCTTTAATGGCGCGGTCGTAGCGGCCTTGCACAAAATAAATTTGTGTAATAAAGTACTGAGATTGCTCCCGGTAAGCGGGAACTTCTTTCAGGCGGCTGAATTCTACCAATGCCTCATTATATTGTTTGGTGGCATAATCAATATACGCTACATAGTAAGAGGCTGGCTCCCGATAGGTGGTTCCTATTTGCTTGATACGCATAAAATAGCCCCGGGCTTTCTCCATATCCCCTGTCTGCAACAGCGAATATGCCAGGCGATAGCTGTAAGCTTCCTGTTGCTCGGAACTCAGCATATCTATATTGGCATCATTGAAAAAGAAGATTGCCTTTTCATATTCGCCCCGCCCGAAGTGAGCCGAGCCGATCAGGAAGTTTACCTCGTCGGTATGGCGTGAATCAGGATATGTATTCAGATATTCTTTTAATAATTCGGCTGAATTGGCACGTCCCTGCTCAAAAGCAGCATACGCCAATAAGAAATCGGTTTCCTGTATCAGGGTGGCGTCTGTAGCTACCTGCTGTTTATAGGCTTGTAGTTTGTCAATACATCCCGGATAGTTTTTTAGATAGAACAGTTCTTTCCCCTCTGTAAACAGACGACTGGATACATCAAACTGATACGACCGTTGCCCATGAGCACAAAATATAAAAATTGTCAGGCACAACGGGATTAGTACTTTTTTCATCATTCCTTCGCTTAATATAAGGTCTATAATTATTATAACGTATCTCAACTATTTATTGTTGCATGATTTAGAGCAAAACTCCTGCAAAGATATTGAAACGACGGAAACTACAGCTAAAGAAACAGGCAAAAAGACTTAATCGCCTTCACTTTCAATACGAATAGCTCGCCTGTAAATAAAAATAGCTAACGTCCCGGAAAAAATTCCTCGTTAGCTATATTTTTTTGCTCGTTAGCTAAAAAGCTTACTCTATTTCCGCTTCAAGACTGAATGGATCCTGACGACAATCGAAGAACGTTAATATTACAATCGCATCCTGATCATCATTTATACAGTAGACAATCCTGTAATGTCCTTCCGGGAAGGAACGAATAATATATCTTGATTGATAAAATAAATCTTCTTTGCGCCCCATGCATGGATTTGCTGCCAATAATAATAAGTCTTCTTTTATTATTTCTGCGAATCGATCCGTCACATTTCTTCCAAATTCCTGTAAGCAATAGTTAAGTATCTCGGTCAGTTTCAGTTTGGCATTGTTCGTAAATTTCACTATCATTTATATTGCTCAAGCAGGCTTTTTATTTCTTCATAGTTGATTAATTCCCCCCTCTCCATTTCTCCTATAGCTTCTATAATGTCTTTTTGAAGTTCTTCTTTTGATGAAAATACAGCCGGAGCAGAAAGCGGACCTGTTGCTTGATACTTTTTTCTATCCACAGTTAAGTTTGTCATAATATCTCTGTTTTGTTATACATTTTACAAATATATAAATTATTATTTACCCAAATATCTTTCGATGGCTTTTTTGATGGATTGTAGTCCGAAGTCTTCGGGATTGAGTTTGCTTGGGGGGAGGATAATGATGCTTGCGGCATCGTCATTGGCTTTGGCGTTGTCGAAACTGTCGGTATAGCATTCAAAGAAAAGGTCTAATGTATGAACATTAAAGCCCATGTATGGGTATACATTGGGGATGGAAAAGAGATATCGGCAGCTGCTTATGGTGAGTCCGGTTTCTTCTTGTATTTCCCGGCGGGCAACTTCTTCGGCCGACTCATACATATCGGCAAAGCCTCCGGGCAGGTCTAATGTGTCTTTAGCCGGATCCTTAGCACGCCGGACAAGCAATAATTCTCCTTTTGCATTCTTGATAAAACAGGCCACTGAGGCGGAAGGGTTAAAATAATAGGTAAAACCGCAAACAGTACACTGCTTAGCCTTCTCATTCCGCGCCTCAAAAGCCTTAGCTCCACAAGCCGGACAATAAACAAACTGATGCAAAGGATGGAGAGTCATACTTCGTATGAAATTGAAAATGAAAAATTGAAAATTGAAAATGGGTTCTTATTCATTTTCAACTTTCAATTTTCAACTGTCAATTATTTAAATTGTAGTGCTTGGTTCTTTTACTTCCCAACCTAATGCGCTGGCGCCTAATACGGCTGCGTCGCTTTCTTTTAGTTGTGAGAATAAAAGTTTTGTTTTTCCTTCAAACACTTTCAGCACATTTTGCTCTAATGATTCCTTGATCGGTTTCATGATCAGGTCGCCGGCTTTTGTCAGCCCTCCGAACAAGATAATGGCTTCCGGGCTGGAAAATGCGATAAAGTCAGCAAATGCTTCACCCAGCATGTTTCCGGTAAACTGGAAGATCTCGAGTGCGATTTTATCATTCTTCATCGCTGCATCATATACGTCTTTTGACGTAATTTCTGCAGGATCCAAATCGCGCAATACACTCTCGTCTTTGCGGCTTTCCAGGTATTCGCGCGCTGTGCGGGCTACTCCTGTTGCAGAAGTGTACGCTTCCAGACAGCCTTCGCGTCCGCATCCGCACATCCGTCCGTGGCGACGTGTGATAACGTGTCCAAGCTCTCCGGCAAATCCGTCGTGTCCGTATACTAAGTTTCCACCAATTACGATACCGCTACCAACACCTGTTCCCAGTGTGATAACAATAAAATCTTTCATACCACGAGCTGCTCCGTAAGTCATCTCACCGATAGCTGCGGCATTAGCGTCATTTGTTAAAGTAACAGGGATACCGTTTAGTCTCTCACTGATTAATTGTGCCAAAGGTATTTTACCTTTCCAGGGAAGATTCGGGGCAAATTCAATGCAACCGTTGAAATAGTTACCGTTAGGCGCACCTACACCGATACCTTTAATCTTATCGCTGCCGCCTGCCTGTTCTATTACAGTTCCCAGGGCTTTGCCCAATTCTTCTACATAATCGTTTATATCCGAATGTTTACCGGTTTTAATCGATCCACTATACAAGATTGACCCTCTTGCATCTACTACGCCGAATACGGTATTGGTACCACCTATATCAATACCTACTACATAAGGCTTCTCCATGATTCTATATTTAGGATTAATAATGAATTTTCAATCGGGAAGCAAATATAGCAGGAATCTGATAAGATGCAATGGAATGAAACATCTTTTTGGTACCAATTTGCGTTATTTATGTACTACGGGAAGTATCTCTATCCAGTAATCGTCCGGGTCGTTTATGAAGTAAAGCCCCATGGAGGTATTCTCGTAACAAACGCAATTCATCTCTTTATGAAACTTACGGACTTCCTCGTAATCACCTCCTACACGAAAGCAAAGGTGACTTTCATTCTCACCCAGTTCGTATGGCTCTTTGTGGTCTCTCAGCCAGGTTAGCTCCAGCAGAAAACCGGTCTGTTCGTCGGTCAGATACACCAGGATAAATGAACCGTCGGCTGCTTCTTTCCGATGATGCTCTTTCAAGCCCAAGGCTTTAGCATAGAAGGCAATACTCTTTTCCAGATCAAGTACATTAATATTGAAATGATCAAATCTTCCTTTAATCTCCATGTCTGTTATTTTAGTTATAATTCAAATGTTTGTCCTTTACTACTCAATGGCAAAAGGCGGCAATGCTGCGCTTCGGCATATGCCTTGAAAGCAGCCACTTTATCGTATGCTTCGGCAAAGTGCATGGGAGCAAATAACGAAGTCCGGATAGCCGATACAAATTGTTCGGCACCCCGCATATAGCCTCTCCCCAGGCGCGGATCAACAGGAAACATCGCCAGATTCAAAGCATTGGTTTCTTTTGCCAGTAGCCCCAGTTCGTATAAATACGCCTTTTCTGCTTCTTCAACTTCCGCATTGGTGGAGTAGTCCATCCAGTGCCAGTTATTCAGGTCGCCGGCATGGAAGATTTGCTTTCCCTCTGTCTGCAGCAAGAAAGATACACCCACATCCGTAGAGCCATAAGCCTTTACATGAATATTCCCGTCTTCGTAAACATCCCCTTTCTTGAGGTACAAAGCGTCTTTCATCTTCGCCTTACCCTCATGCAGGATATCCGAAGAAAAGATATATACAATATCCTCTTTCTCTTTCTTCCATTTCAGCACATCCGGGTTGAAATGATCCGGGTGCATATGCGATGCCAGTACATAAAGCCTTTGCTTCTTTTTGAGTAACTCGTCATGCACATACCCTTCCAGAGGCGATTTGCCTGAGTCTTTATAATAATCAAAAATGATGGCAAAAGCGTCTGTTTCCAACACGTAGCAACTATGATAGATATATGTCAGTTTCATATTTCTCTTATTTAATTGTCAGACGATAACAGCAGGGAACTATCTCCGTAGCTTAGAAAGCGAAATTCATGCGAGAGCGCATAATCGTAAATCAACTTCCACTTACCCTTTACAAAGGCCGAAACCAATAACAATAAGGTACTATTGGGCTGGTGGAAGTTGGTAATAATTCCTTTGACTATTTTAAATTCATATCCGGGAGCAATCATGATTTGCGTGGCAGTGATCAGCTTATCCAGCTTATGCTTATCCAGGTACATCAAGACGTTTTGCAGCGCCTCTTCTACAGGAAGGCGGTTGTTAGACTCCTCGTACGGCATCCATTGGTTCACCACCAGTTCTTCGGTAGTAGCTTCGGGATTGGCCGACAGCATTACACCTATATAATATAGGCTTTCCAGCGTACGAACAGAGGTAGTACCTACTGCTATAATACTACTTGCCTTTTTCTGTATATGTTCTATTGTAGAGCGGTTCACGGATATAAACTCTGTGTGCATCTCGTGTCCCTCGATGGTTTCGCTCTTAACGGGTTTAAAAGTTCCGGCTCCTACATGTAGGGTGAGTTCTTCCCGGCTGAAGCCGCGTGCATCCAACTCTGCCAACACTTCCGGCGTAAAATGCAAACCGGCTGTAGGAGCTGCTACCGAGCCTTTAATTTTAGAATAAACCGTCTGATAGGTTTGCAGGTCGCTCGCTTCCGTTTCCCTATGCAAATAAGGAGGAATGGGTAGGATACCGACCGCATCCAGTAAGTCGGCAAACAAAATATCCGGATGATCCCAGCTGAATTCTATCAAGTGGGTCTCGCCAAACGATTGTTTTTTCTCGGCTTTCAGGCGAACAGTAGTATCATTAAGCTGGATACTTCTGCACAAAGTTCCTTCTTTCCACTTTTTCAGATTGCCTACCATGCAGAGCCAGGTACACCGCTCCTTTTGCTGAAAAACCAACGCATAATCATGCGGTTCTACCGGTTCAAGGCAGAATATCTCTATACTTGCTCCGGTTTCCTTACGAAAAAGCAGGCGGGCCTGAATAACGCGGGTATTGTTGAACACAAGCAGGGAGTCTTTCGGAAGATACTCGCTAATATTCCTGAATATGCTTTCGCTTACTTCGCCGTTTCTGTATAGCAGCAGCTTGGATTCGTCTCTTTGGGGCAGGGGAAACTTCGCTATCCGTTCGTCAGGCAACGGATAATCGTACTCCTCCATTCGTATCTGTTGAGTTTTTGCAATCATTCCTTTAAAATCTGCTCAAAATTAGTGAACTTTGTCGGGATAACAACGTGTAAGAAGATATGAATATAAAAATAGGAGATAAAGTTCGCTTCCTGAACAGTGTGGGAGGCGGTGTTGTGCGCAGTTTTAAGGGTAAAGACCAGGTAATGGTGGAAGGGGATGACGGATTTGAAATCCCGGCACTCCTCAGAGAGTTGGTCGTTGTAGAACATCTGGACTCGCAGAAGCATACTGCCAAACCTAAAGAGCAGGCTCCGGTAGTTGCAGCCCCTCAGCCGAAAGCAGAAAAGGAAGAAGAATTCATACCCGAAGAGACAGCTGAAGGAGAACGACTGAATGTGTTTCTGGCCTATCTTCCGCTCGAACCCAAAGCCATGCAGCAAAGCGGCTATGAGAGTTATTTTGTAAACGAAAGCAACTACTATTTGTTCTTTAACTACATGAGCAGGCAGCATAACAGCTGGATAAGCCGCTATAACGGAGTAATTGAGCCGAACACCAAGATATTTATGGAAGAATTCGGGAAAGAAGACCTGAATAGCCTGGAGCGGGTCTGCGTGCAGCTTATTGCTTTCAAGAAAGACAAGCCTTACTCGTTAAAGAATGCCGTATCAGTAGAACTTCGTATTGACACAGTTAAGTTCTATAAGATCCATTGCTTTATGGAGAACGACTTCTTTGAAGAAGATGCCTTGATATTCCCGGTAGTCAGAGGTGACTTACCTGAAAGGGAGTTACTTGTTTCTGCTGCGGAACTTCAGGAGGCCATGCAAGAGAAAATCCGTATTGAGAGCCCGGCTCACAAACCCGCCAGGAAAAGAATAAATGCTCCTATACTGGAAGTAGATCTGCATATCAACCAACTGCTTGATAATACCAACGGGCTGAGCAATGCCGATATGCTGGAATATCAGCTAAACAAGTTTCATGAAGTATTAGCTCAGTATGCCAATAAAAAGGGGCAGAAAATCGTTTTTATTCATGGCAAAGGGGATGGTATTCTGCGTAGTTCTATCGAAAAGGAGCTGAAATCAAAGTACAAAAACTATTCATACCAGGATGCCTCTTTCAAGGAGTACGGATTCGGTGCCACAATGGTTACCATTAAATAAAAGAGAAAATGGCGATTGAAACAGAACGGAAATTTACTGTTATCGGCGATTTTTCCAAACAGGCAACAAGCGCGAAGCGGATTACACAGGGGTATATCTGTGCCGATCAGGGGCGTACCGTTCGGGTACGCATAAGCGGAGACGATGCCTTTCTGACCATCAAAGGCCCTTCGGATGAGAAATTCTGGAGCCGCTATGAGTTTGAACAGCAAATACCCTTGGCCGACGGAGAAGAACTGATGAAACTATGTGTTTCAGGCATCATCGACAAGGTACGTCACTATGTGCCGGTAGGAAATCACACATGGGAAGTAGATGTCTTTCATGGTGAAAACGAAGGGCTCGTGATCGCGGAAATCGAACTTACATCTGAGGATGAAACCTTTGAAATGCCGGACTGGGCAGGCAAAGAAGTATCCCTGGACAGACGCTATTACAACTCCATGCTTTCAAGAACGCCATACAGCCAATGGAAAGATCAGTTATGACACAAACAACAAAACAAATCTATATAAATAGCAATACCATGAAGAAATATGTTTTATGGGTAATGGCTACAATCTTGTCATTGCCACTTAGTGCCGACGAAGGGATGTGGATACTTCCCCTTCTCAAACAACAAAAGTTTGCCGACATGCAGGCCTTGGGTTTAAAACTACAGGATTATGACATTTACAATCCGGACGCAGCCTCTCTTAAAGATGCTGTGGTTATTTTCGGAGGAGGATGTACCGGAGAGATCGTATCTCCGGAAGGCCTGTTGCTGACCAACCATCATTGCGGATATGGTCAGATACAGCAGCACAGCTCCTTAGAGCATGATTACCTGACGGATGGCTTCTGGGCAATGTCGCGCGAGCAGGAACTTCCCAATCCGGGATTAAAGGTAACCTTTATCGACAAAATTGAAGATGTAACGGATTATGTGAAAGCCGAGTTGGCAAAAGAGGATGACCCGAACAGCATGAACTTCCTCTCCCCCAGGTTCCTGAATAACCTGGCTAAAGAGAAGGTGGGCGAATCTTTCCTGCAAAACAATCCGGGCACGGAAGTCGAAATCCGGGCCTTCTATGGCGGAAACCAATATTACATGTTCACTAAAAAAATCTATTCGGACGTACGTTTGGTAGGCGCTCCCCCCTCTTCTATCGGAAAGTTCGGAGCAGATACCGACAACTGGATGTGGCCGCGCCATACCGGAGACTTTTCTGTTTTCCGTGTATATGCAGATGCAAACGGTAATCCGGCAGAATATTCGGAGAGCAATGTACCACTTCGCCCCAAGCGCTGGTTCCCGATCTCTCTCAAGGGAGTAGCGGAAGATGACTTCGCCATGATGATAGGATTCCCCGGACGTACCAACAAATATTACACTTCCTGGGAAGTAGCTGAGCGACGGGACATAGACAATGCCGTGCGGATTAATGTCCGGAACTTACGTCAGGAGGTTATGCTGGAAGAAATGCTGAAAGACCCTGCCGTGCGTATACAGTACTCAAGCAAGTATGCCGGCTCTACCAACGCATACAAAAATGCTATCGGGACAAACTGGGCAATAAACAAACGCAACTTCGAGACAGTAAAGAAGAATGAGCAAGACAAACTACTCGAATGGGCTGCCAACAAGAACTTACCGGAATACAAAGAGGCCTTGCTCTTGCTGGAAAGTATCGTGGCAGATCGGAAAGACCTGCGCTTCCGCAACTGGATGCTGGACGAAGCCCTGGCTCGCGGCATTGAGTTTGCAAGGGTTCCTACGGATATCGAAGCCGTCATAGACGCTCTGGGAGGAAAAGACAAAGCAGAACAGCAGAACCAGATCCGTTTGCTGGAGTTGGCATACCATCGCTTTGCAAACAAAGATTATGCCCCCGAAGTGGACAAAAAGATCGCCAAGGTAATGCTGAAAGAATATCGCCGTCTGATCCCGGAGAAATCCCAACCTGCCGCCTTTGCTGTTATAGACAAGAAATTCAAAGGGGATGTAGACCGCTATGTAGATTACCTTTTCGAAAAATCCATTTATGGAAGCGATGCCAACTTCAGCAAGTTTGCACAACGTCCTTCCGTTAAAGCGCTGAAAGAAGACCCGATGATCCTTTTTGCCACATCTATTCAGGACGAAAAAAAGAACCTGACACAAGCTTTAATGGAGTTTGAAGCTGATTATTCCCTGGCGCACCGCGACTACGTGAAAGGTTTGCTGGCGATGTATGGCGACAAGGCCAATTTCCCCGACGCCAACTCAACCTTGCGTCTAACCTACGGACAAATCAAAGGATACAGTCCACGAGACGCTGATTATTATCAGTGCCAAACTACTCTGGAGGGTGTAATGGAAAAGGAAGATCCCGACAACTGGGAGTTCGTTGTCCCCGATAAATTAAAGGAATTATACAACACAAAAGACTTCGGACGATACCAAATGCCCAATGGTAAGATGCCTGTAGCTTTCGCCGCCAACACACACAGCACAGGTGGCAACTCCGGAAGCCCGGTATTAAACAATCAGGGAGAATTGATCGGGATAAACTTCGATCGTAACTGGGAAGGCGTAGGTGGAGATATCCAATATCTACCCGACTATCAGCGAAGCATTATTGTAGATATCCGCTATGTTTTATTTGTTATTGACAAATATGCCGGAGCCGGCTATTTGTTGAACGAGATGGAACTAAAAGAATAAAAAGAGAAAAAGCGTAAATAATACCTCATCAGTATTATTTACGCTGTTTTAAGTATTTGAGATAAAATGTAGAGTCAAATCATACGCCAAACTTTTCTAAATCTGCCGCTTTTACCCGGAAAATCTGTCCATTACGAGAGAAAACCAATTCTCCATTCTCTTTTTTCTTTTCAGAAACCAAGCGTTGGAAGGCAATGTTAGCACCTTTAACTACATTTTCCTCGAATTCTCTAATCTCTTGTTCATTCATATTGATACTGTTCAAGTTTATTATAAACACTGAGGTTAAATATTTCTTTTTTATCAGTTTTAAATCCTTTTGCTACCACTTCCATCGGCGACATCGAGTTATCTGTTATCATCCAGTAATCACTGGCTGGCAGGTAAAGCTCGAACAGATTCCGTATTCCCGAATCATATCTCCTGCGGATAGTGCTTTCTGCAATGTTGTGCCCGCCGGCAGCAACTCTCATCTTCACTCGTTCTACAGCCAAATCAGGCGTGTTAAGCCAGAAATAGAGTAATGTTACATAATAACCCTTTTCTTGTGCATCTTGCATTAATTTAACGACAGAACGTGTGGCGAGTGTGGTTTCCAAGGCGAAAGTCTCACCAGCTGCGATGAGCTCTTTCATTCGTCTATGCATAATCCGGCCTGCTTCCACGGCAACAGCAATGCTGTCCGAGTTAAAGGGCGATAGTCCTTTCGCAATTTCGTCAGAATTGACAAACTCCTTACACTTTAGCATTTCTGGCAATATTGTGTAGGATGCTGTTGTCTTTCCCGCACCATTGCAACCTGATATGATATACAAATATGGCACCTTCTCACATTAACGACGCAAATATAAATATAACTTTTAGATTACAAAGCTTTTTTTACCCAAATATCTCTAAAAGCACGCGAAGATATCCTTAAATCCAGGGGGGTTCGTCATTAAAAACCCCGGTTTTGTATAAAACTCATACGCATAAAAGGTCACTCATGATACCATCCGAAATGAATATCCCGGAAGGGGATAATAGCACTTTGTCACTCTTTCTTAAAAGTAACCCGTCATCAATATACGAAGCTGCTTGCTTTAAGAAATACATTTGGAATGTTTTGCCAAATTTTGTCAAAAGGTAGCCAAGACTGACTCCCCACATGGTTCTTAAGCTTGTTATAATATAATCGTTATACTTGTTGCAAATATTTAACTTTTCAATCTCAATATCCGGCTGACCGGCTTCTATACCTTTAATATAATGTATAAGGGAAGAAACATTCCATTGCCTGCTCTCCTGATTATACGAATGGGCAGACGGGCCGATTCCCAGATACGATTTCCCTGTCCAGTACGAAGTATTATGCCTTGAAAACATATTCGGACGCGCAAAATTAGATATCTCATAATGAAGATAACCAGCTGTCGCAAACTCTTCTATCAAGCGTGAAAACAGGGAGATACTTAACTCTTCGTCTACTTCCCTCACCTTTCCGGCCTCCTTTAGCTTGTACAGTTTGGTGCCTTCTTCATAGATAAGATGGTAGGCGGAGATATGGGGTACGTCCAGCCGAAGCGCTTCCGCCAGGTTCTCTTCCCATTCGGCCATTGTTTGCTCCGGAAGGCCATAGATCAGGTCGATGCTGATATTCTCAAAGCCATTTTCCTTGCACAAAGAGACGGCGCGGATCGCCTGTTCCCGGTTATGCCGCCGCTCCAGAAACTGAAGATCCCGCTCCTGAAAGCTTTGCACACCCATACTGATCCGGTTGACGGGTAAACTACGGAGTGATTGCACATACTCCGGACTCATGTCATCCGGATTGGCCTCCAGTGTAATCTCCGGATTATCTTCTATTGTAAACAGCCGGTAGATGGTTTCAAAGATGCTCTCCAGATCCTTTGCGGATAATTGGGAAGGCGTACCTCCCCCCAGATAGATGGTTTCAAGGGGCTCTCCGTTCAGATAGTCCTTCTGCAATTCCATTTCCTTCTGCACGGAAGACAGCCACGCCTCCTTATACTTCATTTCCGTATTGGAAAAGAAGTCACAGTACAGGCATCGCTTGGCACAGAAAGGAACATGAATGTATAAACCGGCCATCGCTTTACGAATTAAGCTGCAAAGATAGGTGATTTTTATTGACTTCTTTTATGTCCCACAATTGTTGAACATGTGTTCAACAGTTGTAGAATTCAAGTTCAACAGTTGTAGAACACATGTTCAACAACTGTGGGACATAGATCATAATTGCAAAAGCGAACACCCTGTTCGTTTTCGGACACAAAAGGAAGGGCTAAAAAGCAAGGTTATCAAATAGATACGTTTTTGGCATAGGTTTTGCCTTTATGCTGGGAAAAGATGTATGCTGAAAATGAAAAAGATAATTCTATTTATTTGCTTGTTACTGACAATCGCTGCCGTTGCTTATGCGGAGGAGGAAGAAAACATCATCAGGCTTGGCTTGAAAGAAGCTATCGGGATAGCCCAGTTACAGTCGGTAGATGCCGCTGTAGCCTTAAACGAGCTGAAGACGGCTTACTGGGAATATCGTACCCATCAGGCTGAACAGTTACCGGAGGTGAACTTCATCGGTACACTTCCTTCCTACAATAATAATTACGGAAGATACCAGGAGTCGGATGGTTCGTATAAATATGTACAGAACAACTGGCTGGGGATTAGCGGAGAGATATCTATCGACCAGAATGTGCCGCTGACGGGGGGTAAGCTATCCTTAAATACCTCGTTGGACTTTACACGGCAACTGGGAGGTACGGTGTACAACGAGTTTATGAGTATCCCGGTAGGAATAACCTTTACTCAGCCTATCTTTGGCGTAAACGATCAGAAATGGAAAAGACGTATCGAACCCTTGCGTTATAAAGAGGCCAAGGCGGCTTATATAGAAAGCGTTGAAGGGGTTACAATCTCCACCATTAGCTATTTCTTTAGTTTATTATATGCTAAAGAGAATCTGGCTATTGCCAATCAAAACCTGGAAAATGCGAATAAATTATATGAAATAGCAATCGCCAAGAGGGAGATCGGGCACATCTCGGAAAGTGAGTTAATGCAACTGAACCTTTCGGCTTTGCAGGCTAAGGGGCTTGTTACCGAAGCACAGTCTAATCTGAATGCCCGGATGTTTCAGCTTCGCGCCTTTCTGGGACTAAGCGAACAGGATGTAATAGAGCCTGTTTTGCCGGAATTGGCTCCTTCCCTGCGGATGCAATATCAAACGGTGCTTGAAAAGGCACAGGAAAACAACTCTTTCGCGAAAAATATCATGCGCCAGCAATTAGAAGCCGACTATGCCGTAGCTACCGCCAAAGGGAATCAGCGCAATATCAGCCTGTACGCCTCTGTGGGTTATACCGGGAAAGACCGGACGTTCAACAAGGCATACGACCATTTAAAGGGGAATCAGATCGTGGAAGTAGGTGTGCGAATCCCGCTCTTGGACTGGGGCAAAAGAAAGGGACAGGTAAAGGTAGCCGAATCAAACCGCGAAGTAATTCTTTCAAAAACCAGGCAGGAACAGATGAACTTCAACCAGGATATCTTCCTACTGGTGGAGCGATTCAACAACCAGGCGGCACAATTGGAGATAGCCGAACAGGCAGACGTAATCGCCGAAAAGCGCTATAAGACATCGATTGAAACCTTCCTGATCGGAAAAATAAATATCCTTGATCTGAATGACGCTCAGAAGTCGAAAGACGAAACCAAATTAAAGCACATAGACGAACTGCATAAGTACTGGAATTACTTTTACAATATCCGGAGTGTCACACTCTACGATTTCATAAGCGATACCACACTGGATGCAGAGTTTGAAGAGATAATCAGAGGCCGGAGATAAAAGCCCTTGTTTTTCTGCTTCTTTTCCATAACTTTGTTTTTAAGTGATAAATTGAAAAATATATGATCCTGATAGTCGATGATGATGCCGCCGTCCGTTCTTCACTAACCTTCCTGTTAAAGCATGCCGGTTATGAAACGGAAGCTGTTGCCGGGCCAAAAGAGGCTCTGGTCGTTGTACGTTCGGCTCCCCCCCGGCTGATATTGATGGATATGAACTTTACACTCACCACTACCGGCGAAGAGGGCATCCAGCTCCTGCGGCAGGTAAAGGTGCTCCTCCCGGACGTGCCGGTCATTCTGATAACAGCCTGGGGATCGATTTCCCTGGCCGTACAAGGGATGCAGGCGGGCGCTTTCGACTTTATCACCAAACCCTGGAACAACCTGATGCTATTAAACTCGATCCGTACAGCCCTGACACTGAGTGAACAGGACAAGGAACAGAAAGTACAGATCAACAGAAGTGAGGCCAACAATAAATTCCACTTCAACAAGATTATAGGGAAAAGTAACGCCTTGATGGAAGTGCTGAGCACTGTTTCACGCATTGCCTCAACCAACGCTTCCGTTCTGATTACGGGTGAAAGTGGTACTGGGAAAGAGTTGATTGCTGAAGCCATCCACGCCAACAGCCCCCGTGCGAAAGAGCCGTTCGTAAAGGTAAACCTGGGCGGTCTGCCTCAAAGCCTTTTTGAGAGCGAGATGTTCGGCCATAAAAAAGGAGCATTTACCGATGCCTACATGGATCGTACGGGCCGTTTTGAGATGGCCAACAAAGGTACCATCTTCCTAGACGAGATTGGCGATCTGGAGCTTTCTTGCCAGGTAAAACTCTTACGTGTATTACAAGACCACACATTTGAGGTATTGGGCGATAGCCGTCCGCGCAAGGTAGATGTGCGCGTAGTCAGCGCAACGAACTGCAACCTGCGGGAAATGGTAGACAACCGCTCATTCAGGGAAGACCTCTTTTACCGTATCAACCTGATAACCATTCACCTGCCTCCCCTTCGCGAACGAAGAGAAGACATTCCACTGTTGGCTCAATACTTTGCAGACAAACAATCGGAAATAAACAAGCTACCGAAAGTGAAGTTTACACCCGCTTCTCTCAGCTACTTACAGCAATTACCCTATCCGGGAAACATACGGGAACTGAAGAATCTGGTAGAACGAACGATGCTGGTTTCGGGGAAATCGACATTGGATATCGCAGACTTTTCCAATCAACATACAGATACGCAGAGCACTAAAGGAAATATCTCCTTCGATGGCCTCACACTGGATGAGCTGGAAAAACAATCCATCGTTCAGGCATTAGAGAAATATGCCGGCAACTTATCTCATGTAGCTTCGGCCCTGGGTATCAGTCGTGCTGCTTTGTACAGACGTTTGGAAAAATATAACATCATTATACCTTGAGACTAAAGGGTTTATTTTGGATATTAACGGTTTTATTATTGATAATCTTATCAATAACAACCTACTATGTCTTCTATAACTCTTCCTTTTTCATGTTTGCCTGCATAGAGGTGCTGGTTGTTGTTACGGCTATTTATCTGTTTATCTTCTATCGTAGCATCATTAAGCCCTTACAGGTGATAGGCGACGGGATGGATCTGCTGAAAGAACAGGATTTCAGTTCCCGCTTGCGACAGGTAGGACAGCCTGAAGCCGACCGTATAGTAGATGTGTTTAACAAAATGATGGAACAGCTTAAAAATGAGCGGTTACACTTACGGGAGCAAAACCACTTTCTGGACTTATTAATCCAAGCCTCTCCTATGGGAGTTATCATTCTGGATTTGGATCAGCAAGTATTATCCATCAATCCGGCAGCCTGTAAGATGTTCAACATCAAATCGGAAGAAGATATCAGCGGCAAGCACCTGGTGGAGATCGATTCCCTCCTGGCTACAGAGCTACTACTGATCGAGCAATATACCTCGCAAACCATCCGCTTAAGCGATGCCAACATCTATAAATGTACACATTCTTCGTTTATCAACCGGGGCTTTCATCAATCTTTCTACCTGATAGAATCGCTGACGGAAGAGGTATTCAAGGCTGAGAAAAAAGCTTATGAAAAGGTAATACGCATGATTGCCCATGAAGTTAATAACACGACAGCCGGCATTACGTCTACCCTCGACACATTGGATAATACATTCAAGCAGCTGGAGGGAACAGAGGATATCTGCGAAGTATTGCAGGTAGCCATCGAGCGATGTTACAGCATGAGCCGCTTTATCACAAACTTTGCTGATGTAGTACGCATTCCAGAACCTCAGCTACAGGAGCATGATCTAAACTCCCTGGTTATTGCCGGTAAACGATTTATGGAGAATGTCTGCCTGAACCGGAATATCAAAATCAACATGGAGCTCAGCGAAGTTTCCCCCATCATACAGGTAGACAGCCTTTTGTTCGAGCAGGTGTTGCTCAATATTATCAAGAACTCGGCTGAATCGATTGGACATAACGGACAGATCTACATCCGCACAACAGCCGATCCGGTAAGGCTGGAAATTGCAGACACCGGAAAAGGAATCGACAAAGAAACAGAAACCAAGTTGTTCAGCCCCTTCTTCTCTACCAAACCTAACGGACAGGGCTTAGGCCTTATCTTCATTCGCGAAGTATTATTAAAACACGGATACACCTTCTCTTTACGTACCTATAATGACGGATTAACCCGGTTTGTAATCATGCTATAATAGTCAAAGGCGTTGGAACTTATGAATTTAAGCCTCAACACCTTTGTTGTTTCTTTTCATTTATGCAATAAGAACCCTTTGATTTCGTTATATTTGCACGCGCAATATAGTTTTGAATGGAAAAATCTTGGGTTAATTATATCGTATTCTTTCTATCCGTTTTATTGCTTTTTTCCTGTAAATCGGTAAAGTTAAGTGATGCGGAAGAAAAGCAGCGGATTGGTGAATATTATGAGGCTGCAGCTATTTACCGGAAAGTGTATACAAAGACACCTCCCAAAGACAGGGATTTACGTGGATACATCGCTTTCCGCATGGCTGATTGCAACCGCCTGATCAATAATACAAACCGGGCCGTCAGCGCCTATACGAACGCCCTTCGCTACAACTACCCTGACAGTATCGTAAACCTACGACTGGGACAAATGCATCATAAGAACGGGCGCTACAATGACGCCATTAAATATTATAATGATTTCCTGCAGGTAAACCCTACAAGTGTATTGGCACTTAACGGTATTAAAGGGAGTGAACAGGCTCCTGTCTGGCGACAGAACCCAACCCGCTATGAGGTAAAACGCATGGACAAGTTCAACTCCAAACGTTCCGAATTCAGCCCGATGCTAAACGGGATGAACTATGACCAACTTTATTTTGCTTCTTCCCGGTCGAAAGATAAAGAGGCCAAGGTAAGCGCCATTACAGGTTTGAACAACAATAACCTTTTCGTAGTTAAACAAGACGAGAACGGAAACTGGCTGAACCCGGTGGAACTGGAAGATGCCGTAAATACCGAATTTGATGAAGGAACCCCCTCTTTCTCTCCCGACGGAAACACGATGTATTACACCTACTGTTCGGAAGATCCGGAAGGGTCGCGTACTTCGGAAATCTATATTTCTACCCGTAGCAATGCCGCATGGGGAAAAGGACAAAGAGCTGCAATCGTTAAAGATTCGGTCACGGCATTAGGACATCCTTCTGCTTCTCCGGATGGGAAATACCTGTATTTTGTGTCTGATGCAGTGGGCGGATATGGCGGAAAAGATATTTTCCGGGCTCGTATCTTTGGCAATGGCTTCGGTCCGATGGAAAACTTAGGACCACAGATCAATACACCTGGTGATGAGATGTTTCCTTATGTGCGGGATTCAACCACTTTGTATTTTTCGTCCAATGGTCACCCAGGCATGGGAGGATTAGACATCTTTAAAGCAACACAAGACAGTACGGGTAACTGGCATGTTGAAAACATGAAAGCGCCTATCAACTCAATGGGAGACGACTTTGGAATTACCTTTGCCAGTCGGAGAGAAAAAGGCTTTTTTAGTTCCAACCGGAATGATGCGCGTGGGAATGACCATCTGTATTCCTTTGAATTACCCGTTATTACTGTGTTTATAGAAGGGATAGTATTCGATGTAGACGAGTATCCGATAGAGAATGCTAGCATACAAATTGTCGGACGTGACGGCTTAAACAAAAAGGCAATCGCTAAAAAAGATGGAACATACCGCATCGAACTTGAACGCGATGTAAGCTATGTGATGATGGCCAGCGCACGGGGATATCTGAATCAGAACTTTGAGTTAAAAACCGGGCCGGAAGAAAAGAATGAAACATATATTGTAGACTTCTTCCTCTCCCCTATTTACCGTCCGGTTGTTGTCGAAAATATTTTCTATGACTTTGACAAAGCAACCCTACGCCCTGAATCCAAAGAGGGACTGGATGATATGATCAAAATGCTGAACGACAACCCGAACGTTACCATTGAACTGGGAGCTCACACCGACCGGAAAGGTACCGACGAATATAACGAAAGGTTGGCTCAGCGAAGGGCGCAGTCGGTTGTTGACTACCTAATTGCTGGAGGAATTGCTTCGGATCGTCTGGAAGCCAAGGGATATGGCGAAAGTGTACCAAAAGTGATCAACAAGAAGATGGCTGAAGAGTTCAATTTCTTAAAAGACGGAGATGTACTAACTGAAGAATTTATCTTAACTTTGCCCCCCGAACAACAGGAAATTGCCGACCAGATCAATCGTCGCACCGAATTTAAAGTTTTACGGACTAATTATAATTTATTCTAAATACAATTCAGGAGATAACTTTTTTCCTCTGTGAGAGACAATGAGAAGAATATATCTATTATTAACCATATTTTTTTTCCTTACAATAAGAGGTGGTTATGCTGACGTAATTTCCACTCCCGACAGTATATCCGTCAAAAAGAAAACACCCCGCTTCCTTGCATTAAACGGAATGGGAGGATTGGTTATTCCCAGCAATGATTATATACGCGATGGAAACGCTACTCCTTCCTATGGTTCCTTATCTTTTAAATATGGAATATACTCCAAAGGTGACAGTTGGAAAGATTTCGCCTATGGTATGCCCTACTACGGCGTTGGTATTTACACTGCCAGGTTTTTTAACAAGAAAGCCTTGGGAAACCCTATCTCTCTCTATCTTTTTCAGGGAGGAGACCTAAAGATATTCAACCCTCGTTTATCGCTGAAGTATGAGTTAAACCTCGGCATGTCGTTTAACTGGACTCCCTATGACGTATTCGATAATCCCGACAATATAGCATTGGGTTCTGCCACAAATATACACGTCGGAGCTAATGTTTACCTGAAAAACCGGCTCAATGATAAGTGGGATTTAAACTTTGGACTGGGGCTAACGCATTTTTCCAATGGGGCGCAACGACTGCCGAACAAAGGCGTTAATCTTTTTGCTCCTTTTGTCGAACTTGTATACAACCTGGATTATGAGCCTGTAAATCCTTCAAAGCGAAATACATTTACTCCTCCTACATTCGACAAACATATAGACTATGACATAATGGTCACCATCTCCTCCCGCCAGGCATGGGTAGATACAACCGGAACAGGTCTTCCTTCACGATTATTAGACAAAAATTTCAAAGTATTCGGTCTTAGCTATGCGACCATGTTTGCCAATAATTATAAATATAAATGGGGTCCCAGCATGGAGTTGGTATATGATGAAAGTGCAGGGATTAAAGTGTGGAGACAAATACATCCCGAAGACGGTCAATATTATGACAGGGTTAAATTAGGATCCGCCTATAAGAGATTTTCACTCGGTATATCAATGAAAGGCGAACTAACTTTCGATCGCATCTCTTTCTTTGCCAACTTAGGTTGTAATCTATTATATGGTTCCCGTTTTTATCAGATAATCGGAGTGAAAGCCTATCTGAAAGACAATATTTTTGGCACCTTTGGTATCCGGGCCAACAACTTCACCAAAGCGCAATTCCTATACTGGAGTATCGGCTACACCATCAAAGGCAGACCTCTACATAAAAAAGATAAATATGTAAAGCATATACTTCCGTGAACACTTTACACCTGTTTTAAAGATCCAACCTGATTAAACTACTTCTTCGTTATAAATTGTAAAATTATCTTCTGAACTGAATAGGGGTTTTTTGAACTTTCCTTGTCTTACTGATAAACAAATACATATAACTGCCTACAAAATAATAAGGAATGGAGAAAAAACGATTTATCGGATTGATGATTTTAGGAGTATTGCTACTACAATGTATTGGAAATAAGCTTTATGCACAGGAAGAAATAAGCGACTCCCCTATTACGCTCGACATGAAAGAAAGGCCATTGAAAGATGTACTGAAAGAGATTGAACAGCAGGCCGGGATCTATTTTTCATACGAATCGGCATTATTACAAGGATTGCCCAAAGTATCCCTTACGGTAAAACTGGAACCTTTGGAGAGCTGTCTGAAACAATTGTTTCTTCCGCTTCCGATACTTTATCAGGTAAATGGCCGGTACATTGTCCTGAAACGAAAGCCTAAGCAGGTAATTGTAAGCGGATTTGCAAGAGATAAAGCCTCATCGGAATCGCTAATTGGAGCTTCCGTATACGAAAAAGCGACCCGCAAGGGGACAGCTACAAACAATTATGGTTTTTTCAGCATAGCCCTGAATCCAGGAGATATAGACCTTACTGTATCTTATATCGGCTATAAAGGTAAGGTAATATCTTTCAAAGGCTTGGGAAATGACACCACCCTAACGGTTGACCTGGAATCTAGTATAGCTCTGAAGGAAGTAGTTGTAGTGGCTTCCGGCCTGGAAAGCCAACCAGTGCAAAGTCCGCATATGGGTAAATTGGAGATAAGCCAACAGACGATCCGGGCTACTCCGGTTATGTTTGGCGAAGCGGATATAATCAAGACATTACAACTGACTCCGGGTGTATCCGTAGGTACGGAAGGCTTTTCGGGAATGTACGTGAGAGGAGGAAGTGTTGATGAAAACCTGTTTCAGATAGATGGGAATCCTATTTACCAGGTAAGCCATGTCGGCGGTATATTTTCTGCTTTTAACTCAGAAGCTGTCCGTGGAATGGATTTTTATAAAGCCGGCTTTCCTGCCAGGTATGGAGGCCGGCTTTCTTCAGTTGTAGATATCCATACCAAGGAGGGGAACATGAAAGAATTTCATGGAAGTGCTACCGTCGGGCTTATTTCAGGAAGTGTAAGCCTGGAAGGGCCTATCGTTAAAGATCGTACTTCCTTTGCCGTAGCTCTGCGCCGTACGTGGCTCGATGTACTTACGGCTCCGGGCTTTGCCATTGCAAACAGCATAACCAAGAAAAACGGAGAAAAAAACAATGCCCGCTATGCGTTTCATGACTTGAACGTGAAATTGAATCACCATTTTAATGACCGGAGCCGAATGTTTGTCAGCCTTTACAATGGGAATGACATATTAAAGGGCGGAAATGAATGGTTTAATGTAGGAGATGAAGACGCTTTCAAAGAAAAAAACGATGCCTCCCTGCGCTGGGGTAATCTGATGGCTACTGCCGGATGGACGTATGTATTCAATAATAAACTGTTCGGCAAACTATCGGGTGTTTATACCCAGTATCGCTCGTCGATGAAGCAATCACAAAGAAATACGAACAATGAAAAGGGAACGGAGGATTACGAAGAGTATTTTAAGGAAACATCCAGTGTAACAGGTATCATGGATGCCGGGCTTCGTACATCCTTTGATTATTTCCCCTCATCATCACACCATATACGCTTTGGGGGTGATTTGATGATGCATCGTTTTCGTCCCGAGCATAGCCAGACACGTTCCGTTTTCAACGACAAATCAAACAATGATGAAATAGGTGCCGTATTTGCCAACGAACTATTATGGGCAAAGGAGCTTTCAGCTTTTGCAGAAGATGACTGGACTCTATCGAAAGCTTTTCGTGCCAATGGCGGGATACGATACAGTATCTTCAATATTGATAGCAAAACCTATATGGGGCTAGAGCCTCGTTTGTCGCTTTGCTGGCTTATCAACAACGACCTAAGCCTGAAAACCTCGTATGCGCGTATGTATCAATATGTACATTTGGTGGCCAATAGCTATATGAACCTGCCCACCGATGCCTGGATGCCGGTAACAAAGCACCTCAAACCACTGATAAGCGACCAGGTATCCCTCGGCGCTTATTACAACTGGAATAACTCATTGGGCAACTTCGATTTATCAATAGAAGGATACTACAAGAAAATGGACAATCTGTTGGAATATCGCGACGGCTACACTTTTCTGCCGAGTTTCAGCTCTTGGGAAGAAAAGATGGCTTCCGGAGAAGGAAGAGCCTACGGGGGTGAGTTTATGGTACAGAAGCAATCCGGCAAGTTGACAGGATGGGTAGGCTATACCCTTTCGTGGGCCGATCGCCAGTTTGACGACCTGAATGAGGGAAAACGCTTTCCGTCCAAGTACGACAATCGCCATAAGCTAAATATTGTGGCTATGTATAAAGTCTCCCCCAAAGTAGAGCTTTCGGCTGCCTGGTCGTACGCATCGGGTAATCGGGCGACATTGTCTCTGGAGAATTACCAAGGTATCGTTCCAACAAGCTACTATCAGGATTCCAGCAAGGAACGGTATTATAGTTATGAAGAATTAGACTATTACGGCGAAAGAAATAATTATCAACTACCTGCTTACCACAGGCTTGATTTGGGCATAAACATATACCGCCCCAAGAAAAGCGGAAGGATGGGAATCTGGAATATCAGTATATATAATGTCTACAGCCGGATGAATCCGTTTATGATTTACAAGTCTGACAAAAAAGTCCCGAACCCCAATTACACCGCCCCGTCAGAGCCGAATAGCGGGTATATAGATCCATACAAATACGTCCCTTGTTTTAAAACGATAGGTATCATGCCCATTATTCCCTCTGTATCTTACACCTACAAATTTTGATATAAAACAAAACGACCATGAAGTCAGATAAAATTATACTTTTCATTCTTTTTACTTTCCTATCTCTTTCTTGTACGAAAGAAATAGATTTGGAGCATCTACGGCCCGAAGCTAAACTAGTGCTCAATAGTGTTGTCTTTAGCGGAGATTCCGTAAAGGTGTACCTTTCCAGGACCTGGTTCTACACAGATAATTACCCCGATGTTGACATAACAGATGCCAACGTAAAACTATATGTTAATGGAGAATTTAAAGACCAATTGATATGGAAGGAACAAGTAAATGAAGACTGGTATTCCAATTATTACAAAACAAATACCGGATTTTACATATCGCATTACCAACCTGTAGCCGGTGATCATATCAGAATAACAGCTGAAGCGGAAGGATTTAAAGCAGTATCTACCGAAGACCGTATACTTGTAAATTCATACTTAAAAGACCTCAAAGCGATAAACACTAAACATGTAGAAAACTACGGAGTGTATAATACGGTGGAGTTGCAGGTAACAATCAAAGACGATCCGAATATGAAAAATTACTACCTTATCAATTTTGAAAAGAGATATCCTGTCTTTGAATATGATCCCGAAACATATGAAGCTATATTTACCGGTGAATACAAATGGGCGGATTTTAACAGTCTGGATTATTCAAAGGACCCTCTGTTTACAAGTCATATTTCGGCGCTGGAAGAGATGTTGGGATATGATTGGCTATCCGGTGAATACGGACGGGTATTTTCTGATGACCTTATAAACGGAAAAGAATACACTATCAAACTAAGTCCTCGATACTACTATGATCCTTACCCTAATTATCCGGATTCAATCTCCCCCGCTTTATATAAAGTAAACCTATATGCCATATCCGAAAATCTTTACCGTTATTTGAAAGCTATAATAGAGATAAAAGACGGAGGAGGGCTAGATGAACACCTGGCCGATGTAGGCTTGGCCGAACCTGTTCGCATATTCAGTAATATCGAAGGGGGAGTAGGAATTATGGGGACAGCGAATGGTGATTCTCTGATAGTAGAAGAGCCTACCCCGGAAGAGTAGGCTCTTTCAACTTTCAATTTTATAAATTTACTGCTGAACAGTAAATTTGTAGATGCACTGGCTCTTGTATTTTTCACCCGGACGGAGCACTGTGCTGGGAAAGTCCGGAGTGTTTGGGCTGTTGGGATAGTGTTGGGTTTCCAAACAGAAAGCACCTCTGTGGGGATAAACAACACCATGCTTGCCTTTATCGGCACCTGTCATAAAGTTACCTGTGTAGAACTGGATACCCGGTTCATTGGTATACACTTCCAGAGCAATGCCACTGGTTAACGATACGGCTTTTGCCGCCAAGGTATTGATATCACAGTTTGTATTCAACACCCAGTTATGGTCATACCCACGGCCTTTCTGCATTTGTTCAAACGAATCGTCTATCTGAGCGCCGATCGCTATTGGCATACGCAGATCCAGCGGTGTACCTTCTACCGGAGCAATACCTGTCGGAATCAACGAACCATCTACCGGGGTATAATTATCGGCATTAATTATAATCTGTTGATCCAGGATTTTAGAACCGGCTACACCAGAGAGGTTAAAGTAGCTGTGATTCGTCAGATTCACGATTGTAGGCTTATCTGTTGTAGCTTCATACAGGATATCAATCGCATTGTTGTCTGTCAGGGTATATGTAACCTTGATGTTCAAGTTACCGGGGAATCCGGCCTCACCATCCTGAGACAGATAAACCAATTCCAGCGTCTGATCGTTTGTTTGCTTAGCATCCCAGATACGGGTATGATAGCCTTTTGGCCCACCATGTAAGCAGTTTCTGCTATCATTTTTCGGAAGTGTGTACTCCACATCATCCAGCGTAAAGCTGGCATTTGCGATACGGTTGCCATAACGACCGATCAATGCACCATAATTCCCATCAATAGACAGATAGTCGGATATATTATCATACCCTAATACAACGTCTGTCAGTTTCCCGTTCTTATCGGGCACCATCATAGAAACCAGGCGGCCTCCATAATTGGTAATACAGGCTTCTACGCCATTCTTATTTTTCAACACATACAAGTCGGTCGTTTTCCCATCTGCAGTTGTTGAAACAAAATCTGCCTTTTTCAGGCCAGACACAGTAAGCTCTTCTGTTGCTTTTTTTTCGCCGCATGACAATAACATACACATTGCCAACGCTGCAAGGCTTAGTCTTTTCATATGATTTGCTTTTCTTGTAAATAAATTATCGGCAAATATACACTTTTATCAAAAAAGTATGATACAATAAGTCGTTTATTCCCTGACGATCAAAATCCAATCATTGCCCCTGCCGGAAGAAGGAGGTATTATTTTATGCTCCACACCACGGCTCAATCTGCCGGAGGAAGTTAGTTCCCCTGTGCGGGGATTCAACCATTCCTGCTGCAGTTCTTGCTTTTTTGACACTTCGTTTATGTCTATCGTGGCGTTTTCGCCATTGGGAAAATAAACCAATGCATAGCCATCTCCACGAAGGGCTACTATTTTGTGATCAAAAGATGTATTCTCCGAAACAATCATCTCATTGGCCGGTACTCTGTTTTCCCAGTCAAAACGCTCCATCAGGCGCCGGGCATGAATAAGGTCATAAGCTCCCGCTAAATCCAAAGACGATTCCCAATCTCCGCGTGCCAGTCCTACGGCTTCTCTTTCTGCTGTTTTAAATTGCCAGATATCATGGCATCCGTATGTATGCCCAAAGGCTCCCGACAAGAGGCTCCAGTACATAGCCTGACGCACATCTACATCATCAAACCAGCCCAATGAGTCTGGCTTCCAGCATACGGGATGATTCTCGTAACGGGGTTCGCCATCTATGCAAGGTTTTACCGGGAATCGGTTGTAATCTTTCACAAGTATCCGCTCATATACCTCGTAGTTTCGCTGGCAATGACCAGTCTGGCTCATATTAAAGTCCAGCCAGGTATTGTTATGAAACCACTGTCCGGAGGTATTCTCACCCAGCGGATGGAAGGTCATCAAGTGGTTTTTGTCTTTGCTTTTTATTCCTTTCGCCAAGGCATCCCATATAGGGTAATTGCCATCGCCTCCCCAGCGGTCACCTCCATTAATCCAGATTATATTCTTAAAATGTTTATAGCGATTACCCAACCAGGCTCCATAGGCTTGCGCATAGGCCGGATTGAATATTTCGGGACCAACGCCCCATTCCTTATCTACCTTATCCCCCCAGGTTGGCAGCAGGCCAATATACAAGCCCTTTGCTTCGGCCATTCTGATAACCTTATCTACCCACTTAAAGTAAAGTTCGTTAGGTACAACTTCGCGAATGTCTTTCAGCGGTGTATCTCCATATCTGTTCGGCACATTCAGGCCATCCAGTTCAGCCAATATCACGGCTTGTATCACGGTAAATCCCTTTGCTCGCCGGTTTTCCAGATACGCTTCCACTTCCTGCTCATTCAGGCGGTGGAACAATTCCCAGGCTGTATCGCCCAGATAGAAAAAGGGTGTGCCATCCTTATGCTGTAAATACCGACCGTTTTCCGACACTTGTAATTTTCCGTGAAGCATATCAACGGACAAACCTCTCCACTTGTCTTCTTGTGCCTGAAGGCTCAATAGACTCCACACAAACAGCAACAATACAGCGATGTAACGTTTCATAACATGATTGATTTATTTATTAAGTATAAGTGTAGACGGCATCCGCTGCAAGGCTTTCTTGCGATGTTCGGACACATCATTCCAGGTATGATAGCTAATTAACATAAAATTGTATCCGTCAAACAGTTCCGGACTCAGGTCTTTATCCGGCAAAATCCGGCTGTGCTTAACGGTTCCGGCAAATTCGTCGAAGGCTTCTTTTATCTTTTCAACGCCGGGCGTAGTAGAACTTGTTTTATTTACAAGGCTGATGTTGCTTAAGGCAGCCTGCTGCAAGGTTCTGGCATAATTCAGAAGGAATAGATCTTCTTCGGAAGCTACGATTAATAGTGTGTTCGTTGCCTTGGTAAAGTCGCGGTTAATAAAAACACCTACCGCACACTTGCTTTGCTCGATAAATATCTTTGTTTTGTCCTTCAGCAGAGCTCCGGGATAAAACCAGGACTCCGGCGCCTTAAACTTGCGCAGATACTTGTTATACACAAAAGCTCTGAAGCGGTTCACCGCTACGTCTGCCGGTAAATTGCTTAATGAGATCCCCGCCCCCACCAGCAGGAAGTCATATCCTCCTTCATTTACTATGTTTACAATGTCCTGTTCGGCATTGTAAGATACTTCATAACGGGTTTTTATCGGTATACCCAATTTCTGGGCTTCATAGAGAATGGGGCCAAAACTTACCTCTTCAAAATTATCGGTATGCAAGGGGTTCACATCCGATCCTACTGTCAGGTGCAGAGCGGTTATCTCTAGCTTGTCTTTCCCTTTGGAAAACATCTGATAGGCTGCATTCAGCATGGTTTGTCCGCTACTTGCCCGGCCAAAAGAGAGTAATACCTTGAAAACGCTCTCCTGCGATTGACGTATCTTTTCTTGTAAAAGCCTGTCGCGCTTACGGTAACAAAAGCGAATAAATGAGATCAAAGGTGTAGTCATAAAGGTAGTGACCAATGTCATCAACACAAGCATCACAAAGACGGGAGGAGTAAGTATCCCCATCTCGTAACCGATTGTCAGGACTACCAACTCCATCAATCCCCGCGTATTCATCAGGGCTCCGATATACAAGCTGTTCTTAACACTTTCGCCCACAAAACGGGCAGAGAAATAGGCTCCACCGAATTTACCGACAATAGCCACCAATGTTATGATCGCGCAGGTAAGCCACAACTCAGGCGTATTCAACAAACCGATCTCTGTCCGCAGACCGGTAGACACAAAGAAAAGGGGCAGAAATAGCGATAAAGAAACATCTTCCACCTTTTCTGTCATGATCTTTCTGAACTTCAGATTGCTGGGCATCACAACACCCGCGATAAAGGCGCCAAACAAGGAGTGAAGCCCCAGTATTTCCGTCAGATAAGACGAAAGAATCAGAATCAGAAACATTAATGCCACAAGGCCTTTATCAATCACCTCCTTGTTGTGATAAATATGTCCTACCATCCGGAGAAACGGACGGATCACAAAGAACATCAGCAAGATATACACCCCCGAGAAAAGGATGTTATAAAAAGCACTCAGCATGGTTCCGGCCTGGGCTATCGCAACAACAACAGCCAGCAAACACCAGGCCGTAATATCTCCATTCGCCGCACTGGCAACCGTAATTGTACCTAAATGGGTTTTGGTAAGTCCTTTTTCCTGTATAATACGTGCCAGTACCGGAAAGGCCGTAATACTCATGGCGATTCCGATAAACAAAGCAAACGAAATGAAAGGAGTTGTATTTTCGGCGTATTTATTGTAGATAAAGTAGGCGGTCAGCATACCAAAGAAAAACGGGACAATCGTACTGGTATGGCTAATCAGTATCGTTTCTTTCAGCTTTTTCCGCACCTCGGTAATATCCAACTCCATACCGATGGAGAACATAAAAAGGATCAACCCGAACTGACTCAGTATATTGATATTTGCTAATGATTCTATCGGAAAAAGGAAAGAGGACACATCGGGTGCCAGATGTCCCAGAATAGAAGGTCCCAAAACGATACCGGCCAATATTTCGCCGATAACCGTAGGCTGTCCCATCTTGAGAAATAACCAACCAAACAAACGGCAAGCAAGCAGGATGACAATAATCTGAAGTAAAAGAATGCCTATCGGTGAAGTAATATGCTCGACAAGTAGTTTCCAAAAAACCGCAAAGCCCTCCTCCAGATTGTCTGGAGCATCCCCTAATGTTGTGACACCTTCCAACTGTCGACTCTCGCCTTGTTTGACAATAAAATACATCAATGAACCAAACACAAGAATCATCATCAGGTAAAAAGCTATGCTTTTAGTTCCTTTACTCATCCGCAATGAGGTTTACGGCAAAGATAGCGACAACTAACGAAAAATACTCCATATTTTCAAACAAATTTACAAAAAAAGAGGTGTGTCTTTTTGATGTTAAATTACCTTATATTACTACATAATTTTACATATCAACACTTTCAGATAACACAGCTTTCAATCAAAAACGAAGAAAAATTCAAAAATAAAACTTACTTTAACAAATTGTCGGCATATTTTAACGGATTTTCAGAAAAATCACTGATTTTCCGAAATTCATTTGAATGTTTTCCTGCTTTCATTTGGATGATTGAACAAAGACATTCAAATGATTTCGGGAATTCATCCAAATGATTTTTTAACTATTTCGGCCAAATAAAAATCGAGTGGCAGAAATATGCAACCCAAAACACTTTTTAACGCAAAAACCACTCCAAAAAGCCATTCTTTTTGAGATAACAAAAAGACAGGTTTGGAATGAAGAATGTAGAATGATGAACAAAGAACACCAAAAGAGCGTACTGCGTGTTCCGTTCTGCGTACTGCAGCTTGCAAAACGACAAAGCCAAACTATTAAATAAACGCCCTCTTTACAAGCAAACCCTGCTTCAGCTTCAAATACGGCTTGCAAGCAGGGGGTAAATTAACATTTTGACAATTTGTGTTTTTTAGTGTTTTTTTTATACTTTTGCTGCCGTATTCAAAGACTAATCCTTTGTGGACTAATATTTTTTTAACCTTAAAAGAAAGATAAGATGATTTCTGTAAAGTTTATGTTGCGCGCCTCCAGTGTGGAAGGCCGTGCCTCTCGCCTTTTTGTACGTATTATCAGTAATCGTACCGCGTACAATGTTTCAACCCGTATCCAACTGTATCCCTGTGAGTGGAATTTAGACAGGCAGATGATTATCCCCCAGGCCGCTAGAGGGGAACGATCCGCACACCTGGCATGGGCTAAAGCAGAGCTGGAAAGCGATCGCTACTTTGTTGAATCCACCGCCTTACGGCTTGAAAGGGAAGGTACACCCGATGCTGCCAAAGTAGCTGCCGCCTACAGGCTGCATAAAGAAAAGATCTGCATGGCGGATTACACCGACAAATTAGTCGAAAGACTGCTGAAAAGGGGACAAATACGTACAGCCAGAGCCTACCAGACGGTACTGGCCAGGTTTATCAACTTCAGCAAGAAACCTCGGATGACCTTTGACGCCATGACTCCCTTGCTGATGAAAAACTTTGAGTCACAGCTCTCAGAAGAAGGGCTAGCACGCAACAGCATTTCATTCTACATGCGCAACCTGCGGGCTATCTACAACAAGGCTGCAGAAGAAGGCCTCTTTCAGGTGCACAGTATCCCGCTCTTCCGCGATGTATTCACCGGGAATGATACTACTAAAAAGCGTACCCTGAGCAAAAAAGAGATGAACCAGCTTGATCAGGTGGAAGCTAAACTACAGTCTTCAGAACCCACCGGACTTCCTTTCCACCTGCAACAGGCACTCCTGATGTTCCTCTTCAGCTTCCATGCCAGAGGTATGTCATACGTGGATATGGCCTTCCTGAAAAAAGAAGATCTCAAGAACGATGTGATATCATACAAGCGGATGAAGACCGGACAACGAATCGAACTGAAGGTGAACCGGAAACTTAAGGATATACTGGAGATCTTCAAGCCACTCACTGAAGAAAGCCCTTACCTTCTCCCCATCATCACCCGGAAAAATGTCTCTCCCCGCTTGCAGTATGAGAGCGGCTTACGGAGACAAAACCAGAAGTTGAGAGAAATCTCACAGTTTTTGGGGCTGAAGAACAAGCTCACCACCCATGTGGCACGCCATACCTGGGCATCCATCGCCAAGGAGGCAAACCTGCCATTGGCAGTTATCAGCGAAGCCCTCGGACATACTTCCGAGGCAACTACCCGTATCTATTTGGCCTCCTTCGACAGAAGTGTGCTCGATGAGGCCAATGAGACGGTAGCAAAAGCCGTTGCCCATGCCATGTAATCAATAAAATATTAAGTTAATTTATATTTTCCAGAAAAAAGATAAGGAGGAATGGCGAATTTTGCATATATTTGTAATACCTGTCTGGTTTTCAACACATCTGTCACTTAGTGAGTGACAGCAGATATACTTAATAAAAATGCAAACGCCTGTATTTGAAGCAATTGTAGAATTTGTTTGTATAGTTTCATAAAAAAGTGAAACATTTTTACAAACAGGGGATGCTGAAAAGTGCTGTAAAATCCGTCTCAAATTGTAATAAAAAAGCCCATTTGCAAGAGTAAAGGAATAAGCCTTATAAGAGTGAAAATTGCAAACATTTTACAAACAGTCTAGTAATCTGTTTGTTAGGTTGGTTTTTAGACAGTTATAGGTCTGTTTGGGGAAGAAGAAGCGTATTTATGTTGGAAACGCATTAGATTGATTTTGCTCACATAAAAGTTAAAGGTGGAAGCGTTGAATGGATTCGAATCCGGCTAAAGTCTGTTCTCCCACTATATTTTTCAGCCTTTGCCCTCTAGATGAGGCTTGTAAGGTGTGGAACTTTGATGTTGATAGGGCACAGCTTACCCGACCGGACAATTTTTGTTTGTTTGTCCGGCTTTCGGTGTATATTTTCCAGCCTATATTATATGTATATCCACAAAATCAACGGGTAATAATTGTGAATATATTGAAAAGAATTAAGTATTTCCGACGAATTTAAATGGTGGATATTTGCAGAAACTTACTGGTTTTTCTTCCTTTTCTGTCACTCACTAAGTGATAGGTAGTGTAAAAATAAAGGAAGAGGAAGCCTTAAAAAAAGAAGACTAACATTGATGAAAACAGAGAATTGTATAACCGTTGGATGGATAAAAAAGACTGTCGTGGCGTTTGCCATGCTGGCGTTTTTCTCACCTTTTACGAAATCACAGGATGTGGCCCTTAAGTCGAACCTGCTGTATGATGCGACAACAACGCTGAACCTCGGTCTCGAAATCGGCTTGGCTCCTAAGTGGACGCTGGAATTACCTGTAAACTACAACCCCTGGGAGTTCTCTAAGAACCGCAAACTCAAGCATTGGGCCATACAACCTGAAGCCCGCTACTGGTTTTGCCAGCGCTTTATGGGTCACTTCATGGGTTTACATGCACACGTAGCAGGCTACAATGTCGGAGGACTGAAGATGTTCGGTCTCAATGAACACCGCTACGAGGGTTACCTCTACGGCGCAGGGATCTCCTACGGCTACCAGTGGATACTGAATAAGCGTTGGAGCATAGAAGCAACTGTAGGGGTTGGATACGCCTACCTCGATCATGCCAAGTATCCTTGTGAGAAATGCGCTGAAAAAATCGGCGACTTTACCAAAAACTATTTTGGACCTACCAAAGCAGGGATCTCTCTAATTTACATCATCAAATAATTGGATATGAAAAAGATATTATATACACTGGCCGGACTTTATATAACATTATTGGCTACAACTGTCAACTGTCAGTTATCTACTGACATACTAAAGTTGCATTCGCTCCGACAAGTGGAGGATTCCGTACTGTTAATCATGGATATTGACCTGACGGATTTGCGGCTTAATACGGAGCGTTCTTTGGAACTGACTCCGGTATTGTCTTCTCCCAAAGGACGGGAAGTGAAGATGAAGAGTATATTGGTTAACGGACGCCACCGCCAGAAGGCTTTTGAAAGGGAGGTAGAACTCAATGGCTGGCAGAAGCAGATTGCTTCGGCACATTATGCGGTGATTCCACTCAAGGGTGAAAACCGTAAGGTGGTTCGCTACCGCCAGGCAGTGCCTTATGAAAACTGGATGCGTGAAGCACAGCTCGATGTACAGTGCGACCTCTGTGGATGTGGAGGTGAACCGGCAGAATGGGAAAGTCGTAAACTGGCCAACCGTATCATACTAGAAGGAGTAAAAGAATACAGCCCTTCTATCCATGTAGCTTATATCCGCCCCGAAGCGGAGCAGGTAAAAGCACGAAGCGAACAGAGCGATGTCTTTCTCGATTTCCCCGTCTCGCGTACAGAGATTAATCCGAGTTTCGGAAACAACCCACGTGAGCTGGCCAAGATCGAGCAGATCATTGCTGGCATACGTTCAGACAAGAATCTGACCGTAACCAGTGTACTCATCACTGGTTATGCCTCACCCGAAGGAAGCGTACAGGGGAATAACCAACTATCCAGAGGACGTGCAGAAGCCTTGCGTAATTATTTATCCATGCGTGCCGGTATTCCTTCACACCTCTACCAGGTAGGCTATGGTGGTGAAGACTGGCAAGGCTTGGCAAGACTCGTACAGCAATCTTTCATCGAGCCCAAAGGCACTATTCTGTCGATCATCAACTACTACAACCCGGAAGAACGGAAAAACCGCCTTAAGGCACTCAATGGTGGAAGACCTTACCAGCAGATGCTGCACCAGCTATACCCGCAACTACGTCGTGTAGTGGCAAGAATAGATTACAATGCCAGGAACTTCAATGTGGAAGAAGCCAAACAGGTGATCAAAACACAGCCACGACAACTGAGCCTCAACGAGATGTTCCTCGTGGCCAACACCTACCCGGAAGGAAGTCCGCAGTTTGCAGAAGTATTCGAAACAGCTGTAAGACTCTATCCCGAAGATCCGGTAGCCAACCTCAATGCAGCTGCCTCGGCTCTCAAAGCAGG
>NZ_JARXXA010000011.1 GCF_029892785.1 Parabacteroides sp. PH5-46
AATAAATACAAACAAAAAATTGCCTATATCATTTTACGGATACAGACAATTTTATTAAGTGAAAAACTTAAAGCCGCTTTTTAAGGGGTGACTAAATAGATTGTTTTTTGTATTTTTATGTTGTTATAAATTAATGAATAGGAGATTGAACTATGAAAAAAACGGGAATAATCAAAGTGGATAAAAGTATTAAACCAATACATTACAAAGAAAGAACTAAGGTTGAGTTGGTAGTAGGGTGCGACTATTATGTAAGTTTTGGCAATAGCGAAGCTAAAAGATGCAAATTGATCGAAATATGTGACGAAGGAGGTCGAAACCAAATAAAAGTTGAAATCTCCACCAAATACCAAACAGCCATACATACTCTCTTCACAGATGAGATCGGGACAACTCCGGAAGAAGCCGTAATCAACGAAGTCACGTTATGATTTGTTAGTACACCCCAAAGAAAAAAGCACCTACAAGATTCTTGTAAGTGCTTCATTATTAATTTGTGGTCCCACTTGGGCTTGAACCAAGGACTCCCTGATTATGAGTCAGGTGCTCTAACCAACTGAGCTATGGGACCTGGTCGGAGGCTTGCTCTGAAATCGGGTGCAATATTACGACTAATTCTTGATTTATGCAAGCACTCAGGGAAAAAACTTGAGCCATATTCCGGTTCCTGCTGTGAATAAAATAATATAGCCTGCTAGTCCGATTGCTAAATATTTTCCATAAGAGGTTGGGTACTCTGTCTTTATGCGTGAATGATAGAGCCGATAGATAAAATAACCAATGATTACTCCTGCTAGTCCGCCGGCAAAGATGTCGGAGATAAAGTGTACGCCAAGATAGATGCGTGAATAGGCCATCAGTAGTGCCCATAGGAAAATAACGAGGCTGTACAGTTTGTTGCGAAATAGGAGGGAGGTAAACATGGCGAATCCGAAAGAAGTTGCCGAGTGCCCGGATACGAATCCGTAAGGTTCCAGGATTGATTCGTACAATGTACGTACTTCCTCCATGAAGGAGGGGTGGAATATCGGTCGGGGACGGGCAAACAAGGGTTTGGTAATAAGAGAGGAGAAGATAATACAAAGGGTGCAGATTGCCAGAATCGCTCCCAATGTATAAAGCCACTCTTTTCGCTCTCTTTTATATATGAGCATGAAGCAGAAGAAAATGATAAAAGGCAGCCATACATAAATCCCCGAATACATCCACATCACCTGATCCCAGAAGGGATTGTATGAACTGTTTATCAGGAAGAATAGTCCTCTTTCAAATTCTAATAACTTTTCAAGCATTACCTATTTTTCGGATGAATCTTCGGCGGCAAACTCCATCAGGTAGGCTTTGATAAAGCCGTCGATCTTTCCATCCATTACTCCGTTTACATCAGAGGTCTGGTAGTTGGTGCGATGATCTTTTACCCTGCGGTCGTCAAATACGTAGCTGCGGATTTGGGATCCCCATTCGATTTTCTTCTTGCCTGCTTCTATTTTCTGCTGTTCGGCCATTCGCTTTTGCAGGGCGATGTCATACAGCATGGAGCGTAGCAGTCGCATGGCATTCTCACGGTTGCCCAGCTGTGAGCGGCTTTCTGTATTTTCGATCAGAATCTCGCGCGTTTCGCCGGTATCCGGATCTTTGTAGTTGTAACGGAGGCGTACACCGGTTTCTACCTTGTTTACGTTCTGTCCTCCGGCTCCTCCCGAACGGAATGTATCCCATGTATAGTCGGAAGGGTTGATTTCTATTTCGATAGAGTCGTCAACCAAGGGTGTTACAAAGACGGATGCAAAAGAAGTCATACGTTTTCCCTGAGCATTATAGGGCGATACACGCACCAGACGATGTACGCCGTTTTCTCCTTTCAGATAGCCATATGCATAATCTCCTTCTATCTGCATGGTTACAGATTTAATGCCGGCTTCATCTCCTTCTTGCAGGGTATTGATCGTTACCTTGTAATTGTTGGATTCGGCCCAGCGCATATACATACGCATCAACATGGATGACCAGTCCTGGCTTTCGGTACCTCCTGCGCCGGAGTTGATCTTCAAGATGCAACTCATCTGGTCGGCTTCCTGGCGGAGCATGTTTCTGAATTCCAGGTTTTCAATAGCCGTCAGCGCTTTGCTATAGGCAATGTCTACCTCTTCTTCAGACGTAATACCTTCTTTTACATATTCGTAAGCTAGTTCTACCTCTTCGGCGGCCGCTTTTACTTCGTTATATAGTTCGATCCACTTTTTTAATTCGCGAACGATTTGCATTTGGGCCTCGGCTTTCTTGGCGTCTTCCCAGAAAACGGGATCTTGAGTACGTAACTCTTCTTCTTCTAACTGGATGGTCTTACCATCGATGTCAAAGGTACCTCCTCAGCGCGTCCTCGCGCTCCAACACATTCTGTAGCTGGTCTGATGTTATCATAATTTCTTTTTATTTTGCGGTGCAAAAGTACAAAGAAATAATTGAAAATTGAAAGTTGAATTACTCTTTGTACATTTCTTCTATCTGCTCGGCATATTTTTCCAGGATAACGGGGCGGCGGAGTTTCAGTGTATCTGTCAGTTCCCGTCCTTCCATGGTGAAAGGCTCAGCCAGCAGAACAAAGCGTTTTATTTTCTCGTAAGAAGCCAGATCTTTCTGGTGTTCTTCTACGTGTGCCTCTATTAGTTTCTGGATTTTGGTGTCACTGACCATCTCTTCCCTGCTGCCAAAACTAATCCCTTTCCGGTTGGCATATGCTTCCAAGGCATCGAAGTCCGGTACAATAAGCGCTCCTACGAATTTACGTTTATCACCTATTACGGCAATTTGGGCAATGTATTTGTCGTTACCCATCAGCATTTCAATGGCTTGTGGTGCGATGTATTTCCCGTTGGATGTTTTATAGAGGTCTTTGATTCTTTCG
Organism: Parabacteroides sp. PH5-46; assembly: GCF_029892785.1. Classification (GTDB taxonomy): domain Bacteria; phylum Bacteroidota; class Bacteroidia; order Bacteroidales; family Tannerellaceae; genus DFXE01. The sequence goes on from NZ_JARXXA010000011.1 coordinate 2,906, forward strand.
GTAAAGTAGAGAACTTCGCCTTCCAGTTTGCCGGCGTCTCCTGTGCGGAAAAAGCCGTCTTCCGTGAATGCTTTGGCATTCTCTTCCGGCTTTTTATAATAGCCGGTGGTAATTGTAGCCCCTTTTACCAATATTTCGTTATTACTTTCGTCTATTCTTACCTGTACATCGGGCATAAGGTTTCCGATTGAGCCAATGACAAAACCTTCTGTCGGACAGAAAGATACGGTAGCGGTTGTTTCACTTAGCCCATATCCGTATACGATTGGTATATTCACCGATTGCAGGAATACATTCACCTCATCTGATAGTGGAGCACCGGCCGTAGGGAAGAGGCGTCCTTTCTGTATTCCCAGCACCTTTTTAAGGAGCATGAAAATGGTTTTGTCATAGAAAAAGAATTGCAGCCTGAGTCCCAAAGGCGGCTTTATTCCTTTATTCTTATATTCCAGATTGTGCCTGTGTCCAACCCGGATAGCCCTTTGGGTTAGTTTCTGCAGGAAGCCGGGGAAAGACTCTATCTTTTCATGTACACCTGCGTATACTTTTTCCCAGAAACGAGGCACATTACACATCATCGACGGACATACCTCGGGCAATGTCTGTTGTATCATTTTGGGGTCTTTGTTTATCGCCACTTTCACCCCTTTGTGCAGGCACAGATAGGTCCAGGCTTTTTCAAAGATATGGGTAAGAGGCAGGAAGCAGATGGATGTTTCCTTGTCTGTAATGATTGGTAGCCGGATGTCGTGGATGCGCATCGCTTCCAGAAAATTGGAATGATGAAGCATTACTCCTTTCGGCTCCCCTGTAGTGCCCGATGTATAGATAATTGTAGCCAGATCCTTGGGTGAGGCTGCGTTCATTCTGATCTTTACAGTCGTTTCGGCATCTGCCGTTTCGCCCAGGCTCAGGAAATCATCAAAATAGATGGAGGCTTTATCTTCGGGATTAATAATTACTTTTTTGTCAAATATGATGAGCCGCTTCAATTCAGAAGAGTCTTTTAGTACTTTGTAAGCATTGTTGTATTGAAGCTGTTCTCCTACGAATAAGGTGTGGATAGAGGCATCATTGATTATGTACTCTATCTGTGCCGGCGAACTGGTAGGGTACATCGGAACCATCACGGCCCGGTTGGCATATGCGGCAAAGTCGGTAAACAGGCATTGTGGCATATTCTGGGAATAGATGCCTATGTTCTCCCGTTTTTCAATGCCAAACTCTGCCATAGCTTTTGCTGTAAGCATGATTGTTTCGGAGAAGCTACGCCAGGAAATTTTCAACCATTTCCCACTTTCGTCGTCCCGGTATTTCAGAGCAGTTCTGGTTCCGTACTTTTCCGCCTGTCGGTGAATCAGTTCGGCATAATGGTAGTTAATCATATTTTTCGTTTTATTTGATACAGCAAAAATAAGGATTCCCTCTCATTATTTACTATAAAAACGATAAGTTTTGCGCAAAAATATCAAAATTGTGCAAGATTACCAGATGCCAACTTTTACGTTTTTACTTCTGAAAACAGGAAAGATGAGGTATTGAGGCTCCATTTTCCGGAGGCGGGGATTGAATTCATAATTAACTCCGGCACCTATGCCAAAGTTTTCATTGATCATGAATTCTACGGCTCCGCCTACATTGGTATGATTGAAATACGGATTCATCAGCATGTGCGGATTGTTCTTTTCGCTATCGTTGTAGAAGGCGTACTGCCCCCAGGTACGTAGCGCCAGGCGTTCGTTTATATCGTAACGAACTTGCATGTTTACACCACCTAAATAGCCGGGTGAAGGGTTGAAAGGGGTGAAGAAACGTCCGGCAAACCCGCCGCCTGTTACAGTCCACTTATCCAGACTCCATGCCATGCCCGGGTTGATCGTTGTTAGCCCTCCCAGTCCGGGCCAGGAATATTGGCTTCCGGTAGTGAAAAAGGCTAAATTTTCATTCGTAGGTACAACAACCGTTTCGCTGAAATCGAAAGCCATAGGCGATATTCTCCTCAGCATAGGAGCGTAAATATTGAAGAAGGGGCGGTAGGCTGCAGAGAGTACCTGCATATCCATCGGCCGTTCGTCGAAGCCGGGCTGAATTTCCGGCATAAACTCTCTAAGCTTCGTCTCAATCTCAAATCGGGAAGAAGGGGTGTATGTCTTATAGGAAAGTTCGGGGACTTTCAACTCATAATCCCTCATTTTGGGAATAACGACTATCTTACCTTCTTTATTGACGGTCAGGGAGAAATCAGACTGCGCTAATACAGTGGTGAAAAGCGCAGATAAAAATACAACTGTCAGGAATAAACGTTTTTGCTTCATAGTCCCTCCTATTCTTGCTGCAAGATACGATGAAATTCCGAAACAGAAAAGAATTGTCTGAAATTACTCCTGTTCATTGTGAAAAAGAACATGCTAAAATAATTTAGAGGTACCTCTAAATCGATTTACACCTACCTCTAAATTTATTTACAGGTAGGTCTAAATTCATTTACACGTACGTCTAAATTATTCTGAAGGTAGGTTTAAATAAAATGTTATTTGTACATATATTAGCAGCGGAAGTACTATATTTGCGATTGTTCCTAATACTGAATGTTATGAAATCGCTTTGTCTGCTTTTTATATTGAATCTTTGTCTTTTGTCCTGTGGTAATGGGGATACTTATGAGGCAGCTAATAATAGGATGGCACAAGGTGTGGAGATGGCAATGGATGATGTGGCCGAGGAAGAGTTTACGGCTGCTGATCCGCTGGCGGAGCCTGTTCTGGTAGAAAAGAAGATCATCAAAGAAGGACGTATGGGCGTTCGGGTGGATGAGTTGGAGCCGTCCAGAAAACGGGTTGATTCTTTACTTGCTGTCTATGATGGATACTATGCAAAAGAAACACTTCATAATTCTACTTACGAATCTTCTTTGTATCTGAAGATACGTATCCCGGTACGCCATTATGAGCGTTTTATTTCGGAGGTGGAATCCGGGAAGGGGAAGGTGTTGTACAAGGAGATCGATGCACGGGATGTAACAGAGCAGTTCCTGGATCTGGAGACCCGTTTGGCCAACAAACGAAACTATCTGAGCCGTTATCAGGACTTGGTAAAACAGGCTAAAACCGTCAAAGAAATATTGGAGATAGAAGAACAGATCAGAGGTCTGGAAGAAGAAATAGAAAGCACGGAAGGCCGCCTGAAATACTTGAGTAGTCAGGTGTCATACAGTACTTTGGATCTGACATTTTCCAAAGAAAACGAATATAAATTTATACCCGGAAAACGGGAAAACTTTTTTGAACGCCTGAAAGAGTCTTTCTCTTCGGGCTGGAGCACTTTTGTTGATTTTGTCCTCTTCCTGATAGGCATATGGCCCTTCTGGTTTGTGATAGCAGGCCTGGTTTACCTTTGGAGATGGCTGAGGAAACGATGGAAAGCCCCTAAATAATAAATAAATGCATGATGAAGAAACTTCTGTTGTCGTTGTTGCTACTATCTGTAGCCTTATGCCTTCCGGCGCAAATTATAGATGCTTTCAAGGGTGTCAAGCCTGTATCTGATCCGGCTTTGATCCAAAGCTTGAATGGTGATTGGAAATTCAAATTTCTGCGAGGATTAGACTGGAGTGCCTATTCTGATTTCCATCAGCCTCCCTATAGAGATGCTGATTGGGATTTGATTCCGGTTCCGGGCAACTGGGATGTTATGGGATATACAGAGCCGCGATATGCACAACCGGATAGCCTGACAGGGCTTTATCGTACATGGTTTACTGTTCCGGAGGCTTGGGGGAACGAACATGTTATTTTGCGTTTCGATGGTGTTTTGCGGGGGTACGAGATATGGGTCAATGGCAAACATGCGGGTAAGTGGGAGTCTGCTTACAATAGCTGTCTGTTTGATATCACTCCTTTCCTGCAAAAAGGTGAGAACTTGCTGGCCGTCCGTGTATATACACACTTCAAGGGGTTCGACTTCGATGGCAATGACGATTGGGCGCAGGTTGGTATTACGAGAGATGTGACACTATTTCCCGTTCCGGATATTCACGTGAAGGATGTGACAATACGAACCGATCTCCTTCAGGAAGCATCAGCAATCATGGGCTTTGATTTCAAGGTAGACGCTTTTTCAAAAAGACGTTTTGGGAATTTATCTATTCAGGGGAAAATACTTGATCGCAAAGGGAACGTTAAAGAAGAATTCAAGCTTCCCGTAAAGATCGGACAGACAGCTTCTGAAGCAGTTGAAATCGATCAGCCGGATCTGTGGACGGCAGAAACCCCTAGTTTGTATCGCTTGGAGTATACGCTTTATGATGGGAAAAAGGCGCTTCAATCGTTCTCTGAAAAATTCGGCATTCGGCAGACGAGTATAGAAGGAGGTGTGTTAAAGCTAAATGGTATTGCCCTTAAACTGCGTGGTGTCACTATCCATGAAACCGATCCTTTCCACGGAAAGGTGATCAGCGAAGAATTATGGCTGAAAGATCTTGGTCTGATGAAAGAGGCAAATATTAATTATATCCGCACATCGCATTATCCGTTTACCCCCCGCTTTTACGAGCTCTGCGATTCACTCGGGTTTTATGTGATGGATGAGGTCCCTTTTGGTTTTGGTGACCGGAATTTATATGACGAATCGTATCAGGATATCCTTCTAACCCGTGCGCTGGCTACTGTTACTCGTGACAAAAACCATGCATCCATCCTGTTTTGGAGTATTGGTAATGAGAATCCGCTGACTCCGATTGCAGAAGAAACGGGTAGGTATGTGAAACGATTAGATCCAACTCGTCCGATCTGTTATCCGATGATTCACGACTATTTTCTGAGCCTGGAATATAATATTCCTGATTTTATCGATATTTATGCGCCTCATTATCCTCCTGTGGAGACATTGAAATACTATGCGTTAACAGCTAAAAGACCGGTGATTCTAACCGAATATTGTCATACGTTAGGGCAATCGCTCGAGCAACATCAGGAACTATGGGAGTTGATAGAGACAAACAGCCATCTGGCTGGAGGAAATATATGGGAATGGGTAGATCAGGGAATGCCCTTTAAAGGGAAAAAGGACGATGTTTTTGTGTGGACCGACAGCCTATGGCTTTCTGACTCGGGTGGCGTTATGATGAATGGAAACCAAGGAACGGACGGCCTTTTATATGCTAATCGAATACCTTTGACTAACTTTTACGAAGTACAACGCAACTACGCACAAGCGCAAGTGCTAAATAAAAAGTTTACATTGACCGGAGGAAAACAGACGATCCACGTATGGCTAAAAAATCGCTATGACTATACGAATTTGAAAGACAATGTTCGCTGTAATTGGTATCTGACGGCAGACAAGGAGGTAGTTCAAAAAGGTTCATTTATTCCTGATTGTGCCCCTCGAAGTGAAACAGCACAATCTGTTGAGGTGACACTTCCTTCGAATCCGGACAATCGTGTATGGTTACTCCGTTTCGAGATGATTGACAAAGAAAATCGTTGCCTCAACCGCCAGGTAGTAAAGGCTGATATTGCCGGAGGGGATAATTGCATCTTCAGTCGTTTGAAAAAGATATCATCAGCCTCGGGAAATGTTATGAATCTAATTCAGGAAGATGCTTTGGTGCGTGTAGGGCGCAAAACAGCACTTCCGGAAGATTCCCGGGTGGCAAGCCGTGTTATTAAAAACTATCTGATGTTGCCTAAAGAGTCAAGCGATGGAGCCTATGTCTACGAAAATGATTCGATTCGCGTTAGTGGCCGGATCGATAAGATAGATACCGGTAAGGGGGTAAAACTGGATTTTAATCTGCGTACGGAAAAGTCTCAAAATCTGTTGCTTGAGGCAGGTGTTGGTTTGCTGCTTGATAGTGAAATAACGCAGGTTCAATGGTTAGGAAATGGCCCTTATGCCTCTTATCCCGGTAAGAGGAGTGCCAATAATTATGGTATTTATTCCATGACGGCAGGCGATCTCTATTTCGAGGGCAACCGGATGGGAGTAGATGTTGTCCTGTGTACGAAGCCCAGTGGCGAGGGTGTCTTGTTGGTTTGCAATAACGGTAATGTTAATTTCGAACAAACTGATCGCGGCATTGTCCTGACAGTCAATGCTTCAGTTTCTGGTCTTGGTGGAAAATTACGTCCGACTTTCTTTCCCGTATACGCAGATAAGATGGATGCTATCGTCGGCTCTTTCGACCTTTACTATGTTGATGGGATGAAATGGGATAAAGTGTTGAAAGAAATATTTGTTTCTCCGCAAGAGGTGAAGAAGCCTTATGCTCCATTTGTATCTCTTTATGATACTTATTTGCTGAAGTTTAACGATATTGTCGGTAGGTAAAGTTGCTTGCCGGATATTTCATTGTTGCAGACATCGGACTAGTTTTTTCCTTCCATATATTCGGTCTTAAAGATGTTGAAGCAAAGGATGAAACTGGCCAATAGGATGGGGCCGAAGATAACTCCCATAAAACCAAATAGGGATAATCCGATGATTACACCGAATATGGTAATCAAAGGGTGAGTGTCTGCCAGCTTTTTCTGTAGAAGAAAGCGGACCAGATTGTCTATATTAGTCAGAATGATAAGCGAATAGGCTACTAATCCCAAGGCGTTGACCCAATCGCCTGTAATCGCCAAGTATAGAGCCAGTGGAAACCATACCAAGCCGGTGCCCAGTAGCGGTACAATGGTGGCAAAACAGGTGAGGAAGGCAAATACAATAGGACTTGGCGCTCCGAAAATAAGATATCCTATAAAAGCAATAATGCCCTGTATAATAGCAAGCAAGGGTACACCCAAGGCGTTTGCTTTTACAAGGGTGTTTACCTCTCTTAAAACTACTCCCTTGTTGGAATCACTGAAGGGGAGTATTTCGAAAACGTATTTCTCCATGCTTCTGCTACTTACCAACATGAAGTAAAGGACAAGTAGCAGCATTACGATATTGATGATAAAGCCACTGATGCCACTCATCAACATTTGTCCTAATTTGGGAAGTAAGGATACGACCGATAGTACATTGCTCTTGTCGAGTATATTATAAGATGTTTTCTCTTTGATAAGATCTATCAGTTGTTCAATCTGAGAGACAACGGATGTTATATCCAGGTTTACCCCCTGTATTTCTGTAATAAACAGCCAGACGGCCAATGTAAGCGGTATCAGAAAACAGAGGATGGTTTCAAGCAATAACACCAAGGCGGCCAGGCTTTTGTTCCATTTCTTCTTTTCAGTGAGAAAAAACAATTGTTTTCTTACTAATACATAGATTGTAAAAGCTCCTAATATTCCACCGAGGAAAGGGGTAAATTCCCGGGCTAAAATAATTCCTGACAGCAGGAGTATGCCAATGAGAGTGTACTTCTGATAATGCTCTTTCATAGGTCTGCTTGTTCTTGTGAATGACAAAGCTAGTATTTATTTGTTTAACAAAATACGTCTCAAAATGTTTAAAGTTCGTATATTTGTCACATTATATATACGTGATTAGAAATGTCGGATACGATAGCACAATTTGAAAAGGTAATCTCCCTGTGTAGGGAGTTGTTTGAGAAAAAGTTGAAAGATTATGGTCCTTCCTGGCGAATTATGCGTCCGGAATCGGTTACCGACCAGATATTTATAAAAGCCAATCGTATTCGTAGCCTGGAGATAAAAGGCGTTAGTATGGTAGGGGAAGGTATTAAGCCTGAGTTTATTGCCATTGTAAACTATGGTGTGGTGGGGCTGATTCAGCTTGAACTGGGTTTTTCCGATACCACCGATATGACAGCAGAAGCGGCTATGGCTTTATATGATAAGCATATAACAACTACAAAAGAGTTGATGTATGCCAAAAACCATGACTATGATGAAGCCTGGCGCAGTATGCGAATTAGCTCATACACCGATTTGATCCTGACAAAGATATATCGTACAAAACAAATAGAGAGCCATGGCGGTAAAACGCTTGTGTCTGAGGGCATAGATGCTAATTATATGGATATGATAAATTATGCACTATTTGCGCTGATTAAGTTGGAGTTTGGGGAATGATGACAAGTTATAAAGAAACAGGAATAAAGATATTTGCAGAGATTTGTCGTTTGTTAATCGGAGTAGTCTTTATTTTCTCCGGTTTTGTAAAAGCAGTAGATCCGGTAGGGTTTGCAATAAAGATAGGTGATTACCTGACTGCTTTTGGCCTGACTGCCCTTAAGCCGCTTGCTTTGTTAGTTGCTTTAAACCTTGTCGCTATTGAATTTGCACTAGGCGTTTGTATGTTGCTTGGTGTGTATCGGCGGTATACTTCTTTTTTGCTCCTTCTGTTCATGTCTGTTATGACTCCGCTGACTCTTTACCTGGCAATTTTTGATCCGGTGTCGGATTGTGGTTGCTTCGGAGATGCAGTGATATTAACCAACTGGGAGACCTTTTTTAAGAACCTTGTTCTTCTGGGAGCCTCAATCTTTCTTCTTCTCTATAATCAGAAGCTATTCCAATGCTTTACTTACAAGGTGTACTGGTTTGTAGCTTTGTTTGTTTATGTGTATTGCCTGGTGTTTTCTGTATGGAATTATAAAAACCTTCCGCTACTTGATTTTCGACCTTACAAAATAGGAGCGAATATCCCGGAGCAGATGCTTATCCCGGAAGGAATGCCCGAAGATGAATATGAATATATCTTCATATATGAAAAGGACGGGGTGCGAAAAGAATTTGGGTTGGATAACTATCCGGCTACTGATTCTACCTGGACTTTTATAGACACTAAAACCGTACTGATAACAGAAGGATATAAACCTCCGATAGAATCATTTACTATTTATGATGCGGAAGGAAATGACCAATCAGACCTGGTGCTTGATGCCTCTGAGCCGCTCTTACTACTGATCGTTCCCAAGCTGGAAGATGCCAGCGACGAGCGGATTGATGAAATAAATAATGTGTACGATTATGCTTTGGAACATGATATGTTGTTCTATTGTATAACAGGCTCTTCGGAGGAATTGATACAGCAATGGATTGATATCAGCGGTGCCGAATACCCCTTCTTGTTTGCCGATGATGTGTTATTAAAAACAATCATCCGTTCCAATCCGGGATTGGTGTTGATGAAAGGTGGCACTGTCCTTATGAAATGGCATTACCGGAACATTCCGGAGGAAGAAGAAATTGGAGCTGTGTTGACTAAATATTTGGGAGAAAAGCCCGTTAACAAATCTAAGCGTTGGATTTATTTCAATCTGTTTGGTTTTATTGTACCTTTGCTGTCTGTTTGGGTGTACGACTTTCTTCGTTTCCGTCGAAAAGAAGAGGTCTTGGAAAATGAATAAAAGTTTTATTACATATATTAATTATCAAGTTTATGAGAAAGAATATTATCGCCGGTAACTGGAAAATGAATACTACACTTTCCGAAGGATTGGCATTGGCAAAAGGATTGGATGAAGCATTAAAAGGGAAGACTTTGAAATGTGATGTGGTAATCGGTACTCCGTTTACTCATCTGGCTAGTATTGCAGCTGCTATTGATACCACAAAGATTGGTGTTGCAGCTCAAAACTGTGCAGATAAAGAAAAAGGCGCATATACGGGAGAAGTATCTGCCGCTATGGTAGTTTCTACAGGTGCTAAATACGTGATATTGGGACACTCGGAAAGACGCCAGTATTATCATGAAACAGCTGAAATCCTTAAAACAAAAGTAAACCTGGCATTGGCAAACGGTTTGACACCTATCTTCTGTATTGGTGAAGTGCTGGAAGAAAGAGAAGCCGGAAAACATTTTGACGTAGTAGACGCACAGGTGAAAAACTCATTGTTCGACCTGTCTGCTGAAGATTTCGGTAAACTGGTGATTGCTTATGAGCCGGTTTGGGCGATTGGTACAGGCAAAACAGCTAGTGCTGAACAAGCACAAGAAATACATGCACATATCCGTAAGACAATTGCGTCTAAATATGGACAGGCCGTTGCTGACGACTGTTCAATCCTTTATGGCGGAAGCATGAATGCTGAAAATGCAAAAGACTTGGTTGCTAAGCCGGATGTAGACGGAGGTCTTATTGGTGGAGCTTCTCTATCTGTAGACAAATTCCTCCCGATTGTAGAGGCATTTTGATTATAATATCCGATATCTCCCGTAGAGGCAAGGTGTTGCCTTGTCTCTGCAGATGATATCAAAAACAAAACATAATATAATGAAACTATTTCTATATATTATTGCTCTGTTTATACTTGCATGTAACATATCCGATGCTTCTGCACAATTTCAATCCGGACAATATGTTACGATTTTTGATGTTTTGCAACAACCGGCCTCCGGCAAAGGTGAGGTTCTTATTGATCAGCCCAATGCAATCCGTAATATGGTAGGCGCCCGCCACTCCGGGATGAATGTGGTTACAAGCGACGGTTCATCCTTCTTGAAAGTGCAGGGATATCGTGTGCAGATTTTTTCGGGAAATGATCAACGTACATCAAAAGACGAAGCGTTTAAAAAAGAAAAAGAAGTAAATAACGTTTTTCCCAATCTTAAAACGTATGTTACATTCGTAGCGCCATTCTGGCGTTTGCGGGTGGGAGATTATGCTTCGCATGAAGAAGCCTATTATGCACAACGCCGACTCTCCGAGGCTTTTCCTTCCTATGGTAAAGAGATGTATATCATCAAGGAAGAGGTGAAAGTGCCATTGGAATTTTATTATTAAGACAAAACAGAAAACACAATATAATGGATAATGTTGACGAAGAACTTCTTCAGACAAGAGGACTTCTGGCCAATCACTATAAGAATATCATAAGTCTGTTGGGCGAGAATCCTGCACGTGAGGGTTTGCTTAAAACGCCGGAGCGCGTGGCAAAAGCCATGCAATTTCTGACTAGCGGTTACAATGAAGATCCTGAGAAAATATTATTGTCGGCCAAATTCCAGGAAGAAGGCTATAAGCAGATGGTTATCGTAAAAGATATCGATTTCTTTTCTTTGTGTGAGCATCACATGCTTCCGTTTTTTGGTAAGGTACATGTGGCGTATATTCCTAATAAATACATAACAGGTCTGAGTAAAATACCACGTGTGGTAGATGTATTTGCGCGACGTTTGCAAATACAGGAACGAATGACTTTGGAAATAAAAGAGTGTATTCATAAAACATTGAACCCCTTGGGGGTAATGGTGGTGATAGAGGCTCAACACATGTGTATGCAAATGCGAGGTGTTGCCAAGCAAAACTCTCTTACTACAACTTCCGATTTTACAGGTTTTTTCCAACAAGCCAAAACACGGGAGGAATTTATGAATCTGATCAAGAAATAAAAATATTATATCATCATGAATTAAATGCTTTCGTTTCTGAATGTTAGGTTTGATAGGCAAAGGATTGATTATAGGAGTACTGGTTTCAGCCCCCATGGGACCGGTAGGGATGCTTTGCATTCAACGTACATTAAGTAAAGGGCGTTGGCATGGTTTTGCTACGGGGATGGGAGCTACCCTGTCGGATGTGATTTATGCGGCAATTACCTGTCTGGGGATGGGTTTTGTTGCCAATTTTGTAGAGGCTAACCAGAGTCTTTTACAGTTCTTTGGTAGTATTGTATTGGGTATTTTTGGTTGTTATGTTTATAAAAATAATCCTACGAAAAGTTTAAAAAAGCAAAGAGACACCAAATTGTCTTTTACACAGGATTTTATTACAGGTTTTCTGCTTACCTTTAGCAATCTGCTGATTGTTCTGTTGTATATAGGCTTGTTTGCCCGCTTCGGCTTTGTTCTTCCGGAGTATACAGTAGGTAAAATGATAGGCGGAGTTGTATGTATAGGGATAGGAGCTACATTTTGGTGGTTTTTTGTGACATATGTTGTTTCAAAGATGAGAAAGTGGTTTAATGTTCGTGGTATTTGGGTTTTGAACAGAGTTGTTGGAAGCGCTGTGGTTCTCTTGGCATTAGTTGGCGTCTTGTCCTTGTTTTTTTCTCCCGGTATTGTGTAATTTACAATGAAATAGTATGAAAAAGCTCAATGTTGTTTGTTTATCGGCGCTTGATGTGTTAGATCTATCATCCGTAGGCTATTTGATGGAAAGTAAAGCACAGAGAGATTATATTAATGTCGTTAATTGGGAGGAATATCCTTATAAACCTATCGCTGTATTTGATATAGCCCGTTCCGACACCTCTTTGTATATCCGTTATTTTGTCCGGGGCAATTCGCTGAAAGCTATTTATGATACGGATAATTCACCTGTGCATAAAGACAGTTGCGTAGAGTTCTTTATGAAGAAAGAAAGGGAGGAAGGGTATATGAATTTTGAATTTAACTGTATTGCTACCTGTGATGCAGCCCGGCGAAAATCCCGCGATGTAAAGGTTTCTCTAAATCCGCAAGAGTATGAAAGTATTCGTCGTTATTCTTCTCTGGAAAAGCGTGCGTTTGGAGAGAAAACCGGAGTTTATTCATGGGAATTGGTGGTGGCTATACCTCTTCAGTTAATGGGCTTGGATCCGGAAAACTTGCCGGAGAAAATATTAGGAAACTTTTATAAATGCGCAGACGATACAGAGGCTCCGCATTTCCTGTCCTGGAATCCGATAGACACTCCGGAACCAAATTTTCATCAGCCGGAATTTTTCGGAGAAATCTACTTTTAAAAGTAATTGAAAATTGAAAACGAACTATCTCAGAAGCGTTTTCAATTTTCAACTTTCCATTTTCAATTTAAAAAGCCTTCAGCTTTTTTTCGCCATTCTCATTTCGATAATAAAGGCTAAGATTAAGCCAAGACCACCGAACAACAGAACGGAAGCTCCATAGGCCGTACCGGCAATTTCTCCGCGATACCAGCTGTCATCATGAAAGGTGTTTCCCAAGGATACATTGATGATAAAACCGGTCAATAATCCAAGGCCTATTCCTGCCATCAGGCAACCAACCTTCAAAGCACTGAAAGAAAAATTGCGGAAGTAACGGGAGGGGCCAACTTGTCCGTCGAATGCAGATGCATCAATTTTATCCCCTATTTTCTCAATGATTGCCATGCGCTCTTTACGACGAGCAAATAATTCGAATAATCCATAAACTCCGGCTACGCATATTCCGATAATCAACGGAACCATAATGAAATCCATCATAATCTTAAGTATTTAAGTGAATAATTTGTTTCGTTTGCTTTTTTTGACGCATCGTATTTTAAAAGGTTACAGTTGGCAGCAGAAAAATATTTATTTATTTTTGTTGAAGCGAGTTGTAACCTATCGTGATAACTTGCGTCCATTAGATATAATGGAGTTGTATTCCGATACATATTATATACAACGAATACAGGCAGGTGATACCGCCAGTTTTGCTTGCCTTCTTGACAGATACAGCCGCCCTGTTCACACTTTGATCCTGAAGATCGTGAGAAGCAATGAGGATGCGGAAGAGCTGACACAGGATGTCTTTCTGAAAGTTTTCAAGCATTTGAAAACATTTAAAGGTGATAGTAGCTTTTCTACCTGGATTTACAGGATAGCATATAATACGGCGATTTCTGATACAAGGAAGAAGAAACACGAATTCCTAGCGATGGAAGAAGCGATGATTAATAATGTGTCGGAAGAGGAGGTGGCGCAAGCACTAGGGTATACGGATGCAAGTGAACAAATGGCTATGCTTGATGCTGCTTTGGCAAAGTTGCCGCCGGACGAGCGAGCCCTCATTCTTCTTTTCTATATGGAAGGAAAAAGCATAGAAGAGGTGTCGGTTATTTCGGAACTTTCCGTATCTAATGTGAAGACGAAACTGCATCGTATACGGAAAAAATTATTTGTTTTATTAAAGGAGATGGAGCGATTGGAAGTATGAGTAAGCAAACAGAAGAAAAAGATATATTGAAGACCTTGTTTGGCCGTATGCCGGAGGCTGATTTGCCTGCCAGTTTTCGCGACAATGTGATGCGGCAGGTTTTTGCCGAGGCTCTTAAGGTGAAGAGGCGGAACGAGTGCTTCGCCCTGCTTTCTGTTATAGTTGCCTCTGTCGCTATAATAGCACTAGCGGTAGTTTCTCTTGTATATATGGATCTTCCAAAGATGGCAATTAGCTTGCCTGATCTGTCTTCCGTTCCTTTTTATCTCTATATTGGGATGCTTACTTTGCTGCTGCTGTTTGGCGACTATAAAATGAGAAAAACATACCGGAAAAAACATTCGGAGAAGTGACTGCTTTTTGTCTTCTAAAATGATTGTAAATCAGAAAAAAACCTTAACTTTGCCCCGCTTTTGAGAGATGACAATATAATGTCTAACTTACTAATTAAAAAGAAATTTAGTATTAACAATTAAAGAATGGAAAATTTAAAAAACATCCAGCCTGTTGATGATTTCAACTGGGAAGCCTATGAACAAGGCGAAACTTACGGCGATGTAAGCAAGGACGATCTTGTAAAAACGTACGACGAAACTCTGAATACTGTAAAAGACAAAGAGGTAGTCATGGGAACTGTAACTGCTATGAACAAACGTGAAGTAGTAGTAAATATCGGTTTCAAATCAGACGGTATTGTACCAATGTCTGAATTCCGTTACAATCCGGAACTGAAAATTGGCGACGAAGTTGAAGTGTACATCGAAAGCCAGGAAGACAAAAAAGGACAATTAATCCTTTCTCACAAAAAAGCTCGCGCTACACGCTCTTGGGATCGTGTAAACGAGGCGTTGGAAAAAGACGAAATTATCAAGGGATTCATCAAATGTCGCACGAAGGGCGGTATGATCGTAGACGTATTCGGTATCGAAGCATTCTTGCCGGGTTCACAGATCGACGTGAAGCCTATCCGCGATTACGATGTATTTGTAGGTAAGACAATGGAATTCAAAATCGTTAAGATTAACCAGGAATTCAAAAATGTTGTGGTATCTCACAAAGCTCTTATTGAAGCAGAACTTGAACAACAGAAGAAAGATATTATCTCTAAGCTGGAAAAAGGACAAGTATTGGAAGGAACTGTTAAGAATATCACTTCATACGGTGTATTCATCGACTTGGGTGGCGTAGACGGTTTGATCCACATTACAGACCTTTCTTGGGGACGTGTTTCTCATCCGGAAGAAATCGTACAATTGGATCAGAAGATCAATGTTGTTATCCTTGATTTCGACGACGAAAAGAAACGTATCGCTCTTGGTTTGAAACAACTTACTCCTCATCCATGGGATGCTTTGGACGCAGAACTGAAAGTTGGTGACAAAGTAAAAGGAAAAGTAGTTGTAATGGCCGATTATGGTGCATTTATCGAAATTGCTCCGGGCGTAGAAGGTTTGATTCACGTATCGGAAATGTCATGGACACAACATTTGCGCAGTGCCCAGGACTTTATGAAAGTGGGCGACGAAATCGAAGCTGTTATCCTTACATTGGATCGCGACGAACGCAAAATGTCTTTAGGTATCAAACAATTGAAACCGGATCCATGGGAAGATATAGAATCTCGTTTCCCTGTAGGTTCAAAACATACTGCCAAAGTGCGTAACTTTACAAACTTCGGTGTATTCGTTGAAATCGAAGAAGGTGTAGACGGTTTGATCCACATTTCTGACCTTTCTTGGACAAAGAAAATCAAACACCCAAGTGAATTCACTCAGATTGGTGCTGATATAGAAGTGCAGGTACTTGAGATTGACAAAGAAAACCGTCGTTTGAGCTTAGGTCACAAACAACTGGAAGAAAATCCATGGGATGTATTTGAAACAATCTTTACTGTAGGTTCTATCCACGAAGGAACAATCATCGAAGTATTAGATAAAGGTGCTGTTATTTCTCTTCCTTACGGTGTAGAAGGATTCGCAACTCCAAAACACTTGGTGAAAGAAGACGGCTCACAAGCTGTAGTAGATGAAAAGATGGACTTCAAGGTGATTGAATTCAACAAAGAAGCTAAGCGTATCATTCTTTCTCACAGCCGTATTCATGAAGACGAGCAAAAGTCTAAGAAAGACGTTTCTGGTGAAAAGAAAGGTAAACGTTCTAAGAAAGATGACGAGTCTCCAATGATGACCGGTTCTGTAGAAAAAACTACATTAGGTGACATTGAAGAACTGGCAGCCTTGAAAGAAAAACTGTCAGGAGGAAAAGAATAAATAATTCTTATATAAATAAAAAGGGCTACCTGATATCGGGTAGCCCTTTTTTTATTCGTACTTGTCTGCAAAGTATTCGCTGTCTTGCGGAATATCCAGCAGATTGTTAATCTCATGCCGCCTGTCTAAGCTCGTGAAGTAGTTCTTAACCACCTTGTAGATGTCAAAACCGTCTGTCGAACCGGCTGCTAATCCTAATGAATCTACCATCTGTCCAACAGCATCATGTATTTTCTCTTCCTTAATCAGGTGGAATTCCCGGCGATGAATTAATTGATTTTTTTCCATATTCCTTTATTTTAGTTTTACATATCCAAAGATATAAATTAAACAAATGTAATGATTTCGTGCCTTCTGTCATTAATAAAACAACATCTTTGCAATATAAGTTTAAATACAAC
This sequence comes from Parabacteroides sp. PH5-46, assembly GCF_029892785.1. Lineage (GTDB taxonomy): Bacteria > Bacteroidota > Bacteroidia > Bacteroidales > Tannerellaceae > DFXE01. The sequence continues at coordinate 19,398 of NZ_JARXXA010000011.1, forward strand.
TTGCTAAATAAAAACAGCTCCCGCCTGAAATGAATCCAAACGGGAGCTGTTTTTTTTAGAGCGAAAGACGGGACTCGAACCCGCGACCCTAACCTTGGCAAGGTTATGCTCTACCAACTGAGCTACTTTCGCAAGGTAAGAGTACTCGGAGCGGGAGTGGATTGTTATTAAAACCATTTTTAATTACTTTTAATCTGTTGATTCTCAATATCAGATTATTATGAAAACTAATTTTCATCTCTTTTAATTGTATATAATCGGAATATTATCCCTATTTTTATCCCTGATAGAATTTAAGGGAACATGGAAGCATCTTTTTATTTGAGAAAAGAACTGTTAAACAAGAGTGGTCTTGCTCCAATACGGTTACATATTACGTTTAACGGACAGCTGATTAAGAAATCCATCAAGGGTGTTTCTGTCAAGCCCGAGCAGTGGAAAGAGAAGAAAATGCGGATACGTGCCAACTACAAAACAGAAGAATATAATTTCCATGTTGAATATAATCAGATACTGGATGAACTCGAAGAGCGTATCAGAGACATAGAACGCTATGCGTTACTTAATAAGATAGAGTTGACGAAAGAGTTTATTCTTGATAAGTTGGAGCAAAAACAGAAAATCAATGTGGAGCATGACTTCTTCGATACTTTCCATGAGTTTATAGAGACAAACCGCCCCATATCTTCCCAAAACACTACTAAAGGGCGTGTAACCATACTGAACTTCTTAAAGGACTTTGCGGAGCATCGAGGAACTCAAATCATATTGGATAGTATCAATAACCAGTTTTACGAAGAGCTGCGAGAATTCGCTTTTGAAGAGAAAGGAATCCGGAACAATTATTTCTCAAAGATAGTATCCATCATCAAACGTTTCATGTCATGGGCTGAGGAGCGGAATTATCATGTCAATACACAATATTCTAAATTTAAAGCATCAGAAGAAGAAATAGAAGTAATCTTTCTAAATACAGAAGAACTGATGACTTTATATAACTTTGATTTTAAGTCAGAAAGACTATCTAAAGTGCGTGATTTCTATTGCTTTGGCTGTTTTACAGGACTACGCTTTTCCGATATTCAAAATTTAAAACCGTCAAATATCTATAAGGATTATATTAAGCTCCACATCAAGAAAACAAAACAGACAGACCATGTTGTCCCCTTGAATAAATTCAGCAAAGGGATACTTGATAAATATAAAGATACTCCATTAGAACCCATTCCCTCTATATCTTCACAAAAGCTGAATAAGTATATCAAAGAATGCTGTAAAGAGATAGGACTTGATACTCCTGTCACAATTACAAGATATGTCGGTAGCCAGAGAGTTGATAGTACTTTGCCTAAATACGAGCTAATAACAAGTCATACTGCACGAAAAACATTTGCGACAGTCTCTCTTATATTGGGAATGAGTGAACGTTTTGTGAAGAGCGTAACTGGACATAAGCGAGATTCTTCATTTAATCGCTATGTCAAAATAGCCGAAAAGGAAGTGAAAAAGCAAATGGAAAATACTTGGGATAAGCTATGAAGTATACCTCATTTGAAGAAACGATTAAGAGCAGTCTTGTTCTTTTTTCCAAAGGAGAATTGGAAAATGAATCTGATTTTTTATCTGATTTGTTTGAATTATATCCAATTGAACGAATGTCTACTTTGCTTTTCTCAACAAATGATGAGGATAGAGCGCTGCTGATTAATGCGCTAAATGGTTTTTTAGAGAAACATTACCTCATATTAGACGAGAAAAGATATGATTTTATCAAGAGCATTGAAGCTCAAATTCAAGGTTCTCCATTGGCTATTGCGATAAGCATATTGATCCGGAAGAAGAAAGAAATGCAAATCATTGAAAATGAATGGACTCCAATAAAACAAATAGCTCTATACTATAAAAATTTAATATATTCATTAGATTTTTTGTTGGCAAAGTATAGGGGATTTGCACAATTTGAAATAACCCACAAAAACAAACTTGACATCTACGATAAGTTTACCGCTTTCCTAATAAGCAAACGCCATGATTTGAGTTTTTTTAGAGAGTGTAATGAAATGGAAAAGCAAGCTATGGAGATGCTTTTAGATAGGTGTTCTATATTAAACGATGATATTCCCTGTATTGCCCGAGTTCCATTCGAAGCAACACAAAATGGCAAAGTGGAAATTGAGTTAGTGCCAAGAAAAGAGATAAGTATTGCTTTATGTCATTATCAATTAGATTTTTGGAGCGAAATCGAATTGCCTGATTTGAAAAAGAGTACAATATTGGATGAAGGCTTCTTTATGAAAACAATGTACAAGTTCTTTAAGTACATAAATGAGGATATAACAAAAGAGAATATTTATATATTCATGCAAACTCTTAAGGATCAAATGCATGAGCAATACTCTTCTTATGACAGGAATATTACTCGTTTCATATTAAACAAATCTATTGCAAAATACTCAGATGCGAATAAGTTGTTCTGCGCTATTATCGGCAGCCAGAAAGAAAAACTAATTGGGAACAAGGACAACTTCTATACTGTGTTGTCAGTATATTTCCAGTATGAAATAGCAGAAGCTCAATTATCAAAATCTACAATAGAACGATATCTCGGAACACAGGAAACTCTGGAAACTCTATTGAGGAAATATGGGGAAACTGTTAAATTAATATTAAATGACTGATTGTTAGTGTTTTTGCCCAAAGTTCCTTAACTGGGTTACGACTAAGACAGAATACGTTTGCCATCAAATCATAAAAAAATAAAGTGATATGGCAAAAACAAATTTTAAGCAACTTAAAGCTGTTGAAAATATACAGCTTAACACGGATGGTTCAATTATAATAAAATTGAATCAAGAAGAAACTCCTCAGATCATTCAGAAAAAAGAGATTGAGTTTGATGTGGATAGAATTTCACAAATTGAAGCAGCAAACCTGTTCAAAGTAACCGTTCAAACAATTATTAATTGGTCGAAGCGTGGTATAATCAATCGCTACAAATTGGGAAATCGAGTTTTCTATCTCAAGTCAGAGTTAATCGATGCCGCAAGAAGTAACAGTAATATGCTAAAAGTATGAAGGCGAAGAAAGATGCATATTACTTCCCCCATGATTGTAATGCAAAGGACGACCCAAAGTGCGTTTTGTTAATCGAGCAATTAGGACTTGAAGGTTATGGTATATTTTGGGTTTTAGTAGAAACTTTACGTGAGCAACCGGATTTCAAATATCCATTAAAATTGGTTCCTGCCCTGGCGAGAAAACACAACACAACGACAGCAAAAATGAAGGTGGTAGTAAAAGGATATGACTTATTCATTATTGAAGACAATACATTTTTCTTTTCCGCGAGTTTAAACCGGCGAATGCAACCATATCTTGAAAAGAAAAAAGCATTGTCAGAAGCTGGGAAAAAAGGAAATCAAGTACGATGGAATAAAAATATCGCCTTGCAATCGGGAGGCGATCAGGAGGCGATCGCAAATAAAACAAATAAGAATAAAACAAAGGAAATCCTCCTCTTTAAGGAGGCTAAGGAGGAAGAAGATTTATTGAAATGTAATCCTCCCGAAGATGGAGTTGAGCGAAATTGGAATGGATTAAAGAATTTCTTATCTCAAATGAATGGGAGTATAAAAGAAAATAATTTCATTATCAAAAAATCAAATTTTGGAGAAAAAGGGAGTCCTATTTGGAGTTTTATATTAGAAGTGAGAAATAGTAATGGGAAAATTTACACCCCTATCGCTTTTATTATTTCTCGTTTGAAAGAATCGTGATTTATGAAAATGCAAGATGTACATTTGTATCACAAAATCAGTTGCTTTTGTTTTTACAAATGTATTCTTGCCTGCTTTTAGCAGGGGGATTCATGCGAAACTTATGAAATTTTACGCAACTAAATATGGCAAAGAAAACTAATAAAGATAAATGGATTCATGTCCGGCTTACTGAAAATGAGTATAGGAAACTGCAAAACCAGTCTAAGCCGTTTTCTTCAATGTCAGCTTATATAAGAGTATTACTGTTTAGTAAAGATAAAGTGATTGTAGACCCTAAATCCATTCTTTTAGCTGTCAAAGAGTTGTCGAACGAAATTAATAGAGTTGGTGGAAATATAAATCAAATTGCCAAGTTTATGAATTTTGCTGAAAAGAATGGATTATTGACTAATGAAATAGTAGAAAATCTTATTCTACAAATTGTGGAATTGGTAAAACAGCATGAAGCTTTATGTATGAAAATCAATTATATCGGAATTAAATAAGCACAATTGTATATTTATGCAATTGTATAATCGTATGATTATCTAACTACATATAGATATAATTGCTTGATTATACAATTGTCTATCTAATAATTAGATGACATAGCGCAGAATATATAGGCGTTTCTCCTTCAAAATATATTGAATTTATTTCCTAAAAATAAACCCACCGATGATTCCACCAAGTATAGCCGCACTAAAAAACCTCAATAAGTAATACAATATAACTAAGGGGAAAAAAGTAATAATCAGGAACACTTTGAAAATCTTCATAATTAAATATTAATGAGGTGATACAATTGTTCAATTACACAATTGCTTAGCTATACAATTATATAATTGCATAGCTGAACAATTATATGAGATTAAAAGCCTAATACAAAACCGGAAGTAATCAATACATTATCTGTTTTTTCAAACTTTGACACTCCATCAACAGATATACTACCGGTTACTTTTCCTTCACTTTTATCTACTCCTTCTCCTTTATAAACAGGATAAACGGTTAGAGAAACGTAAACACCGGATTTAAGAGTTACTTCATAAGAGAAAGGCGAAGGTACGGTTTGCTCTTTGATGTTCTCCTTGTCACTTGCAGAAGTGGCATTTCCAACGGTATAGACAACCTTCACATCATATAAGTCCGGTTTATCTACTGATGCTTCATATTTAACTTTATACTCTTTATTGCCCAATTCAGTTTTCTCATCATCTCCGCAAGATAATAGGGAAATGGCCATAACAGCCAGTAAAATAGTTGCTTTCTTCATCGGATTAGTTTGTTTTTAGTTTATAATACAGATTATTTAATAATGCTATATCAGTTTTCTTAACCTCTATTTGAATATTTTCATCATAATTGTCGAAGTCAAATATTTTTACAGGTTGGATATTCAATGGTAGTTTTCTTCTCAGACTTTCTAAAACCAAGATGTGTTGAAATTTAGAAAACAACTGATTCAAAGCTTCAGTCTCAGTTGAAAATCTATCTGAGCCCGTTTTCCTTATCATGAATAGAGTATAAGCAATCATGAAAAAACGAAAGTGGTTTTCAGTCTCTTCTTCCTGCACTGTCCAACTGTTCAATAATTCATCTGGTAGTGAATCTACTGTTGCTTCTGGATTCTGACAGATAAAGTCAAAAGTTCTTTGAAAGAGGTGTTCTGTTTTCATTCAATCAGTACTTTGTGCATTCACAAAATACCAAAAAAAGGTACGGAATCTCACCTATAACGGAATAGAGGTACTGGCATACCTGACAAACGAAATAAGCAAGCCCGTACCTTATGATACGAGCATTGCACATCTCATCTTGTTTGTCATGAAAATTGCCAGTTTTCTATTCCAAGATGCGCTGTGAACGCTAAATTAATATGTAATGCGGATAATCCGCTTATTTTCTACGTACAAATATATCTATTTTCAATTTTAATAAAAATAAATTCGTCAATAATATATTCATATTGTTCGTTAGCCCATCAAGACAATATGTATTTTGGGTTTTCTTTAAAGGGTAGCAAATAGTCTTTTTCGCCACCTAAAATAGCAATTGTTGTAATCATTCCATGCGCTAAAGTGATAATGCTCATAGGAGAAAACTCAAACCCAAGGTATAATGCTTCGTTGGCTTTCTCTAAAGCGTCTAAAGTTCTATCCCCTTTGTTTATTGCATTTTCAAATGCTTCTTTAGCTGCCTAGGCATGAGTAATTTCATTCACTTCGTCTCTATTCTCAAACAGATTAGGAAAATAATCTTTTAAGTATGAATATATTTCCTGTTGATACATAGCCAACAGCAAACGCAAGATATGAGAAAAATAAATGCCCTTTTCTTACATATGCGATGCAAATGCGATACATTTGTATTATAAATAATATATATATGTATCACATGGAAACTACAGTAGAAAGAAAACAAATCTCGTTCTGGCTTAGAAAAGACCTGCTGGAACGCTTGCAAGTTGTTGCAAAGGAAGAGAACAGAAGTCTTAATAATTTCGTGGAAAGTGCGCTAATGGATATCATCTACCACAAACCTAATGCAATCACTTTAGAGTCAATGCGTGAGGCTGAAAGCGGGAAAGAGCTCAAAGCGCTTAATTTGAATAACCTCAAAGACCATGTAAAATCTTTATGAAGAAGATAAAGCAAACAAGCCAATCAAATAAAAGCCATTAATTCATTGCGTAACTCATATTCTTCCTCGGTCCCTTCAAAATCTGCTCCATACCGCCAAAAAAGGTCGCCTGCCTTTTTAAGGATTTTACAAGCTTCGTCGTTATCAATTATTTCGTCTTTCACTTCTTCGTAGAAGGTTTTAATGTAAGCTATAGGCGAAAACTCAAATCCTTGATGAAGTGCTTCATTAGCCTTCTCTTTTGCTTCTAAAGTGCTGTATCCCTCGTCGTCCGCTTTTTCAAAAGCAGCTTTAGCGGCCTTGGCGCGGGTAACAATGATTTCATTCACTTCGTCTATATCTTCAAAGAGATTAGGAAAATAATCCTTTAAGTATGAATATATTTCCTGTTGATATACATTTGCTTTGTCAAGTCCTTCCATAATTATTAAATTATACCAAATTTCAAATAAGCACATTGCAAACAAATCTCGTTCCGTACTCTTGCAAAGATATAGCAAATTAATGAAAATCAAGTAATGAAGGAAGAGTAAATGTATTATAATAAGAAATACTATTGTGTATGCGGGGAGAATACAGATTGTAGTGATTTACTATTTCTCAATAGTATTCCACATCACCACAAAAAGAAGTGCAGTACTTACCAAGATTATAGTAGGGTGCTGGCATACCAAACAATCGGAACAAGAAGCCTCCAGAACGCCATTATTTAGATAGTGGGGTAATATTTTTTATAATTAGATTTCGCTCCATTTTCTTTTTATTATCAGACCAATTTCCATTCCATTTAACTTGAAATATAAATCTTCTTGATAGATAATTATCAGCTACAATTTCTAAGTGGTATTGTTTTGTTTCATTTTTATATAAAAATCCGGGAAAGGCATTTGAATTAACATACAATCTTGGAATGAATTTTTCAGATTTTTCATTTATGTACCCAAAATCAATGACCCCTTCATTTTGCTTAGTTATTGTGATTAACTTTGGTGTTTGTTCATGGGGAGCCCATACATATTGTTGTTCTATATTTATAAAAGCATTGTGAAATTTTTTGTTTCTTTTCTTTGTACTTATTTCTCTCAGTAAAACCTTACAATTTTTAGCAGGGATACGACTTTTATTGATAATATTTAGATGGTAAAATACTACCCTTGTCTGGTTTTCCACATTTTCTACACATCCAATGTTATTTGGGTATTTCTCTTCTTTGCGCATATTCCAGACTGCATATTGTCCCATTTCTTCAGAAAATTCTATAGTTAGGTTTGGACGGAAAAAACTTTTAAAATAATCATTAAATACAGCAAGAATTATAGAAACTATTATAGAAACGATACTTATAATAGCTATGATAAGATTCCATTCCATTTTTTTATCAAATTATAAGGTTAATAAATTGGCACAAATGTAGCAAAATAATTAAAATCACAAAAGTCCTGAGAAATTAGGGCTTTTGTGATTCTGTGATTCAATTATTCTTAGTGTTTTCTTGAGTATATAAAGAATAAAGCATGAATGGTGATATAGCAAATAATCATGACAATATTAGAGCATATATGAACAATATGTGGCGTACTATAAAAATTATAGAGGATTATGATGAATTGCCCAGCCACCAACAATAAAGGGCTTAAACGCAACGCTGCAAGGCGGAGTTTCGTTTTAAGCCGGTGTTGAACTGAAGCTCTTGCACGATTTTTTTTGTCTATAGGGTTTCAATAAAAAAGTTGATTCCGATGGGTTGGCGTTTGAGGTGGTTTCTTAGGCTATGGTGCATTATTCGGTGGGGTTGACACTCACTTTTTTTGGAATCATTATTTCGAATAAATCCCTTAATTATAGCAATTATTGGCACAGTTTTATGTTATTTTACTATTGATAAGTTTTTTGATAGAATTAAAAATAAAATATATTTCCGTTTTTGCAAAAATATGTTTTCTGTAATATGTGGAAGTATCATTGAATTTTTTAATTTGAGAAAAGAATATGAAAATACAATAAACGAATAAGCTGCTGCTAACAAGCGGTTTGCTATAATGCGCGCGGGGGGGGTATGCCCGTTGGCTATAAGTGGGTGGGTATGAAAAAAATAAAAGATAAAGAGAATGGCTATTTGAGTTTAATTCCATACTTGATTCCTTAGACACCAAATTCATAAGAAATTCTTTATTTTATCCCTCAAACTATCCCTCTCTGAAACACCAAAAGCTCACAATCAGTCGATTATGAGCTTTTCTTGTACTCGGAGCGGGACTTGAACCCGCACAGCTGCAATAGCCAAAGGATTTTAAGTCCTTCGTGTCTACCATTCCACCATCCGAGCATCCTTTCTCTAAAAGATGAGCGAAAGACGGGATTCGAACCCGCGACCCTAACCTTGGCAAGGTTATGCTCTACCAACTGAGCTACTTTCGCGTTTTGGTTTGCGTCTGCAAAGGTAGAGAACTTTTTTATTTATGCAAATAAATGATGTGGAAATTAATTGTAAACAATGATCTTGTTTCCGCTTACAGACACCTTATACGACTTCAAATAGTATCCGTCTTCGTTGGCCGGACCGCTGATGGGGTTCCCAATGCCATTTAATAGCTCAAATTTGCTTTCGCATTTAGGGCAAACGGCATAGATGCCATCTTTGTCTACTTCTATAACTGTTGCTTTGTTGGCTTCGTGCGGACAGGCGATCTCGAAGGCGTAATAGGTCTCCATTGCTGTTGTATTGCTTAGTCCGTGATAGATTAATACGCCGGCAAATCCGGCTCTTTCTACGGCTTGGTTGATGTTCTGGCTTGTGTAAATCTTATAGGATTGCAGTCCTACCAGGTCTTTGTCTTCAAAATTTAAATCCAGTTCCAGATATACCGGATAATCAGGTATACTGGATATGTAAGTCTTGTCGCATGACGCAAATAGAGCGAGCAACAGGCATAAAAAGATACGTTTGTATATCATCGTTCTATCAACTTTTTCTCGGCTTCGTTTACTTTTTCAAACGAGAAATCGTCAATAATATTTTGCATAAAGGCGGAAATATGGTCGTTGCATAAATTACCGATACTTCCTTCATGTACGTGATGAATGTTTTTATCTGCTTTGAAGTTGCCGGCTTCGATGTCGAGGCCTACTTTCTTGTATGCATCCCGGAAGGGAACGCCGGAGAGTACCAGACGATTTACCTCTTCTACACTGAATAGTAAGGCATATTTTTCGTCGTCCAGGATATGCTCGTTTACCTTTACTTCGTCCATCATGTGGGTTACCATTCGCAGGCAATCTTTCAGTTCGTCGAACGAAGGGAGGAAGATTTCCTTAATGATTTGCAAATCGCGGAAGTATCCGGACGGAAGGTTGTTGCTGATGAGTGTAATTTGTTGAGGAAACCCTTGTATCTTATTGCATTTGGCACGGGTTAGCTCAAATACATCGGGATTCTTTTTATGAGGCATAATGCTGGAACCGGTAGTGAACTGGTCCGGTAGCTTTATGAATGCGAAATTCTGACTGTTAAACAGGCAGGCATCATAGGCCAGCTTCGATAGGGTAGCGGCAATTCCGGCCAGCGCATAACCCACTGTACGTTCCATCTTTCCCCGTCCCATCTGGGCATACACTACGTTGTAGTCCATAGAGTCGAAGCCGAGGAGGTCGGTTGTCATCTGCCGGTTTAGCGGGAATGAGGAACCGTAGCCTGCGGCCGATCCCAGGGGGTTTCGATTGCATATTTTATAGGCTGCCTGCATCAGTAACAGGTCGTCAGCTAGGCTTTCCGCATAAGCTCCGAACCATAAGCCGAAAGAGGATGGCATGGCTATCTGCAAGTGTGTGTAGCCGGGTAGCAGTACCTCTTTATATCTGTTACTTTGCTTCTGGAGTACGGAAAAGAGGGTGTATGTGAGTTCTACGATCTCCTGGATTTGCGCACGGGTAAACAGCTTCAGGTCTAATAGTACCTGATCGTTACGTGAGCGTCCGCTATGTATTTTTTTGCCTACATCGCCTAGTTTGCGGGTAAGCATCAGTTCTACCTGGGAATGTACGTCTTCTACCCCTTCTTCGATGATGAAGTCTCCTTTATCGGCGATGAGATAGATGTTTTTCAGCTCTGCAAGCAGCTTGTCGAGCTCTTCCTTTGTCAGAAGGCCTATGCTCTCAAGCATTGTGATATGCGCCATAGAGCCTAATACATCGTATTTTGCAAGATAAAGATCCATCTCGCGGTCTTTACCTACTGTAAAGGCTTCGACTTCCTGGTCTACCTTTACATTCTTTTCCCAAAGTTTTTGAGGCATAATTTAATAGGATAATGAAGCCAAAACGGAGGATATCTTTTCCAAAGCATCTTGCAAGGGCTTGGAAACCATTGGCTTGATGAAAGGGTTCAAGTCTGCGCGAACCGTTAGTTTCATGCGCGTGTCATTATCGGCCACCTGTTTCAATTGTATCCATAAATGCAACGGAATAGGTGAGTCTGTTGTTGTGAACTTAATTGTTTTATTGGGTTCACGTTCAACGATTTGAAAGGTGACTTTTCCGACGGGATCGACAGCAAAACTGCAGGAGTCGCTGTCGAATGAAAAGTCTTTCAGTTTATCTTGCGGGACTCTATCCTTTACTTTGTCCAGATTAGACAAGTCGGATAGCATTCGGAATACCCGGTCATCATTATAAGGAATTGCCTTAATATCACTAACAAATTCAGTCATTCGTTCCGATTATTCTTTAGGTTTCCAGTTAGCCGGATCTTTACGCCATTCCTGCAGAGTGGCAATTTCGCTCTGATCTATATAATCGGTACGCACGGCTTCTTCTATAACGGCGTCGTAGTTGCTTAAAGTAGTCAGTTCTACCTTGGCTTCTTTAAAATGCTTGGTGGCAATCGGGAAACCATGTGTAAAGATGGCTACCATGCCGATTACTTCGCATCCGAAATTACGCACGGCTTCTACTGCTTTGAGGCTGCTTCCTCCGGTAGACACCAGGTCTTCCAGGATAACAACTTTTGAGCCGGGTTTCAGCTCTCCTTCTATCAGGTTTTCCAAGCCATGATCTTTTGGGGTGGCACGTATATATACGAATGGGAGTCCAAGTAAGTCAGCCACCAACGCTCCTTGCGCGATAGCTCCGGTAGCAACCCCTGCGATAGCATCTGCATCTTCATATTTTTCGCTAATCACACGGGCTAGTTCCAATTTAATAAAACTACGAACAGCCGGATAAGAAAGTGTCTTTCTGTTGTCGCAGTAGATAGGCGATTTCCATCCGGAGGCCCAGGTAAACGGATTGGCCGGTTGTAACTTTACGGCTTTAACCTTTAATAATTTCTCTGCTACTAATCTTTCCAGTGTTTTCATATCTATAATCTACATCTATTTATATCAAACGCAAAAATAGCTAATCATAATGAAAAACCAACTACGTATCAGTCTAAATTTTGTGTGAAGATTTTGCTGGGTCACAACTGTCGACCACGTGGGTCACAACTGTGAACCAGCTGGTCGACAGCCGTGACCCACGTGGTCGACAGTTGTAACCCAGTAACTTTGTCGGCATGAAATAAATTCTTTTATACGATAAGGACAAAGATAATAGGCGCTTTTTTCTTTGTGTTCTTTTGAAAATGTGCTGTGAATTAGTTTGTTGTTTTAATATTTAGATGGTTTTTTGACTTTTTTTATAACAAGATTTGTATAAAAAACGGTCAAATAGTTCGCGAAAATTAAAAAAACACTACCTTTGGAAGGTGATATTTAAAACAATCAGCCATTATTAACTTTAACAAATAATATTTATGAAGCTTTTGTATGTGCAAGAACATCTGGCATGTAAGAACTATGTATCAGATTATCATATAGGTTTCAGCTATAGGGAGATAAAGAAAGGAGAAGTGTTGCGTCTTGAAGATAAATACTTTAACTATCTATTATTCTTGCTGGAAGGCGAAGTGATGTTTTCTTGTAACGAATTTCGTAACCATCTGTGTCAGGGAGGAGAAATGATTCTTGTTGCTCAGGATTCAGAAGCGCAGGGTGAAGCTGTTAGCGATCTGAAATATCTGTTGCTGAGCTTTGATAACCAGTTTACACTTTGTGATCAACTGGCATTGGAAGCTTTGCAAAGTTACGAGAAGAAGCCGCCTGTGTTTAATAAGATGGAAATCCGCTCTCCATTGCAGACAGTGTTGGATAGTATGATGTTTTATATAGAAAACAAAATACAATGCAAGCATCTGCATGCGATTAAGCAAAAAGAGGTCTTTTTGGTATTCAGAGCCTTTTATACAAAAGAAGAATTGGCTCGCTTCCTTTCTCCGATGTTGAACAAAAATATGGATTTTAAGGCTTTTGTTCTGCAGCATTATCAGGAGGTGAAAACAGTTGAAGAACTGGCGAATATGTGTAATATGTCGGTGCGTTCTTTCAATCGTAAATTTAACGATTACTTTGATTGTTCACCTTATAACTGGATGTTAAAACAGAAATCCCGCCATATAAAAACCCGTCTGGCCGACAAGAAAACGCCTTTCGGTACAATTATTAAAGAATATGGTTTCAGCTCGCCGGCTCATTTTACAACCTATTGTAAAAAACAGTTCGGACAGAGCCCCTCAAAATTAAGAAAACAACTGATTGAGGAAAACTATTAAGATAATGATTAATGGTTAATGATTAATGGGGTGCGTACCTGATTAATCATTAATCGTTAATCATAAATCATTAGTTTTCTGATTTGGTTGTTTATTAGTTGGTATTTTTCGTTGCTTTCGGGACAGGAGGCAATGTTTTCTTTGTTGAATGTTAGTTTGTGTCCGTATTCGCTGACCCATCCGGTTTGGCGGGCGGGATTGCCCATTACTAAAGCATAGGGCGGGACGTCTTTTGTTACAACAGCGCCTGCTCCGATAAGGGCATACTTACCGATGGAATGTCCGCAGATGATGGTGGCATTAGCGCCTATCGTAGCTCCCTTTTCTATGCGTGTTTCTTCGTACTTATCTTTTCTGGGGATGGCACTTCTGGGGTTGCTGATGTTTGTAAATACGCAACTGGGACCTAAAAATACATCATCTTCACAGATTACTCCGGTATAGATGGAAACATTATTTTGCACTTTTATACCATTCCCCAATATAACACCTGGCGATACCACTACATTCTGCCCGATATTGCATTGCTTGCCGATACGGCATCCTTCCATGATGTGTGAAAAATGCCAGATACGGGTATCTTCTCCAATCTCGCAACCCGGATCAATTACTGCTGTTTCGTGTGCCTGATATGTAGCCATAGCCTGTTTATTTATAGAGGAGGAAAATCGTTGGTTTCTTGTTCAGGTCGGGAGTTTTTCCGTTCCATTCTTTCACCGGACGCGTCTGTATGTATTCGTCTTCACAAGTTATATTTGAAGCGATGCAAAGTTTAGTAGAGGGGCGGCATGTACGTATCAGTTCTTCCGCCAACTTATGGTTCCTGTAGGGCGTCTCGATAAACATTTGCGTCTGATTCTCTGTATATATACGGTTTTCCAGCTGTTTTATTGCATTTGTTCTCTCTGGGGAATCAATCGGTAAGTAGCCGTGGAAGGCAAAGCTCTGCCCGTTGAAGCCGGATGCCATCAGTGACATCAGGATAGAGGATGGCCCCACCAAGGGCACAACCGGATATTTCTTTTTTTGAGCAATCGCCACGATATCGGCTCCCGGATCAGCAATAGCAGGGCATCCCGCTTCCGATATCACCCCCACATGCTCACCCTTGGATAGAGGAATCAGATAACCGGAGATATCCTCCGGAGAGGTGTGTTTATTCAACTCATAAAAAGTCAGTTCATCGATGTTGATAGAAGGCTCCGTCTTCTTCAGGAACCGCCTGGCCGTCCGCACATTTTCGACAATAAAATGCTTGATTTGCAAAATAACGTCCCTGTTATACTCTGGAAGAACCCTCCGTAGCTCAGTATCCCCCAAAGTAACAGGTATAAGGAAAAGCGATGCTTGCATACAGTATCTTTTTGGCAAAAGTACTCAAAATGTGAGACTTTTTCTATCTGTATGGAGGATTTCTTGTTACCGTGTCACAGCGTACATGCCAATTGTAGAACCGGTAAAGCCTCCTGCCTTTGCTGTTGATAAAAGGCTTGCATCAACATCTTTGATAAGTGAAGTCCATTCTCCCTTATTTAAAGAGTAATAAAAACTGTAAGATGTACCGGTAGACACAACTTTTAGTTCAATATCCCTTTTGTAGTTCACCGGAGTACTTGCCAACCGTTTTTCTCCCGAACGATCTACTTGTGTAAGCGAAAGTTCGAAGCCCTCTGCTGCTTTCGATAGTGACAGGAAGTAGTGGTTATCTTCATTCTTGTACAAGAGTATTCCGGCTGCTTGCTTTTCATTTTCCGGATTAAATTGCATACGGGTTGTACATTCGAACTTATGATGTTGCATCCTGCGAGCGATATAAGCGGATGTTTTTCTTTCCGTTACACTTATAGGAGCGCATTTTAGGCTAAGTGCCCCTTGATTTTCAGTCAAGGAATAAAGTCCGGATGCTTCCCCACGCAAGCTCATCCACTCCATAGCCAATGTAGAGGTCTCAAATTCATCATGTGCCACAAAGTTTCCAAATGTTGCAGGCTCTTCTCTTTTCACTCCCTTTCTTTCCAGGATCATCGGTACGGTTTCATCTCCTTTAGTCATCATAGGCCAGCCATCTTCCGTCCACTGAACCGGTATGATAAATGTTTCACGTCCCAGGTTCTCAAACGTATTATCTATCGGACGACAAGCTAAGAAGACGGCCCACCAATCCCCCTCGGCTGCTTGTATCAAATCGGCGTGTCCGGTACAGGTTATGGGGTTCGG
Source organism: Parabacteroides sp. PH5-46 (assembly GCF_029892785.1). Classification (GTDB taxonomy): domain Bacteria; phylum Bacteroidota; class Bacteroidia; order Bacteroidales; family Tannerellaceae; genus DFXE01. The sequence continues at coordinate 34,662 of NZ_JARXXA010000011.1, forward strand.
ACGCTCATCGGGTAAATGACGTTGAGTCAATATAGGATTCTTATCCCAAGGGATGAAGGGACCCATAGGGTTGTCACTTCGGAAGATTACTTCCGAATGCTGGGGGCCGGTTCCTCCTTCTGCTGCCATTAAATAATAGCTACCATTGATCTTGTACATGTGCGGCCCTTCAATCCATATCGGTTTCTTTGACAAATCCGTACCTCCGTTCACGATCATTTTCGTCCGGCCGATTGTACAGTCGTTTGCTACATCGAATTCATGTATGCGAATGGAGCGGTGCCCGTCATACAACTCTTTCCCGTCCATTCCGTCATTGTTTACAATGTAGGCGCGTCCATCTTCATCAAAGAAGAATGAAGGATCAATTCCTCCTACTTCAGGTAGGTAAATCGGCTCCGACCAAGAGTCGAAAGGATCTTGTGTTTTTACAAAGAAATTACCAGAACCTACGTCCGTAGTAATCATATAGAAGGTCTTATTATGCGGATTATAACTGATTGCCGGTGCAAAAACGCCACCACTAACATGTTGTCCCTCAAGTTTGGATAGTTGAGAAGGACGGTCGAGCACATGTCCGATTTGTTTCCAATTCACCAGATCGGTGCTATGGAACAAAGGCACACCCGGATAATAAGAGAAAGTAGAAGTCACCATAAAGTAATCTCCTCCCGACCGGCAGATACTAGGGTCGGAATACCATCCGGGAAGGATGGGGTTATAAAATTGGTTATCCTTTGTCAAAGGATTTTCCTTATAGAAATCGTCTTCACCGGAATAGGTGAAATAATCAAAAGAAGCTGTCCCTTCTTTCACCTTATTTTGAGGCAAACAAGAAGACAAGGCAAATAACAGGCTCATACCACAACAGTATAAGAAATGCTTTTTCATGGCGTAATAAAAAATTAAATTGTTTAAACAAAGATAAATACTGTTGAAGACTAGACAAACAACGCGCGATACACAAATGAACACCTCATGTTACATGTTTTACTCACACCTTACATATTCATACGCCCTGCGTAACATAAACCACTCACAAGCCGCTCAATTTAAGAGATATGCAAAAAAATAACAAAAGCAAACAACTTCACAAAAGAGTCTTTTCGTGTTTTTGATTATCTTTGTTTTTAAAAGCAATACAAAAGATGGGATTTCAATCAATAGAAATAAATAATTTTAGAGGGATTAAGCATTTGGAAATTGATAATCTGAAACGTATCAATGTTCTTATGGGGTCTAACAATGTTGGAAAAAGTTCCATATTAGAAGCTTTGTTTCTGTTGACGGGTATCTCTAATCCTTATTTAAGTTTTAAAGTGAATCAATATCGAGGATTCCCGTATGATTATTTTAAAGCTTTGGATGTGTTGTTCTTTGAGCGAAATCATGAGTTGCCCATAACTATAAGTGGGAAAGATTGCCAGGGAAACAAGCGTATGATGAAGATAAGTCCTGTCTATGGATTTTTGGATGTAGACAAATATTCTAACGAATCTTTTTCAAGTAAAGAAGACGAACAAATTATAGGATTATTATCTGCCTTTAATATTGGTGATAAAGAATACAATTCTTCTTTCAGGGGCGAACATACAGATAAAGGAATTGAAATAAGCCAAATACATCCAGAAGGGTATAAAGAAAATATTTTAGCCAAGCTGTTTAAAACAGATACTTCATCAGAAGACTTTGTTACGAGTCTAAAGTCTATAATTGAAAATAAAAAAATAGATTCTGTTATTTCTGTGTTAAAGTTAATTGAGCCAACATTGAATGATGTCATTATTATGGATAATTCTGTTATGGTGGATGTTGGTTATTCAAAGTATATTCCGATTAATGTGTTAGGGGATGGCTTTCGTAAAATATTATCATTAGTAATCTTTATTTACGAGTACCGAAATGGAGTTTTGCTGGTAGACGAAATAGATAATGGGTTGCATTATTCTGTGCTAGAACTTTTATGGGAAACTCTTTTTAAATCAGCGAATGAATTTGACACCCAAATAATAGCAACAACACATAGTTTAGACGTGATATCTTCTTTAGAAAAGTATTTGTCAAATGACGAAAGAGGATTATATCGTGATGATTTTCGCGCGTTTAGTATCCGAAAATATGACTATGAAATGAAAGCTTTTAAATATAACTATGAAAATATCCAATTTGCGTTGGAACAAGAAATTGAAATCAGATGAAACATACCATTTATGTAGAGGATAAAGATCGTGACAGATTGTTTATTGAAGCATATCTTCATCATTTAGGTATTAGCAAGGAAGATGTAAGAGTTGTGTCAGCCAAAGGTTATACTCGTTTGTTTTACGAAACAGGAATCCTTCAGAATCTTGAAGATACAGCTCAGGCTGGAAAGAAAAATATAGTAATTTTTGATGCGGATTATCCTGAAAATGGGGGAGGTTTTGAAGAAAGAAAACAATATTTGCAAAAAGAAGCTGAACGAATCGGGAAAGATATCGAATTATTTCTTTTTCCAAACAATAAAGAAGATGGCGATTTTGAGACCTTGCTTGAGCAATTAGTGCCCGAGGCGCACAAAGGAATCTTAAGCTGTTTTGAGTCATACGAAAAGTGTTTATTAAAGTATAATAATCCATTGTATAAAATCCCGGATAGGAAAAACAAACTTCATACCTATATTTATACGTTTGACAAACAGGATAATGAAGAAGAAATGCGTTTTAAAAAGCAAGACTATTGCTATGAAAATCCCGAATACTGGGATCTGAATGCTGAGGCTTTACTACCACTCAAAACCTTTTTAGAGACACATTTGTCATGATGCAGCTTCCTGTAGATTTTATTACTCGTACGAAAGAATTGTTGGCTGATGATTTCCGGCGGCTGGAGGTTGCTGTGGGGGAGGAGGCTCCGGTGAGTATTCGTGTGAATGCTGCGAAGCGCTTGGAGGGCTTGCCATATGAGCGGGTGGCTTGGTGCGAGACAGGGTATTATCTGCCGGAGCGGCTTTCGTTTACCTTTGATCCGCTGTTTCATGCGGGAGCGTATTATGTGCAGGAGGCTTCCTCAATGTTTCTGGAGCAGGCTATCAGGGCATACGTCGATAAGCCTGTCAAGTGCCTGGATTTATGTGCGGCGCCGGGAGGTAAATCAACTCACTTGCTGAGTGTTTTGCCGGAGGGTAGTCTGCTGGTCAGCAATGAAGTAATCAGAAATCGCTCTAATATCCTATCGGAAAATATAATCAAATGGGGAAATCCGTATTTTGTTGTTACCAATAACGATCCGGCGGACTTTGACGGTCTGGCTCAGCTGTTCGATGTATTGGTGGCTGATGTCCCTTGTTCCGGGGAAGGTATGTTTCGGAAAGATCCCAACAGTATCAACGAGTGGAGTGTCTCTAACGTGCAACTTTGTGCCGCACGCCAGAAGCGGATCATACAGGATATATGGGATACGTTAAAGCCCGGCGGACTGTTGATATACAGCACTTGCACCTACAATACGGAAGAAAACGAAGACAACATCCATTATATCGTAAATGACTTGGGAGCGACTCCTCTGCCGCTTCCGTTAAAGGAGGAGTGGGGAGTGTCCGGAGGCTTGAAGTATGACTATCCGGTCTATCGTTTTTTCCCTCATAAAACCAAAGGCGAGGGATTCTTTCTTGCCGTCTTGCGAAAGAATGAAGGTGAAGTTGTTACTCCAAAAATAAAACCCTCAAAGGAAAAGAAGAAAGCCTCCCAGCCGATACCTCCCGAAGTCCGGCAATGGCTTTCAGAACCAGATCTTTTCAATATAGAATTACGAAATAATACGCTTGAAGCCTTTCCGGTTGCCTATAAGCAGGAGCATATGTTGATCTCAAATGCATTGCGCATGGTGTCGTTCGGGATTCAGTTGGGCGAGATAAAGGGGAAAGATGTGCTGCCTGCCCATCCCTTGGCGATGAGTACGTATTTAAACCGAAATGTTTTCCCTCTGCATGAAGTATCTTACGAAGAAGCTATCCAATACCTTCGGAAAGAGGTGTTGCAGCTTCCTCCCGAGCTGCCGAAAGGATATGTATTGCTGACGTACAAAGGCTCTCCGCTTGGTTTTGTTAAGCAATTAGGCAATCGCGCCAACAACCTTTATCCGCAGGAATGGCGGATACGCTCCGGCTATTTACCCGAAAAAATCACATGTCTGCCGTTCTAATTCTTTTTTATCTATAATAAAATTACTAGCTTAGCGGAGTTTATATTTTTGTATAAATCTCTAATTTTTAATTCTTATGACCAATAAAGTATTGTTAACGTTGATTCTAGGCGCAACGTGCTTGGCAAGTTATGCGCAACAAGCGGCCTCTCATCAGATAGAGGCCTGGGTAACAGAACCGGATCGTTCCGCTCTTTTTCAGAAACAGTCTGAACCCATTCCTTTCTCTACGCAAAATCCCTGGCGGGGAGGTGCTCCCATTGTGATTGACGAGTCGCATACCATGCAAAGTGTAGACGGCTTCGGTTTCGCCTTAACGGGCGGAAGTGCAGAACTAATGATGATGATGACGCCCTCGGCCAGAAAGAGTTTGCTGGAGGATTTGTTCTCAACCAAAGGTGACCATATCGGCGTGAGTTACATCCGCCTGACGATCGGTGCTTCAGATTTGAACAGCTTTGTCTTCTCTTACAACGACCTGAAACCGGGCGAAAAAGACATGGACTTGAAGAAGTTTGATCTGGCTCAGGACAAAAAAGATGTCATTCCGGTGATGAAAGAAATCCTGGCGATTGATCCTAACATCTTGATCTTGGCCTCTCCCTGGTCGCCTCCTACCTGGATGAAAACCAATGACAAGGTAAAGGCCGGCTCGTTGAAGACGGAGTATTATGATGTCTATGCCCGCTATTTTGTCAAGTATCTTCAGGCAATGGAGAAAGAAGGGATTCGTATCGATGCCATCACCATTCAGAACGAGCCGTTGAATGCCAACAATACGCCTAGTATGCGGATGTCGGCACAAGAGCAGGCGGATTTTATCAAGAACCACCTGGGACCTGAACTTAAAAAGGCAAATCTGAAAACTAAGATCGTATTGTTCGATCACAACCTCGACCGTCCGGATTATGCGCTTACTGTGTTGAGAGACCCGGAAGCCGCGCAGTATGTCGACGGATCAGGCTTCCATCACTACGGAGGCGATATGAGCGCCATGGCGGTCGTTCACAATGCCTTTCCCGAGAAACATCTTTACTTTACAGAGCAGATGATTGTAGAGCGTCCCGGAAGTCCGGATATAGCTATTGCTGCTCAGGTGAAACGTATGATTGTTAATGTAACCCGTAACTGGAGCCGGAATGTCATTCTTTGGAACTTTGCAGCCGACCCCAACAATGATCCGCATACCGACGATGGCGGATGCCCGATGTGTCAGGGAGCCGTTACACTGGACGGAGATAAGGTGACAAAGAACGTAGCGTATTATGTTATAGCTCACGCGTCTAAGTTTGTGCGCCCGGGATCTGTTCGTTTGGCATCTACAAACAAAGGAGACATGAGTGTCAGTCTTACGGTAGACGAAGAACGTCCCGAAGTCGTGCGTGTCGCTACTTTCGAGAATCAGGAAGTTCTCCCGAACGTAGCGTTTAAAACACCGGAAGGTAAGTTTGTCCTGATTGTGGCAAATGATACCTGGAATGTTTCCTCGTTTAAGATTCAGTTCAGGGGACAATATGCCTCTATACGCCTCAACCCCGGTGCTGTAGGCACATACATCTGGTAATTATTACAAACAAAACGAACCCTATTACAATGAAGAAGATAATTTTTATATTATTTGCTTTATCTATTGTCATGTCTATACGGGCAGTAGATAACCGTTCCATCTATACACAGCGTCCCAGTGACACAGAGGCTTATTACTTCACAGCCGAAAGTTATAACATAAAAGCCGACGGGAAGACCGATGTTACCGAGGCGCTCCAGCAAGCTATTAATCAGGTGAAGAAAGAGAAAAACTTCGGCATCCTGTTTATTCCGGAGGGCAAATACCTGATAAGTAAAACCATTTATGTGCCGAAGGCCATCCGCCTGATTGGTTACGGAAGCAAGCGACCGGAGATTATACTTAAGAAGAATGCTCCCGGTTATCAGGCAGAAGTTTCTACCGATAAGGGGAAAGCCAATTATATGCTTTGGTTTACGGACAATATGGTAGACGATGTGTCTAATATCCGCGATGCGGGTGCCGGCACGTTCTATAGCGCCTTGTCCAATATCAATCTGCGCATAGAAGATGGCAATCCTCATGCTGTAGCCTTGCGTACACATTTCGCCCAGCATAGTTTCATCAGTCATGCCTGTATATATATAGGTAAAGGAAAAGCCGGCTTGTACGACGTAGGAAATGAAATGGAGAACGTAGCCTTCTATGGTGGCGAATATGGTATCTATACCACGAAATGCTCGCCGGGATGGCAGATGATGATGGTTGACTCGTATTTTGAAGGACAACGCAAAGCAGCTATCCATTGCCAGGAAGTAGGCTTTACGATTGTGAATCTGCAGGCAAAGAATGTACCTGCCGTTGTAGATATTACGCCCAACTATCACGAGCGCCTCTTTATGGAGAACTGCCGCTTTGAAGACGTGAAGGGCCCGGCTATTGTTGTTAGCAACGAGAATAACGGAAACAATCAGATCACCCTCCGAAACGTAGATTGCCGCAATGTTCCCGTACTGGTGAAGTACAGAAGAAGCGAAACGGAAACAGCTGTGCCTCATAAGATATATAATGTACGGAATTATGCGCATGGCCTTCAGATGGATGATATGACATCGCATCCGGAGTACCGTACCCTGAGTGATATCGTTCCTCTGACAAAGATGCCGGAGGCAATGGTACGTGATATCCCTGCTTTGCCTGCTATGGAAAGTTGGGTGAACGTTAAAGATTTGGGAGCCAAAGGAGACGGTGTAGCGGATGATACGAAAGCATTTCAGGAAGCCATCGACAAACATGAAGTGATATATGTGCCGCAGGGTTGGTATCGCTTCACCGAAACGGTTCGCATGAAACCTTCTACCAAGCTGATAGGTTTGCATCCCTTTGGTACACAGTTTATACTGGAAGAAAGCACTCCGGCTTTCAGCGGCTTCGGCGCTCCGAAGGCTTTGCTCGAATCCTCGGAAGGTGGTGAAAACATCCTGAACGGTATAGGTATGAATACCGGAGGATATAACTATCGTGCTGTTGGCCTGAAGTGGATGGCCAATGCCCGTTCGTATGTGAATGATGTGAAGTTTGTAGGTGGACACGGCGGCATGGAGAAAGGCCCGGTTACCCTTCGTCAGTATAACTGGGGCGAACGGAAAACCAGCAGCCCTTCTGCTCCGGTGTACAATATGGGAATGGATCAGGCCTGGGATAACCAGTACTGGAGTTTCTGGGTAACGAAGAACGGCGGCGGAACCATCAAGGATATATGGACGGCCAGCATATACGCTACCAGCGGATTATACGTAAATAATACTTCTACTGCCGGACGCATCTACGCCATGTCGCTTGAGCATCATGTGCGCAACGAAGCCCGTTTCAAGAATGTATCTAACTGGAAGGTTTACGCTTTCCAGCTGGAAGAAGAAAGCCGCGAAAGCTCCGAATGTCAGCCGGTAGAGTTGGAAGGATGCAAAGACATGACCTTTGCCAATCTGTATATGTTCCGGGTGATCCGGGTTAATGTACCGTACCACAATTCGGTGCGTACCTGGAATTGCGAGAACGTGGAGTTCCTTAATGTGCATAACTACTCGCAGATTAAGTACACAACCGATCTTCCGATATACGATATCAATACCGATATCGAAGTGCGCCCCTGGGAGTTTCAACGCTTGCTTATTACCGGGAAAGAGCCTCGCCGCAATCCGCTTGCCAACAAGGCTGGGGTAGCAGAGCAACTCGCTTCCGGTTTTGAGTTTACCGAAGGAATTGCCAGCGATAGCAAAGGCAATGTTTATTTCTCTGAAAATAAAATGCGCCGTATCTATAAATGGAATGCAGAGACGAATCGCCTGTCGATGGTGGCTGATTTCCCCTGGAAACCCATCGCTCTGGCTTGCGATACGAAAGACAATCTGCTGGTATTGTTCCGTTACGATCCTCAGCCCGGCTATCTGGTAGACGGAAAGCAGGAAGCTATTCCTACTTTGCCCGATGCGCACGGTACCTCGTTTAGCGGATGGGGTAATTCAGGTTTCGGTTCCTGGGTGTACGCGATTGATCCGGAAAATCCCGAAGAGACAATCAAACTACTTCCCAAGGTTCCGATGGGGCAGATTAAACAGGTGAAAAAAGCCTTGTATCCGTCCAACCGTTGGAGAGATTTCCACGACTTTAATACCGTATCCGTATGGGTACCTGAGATGTGCTTTGTAGCACCGGATCAGGTAACGATTATCCCGGAGTGCTACGACTTGGCGCGTACTTCCTCCCTGTTGGAAGCCTATCCCGGCAAACCTTTCTATGCAGCCGACGAATACGACAAACGTATGGTGAAAATGGATGTCAGTGCCGATGGAAAGCTATCTAACCTGCAATACTTTGCAGAACGTGGAGAGTTCGGCTCGGCCGTAGACGCCCAAGGCAATGTGTATGTAGCCGACGGACAGATATACATTTACGATAAAGACGGAAAAGAGAAAGGCATGATCGAAGTGCCCGAACGTCCATCTACCATTACCTTTGGTGGAAAAGACGGGAAAACGCTGTTCGTAACAGGACGCTCTAAGTTCTTTAGAATTCCGGGTGCTGCTCAGTAACTATTATATCAGTAATATTGCTGATTTGTAACCCTTATTTTATATTTCTCACAGGTGTGAAAAATTCATTTCACACTTGTGAGAATTTTTTTTCACACCTGTGAAAAGTATGTTTTACAGCTGTGAAATGAATAAAACTTCGCTTTAAAGCAATAAAAAGACAACATCCTTGTTTGTAAATTAGTAAAACTAAAGCTTGAAAACCTTAGGACTGAAAAAAATGTTCTATATATTTGAGGGAAATTATATACCTGTTACAATATGGAGAAAAAAGCCTTTTTTTATGACACACCGGTCGGACGAATCGGTATTGCTGAGCAGGACGGTTTTATTACGAATGTGTTTTTCGGAAAGACCGTAACTCCTGATGTGTATATAGTTGAAGAAACACCCTTGCTGCGTAAGGCGGCGGAACAGCTAACGGAATACCTGGATGGGAAACGGAAAGAATTTGATTTGTCGCTTCGCCCGGAAGGAACCGATTTTGAGCGTAGCTGCTGGGATGCCTTGCTGTCTATCCCGTATGGCGAAACAAGGACCTACGGACAACAGGCTACTATGCTTGGGAATCCCAATGCCAGTCGTGCGGTAGGGCGCGCGAATGGGCGCAATCCGATATCTATTTTTATTCCCTGTCACCGGGTGATAGGGAGCAACGGCTCACTGACGGGCTTTGCCGGGGGGCTTGATATGAAAAAGGAGTTGCTCTCCATCGAGCAGTCTTTTTTCGGTACTAGGATATAATAATTTTAGCCAATGAAAGATCTGGAAAACGAAGACAAATTAGTAAAATACAGTGAGCATTACTCGGAAGAAAAATTCACCGACAAGTTGCTGAAGGTTGCACGAAAGGCAGGTGTAAAAGTAATATATGCCGTCTTTCTCTTGTACTATGCCTTGTCGGATAGTACGTTTCCGGCCAAAGAACGCTTGCTGATCCTGGGAGCCCTGGGTTACTTCATTCTTCCGGTAGATTTAATCCCGGACGCGATTCCTTTCCTTGGCTTCTCTGATGATTTGATTGCTCTGGTCTTTGCTGTCCGAAGGGTGTATATACACATCACACCGGAAATAAAAGAAAAAGCAAGGGCGCAGGTACTTAGTATTTTCGGCAAAGTTGAAGAAAAGGACTTCGACTTGTTTTAAAGGTTAGAAAAAACATAACATGAGGGTTTGGTTGAAATGGGTGGGGATCATCTGTCTGATACCTGTTGTATTATTGTTGATCGTTTCAATCCTTTTATATCTGCCGCCTTTTCAGCAATTTGTTCTTAAAAAGGCGACTCGATATGCCAGTGAAGCGTCCGGAATGGAAATCGACATGCAGCGGATCATCCTGTCTTTCCCCTTGGATGTGTCGGTTGACGGATTAACTGTCAGCTCTGCGGCTACTGATACCTTGTTGGCGGTAGACCGTCTTTCTCTTCGTATCCTGCCCGCACCCTTACTAAAGAAAATCATATCCGTTGATAAGTTAGAGGTAGAACAAGTCGTAGTTCATAGCGGTACCTTAATCGAAGGGATGGAGGTGGATGGCACATTTGACCGCCTGTCTGCCCGTGCCAAGCATATCGGCCTAAACGAAGAAAAGGCTGTGATTGATGATGTCCGCTTGTCTTCCGCTGCAATAACTGTTCGAATTGATTCTCTTTCGCAAGACGATTCGCCCTCCGAACCTCTCGACTGGGAACTGCTTCTGAAGCAAATCAGCTTGGAACAAGTCTGCTTTGCCTTGCAGATGAATACAAGCCCCGATTCCCTTCGCGTGGGCACCTATATTGATGTCGCTACCTTGAGGGAGGGCGCTGTTTACCTGGCAGATGCTCGCTACCAGGCGGCGCATTTTTTATTGTCGGGCAGTAGCCTCGACTATCGTACCGGCCATCAGGAACCATTGTCCGGCTTGGATCCCTCGCATATCGTGCTCAATAACTTGAATATTTCGGTAGATTCTCTTTACTATCAAGAGGGAGAAGCCCGTGCAGATATCCAAAATCTAAGCGCCGAAGAACGCTCCGGACTAACGATTTCTTCCCTGAGGGGTAAGCTGTCAATGGACAGTACCCTGATATCCATCCCGGACTTACTGCTGAAAACACCCGGCTCGGAAGCCCGCTTGCTGGCAGAAATACCCCAAACGGTATTCAATCCCGTATCGCAAGGAAATATGCGGGTATTGTTTACAGCCTCTGTAGGCAAAAAAGATTTGTTTACCCTACTGAACGGAATGCCGAAAGCATTCGAGAATCATTATCCCGATACCCCATTTAGTCTGGCTACGCATGTAGAGGGTAATTTGTCATTACTGAATATTCGTCAGCTAAAGGCCGAACTTCCTGCTGCCCTGGTGCTGGATGCAACGGGACAAGTGGGAGCTGTCACAGACAGTGTCCGGCGCTCTGCGGATATCCGCTTACAGGCACAAAGTCGTAAGATGGACTTTCTGCTGGGTTTACTGCCAGCCGAACAACGTGAACGCTTCCTGATCCCCGCCGGAATAAAACTGTCGGGCAATCTATCACTGAAGGAACAGACCTATGCAGCTAATCTGTTATGCACTGAAGATAAAGCCAAGGTAACACTTGATGCGCAGTACAATATACCCGGCGAGATCTACCAGGCTTCCCTCTCGATAGACAGTCTGGAACCACAACATTTTTTGCCGCATGATTCCCTAATGTGGCTGGCGGCTGAACTTCGGGCAGAAGGGCAGGGGACAGATCCTTTCGCTTCCCGTACAACAATGGAGCTGAAAGGGCGGATAGAGCGTGTCGGCTATGCCGGTATCTCCCTGAAAGATATTACCCTCGGTGCCTCGTTGAAAGAACATCAGCTGCAAGCTGAACTGAATAGCCTGCATCCGGATGCCGCAGCAGGCATTACCTTAGACGGTACGCTACGCGAGGATGAATTATCTGCTATGCTGATAGCCGATATAGATAGTATCAACTTGCGGAAGATCGGCTTAACAACCGATAGCTTCTCCACGTCCTTTCAAGTCTTTGCAGAAATGGAAAGTGACTATCAGAAGCGAAACAAATTAGACGTGACCTTAGGCAACTGGGAACTAGTAACGGGACGAAACCGTATTCATCCCAAGACGCTGACGCTACATGCCCGCAGCGATGAGGATACCACCCGTGTGTCTTTTCATGTGGGGGATCTGGGGATTACGCTTACGGGTAATGCTGATCCGGAGACTATGCTCAACCGGATATCGCTTGTGTCTTCTGAGATGACAAAGCAGATGAAGGAGGATTCGCTCATTAACATAGCCGCCCTGCGTCCTTCCTTTCCGGATGTGAGTCTGCGGATCGTAGCCGGGAAAGACAACCCGGCCTATAATATTCTTCAGCATTACGATATGGGCTTCAGCCGTTTTGATCTGGAAGCTTTGGCTTCGCCGGAGGATGGGCTTCTGATGGATGCCTCCCTCTACACGCTCCACCGGGATACGTTTCTGATCGATACGGTGATGGTTTCGATACGTCCTACGGAGGAAGGCCTGAATTATCGGCTGAATGTGCTGAAGAATCGTTACATGCAGCAAACACCTTTCAGAGCCAGCCTGCAAGGATCGGTAAAGAACCGCTATGTAGATACCGAGTTACTATACAAAAATGAAAAGCAGGAAACAGGCGTGCAACTGGGTATTCGTGCAACTAAGGAAACGGATGGTTTCAAGTTCCGCCTATTCCCTGAACGTCCTGTCTTGGCTTTTCATTCCTTTTCCCTGAATGCCGATAATTATATACGGATGAAGAATCCGAAAGATATAGAGGCAAATGTCCGTTTTACAGGAGGAGGAAATACTTCGTTTTGGCTGCATACGGTAGAGAGCGGGGGTGATTTCCCGGAGCAGCATATCGAATTGAGCCAGGTAGACCTGGAAGCGCTATCGGAAGGCTTCCCCTGGTTGCCCAATATGCGAGGTATTCTTAGTGCAGACATTCAGTATGCCCCTTCGGAGGAGTCCTTTATGGTAGTGCTCGATACCCATGTCGATACCCTTATATATGAAAAAGGACGGGTAGGGGAGCTAATGCTGAATGCCGTGTACCTTCCCCTGGACGATGCTTCCCATCAGATAGATATACACTTCTCGCAGGATCGTGAAGAGGTGGCTTCGGCTACCGCTCTTTATTATTCGGCCAAGAAGAACGACAACCTGGAAGGAAGTCTTAACCTGACGACACTTCCGATGGCTATGCTTTCTCCTTTTATCCCGGACAAGATGGCCTCGCTGAGCGGTGCCCTGAACGGGGAACTGAGCATTCGGGGATCTGCTTCGGCTCCGAAAGTAAATGGTTATATGCAATTTGATACGGCTTCGGTCTACATAACAGCAGCGAACGCCAGCGTCCGTCCGGATAACCGGAAGATCGAAGTGAAAGACAGCCGCGTTTTGTTTGATAAGTATGCGGTTTACTCCTCGGGTACCAATCCGCTGGTTATTGACGGGAATGTAGACTTTCGCAACCTGTCCAAGATGACAGCCGATCTAAAGCTGAATGCCTCAGATCTGCAACTGCTGAATTCTAAAAAAAGCCGCGAAAGTATTGTTTACGGCAAGATGCTGGTTAGCCTGTCGGCTACTGCCAAGGGGGCCTTAGATGCTTTAAATGTGAGAGGAAATATGCAGCTGTTGGGTGGGACAGACTTGGTATATATCATGACCGAATCTCCGCTGACGGTGCAAGACCGCTTGAAGGATCTGGTCACTTTTACTTCCTTTACCGATACGCTTATCCGTGTCCGCAGGCGGCAAGGGCCGCTTCCTTTGGGAGGTATGAATATGCTCATGACGCTCCGTATAGACCCCATCGTGCATCTGCGGGTTGACTTGTCGCCGGATCGCTCTAGTTATGTAGAACTGGAAGGTGGCGGTGATTTGTCCTTTCAATATACATCCCAGGGAGATATGCTGCTGAACGGGCGTTACACCCTCTCGGACGGAAAGATAAAGTACGCCTTGCCCGTTATTCCGCTGAAGGAGTTTGCCATAAAGGCAGACAGCTATGTACAATGGGATGGCGACATGATGAATCCACTTCTGAACCTGGCGGCCACCGAACGTATGAGAGCTTCGGTTAGTACAGCCGGAGAAAACTCGCGGATGGTAGATTTCGACGTCGGCATAGACTTGAAAGAACGCCTGGATAATATGTCGTTGATGTTTACCATAGCTGCTCCGGGAGATATGTCTATGCAGACTACGCTTAGCTCCAAAGGAGCGGAAGAACGCTCGAAACTAGCGGTTGGTATGATGGTAACCGGTATGTATATGGAAGGTGGAAGCGGTGTGAACCTGAACATGGGAGATGCCCTGAGTAGCTTCCTGCAAAGCGAAATAAACAACATAGCCGGAGATGCTCTCAAGACAGTTGATATCTCTTTCGGCATGGATAGTTATGATCAGGACTCGGAGATGGGCGGGGGCTCACGGACGGATTATTCCTTCCAGTTTGCCAAACGTTTCTACAATGACCGTTTGCGGGTAGTAGTAGGCGGGAAAGTATCGACCGGCAATGTGCAGCAAAACGATGCCTTCCTGGATAATGCCTCGGTAGAGTGGCGCCTGGATGCTGCCGGGACACGATACCTCAAGTTGTTTCACGACCGGAATTACGAGAGTCTGTTGGAAGGTGAAGTAGTAGAGACGGGCGTAGGCGTTGTGTTGCGGCGGAAGATGCTACACTTGCGGGAATTATTCAATTTCAAGAAAAAGAAAGTACAACCCATACCGGAAGATCGCGAAGAAGCGGAATACGAAAAAGATGAAGCGCAATAAGTATATATATAATGTAGGATGGATGTTCGGCTGGCTACTGTTATTGGTTTCCTGCTCGACGACCCGGAATCTGCCCGAGGATGAGGTATTGTACACCGGCATCAAATCGATAGAGGTAACCGACAAAGATGTTTCCAAGGCGCAAGACCGGGCCATGGAAGAGCTGGACGCGGCGCTGTCTTACCCTCCGAATAATGCCTTCTTCGGAAGCTCTTCCCTGCGCGTGCCTTTCCCAATGGGTTTGTGGATATACAATAGTTTTGTGAACAAGAAGGGCAAAGTAGGGAAGTGGATCTTTGATACATTTGCTGCCAAGCCGGTATTGCTTAGTACCGTAAACCCGGAGGTGCGCACCTCTGTTGCTCGTAATATATTAAGGGAAAATGGTTACTTTGACGGGACCGCTTCCTATGAAGTCATTCCCAACAAAAAGAATCCCCGCAAGGCGCAGCTTAGTTTTACACTGACAATGAATCATCCGTATACCTATGATAGTATACGGTATATGCGTATGCGTAGTCCGGCCGATTCGCTGGTTGCCTTGCATATGAACAAATCCCTATTGCACAAAGGAGCTAACTTTAATGTAGTAGACCTGGAGCAGGAACGACAGCGTATTTCTTCCCTGCTTCGCAATGCGGGATATTATTACTATCGTCCCGAGTACATCGTGTACCAGGCCGATACACTGATGGCTCCGGGGAAAGTATGGCTGCGTGTGCGGCGGGCGGAAAGCGTTCCCTCTTCGGCTTTGCGCCCCTACAAACTGGGAGATATTTCGGTGTGGTTGGGAGGATATAACAACGAGCCTCCGACCGACTCCGTACGCTACAAAGACCTGACCATCCACTACGAAGGGAAACTTCGTGTGCGTCCTTCCGTACTGTACAAGCGTCTGCGCTTTCAGCCGGGCGACTTATATACGCTGGACGCTCAGCAGCGAACGCAATCGGGTATGAGCCGCCTGGGTATTTTCCGCTATACGGAGATGCAATATACACCACGGGATACCACGCGGAGGAATGATATCCTGAATCTGCGCATTAATACGGTGTACGACTTGCCGATTGACGGCGAGCTGGAAGTAAACGTAACCACAAAAAGTAACGACTTGGCAGGACCGGGTGCCATATTCGGCGTTACCCGGCGGAATGTCTTTCATGGCGGGGAAACGTTCAATGTGGAATTGAGAGGTTCGTATGAATGGCAGACTAACAAGCGGACAAGTAATAACAAGTCTTCCATCAATAGTTATGAGCTGGGCTTATCTTCTACGCTCACGTTCCCCTCTGTTTTGTTTCCCGGCTTTGCGCATCGCGATCTGGAATACCCTTCAAGTACGACGTTTCGTATTTATGGTAGCCAACTGAATCGCGCCCGCTTCTTTAAGATGCTATCTTTCGGCGGAAGCATGACGTACGACTTTCAGCCGACAGCTACTACCCGCCACTCGATTACCCCTTTCCGTTTGTCGTATAACCTGCTGCAAAAGACAACGGCAGACTTCGATAGTATAGCCGACGTAAATCCGGTACTATACCTCAGCTTGCGAGATCAGTTTATTCCGGCTATGAGTTATACGTATACCTATGATGATTCGCCACTGAGCTCTTTAAAGAATCATATCTGGTGGCAAACAGCTTTTACGCAATCCGGAAATATTCTTTCGGGTATTTATGCCCTGGCGGGAAAGAGCTTTGACGAAGAAGAGAAGAAGCTACTCGGAAATCCCTTCTCCCAATTTGTGAAGCTAACCAGCGAACTTCGCTACAATTACCGACTGGACAGAAACAATCGTTTGGTAGCACGGGTAATGGCTGGTGCTATTTACAGCTATGGCAATGCAAGGGTGTCTCCGTACAGCGAACAATTTTATGTGGGAGGAGCCAATAGTGTACGGGCCTTTACGATACGCAGCATAGGCCCCGGGCGCTTTAAGCCGGATTATGAGAACAACCGTTTCGCTTACATCGACCAAACGGGCGATCTTAAGCTGGAAGCAAACCTGGAGTACCGCTTTCGTGTAGCAGGCGACCTATATGGCGCTACCTTCCTGGATGCGGGCGGTATCTGGTTATTGAGAGAGGATGAATACCGCCCCGGCGGAACATTCAAAGTCAGTCGCTTGTTAAAAGATCTCGCGCTGGGCACCGGCTTTGGTTTCCGATACGACCTTGACTTCCTAGTGATTCGTGTAGACTTAGGTATCGGCCTCCACCTGCCTTACCAAACAAGCAAAAAAGGTTACTACAATATCGAAAAATTCAAGGACAGCCTCGGCCTCCACCTGGCAGTGGGTTATCCTTTCTAATGCAGTACGCAGAACGGAACACGCAGCACGGCAGAATAATTCACGTCCCAATAAAAATAGCTCACGACCTGATAAATCCGGGGCGTGAGCTATTTTATTTCACAAACGAGAGATTTTTCCCGTGCTGCGTTTAAATCTTATCTGTTACGTAATCAATGATATTAAGGCAGAGGGCTGTTGTTTGGCCGTCGTTGTCTAAACGAGGGTTTAGCTCTACCAAGTCCATCGACTTTACAAGATTTGTGGAGAGGATGGATGCTACAAATTCTTCAAACTCTCCGGGGGTTAATCCTTCGGGAACGGGTGTTCCTGTTCCGGGAGCATACGCCGGATCGATACTGTCTACGTCAATGCTGAAGTGTACGTTCCGGATCTTCCTTTGCTTTAGTTTGTTTTGAATGTCTTTGGCTACATACTCCATACCTTTCTGACGAATGGTATCCATTGTATAAACACTTAGTTGCTCGCGCTCGATAAGTTCCCATTCTCCTTCATCCAGACTACGTGTTCCAACCAGAAATACGTTTTCAGGGTGCACTTTGTTCCCCGGAGCATAGACATCAACCAACTCTTTGCTTCCCATTCCCATTAAGGCACTCAGGGGCATGCCGTGGATGTTTCCGCTGGGGGATGTTTCGGAAGTGTTGATATCGCCATGTGCATCCAGCCAGATAATGCCGAAGTCGTCAAAACATTTACCTACACCGGAGGCACTGCCCAGTCCCAGGGAATGATCGCCGCCTATCACGAGAGGAAAAGCTCCTCCGCGTAGCGTGTCATATACCAGCTCAGCCAGGTTGTTGTTTACCTCTACAATGGTGTCCAGGTATTTCATGCCGTCTCCGCTGGCAAACTTCTCACTCTCGGAAACGGGTGGGACATATAAATTTCCTAGGTCGAAAGCCCGGTGGCCATTCTTGCGAATGATATCCATTAAGCCTCTTTCGCGCAAATGATTCGGGGCTTGTTCTGCTCCGACACAATCGCAGCCTAAATTCAACGGGACTCCTATAACGTTTACTTTCATATTATTATATTTTGCTGAAGGTGTAACGTATAATCTCTACTGCCTCCATCATTTGCTCCTTTGTGATAATAAGCGGCGGAGTGAAGCGGATGATATCGTCGTGCGTTGGCTTGGCAATCAGCCCGTTTCTTTTCAGTGCCAGACAAACATCCCAAGCTGTTTTCCCGTTTAACGGTGAGGTGACAACGGCATTCAAGAGTCCTTTGCCCCTGACAAGTTTGATCATGGGACTTTCTATCTTTCTCATTTCCTCGCGGAAGATCTCTCCCATCTCCTGAGCATTCTCTGCCAGCTTTTCTTCTTTTACCACTTCAAGGGCTGCGATTGCAATTTTGGCCGCCAGCGGACTACCTCCGAATGTAGAGCCATGCTCGCCCGGCTTGATTGTCAGCATAATGTCATCGTCAGCTAATACGGCAGAGATAGGAATGGTTCCTCCGGAGAGTGCTTTCCCGAGGATAAGGATATCCGGGTGTACCTTTTCGTGGTCGCAGGCTAATAATTTGCCGGTACGTCCTACGCCGGTTTGTATCTCGTCAGCAATAAATAATACGTTATGTTCGCGACACAATTCGCGACAGCTGTGCAGGTATCCGTCATCCGGAACAACTACTCCGGCTTCTCCCTGAATAGGTTCGGCTAAGAAGCCTACAATGTTTTTATCTTTTTCCAGGAGTTCGCGTAACGCTTCCGCTTTATTGTATGGAATTTTGAGGAATCCCGGGGTGTAAGGACCAAAGTCTGTATAGGCTACCGGATCGGTGCTCATGGATATGATAGAGATGGTGCGTCCGTGGAAGTTCTCATGGCAGACAACTATTTTAGCCTGTTCCGGCTCTACGCCTTTCCGGCGATATCCCCAATGCCGGCACAGCTTCAATGCTGTTTCTACTGCTTCTGCTCCACTGTTCATCGGGAGTAATTTGTCGTAGCCAAAGTACTTGCAGGTATATTCCATATATTCTCCCAGCGCATCCGAGTAGAAAGCGCGTGAAGTAAGCGTTAGCTTTTCAGCTTGCTTGCTCATAGCCTGGATTATCTTTGGGTGACAATGCCCTTGGTTCAGAGCAGAATATCCCGACAGGAAATCGAAATAACGTTTTCCTTCTACATCCCACACAAATATGCCTTTTCCTTTTTCTAACACGACGGGCAGCGGATGGTAGTTATGTGCCCCGTACGTTCCTTCACGATTGATAAATTCTTCCGACCTCATAAGTATTTAGTTTTGAATCTTTCAATATGTCAATCAAACGACATATCCACTATTCAAAGGTAGCGGTTTTGCTATCAATGTGGCAGAAAATACAATATGTTAAGAAACATCTGCGACTATTCCTGGGTCGTCAGGGAATTAATCAGCGGATTGGAATACATCTCCAGTATCTTGGTGCGAAGGAATGCCTCGTCTTTATTGGGGATCACTATCTTGTCGAGCTGCCCTTGCAGGTATGACTCAAATTGTTTCTTGTCTTTTAATCCGTAATTGCTGCTGAATCTATTTGTGTTGGTTAGCATATCGTATGCCACGTAATTGCAGGGATAAAAGCGATAGTGTTTGTATATTTCCGTGTCTATGATGCTGGCTATGGTAGCGTAAAGTTCGGTTTTATCCATTTCCTTATCCAGCTTTTCCAACTGTGGGTTGATGGGCGAGGCAATGGTGAAATGTACGCGTCCTTTGCTGTTTAAGATACCAGTTTCCATACTCAGAAGATCATCGCGACGGCTTTTTATAAAGTCGGGATTGTCTCGTTTCTGCTGGAATTCTTTTGCTTTCAGGAAGTCGCAGGGATCAAATTCGTAGGAAATCGCTACGGGTAGGATATTCAGTTCTATTAGGTTGGTTAATACATCCTTTTCGCCACCCATATTCAGCATTTTCAGAATGCTGGTTTGTGTTTTGTCGTTTGAATCCTTGGCACGTCCTTCCCGCTGGGCAATCCAAACGGACTCTTTGGTTTCTTTAATTGTATGATGTATGTATGCCGAAAGCTGAGCACTGGCTAGCAACTGCTGGCGTCCGGATACATTACGTTTGACGATGAAACTGTTGTTTAAGCGGACCACTGTTTCAATCCATGGGTGTGTCAGCAGATTGTCTCCGATAGCTACCTGGGTAAGGCCGTAACCTACTTCAAACAGCATGACATTCAGGAAAGCGGCATCCAGTACAATATCCCTGTGGTTGGAAATAAATGTACAAGGCTTCTGTCCTTCCGGTAAACGGCTTCTGCCTGAGATGGTAAGCGAGAAGGTGGTATTTTTGGCAACCATCATTACCGCTTCGTAGCCCAAGTTGGCTTTGAAATCTTCTTTTGTTTTGAATGTCCGCATGACCTGTTTGAACTGTTCCCAGTCCAGATCCGGTTTTATATAGCGAAATGCTTCCTCAAAATCCTTGCAGGCAATTAGTTCTTCAATTGCCCCTTTTACCTCGTCGTTTGTTAGTGGACGGATATCGTCGAAATTCGGAGTTGCTTTATCTGTTTCCATGTTCACGAATTTAGTTCATTTTCTATAATATCAGTCATAACATCTTTAATCTCCAGCCCGGCTGCGCGTACTTGCTGCGGAATGAAACTGGCGGGTGTCATACCCGGAGTTGTGTTTACCTCCAATAGAACGGGAGTTCCGTCGGCAGGTATGATATAATCAACCCTGATCAATCCCTTAGCTCCCAGCAAGTCGTAAATAACGGATGTCTGACGTCTGATAGTGCTTGCTACCCCTTGCTCTATGCGTGCAGGGGTTATTTCGTCTGATTGTCCGTTGTATTTCGCATCGAAATCAAAAAACTCGTTTTTGCTAACTACTTCCGTAAGCGGGAATATCACCGTTTTTTCTTTTGTCTTATAGCATCCGCAGGTAACCTCCGTACCGGCGATAAATTGCTCGATGATGACTTCATTTCCTTCGGCGAAAGCTTTCTCTACGGCCGCTTGTAACTGTCCGGCTTCTTTTACCTTTGTTACACCAAAGCTACTTCCGCCATCGTTAGGTTTTACAAAAACAGGCAATCCCAAACGGGATATAATAGCTTCGTCTTCCATCCGGTTGTCTTTTGTCAGGCGGACTGAATCAGCGATCCGGATGCCAAAGTTACGAAGATAGTTATTGCACATAAACTTGTTGAACGTTAATGCGCTTGCCAATACGTTGCATGATGAATAGGGCAGCCCGATCAGTTCAAAGTAGCCTTGCAACAAACCATTTTCTCCCGGTGTTCCGTGAATGGTGATGTAAGCAAAGTCAAAATGCTTTGTTACACCCTCTTCTTTGAAGCTAAAGTCATTTTTGTCAATCGGTACCTGTTTGCCTTCGGGGAGCGTTACGCTCCATTCATCCTTCTTTACGATGGCAATATAACAAGAATATTTATCTTTATCAATAAAAGAGTAGATTCCTTGGGCGCTCTTCAAAGAAACGACAATCTCGGATGAATCTCCTCCGGCTATTATTGCTATGTTTTTTTTCATGCTTCTAGCTCTTTTGTGTTTGAGTAGCTTCTCCATTTGTCTATGAGTTGTTTCATATCTTCCGGCAGTTCGGATTCGAAGTACATCTCTTCTCCGGTACTCGGATGGATGAAGCCTAATGTCTTAGCATGCAATGCTTGTCTTGGACACAAGGCAAAGCAGTTTTGAACGAATTGTTTATATTTTGTGAAGGTTGTACCTTTTAATATCTCATGGCCTCCGTATCGCTCGTCGTTGAACAAAATATGTCCGATATATTTCATGTGAGCCCGTATCTGATGCGTCCGCCCTGTCTCCAGTCTACATTCAGTCAATGTTACGTAGCCTAATCGTTCCAGTACTTTAAAATGTGTAACGGCAGTTTTCCCCTGGTCGCCTTCCGGGAATACTTTCATTTGCATCCGGTCGCGCGGATCGCGCCCAATGTTTCCTTCGATGCGCCCTTCATCTTCTTGTATGATTCCCCATACCAATGCTTGATATTCCCGCCGGCTGGTTTTGTTGAAGAATTGCATGCTTAGGTGGGTTTTTGCTTCCGGTTTTTTGGCAATTACCAGCAGTCCGGATGTGTCCTTGTCTATCCGGTGAACCAATCCCAGGCGGGGATCGGACGGGTCGTAGGTCGGATCATCTTTTAAGTACCAGGCTAGCGCATTGACTAATGTGCCGGTATAGTTTCCGTGCCCGGGGTGTACTACCAATCCTGCCGGTTTATTTACAACCAGCAAGTCTGAATCCTCATAAACGATGTTGAGGGGAATGTTTTCGGGTATGATTTCCAGTTCGCGGCGGGGGCGTGTCATAACAATCGACACCGCATCCAGTGGTTTTACGCGATAATTACTTTTTACGGGAACATCATTCACCAGAATACAACCGGCATCGGCTGCCAACTGGATCCGGTTACGGCTCGAGCCGGGCATTCTGTCGGAAAGAAACTTGTCAACACGCAGTAATGATTGCCCTTTGTCGGCTATAAAACGGAAATGTTCGTATAGTTGCGAGCCTTCTTCGCCCTCACTTAACAGGTCTTCATCATCCTGTTCATCATCCCAGTCTTCCGGTAAATCAATCATATTTAAAACCACTCCTCCGGATCACTAACAGGTTCAATGGGTCTATCATTCGGGTTTATAGGCGTAGAAGACGGTACTATCGTCGTAATGGAGTCGTCAGGAAATAAGATAGACTCCCCATTGCTTATTTTTAAGACAAGTGGGGCGGATAGTTGAACCATCTCTCCTCGGTTCAGCAAACGTCCGCGTAACTCAATACCTATAGCCAGATCTTTATAGACTCCCGATACGTATACTGTTTCTATGTTTTCAAAACCACGGGATCTGAGTAATGCATACGCCTGACGGAAAGACATATCTTCTACCTCCGGTATTTCGGCCATCTGCGAAGTCATGGCATTTACCGTAATAAATACGATTCGCCCTTCCTTTACTTTTGAACCGGAAGACGGAGTTATTTCTACAATCGCTCCCGGCTTAACACTTTTGGAAAATACGGAATCTATTACCGTATAGCGTAGTCCTTTGCTCTGGAAGAACCTGTCCGCCTCTTCCACGTTTAACCCTTTTACATCGGGTACGATCACCGCTTCGTTATGACGCGTATAGCTATCTAACCATTTAAGCGTACCGTAAAGAATAGCGCACGATACAACAATGGCTAGCAATATCATCATTACAAACGGATTCTTTATCATTTTTATCAAAAAGTCCTTCATCTTCCGTTATGTGTTATAGGTGCTTCAAAAGTAGAAAAAAAACCTCAAATAGCAGCTATGCATGTACATATAAAGCTATAAAACAAAGAAAGTAAAGGCTTTTTATGAAACCTTTACTTTCTTCATTAAAACAATAGCTAATCTATTATCCGTTGTATTCGTCGGAAACAGTTAGTTTTGCTCTTCCTTTAGAACGACGTGATGCCAATACTCTGCGGCCGTTTGCTGTAGCCATTCTGGAACGGAAGCCATGCTTGTTTTTTCTTTTCCTGTTAGAAGGTTGAAATGTTCTCTTCATTTTATTATATTGTTATATTATTTATTTTTGTGCTTCGGGCTGCAAAGTTAAATCCTTTTTTTTAATAAACAAACAGATAGAAAGAAATTTAAAACAACAAAAGCAAGATGAAGAAGTTAATACATTCTGATCCTGAGATCATCGAGTCTGTAATCCGCGCATGTAGTGTTTGTTTTGTAGGCATGGCCGACACTGATGGAACGCCTTATGTTTTACCCATGAGTTTTGGATACCGGGATGGAGTAGTCTATCTGCATTCCTCCCAAGAGGGGCGAAGCATCTCTATTCTGGAGCGTAACCCACGGGTATGTATCACTTTTTGCACGGATCCGCAACTTACATTTCAACACCCCGAAGTAGCTTGCAGCTACAGTGTGCGTTCCAGAAGTGTAATAGGCTGGGGTATCGTTACCTATGAGGAGGATCCCGAAAAGAAGAGAGACGCTTTAAAAGTCTTAATGCGCCAGTACGCCGACCAAAACTTTCATTACAATGATCCAGCCGTCCGCAACGTAAAAATATGGGTGGTTCCCCTAACTGAAATGACTTGTAAGGAATTTGGCGTGCAATCGGGACGTTGATTTATTTGCCTGCCAGTGAAGATGCCTGAACGCAAAAGTTTTAACCTGCTTTCAGCTTATTTCTTTCTTTCAAGCATCTTTTCTACTTTTTGTAGCCTACATTCTAAATCATAATACAGATCTGAAGAATACAGACTTTTCTGATGCGTTTTACGTGTTTTTAATATTTTGTTTATAAATGCTATTTCTTTATTCAGTTGATTATCTTTTCGATAAAGGATAACTATACGCAGAATACTTTTCTCATAATCACCTGACATCAAAACCTCTTTATGTTCTTGCCCAAATTGGATACAAGCTTCATGTGCTTTAATAGCTTCCGGAATCTTTCCTTCTTCTTTCTCCAGAATCATGGCCTTTTTGAACATAGGAGTGAGTGTTTTAAGAGCTTCCTGGCGTTTTTCTTCTTCTACACGACGTCTTTCGGCTGGGAACTTCTGATAAGCAATCATATGTTTTATCATTTCTGATTTCAACATATCTTCACTCATCTCATTTGGATTTGATGTATAACCTTTTTCTTTCCTTAATACTTCTATTTCTTTGGATAGCCTAAGGTTCTTCATTTCTAAATCTTTGCACTTGGCGTTTGCTTCTTTTAAAAGCTTCTTCAGAGTTTTTACTTCTTCTTCCATAATTTTCATATTGTTAGGTTGATTAACCCAAAGATACGATATTATTTTCAATAAATAGCGGGAAAATTACAATTTTTGGCTCAGAAAATAAGGCAAACAAAAAAGCAGTCACTTTGATGTAACTGCTTGATAGCAAGAGAGCCGAAAGCCGGACTCGAACCGGCGACCTATTCATTACGAATGAATTGCTCTACCAACTGAGCTATTTCGGCATATCTGATAGTAGGTCTTTCAGGAAATCATCCAGTTCGGCGTCCAGGTCTTTTAAGAGGGGATCGTCCAAGCGGAAGGTGTCGTCGTCAATAAAAAGGAGTTCTTCTATTACGGAGAAATCATCGTCGACAAGGCTGACTGAAAAAGGCTTCAGAAAGCGTGAATGTTCAAACATGTTCTTTGTTGTAAGGATGGTTAGTACCGCCTTTACAACAGAGGCTGTCTTTTTATTGAATACTTCCGGCTTGTCGTTGTTGTTTACCCAGTCAAAGATAACGACCTTGCCCAGCATGTTTTCTTCTTCGTCAAAGATTTGCAGCTCACCATTCTCGGCATCCACCTGAACGAATAAATCGCTGATAAGACCAGCCGACTCGTTTTTCGTCAGTTCTTTGATGACTGAAGTAAACGTGTTTTCAATTACGGACTGAACTTTTGAGTTATTTGCACTCATAATCGTTTATCTCCTTATAAAAGTCTGGCAAAAGTAATAATAATTTATAAATAAACGGAAGATTATTCTCCAAATTGCAATGTTAGCTTTTTATCCAGACGTATGCGTTCTATCAAAGCAGCTTTGTAGACTCCCTGGTATTGGGTGTATTTATCTTCACTTCCGGCATTCTTATCGTATAGATCGTAAGCCTGAGTGGCCCATTCCAAGGCCTTTCTCAGATCATTGTTCATTTCATAGGCCAATGCTAGATTGGATGCGGACTTGGCTTTGCTTTTCCAGCCTGATGCCTTTTCGTTGATCGCCATCCATCTTTCGATAGCTTCATCCCATTTGCTGCTGGCCATTCGCGTGGCGGCTTCTTTCCACTTGGAGCTTACACCTGTATAGTACCATCGGTTTTCTCGGTTCCAGTGTGGGACGAACATGCGATAGAGCTTTTCGCCGACATGGATAGCTGCTGTGCGCAACGCTTCGTCGGGTGAGGGTAGGTATAGGTGATCCAAGATTTTCAGCTGATCGGCTTCTTCAGCCCAGAAAATACTGTCGGACACCAGTACACTAGCCAATGGGTTTTCCCTTGAAGGAAGATAACTCCGGACAATACCATTCATTTTAACATCTATTACGCCCAGGTAAAAGCCTCCTCCAACGTTTGATATGACTTTTTTCATGTCAAACAATAATCTGTCGAAGGAGATGATGGCGTCGGCTCCGGTTTCTTCGCAAAGGTCAATCACTTCCTTTTGAGAAAGTTTCTGATCTTCCAGGAAACTGTTGTCTGTGCGGGTGTTTTCGTTAAAGAGGCGCACGTCATAAAAGAAGTCTGTTTCTGCTATTTGTTTACCCAAAGCTTTACAGGCATCAAACAAGGCACTGTCGGCATACGCCTTACAGGTGTCTTGTAATACGCCCATTAATCTGTATTCATAACCGCTTTCGGGTGGTTGTGGTACTGCGTTGTTGACAATCAAAATCGTTCTGGCATCACTTGGATAGGTGATTTCAGACGGATTAAACGTTTCAATGCCAATGAAACGCATCTGACTGCAAGCTGTGAACAAACATAGTATGAACAGGCAAACAATACTTCTCATGCTGTTTATTTTACTTCTTCAAAGTAGCAATCGCTTCTTCCAGGCTTTTGATTTTGCTTTCGGCATCCGCTTGTTTCTTTTGTTCCATTTCTATTACCTTGGCGGGTGCTTTACTTACAAAACTTTCGTTGCCCAGCTTCTTCATTACGGCTGCAAGGAAGCCTTTCTGGTAGTTTAGTTCTTCGCTCAACTTTTTCAGTTCTTCTTCCACATTTATTTTGTTTCCGAGCGGAACAGCGTATTCTGTTGTGCGAACCAGAAACGAAACAGCTCCCGAAGCCTTTTCTTCTACATTGCTTACGTTTGCTAAGTTACACATTTTTATGATAACCGGATTAAACAAATCGTTATGTGTACCTAATATTTGCAAATCCAGCGAATCTTTGTTTGGGATGTTCTTTTGCAGGCGGATGGTACGGATACCTCCGATGATTTCTTTTACCATTTCAAAAGCGTTGAGGTATTCATTGTCTACCGGCTGAGATTGAGGCATTAATGAAACCATGATGCTTTCTCCTTCCTTCCGGTTATCCAGCGCTTGCCAGAGCTCTTCGGTGATGAAAGGCATAAAGGGATGCAACAATCTCAGCAGAGCATCAAAGAATCCCAAGGTGGTTTGGTAGGTCGCTTTGTCTATCGGTTGGCCGAAAGCCGGCTTGATCAGTTCCAGATACCAGGACGAAAATTCATCCCAGAAGAGCTTGTATACCAGCATTAAGGCTTCGTTCAGACGATACTTGTTGTACAGGTCGTCCATCTCGGCAACTGTTTTGTCAAGTTGCAAGCGGAACCATTTCACGGCAATAGCCGATGCTTCTGGTTGAGGGATGTTATCTGCTACTTCCCAGCCTTTTACCAAGCGGAAGGCATTCCATATCTTATTGTTGAAGTTTCTTCCCTGTTCGCATAAGGATTCGTCAAACGGCAGGTCGTTACCGGCAGGAGAGGTGAGTAGCATACCCATACGTACTCCGTCGGCTCCGTATTTGTTCATCAGCTCGATAGGGTCGGGTGAGTTGCCCAATGACTTAGACATCTTGCGGCCCAGCTTGTCGCGCACAATACCTGTGAAGTAGACATTGCGGAAGCATTCTTCCTGGCGGTATTCATATCCCGACATGATCATACGGGCTACCCAGAAGAAGATAATCTCGGGAGCTGTTACCAGGTCGTTGGTTGGGTAGTAGTAGTTAATCTCCTCATTGTCGGGATGGTTGATGCCATCAAATACGGAGATAGGCCATAACCAGGATGAGAACCAGGTGTCGAGGCAGTCCTCGTCTTGGCGCAAATCACTGAATTGCAGATTGGGGTTGCCTGTCTTTTCGCGGGCAAGCTGCAAAGCCTCTTCTTCTGTTTCGCCTACCACGAAGCCACCTTCCGGCAGATAGTAAGCCGGAATCTGATGTCCCCACCATAGTTGGCGACTGATGTTCCAGTCTTTGATATTCTCCATCCAGTGGCGATACATATTCTTGAATTTGGCCGGATGGAATTTGATGGTATCATTCTCTACTGCATCCAGAGCGGGCTTTGCCAGATTTTCCATCTTCAGGAACCATTGCATGGATAGCTTCGGTTCAATAGGTACGTCTGTTCGTTCGGAGTATCCTACGCTATTGGTGTAGGCTTCTGTCTTTTCCATTAACCCCAGCTCTTCCAGATCTTTTTCTATCTGTTTGCGAACAACAAAACGATCCATTCCTTCGTATTGAAGCCCATACTGGTTCAATGTGCCGTTGTCGTTGAAGATGTCAATCGCTTCCAGATTGTGCTTCTCGCCCAGCATATAGTCGTTTACGTCATGAGCAGGAGTCACTTTCAGGAATCCTGTACCGAATTCCGTATCTACATATTCGTCTTCGATAACAGGAACTACCCGGTTGGCTATCGGTACAATCAGCTTTTTCCCTTTAAAGGCTGCTGTTTTGGGGTCGTTGGGGTGGATACAAACGGCTACGTCTCCGAAGATTGTCTCCGGACGGGTCGTAGCTATTACGGCATATCCGTTTTCGCCCTCTACCTTATATTTTACATAATATAGCTTGCCATGCTCTTCCTTGTGCATTACTTCCTCGTCGGATATAGCGGTTTTTGCTGCCGGATCCCAGTTTACCATGCGGATTCCGCGATAGATAAGTCCCTTTTTATAAAGGTCGCAGAATACTTTTATCACACTTTTTGAACGAGCCTCGTCCATGGTAAAGCAAGTACGGTCCCAGTCGCATGAAGCTCCCAGCTTTTTTAGTTGCTCAAGGATGATACCTCCATGTTTGTGAGTCCATTCCCAGGCATGCTCCAGGAACTGTTCACGGGTAAGATCCTTCTTGCCAATTCCTTCTGCAGCCAGCTTGGCTACTACCTTTGCTTCCGTAGCGATGGAGGCATGGTCGGTTCCCGGCACCCAGCAAGCATTCTTTCCCTGCATACGGGCGCGGCGCACCAAGATATCCTGAATGGTATTGTTAAGCATGTGTCCCATGTGCAGTACGCCGGTGACGTTTGGCGGAGGAATGACGATTGTATACGGTTCACGGTCGTCAGGAACTGAACTGAAAAAACCATTTGCCAACCAATACTGGTACCATTTTTCCTCTACTTCTGCAGGGTTGTACTTACTTGCAATTTCCATAATTTCTTAAGCTTATCGTATCACTATATTATTTAATCCCACAAACAAGGCCAAGTTGTCAGCCTCATATTATGGAGTGACAAAAGTAAGAAAAAACTGCGGATTAGTATTGAAATGGTTGATAATCGTTTATAATTCCCATACACCCAATCTCTAGTCTTGTTTTTTCTTTTCTCTTGAAAATGTCATTTTGATGTTAAAATACCTTATATTTGTGTTGTTTTTGAGAAAATCGCTACTTCTAGCTAACACGTAGATTGAGAAAAAACCTTGAAATTGCAGAATTTCAAACAAAAATTAACCAAAACGAATTTGAATTTAACCAATATTTGGTTAAATCGGTTCCTTTTCCTCATTTTATCCAAGTGATTTTACTAAATGATCCAAGTGATTTAGCCAATTCATCCAAGTAAAATTGCCAAACCACCTTAATGATTTCTTTGTATATTTCGGCCAGGTCAAAAATATCTGTCCGAAAGATATAAATCGAAGCTTTTATTAACTAAAAACACGACTAAAACACCTATGTTTTTCAAAATATCAAAAAGTTTGTGATAAAAGTGGTAATGTGTGGTAATGAATGAGAAATCCGTGTAAATATGTTCGGTTTTATCCTTTTGTTCTCCATTTGCTTTTAAAATGTCAAAGACAAAGTGTCAATTTGAGGGCTTATTTGCCGGCGTTCCAGTCTTAGAGCCGAAATAAGACGAGTATTGAGGGGATGAATTAACAAAATGACAATTTATGGAAAAATGGTATTTTGTTTCCATATCGGAGCATTCTCCCAATCACTAGGAAATCCCATGGCTTGCGTGTCGATTGTCGGATATTTAGTGATCAACTCTTTGATCTTATCAGTGAAAGAATTCTGTGGAGAAACGGTGAAGAGTAGATATTTAATCATGCAAATACGGATATATACTCTATTAATATCTGTCTTGGACGGGTCTATCCATGGGTGGTGGAGAGTAGTTGGAAGCGAGGGCTTTACCGCGAAATTCTTATTCCATACACGCGCATGGTGGCAACATAGATTTCTAAGGAGTGCCAAGTTTTGTGTCCAAGATTCAAAAACATTGATTGGTAAACCAAAATGTGCTGAGACTTTTTTTTAAAGAATAATTATGCAGGTTTTTGTATATTGTACTGAGACTACCTAATGGCACTATTTCTGCAACCATCCATGAGGGAGGATAAGCGTTTGAGTAGGTTTTCTGAAAATGAATAATGAAGTCCTCTTTGGTTCGTCTTATTTCGGTGTTAATAATATTTAGACTGTTGTTCAAGGCTTGTTTATTATGAAAATAGTTGATGTTCGTTATCCAAAATGCGTCATTGGTGTTGCTGTTGACAATGTTAACTAAAGCACTTCGAATAGCTACTTCTATCTTTTCAATCTCGTTGAATAAGAGTAAGCGTAGTTTGCGATCAAACCTATACATATTTAAGGCCTTTTCAAAAGTGGCATCATCCTTAAATACATGATTAACCTTAGGCTCTTTATATAGCGGTCGTAGATAAGCACTAAAACGAAAATAACCGATACTCCATAGGTAACTTTCGGCCTTAGGCTCATTGATTATACTTAATCCCCGTTTCTTTAATAGGCTTATAAGGTTTTGGGGAAGAGCACATTGTTTAGTATAGTTGTTTGGCATATATACAAAAAAAACGGCCCACCTATTTGAGCATTATAAAGAGGCTTGGCGGGCACTGTTGCTGCAAAGATAGGGATAATTCCTTTGTCTTTACTTGTTTTTGGGGAGTTTTTACATATAAACGAGAATTCTTGGCCAGTATACTTATTGTCTATCAGACTGGTATGAATCAATACCTGCCCATTTTATATGCTTGCTATTACTACTTACTTTCTCATTTTAGCAAGAAAAGAAACAAGGGGAAATAATCTTTCAGTTTTACGCGAAGGATTTTTAGTGATTGAGTGATTCGGTACTCTACTGTTTTGACTGATACATTGAGATGGTTGGCTATTTCGCTATTTGGCATCTCGTCGAAACGGCTCATTTTAAACGTTTCGCGATAGCTTTCGGGGAGTTCTTCTATGGCTTTTGCGATGCTCGTGGTTATTTCGTCGATCATATAGTAGTCGGGATCTTCGAACTGATCTTTCAATTTGTCATATAAATATGAATGTATGTTTATTCTTGATTGTTTATTGCGGGAAACATTATAGCATCTGTTTTTGACGGAGACAAAAAGATATGATTTCAGGGATTTTTCGACAACAAGGTGTTTTCGGTTTTCCCAAACATATACCATTAAATCTTGCACTAACTCCTCGGCGTCAGCATCGGATATATATTGCGAAGCATATTCACACAGTGGAGAGTAGAACAGTCCAAACATTTGATTGTATGCGTCCGTATCCCCTTGCTGTATCCTGTTTAAAAGAGCTTTGTCATTCAACATACCAGGTAGTGCATTGGTAGATATATTACAAAAATAATAAAAATAATGATATTCTCTTTAGGGGTGGGAGGAAATTGCGTGTCGTATAAGTAGAACCTCGAAAAGAATGACATTAAACAAACAAATAGACACTAAGCTGCTGTTGAAATATATTAATAAGACGGCAGATGCGAAAGAAATAGAGCAAGTAAATGCTTGGCTCGAAGAAGATAAGCTGAATGAGAATACGATTCTCCAAATGGCGAAAATATATCATCAGCAATGTACGTTAGAGCGTATCAAGCAGCGCAACTCGGATAAGGCATTACGTGTTGTTCAACAGCGTATCAGAAATAAATCCCGACGGATCTTTATACAGCGAACAACGGTTGCCGCCTCATTGCTTATTGGCCTGTTGGGAATCGGCTCATTCCTATTACAATACAGGCAGGAGGAGTCGCCAATGATTACCGTGAGCACCAATGCCGGCATGCGTTCGCAACTGACGCTTCCTGACAATACGATCGTTTACCTTAATGCAGCAAGTACGATTACATACCCTTCACGATATACCAGTAACAAACGTGAAGTGCAATTGTCGGGTGAGGCTTATTTTAAGGTTGTACATGATCCTGCCCGGCCCTTTATTGTGCATACTTCCGACGAGAGAGTAAATGTACGGGTGTTGGGTACCGAATTCACTTTGCAAGCCTATGAAAAAGATAAGCTGATACAGGCAACATTGGTGGAAGGTAGTGTGCAAGTAGGTGTTCGCGGAAAAAAGGGTTCTGTTCTAATGTTCCCTGACGATAAGGTAACTTATGATATCGAAAACGATAAGATATACCGTAGAAAGGTTAATACAACACAGGAAACAGCATGGATGAGAGGGTGTTTGATATTCAAGGATACGCCTATGCCCGAGGTCTTGAGACAACTGGCTAATTTTTATAGTGTAGAGTTTAATGTTGTAGATGAAGTTATTCATAATTACACCTTTACCGGGGCTTTTGAGAATAAACCTCTATTTCAGATTCTGGACTACATGAAAATTTCGTCGAAGATTAATTATGTGATGTCTTATCCTGAGGATCAGGATGAGCGGAAACCGACAATTAAATTAATGAAAATAAAATAAGATGCCTATGAAAAAACACTGATCAGCCAAGGAAAAACACA
Organism: Parabacteroides sp. PH5-46; assembly: GCF_029892785.1. Lineage (GTDB taxonomy): Bacteria > Bacteroidota > Bacteroidia > Bacteroidales > Tannerellaceae > DFXE01. Next base: position 67,284 of record NZ_JARXXA010000011.1, read on the forward strand.
CGCGGAATAACGCTATCCATCTTTTCGCGTAAAACACGTGAATTTATATTCTAAACTTAAATTTGATAAAATTATGGCAAAAAATAACCAACATCAACATGCTTGGGAACGTTTTTCGATTCCCAACTTGTTGAACAAAATTTCGCTATTCCTAACGTTATGCTTTCTCTCTGTAAATGTCCTATTTGCATCTGTTTCATATGCGCAAACAACAGTCCTGTCGCTTCATATTACCAATAAGCCGGTAGCTGAAGTGTTGGATGAGATAGAGCAACAATCCGAATTCCGTTTTTATTATAATGGCAAGTTAATCGATATGCAACGTAAGGTATCCGTCAACGCCAAAGATGCAGATGTGTTCAACGTTTTGAACCAGATTTTTGCAGCATCGGATATCGAGTACAAGATCGTAAATAAGGATATTATTCTTTCCGGAAAAGACGTAAAGTCAACCGTGACAAGAGTCGGACAACAGCAAATGACAATCTCAGGTGTTGTGACAGACAATACCGGCTTTACGGTTCCGGGGGTGAATGTAGTGATCAAAGACACCAGGCGAGGTGTGGTCACCGATGAGAATGGAAGATATTCCATCGACGTCCCAGACAAGGATGTAACATTGGTCTTTTCGTTTATAGGGTATGCCACAAAAGAAGTAGTTGTTGGCAATCAAACGATTATTAATGTTGTTCTCGGCGAAGATAGCCGGGAGATCGAAGAGGTAGTGGTAGTAGGCTACGGTACCATGACTCGTAAAGAGATTACCGGTTCTGTTACGAATGTAACTGCCAAGGATTTCAATCAGGGACTTCAGAAAAGTGCAGCCGATATGTTACAAGGAAAGGTTGCTGGTTTACAGATAAACAATGGCTCGGGCGATGTAACCTCAAATGCGACTATTCGTCTCCGTGGTGTTACCACTCTGCTTAATGATCAAGGACCTTTCTTTGTAATTGATAATATTCCGGGAGCCGATTTATCGACAGTTTCTCCGCAGGATATCGAATCTATTTCTGTATTGAAGGATGCTTCGGCTGCAGCTATCTATGGTTCTCGTGCCGCAGGTGGGGTTATTTTGGTAACGACTAAAAAAGGTGTTGCTTCCAAGCCTACTGTTAATTATACCGGTGCTGTAGGTATTTCCACTTTGGCTAACAAACCCGATTTATTTACAGCCAACGAATGGCGCCATTATGTGACAGAAAAAGGATATGATTCCTCATTATACGATCATGGAGGAAATACCGACTGGTTCGATGAAATCACGCGTACAGGTATTCAGCAGGATCATAGCCTTTCGGTTGCAGGAGGTGGTACCAATAATAACTACCGGGGTTCTATATCTTATATGAAACGTGACGGATTGGCACGTGACAACTGGCTGGATCGTTACAATATCAGACTTCAGTTCTCGCAATTTGCCTTGAATAATCGTCTGAAAATAGACCTTACTGCCGTTTCAACTATGAGCAATACACAACCTACATATGGCCGTAATTTTTTGCTTGCATACAATATGTCACCGGTACGTCCGGTAAAGAATGCAGACGGTACATGGCACGAATCCTATGATTATGATCAGGGAAACCCGGTTCGTAACCAAAAGGAAAACTCACGCGAATATGAAACCTTAAATGCCTATGTAACTGCTGCTGCTACTTTAACCATAATCGATGGTCTTGATACGAAACTTTTTGTTGCGAAAAGCCGTAATTCCAGCGATTATAGTGAGTATAATGGCAAAAATTCAGAAGCTGGTATCAGTAACGGAGGTTTTGCAAAACGTTCATCAGACGTCAGAAATAAAGAGCTCCTAGAGTGGACAAATACATACAACAAGCAATTCGGAAACCACAAGCTGAATGTTTTGGCAGGCTATTCGTGGGAAGAAGAAAGTGTTTCTTCACATTTTGCTCAGAATCGTACATTTATTTCCAATTATCTTGGTGCCAATGATCTCGCTTCGGGCGAAGGGTATCGTAAGGGCGATATAGGTTCGGCAAAAGAAGAAAGTCGCCTGATCTCTTTCTACGGACGTGTTAATTACAGTTATATGGGTAAGTATAATCTTACAGCTACATTACGTGAAGACGGTTCGTCAAAGTTTGGAGACAATCACAAATGGGGAACATTCCCTTCTGTATCAGCTGCATGGAATATCTCTGAAGAAGGTTTTCTTTCAGATGCTTCTTTCCTTAGTGACTTGAAATTAAGCGCCGGTTGGGGGATTATGGGTAATCAAACAGGTCTGTCTCCTTATAACTCACTCGGACTTTACGGATACGGAGGTACTTATTATGATAATGGCACATGGCATACCGGATATTCTATCAGTCAAAATCCTAACCCAGACCTTCGTTGGGAACAGACCTCTATGTTGAATATTGGTGTCGATTTCGGCGTGTTCAATAATCGTCTCAGCGGGCGTTTCGAGTGGTATAACAAAAAAACCTCGGATATGCTTTACGAATATTCCGTGCCTACCCCTCCTTACATGTATGGTACTATGATGGCAAATGTGGGTGACATGAAGAATACGGGTATTGAGCTTACGCTTAACGCTACGCCTATAATTACTTCCGATTTCTCCTGGAATATTTCACTGAATCTTGCTCACAACAAAAATGAAGTAACGAAACTCTCAAACGACATCTATACCACCGAACGTCAATTGGTCGGTAGTATTTGGTGGAGAGGCGGCGGTACCACAACGCATATCCTTGAAGTAGGAAAGCCTGTCGGACAGTTCTATGGCCTTCAATGTGCCGGCCTGGAAAACGGAGATTATAAGATTATAGATCAAGACGGCGAAGAAGGTATTTCCGAACCTGCGGATTATACGTATATCGGCAATGCACAACCATCGCTCACTTATGGTATCAATAATTCGTTTCAATACAAGAATTTCGATTTTTCATTTTTCCTGCGTGGCGTGTATGGCAACGACGTGTTGAACTTACCTCGTCTGGTATATGCACAAGGTGGATTCATGCCGGGAGCCAATGCTCTGAACGATCCCCTTACATGGGAGCTGAAGGTAACCCCCAAATATTCTGATTACTATCTGGAGAAAGGTTCCTATTTACGTCTTGATAATATGACACTTGGCTATACGTTTCCCAAACTGCTGAATGGAGTAAGGATATATGCTACTGGGCAAAACCTTTTCGTGATCACCGGTTATTCCGGCCTTGATCCCGAGTTACCTATCAGCACTGGTGAAGGATTGGCTCCGGGTGTAGAGCCACTTGATTTCTACCCTAAAGCACGAAGTTTTTCTTTTGGGCTAAGTGTTAACTTTTAATCTTTAAACTATAACGCAAATGAAAAAGTTATTATTTTATACAGCATTAGTACAGATAGCGCTTGCTTCATGTACCGATTTGGGTGAAAAGGTGTATGATAAATTACCGTACGATGAATTTGGTTCAACAGCTGAAGAGATAACATCCATCATCGGACCGTCATATAAAACATTGAAATACGTGGCATCCTACGACCAATTGTGGGGATGGGACAACCTTACGGCCGATGCACTTATCGCTCCTACGCGAATAGGTGGCGACTGGTGGGACGGTGGTGTATATATGGAACAAACCATGCATACATGGACTCCCGAAAACTGGGTAATACCTGGCTTATGGAATCCTTGCATGAAGGGTATTACGACCATAAATTCCATCATAGACCTGGTAGAGCCTAACGAACTGATGACGCCTGAATTAAAGGCGCAAACCCTTGGTGAACTCCGTGGGCTCAGGGCTTATTGGTATTACGTCTTAGTAGATTGGTTCGGTAATGTCCCCATTGTTACCGATTTTAAGGATACCAGTCTGCCGACCACTAAATCAAGAAAGGAAGTGTATGACTTTGTTGTTTCGGAGCTACTTGAAATCATTCCGGATCTTCGTAGCGATGTGTCTGATGCCAGTTATGGTAAATTTACGAAAGGAGCAGGGTATACGTTGCTTGCAAAAATGTATCTAAATGCAGAGGTCTGGACGGGTACTCCCAACTGGCAAGGTGTTGTAGATGCGTGTAACGAAGTGATGGCATTAAACTACGTCATTGAACCCGACTGGAGGACAAACTTTATTGTAAGGAACGAGGTTTCGCGTGAAGCTATTTTGTCCGTTTGTTTCAGTGATCAGGATGATTGGGATAATGGGTATAATGCCATTCATTATTACACTCTTCACTATCTTGATCCCATCGCACTTGGTTTTGCAGGAGATATGTGGAACGGTGTTAGTGCTCAGACCGCATTTGTAAATGCATTTGACGATGCCGACAGACGGAAGGAAGCTACCTTCCTTACAGGCCCCATGCTTGATCCGGCAACCGGCGAAGTATTGCAAACAGGTACTGCCGGACACCCCCTTATCCATCATGTTGAATATACGATTGTTCCCGGAACAGAGGGAGGTGGATCGTATCCGGCTGGCTGGGGTGAAGTGTTCCAGGAAGACGGAGCCCGTATTCAAAAGTGGGAATTCCAAAAAGGAATGCAGAATACATTCATGGAGAATGACATGCATATCTTCCGTTTGGCAGATGTATATTTAATGAAGGCGGAAGCGCTTGTTCGTATGGGTGGCAATATAGCTGAAGCTACCAGTCTGGTAAACATTATACGCGAACGTGCTTTTGCTGATTCTGATCATAACTTCAGTTCCGTTACACTTGCCGATATTGAAAACGAACGTCGCTTTGAACTGGCCTTCGAATTCGGTGCTCGCCAGGATATGATTCGGTTCGGAACCTTTACTCGTCCTAACCAATGGAAACCTCATGTAACGGAAGAATACCGTAAGTTGTTACCCATTCCTCTTGATGCATGGAGGGATAATAATAATTTGAAACAAAATCCGGGATATCCTCCGTTTTAATAATATTAATTAGTCATCAGAAATATGGAAAACAAAGATCATCTGTCTCCGCTTATTTCAAGGAGATCGTTTATTGGAAAGGCTGCAACTGGTGCGGCAGCCTTAACTATTCTCCCAAGCTTCACCATCTCGGGATTGGGACACGTAGCACCCAGTGATAAATTATACATAGCAAAAATAGGCTGTGGAGGTATGGGAGCTCCCGACCTCGATTCGCTCATGAGAAACCCTAAGAAAAATGCGGTAGCAGCCTTCTTGTGCGATGTAGACGACAGACAGTCTGCTGATGCCCGAAAGAAATACCCTAAAGCACCGTATTATCATGATTGGCGTGAAATGTACGACAAAGAAAGCAAAAATTTCGATGCTGTTTGTATTTCTACTCCCGATCATAACCATGCTATCCAGGCCTTTAATGCAATGCGCATGGGCAAGCATGTGTATCTGCAAAAGCCATTGTCGCACGATATCTACGAAGCGCGTATTTTAACGCAAGCCGCGAAGAAGTATAAAGTAGTGACTCAAATGGGTGATCAGGGTAATTCGTGTAATGGGATGAAAACCATGAAAGAATGGTTTGAAGCGGATTTGATCGGTGATATCACCAAAGTATACTGCTGGACTAACCGTCCGGTATGGCCGCAAGGAATCCCCTGGCCGAAGGAAAAAGCCTCTGTACCCAAGGAACTTAATTGGGATTTGTGGCTGGGAACTGCAGAACATGTAGATTATATCGAGAACTTGGTTCCTTTCAACTGGCGCGGTTGGTGGCAATTCGGAACGGGTGCTCTGGGTGATATGGGATGTCATATCATCGGGCCGCCGTTTAAGTTGTTGGAACTAGGTTATCCGACGGAAATCTCTTGCAGTGTAAGCACCGTATACGACGGTATATTTAAAGAAGCATATTATCCCGAGAGTGGGCCGGTAGCCTGTTCCATTCGATACAAATTCCCGCAGAAAAACGGAAAAGTATTGGATTTGGTATGGATGGATGGTGGCATCATGCCCGAACGTTTTGACGAAGTAGATCCGAACCTAGATCTGACTCACGCTATGGGCGACCTTGATCCGTTGGATATTGAAGGTGCTACCGTATTTGTGGGAACCAAAGGAAAAGTATCCTGTGGATGGGGTGGTTCTGACCCGCGTCTGTGGGTGAACGATGGAAGTAAAAAGCCTCTTTTTGCAAAAGATGTAAACATCCCTGAAAAGTACAAAAGAATACCGGGAGAGCATGACGGACATTATTGGTCGTGGATTGATTCGTGTATCGCCGGTTACGATAAAGCAGAAGTGGAGTCGCCTTTCGAAGGCTATGCCGGTCCGTTAACCGAAGCTGTGCTTATGGGTAACCTGATATTGAGAGGCTATAATATCCGTGAAAAAATTTCCAGAACGGATGTCGTATATGGCGAAATGGAGAATGCATATACTTATCCGGGACGAAATATTACCTATCTATGGGATGGTGAAAATATGCGGATTACCAATTTCGAAGCGGCCAACCAATTCGTAAAACGTACCTACCGTAAAGGTTGGGAAGATCTCAAATTGTAAATTATGTATCATTTTTAATTTTAAAAAATATATCGAAATGAAAAGAATAGTATGTAGTACAGTTTCTGTCTTGATATCGTTAATTATGCTGTCGTGCTCAGGTGGTACTTCATCTCAGCAGGCTACTTCAACTACTCCTTGCCCGGACAACGGAATACCCGAAGGTGGAGAATGGATTACTATGTTTGACGGTAAAACCCTCAATGGATGGCGGGGATACGGAAAGAAGGAAGTCCCTGGTGGCTGGAAAGTAGAAGACGGTATCATTACATTCAGTGCAATAAGCGCTACAAGCATGGAAGGTGCAGACCTGATTTACGACCGGAAATTCAAGAACTTTGTATTCGAAATCGAATGGAGAGTTGGCAAAGCAGGCAATAGTGGTATATTCTATACGGCGCAGGAAATAGAAGGTAAGCCTATTTATTATTCAAGCCCTGAATATCAGTTGCTAGACAATGTGAATATGCCGGACGCATGGGAAGGTGTTGGTGGAAATCGCCAGGCTGGTGCTGTGTACGACATGATTCCGCCCATTCCGCAATCTTGTAATCCTTACGATACCTGGAATAAAACAAGAATCGTAGTGTACAATATGCGCGTTATCCATTACCTGAATGATGTGCAAATTCTGGAATATCAATTGGGAACACCTGTATGGAAAGCGTTGGTAGACAAGAGTAAATTCGGTATAGCCAGTAACGATCCCGAAAAAGAACCTGCTGCTTACGAATTAATGCTCAATGCCGGAAAAGAACCGGGTTATATCGGTCTGCAAGATCATGGATACGGACTCGCATTCCGGAATATTCGTATCAAAGAATTATAAGACTAACATATTATTGATAATTAGAGCGAATATCGTCCCACAATTGTAGAACACATGTTCAACATATGTAGAACATGAATTCAACAGTTGTTGAACATAAGTTCTACAGTTGTGGGATTTAAATTTATCAACATGAAAAAGAATAATTTTATACTTCTGTTAATCTTAAGCATTTGGTTTGTTATATCCTTTGTTACCAATATCATCGGGCCCATGCTGCCTATGGTCATCTCTGATTTTCAGTTAAGCCTTACCTTAGCTTCGTTTCTTCCCTTTTCTTTCTTTCTCGCATACGGTGTTATGTCTATTCCTGCCGGGATAATTATTGAGCGGTACGGCGGAAAAGTTTCATTGTTGATAGCCTTTGGCTTTGCTTTTTGTGGAGCTTTGTTTTTTGTGTTATTTCCGACATACGGGATTGTACTTTCTTCGTTATTTATCATCGGTTTAGGGATGGCCATGTTACAGGTAGTTATACTTCCGTTGATGCGTGAAGCAGGAGGTGAAAGGAATTATGCATTTAATGCCGTTCTCGCACAAATTGTGTTCGGAGGAGCTTCTTTTGTCAGCCCTTTTGTTTTGACGGGATTATTACACCGAAATTATCCATGGAGTTCGATGTATCTGATATTCACTGTCGTATTTGCTTTAATGCTTATCATTATAGGCAGTGTAAAGTTTCCGAAAGTCGTATTAAAAGAAAATGAAAAGGCAGGTACGCTTCAAAACTACAAGGATTTGCTTAAAAACAAATATGTGATTCTCTACTTCCTGGGAATTATCTCATACGTAGGTACAGAACAGGGGATTGCTAACTGGATGAGTCAATTCCTGAATATTTATCACGGTATAAGCCCCGAAGGTATGGGTGCTACCGTTGTAGCCTGGTTTTGGGGACTTATGACTGTAGGATGCCTGTTGGGTTTGATAATCGTAAAGTTGATCGATTCGAAAATCATGTTACGCATCTTTGCCATTATAGCTATCATCAATCTTTGTGCTGCATTGTTTGCTCCTGCATCAGTGGCTGTTATAGCCTTTCCCTGTTGCGGATTTTCCATTTCTATCATGTTTTCCATTATTTTTTCACTGGCGCTTAATTCCGTTGAAAAATATCATGGGGCTTTTTCCGGAATCCTTTGTACAGGTATTTTCGGAGGTGCGCTGATGCCTTTTTTAATAGGTTGGATAGGTGATATGGTAGGCTTGCGTTTTTCCATGCTCATCCTTCTTATTACACTGGCTTATATCCTCAGCATTTCTTTTTGGGCCAAACCGCTTGTTAAAAACAAAACGATTTTATAAGTCTACTTTCCTGACAGGGAGAGGAGATATTCGTAGATGGCAACTTGTGAGCGGGTCTTTATGGGGTTGTTGTCGTGTTTGAAGTTGTTGTTGAGGTGTTCGTCGATGAAGCAGGCTTTTACGTTGTCTTTTAGTTGTATTTCGAGGATGTTGATGATTTCCTTTTTGGTTTCCGGTACTAATATCGGGAATGCGGTTTCTATGCGGCGGTTCAGGTTGCGTCTCATCCAGTCGGCAGAGGTGAGGTAGAGGTCTTCCTCTCCGTTATTGTAAAAATACCAGATACGTGCATGTTCGAGGAACATGTCTACAATGCGGGTGATACGTATGTTTTTGCTGTATGGCTGATTGGGTACGAGGCAACAGATTCCACGTACGATCAGGTCTATTTCTACGCCGTTTTCGCTGGCATGGTATAGCTCGTTGATCATGTCGCGGTCTTGCAGACCGTTCATCTTTAAAACGATACGCCCTCTGCGACCGGCCTTTGCATGTTCTATTTCGCGCCGGATCATCCGCTTTAGTTCGGGAACCATATTGAACTGAGCGACCAACAAATGGCGGAAGGTAGGAGAGGCAAACTTTCCTTCAAGGACGGCAAATACCTTGCTTATATCGGCGATGAACTCAGGGTTGGAGGTCAATAAAGCCATGTCTGAGTATGCTTTTGCTGTCTTTTCATTGAAGTTGCCGGTGCTCAGGTAGGCAAAGTCGCGGCGTTTTGTTCCATCTTCCGCATCTTTGCGCAGGATCATGGCTACTTTGGCATGTACTTTCAAGCCGGGAATGCTGTGTATGATCTGTATTCCGGCTTGCTCCATTCGTTCGGCGGTACGTAAGTTGTTTTCTTCGTCGAAGCGGGCTTTCAGTTCAACAAAAACTGTCACTTTTTTACCGTTTTGAGCAGCGCTTATCAGGGTGTTGATTACAGCTGAGTTTTCAGCTACCCGGTATTGAGTGATTTTTATTTCATTTACTTTGGGATCAAAGGCAGCTTCCATCAATAGACGTATCGGATAATCGAATGACTGGTAGGGGAAGTGTAGCATAATGTCCTTCTTTTTTACGGCCCGGAATACCGAGCCCATCTCGTCTAAGAACGGAACGCGCATCGGAACAGGTGTTTTCTGCTCCAGTTCTTTCCCTCCGGGGTTGGGTAGTTTGCTCAGATCCTGCAAGTTCAGGTAGCGGCCACCAATGACTAGGTCTTCCGTTCCTATGCCGAAGGCTTCACATACGAATGCCAGAAAGTCGTCGGGCATATCCTTGTCATACATAAAGCGGCTCAGGTCGCCAATCTTGCGCTTGTTTACTTTCTTGCGAATATTTTCAGCTATATCCGAACCTTTTACATCTTCAAGGTAGATATCGGCATCCCTTGATATCTTGATGCTGTAGCAGCTGTCTATAATGTAGCCAGGGAAGACGGTTGACAGATTGGCTCTGATTATGTCGTCGATAAACATGATGTAGTATTTTCCGTCCTGTTCCGGTAGCTCTATGAAGCGGGGAACTTTGGCAAACGGAATCTTCATCAGCGCATAATGATAGGTAGGCGTATAATCCGGGTCGTTTACGCGTTTGCTCTTTTTCATCATACGGATAATCAGGTAGAGCCTCCGGTCTCTGATAAAAGTCTTAATTTCTCCGGTCTGAATCATGACAGGAGAGAGAAAGGGGAATACTTCTTCGTTGAAAAAGTCTCTGACAAACTCTTCGTGGAAGGGTAGTGGCTGGCTGTCTTGATACAAGTGAATATTCCGGCGCTTCAGCTCCGGCAATATCATCTCTGAGAAGATACGATAATATTCCCTTTGCTGGCGGTTTACTTCATTGGTAATTTCCGATAGTATCCCTTCGGCATTCGTGTCTGTTTCTTCGGCGAATTTCTTTTTCATGATGATCCCCCGGTGCTCGGCTACGCGGATCTCATAAAATTCTTCCAGGTTGGACGAATATATAGCCAAGAAGCGTATCCTTTCATAAATAGGGAGACTTTCGTCCTCAGCTTCCAGCAACACGCGATAGTTGAATGATAGCCAACTGATATCGCGTTCAAAGTATCTGTACAAGTAGTCTGTCATCTCTTTTTTAGCTGGGTAAATATAGGTACTTTTGCACAATAAAAGAAATCTTATGATAAAAGTCGGTCTTCTTTCGGATACGCATGGATATTGGGATGACAAGTATAATGAATACTTTGGCGCATGTGATGAAATATGGCATGCCGGGGATATAGGATCCGACATTTTAGCGGCTAAGCTGGAATTGTTAAAGCCGCTACGGGCTGTCTATGGGAATATAGACGGGCAAACACTTCGCCGCCAATACACTAAAATTGCACATTTTACTGTTGAAGGCGTATCTGTAATGATGACACATATAGGCGGATACCCTGGGCGCTATGAACCGTCTATACGGAAAGAACTTTATGATACCCGCCCTAAACTGTTCATAGCCGGACATTCACACATACTAAAAGTGCAATATGATAAGAATCTGGAATGCTTGTATATGAATCCCGGAGCAGCCGGAAAGAGCGGTTTTCACCAGGTGCGCACCTTGTTACGTTTTGCACTGGATAGTGGAAGTATTAAAGACCTGGAAGTAATAGAGCTAGGCTTTCGATAAAGGGCTTGACGTATTATTTAACTTCTCCATTATTGTTGCATACGCTTTCTGCTAACAGAATCGTATTTTGCAGATAAGGAAATTCCTTTTCAAAGTATTCACTGAAAACTCCTGCGCTTATATTGTCTTGTATTTGCTTAGGAGTCCAAAGTTTTCCGTCTGCAAATTGGCGGAGTTGTTCTTCGCTCTGAAGCCGGATCGTATACAGAGAGACTAAATGTTTTGCATTATCATTCTCGAAGGTGTAGCGGATCATCAAGCGAGGGGTGATAGACGAGTCTTTGCTTAGCTCTCCCAATGTCTCTTGTAGCGTGCTCTCTATGTTATGATGGAATAATACGTATTTGTAAAGCGGATAATCCAGTAACTCAGGAGATACATATTCGCTTTTATCTCGTCTTGTAAGGTATAGCATACCATTGTATATAACGGCTACGCGCACAATAGGATGATAGTATTTTTTTGAAGAAGAGCGACTGACAGAGCGTGCCATACTGCCAATAACCTGTCCTTTTTCACCCAGTACGGGTAGCCATACTTCTTTCTTTAGATTCCTGTTCATCATATGAGTACGTATCTGACCGTAAATGATCACCAATGCAAGGATAATCACCCCAAGATAGGTATACAGAAGTGCATCGGCCTGAGGGGATGATTCCGGAAGATGAATATACATCAAAATGACAAAAAGGTGTAATGTATATAGATTCTGTATGACTTGTGCTATAAAGTACGCTTCGTTTAATGTATGGCGCGTTTGATTGCGCGTATGCATTGGCAGAGACGATTTCTTAACTCCGGTGATTAGTCCTCGCTTGGAAAAACCAATGAATGCCAATAGTACTACCAGTAATATCTCGGCTACCAAAGGGGAATAGTCGTTTAAAAAGGATTTCAGATCAAAAAAGAAAAAGAAAGAATAGAGGATCAACGTCAGAGTCGTTGGTATAAGCAGAAACAGGTTATAATGCTCTTTTCGTAAAAGGAAAAGAGTTAAAAAGCCTATAAAACAAAGGGATATGCCTGCTGTGAAAGCTATTTTGTAAGAATAGAAAATATCCAAGAACATAGCTACCAACAGGGGAAATAACCCTAAGGCCTGATTGTTTAATATTTTCTGCATTTTATCCATATACTGTTTGCTATCTTTCTCCATATGTTAAGCGTTCCTTTAATACAACAAATTACATTGTCGAAAGTTTTATTTTTAAGCGTGTTTTTCTGCATGGTATGACGAACGCACCAAAGGGGCGCTTTCTACCATCCTGAATCCTTTTTGTAAAGCGGTTTCTTTATATTGTTCGAACTGCTGTGGTGTTATGTAAGCTGATACCGGTATATTCTTTCTCGATGGTTGCAGGTACTGGCCGATGGTTAATACCGAAACTCCGGCTGCCAGTACATCGTCCATCAGTTCGTGTACTTCCTCTTCTGTTTCTCCCAAGCCCACCATTATACCGCTCTTGGCGGTTGTTCCGCTTTGGGCAATGTGCTTCAATACAGACAGGCTTACGTCATACTTGGCTGCACTGCGGATGCCGGGAGAAATGCGCCGGACAGTTTCCATATTATGGGAGATGATTTCCGGAGAGGCCTGGATAACCAAGTCTACCAAGTCTAAGCGGCCTTGAAAATCAGGGATCAGTACTTCAATGGTTGTGTTGGGGTTTGTTTCTTTAATTGCCTGGATGGTATGAGCCCAATGGGTGGCACCCATGTCCGCTAAGTCGTCACGGTCTACGGAGGTTACTACTGCATGTTTCAATCCCATTAGCCGGATGCTTTCGGCTACTCTGGAGGGCTCCTCTGCGTCCAGTGGGAGAGGTTTGCCTGTCAGGGTATTGCAAAACCGGCACGAGCGGGTGCAGATCTCTCCGCCAATCATAAAGGTGGCTGTACCTCTGCTCCAGCATTCTCCCATATTCGGGCATTTGCCACTGGTGCATATGGTGTGGAGACAATGTGATTCTACAATACTTTTAGTTTGCGTAAAACGGTCGTTTCCGCCCAGCCGGATCTTTAACCATTCCGGCTTTCTGATATGTTCTGCCATTTATAAGTTTTTGAATAAGAAATCGGCCATCCGGGTATACAGGTGATAGCGTGTATTCCCCCCGGAAATGCTATGATTACGATCCTTGTATAGGTGCATTTCAAATTGCTTGTTAGCCTGTACCAATGCTTCGGCATATTCCATGCTTTGGGCAAAATGCACATTGTCGTCGGCTGTTCCATGTACAAGCAGTAGCTTGCCTTGCAGGTTTTTAGCCAGACGAATGGGCGACGTAGCTGCATATCCTTCGAAGTTTTCTTTCGGCGTACGCATGAAACGTTCGGTATATACGGTATCGTAATATTTCCAATCGGTAGGAGGGGCTACGGCAATACCGGCTTTGAATGCTCCGTTGCCGGTGCTCATCGCCATCAACGTAGTATAACCTCCAAAGCTCCATCCCCATATGGCGATACGGTCTTTGTCTATATAGGGTAGCTTACCTAATTCCCTTGCAGCTTCGGCCTGGTCTTTAGCTTCCAATACTCCCATCTTCAGATAAGTGCATTTGCGGAAGGCCTCTCCTCTGGCTCCGGTACCTCGCCCGTCTACGCTTACTACGATAAAGCCGTTGCTTGCCAGGTATTGCTCCCAATCCAGCGCGTAGCGGTCTACTACCTGTTGCGAATTAGGGCCGCTGTATTGAATCATCAATACCGGGTATTTCTTGTTCGGGTCGAAATTAACGGGTTTAACCATCCAGGCATTCAGTTCATAATCAGATGCCGTATGTATTTTAATAAACTCTTTAGGAGAGAAGGCGTAAGCGTTCAACTGTTCCTTCAGACGTGCATTGTCCAGTAAAGTACGTAATACCTTCCCCGATTTAGTTTCATTAACGCTAATAACCGCCGGTGTAGAAGCATTAGAGAATGTATTTACATAATAGGCAAAATTATCGCTGAAAACGGCACTGTTCGTACCCTCTGCTGCTGATAGCTTTGTCTTTTTCCCTTTGGCATCTACCATATAAACGGCACGACGCAAAGGACTTTCTTCTGCCGATTCATAAAAGGCGGTCTGTGTGGCTTGATTGTAGCCATACAGTTTTGTTACATCCCAGTTGCCGCTGGTTATCTGTCGCAGCATGACTCCTGTAGGCGAATACAGATACACATGCGCATACCCATCCTGTTCACTTACATAGGTGAAACCATCTTTACAGAAATGAATAGAGTATAACCAGTCAGAGTCAATATATGCCTGATTATTTTCTTTCAGAATCAGGCGCGAAACACCACTTTTGGGATTCACATAATACATATTGAAACCGTTCTGATGGCGATTCAGTGTCATAACAGCCAGTTGATCCGGATTCTCCGTGAAAAGGATGCGTGGTATATAGCTGTCACTTTCTACCGGTACTTTCAGTTCTTTAATATCTTTTGTCGCTACACTGTACGAATGAAGTGTCACTTTTGAGTTTGGCTCACCGGCCTTCGGATATTTAAAATTGTAATAGCTTGGATAGAGCCCATCACCATAGATTTGCATAGACATTTCGGGCACATTACTTTCGTCGAAGCGTACATAAGCCAGTACTTCGCTGTCGGGCGACCAGGCCATCAGGTTTGTAGCTCTGAATTCTTCTTCGTATACCCAATCAGTGATACCATTCAGTATTTTGTTTATCTCGCCGTCTTTTGTGACCTGTACCTCCGTGTCAAAATCAAACTTCTTGATCCAGATGTTATTATCCCTTACAAAAGCACACATTCGTCCGTCGGGAGAGAATGTAGGGATCATCAGCTTTCCTTTTTCATCCGACAACGGCTTTACGTAATTGCGGCGTACATCATAGTGAAATACATCGGCCCTGAAGGAATGACGATAGATGCGTTCCGTATCCCGCCAAACGATAATCTGGTGTCCGGTATTACATATTGCGTATCCGTCGAAATCGTCAAACGTACATTCGCGAGCTTTCTTCGTGTAGAATAATGTATCTACCGGATTACCCGTACGATATGCGTATTTGATAATCATAGTACGTTCTTTATTCATCGCCGTATAATGCTCTCCATCCGGCAGAGAACGCATCTCTCCAATCGCCGTAGTCTGGCGAAATTTACCATCTGTTATATCTTTCAGTTCAATCCGTTTACTCCCGTTCTGTGCGAAAGAACTCCCCACTACGACAAGAGAAAACAGCAAGCTAATGACCGTTTGTTTCATAAATGCAAAATTAATTGTCTTTGAAACGCAAAGTTAATATTAATCCTTTATCAGACAAGAGAGCAACCCCTGGTTCATAACCGCAAATCCAAACGATATGAATAATCCCACTTATTGTATTTATTTCCATAGAAGTGCACTCTAAATAATGCAAATACGTATATGGTTGATTATTAATCTATTAATGTGATATAAAAAACGCATGCATGCGATTTGTAAAAAGCACCCATGCGTTTTGCGAATCGCACGTATGCGTTTTCAAAAACACACGTATGCATTTTATTACCATTATTCCTTATATGTGTTTTTTGTTTGGAGATGAAAGAAAATAAGATATCTTTACGCAGATTAAAGACGAAATATCAATTACACATTAATCCATCGATTATGAAAAAAAATATTTACTTTCTTATTGTCGGAATCTTTGTTTCTCTCTTTTTTGCTGAAAATGCATATGCACAAGAAGTGCCCAAATACAGAAGATTAGATGGTGGACAATACGGACAGGTAACAGAATATTTTGGTGATGCAACGAATTCACCTTTATGGTTGAAGATGGAAATCTTTGATGGTGCAGGTTATCGTTATTTATTTGAAAATAGTCCTTATTACTCAAAAGATAATAATTACAGAGATAGTCTTAATAATAAAAATATCAGTTTTGTTGGTGTGGAAAATTCTTCCTCATATTCAGAATCTAATGATTTCTCATATACTTTTTTTATAGATACTGCTTATGTGCGTAATGGAACGGAAATGCCCCAGTATATGATTGCTGTAAGACCGGATATTATAAAGATAGGAAATACTCAATTAGTTCGAGCGATGTGGATGTTTAATTCGCAAGATTCGATAGATGCAGGAAATAAAGATTATGAAACAAAGCTCTCTTACTTTTCTGAAAAACAAACTCGTATGGCTTTCGTTGACGGTGTTCACTTGGGAGACACGTTTTATGTGATTAGGTCCAATAGTCCGGTATATGCTTTAGCTGCAAAAGATATTATTCCTGAATTACTATATGAATCTATAAATGAAGACGACAAACACTATTTAGGTGAGAATATTCGTTATGGATCAAAGCAAAAAGATAATTCGATAAGTAGAAAAAGTATGGTTTTTCAATTTCGATTGTATGCGAAAGATTATAATAGAGTCTTTATGATAGAATCTACATTTGATGATGAAAAAGACGAACCGGAAATTGCTTTAAGAAAAGGTCATTTTTTAGCTCAAAAGAATCATCTGCCTATTATGACAGATAAAATAGATATGGAAACGGCGAAAATGTCTGCTGAATTGTTTGATTTTGAGCAAGGCACAGAATATAATGCTGTCGATGCAGAGAAACCTTCTGTGAGAAAAAATACCAATATATATACTCAAAATGGCGGAATTATAATTAAGAATGCAGAAGGAAAAAGAGTAATAATAAGTAATATATTAGGCCAACAAATAACAAACAGGCAAATTCTTTCAGACAACTACTTTATTCCACTTTCCCCAGGTATTGCAATCGTGTTTGTAGAAGGTGAAAGTGCAACAAAGGTTGCTGTGAAACCTTAAGAAACTCTCAGAATCCTTTTTTGGAGGAGACGGAACCAGATGTAGGAGGTGAGGCCTTTGAGCATGCTGCTGATGCTGATGGCCCACCATACGCCGGCTACACCTAATCCGGCTGCCGAGAGGAGGATGGCCAGGGGGATGCGCAGTGTGTTGAAGGTGATGCTGATGATGGCTGGTGGGACTGTGCGTCCTGAGCCGTAAAACAGTCCTTGAGTGGTGATCTCTAACATCATGAGAGGCATGGAGTAGCCGTCTATCCGGAGGAATATGCCACCGGCTCTGTAGGCTTCAGGTTCGGGGACGATCAGGGAAAATATTTCGCTACCCCAAAAGATGAATAATAAAGCGCATAATATACCCACAATAGAGGTCATAACCAATGTGGTACGGAATGCTCCGGTGATTCGTTCGTGCTTGCGGGCTGCGTAGTTCTGAGCTGTGAAAGCGCTGAGGGCTGTGCTGAAGCCTTGGGATGTATTCCAGGCGATGGCTTCTATTTGTCCGCCGGTGGTTAGTGTCATCAGTCCGAGGTGTCCTCCGTATGTAGAGGCTGTTCGTCCCATTACCAGATTGATAAAGGCAAAGATGGTGTTTAACAGGGCAGCGGGAAGTCCCAGTTGGACAATTCTTTTGGCATACCTCTTTTGTATCCTGGTGAAGAATGCAAAACCGCCCAATAGCTTATTCCTGTATTTTAATTGATAGACAAAACACCCGAATACAACCCCTTGTGATATCCAGGTAGCGCAGGCTGCTCCGTCTGTTCCCCAGCCGAATCCGAAGATGAATAAGGGATCCAGTAGCATGTTGAAGATCAAACCTAAGCCGTTGATGTAAAAAGGTATTTTGCTTAATCCGGCGGCATTGTGTATACCGGTAAAGGAGTAAGACATAAAAACAAAAGGAAAAGCCATGCAAATGATACGCAGGTACGACACAGCGTCATGCGTAATAGCAGGATCCAGCTTATACAGTTTGATAATAGGGTAGGCTAGTGTGAAAAGGATAGTACCCCAGCAAAGGGCTATGAGTAGTCCGATGGTCAGATTATGTGATGAGAAATTCCGGGCGTCTTCGTCGTTCCGGGCTCCAATGCTTTGTGCTACGCTTACTTCCGAGCCTACTTTAGTCAGTAGGGCGATAGAACTTGTCATCCAGGTAAGAATACCTACGGCTCCGATGGCAGCAACCGACTCACTGCCCAAACGACCTACCCAGGCCATGTCGGTCAGGCTATACGCCATCTGAACAAAAGAAGTTCCCATGATCGGCATGGCCAGATTAAATAGCTGTTTCCTGATCGGTCCGTTTGTTAAATCCTTTGTACCCTGCATGCTCCTTTGTTTCTAAGTCGCTGCAAAAATAGGAATATTTTTTCTAACTTTGCGGAATGATGAAGAAAGTAGAAATCCTTACCTCCCTGTTTTTTGTTGCGTTTTTAAGCTTGCTGATAGCTTGTGGTGATGATCCGTCTATAGAACCTCCTTATTCGCATATTTATTTTGAATCTACAGGCGAATCCAAACAATATACAAGTAAAGAATTAATAGCTGATGTGCTGGATTTTGCTCCCGGAGAAAGTATTCCGGTCAATTTCCCGGATGTAGATGTGACGGTAGAAGTAATCAAATATCATACGGTAGACCCGCAAGGCAAGTCTGTTATAGCATCCGGCATTATATCATATCCTTCTTCCCGTACCCCCAAAGGTGTTGTTCTGGCAGAGCATTTTACTATTTCAGCCGCAAATGAGGCACCTTCCAGACAGATGTGTATTGTTGAGACGGCTCTCTCGTTGTATGATTACCTGGTTATTGCGCCAGACTATATTGGCTTTGGCTCAACAGAATCTTTGAGGCATCCGTACCTGCATATTGAAAGTACGGCTCAGGTATCTTTGGATATGCTATTCGCTGTTCACGAGTATATGGAGATGAAGGAACAGTCGCTGCCTGGAAATCTGTATATTGCCGGCTACTCTCAAGGTGGAGCCGCAGCTTTAGCTGTGCAGAAGATGGCAGAAGAAAAGTATCCTTCTGATGTAAAGATACACTCGGTAATAGCCGGAGGAGGTGCGTATGACCTGGCTGCTATATTCGATGGTTTTGCAAAGGAAGAAACGGTTGCTTACCCTTGCTCGCTTCCTTTAACAATCATAGGAATGGATTACGGAGACGGACTGAATCTGGACTATTCCAAAGTGTTTATAGAACCTTTGCTTTCCAATTATGATGAATGGGTAAACAGCAAGAAATACAATACTGATGAGATAAATCAAAAGCTTTCGCATACGGTTCGTACATTTATTCATCCGGACTTATACAAGGAAGGTATGAATAGCGAATTCAAGAAAATATATACATCTCTGGATAAAAACAGCCTAATCAACTGGGCACCGAAAGCACCTATCTTGTTAGTGCATGGGAAGAATGATGATGTAGTACCCTACTTCTGTGCCCAAAACGCCTATGATTCCTTCCAGGCAAAAGGTAGTAAGGTGGAACTTATTTCAACCAATTCGGGCCATAAAGAAACAGCTATCACGTATTATCTCTACTTGCTGACGAGACTGATGTAGGCTTGTTAAATACTCATTATGTCGGATTCTATATAGTCACTGACAGGGGATGTCTCTTCTTCCGCGAAGGAAAGTTCCTTTGTCGAGTAATTGATTTTATAACATTTGATCAGATACTTCTTCCTGTCGTCAGATAGTGTATATGTCTTTCTGTAAAGTGGCGTATTCCATTCGCTGTATTCGGTATATTCAACCGGCTTTCCATCTTCCCAGATATATGTAAAGACTGTGTCATAAAACACTCCCTTATAAATGTGTTTCTGCCCTTCGGTTTTTAGGGTGATACTTTTCTCGGCTTTCCCTTCGTAATTGTATAATGTATTGCTTACAACGAGACCTTTCTTGTATATGCTGCGTTGGTAGATATCGTAAAAATGGTAAACGAACAGTTCGTAATCGTCAGACCTTTCCGTATTCGGGACAAGCTTGAATTCTAATAGATATTTTCCTCCGTCTATGTCGCTTACCCAAAAGCTTTGGCAGGGAACAATCTCGCATTGAATATGAAAATTATCGGGTGCATCGATGCAACGGTCGCTTTTCGGGTCGTACACACGGATGATTCGTCCTTGTTCGTCTTTTTTAAAGACATAGTGTATGTATTCGTCCTTTCTTTTTTCTGTACGGAAGACAAAAGCTACAGCTTCGTCGAAGTCATTCTCTTTATAGTCAAGTTCATCATTATTCTCTTTATCGAAGTTACGGGATAATTGGCGTGTCGTAAATCCTGTTAAGTCGCCGGAAGAATCATATTCATATCGGATAACAGAAAAACCAATACATTCGGAACACCTGGCAGCAACACCCAACGGATGGCCATCGGCAGCATGTATTTCTACCGACTCGTTCTGAGGACCGTAACCTGTTTCTCGAACGATTCGTGAACCATTAGGCCCTTCTATTGTATAGGAACGTTCATTATCCGATGCTTCCAGCTCAGCATAATCAATAGGCTCTTCGAAGTCTATTGCTGCTTCCGTTTCTTTCGAATCGGTTTGCACCGTTTGCTTGTTCTGACAAAGAGTGAAGAGGGATAAAAGCAAAAATGCAAATATCCAGAGATTCATTTTTCTCATGCGACTAAGTTTGTTATTCGGCTAAGGCTTATCGGATGAATAGCAGCTCCCGGTATTTGGGGAGTGGCCACATCTGGTTGTCCACCATTAGTTCCAGATCGTCGATGTGTTCACGGATACTATCCAGATAGGGTGCTACCGTATCATGATATGCAATGGCTCTTGTGCGCGTGTCGGTTATTCTGTTTGCTTTTTTGCGTGCTTCTACCATTTCGTCTACCATTCGTGTAACAGCGCAGATATGTCCGGCTATCTTTCGTGTCAGTCTTCGCGGTTCGGCTGAAAGTTCTTCGTATTCTGCATCTTCAAATGTTGCTTTTAGTTTGCTGATTGTTTCCAGTAAGACCGATTGGTAGCGGATTACAACGGGGATGATGTGATTAAGCGACAGGTCGCCTAGTACCCGGGCTTCAATCTGTACTTTCTTGATGTAAATTTCCCACTTTACTTCATTACGTGCTTCCAGCTCTTTTTCGCTTAATACTTTCATTTTGCCAAACATATCGATCACTTCTGGTTTCAGGTATGCGTCGTATTGCAAAGGTACACTGTTCTCGCAATCCAAGCCTCTGTGTAAGGCTTCTTCTTTCCATTCTTCGCTATAGCCGTTGCCGTCAAAGCGGATGGGCTTTGATTCTTTGATGTAGGCTTTTAATGTTTCAAAAATAGCC
This sequence comes from Parabacteroides sp. PH5-46, assembly GCF_029892785.1. Classification (GTDB taxonomy): domain Bacteria; phylum Bacteroidota; class Bacteroidia; order Bacteroidales; family Tannerellaceae; genus DFXE01. The sequence continues at coordinate 88,617 of NZ_JARXXA010000011.1, forward strand.
ACTTCTTCACTTTTACCATTTGTCTTTAAGGCTTCCACATCGTGTTTGAATTGCTTGAGTTGGAAGGCTACGGCAGAGTTTAATGCCAACATAGCTGAACCGCAATTAGCCGATGAACCTAAGGCGCGAAACTCAAAGCGATTTCCGGTAAAGGCGAAAGGGGATGTGCGATTACGATCCGTATTGTCCAGTAATAGTTCCGGTATTTGTCCGAAACCGAGGGTTAGTCGCTTCTTGTCGTCTACCTCGATGGCATCGTCAATAGAGCTGTTTTCAAAACGATCCAACACTTCGGTTATTTGTTTTCCCAGAAAAGAAGATATGATAGCGGGAGGTGCTTCGTTGGCTCCTAAACGGTATGCATTAGAAGCTGAGGCAATACTTGCTTTCAGTAATGAGTTGAATTTATAAACCGCCATTAGCGTATTAACGATAAACGTAATGAAGCGCAAGTTGTCTTCTTTGTCTTTTCCGGGCGAAAAGAGGTTGATTCCTGTATCTGTACCCAGAGACCAGTTACAATGTTTACCTGATCCGTTTACTCCCATAAAGGGCTTTTCATGTAACAGGATACGGAAGTTGTGTCGGCGGGAAACCCGTCTCATGACTGACATTAGCAGCTGGTTATGATCGTTTGCCAGATTACATTCTTCGTAGATAGGCGCAAGTTCAAACTGATTGGGAGCCACTTCGTTATGACGTGTCTTTACGGGGATGCCCAGGCGGTAGCATTCGGTTTCCAGGTCTTTCATGAACTCCTGAACCCGTGAAGGGATTGCTCCGAAGTAATGATCGTCCAACTGTTGATTCTTGGCGCTTTCGTGCCCCAGAAGAGTTCGCTCTGTCAGCGATAAGTCAGGACGAGCGGAATATAAGTCTTCGTCAACCAAAAAGTACTCTTGTTCCCATCCCAGGTATGTAATTACCTTGTTTACTTCATCGCTGAAATAGCTACATACGTCTTTAGCCGCTTCATCCAGGGCTTCGATTGAGCGGATGAGTGGTGTTTTGTAGTCCAGGGCTTCGCCGGTATATGCAATAAATACAGTTGGGATACACAATGTGTCGTCCACAATAAAGGCCGGGGACGAGGGATCCCATGCCGAGTATCCTCTTGCCTCGAAGGTGTTACGCAGGCCTCCGCTTGGGAAGCTGGAAGCATCCGGCTCTTGCTGTACCAATAACTTTCCGCTGAATTCTTCAATCATGCCGCCATTGTTGTCGAGTTCAACAAAGGCATCATGCTTCTCGGCTGTTCCGTCTGTCAAAGGCTGGAACCAGTGTGTGTAATGGGTTACTCCTTTTTCCAATGCCCACATTTTCATGCCTGCAGCGATATGATTTGCAATTTCCCTGTCGATCGGAGTGCCGGAGTCAATAGCTTGTGTCAGCACTTTAAATGTCTCTTTGGAAAGATATTTCTTCATAGCTTTCCGGTTAAATACATTTTCTCCAAAATACTCTGAAACTTTCTGACTGGGGATGATGGCCTCTACGGCCTTGCGGTTAGAGGCCTTCTCTACTGCATTGAAGCGAAAAGTTGACATATGGCAGATTCTTATTAATTATCTTGCCACAAAGATAGATATTTTATGTTAGAAAATACTCCATGCAACGGTAAAGCCTGCCATTACAATAGCAACCATACTCATCAGTTTGATAAGAATATTGAGGCTGGGGCCGGATGTGTCTTTGAAGGGATCTCCTACCGTGTCACCTACAACTGTTGCTTTGTGTACTTCGCTGCCTTTTCCTCCCAGATTACCTTCTTCTACGTATTTTTTCGCATTATCCCAGGCTCCACCTGAGTTGGCCATGAAGATTGCCAATACAAATCCGGTACTTAAACCACCGATTAATAACCCAACAACGCCTGTAACGCCAAAGATGATACCCGTCAGGATAGGAGCGATTATCGCTAATAAAGAAGGAAGGATCATTTCCCTTTGAGCTCCTTTTGTGGAGATTTCTACGCAACGGGCATAATCAGGTTCGGCCTCTCCGGTCAATATTCCTTTGATTTCGCGGAACTGACGGCGAACTTCTTCTACCATACTTCCGGCAGCACGTCCTACGGCATTCATTGTCAGCCCACAGAACAGAAACGCCATCATGGAACCGATGAATATACCAACCAGCACTTTGGGGTTCATAAGTGTTACGTCGTAATAATACATAAAGTCTACAAAAGAGGCTTTGGATATCTCTATCGAGCGCCCGTCGGCAAACTCCAAAAGGGTATGTCCTAAGCGAATCAGCCCTATTTTTATTTCTTCTATGTAGGATGCCAATAACGCTAAACCAGTCAGGGCAGCTGACCCGATGGCAAAGCCTTTTCCCGTTGCAGCAGTTGTGTTGCCCAAAGAGTCCAGAGCATCGGTACGTTTACGCACTTCCGGTCCAAGTCCAGCCATTTCGGCATTACCTCCCGCATTGTCGGCAATGGGTCCGTAAGCGTCTGTTGCTAAGGTGATACCAAGGGTGGATAACATTCCTACGGCAGCGATACCTATGCCATAAAGTCCCATACCTACATTATTAAAGTCGAATCCGGAAGCAAACAAGAATGCGCAGATAATACCTACTACAACTGCCAGCACGGGTACACAAGTTGAAAGCATGCCCAGGCCAAGCCCTGAGATAATAACAGTTGCAGGCCCGGTCTTCCCGGCTTCAGAAACGCGCTGGGTAGGTTTATAGGATTGGGATGTATAGTATTCGGTAGATTGGCCGATGACGATACCTACTAATAGCCCTATGATAACGGCTCCCCCTATCCAGGCCCAGTTCTCTATGCCCAGCAGGTAAAGGATGCCAAAAGCAGAAATAGCTATCAGTATGGAGCTCAGATTTGTGCCGAAAGATAAAGCTTTTAACAGCTGTTTGATACCCGCATCTTCTTTGGTTCTTACCGTAAAGATGCCAAGGATGGACAGTAGAATACCGATTGCAGCAATCAGCATAGGTGCGACAACGGCCTTGTATTGTAGCTCTACACTTCCACTAGAGACAAAGGCTGCGGCTCCCAGAGCTGCAGTTGCCAGGATGGATCCGCAATAAGATTCGTACAGGTCGGCTCCCATACCGGCTACGTCGCCCACATTGTCGCCTACATTATCGGCAATGGTGGCCGGGTTGCGCGGATCGTCTTCCGGAATACCTGCTTCTACTTTCCCTACCAGGTCGGCTCCTACGTCGGCTGCTTTTGTGTAAATACCTCCGCCTACACGGGCAAATAGAGCCTGTGTAGAGGCTCCCATGCCGAAGGTAAGCATAGTAGTAGTTATGATTGTCAGTTTATGAGTCGGATCCATGGCTTCTACCGGGATAACAGCATTTAATATGATATACCAGAACGAGATATCCAATAGTCCCAGGCCTACTACTACCAAGCCCATAACCGCACCACTCCGGAATGCCACTTGTAGGCCTTTATTTAGTGACTTGCTGGCGGCATGTGCCGTACGGGCAGAGGCATATGTAGCTGTCTTCATGCCAAGGAATCCCGCTAGCCCGGAAAAGAAACCACCGGTTAAAAAAGCAATCGGTACCCATTCATTCTGAACATGAAACACAAAGGCCATCAGGGCAAAGAGGATAACCAATGCTAAAAATACAAGAGCAACAACCTTGTACTGCTGCTTGAGATACGACATTGCTCCGGTTCTTACGTGTTGGGCTATTTTAGCCATGAGGGGTGTTCCTTCGCTTTCTTTCATCATTTGGCGGAAGAAATAAAAGGCAAATGCTAGTGCCAGAATAGATGCTATTGGGATAAGCCAAAAGATATTTGTGATCATAGCAGTAAGATTTAATGTTAGCTTGTAAATATAATAAATATGTGATAAAAATGAAAGAAAAGGCAAACATTTTCTAAAAGAATTATGTTTTTCGCATAAAAAAATGCATCTTTGAAACGATAAATCCATCATGAGTATGAAGGTTAAGGGAAATCAGAAAAAGTATAAATTAGGATTGGCTCTTAGTGGTGGGGGTGCGAAGGGTTTTACCTATCTGGGAGTCTTTAAGTTTCTGGAAGAGTGCGAACTGATACCTGATATTATTTCCGGGACAAGTGCCGGAGCTTTGGCTGGCGTATTGTTTGCCGATGGCTATTCGTCAGACGAGATAAAAAAGATCTTTACCGGAAGGGAGTTCTCCGAATTTGCCAGTATACAGATCCCTAAGGCAGGCTTGTTCGATCATAAACGCTTCTTTAATTTCCTGGAGCAACACCTGAGAGCCAGAACATTTGAAGAACTGAAAATCCCTTTGGTCGTGGTAGCAACGGATCTGGATAGAGGCGAAAGCCGTGAGTTCCGAACAGGTTCATTGATAGAGCCGGTGGTTGCCTCCTGCAGCATTCCTATTATCTTTAATCCCGTACAGATCAATGATACATACTATGTAGACGGAGGATTGTTCCGAAACTTTCCGGTCTCCAATATCAGGGGAGAATGCGAACGGATCATTGGTGTAAACGCCAGTCCGCTGATAGCCCAGAAGTATAAACAAACGATCTGGGGGATTGCCGAGCGTTCCTATCATTATATGTTTCGTGCCAATACGTTGGAGGATAGGACTATGTGCGACATTCTGATTGAAATGAAAGATGCCGGACATTATAAAACCTTTGATCTTGAAAATGTAGATCAGATAGCCAGGATCGGATATGATGCGGCTGTTCATTCTTTTGATGCCTTCCTGCAGGAGCAAAACATGGTTAGCTTAGTTAATGCCGTTATGGCCAGGAAGGAACGTATGAAAGATAAATCAGAAAATAAAATACTTAAAAATAGTTGACATGGATAAGATGATTATTTACCAAACCTTTCCCCGGTTGTTTGGCAACACAAATGAGGTATTGGTGCGCAATGGCAATAAGGAAGAGAATGGGGTAGGGAAGTTCTCGGCTTATACCCCTCAGGTACTTGAAAAAATCAAAGAATTAGGTATAACTCATATCTGGTATACCGGTGTTATTGAACATGCAACGCAAACGGACTATTCCTCTTACGGTATCAGGACGGATCATTCGGTGATCGTAAAAGGGAAAGCCGGGTCGCCTTATGCGATTAAAGACTATTACGATATAGATCCGGATCTGGCCGATGATGTTCCTTTCCGCATGGCTGAGTTTGAAAGCCTGGTGGAGCGTACGCATCAGGCCGGCATGAAGGTAATTATCGACTTTGTGCCGAATCATGTGGCCCGGCAGTATCATTCCGACGTTAAGCCGCCCTTTGTGGAGGATCTGGGGCAGCATGATAACACCAATCATGCCTTTGATGTGAACAACAACTTTTACTACATACCAGGGCAGACCTTGGATATCTACTTCGGAGCTCAGCATGAGGACTTTGTATATGCGGAGTTCCCGGCTAAAGCAACGGGAAACAATCGTTTTGATGCACATCCCAATGCTGACGACTGGTACGAGACCGTCAAGTTGAATTATGGAGTCGACTTTCGGAACGGAGGAAGTACTCATTTTGATCCTATTCCGAATACATGGAAAAAGATGTTGGATATCCTGAAATTCTGGGCTGCTAAAGGCATTGATGGCTTCCGCTGCGATATGGCAGAGATGGTTCCTGTTGAATTTTGGAATTGGGCGATTCCTGAAGTTAAAAAGGAGTATAAGGTGTTGTTTATCGCTGAGATATATAATCCTTCAGCCTACAGAAACTTCCTTAGCAGAGGACAGTTTGATTATTTGTACGACAAAGTAGGTTTATATGATACGCTACGTGCTGTTATTCAAAAACAGGCGCCGGCCTCGAATATTACAAGAACCTGGCAGGCGGTTGAGGGTATTCAGGATCACATGCTGAACTTCCTTGAAAATCATGACGAACAGCGTATTGCGTCTGATTTCTTTGCAGGTAACCCCTTTGCCGGTTATCCCGGAATGATTGTTGCTGCTACCATTAGTACGTGTCCGGTTATGATTTATAACGGACAGGAACTGGGCGAAGCTGGAATGGATGACGAAGGTTTTAGCGGACGTGACGGACGGACTACTATCTTTGACTATTGGAGTATGACGAATGTGCGTAACTGGGTCAATCATCATAGCACTTTTAAGCAATACCAACCAACAGAAGAGCAAAAGAGGTTACGCAAACAATATGCCCGTTTGCTTTGTATGGCTCAAAAAGAAGCGGTCTTTACCCAAGGGCAGTTCTATGATCTGATGTATGTAAATATGGATAACTCCCGCTTTAATCCGGACCGACAGTTTGCTTATATGCGGAAATACAAAAATGAAGTGGCGCTTATTGTTGTGAATTTCGACGATACGGAACAAAACGTATGTGTCAATATACCACAAGCTGCCTTTGATTATCTGGAAATAGAGGACAATAAAGCTGCGAAAGTAATAAATTTGCTTATCGGTGAAGAAGCAATTAGTACATTAACTACAGCTGTTCCATACCAAATAAACCTTCCTCCCTACGGGGGGCAAATACTGAAATTTTCGTATTGAAAATTTCATGTAGCATGTAGTAAGGGGTATGTAGTTAGGAACTTACCCCTTGCTACATACCCCTTACCAGTAAACAGCTTTTCTATTATTTTATAGCATAAAGTGAGCTGATGGATTCGTCGTTACATACGCGACGGATCGCTTCGGCAAACATGTCGGCTACTGATAGTATCTTTACTTTAGCACATTTTTTAGAATAGGGGATAGAGTCGGTAAATATCATTTCGGTAAGTGCCGACTGTTCAACGCTTGTAGAGGCTGGGTCTGACATTACAGCGTGGCTGGCTATGGCGCGAACGGATTTGGCTCCGTTGGCCAACATCAGGTCGGCTGCTTTGGTGATGGTACCTGCAGTATCTACAATATCGTCAAGCAACAATACATCCAATCCTTCTACATCTCCGATGATGCGCATTTCGGCTACCTCATTGGCACGCAGGCGTGATTTATGACAGATAACCATCGGTACGCCCAGGTATTTGGAGTAGCTGCTTGCCCGCTTGGTTCCGCCTACATCGGGTGTTGCAATTATTAAGTTGTTGAGAGGCAATTCGTTTTTTATGTATTCTAGGAATACGGAAGAGGCATACAAGTGGTCAACCGGTACATCGAAGAAACCTTGTATCTGGTCGGCATGTAAATCCATAGTTATCAGCCGGTCTATACCCGCTGTGCTGAGCATGTCGGCTATAAGTTTGGCTCCGATGGAAACACGCGGCTTGTCTTTTCTGTCTTGACGAGCCCATCCGTAGTATGGAATAACAGCAATGATGGAATGCGCCGAAGCTCTTTTGGCAGCATCGATCATCAGTAATAACTCCATCAGGTTGTCGGAATTGGGAAACGTAGACTGGACAAGGAACACATCCCTTCCCCGAATAGATTCTTCGTACGACACGGAAAATTCACCGTCTGCATACTTCTGGATGTTCATTTGTCCTAATGTACAACCCAGGCTGCTGCATATTTTTTCGGCCAGATAACGGGAATTCGTCCCTGAGAATAATAGGAAAGGAGTTTGTGCGCTCATAGTTGAGAATGAATTAAACGTAAAAATTGATAAATTTGAGTGCAAAATTACAAAACTTATTTACAATAAGAAATTCCTTACCCTATATTCTTCATTCTACATTCATTATTCTTTATTCTCCTGGATGATCATTCCGCTTCCGATGCAGAGATGATGATCTTTGTCGTATACAACGCCAAACTGGCCGGGGGCTATTCCTTGTATTTTTGCGTCCGACTCGATACGGTACAAGTCTCCGATCCGGCGGATGATGCCGGGGGTGAAGTCGGGGGTATGGCGAATCTTGAATGTAATTTCTTTTTCGTCGCTGAAATCGCCCCAGATGTCTTCTGTTATGAAGTTGAACCCTTGTAGGTTGATTGTCTTTCCGTATTGTGTTTGCGGGTCGTATCCGTTGCTCACGTATACGATGTTGCGCCGGATGTCTTTTTGTATTACGAACCAGGGACCTCCGCTCAGTCCTAGGCCTTTTCGCTGGCCGATGGTGTGGAACCAATAGCCATTATGTTTCCCCAGTATTTTACCGGTTTCCAGCTCAATAATCTTTCCGGGCCGTTTCCCCAGATAGCGTTCGATGAAGTCGTTATAGTTGATCTTCCCCAGAAAGCATATTCCCTGGCTGTCTTTCCGCTGAGCACTGGGTAGTTTCTGTTCGCTAGCGATAGCCCGTACTTCGTTTTTCATCAAATGGCCGATCGGAAACATCAGTTTTTGTATCTGCAGGTTTGTGATCTGCCCCAGGAAGTCGGTCTGGTCTTTCAGTGGGTCTTTTGCCGTAGAGAGCCATGTCTTGCCGTCTATCTCCGTAGTTGTGGCATAATGACCGGTGGCTATTTTGTCGAAATCCTTTCCCCAGCGATCTTCAAAGCATCCGAATTTGATGTATTTGTTGCACATCATGTCGGGATTGGGCGTCAGGCCTCTTTTTACTGAGTCGATGGTGTAACTCACCACCTTTTCCCAGTATTCGTCGTGCAGGGATACCACTTCAAAGCGGCAGCCGTATCTTTTTGCAATATAAGAGGTGATCTCAATATCCTCTTCCGACGGGCAGTCTATATACCCGTCTTTGTCTTCCATTCCTATCTTTATATAATAGATGACAGGTTCGTATCCGGCTTCCTTCAATAAATGAACGACTACCGAACTATCCACTCCGCCTGAGACCAATGCTGCAATTTCCATTCCTTTTGTTTTGAGTTACAAAGATAATAAGTTTTGATGAGAACTCGGAAATAGCTGAATTCTTCCGTTAAAACCATCCGATAAGAGAAAAATTTCATTGGGATGAGAATCTTTTCTCACCCGCATGAGAAAAAATTCTCATCCACGTGAGAAAAAATTCTCATGCAGGTGAAACTTTTTTATGCGAGCGCAAATTTTTATTTTTTTGTTGAGGATTTTGTCGATTAATAAAGGGATGGGGAGTGAGTCGTTTATCAGTAGTATATAAAAAAGAAAAGGTTATCCATCACGGACAACCAATCTTCATTGCTAACCTTAAATCTAATACCATGAAAAACACAGTGCAAATATAAGTGAAATATGTTTTGCAACATAGCTTTTCGACATAAAAATGCGAAGCCTTAACGATGTTTAACAAAAGTATGTTATAGAACATATTTTTGTTAAAGTTTTCCGGCGGCTTTTCGGTAGCTTGTTTTGCAGATCTGAAGGGAGGCTTGAGCGTTTATTAGCTCTGTTTTAGCCTTTTGCCAGACGGTTTGTGCTTCCAGATGGTCGGCCAGAGTTTCCATGCCGCTTTCGTACATATTCTTGCTTACTTTCATGTTCTCTTCCGCTTGCTCAAGCGAATGAGCTGTTAGCGCTGTTTCTAAGTAGGCCTCGTCTAAGGCATTCATGGCTTGCGCTACCTCCAACGACATCTTCTCTTCGGCATCCATCTTCCGGAGCTTGGCGATATTTTCTTCTACCCGCGCGGCCTTTACCTTGTTATATCCTTTTCCCCACTCAAACAGGGGGATGCTGACAGATATAAGAGCCGAGAAGCCGCCTTTTTCCAATAGCTTATCTCCATTGAATTTCAGGCCGTCGTAGTAATTGTAAGAGCCCCTTACGCCTACGCTGGGGAGGAAGTCACTACGGGTTAGTTTGATCTCCTGTTGTTTGAGGTCTATCTGCTTGGACAGTAGCTCAAATTCCGGACGTAGACTGATATCGGCCGTAGGCTCACTGTTTATACTTGTCGGTTCGGGGAATGATTCGGAAACGATAACCGGACTATTCAACGGCAATCCGATGGTGTGGCATAAGTTCATGCGTGCCAGCCGGATGGCATTCTCTGCACGGCGGAGTTGCAGCTCGGCTTCATTCAGCTTTACCTGTACTTTCAATACGTCGTTCCGCTGCTTCAGGCCTACTGCCCGGGCGTTTTCTACGTTCCGTAGCAACTCCTCTACCACCTCTTTGTACTTGAGGGCCGAGAGGTGTAGTTCGCGTACTTTGATACAAGTCCAGTAGGCTTCATCGGTTTGCATAATCACTTCCGTACGAGTGAGTTCCCGGTTTGATTCAGACATTTCTTTTCCGATGGTAGACATACGGTAGGCCGCCCGTATCTTCCCTCCCATATAGAGCGGTTGTTCGGCGCTTACACCTGCTATAAAGGTGTTGTTCAGCCCTAACTCAATCGGGATATCCGGGATAAAGGATAACTCAGCCGGGAAGGTGATATCCTTCTTAAACTTGGAAGAAGAGAACAGGTAAGTGCCATTGGCAGAGAACATAGGAAGGAAATTAGCCCGATATGCCTTTACATCGTAGCCTGCCTTTTCCTGTGTTTGTTGCGCGATGGCTGATTCCTTGTTGTTCGCCAATGCCATTTCGCGGCATTGTTCCAGCGAGAGCAACTGCTGTGCCCCCAGCAGGAAGGGGAACAGGCAGCATATCAGGACTATATAGATACGTTTTGTTGACATGACTTATTCTTTATCTGATTTGACATGGATACCAAAAAATACGGCATAAAGCACGGGAATGAATAGTAGCGTAATGATTGTTCCTATCAGCAATCCACCCATGATGGTTACAGCCAGCGAGCCGAACATATCGTCTGATATCAGCGGAATCATCCCCAAAATAGTAGTGAGGGATGCCATCATAACCGGACGGAAGCGGCTGGAAGAACTGTCGAGCAAGGCCTTAACAGGCTCTACCCCCGATGATATCTGCAAGGTAATCTCGTCCATCAATACAATGCCGTTTTTAATCATCATACCTATCAAGCCCAATACCCCTACAATCGCCACAAAGCCAAAGGACTTGCCGGAGAGTAACATACCTGCCACTACACCTACGCAGATCAAAGGGATACAGCAGAAGATGATAGCCGGCTTCCGATAGTCTTTAAAGAGCATAATCAGGATGGCAATCATCAGGATAATAGCCAGTGGGAAATTCTTGAAGAGGTAGGTCGTTGCTTGGCTGCTGGCCTTGTATTCGCCCTCCCATTGCAGCGAATAACCTGCCGGAAGCGGGATGGCTTCAATCTCTTCTTTGATGCTCTGGCGCACTTTTTCAGCTCCGTTTCCAAAGGCCGTATTGCATTGTGCGCGCATGGCTCGTTGGCCGTTATACCGCACGACTACAGGGTCTTCCCATTTTAGCTTGATGCCGTTGCTGGCCTGGCTGAGGGGGACAGTACGTAGCATACTTGCCAGCAGGTCTTCTTCCGAAATACTTCCGGTGATAAGGCCTTCCAAGGTTTGTTTATCAATCTGTTGCAGCGGCGGAATCATGCTGAATATCGGTGTGTTATCTAATGATTCCACGGGATTGCCTTCTGCGTCAACCGATTTCAGGTAGATGGTTTGCCGGTGTTTTCCCTCAAAGAAAGTACCTGTCGGGATCCCTCCGGTGGCCGAAAGGACAGATAAGCCTACGTCTGAGCGGCTTAGCCCGATATTCCGGGCGATGGGCTGGTTGTAGTCTATCATCAGGACAGGCGTTTCCGGCTCCCAGTCGTTCCGTACCAGCATAGCAAGCGGACTTTCGTTCATAATGGCTTCTGCCTGAGCTGTCAACTGCTTCAATACAGCTGGGTCTGGACCACTGAACTGTACCTCTATCGGATATTTTTTGTACATCAGGTTGTAGCGCTTCAAACGCACATAAGCATCCGGATACTGCCTGCTCAGGTAGGTTTGTATCTCTTCCATCGTAGATACCAAGGCCTTAGGAGAGGTGTAGTCTACAATCAACTCGCCATACGAGAGGGAGGGATCGGCTATGCTGCGCACCAGGTTGTAACGGCTGGGCGTGCCTCCGATTGAGGTAGTTACATGCTTGATGTCGTCTCTGTTTAAGAGGTACTTTTCAATGCTAATCAGATCTTCTTTTACCTGAGTGCTGTTTACCCCTTCCGATAATTTGTATTCGATATACAACTGGTCGTAGTTCATGTCGGGGAAGAACTCCTGCGGAAGGAAGCGGTAACAGAATCCACTTATGCCTACCAGAATGACAGCCAGTATAATGGTTACGGTTTTATGCCCCAATGTCCACGACAAAACACTCCGTAAAGCTCTGTAATATTTATTATCGAAGGGGTCTTTGCCGTCTTCCGATGGCTTGGTTTTCAATAGCCTGTCCGCATCAATCGGAACCTGCGTGAGCGCCAGTATCCAACTGAGTAGTAGAGATACAGCCAGTACAATAAATAAATCACGAACATAAACCCCAGCCGTATCCGGAGACAGGAAGATCGGGAAGAAGGCCAGGATAGCGATAAACGTTGCTCCCAACAAAGGAATAGCTGTTTTTCGTCCAATAGCGGTTAGGGCTTCCCTCCTGTCTTTTCCCCGCTTTAAATCAACTAATATCCCGTCTGTAATCACGATGGCATTATCAACCAACATCCCCATCGCCAGAATAAAAGCAGCCAGGGATACGCGCTGCAAGGTACCATCGAATATATTCAGCACAAAAAACGAACCGAATACAATGATAACCAAGCTGAAGCCCAATATAAGCCCGCTTTTGAAGCCCATCGTGAAGATCAATACCAAAACAACAATAAAGACAGACTCTACTAGGTTGATTAAGAATGTATTCAAGGCCGAATTTACCCGCTCCGGCTGATAGAATACTTTATGAAACTCAATCCCTGCCGGGATGCGTGTCTCCTTTAATGTCTCCAGTTTGGCATCCACTAATTTGCCCAGTTTGGTGACATCTGTTCCGCTTTGAGCGGCAATGGAAATACCGAAGGCCTGTTGCCCGTCGTAGCGCATCTCGTTCCGTACCGGCTCTTCATACCCTAAGGAGACCCGGGCAATGTCTTTCAGGCGTAACTGATCTTCTTCATGCCCCTGTAGAAGCAGGTTTTCAATGTCTTCTACGTTTCTGTATTTGTCATTTACGGATACACGGATACGCTTCAAGCCACTCTCGTAATAGCCGGAATAGATGGTTTGGTTTTGCCCGTTCAGGGTAGAAAGCACCTCTGCCGGATGCACCCCTAAGTTAGCCAGGCGGTCTTGTAGCAGTTCGATGTTGATGCAATCGCTCTTTTTTCCGTAAATATCAACTTGCGATATGCCTTTAATATCTTGTATTTCACGTTTTACCATCTCGGCATAATCCCCCAGTTCTTTATCGGAAAAGCCGTCTGTCGTTATGGCATAGAACATCCCGTACACATCCCCGAAGTTGTCTATTACCTGTGAGGTACCTGCTCCGTCGGGCAGGCTGCTCTGTACGTCGTTTACTTTTCGCCGGAGCATGTCCCAGTTTTGCTCTACTTCCCCGTCAGGAACAGTAGTCACGAGCTCTACGGTAATCATCGAAACATCGTTCATGGAGCGGCTTTGGATGTTGTCCACATTGGACATGGAGCGGATATTCTTCTCCAATAAATCAGTTACTTCCAGCTCTACCTGGTGTGCCGAAGCACCCGGATAGGTGGTAACTACCATGGCCTGCTTTACCTTTATCTCCGGGTCTTCTAGCTTGCTCATATCGCCGAAAGCCAGCATCCCGCCTATCAGCATGACGGTAATGAGGAAATAAATCAACTTTTTGTTATTCAGCGCCCAACTGCTTATATCCATCATAATAAGCCTCCTATATTGGTAGATGAAACAGCCGGAAGAAGTTCTACACTTTGTCCCTCTTTCAGTGAGTTAGCCCCTGCTGTAACGATAATCTCTCCTGCATTTAAGCCTTCGGAGATCACGACTGTTCCGTTTGTTTTTACCTCCAATGGCTTAACAATCCGGGCAGATACGCTTTGTTTCTCTTTATTGTACACCCAAACAGCCGAGTGCTCATTATCGCCAAATAAAGCAGATAAAGGAATGACTGTCAGCATCGATTCCTTCTCTTTGTAGTTGAGCGTTACGGTAGCTGTCATACCCGCCGTGGGGAAGGATTGCCCCGAAATCTCTTTTAGTCGCAGACGCATGGTGTAGAGCTGGTTCATGTTGGCTTTCTGCGTAATACCAATCAGCTCCAGCGGGAAAGAAACCTCCGGGAAAATGTCTACAGCGCAGGTATATTCATTAAACTCCTGTCTACGCATATATTCGGAAGAAGGAATGTTTATTTCAACTTCCGGAGAGCCTGTATTAATCATGGATATAACCGGGTATCCGGCGCTGATTGTCTCTTCGGCATCAAAGAGGCGCTTCTGTATATAGCCGTTGAAGGGAGCATACAGGCGGGTGTCCTGTAGCGCATTCTTATGCGCATTGTACTTAGCCGTGATCTGCTGTAGCCCGTAGACTGCCTTTTCATAGTCATTAGGCGCTATGCTTTGTTTCTGATAAAGGTCTATGATCCGTTCGGCTTCGCCTTTTATCTGTTTATACTCCGCTTCAGTAGCCGATAGTTGTATCTCATAATCCCTAGGATCTATCTCCGCCAGTAATTGTCCCTTTCTGACGTATGTACCCGCCTCTACTGGTACACGCAAAAGCGTTCCGCTCACCCGGAAAGCCAGGTTTACATCGGCTGCAGCCTTTATTTTGCCGGGGAAGGAAACCGATAGTTCCTGCCCGTATACTCTTACTGTGTCGGTTTTTACTGTAACGATTGTTTCCGGTTGTGTTTTTCCGGATGAACAAGCAGTGTAAAGGAGGGGAAGTATGCCCAATAACCCTATTAAAATCTTTTTCATATTCATAATTGCATGTTATGGATTCAAATTGAAGACTTTGCAAAAATAAAGAGAAAAGGTAGGCCTTAGCTGTTCGTTTTGTTGTCAAAAATGTTCTAAACAGGAAAAAGCCTTTTGAATCGGTATATTTTTTCAGGAAATAATGTTTAATTTTGGAAAAATAGCATGAGAAAAGATGTTACTTGAAAAGAAAAATACAGCCGGTATTGACTCTATTTCTATCGTAGATACACGTGATACGGCTTTTGACAGCTTCACGATAGAAGGCTGGGAAATAGATGTATTGGGGATGGAAACCGTTCCCAAACTGGTAGATGCGGCAGGTTTATGTGTCTGCTTGCAGGGAGATGCTGAAATCGCCTTGGATGGCAGGAGCTATCATTTTAAAAAGGGTGACCTATGTGTGCTGTTGCCTCATACAATCCTGCAAATCAGTCGAAAAAGTAAAGATTTTAAGGGTTATACATTGGCCGGTACTTCAGAGTTTGTTCACAATATAAACATCCCTTCTTCTACGGCTATTTATCTGTATATTAAAGAAAATCCCTGTATCTCGCTAAGCCGTGACGAACAGCAGATGCTCCTTTCGCTTTGCGACATGATAAAAGAGAAAGACATGAGAAAGGGGCATTTGTTCCGGTATGAAATTACAGAAATGCTACTACTCACATTATGTTATGAGATTGTAGCGATCTATCAGAAGGGGAAGCCATTGGAACGACAGTCTTACTCAAGGAAAAGTACATTGTTTATCCGTTTTCAACACCTGATCGCTTCGCACTACCATACGCATCGCAATGTAGAGTTCTATGCTGAGCAGCTATTCATCACGCCACGCTACCTGTCTGCTATAACAAAAGACATATCAGGCATGACAGCCGCAGAGTGCATCATCCGGGTGGTAATCATCAATGCCCGCCTGCTATTGAGCACAACGAAGCTAACCATCCAGCAGATCTCCGACCAACTAAACTTCCCCAACCCCTCCTTCTTCAGCCAATATTTCAAAAAAAATACCGGAATGACTCCAAAGGAGTTCCGGGATCAGTATTGATCAGCTTTTTCTTTCATCCGTTTGGCGCGTTTTTCGCTGTCGGGGTGAGAGGAAAACATTTTTTGTACGGTTGAGGCTTTTTCGCCGCTGCTTAAGCTCACCAGTTTGCTTAAGGCATTAGCCATGCCGTAAGGGTCGAAATTATTATTCACACAGAATTGGAGTGCATAATCATCGGCAGCATATTCTTGTTTTTGTGAGAATTGTGCATCACCGAACGCATCGGCCAACTCGCCTAATTGAGACTCGGTTAGTGATTGGGCTACACTGCCGGTTGCGGCAACTACATTCTTAGCCGCTGAACGTAAATAGGCATTTTTCATGGCGTCTTTCACGTCTGTACTGGCGATATGTCCGATCTCATGTCCTATAACGGCCATCACTTCAGAGTCATCCATTAATTCCATCAGGCCTCCACACACGCGGATACTTCCGTCTCCACTGGCAAAGGCATTTACATCTGTCACATAATACACTTTGAAGTTCAGATTCAGTCCGTCTATGCCTTTCAGGTTGGAAGTGAGGCGTTCCAGGCGGGCGCCCATTTCCGTATCAGGACCGGCTACCGGATTGTTGGCATCCATCCATTCGATGTATTCGCTACAAAGCGCTGCAATGTCAGCATCGCTAAGGGTTACTGCTTTAGCTACATCTTCAGCAGCATTGACAATCTTTTTTGTGTCGATTTTTCTTCCGCCGATTTTAATCTGTGCATCCATTCCGGAACATACGCCCATAATAAGGGCAAGAGATAATAAAATTGTTCTCATACAAGTAAAATTTGATTAAATAAATAGTTACTTAAGCTTAATGCTCTCTCAAATAATTTTCTAATTGTTCAAACGAGGTATCTTTTAATATTACTTTTTTCTCTTTATCCAGCAAGTAAATCGTAGGAATGGCTTTTAAATCATAGATTTCTCCATTTTGCAATAACGTACCTTTGTCATACGAATTGATCCATTCGGCGGGAACCTGGTTCAGATAGTTTTTCCATTCCTGTAAGTCTTCGTCCGGATAAACAGCCAATATGGTTAGTCTTTTTTCGCTTATCAGATAACTGGTCGTGAGCGATGACATCAGCATTTCTGTAATTTCCTTGCAATTATGGCAGCCGGGGTTATAAAAGAAGACCAAAGTGTAGTCTGATTTGATTTTATAAAGCGTTCCGCTTTGCCCGTTTGCAAGGGTATAGGTGAAGTCCGTAGCCTTCTCGCCCACACGATTTCTTTTGGCTACTTTCAGCAGATGGGTTGGGCGTATTTTTTCCGTTACCAGTGGCGAAGCGATCATATATTCCAATACCGGTATATATAGCTCGTCACTGCGAAAAGGAGAGTTCGGGTCGTACAGATATTTCTCGTACAACTCAATGAAATGAGTAAACATTCGGGGAGTAGCCTCTGCCTTTTGCAGCGTACCATTAATGGATGCTACGGCCGTTTTATAAGATACAAGAGGCAATATGTCAAGGTAATCCACAAAAGCCTGCTCAGTTACCTCAGGCAAATGGATGTAAGTCGTATCTGTAAAATCGAAATGATCCCAATAATGCTTTACCAGGAAATCGGCTCTGTCTTCCGGACTTGTGAGGATACTGGGAACTGTAGCCATCTGAAAGGTGGGTTGAGGAGTATCCTCAACAGGAGTGGTCGTATTTTTACTTTGCTGTCCGTTACAATTTACAAACAGCATGGATAATAGGATAATCGTATATTTCTTTATCATATTTTGTTCAATATTAACAGTAAACGGCATTACTGATTGTTTAAGATTACAAATATAATGCAAAAAAACGAACTCTCATGTCTATTCTATTGCTGTAATTATTCATGAGCTTTGAGTATGTTCCGGAGAGTTATATATTTGGCTATATAGATTTATTTACGATATTTGTCGCATATAAAGTAACATCTACTTAATTTAAACCCAGTGACGAAAGAACCCGAACATATCTTGCTGCAATTCAGCCTGCTTTATGAGAAATATGTTCCAGGTCTGTTGTTTTACGCCCGAAAGTTCGTTTCTTATCCCATAGCCGAAGATATTGTTCATGACCTCTTTCTTAAAATATGGAAAGAGAAAACTTTTTTTATCATTGATGAAACGATATCAAGTTATCTTTACCGGGCAGTGCAAAATGCCTGTCTGAACTATTTGAAGCATCAATCCGTACGTCAGGAATATGTGGATAAAGCAATTATGGAATTAAAGATAGAGGAATTAACCACAACTTCTCCTGATCACCAACTCATGGATCGGGAGCAAATAGACAATCTTCATCGTGCGATCGACCAATTACCTGATAAATGTAAAGAAGTATTTCATTTGTCTTATTTTGAAGAAAAGAAAAATTTGGAAATAGCTGATTCTTTGGGTATTTCCGTACGTACTGTCGAATCACATTTATATAAAGCGCTTCAACTTTTGAGGAAATCCTTTACTCCTTTTATTTTTCTTTTGTGAAAAAAATATAAAATTACAAAGTGTCACTAAGTAATATTGACAATCTAATTGTATCATGTGTATATGGAAGAACATAGCAACATAGAAGCCATTATTCTGCACTATCTTCAGCATACTATATCTGAGGATGAGATGAGGGTCTTAATGGCATGGGTGAAAGAAAGTGAGGAGAATAAAAAACTGTTTTTCCAACTAAAAAACACATATGACTTGCAGAGAGGTTTATACCCTAGTCCGGAAGAAATAAAAGACAGTAAAGAACGTCTATTGGCTAAGTTGCATAAAATAGAAGAGTCCGAACGTCAAAAACAAATAAAGCAGGCTAAAGGCAGGCGTTTGATGTCACTTTACAAATACACGGCTGTTGCCGTGTTATGCATAGGTTTGACTTTGGGTATGCAACATTTGTTTAATTCAGGAAAAGCGACTCAATATGTAGAATTAGACCTTGAAGCAGGCCCCCGGATGAGCCACATGACATTGTCTGACGGAACAAAAGTAGTATTGAATGCCTCCTCAAAACTCAAGTTTCCGGAGAAGTTTAATAAGAATGTTAGGGAAGTGTTTCTGGATGGTGAAGCCTATTTTGATGTCGTGAAAAATGAAAAAATTCCCTTTGTTGTACGAACAGATAAGCAAGTAATTACTGTATTAGGAACCCAATTTAATGTAATGAATTATTCGGCAGACGACTACGCGATTACTACTTTAGTGAGTGGTAGTATTCAATTGCAATCCATTGGAGAATCAAATGAAGAAGTTGTCCTAAAGCCTAATCAGCAAGCATTTTTCAACAAAAACACAAATCAGCTTGCTCTTTCATCTGTGAAGATTGACTTGGACAGGACTTGGGTAAACAAACTCTATCATTTCAGGAAAGAACCTCTGCATTTAATTGCGGCACGCTTAGAAAAGATTTATGGTGTGAATATACAAATAAAGAATGATTCGATCAGAAATATAGAGTGTACAGGAACGTTCGGACTGGATCAGAAAATAGAAGAAGTGTTGAGGTTGATTAATTTTGAAAAGTTGTTCACATATAAAATAAAAGGAGACGATATTATAATTGAATAAGAATTTACATAAACATGTTTAACCCTTAAATGAAAATGCCTATGATGCCTATATCCTGAAAGAAAAACCGGACAATGTTTGCGGCATCGCCCGGTCAAGTAAAATTCATTTTAACTCATTAAACACCCTTTCCTGTTGTGTCAAATTATCGGGGAAGGTATGTCTCACTCATTAAAAAAACAAAGTTATGCGATTATCCTTAAATCGAAAGCACAAGACGTGTCAAAAAATCGTTAAAATTATGAGAAACGCTATGATTTGCATGTTTTTGGGCATAGTAAGTGTTACTGCATCTGTTCATGCCCAAAAGAACAGTCTCTCCATTGATGTCCGGAACGGTACAATTTATGATGTTGTATCGGAAATAGAAAAACAAACAGATTATATGTTTTTCTATAAAAATGGTGACATTAATAATGAACAAAAAGTTAGTGTATATGCTAATAACAAACTAGTATCTGAGGTTTTAGATATTGTAGTTGGTCAAACGGATCTGGGATATATTATAGACAATCGTCATATCCTGCTCACCAAAAAAACAAGTAATGCTCTTCAGCAAGTCACCATTAGCGGAGTTGTAAAAGATGAAGCAGGCGAGCCGTTGTATGGAGTAAATGTTTTATTAAAAGGAACATCAACAGGTGTTGTTACTGATATAGATGGAAAATACATTTTATCTGTTCCCGGCGAAAATGCTGTTCTTGTCTTTTCTTATATCGGTTATGATAATCAAGAGGTTGTAGTAGGAAACCGTCGAACGATAAATATAACGATGCGTGAGTCTTCATTGATGATTGACGAGTTGGTGGTAACTGCTTTAGGTATGAAACGTTCGGAAAAAGCCTTGGGGTATGCTACCCAACAGATTGGTGGAGACCAGTTTGAGAAGGTAAAAGGTGCCAATCTGGCAACCAGCCTTACGGGACGTATTTCCGGTCTGACGGTTTTTAACTCTACGGAGTTTATGGAAAGTCCTCAACTCAAACTTCGTGGCGAAAACCCAATTCTTATTCTGGATGGTGTGCCAACAGCCTTGACATTAGGTGATCTTAACTCAGACGATATCCTGAGTATTGATGTATTGAAGGGAGCTACTGCATCTGCCCTGTACGGATCACGTGGAGGTAGCGGTGCAATCATGGTTACAACAAAAAAAGGGGGTAAGCAGGGATTCTCAGTAACGGTTAATACCAGTAATATGTTTAATGCCGGAACCTTGGCTTTGCCGAAGGTTCAAAGCTCATATAGTGCCGGCTATAACGGAAAGTATAATACAGACGATGAAGTATGGGGGGACAAGCTCGATATCGGACGCGTTTATTCCCAGTGGGATCCAATCGCAAAAGAAATGCGTGACATGGAGCTGACATCAAGAGGGAAAAATAACTTCGACAATTTCCGTGAGTTCAGCATGATTAGTAATACTACAGTTAGCGTTTCCCAGCAAGGAGAAAACGGTAGCTTCCGTTCTTCTTTGTCTTACGTGTACAACAAAGGGCAATATCCGAATTCTAAAGGCCAACAATTCCGTTATACCTTAGGTGGAGAGATGAAACTTACCGACAAACTGTCTATTGAAGGAACAATGGGGTATAGTAAACAAATTGCTCCTAATACATCGGGAACGGGCTATGGTGATCAGGGGTACATTTATAACTTGTTGATCTGGACAGGTCCTGAATATGATGTTCGTGATTACCGTGACTACTGGATTACCCCGGATGTGGAACAGAACTGGCATTATGCAGGTTGGTACGATAACCCCTATCTGATGGCTTACGAGAAAAGAAACACAATTGATTATAACAAGCTGAACAGTATGTTCTCCGTAAATTATCAGATATTTTCCTGGATGAAGGCTTTGGCTCGTGTTGGTATGGATTTATATGCTAATCAGACACAGCGCAGGGCTCCGATCGGTGTTAATTCTACGCGTGATTGGGGAGGAACCAATAAAGGATATTATCAGGAACGGAACGACTATTCTTATACAATAAATAGCGACTTTATCTTGATGGCGGAGAAGCGTTTCGGACAGTTTACGATTGATGGAATGCTTGGAGGATCAATCTACTTGAGCCGTTTGAATGAACAATGGGTACAAACACGTAATGGTTTATCTATCCCCGGATTCTATTCATTGAAAGCATCTGTTGAGAGCCCGGAAGTATATCGCACAAAACTGGAACGCAAACAAGTAAACAGTTTATTCGGTAAGCTGTCATTGGGGTATATGAATGCCTTCTATGTGGATATTACCGGACGTAATGACTGGTCTTCTACTTTACCGACAGACGATAATTCCTATTTCTATCCGTCCGTAGGGGGAAGTGTTATTATGTCTGAGTTGATCGGTTTGCCGGAGTGGATGAATTTCTGGAAGCTGAGAGGTTCATGGACGCTGTCAAAGAGTGACCTGGCTATTTATGATATTAACCAGGCTTATCAGGTGAAAAATTCCGTGTGGAACGGGATGAACTCAGCCTTGTATCCGAAGTATCAACGAGGAAATGTGAAACCAATTACCAATAGAACTTATGAAGTAGGAACCTCCCTCCATTTCTTAAACAACAGGCTAAAATTAGATGTAAGTTATTATAATAAACTAACCTATAATAATACAACGAGAGTGAAAATCTCTCCTTTGTCCGGTTATGAAGAATTATTGATCAATACGGATGAAGAAATCGTACGCCGGGGAGTAGAACTTTTTGTAGATGCAGTACCGATGCAGACAAAGGATTTCACTTGGAATACAGTGTTTAACTGGTCTTCTTCAAGAAGGTATTATGCCCAATTAGATGAACAATACAGCCCGGATAAACCGTGGGTTTCCAAGGGCGCGCGTTATGATGCATTTGAAGCCCGCCAATTCGATTATGATCCGAATGGGAATCTGATCCTTTATAATGGATATCCTAAGTTGAGTGACTATCAGTCTCGTATTGGGTATAAAGATCCGGATTGGGTATGGGGATGGACTAACTCTTTCAAATATAAACAATTTGTATTGACTGTTGGCTTTGACGGACGTGTAGGAGGTATGTCGAATTCGGAAACAAATCGTCGTATGTGGCAAACCGGAGCTCACCCTGATTCTGATACGCAATGGCGTTACGAAGAAGTTGTAAACGGAAATAAAACCTATATGGGTAACGGTGTCAAGATCGTATCCGGATCAGTAACTTATGATTCGTATGGTAATATCCTATCCGACAATCGTGTATTTGCACCGAACGATCAAGTGGTTTCTTATGAAACATACATAAAAGACTATTGGAGAACAGGTCCGCAACTTAATTTGAGTGAAACATTCTTCAAACTTCGCGAATTGTCATTGAGTTATGATGTCCCCAAAACAATAGCCGGCAAATTGGGTATGAATTCGGCTTCGGTAGCTCTTGTCGGACAGAATCTGTTGTTATGGACGAAGAAGTATAAGTATGCCGACCCGGATAAAGGAGGTGCTACACCAACGACAAAGGATAGTGACGGACGCCATGAAGACTTGGCTTCGCCTTCTATCCGGTATATGGGGATCAATATTAAAGTGGAATTCTAACTATAAACAATTAATGATATGAAAAATAAGATATATATATTCATTGTTGGTTTATTGCTTTCGGGTTTATTCCTGAATAGTTGTGATAATTTTGAAGACTACAATACCAATCCGAATGAATCGACAAAAGTTACTTCCAGTATGTTGGCAACTAATCTGATACTGGAAGTCATGAAGGAACATGGGACTACGAAAACGTTTATGCGTGACGATATGCTCAGTAAATATATTGCATGGACCGAAGGGAATGATATTGACTATGCATTTAATAAGTTGGGCAGGACGGATGACTTTTGGGAATACAGTTTTAGGGCAATGGCGCTTCTGAACAATGTAAACCGGATGATTGAGTTTGCAACAAGTGACAAAGTAAAGGATTCATACACCGCTTTGGGACACTTTATCCGGGTAAGCAAATATTTTGATCTTACCATGCGTGCAGGTGATATTCCATATAGTGAAAGTATGGGAGGCGATGAAGGTGTTTATTATCCGGCCTATGATGAACAAAAGGCTGTATTTCTGGGATTGTTGAACGAGTTGGATAAAGCGGATCAGTTATTTCAGACAGGAGACAACTTTGATGGTGATCCTGTATATGGAGGTGATGTTTCATTATGGAGAAAGGCTGCGAATGTTTACCAGTTGAAACTGCTTATTAATTTATATAAGAAGTCGGGAGATGCTGATTTGAAAGTAAAAGAACGTTTCCAGACAATAGTAAGCAGTCGTCCGATATTCACTTCCAATGCAGATAATTTCCAATTGGTTCATAGCGATAGGGCAGGAGAAAAGTATCCGTTTTATAAGGAAGGTAACAACTTTATTGTTTTCAATCAAATATCTTCCATTATTGTCGATACGTTGAAGTTGCTGCAAGATCGTCGTTTATTCTATTATGCCAAACCAACTCCACAGGCTAATGAGAACGCTCTTTCTCCATCTGACTGGGAGGCATATAACGGAGTAAATCCTACGCTGACTTTTGCAGAAATACAATCGGCTGTAGAAGGCAAAAATGTATCTCAGATAAATAACCGTTACAGCCAGCTACCCGAAGGTGAACCTACTTTCTTGCTAAGTTATGCGGAAATGAATTTTATCCTGGCGGAAGCAGTTGTTCGTGGGTTATTAAGCGGAGACGCAAAGGCCTATTATGAAAAAGGTGTAAAAGCGGCTATGACATTTACAGCCTCTAATACTCCCGACGAATCTGATTATCATCATAATATGAAGATAACTGACGATTATATCGATACTTACCTAAAGGGAGAACATGTTGCTTTTGCGTCGACTGCTGATAAGCAAATCCGTCAGATCATTATGCAGAAATATATTACGACCTTTCTTCAGACTCCGTTTAACGGTTATTTCGAGTACAGACGGACGGGAGTACCTGCACTTCCTATCAATCCTTTGTCTAATAGGAATGTGCCGGCTGATAAGATGCCCATACGTTGGATGTATCCTCAGGTAGAATATAATTATAATACGGAAAATGTAAATGCTGCAGTAGCCCGTCAGTTCAATGGTACCGACACGGAGAACGAAGTGATGTGGTTATTAAAAGATTAAATTGCTTTTTAATATGAATTTGATGAAAGTATATAAGCTATTCTTTTACTGTTTCCTATTACTTATATTCTCTTTTCAGACGGAGGCTTCTGGCCTTAAATTCAAAGAAGATGGGAAATTTAAGATTATTCAGGTTACCGACACCCATATTGTAGCTGATTCGGTTGCTAATTCAATGGAGTCAGTATCCATGCTCCGTCAGGTCTTGGATGCCGAAAAACCGGACTTAGTTATATTTACGGGTGATATAGTGACAGGGAAACCGTATAAGAAAGGCTTCGAAATGCTTATAGAGCCTGTTCTTTCACGTCGAATACCTTTCGCCACTTTGCTGGGAAATCATGACCACGAACAGGATCTTTCCCGCGAAGAAGTAGGGCAATATCTGATGACCTTTCCCGAAAATCTTGGCCAGATGGAAAAAGTGAATGGAGTTACTGGTATTGGAAATTATGTTCTGGAAATCAAAGATAAGAAAGGACGTTATAATAAAGCTATTCTGTATTGCATGGATTCGAATGCTTACAGTACCATACCCGGCGTGCGTGGGTATGGATGGTTTACTCCCGATCAGGTAGCATGGTATCGCTCTCAAAGTGATACTTATAAGGCAGATAACCGAGGGGTTCCGCTTCCCGCTTTAGCTTTTTTCCATATCCCGTTGTTAGAATACAGGCTGGGATATATGGATACGACACATGTTATGATCGGAACACAGATGGAAAAAGTCTGTTCTCCGGAAATCAATACCGGTATGTTTGCCGCTATGTTGATGCAGGGGGATGTGATGGGTACTTTTGTGGGGCATGATCATGTAAACGATTATATCTTTAATCATTTTGGCATAGCCCTGGCATACGGTCGTTTTTCAGGAAGCAAAAACACATATACCGAGCTGAAAAATGGGGTACGTGTGATCGAATTGACAGAAGACGAATCCGGTTTTGACACCTGGATACGCCTGGATGATAAACAGGTGATACACAGGGTGAAATTCCCGGAAGGCTTGCGGTGAAAAATCGCATGTATGCAATTGAAAAAACGCATGCATGCGATTTAAAAAAAGAAGCCATGCGTTTTAAAAATCGCATGGCTTCTTTTTTTGAACATACTATTACAGTAAAAAATTAGTGAACCGTGCCGGGCTCGAACCGGCGACCTCTGCCCTGTCAAGGCAGCGCTCTAAACCAACTGAGCTAACAGTTCGATACAAATATAATATATTTTTGTTTTGCGCCTAATGGTACTATCATGTCTTGTATTTTATCATTACTTTTGTATGTTTAAACGGAGGTTGCCTAATGATAGATCAATTTACAATAGACCGGATACTGGAGGCTGCAAAGATAGAAGATGTAGTGTCTGAGTTTGTTACCTTGCGTAAGCGAGGGGTTAATCTTGTGGGATTATGTCCGTTCCATGCAGATAAAACACCTTCGTTTTACGTTTCCAAGGCCAAGAATATCTGTAAATGCTTTGCCTGTGGAGAAGGAGGTACGCCTGTTCACTTTATCATGAAGCATGAGCAGGTGAGTTATTTTGATGCTTTACGCTATCTGGCAAAAAAATATGGTATAGAGATACAGGAACGTGAACTGACGGATGAAGAAAAGCAGGTTCGCAGTGATCGGGAAAGTATGCTGATAGTCAATAGTTGGGCACAGAAGTATTTTAGTACTCAACTCTTTGAACATGTTGAAGGATCATCCATCGGACTTCGTTATTTTAAGGAACGGGGTTTTCGGGATGACATTGTCAAGAAATTCCAACTGGGCTATAGTCTGGACGAACGGGATGCAATCAGTAAAGCCGCTGCCCAGGCAGGTTATAAACAGGAGTTTTTAGAAAAAACCGGATTAATCATTGCTTACGAAAACGGAGGAGTGAGCGACCGTTTCAGAGGACGGGTGATGTTTCCGGTTCATAGCGTAAGCGGTAAGGTAGTTGCCTTTGGCGGGCGTATCCTGAAGAAGGATGAGAAAACGGCCAAATATGTCAATTCTCCCGAAAGTGAGATTTACCATAAGAGTAATGAGCTGTATGGTATCTTTTTTGCCAAACAAAGTATTGTAAAGAGAGGCAAATGCTTCCTGGTAGAAGGGTATACAGATGTTATATCCATGCATCAGGCGGGGATTGAGAATGTAGTGGCTTCGTCCGGTACGGCTCTGACATTTCCCCAGATCAGACTGATTCATCGTTTTACAGACAATATCACTGTTTTGTATGACGGCGATGCCGCAGGTATTAAAGCGGCTCTTCGTGGGATAGACCTGTTGCTGGAAGAAGGTATGAACGTAAAAGTAGTGTTACTGCCGGAGGGTGAAGATCCTGATTCGTATGCTCGCAAACATAATTCTACAGAGTTTCATGAGTTCATAGAGAAAAGCGAAACAGACTTTATCCGCTTTAAAACAAAATTGTTGTTAGATGAAGCGGCAGGCGACCCTATGAAGCGTTCGGCCTTGATTACAGATATTATCAAAACGGTAGCTATTGTTCCGGACGAAATTGCCCGTACATTCTATATTCGTGAATGCAGCACGATGATGGAGATTGATGAGCGCCTGCTGCTGAACGAGATAAATAAGATACGGCTGAAGCAGGCGGAAAGGCAACCTACTCCTGTATTACCTCCACAAGGAGAGAATCTAGTTGATCCATTGTCTACCCCACAGCAGGAGGGAACAGCGTTGCTTTCCGGTAAAGATATGCAACAGCGTTCTCCGTTTGAAGCGAAAGAAAAGGTGTTACTGCGTTATGTTGTACGTTTTGGCGAGAAGGTGTTGTTTGATTATGAAGATACGGAAACGCATGAACGGAAGATTATTCGTGTTGCAGAGTATATCTATTCTGAGTTGGAACAGGATAATATGCCTTTTCAACATGCGCTTTATAAGGAAATGTTGCAAGATGCCGTAACCCGTTGTAAAGAAGAAGGGTTTGTAGCTTCACGTTACTTTTTAAGTCATCCGGATCCGGATATCAGCCGTTTAGCCGTTAATCTGGTAAGTGATAAATATCAACTCAGTAAGTATCATACTAAATTTCAGGAGATAAAACAGGAAGAAGATTCGTTGGTACAGACTGTTTTATACGATATATTGGGTTTCAAGGATGCCTATATCCGTCAACAGATAAACGAAATAGGAATAAAGATAAAAGAATTGCAATCTACTGCCACGACTGAAGAAGTGATTGCCCTGATGAAAGAACAAGACGAACTGAATAAAATAAAGAAAGCCCTTAATAAACAAATAGGCGAACGTATTGTATTAAAAATGTAAACGTAATTTTATGTATTTTGTTGAAACAGAAGATGTGGTCAAACAATTCTCCGGCCACCTGGCACTGAATAAGGTGAGCATACAGGTGCCCAAAGGAAGAATATTCGGCCTACTTGGCCCTAATGGGGCTGGAAAAACCACGCTCATAAGGATTATAAACCGGATTACAGCTCCTGATAGTGGGAAGGTATGGATTAATGGTAACGAATCTCAGCCTGAAGATGTATACCGGATCGGTTATATGCCCGAAGAAAGAGGCTTGTACAAGAAAATGAAAGTAGGAGAACAGGCTATTTACCTGGCTCAGTTAAAAGGTCTTTCGTATGCCGAAGCAAAGAAACGCCTGAAGATATGGTTTGAAAAGTTTGAGATCATGTCATGGTGGAACCGGAAACTGGAAGAGCTTTCCAAGGGGATGCAACAGAAAGTACAGTTTATTATTACAGTTATCCATGACCCGGAATTGCTTATCTTTGATGAGCCCTTCAGTGGCTTTGACCCGGTGAATGCCGACCGCCTGAAGCAGGAAATACTGGAATTAAAATACCTGGGAAAGACAATTATTTTCTCAACCCATAATATGGCTTCGGTAGAGGAGATATGTGATGAGATCGCTTTGATAGATCGTTCGCAAGTTGTACTTTCCGGCGAAGTGAATGAGATACGTAATCGCTATAAGTCGAATACCTTTAATGTTGTCCTTCGTTCGCTGGGTAACGGATTCAACTTTACATCCGCTAACTATTCGGTACTGAATACCAAAGCTCATGCCGACGTAATGGATATCCGGATACATAAAGAGATGGAAATAACAAACTCTTCCTTGCTGACAGAGCTGGCCGCATCGTATGAAATCCTTTCTTTCAGCGAAGAATTGCCTTCCATGAACGATATATTTATTAACACCGTTTCGGGTACAAACGCTACGCAGATATGAGTAAACTGGGAATAATCATAAAAAGAGAATATTTGAGGAGGGTAACGAAAAAGTCGTTCCTGGTTGTAACGATCCTGATGCCCTTTTTAATGGCTGCCTTGGTATTTGTACCGCTTTGGCTAGCTACCATTAAAAGCGATGAAGTAAAGACTGTAGCAGTAATAGATGCTACCGGAAAATATAGTTCGTTGTTTGAGGATACGGAAAGTTTTCGCTTTATCAATAGCGATAAGTCATTGGAAGGCTACAGAAATGGGGATAATAAAGAGGTTTATGCCTTTCTGAATATTACAGATGATCTGTTATTAAACCCCAAAGCTGCGACTTTGTATTCGGAGAAGCAGATACCGGGCGAACTGAGCCGTTTGGTAAACCAAA
The DNA here is from genome assembly GCF_029892785.1 of Parabacteroides sp. PH5-46. Lineage (GTDB taxonomy): Bacteria > Bacteroidota > Bacteroidia > Bacteroidales > Tannerellaceae > DFXE01. Next base: position 117,611 of record NZ_JARXXA010000011.1, read on the forward strand.
CCATCGGAAGAAAGCTGGAAGATGAGAAGCTGGCGTCTTTTAATATCCCAAACCTGAAAGAGATTATAGCCGATAGTAAGATCAGCTTTAATGTGCAAACGATCAAGTGGAGTGCAGATGGGAAGGAGGGAGCTTCCTCTGCCGCCCTGGCATCTATTATCGGAATGATTTTTACACTGATAGTCTATATGTTTATCATGGCATATGGCTCTATGGTGATGCAAGGGGTAATGGAAGAGAAAACGAATCGTATTGTAGAAGTGATGATCTCTTCGGTACGTCCCTTTGAACTGATGATGGGTAAGATTATAGGAATTGCTTTTGTAGGACTGACGCAGATTTTCCTTTGGGGAATCATGACTTCGGCATTACTGACGGTAGGAGGATTGATGTTTGGTGGCGGAATGGATATGTCTGCTATGCAACAACCGAATATGGCAGCTATGCAACCGGGCATGAATATGGCTGGTATGGAGAAGATGGGTGAATTGATGGGTATTATCAACAGTATCAACTTTATGGAATTGGGGATTTTCTTTATTCTGTATTTTATAGGAGGCTATCTATTGTATGCTTCTGTTTTTGCAGCTATCGGATCATCTGTTGACCAACAGGAAGATACCAACCAGTTTATGGCTCCCATTATGATATTCATGATCTTTGCACTGTATGCCGGTATCTATAGTATGGACAACCCCGACGGCCCGTTAGCTTTCTGGTGTTCCATGATCCCCTTTACTTCGCCGGTTGTAATGATGATACGTTTGCCTTTTGATGTTCCGATGTGGGAGTTGCTGTTGTCTGTAGGCCTCTTGTTTGCTACAGCTTTGAGTATAACCTGGCTTTCTGCCAAGATATACCGTGTAGGTATCCTCATGTACGGCAAAAAGCCAAGCATCAAAGAAATGATCAAGTGGTTGAAATACTAAATACTACGATTAATTTCTTCTATATAGGAAAGGATTTCGTCCTTTCCTTCTTTCTTTTCAGATGAGGAAGTGAAGATAGGGGGGAGCGCTTCCCAGCTTTCAAGTAGTTTATCTTCGTATGTTTTCAAGTTGTCGCTCAAGCGGCTTTTGCCCAGCTTGTCTGTTTTTGTGAAGATAATAGAGAAAGGGATGCCGTTTTCTCCCAGCCACTCCATGAACTCAAGGTCTATTTTTTGTGGTTCATGGCGACAATCCAGTAAGACGAAGAGATTTGTAAGTTGCTCTCGTTCCAGTATATAATCTTCAATGATCCGGCGAATCTTTTCTCGTCCTTCTTTTCCCCGCTGCGCATAACCGTATCCGGGAAGGTCTACTAAGTACCAGTCATCGTTGATGATGAAATGGTTGATGAGCTGAGTCTTACCGGGCTTTTGGGAGGTCATAGCCAAGCCTTTCCGGTTTGTCAGCATATTGATTAAAGAGGACTTTCCTACATTACTCCGGCCGATAAAAGCGTATTCCGGCCTGTTCCCTTCCGGGCATTTTTGTACGTCGGTGTTACTGATAACAAATTCTGCGCTTTTAATTTCCATATTTATTTCTTTTTTGATGCAAACCATAATCCGGCAAAAGTAATCGCTCCGTTTATCATCAGCATTTCATAACTGAAAACATAAGTGGTATATTGCTTTACCAGATAATCAATTGTAAAACATATCAGTGGCGATGCAATACATATATAAGGTACGTATTTGTCTCGCGTTTGTTTTTTTGTGAAAAGCCCGAACAGGAATAAGCCCAGTAACGGACCGTATGTATAAGAGGCGATCATATAGATGGCATCGATAACGCTCCGGCTATTGACAGCTTTAAATATCAGGATGATAACAGCAAACAATACCGATATCATCAGGTGTACTTTCAGACGGGTACGCTTCGCCTTTTCAGCTTCTTCTCTTTCTACTCCCAGGATATCTATACAAAAAGAGGTGGTAAGAGCTGTCAGCGCAGAGTCTGCACTACTGAAAGCCGCAGCTATAATCCCAATCGTAAAGAATATAAGGATAGAATTTCCTAAGATGCCGGATGTACAGAACATAGGTAAGATATCATCATTCAGTGCCGGCAGGGCAATCCCTTGTTGGGCAGCCAAAGTAAGAAGTAAAACGCCCAATGACAGGAATAAAAAGTTGACAGGTGTAAAGGCAAAGCCATAGGTGTACATATTCTTTTGGGCATCTTTCAGGCTTTTGCAAGAGAGGTTTTTTTGCATCATATCCTGATCTAATCCTGTCATAACAATCGTGATGAATATCCCACTGAAAAACTGTTTGGCAAAATGCTGTGTGCTATGCCAATCTCTGAATTCGAAGATACGGAAATGTGGGCTTTCTGTCAGAGTTTGTACCATTCCTCCCATGCTTAAATCCATCGTGTCTTTTACTTGCCAGATAATCACTATCAGCATGGCGATCAGACAGAGTGCCTGAAGGGTATCAGTCCATACAATCGTTTTTATACCACTTCTGTATGTATAGAGCCAGACCAGTGCTATACTAAGAACAGTAGTCAGCCAAAAAGGTATATTCCAGGCGCTGAAAACATAGGTTTGCAGAATAAGGACCACCAGATAAAGCCGTGCAGCTGCTCCCACAATTTTGGAAAGCAGAAAGAACGAAGCGCCGGTTTTATAACTTCGCTTACCAATACGACCGTCTAAGTAGGAATAAATGGAGGTTAATTGCAATTTATAATAGAGGGGAAGTAATACTTTGGCAATAAGGATATACCCGAAAAAAAAGCCAAATACGGTTTGCATATAGGTCATATCAATACTTCGCACCATACCGGGGACAGATACAAACGTAACTCCCGATAAAGAAGTGCCTATCATGCCAATAGATACAATAATCCAGGGAGACTGACGATTCCCTAAAAAGAAAGCATCATTGCTACTGTTTTTCTTACCCGTAAAGTAAGAAATCAGAAGCAGTACTCCGAAGTAAACTGCTATGATTACAAGAATTATAGAACTATTCATCTTTTGCTAAACACATGAATAGGCAAAGGTAGCAAAAAATGCCCAGTAAACCGTTCTGCGTTCTACGTGTTCCGTTTGTGTTAATATCTTTTCTCTATCGCTGTTCCGGGATAATAATGAGCTAGTATTTCTTTGTAGTCATAACCTTTTGCCCCCATGACGGCGGCACCGATCTGGCAAAGCCCGACTCCATGTCCCCAACCTGCTCCGGTAAGGATGAAGCGTCCGGGAGTATTGTCGGAGATATCTTCTTTATCTATCACAAAAGCTGAGCTATATAAATGGCTTTCAGATAGGGTGCGCCTGATCTCCAATTCCTTTCCAATGATAAATGTCAGACGGCTACCTACTATCTTTAGCTTTTCGATGCGACCGGAACTTCCTCTTTTCAAAGGGATCAAGTCCATGATGGCGCCGAAATCCATGCCGCTTTTCCGGTTTATCAGTTCCGACAGTTCTGCTTGGGTATAAATCACTTTCCAACGATAAAAATCATTGGTTTCCTGGTCGTAGTTGTTTAACACCTGAGTCAGTATTTTTGTATCTGAAGTATTGCAAAATGCATCCGGAGAGGTGCGTATCCATTGTTCGGCTTCGGCCTCGACTGTTAAATCAGGAATCTTTTTATCCTTACTGTCACGTACGGATGTAAGGTAAGGGTGGGAGACAGGCTCCCATACGTTTTCAAACTTTTCGGTAACTCCTCCGCAGCATTTGTAGAAGCGGGCATCACAGATGTTTTCTCCATCTGTTAACACTTCTCCGCGTGTTTCATGAATAACTTCTGTTACCAATGGGGTAGAGGCACGCGTAATACCCTGGTATCGCTGACAGTGATCATCGGCACATACATCAAACATTTCATGGTCTTCTCTGTCATACCAGCGGATTAATTCTTGCTCTGTTTGAACACTGCTTTGATAAGTGGCTCCTGTATCATGATTGCTTAAAAAGCGGTTTTTATTCATTTGAGCCAATAGCCAACTGCGTGAGACAACAGCATGGGCTTTCAGAAATTCAACAGAGGCTGTTGCACTCATCTCTGAGGAGATTACACTAGTCAGGTATTCTTCCACATCCACTTGGTTGATTACAAGTATGGTGTCTCCGTTTACAACCAGGTTTAGCGCTCCGTGAAACCGCTGGTCTTCCTGACGTTGCCAGTGAAAATCAACTCCAATGGTGACAGCTTTCAAGTCGAAAGAGGCTGCTGTAGACGTTGGCTCAAAGAATAGCTCATCGTATAACTTTCCGTTGAATACAATGTTTCCGTTCACAATCAGAGCTCTTTGCTCACCTGTCAGAAAATCACCTGTCTCCGTATGTACGTATTCTTCATTGAATACAAAGGAGATAGCCCTTTCCGACATGATACCAACATTAACTACCGGTGCGTCCATTGGTCAAAGTGTTTTTAGTTTATTAATAGCGTTTTATGTAGAATCTTATTCTTTTTTAGCTTTCAAAGATGATACAGCCAGATAGGCAATCAGTCCGATATACATTACAAGAGCCAGTACTTCAGAGAGGCTATTGTTTAGCCATTCTTCATTCACCAGATTAATGCCTCCAAAACGTAGTGCTGCACTTACAACACCCATCAATGCGCCCCCGGCAATGAACCCAGATGCAAATAAGGTGCCTTTTTCTACCCGGGCTGTATTCAATGCCTGGTCTTTACTGCGGCTTCCAACATACCAACTGACAGCGCCACCGATCAATAGAGGCGTATTTAATTCCAGAGGGATAAACATACCCAAAGCGAAGGCTAATGCCGGAACTTTGAAGAAGTTTAATATAATAGCCAATACAGCACCTATCCCGTAGAGAATCCAGGGAGCTCCTGAACCGCTCATCAACGGCTCAATCACGGCTGCCATGGCGTTGGCTTGTGGAGCGGCTAATTGCCCGCTGGTAAAGCCATATGTCTTGTTCAATATCAGAATAACACCTCCAACAGTAGCCGCAGCTACTAAAGCTCCCAGAAACTTCCATGTTTGCTGTTTGGCAGGAGTACTTCCCAGCCAATAACCGATCTTTAAATCGGTAATAAAACCTCCGGCCATTGACAGGGCTGTACAAACTACTCCTCCGATTATCAGGGCAGAAACCATACCGGCTGCTCCTTTCAGTCCAACTGATACAAGGATGATAGAAGCCAAAATCAATGTCATCAATGTCATACCTGATACCGGATTGGTACCTACAATTGCGATTGCATTAGCCGCTACCGTAGTGAACAGGAAGGCAATAATACCAACTACCAACAAACCAACTAAGGCCTGATACCAGTTTTCCAATACGCCGAAATAGAAGAATAGGTAGGTAATAATTAATGTGATGAGAATTCCGATAGCGATAATCTTCATTGAGAGGTCTTTCTGTGTGCGAAGTGTTTCTTTTTCGGTTTGTGCCCCGCCTTTACCTTTCAACTCTTTGGCCGCTAAGCCGACTGCTCCGCGTATGATATCCCATGATTTAACAATTCCTATCACCCCGGCTGTTGCAATACCTCCGATACCGATGTGCCGGGCATAGGTGGTAAATATTTGTTCGGGAGTCATACTGCCTACAGTGGCAGTTATGGCGTTGTTCCCCAAGGTTAATACTTCTGAACCCCAGAAGGCAGATAATAAAGGAATGATAACCAGCCATACCAAGAATGATCCGGCACATATAATAAGTGAATATTTCAAACCGATAATATAACCTAAACCTAATACGGCAGCACCTGAATTAACCTTGAAGACAAGTTTAGCTTTATCTGCCAACACTTCACCTATTCCTACCATGCGGGTAGTAATCACTTCATTCCACCAACCGAATGTGGCGATAATAAAATCATACACTCCGCCAATCAAACCTGCAAATATCAATGGCTTGGCCTGGTTCCCTCCTTTTTCTCCGGAAACAAGCACTTGTGTAGTGGCCGTTGCTTCAGGGAAAGGATATTTCCCATGCATGTCGGATACAAAGTATTTGCGGAAAGGTATTAACAGGAGAATGCCAAGAATTCCTCCCAGCAGCGAACTCATGAAAACTTCAAAGAAATTGACAGTGATTTCCGGATATTTGTCTTGCAGAATATAAATAGCCGGCAAAGTGAATATAGCACCCGCCACAATAACACCGCTACTAGCTCCGATAGACTGGATGATCACATTCTCACCCAAAGCATTCTTACGCTTAAAAGTACTTGATAATCCGACGGCTATGATAGCAATAGGTATTGCAGCCTCAAATACCTGTCCGACTTTCAGTCCCAGGTAGGCTGCTGCTGCACTGAATACAACAGCCATCACCAAGCCCCAGAATACAGACCAAGGAGTAACCTCACGATATACTTTATGGGGAGACATGATAGGCTTATATTCTTCGCCTTCTTTTAACTCGCGGTAAGCATTTTCGGGTAATCCACTTACTTTTTCTTCATTTTTCATCCTTACTATACGCTAATATTAGATTTATTTCTGACAATTTGCTATCTCATCACAAATCTAAACTATTTTCCGAAAGAAAAAAAACGCTACGCTAAAAAAATGCGAAGCTTTTTTCTGCAGTACGCAGCACGGAACACGGAACACGGATTGGATCAGAACTTTTCTCTTCTGGCTTTTATAAAGTTATTGATCATGGATGACAAGTGCTTTGCTTTGTCTAATAGCACGATAAAATTGTCTTGTTGTATATACGCTAACTCTTTTGCTAAGTATAATTGAGTTCTTAATTCTCCGCATGAGCCTTTAGCAATATACAGGAATTGAATAAATTCTTTGTTCGTTTGACGTTCGTATCCTTCAGAGATATTGGAAGGTATAGAAACTGCAGCTCGTTGTATCTGATCTTTTAATCCGTAATCCTTACAGTCGCGAAATAAGTAGTATATGCTTACACTAAGTCGCATACCTTCTTTCCAGATATTCAAATCCTCAAAACATTTAATCTCTCTCATAGTCAAAATATTTGGTGTTAATTAATGCAAGTTGTTCGTCTGGGTAATCCCCCGTTCTGCGTGTTTCGTGCTTGCGTACTGCCTTTTATTTTCTGGAAAGCTTTTCCAGGAAATAAACGATGGCGAAACCGAGGATCATCAGACCGAAGCCTTCCCAGATTAGTTGGTTGGGCAGGATGTTGCTGATGGCGTCTTCGGCTTTCCAAGGCCATACTTTGTTGAGGGAGCCGAGCATGAAACCGGCCAGGATGGCGATTGTGGTATCGTGGAATTTGTGAAGAAGATAGGATAATAGACGGGAAAAAGAGGTGATGCCAATAACGGCTCCACAAATGAATACAAGCATTGTGACGATATCAAGACTCTTGACAGCTTCCATAATGTAATAATACTTACCCAGAAGGACGAGTATAAAACTGCCGGATATACCCGGTAAAATCATGGCACAGATAGCAATAGCTCCGCAAAGAAAAATAAACCATAAACCGTTAGGTGTTTCTGCCGGGGTAGCAACAGTAATGTAAAATGCAATTACGGCACCGATGATAAAACAGAGGATCGTTTTCCAATCCCATTTCTTTATATCTTTAGATACAAAGAGGGTGGAAGCAAGTACCAGTCCGAAAAAGAAAGCCCAAACCAATATAGGGTGGTTTTCCAATAAATAAGTGATCACTTTTGCCAATGAAAAAATACTGATGGCTATTCCGGTGACCAATGAAAGTAGAAAATTCCCGTTAACAGCTTTCCAGAAAGCGGCCAATTGCCCGGTAAACAGTAATTTTAAAGAACTAGCATTTATACTTTTGATGGATTCGATAAGCTCTTCGTATATGCCGACTATGAATGCGATTGTACCACCTGAAACTCCGGGAACAACGTCTGCAGCGCCCATACCTATTCCTTTAAGCATAATTAGGGCATAGTCTTTTATTTGTCTGTTCATAAGTGATTAGTTGCTGTTTTTTTTATTGTTGAGATATTCTTTTATGAGGTCTTCCGGCGGAATATGTTTGCCTTCATCTGTATATCCTTTCTTCATCTGATCCAATTGTCTGAAAATCTTATTGGTAATGGATAGGGCAAGATCCTCTTTGTCGTTTTCGATGTGAGAAAGAGCCAGTAGCGATAAGATACGAACATTGTCGGGGAAGAGTTTTGCCGCTTTTGCAAGCGACTGAGATGCTTCTTCTTTACGGTCTGTTTCTATGCAACAATGGAAAAAGTTAATATAAGTTGTAACCTCAATTTTGCTATTTGAATCATCCATTAGCTTTTTCAATAGCTGATAGCCTTCTTCATATTCATCCAGCTTGATGTAGCAGTCGGCCATTAACTGTTTAACACGATCTACCTGTTCCATGCTATCCATTAGCTCTTTATATACGTCCAGCGCCTTTTTGTAATTCTCATTCATGAACAGGCAATAAGCTTTCAGGGTCAGTAACTCCATATCCGGAACATCGCAGGTTATTGCAAAATCAAAGGCATCTATTGCTTTGTCAAATTCATTGGTTAGGGAATAAAGGCGCCCCAGTGTAAACCAGGAGTCGTACGAATAGGGCTTTTTGTCTATCATTTCATTGCATAAACGGATGGCTTCGGCATGATTTCCGTTTATTTCGTATAGATAACAGAGCTCTTCCTTTAATATGTAATTATCGGGATAGGCCTTTAATCCACGATGGATAATTTCGTCTCCTTCTTTTAGCATTCCCAGGTCGATCAGTACCTGGGCGAGAAATTCAAAGATGTTTTCAATATAGTCGCAAGACGTATCAGCTAGTAGTTTGTCCAGAAAATCCAGTGCTTTTTTATACTGATCCAGCGTGCAATAACATTCCAGGCGAATCATATCCAGCTCCATATTGTTGGTTTCAGATATGTTGTCCACCAATGCCAAAGCCTCATTAAATTCCTCATTGTATAAATGAAATTTACATTTTCGGATTTTAAGGTCTATGCTCATCGGGTGAAGCTTTAACCCCAACGTCAGCACTCCTTCATAGTGTGTAAAGTCTTCCTTTTCTTCAAAACTATCCAACATATAATCTATCTCGTCGGCATCGAAGTAGGGCTCTTTGCCCTCTTCTCGTGCTTTCAGATAGCGTTCCAGTAATATTGAATAGTTTTCTTTTTTCATTTTTAAAGGGATTGTTTGACTTTACTCCAGACGTCTTTCAAGGATACGGTACGGTTGAATACCAATTTGCCATCCTGACTGTCCGGGTCTACATTGAAATAACCAATGCGTTGGAACTGGAAGTTGTCGTATGGCTTTGCGTTCTGCAATTCGGCTTCTACCCTGCAATGAGTTAAAACAGTAAGTGAATCCGGATTCAGCAATTCCTGAAAATCTTTGTCTTTCTCTTCCGAAGGATTCTCAACCATAAATAAGCGGTCATACAATCTTACTTCGGCTGGCAAACTATGCTCTGCCGAAACCCAGTGTATCGTACCTTTTACTTTACGGCTACTGTCTGTCATGCCGCTTTTTGTCATTGGGTCGTATTCTGCATATATCTCTTCTATTTCTCCGGCTGCATTTTTCTTTGAGCCTGTACATTTAATTATGTAGGCACTTTTCAAACGCACTTCCTGACCTGGAGTCAGGCGGTAATATTTTTTTGGAGCATCCTCCATAAAATCGTCTCGCTCAATATATAGCTCACGACTAAAGGCGATTTCATGTGTTCCGGCTGATGGATCTTCCGGGTTGTTAATTGTATCCATCATTTCTACCTGTCCTTCCGGATAGTTGGTGATGATCAATTTAACCGGATCCAGTACGGCTGAAACCCGGGTAACCTTTGCATTCAGGTCTTCACGTATGGCATGTTCCAGCAGTGCTACATCTACAATGCCGTCATATTTGGTATATCCTATTTTGTCAATAAAGTTGCGGATAGCCTGCGGTGTGTATCCCCTGCGGCGGTATCCGCAGATAGTTGGCATGCGCGGGTCGTCCCATCCGTTCACCAGACCTTCTTTTACAAGTTGTAATAACTTACGTTTACTCATGACGGTATACGTAAGGTTGAGGCGGTTGAATTCTAACTGGCGGGGACGGTAGTCATCTTTCTGCAATAAATCAAGATAATAGTCATACAGCGGACGATGCACTTCAAACTCAAGTGTACACAATGAATGGGTAACCCCTTCAAAGTAATCGCTTTGTCCGTGGGCAAAGTCGTACATTGGATATACGTTCCACTGTGTGCCTGTACGATGATGCGGATGTGCTTTGATAATGCGGTACATAATCGGATCGCGGAAGTGCATATTGGGCGATGCCATATCTATCTTGGCACGTAGAATCATTCGCCCGTCTTCAAACTCGCCGGCTTGCATACGCATAAACAAATCCAGGTTTTCTTCTATCGGACGGTTCCGATAGGGGCTTTCAGTCCCGGCTTGCGTAGGAGTTCCTTTTTGCTTGGCAATTTCTTCGGCGCTCTGTTCGTCGATATACGCTTTTCCTTCTTTAATGAGCTGAACGGCAAAATCAAATAACTGCTGAAAGTAGTCGGACGCATAATAAATTTCATTCCACTGGAAGCCTAACCATTTAATATCTTCCATGATAGAATCTACATACTCTACATCTTCCTTTACCGGATTGGTGTCATCAAACCGAAGGTTACAGATCCCTTTATATCGTTCGGCAATGCCAAAGTCCATGCAAATCGCTTTTGCATGCCCGATATGGAGATAGCCGTTAGGCTCCGGCGGGAAGCGCGTCTGCACTCTTTTCCCATTCTTTCCTTCTGCCAGATCCTTCTCTACAATAACCTCAATAAAATTCAAGCTCTTTTTGCCCTCTTCATTCATATTCGTACCGCGTATAAATTCAAAATCAATAATCAACAATAATCACTCCACAAAGGTACACATAATAAGAGAAAATACATGGGATTAGGTGGAAAATTAGTATGTATGGCTGTTCAATAAAGGCAAATGTGTATTTTTGTAAGCATATTAAGATACTATATAATTATGAAACAGTTAATAATTGGATGTATGTCAATACTAATGATGGCCTGTACCGGTCATAAGAATACGGATGCTACGGGACAAAAAGGAACCTTTAGTTATGAAGTAGATCAGTTTGCCGATTTGCAGATCCTGCGTTATCAGGTGCCGGGTTTTGAGTCTTTGTCTTTAAAGCAAAAACAGTTGCTTTATCATTTGTCGGAAGCGGGTTTGATGGGGCGTGATATATTGTTCGATCAGAATAATCGTTACAATCTGGTAATACGTCGCTTGCTGGAAACGGTTTATGCAGAGTATAAGTGGGATCATGGCGATGTGCAGTTTAAGGCTTTAAAGGTATATCTGAAGCGGGTTTGGTTCTCCAATGGTATTCATCATCATTACGGAGAAGACAAGTTTGTCCCAGGTTTTACGCCCGAATTTCTGACCGACTGCATAAAGAGTATTGATGCTTCTCATTTGCCATTACGTCCGGGACAGAACGTTGACCAGTTTATGGAGGAAATATATCCGGTTATATTTAATCCCGAAATTATGTCGAAAAAGACAGTTCAGAGTGGAGAGCAGGATCTCATTCTGGCGTCAGCCAATAACTATTATGCCGGAGGAATTACGCAGAAAGAAGTTGAGAAATTTTATGACGAAATGCGTAACCCGAATGATTCAACACCCATTTCCTATGGTTTGAATAGCCGTCTGGTGAAAGAAGCGGATGGTCGGATTGTAGAGAAGGTGTGGAAAGTCGGAGGTTTATATACCGAGGCTATAGAGAAGATCGTTTCGGAACTGGAGAAAGCCGTTGCTTTTGCTGAGAATGATACGCAAAAAGCAGTGATAGAAAAGTTGATAGCTTATTATAAGAACGGTGATTTAAGAACCTTTGATGAGTATGCCATCCTGTGGGTGAACGATACACAGTCGGATGTTGACTTTATCAATGGTTTTACGGAGACGTACGGCGATCCGCTGGGGATGAAAGCAAGCTGGGAGTCAACCGTTAATTTTATCAACAAAGAAGCTACCGAGCGTACAAAGGTAATCAGTAATAATGCTCAATGGTTTGAAGATCACTCGCCGATGGACGACCGTTTCAAGAAAAAAGAGGTGAAAGGCGTAACTGCCAAGGTAATTACTGTGGCGATGCTGGGAGGAGACTGTTATCCGGCTACTCCGATTGGTATTAACCTGCCGAATGCCGATTGGATCCGTCATATACACGGCTCTAAGTCGGTAACGATAGAGAACATTACGGAGGCTTACGATAAGGCTTCGCAAGGTGGTGGTTTCAATGAAGAGTTTGTATGGAGTGATGCCGAACGGGAATTGATTAAGAAGTATGGTTTTATTACCGATAACCTGCATACCGACTTGCATGAATGCCTGGGGCATGGGTCAGGTATAATCCTTCCGGGTGTAGATCCTAATGCCTTGAAATCGTATAGCTCTACCCTGGAAGAAGCCAGAGCCGATCTGTTCGGACTATACTATATGGGCGATGCCAAATTGTTGGAACTGGGACTTGTTCCTGATAAAGACGCATATAAATCCGAATATTACAAATTTATGATGAATGGGCTGATGACTCAGCTGGTACGCATCGATTTGGGTAAAAACATGGAAGAGGCTCACATGCGTAATCGGCAGTTAATCGCCCGTTGGGTGTATGAAAAAGGACAGGCGGATAAGGTTGTAGAACTGAAAAAGAAAGACAATAAAACCTATGTTGTAATCAACGATTATATTAAGTTGCGTAACCTTTTCGGACAACTGCTGGCTGAGGCACAACGTATAAAGAGCGAGGGAGATTATGCCGCCGGTCAGCGTTTGGTGGAGGATTATGCCGTGAAAGTAGACCCTGTCTTACATGCAGAGGTGCTGGAGCGTTATGCTCGCCTGAATCTCTCGCCTTACAGAGGTTTTGTGAATCCGGTAATGAAAGAAGTCAAAAATGCGAAAGGAGAAGTTACGGATATTGTTCTTGACTATACGGAAGGATATACGGAGCAGATGCTTCGTTACAGCAAAGATTATTCTTTTTTGCCGAGCTATAACTGATATGAAGGATACAATCAGAGATATCCGAAGCCGCCTTCGTTTGTCTATGAACGGGGTGGTTTCCACTAGTATGCGCGAGCAGGGGCTTGACTATAAACTGAACTTTGGAGTATCATTGCCGAAGATTAAAGAGATAGCCGCTTCTTATCCGCCGGATGCCGCCTTGGCTGAGCTATTGTGGAAGGAAGATGTGCGTGAACTGAAAATATTGGCAACCCTATTGCAACCGGTTAGCTCCTTTAAACAGGAGCAAGCCGAACGCTGGACCGGAGAAGTCCGGCATCAGGAAATAGCGGAGCAGTATGCCATGAATCTGTTGCAGCATCTTCCCTTTGCCGAAGAATTGGCCGCTGCCTGGATTATGCGAAAAGAAGAATATGTGCCGGTGGTCGGCTTTCTTCTGTATGCTCGTTTATGTGTTGCCGGGGCATCTTTGGAGAGACTTCATGCAGAAGCGCTTATTCGGGAAGCCCGCAAGGCAATGGATGGGGGAGTGTCGCGTTTGCAGCGAGCTGCTCTTCTGGCGCTGAAAAGATATGGGCGGCAGTCTGCCGGACAGGCAAAAGCAGTGCTGGAATCCATCGCTGATTACGCCTCGTCGGATTTTCCCGAACGACAGGAATTTCTTAATGATCTTAAATTTGAGTTTGAATATTATCATTAAACTTTTGATTTCGCAAGAAATACCTTAACTTTGTTCACCGCACGGAGCCTATATTTTCATGGACAGCAAGATACAAAAAGAGATACGGGATAGTTTCACCGCGTATCTTACCGAAAAGAAACTGCGTAAAACAAAGGAGAGATATGCAATTCTGGAAGAGATTTGTAATTTCTCCGAGCATTTTGATATCATAACGTTACATCAACGCCTGCTGACTGCCAATTTTCATGTAAGTAAAGCAACTCTCTATAATACCGTGGATGTGCTGACGGATGCGGGGATTATTGTGCGGCATCAGGTAACTACTCAATTAGTGCAATATGAATTGCGACGGCTAGCAGACTCTCACCTACATCTTATTTGTATGAAATGTAGCTCTGTACGCGAGTTGAAGAATGCCCATCTGAAGGGTCTTATTCATACGTTGAAAACACCCAGGTTTACGCCTGTTTTTCATTCGCTATACATATATGGTCTTTGCGCCAGGTGCAAGAATAAGCAACAAAAGGAATTAAATAAACGAAATAAATAAACAGTTTACAGACAACAATGAAAGTAGATGTATTATTAGGTTTGCAATGGGGCGACGAAGGCAAGGGAAAAATTGTCGATGTGCTTACGCCTGAATATGATGTGATCGCACGTTTTCAGGGAGGTCCCAATGCAGGACACACATTAGAGTTTAATGGGCAGAAGTATATCCTGCGTTCTATTCCATCCGGTATTTTTCAGGGAGGGAAAACAAATATAATAGGGAATGGCGTCGTGTTGGATCCCCTGTTGTTTAAACAGGAGGCCGAGGCTTTGGCAGCCAGCGGACATGATCTGACGAAGTGTTTGTCTATCTCTAAGAAGGCGCACCTTATCCTGCCGACTCACCGCTTGTTGGACGCAGCTTACGAATCTGTTAAAGGAGAAGGGAAAATTGGCACTACCGGTAAGGGGATTGGTCCTACGTATACCGACAAGATAAGTCGTAATGGTTTGCGTGTAGGTGATTTGCTGCACAATTTCCAAGCCAAGTATGCCGCAGCTAAAGCCCGGCATGAAGCTACACTTCAGTCTTTGAATTATACTTATGACATCAAAGAGCTGGAAGCAGAATGGCTGGATGCTGTAGAGTACCTGAAGAAATTCAGGCTGATAGATAGCGAGCATGTTATTAATCAGGCGCTGAAAGAACAGAAATCCATCCTGGCAGAAGGTGCTCAGGGAACGATGCTGGATATAGACTTTGGCTCGTATCCTTTTGTTACTTCCTCCAATACCATATCTGCCGGATGTTGTACCGGGCTTGGGGTAGCTCCCCGTAATATAGGCGAGGTGTATGGTATCTTTAAAGCCTATTGTACCCGTGTGGGTAGCGGTCCTTTTCCTACCGAACTTTTTGACGAAACAGGAGAGGCTATCTGCCAGATAGGACATGAGTTCGGATCGGTAACCGGACGCAAACGCCGTTGCGGTTGGATTGATCTGGTAGCGCTTAAGTATGCAATTATGATTAATGGCGTAACTCAGCTGATCATGATGAAGAGCGATGTGTTAGACAGCTTCGATACGATAAAGGCATGTGTGGCGTACCGTATGAACGGAGAAGATGTAACCGAGTTCCCTTATGAGGTAGACGACACCCTGGAACCAATATACGTTGAGCTGCCGGGATGGAAGACCGACATGACAAAAATGCAAAGCGAAGACGAATTTCCCGAAGAGTTCAATGCGTACCTCAACTTCTTGGAAGAGGAACTGGAAGTGCCTATAAAGATTGTATCTGTGGGTCCTGACAGGGAGCAAACCATCATACGATATACAGAAGAATAAACAGGTGAAAATGGCAGATATCTGCCATTTTTGCTTTTGGCAAAGTTTTTGTACATTTATCCGAAAACAAAAGAGATTGGAGTTTTGTTGTTTTAAACTAAATAAGTACGATTATGGCTTACTGGATTATCTTTATTGGAATTGCTATTTTAAGCTGGCTGGTTTCTTATCGTTTGCAAAGCAAGTTTAAAAAGTATTCGCAGATCCCTGTTCCGAACGGAATGACGGGAAGAGACGTTGCAGAGAAGATGTTGCGCGATAATGGCATTTATGACGTGCAAGTCATTTCAACCCCTGGGCATTTAACCGACCATTATAACCCTACGAACCATACGGTGAACCTGAGCGAGTCTGTTTACAATAGCAACAGCATTGCTGCTGCGGCTGTAGCGGCTCATGAATGTGGACATGCCGTTCAGCATGCCACTGCTTATGCACCCTTGAAGATGCGTTCGGCCTTGGTTCCTATTGTTAGTTTTTCATCCAACATTATGACGTGGGTATTGCTGGGTGGTATGTTGCTTATCAATACATTCCCTCAACTGCTGTTGTTTGGGATCATCTTGTTTGCAACCACTACCTTGTTTAGTTTTATAACATTACCGGTTGAGATAAATGCCAGCCAACGGGCTGTAGCCTGGTTGAGCAATGCCGGAATTACCAATGCCAATACCTATGATAAAGCAGTAGACGCTTTACGTTCGGCTGCTTACACCTATGTAGTGGCTGCTTTAGGTTCGTTGGCTACCCTGTTATACTACATTTGGATATTCCTAGGTAGGAGAGATTAAGAATTTGTGTGTTAGAAATAAGTATATCGTAAAAACGACAGAGTGAAAGATCAACTCTGTCGTTTTTTTTGTTATGATTCTTTGTGCATCAGTCTTCGTGCCAGTCGGATGGCTTCGCCTATCCATAATACAACCGATGTGGTGGCTGTAATGATGCCCCAGTCTTTCCAGCTTAGCGGTACTACGTTGAACATTTCTCCTCCGAAGGTTACAATCAGATATTGGCCAACCAATATGAGTAATGCTACAAGCAAGAAGGTTTTGCTGCCTTTCAGGTCGGAGAAGGCCGATTTGGTGTCGCCGTAAGCCTTGGCATTAAACATATTCCAGAATTGCAACATAACAAAGATTGTAAAGAACATCGAAAGTTCGTAGGGAGTCAGCAGACCTTCTGTCTTGTTGAAATAAACCAGGATGCCCAGCAGTAATGCTACGAACAGTGTGCCTACGATGAATATATTGTAAGCCATTGGGCGTGATATGATAAAGTCGCCACCCACTCCGCTTTTACGCGGCTTTCTGTTCATCACCTTTTCATTCGGAGGCAAAGAGGCAAGTGCTGCTGCTGCAAATGTGTCCATAATCAGGTTTACCCACAACATTTGTGTTACGGTAAGGGGCGATTCGGTACCCATCAGTGAACCGAGCAATACAATCAGACAGGCTGCCACATTGATGGTTAGCTGGAATAACAGGAAGCGTTGGATGTTGCGATACAGCGAACGTCCCCACATAACGGCCCGGGTAATACTGCTGAATGAGTTGTCCAATATCGTGATATCACTGGCTTCTTTAGCTACTGATGTGCCGTCCCCCATGGATAAACCTACCTGTGCGGCTTTCAGGGCAGGCGCATCATTTGTCCCGTCTCCGGTTACGGCTACAACCGCATTCTTCTTCTGCAAAAGCTTTACCAGTCTTTGTTTGTCTGTCGGGCGGGCGCGGCACATAATCCGCAGATCCATCACACGTTGCAAGGCTTCTTCGTCGCTGAGCATTTCAAAAGACTGTCCGGTAATAATGTTGTACTCCGTGTCTTCTTTGTGCCAGATGCCGATCTGACGGCCTATTTCACGAGCCGTTCCGGGTGTGTCGCCGGTTACTATTTTTACGTCAATACCTGCATGCAGGCAGCTCTCTACGGCTTCGGGAACATCTTTTCTTACCGGGTCGGAAATAGCAACAATGCCTATATACGTGAGGTCTGTTTGATGCAGACGCCCTTCGGCAAAGAAATTCGTATCTTCCCCTTCTTCTACAATCTGATAGGCAAAGCCCAGGGTACGCATGGCCTGGTTCTGATAGCCCAGTAATTGCTCTTCAATGCCTTCCCTGCTGGCTTCTACAGCTTTGTATGTGCCGTCTATCGCTACCCGTTTACACTGAGCCAGTACAATTTCCGGCGCTCCTTTTACATACAGTACCTTTTTCTTTAATAAGGGCGAATGAACCAGGGTTGCCATATACTTACGCTCGGTAGAAAAGGTGAGTTGTTCTAGTACCTCGGCATCCTCTCGCAGCGACAGGTAGTTTTCTCCTTTGCTGTTCAGCCATAATAGCAGTGCGGCTTCTGTCGGATTACCGAGTGTTTTTACTTTTTCTTCCGAGAAGTCAAGGTAGGCCGTTGAGTTAGCCGAGATTCCTTCTTTGATCAGCTTACTCAATTCATCCTCTCCCAGCTGCTGGTCTTTCAGGTTGTAAAAGTTAGTTTGATATACCTGCATCTGATTTTGTGTCAGGGTGCCGGTTTTGTCTGTGCAGATAACGGTTGTCGCTCCCATTGTTTCGCAGGCATGCATTTTTCGCACCAGATTGTTGGTTTTCAGCATGCGGTTCATGCTAAGCGCCAGGCTGAGTGTTACGCTCATCGGGAGGCCTTCGGGCACAGATACGACAATCAATGTAACGGCTACCATGAAGATATTTAGTATGTCGCTCACCAGATCCATGATAGGTACACCGGAAGAGGAAATCAATAGTTTGGTAACCAATGCCACAAATGTCAGCCCGGCGATTGTGTAGCCTGCTTTGCTGATAACTCCCGCCAAGCCTTTTAGCTGTATCTGCAAAGGAGTATCTATGTCATTATCTATCTGTGAGCCTTCATATACTTTGCCGTAGCCGGTAGCATCGCCTACCTTTTCTACTTCAAATACGCCATGTCCGTCTACAACTGTCGTTCCGCGCATAACAACGTTTGAAGGGTAGGTTGCATCTTTGTTGAAGTGCGCTTCATCTGTTGTCTTGCTGATTACCGGCTCGCCGGTTAGAGTCGATTCGTTGATTTGCAAGGAGATGGCCTCCAATAAATGCCCGTCGGCAGGGATCTCTTCTCCGGCTTCCAGGAGTACGATGTCGCCTACTACCACTTCTTTTTTAGAGATCTGGCTGATATTTCCGTCACGGATCACTTTTACAAGCGTGTCGTCATTCACCGTGTTTAATACGTCAAATGCTTTGTTGGCTTTTACTTCAAAGCCAAAGCCTACACCGGTTGCCAATAAAATGGCGAAAAATATTCCGATAGGCTCAAGAAAGGCAGTGAATCCCTTTGCTTCCGGCCCCCAGCAGTGTACGCCGGCAATAATCATGGATAGAAACCAGGCCAATAGCAGGATGCGGATGATCGGATCATCAAATTTTTCGATAAACAATTTCCATAGCGGGGTTTTGGGAGGAGGGGTTAATACATTTTCGCCATGCAGGCGACGACTTTCTTCTACTTCTTGCTTGGTTAGCCCTTTCCAGGTTTGCTTTTTTTCCATGTATTGTTAGTTTTAACAGATATACTCTCTAATCTGAAAACAAATATCGTATAAAATAGTTTGCAAACAGAATCTCTTATTTTAAAATATATTAACGGGGAGACTTGGCCAATTGATGAATACACTTTATTTCAGCGTTTTCCGACCTTCGACTTCTGCCAAAACCCGCATTTGCTGAATTGCAATCTGGTTCAATTTTATCAGCCGTTCTCGTTGTGGAAGCCCCTCATTGATAAATACAGCATTTAGATTCTCCATATTAGACAGGCAGATTAACTCATTTATGGTTGCATAATCGCGAATATTGCCTTTAAGGTCTGGATTGGACTCCCGCCAATCTTTTGCCGTTACTCCGAATAGTGCCACATTCAGCACATCGGCTTCACTGGCGTAAATAATAGAGGTTTGTTTTGCTGTGAGTTCGTCAGGGATCAAATTGTGTTTAATTGCATCTGTATGAATATGGTAGTTGATCTTTGCCAGTTCTCGTTTTGCAGACCAACCGAGCGTTTTTTGTTCCTCGATTTTCAGTCGCTTGAACTCCGTAACAAGGTATAGTTCAAATTCTGCCGAAATCCACGCTGCAAATTTAAAAGCAATATCTGAATGGGCGTATGTTCCTCCGCCATAGCGTCCGGATTTTGAGGTCATCCCAATGGCATTTGTTTCGTTGATCCACTTTTGTGGTGACATCCAGAAATGAGGTTTTGCCGATTCGTTTTTAAACCCCTCATAAATGTGGGGGTTAAAATTGGGATTGTTTAGCATTTCCCATAGACCGATATACTCAATAGTGCTGTAGGTTCTTAACCATAAGCTGATTATCTGCGAAGGATTCTCTGTATCTCGAATTTTAGCAATGTCGGTCAGGGATATGTAATCCTCCTGATCTTTTTTGTGAAAGACTATTTCTGTGTTTTTTACCGTTATTTTAGCCATACTATAGGTGCTATTTTGACAAAGGTACTCACTATACTGTATTTAATTCGCTTTCTGTTTAGAAGTTTATTTTAAAATATATTAACGGGGAGATTTAAACTTTTTTCTGTATTTATTGTCTTATTTATATAGAGATTATTATAAAGAGATAGTGTGTTAGTTTTTGAGATAGATTCAAGGTAAATGAAAAGATTTAGGTTAAGGTTATTTTTAGTAATGGGAATTGCCCTCTTTTTTGGAGGGCAATCTCTTTTAGCACAAGAGGCTAAGAGCAAGAAAGAAAAGAAAGCGCAACTGGTGAAGGAGCTGGTTAATGGCGGCAGATATACCGTTGAAGTAACACGTGCGCTACCAATGGGTGGGCGTTCGGTTAATCTAACCTCTTTATACTCGCTGGAATTAAGAGGTGATTCGGTTCTTTCCTATCTCCCTTATTTCGGCAGGGCGTATAGTGTTCCTTACGGAGGAGGAGAGAGGATGCGTTTTACGTCTACTATGACGGAGCACACCCTGTCTTATGACAAGAAAGGAACAGCCCGGATCATATTCAAGACCCGTACGGACGAAGACAGCTATACATTTAATATACAGATATTCAAAAACGGTTCGTCAACGATACAGGTAACACCTGTCAACCGACAGGCAATTACGTATCAGGGCGATTTGCTTACTGAGAAGAAGGAGTAAACAGCCGTCCCTGCCATGTTTGGCGTTCGGTCATGCGTTTGCAGACTTTTGCAGTAAATACATAATTTTTTAATCCCCAGTCGGGAGCGATCAACAGCTCTTTGGGGGATTGAGATACAAACCTCTCTACCACCATAGAGGGGTTTAATTTTTCTATAAAGTCTATAACCAGTTCTATATATTCGTCCGCAGTGTACAGGTGAAAGTCCTCCGGCTGTTCGGCAAACTCTTTAGCCATTCGTGTCTGACGTATGAGTTGTAGCTGATGTAGCTTCAGTGTAGTGATTGGCAAGTCCGATACGATATCTGCGTGATGCAATATTTCTTCTCTGTTTTCGCCCGGTAAGCCCAGTATCAGATGAGCGCCGGTATAAATACCTCTTTCTGCCGTCCGGCGAATAGCCTCTTCCGATTCCGCATACGTATGTCCACGGTTAATGCGTATCAGCGTTCGATCCAACGTGCTTTCCACCCCGTATTCGATCATTACGAATTTATTTTCCGACAAAGCCGTAAAATAATCCAACAACACATCCGGCATGCAGTCCGGGCGTGTGCCGATAATTAAACCCGCCACTTCAGGGAAGGCCAACGCTTCCTCATATTTGCGGATTAAAGAGTCGGGCGCATCATACGTGTTTGTATATGACTGGAAATAGGCCAGGTATTTCATCTCCGGGTATTTGTGGGAGAAAAAGCGGATGCCTTCCTCCAGTTGCTCGGTCACGGATTTGTTAGGTTGGCAATATTCCGGGCTGAATGTCTGGTTATTGCAATATGTACACCCTCCCCAGCCCTTTGTCCCATCTCGGTTCGGACAGGTAAAACCGGCATTCACCGATATCTTCTGTACCTTGAAAGGGAATACCTTTCTTAAGAAATCCCCGAAGTCATAATATGGCTTTATCTCTTTATTCACCATGCAAAATTACAGATTACTTCCCAAATATGATGCAGAAAACCGATAGGCTTTTTTATCCCCCAATGTAACTGTCTTTTTGTTGTTAAAAAACATTATACACTTACATATTTCGTCAAAAGATAAATTTTCACTAACGCTTCTTTTATTCAAAAGCGACAAAAAATAAAAACTGGAAAGATTTTTTAATGTATTTTCGTCGATATTTAACATATATTTGCTAAAAATGCCGACTTTTCCCCATTTTATCTTCATGATTTCAGTAAATCATCCAATTAAATTCCCCCATTGATCCAAATGATTCCGGAGATTCATCCAAATGATTTTTTGACTATTCCGGCCAAGCTTAAAATCAAGTGGCGAGAATGTGTAAAACGAAGCACTTTTTAACGCAAAAGCCACCCAAAAACGCTATTCTTTTTAAGATAACAAAAAGACAGGTTTGGGTTAAAGAATATAGAATAATAGACGAAAAATGTTTAAAAGAGCGTTCTGCGTGTTCCGTTCTGCGTGCTGCAGCTTGCAAAACAACAAAGCTTAAGTGCCAAATAAACGCCTTCTTTGCAAGCAAACCCTGCTTCAGTCCCAAATACGGCCTGCAAGCAAGGGGTAAATTAACAATTTGACACTTTGCAATTCTCTGTGTTTTTTATACTTTAGCAGACGTATTCAATGACTAATCCTTTTGGACTTGGCGTTTTTTTAACCTTAAAAAGAAAGATAAGATGATTTCCGTAAAGTTTATGTTGCGGGCCTCCAGTGTGGAAGGCCGTGCTTCTCGCCTTTTTGTACGTATTATCAGCAATCGTACTGCGTACAATGTGTCAACCCGTATCCAACTGTATCCCTGTGAGTGGAATTTAGACAGGCAGATGATTATCTCCCAGGCTGCCGGAGGGGATCGATCCGCCCACCTGGCGTGGGCAAAAGCGGAGCTGGAAAGTGACCGCTACTTTGTTGAATCCACCGCCTTACGGCTTGAAAGGGAAGGCACACCCGATGCTGCCAAAGTAGCTGCTGCCTATAGGCTGCATAAAGAAAAGATCTGCATGGCGGATTACACCGACAAATTAGTCGAAAGACTGTTGAAAAGGGGGCAGATACGTACAGCCAGGGCCTACCAGACCGTACTGGCCAGGTTTGTCAACTTCAACAAAAAACCCCGGATAACCTTTGACACCATTACCCCCTTGTTAATGAAAAACTTTGAGTTTCAGCTTACCGAAGAAGGGCTAGCACGCAATAGTATTTCATTTTACATGCGTAACCTACGGGCTATCTACAACAAGGCAGCAGAGGAAGGTCTCTTCCAGGCACACAGTATATCACCCTTCCGCGATGTATTCACCGGAAATGATACCACTAAAAAGCGTACCCTGAGCAAAAAAGAAATGAACCTGCTTGATAAGGTGGAAGCTAAGCTACAGCCTTCAGGGTCCACCGGACTTCCTTTCCACCTGCAACAGGCGCTACTGATGTTCCTTTTCAGCTTTCATGCCCGAGGTATGTCTTATGTGGATATGGCCTTCCTGAAAAAAGAAGACCTCAAGAATCATGTCATATCCTACAAGCGGATGAAGACCGGACAGCGGATCGAACTGAAGGTGACCCAGAAACTTAAGGATATACTAGAGATTTTCCGTCCACTTACCGAAGAAAGCCCCTACCTTCTCCCCATCATCACCCGGAAAGATGTATCTCCCCGGCTACAGTATGAGAGCGGTTTGCGGAAGCAAAACCAGAAACTGGGAGAAATTTCACAGTTTCTGGGGCTGAAGAACAAGCTCACTACGCATGTAGCCCGCCATACCTGGGCCTCTATCGCCAAGGAGGCAAACCTGCCGCTGGCGGTTATCAGCGAAGCCCTCGGGCACACCTCTGAGGCCACTACCCGCATCTACCTGGCCTCTTTCGACAGAAGTGTGCTCGATGAGGCCAATGAGACGGTAGCTAAAGCTATAACTCATGCCATATAAAGAATAGAATATTTAAGTTAATTTATATTTCCGGAAAAATAATGAGGAGAAACGACAGGTTTTATCTATATTTGCGGTATCTATTTGTTTATCAACAAATCTGTCACTTACTAAGTGACAGAAAAAGAAGAAAAACCAATAAGTTTCTGCAAATATCTACCATTTAAATTCGTTGAAAATACTTAATTCTTCTCAATATATTCACAATTATCACTCGCTGATTTTGTAGATATACATATAAAATAGGCTGGAAAATATATGTCGGGAACCGGGCAGACAAACAGAAATTGTCCGGGAGGGTAGCTTGTATCCTTATTTGTCATAAAGGCTGTTGAGTTGAAATGAATCATTTCGTAGTATTTAATCATAGTTGTCACTATTTTGGTTTAGGATGCAAAGGTAGTAAATGCCAGAAGAAATAAATAAGCATTCACAAACTTTAGTCAGAAAAAACTCTTTTTAGTTTGTTAAGGAAAGGTATTACTCTTCCCTCTCCGAAACAAATGCATCTTTTCTTCCACCAAAGGGATTGATAGTAGCTGAAAAAAGATTTAAAACGCAGTATATTAACCTGTTTGCAAAATGTTTGCAAATTCTACTCTTTCAGTCTTCATTCAGTCAGATTCCCAAACGGGCTTTTTTATTACAATTTGAGACGGATTTTAGAGCGTTTTTCAGTGTTCCCTGTTTATAAAAAAGTTTTACCTTTTTATAAAACTGCACGGACGATTTTTGCAATTATTGCAAATATAGGCACTTACATTTTCATAAAGTAAGATCACTGTCACTTAGTAAGTGATAGGGAGTGTAAAAATAAAGAGGAGGAAGCCTAAAAATAGAAGACTAACATTGATGAAAACAGAGAATTGTATAACCGTTGGATGGATAAAAAAGACTGTAGTGGCACTAGCCATGCTGGCGTTTTTCTCGCCCTTTATTAAATCACAGGATGTAGCCCTTAAGTCGAACCTATTGTATGACGCGACAACAACGCTGAACCTCGGTCTCGAAATAGGCTTGGCTCCCAAATGGACGCTGGAATTACCTGTAAACTACAACCCCTGGGAGTTCTCCAAGAACCGCAAGCTCAAGCATTGGGCCATACAGCCCGAGGCTCGTTACTGGTTTTGCCAACGCTTTATGGGTCACTTCATGGGCTTGCATGCACATGTGGCAGGCTACAATGTCGGAGGATTGAAGATGTTCGGCCTCAATGAACACCGCTACGAGGGCTATCTCTACGGTGCAGGTATCTCCTATGGCTATCAATGGATCCTCAATAAACGCTGGAGCATAGAAGCAACTGTAGGGGTTGGATACGCCTACCTCGATCATGCCAAGTATCCTTGTGAGAAATGTGCTGAGAAAATCGGTGATTTTACCAAAAACTATTTCGGTCCTACAAAAGCTGGAATATCCTTAATCTACATCATCAAATAACTGAAAATGAAAAAGATACTATATACAATAGCAGGACTTTATATAACATTACTGACTACGACTGCTTACGGTCAGTTGCCCTCTGAGACGGTGAAGCTGCATTCGCTCCGACAGGTGGAGGATTCTGTGCAATTAATCATAGATATTGACCTGACAGCCCTGCGCCTTAATACGGAGCGTTCCCTGGAGTTGACGCCTGTACTCAGCAATGGGAAAGGACGGGAAGTGAAAATGAAGAGTGTGCTTGTCAACGGACGCCACCGCCAGAAGGCCTTTGAAAGGGAGGTAGAGCTCAATGGATGGGAAAAGCAGGTTGCTTCGGCACACTATGCCGTTATTCCACTCAAGGCTGAGAACCGCAAGGTCGTTCGTTACCGCCAGGCTGTACCTTATGAAAACTGGATGCGTGAAGCACAACTGGATGTACAGACCGACCTCTGCGGATGTGGAGGTGAACCGGCAGAATGGGATAGTCGTAAACTGGCCAACCGTATCATACTCGAAGGGGTGAAAGAATATAACCCCACGATCCATGTAGCCTATATCCGCCCCGAAGCGGAACAGGTAAAGGCTAGAAGCGAACAGAGCGATGTTTTCCTGGATTTCCCGGTAGCACGTACAGAGATCAATCCAAGTTTCGGCAACAACCCGCGCGAACTGGCCAAGATCGAACAGATCATTGGTGGCATACGTTCGGACAAGAATCTGACAGTAACCAGTGTACTCATTACCGGCTATGCCTCCCCCGAAGGAAATGTAAATACAAATAACCAACTGGCAAGAGGTCGCGCGGAAGCTCTGCGCAATTACCTGTCTATGCGTGCCGGTATCCCTTCACACCTCTACCAGATCGGTTACGGGGGTGAAGACTGGGAAGGCTTAGCCAGGCTTGTACAGCAATCTTACATAGAACCCAAAGGCACGATACTGTCGATCATCAACTACTACAACCCGGAAGAGCGTAAGAATCGCCTCAAGGCACTCAACGGTGGAGGACCTTACCAGCAGATGCTGCATCAGTTGTATCCACAACTGCGCCGTGTAGTAGCAAGGATAGACTATAATGCCAAGAACTTCAATGTGGAAGAAGCCAAACAGGTGATCAAAACACAGCCTCGCCAGCTCAGTCTCAATGAAATGTTCCTCGTGGCTAACACTTACCCGGAAGGCAGTCAGCAGTTTATAGAAGTATTCGAAACAGCTGTAAAGCTCTATCCCGAAAATCCGGTAGCCAACCTGAATGCAGCCGCTTCGGCACTCAAAGCAGGCGATCAGGTGCGCGCAGAGCGCTACTTGCAGAACGCGGTACGCAACACGCAGAACGGAAATGTAGTTAGGGGTACGGCAGAATATTATAATAACCTGGGGGTGCTCGAAATGCTCCGTGGCAATGCTGCCAAAGCAAAGAGTCTCTTCAAACGTGCATCAGAGAAAAATCTTGATGCATCCCTGAAGAACCTCGACGAAATAAAGAGAAAAGAAGAAGCAGAGAAATTGCTTCGCAATTAATAATTCACAATTGATAATTCACAATTAAATAGACTTTTTTTATTAATTAAATTCAAGTAAAAATGAAAAAGACGTTTAAGTTTTTTATGATGGCTGCCATCGTTGCAGCTGGTTTTACGGCTTGTTCGAGCGAGGAGGTTACTCCAGACCCGAAGAACCCGATAGACAACACGGAAGAGGTGGAAGGTAAGGAAACCTATGCTACTTTCGCTCTATCCTCTCTCGATTCACGTGCGTATACAATGCAACAATCACCAGCTGTCGACACAGACGACAGTAAAATTGATCCGAGTAATGTAGTTCTTCTTATCTACAAGTCAACAGGTGTACTTGAAAAGAAAGTGTTCATGAATGACACCAAGGCAACAGTACTACTTACTGCCGGTAAGAAGAAAATCTATGCTATTGCTAACTACAAGGGTATGACAACAGCTCCTAATGACATCGTTAGTGTAATAGGAACGGATGACAATACCGGTTATAAAGTAGGTGAGAGCATGATGAGTGATTTGATGTCTCTTACTTTCGATGCTAACCAGGCCAACCAGGCTAGCTTCGGGTTTGCCAAATTACATGAGCGTTCTGGCAGTTTTGGCTTACCTGCCAGTAATGACAATAGTTTGGAATACAATCTTGTTGCTGATGTAGCATCAGATACGGCAGCTGGTGGTACACCTTCAAATACCAATGAGTCGACCACCAATACATTCAATATCCAGTTATACTTTATGTTGGCTAAGGCTAACCTTTACCTGGGTAATTCAGTGTTACATGCTGGTGATGTTGACAACCCCGGTATTTCCAATATCCAATACACCATCCGTAATATGGCACGCTACACGAACATCATCCGCAAAGGTTCAGGTCAAGCCGTACAATCGTATTACTACAACCGCGTATGGTCAAGTGGAACTCCACAACAGAGCGACTTCGATAGCGATATCGATTATTCGACAGCTATAGACAAGACAGCTGCAACTACCGTTCCAACACAGTATTTCTATCTGCCTGAGAATAATCACAACTATCTACTCGAAGGTCAGTCCTCTTTCTTTGCAATTAAAGCGGTTTTCAAACCCAACAATGTGATCAAGGATGTGACTTATAACGTAGCCAGTGCTAGCCTGAAAACAGAAGTTGATCAGTTAGCAAATATTGGCCAGACTTCATGGGGAGAAAACGCATTGGATTATATATACACAATCAAGGAATTGAAATTAACTTATGGAACGATTCAGGCCGGTACATATTTCAAACACATAAAACTGCTTCAAAAAGCGGCATGGATACTTGAAAATATGAAAGAGTGGAATGATACATACTGGACTGAGGCTGAAGCTATCGCTGGTGTAACAGCTTCTGACATGAATAAATCTTATTATCAATTCGCTGATGCTACCAGCTACTACCGTTTGGATATTGGTGATGATGCAACTGGTAACAGCCTTGAACCGGGTGTGTTGCGTGGTAATAAATATCAGGTTATGATCAGCAAGATCTCTGGACCTGGTAAACCATTGGAATCTAATCTTAAGGATACTCCTTGGGTGCCTGTTGTTGCCAATACACACCTGCACGCTGTAATTATTCCAGCTGAATGGACAACTGTTATCCAGCAAGGTAATCTTGAATAATAAACATTTAGTAAGTAAAAAAGGGAGGGCGGGTTTCGGCCCGCTTCCCTTCCTTTTTATTGCCAAAGAACATTGAACATTAAACTTTAAAACAAATGAAACCGATAAAAGAAATAAGTGTCCGGATTGCTGCCTTCTGTACCGTATGGGTATTCTTACTCTCCTCATGGGGATGCGTACAGGACGATTTGTCGGAATGTGGAATAGGCGTGCAATTCCGGTATATCAAGAATGTAGCAGGTGTAGATAAGTTTGCAACTGACGTTGAACGCATCTCGCTTTTCGTCTTTTCGGAAGACGGGCGGTTCATCAGCGAGTTCAGCGACCAAGGATCAGTCCTTCAGGACAATTACATCATGACCGTACCCCTGAAAGCGGGTAACTACAAACTCGTAGCCTGGGGGAACCTCGACGAGTGCTATGATATCACAGACTGCATACCGGGACAGACAACTATTGAAGAATTTATGCTTAAACTCAACCGCCTTGACGACACAGTAACCGAACATCCTACCCACCTGTTCTATGGAGGTGTACAGGAAGTCGGAATAGAAGCAGCAGAAGGAAGGAGGATCATATTGATGGATCTGACAAAAGATACCAATACGATTCATGTAACAGCCCGTGGCTTACCCGTTACAGACAACAATACCCGTACCGGCAGTAACAGCCGCTTCCAATGCACCATCACCTCGCGCAACGGGGATTATAACTTTGACAATTCGATAACCGGAAACCGGTTAACCTATATACCCAAGGATAGTATTGAAGAAAAATCGCTCAAGTCTGAGTTTGTCGTTATGCGCGAGCTGAACGACCATTCGACCGAATCGCGACTGCTTATCACACATCAGGGAGAATCAGAGGATGAAGAAGTACTGCTTGATACCAGCCTGTCTGAACTCCTGATACCCCTATCCATCACCGGAGACCTGGACATAGACGACGAATTCCACCTCGACGTATTTTTTGAACATACAAACGGACACTTCACCATCACCATCAACGACTGGATCGTGATAGACGGCGGAGGCGGAACGGTTGTGGGATAATCTTTTCTGAAAAATGAAATTTAGAACAAAATATATGAGACCGAAAAAACAACAGATCATCTTCCTTCTTTCCTGCCTGTCTTTGTGCTGGTTATTTTCCTGCACATCGGGAGAAATGGAAGTGGAGCAGCCGGAGAAGGAAATGACCACCCTTCAGCTGAGCCTCACCCGGGCGGGGGATGAAGACCCGGAGACAGCGGTTGGGAAAGTACGCCTGGTCGTATTGAACCGCTCAGGACGATGCCTACTCAACACTACTACGCCGCAAGCTGATGGCGTAACCTTTGAAGAGATAGTACCCGCCGGATACCTTCAGATATTACTCTTTGCCAACGAAGTTAACAGCTGGAATTTGGACAGCTGGCAGGAGGGACAGACTGTATCCGAGAGCGATATAAAAGCAAAACAGTTGAATTTCACAGGATACCCCACTGTGGATGAAGACAACCCGATACCCATGTTCGGACGCTATGAGGTAATAGCAGAAGCCAACAAGCTGACGGAAATAAGCGGAACAACCCACCCCCTGGGAACTGTAGAACGCCTTTATGCCAAAGTAACGCTGAACATCAAGTGCGATTATAGTGCTTCTTCGTTGGCCGGCACCAAGGTATTGCTCAATAAGGTAACGGTCTGCCACATGCCGGGAATATCCTACCTGATGGCTAGCCCTTACGAAGGAAGTGGATTTATCACCGAAGGCGCAGCTATTGTACCTAACAATACATCGCATGGCTATGATCCTGACAATAGTGGCTTTGAAGCCCAGGGGATCACCTTCTACATTCCCGAACACATCCTTAACAGCCGGGATAAATACACCTACCTCACCGTATACGCCTACCAGGCAGACAATACTTCCAACAAGCGGCAGTACACCCTGGTGATAGGTAACGGTATGGCGGGGAAGACCGTTGAATGGATGAAAGGCGATGGACCTACCCTGGCCGACCTGGCTGTAACACGCAATACACACTATCAGTTCAATGCAAGCATTACAGGTTTTACTCAAAATCAGTCGTTGACCGTCAATGCCAAGGTAGTAACTTGGGAAACGATAGACATACCTGCTGAATACCCCACCTACTTCCTGAGCGTATCCCGCAGTAGTTTAAACCTGGCGGTAGGAGAGACCGGCAGCGTGTATGTTAATACCGACTATCCCGGAGGATGGACAGCCGAAATAGAAACGGGTAGTGACATTACAATCACCAACGGTTCGGCAAGCGGCCCGGGATATCTCACCTTTACCGTAAACGGGGCTATAACGACCGCCAATGTGATTAAGGTAACGGCCGGGAATATGACAAAAAAGATCATAGTAGAAAATTAATTGTTAATGATTAATTATTAATGATTAACAGAAAGATAACACATATG
>NZ_JARXXA010000012.1 GCF_029892785.1 Parabacteroides sp. PH5-46
AAATACAAACAAAAAATTGCCTATATCATTTTACGGATACAGACAATTTTATTAAGTGAAAAACTTAAAGCCGCTTTTTAAGGGGTGACTAAGTAAGAAAGACATAAAAGTAACTCCCTATTTTGTTAGCCATTCCGCTTGCGATGCCTATATGTTTTTAATTGAAGCAGAAGGGAAACGCATCCTTCACACGGGAGATTTCCGTAATCATGGCTATTTAGGTAAAGGCTTAATGAAAGTTCTTGAACAAATTATATTACCTAAAGGCCAGATAGATGTCCTCATTACAGAAGGAACGATGCTGTCAAGATCAGAAGAGGAAGTCGTCATGCATGAATCTGAATTAAAACAGAAGGCTACTGAATTGATGAAGCAACGTAAATATGTATTTGTTCTTTGCTCGTCAACAGACATAGATCGCTTATCATCCTTTTATCAGGCAGCACAGAAAAGCAATCGCAGTTTTCTCTGCGACAAATACCAAAAGAAGGTTTTTAAGATATTTACCGAAACAAAAGGAAATAGGAGTGAGATATATAAATTTGATGCAGAGTGTTATTATAGCCATGGACACACAAATCAATTCTCAAAAATAAAAGAGAAAGGTTTCTGTATGTTGGTTAGAGCTAAACATTACCACCAGATTAAAGAGCTTCTATCTCAATTGCCGGAAGAACAAACACTATTCATTTACTCCATGTGGAAGGGTTATCTCAAAGAAGGCGTGAATCAAAAACAAGAATATGTAAAGATTGCAGATTTGTTTAAGGATAGAGTAAAGGAACTTCACACAAGTGGACATGCCACCCCCCAAACATTAGCAGATGTATGCAATCTTACAAACCCCACAACAGCAATCATCCCAATACACAGTGAATGCCCGGCCAAATTTAGCGACCTACCAATATCCGAAGATTTGAAATCAAAAATAATTACAAGCTCTACTTCAACAATACATGATTTTTCCAAAAGTATGCATACTTTCTTATAAAAGTATTAATACTTTTGGGAAAAACTATACATACTTTTTTGTCCCAGGATTTGCTTATTGTAAAGAAACTAATAGTCACGTTAGATTATATATTCACAGAATTAGGTATGTTTACCTGAATATCTACAATAAAATAGACGAACTTCACTTTGTTATATATCAGCTTATTACAGTAGTGCTAAAATCGCACCCATGTGTTTGATAGATCGCACCCGTGCGTTTTCGAAATTGCACCCATGCGTTTTGTGAAATGTACCCATGCGGTTTTTAGTTTGTGTAATGATTGCTTAAATTTTATGCTTGGTTGATGTTTAAATGTAAGGAGAATGCAAGCTTGTTAATGAACTTTGGAGAATAAAGAGTAAATTTGTTCAGATATAAATACAATATGGCAATACCTGTAAACATAGAAAAGCTGATCTCCGGTCGTATAGTAGAGAACGAACGGATTGAATATAAGAAAGGTTGGAATCCTGCGTCGATCTATCGAACAATTTGTGCTTTTGCCAATGATTTTGAGAATATTGGAGGCGGATATATTATCGTTGGTGCTGAAGAGGAAAAAGGTAGGGCTAAACGTCCGGTTATGGGCATTCCTGTTGAACAACTGGATACCATTCAAAAAGAAATGATTGGTTACAACAATCTGATACGCCCTTATTATGCACCCAAGATTAGTATTGAAACAGTTGATAAACAAAATCTTTTAGTAATATGGGTTCCGGCAGGTATGAGTCGTCCGTATGAAGTGCCGGAAAATATTACGGCAAAAGAGAAAAAACATCATTATTACATACGTAGATATGCAAGTACTGTTCAACCGAGCAAAGCAGAACGAGATGAGTTGATAAGTGTAAGTAGCCGGATACCATTTGATGATAGAGTTAATACACAAGCAAGTGTTGAAGATATTTCTCCGCTTTTGATAAGGGAGTTTTTGCTGAATGTAAACAGCTCTTTAGTAGAACAAATTGAGACCACTCCCATAAATGAGATATATAGGGCAATGGATTTGGTTAGTGGTCCCGATGAACTGCTTTATCCAAAGAATATCGCTTTGATGATGTTTAACTACCGTCCCGAAAAGTTTTTCCCATATTCTCAAATTGAAATAGTGGAATTTCCGAGAGGACTAGGCGACCCTACCTTCTACGAAAAGCCGGCAATTACCGGACCTGTTTATATACAAATACAACAAGCACTTGCTCAGTTACGGAGCATGGTATTAAAAGAGCAGATATATAAACTTCCGGATAGAGCAGAGGCGCAACGAGTATGGAACTATCCACTTCGAGCCTTAGAAGAATGTATTGCTAACTCTCTCTATCATAGAAACTGGGAAATTAGAGAACCCGTAGAAATACGGATATTACCTGATTGTATTGAAGTAATAAACCAAGGAGGTCCAGACCGTAGTGTTAAGATGGATGAAATACAGAGCGGAGTCATCCACAACCGAAGATATAGAAATCGCAGAATAGGTGATTTTCTCAAAGAGTTGAATATGACGGAAGGACGTGGAACAGGTATCCCCATCATTCGTAAAGAAATGAAAAATAATGGCTCACCTGAACCACGCTTTGAGACAGACGATAATTACAGTTATTTCATAACTACACTACCTATTCATCCAGCTTTTCGTACTGATGATGGTATAAACGACAGTATAAAAATATCAAAAACGACTGATAATAAGCTTGATGAAATTTACACCCTCATTCGTGACGGTGTAAATGACGGTGTAAATGACGGTGTAAATGAGATTGTTGGTATTCTTGTAAATATTGCAGGGTTAAATGCTATTGAAATATCTAACAGAATAAATAAAAGTTTAACAACCACAGAACGTTATCTCCGCATCCTAAGAAAAAAAGGTATTGTTGAATTTCAAGGAGCCCCTAAAACCGGTGGGTATTACTTTACATCGAAAGTAATGGATATTCTAAATGCGAAGTAGATCATGTCCATTCTATAACCAGATCCATTATGGTGTAAAAAATAATAATATGATAAGAGCACAATTGCAAAAAGAGGAGAAAGGAGTATTAGATTGTATTGAGCAAGGTTTTGTTCCGGAGTTTTTGTATAAATACATGAACTTGAAAACGTTATGTGATTTTGTTTTAGAAAATAATACGCTTCAATTCCAATCTCCTATCAGTTATAATGATCCTTATGAATGTGTTGCTAATATTGATATAAATTTTACTTATGAAGAAGCATTATACTATCTATCATATTGTGAATCAACAGGGTTTATCCCTCCAAATATAAAGGAATTTATTGCTTTCAAAACAAGTGTGTCTCTCCAAGAAAAAGAATTATATTTCAAAAAAATGCTTGTAGATGTTTGGGAAAAAAGCAGTATTTGTTGTTTTTCTGAGATTAATGATGAAATATTGATGTGGTCACACTATGCTAATGAGCATAAAGGGGTTTGTTTGAAATTTAGTTTAAAAGACGATTTAAAATTCTTTTCAATGCCTCATAGGGTCAAATATGCTTTGGAGCTACCAGTAGTAAATATGATTAGAAATCCACAATCCATTATAGTTCCTATTTTTACTAAATATGAGAAGTGGAGTTATGAAGCAGAATGTCGTGTGTTTAAACAAAATGAAAATAAAGGAAAAGAATATAACACATTCAATAAAAGTGCATTGAGAGAGATAATTTTTGGATGTCGAGTAGAAGACTTTAGTATCAAAATGATAAAAGAAAAAGTTAAGAAACAAAATTTTCCAAATGTGTCTTTTAAGAAATGTCAAGTTAATGATAAAGAGTATAAACTTAATATTTTTGAAGTTTGAGATTTACGGTGATCCGTGCTGATATAACACTTTACATAATAATACATAAACAAAAGAGGCTCACGATTTCTCGTAAGCCTCTTTGTCTCTTGGTAGCGCGACCCAGGATTGAACTGGGGACCTCATGATTATGAATCATGCGCTCTTCCTTCGGCCTTCAAAAGCTTCGCTTTTAAAGAACCGGCTGATCTATCGCACCTTAGCTATTTTCTTAATCGATTCTTTTTTATTCTATTTTAGAATGGTTTAACTCACGGTTTAACTGACAGGGTTAAATCAAGAATGATTAATAATAAATTTCATATTTTCTCCTTCACGTTAGAAAGAGCATCAGAGAGTCCGCCAGCCAATAAAGCTAACGGTAATATCCTTAATGAATGTCTGCTATTTAATATAATAGTATTATGACTGGACTTGTCCTCATAATGCCCTATTATGTTATATAGCTTTTAGACATTCGTTAGGGATATGGCTCGCCACACACCATCAGGTATGCATATAAATACAATTATTATAAATATCACTGCCAATAACAAACCTATCCCTTTAATCCACTTCTTCCTATAAAACAAGTATGGAACAGGAATGAAAGCTTGTAACAATGCTATATATAATATCCAGTCAGGTAATGAATGAATCCAAATCTTAGGTAAATAATTGTAGATATTGCTTCTAGTTTCAAACCCATTTATTGCACCCTGACTGAATATATATAAGGAAATCAGAATCAACAATAACAATATAGGGACACGTATATCATTAAAATATCTAAGTATCAATGCCTTCATGTCATGTAAATTAAATGATGTATAAACTTATCTACCATTGGATGCAAGTACTTGCCTAAATGATATGCCATTAATGGTATTGGATACAAGAATAGGAGTATTAAGCCATTAATATATTGCTTCCTGAATATCAGATATAACCCATTAATAGACATAACAATAAGTGTATATGGTGTAAGAAATAACATTATAATAGATACTGTCCAAACAAGAATATCAATCCATGTAGTATTTGAAAACTTCTTTTTAAGTTGGAATAGTGCTTTCATTGTTGTAAAAGGCTAAATATTAATTCAATATTGCAATAAATATCATAACGACAAATCCAATAACACCTATTATAAGACCTGTGATAAGTAGAGTAACAGGAGATATCGCACATAGTATAATTTTCTTAGCCTTATTCATTTTGTAGAAGATAATCTCTGCCCTCTTTCAAATGCTTATACCAGATAAAGAGGTATTCCGCTCGCTCCAACATATTAGGTCTTAGATAATATAAATGAAACAAACTCATTTCCCTTCCACCTGTATTTCCGTATTTCGGCTCAGTAATCAACAAAGATATATCCCGTGAACTATTAAAACTCTGTAACCAAAATAACTGGTCTTGCTCCAATAGCTTTTTATCCTCTGATTCCAGTAAAGACAATGTAAGGTTATAATATTTGCTCATCAATAGTTCTTCTGCCATATACCTGTAAGCATTGCATTGCTCAATCCTATAATTCTTGTCAAAGAACAGGGCAACACAATATTCATATACTGTTTCTATTCTGAATTTCTCTTTGGTAAACTCAACAGATAAGGCAGTGTCTTCATTTGGAGATAAGTCTTGTATTAAATAATCTATATCCACATCTGCCATAAAGCAACTATCAACATTGCTTTTGAAAAGACTGTCTAATTCCAGACAGAAAGAAAGATAGGTTTCATCATTTTCGTATCTCTCAAAGATAGGTTCTACCTTATCAATACCCAATCTTTCTTTAAATTCATCAACTGTTTCTTTGCTTGGATGATATAACAAGTCACTGCCTCTATCCGTTTTTGCTCTATCAGGATTATTGCAAGAAATAATACCAACGCCTATTAATATCAGCATTGTTGTTTTTATGTATGCACTATTCACCATATCAGCATTTAAAACTACTTTATATTGACTTATTCAGTTTAAAACTATAGACAGGGACATTTTTAACTTAGGGTCTATAAAACCTTTATTCTGAAAAAAATGTCCTTATCAAATCACTTCTTATTTTTCCCGCCAAATTTCATTGTAATGAAAATGAACAGGCAAAACAACAAACAAATGCCTGTTATTATCACTTCAAATATGCCAGGAGAATCAGGGTCTGTAAAGTCAACAATTTTTCCCCTGAGTAATATCCAATTAATCAAATAGTATACCATATCCTCCGCAATCTACTAAAAATACTAAAAATAAAATGAATGCTGCTCCTAAGAACAGCAAAGCATATAGCCAATAATCTTCTTTATCTTGTTTCATATCGTTATTTGTATTTTGGAGATGCTCCATATTCATTTGAACCTCTTTCTCCATCACCAAATAACATTATAAAGAAGTAAAGTGGAATAAGTTGAAACCACCCTGAGTTCCCCCTGTCATGACAGCGTTTTGCTCCCTGTGCGCAGAATATCCAAAATAAAGGAATAAGTAGCAATCCCAGAAAAATGGCAACATATTCATTGATTTCTATCATGCCCATATAATTAAATATCAACGTGTAATATATTGCAGCAAAAAGCAAGCAATAAAACAGGTAGGTAAAGCAGTACTCTGAACGCCTTATTCTCCCTTCAAAAGAAAACAAATGCTCCCAAAAATTGCTTTTTTGTTCTATTCTTATTGTGTCTATTTCTTCTGCCCCATCATAAATAGCGACATAAAGCGGAGTTGAATATTGGTTTATATAAAATTCATGTTCACCGGAAGCGGGAAGATCTTTAATTATTTGCAGTTGTGTCCTATGTTCAGAATATAAGCGGATGCTTAACTCTGTAAAGTCTTTAGTCTTCCACCTGACAGGTATAGAGTTCATTCCACTGGGCAAAGTCACTTGCTGATTAATAAGCCTGTCATTTTGAACGCAAATAGTTTCTCCATTGACGTACATTTTAAAAAGGTCTATAACGGGTTTCATAAAAAAGAATATTTAATAGTTATTTTTTTAGACAGTCATAACGCCAACTGTCCTTGTCCATCAAAGTTTATATGATAATAGTATGTACCATTATAATTAATCGTCTTATTCACGCTGATAGTGAAATTGACTTTCTTGTTGACTAAATAGTACATGTCATAAGGAATGGACTCACCACTTTCTTTAAGGTTGAAAGTCCCTAAGAATTTAACATCCCAGTATTTTTCATATCCATTTCGCTGAACAGTTATCCTGTCCCTTGTAATATAAACGGTGGCTTCACTTCGTTGTGCATTTCCTCTTGAATCTAACACGTATTTCACATGATACGTTTTATTGGCTGTAGTCTGTGCAAAGCCAATTGATGCAAATAAGAGCAAAAGTAGTAATAATGTGACTTTCTTCATTTTGAAAATTGTTTATGCTTCTTTATTCCTGTATGAAGCGGTTAATAATAAAAAACGTGGAACTAAACCATATTATCTGCTTAGAGGCATCCCCATGCCCACAACTCAAATAAATGGAATAGCCCACGTCGTTTTATGTATTAATCCCAAAGGAGTAAAAGCATAAATCTAACGTGAGCGCTATTTCCACTATCCCTGAGTTGTTATGAAAATTGGGGATTTTCTAAGCAAGGATAATATCGTATAACGCTTTCGTAAATATGTCCTCCCACACCTTAACTCTTTAAGAAGTGGAATTGACACAAAGATAAACAAAAGCGTTAAATATCGTATTCTGATAAAAGAATTATAAAACTCCTTCATCAGCAAAAGAATAGTAACCTTCTGCTGTAATAATCAGATGGTCTAACACGGTAATATCAAATAGCTTGCAAGCCTCTTTAACATTGTTCGTGATGCATCTGTCCTGATTGCTAGGCATCATATTGCCTGAAGGGTGGTTATGGCAAAGAATAATACCACTACTGTTAGACAGGATTGCAGACTGTATGATTAGCCT
Source organism: Parabacteroides sp. PH5-46 (assembly GCF_029892785.1). Lineage (GTDB taxonomy): Bacteria > Bacteroidota > Bacteroidia > Bacteroidales > Tannerellaceae > DFXE01. The sequence continues at coordinate 7,721 of NZ_JARXXA010000012.1, forward strand.
AATATCGACTATAGTTCCGTTAACTCCTCCTTCACTTATAAGGTGAACACCAAGCACCTTGCTAGCACGATTCAGTAATACCACATTAAAAGACTCCTTGTGTTGAATTGTCTTCATGTCAAAGACGTGTTCCATCAGAAAACTAAAAATATCCCGCGAGTTCTTAATCTGCAACCTTTCAGAAGGCTTGATTAGGGGCTCGTAGTGGATAGTAACATCACAAACTTTATAAACATCTTTCATCTCTGTAAATGATTAGATTAAACAATAAGAGAGCCACTCATTGCTGAATGACTCTCATTTTGAATTGGTTGTAAAGGTTAAATGACATGTTTATTTCCTCCCCAAAAAGAAAAACCCCTTAGATTCCTGCCTTATGTTATTTGGGTAGCAGTTTTCTCTAAGATTGATTTTCGAAATAGGGCAGGTTAAACTAAAAATGCAGCGTAGTTTCCACAGCTACAGTTTAAGTTATAATATATCATTTTCCTCTATGATTAGGCGAGGGGCGTATTGGGGAACACTGCTATCGCTCACATACCTATAGCTATGTTTGTATGGAACATCTACATGATTTTTTATGGGGGGGGGAGCTGTTTCTGCAGAAAAAACACAATTGATTTCCGAAATTGCTTTATAATAAGCTCGCTTCATCAATATGACTTATTATATTTGTCTTTCTTATTTATAGTCTATCATGGAAGAAAAAAATATAGTATATATCACAAATGCTAATTATAAAAGAATATTGAAGTCCGTTGACCTCAATAGTATTAAAGATTTAAAAGGTAATATCTATAAAAGGAAAATCTATTTTTATAATCGCTGGGAAGAAAAAGAACTGTTGTTGGCAGAATATTTATTAAAAAATCCTCAAGGATTTGTAGATATATATAAAGCTGCAGAAGTAAAAGATAGATTTATGTTTGTTTATGAAGAGCCTAAACTTCCCGCATATCATAGAAGTACAGAGTGTGAAAGATTAACTTCTGATTTCAAAAATTTCTTTATCCCTATTGAAATAAAGTCTAGAGCAAGAGAAAAGGCTATTAGAGAAGGAAAAAGTAAAGAAGAAATAATGAAATGTATTGAACAAGAAGTTAAAATTTTTCGAAATTGGTTTAATAGACATAGTGATGTCTTTATGAGTGATACTGAAGAATTTTTGAGAATTTTAGAAATACATTGGAATATTAAAAACATAAAAGTATTTGAGGGAAAAAATTCGGGTGCTTATGAAATTTTGAATCAGGATTTAAAAAAATTAGAACATGATATAGATGAACTATTAAGAGAATCAAGAATATTCTATGTTAATAATCCTGACAAACAGTCTATTATCAAAAATTATCAAGGTCGAACCTTTCTAGCTTATAAAAAAGAACCAATTCCTAATAATACAAAATTAACAGAATCTGAATTAAGACAATTCTTAAAAGATTTTGACGAAAAATTTAAAAGCCCAACAAGGAGAATGTTAATAGATTATTATCGAGTAAAGTTTAATCCTGATTTAAAGTTTGAAAAATACTTGTTAGATATCTTAAACTTTAAACCTTGTGGGGCATGTCATAAGCCCAAAACATACGATGATTCTATTCTGGAATTTGAATAGTAATGCCTTGGACTATATCCAAAATGGCAGTAGTAAGTCTGCCTTATACCCTATTTTTTAATAATGTGGTACGTCTCTATGCCGTTTAACAATACTATAATAAAACAAAACTCACTTTTTCATATTTCCCGATTTTCGTTTTTTCGACCTCTAAAAAGTTAGTATCTTTGTGTATTCTTAAATCAAGGATCAGTCCTATGTCCGGTAAAAGGTGTAACCAACTTCAAACTCCATTTTAACCGAAATATCTCCTATCAGATAATCCAAGTAATAAGATTCACTCTACATTGACCAACCAAGTCGAAAAAGTAAAATAAAGATAATCTTCAGTCAATATATTGATATTTATTAAACGTTTTGCTAATGAAGCCGGAGACTAATCTGGTTTTATTTTTCCCGAGTGTGTCCAGTTTTTCTACCGAGACCTCCTTAATAGAAGATGAAAATAGTCCAAAATATAGGACAACCAACATAAGAGATGACTTAACTATAAATCTTATAATCAAACTTATCTAAATGAAAAAAAATGAAATTAAAATCGAACCGGGAATTAGATACTTTAGTGACTTTAAGAACTCACCAACATTAAATAAATTTAGATTCCAAAACGGGATATTAGCCAAAGAGATTGCCGGATGTGGAGCGACTACATTTGCATTAGAAAATGATGAGCCTACTATAATATGTAGTCCACGGAATGAACTATTGAAGAATAAGCATGAACAGTATCCTCATACTTTAATGGTCGTAGGTGGAGTTTTTAAGCCGGAGATAGAAAACTATCTCAAAGGAAATGACTGCCCTAAGATACTGACTTCATTTGATTCCCTTTATAAAGTCTTAGATTGTGTTGGGAATAATCCAAATTACCGGGTCATTGTTGATGAATTTCAATGCGTCTTATCCGATTCTTCTTTTAAATCGGAAGTTGAAATGAGAATGTTGGCTGATTTAAAACAGTTCCCGAATGTAACCTACTTATCAGCCACTCCAATACTTGATAAGTATCTTGAACAGATAGATATTTTCAAAGACATGGACTTCTATCAAATGAATTGGGCGGAGAAAGAGATTATTAATGTGTTAAGAGAAAGAACTCCAAACCCGTTAGCTGCTGCTGTTGATATTGTTCGGAACTATCAAAACGGAGTTTATCCTTTTCTCATTATTGATGGCAAACCAGTTTATTCCACCGAATGTGTTATCTTCCTTAACAGTGTGAACAATATTGTAAACATTATAAAGCAAACAGGACTATTACCGGACGAAGTGAATATCATTGTTGGTAATTCGGAGGATAACGACAAGCAGATAGCCAAAATAGGTAAAGGATTCAAAAGAGGGCGTATTCCATTACGGGGAGAAGAACATAAGAAATATACGCTTTGCACTTCTACCGCTTATGCCGGATGCGATTTCTATTCAACTACTGCTTCTACCTTTGCTATTAGTGATTGTAACAGAATTAATACGTCTATAGACATTGCTACTGAATTAATTCAGATTGCCGGACGCCAAAGATTGGATGAGAACCCATTTCGGAGATACGTGCAATTTATCTATAACACCAATGCCGGAGACGTAACGGATGAAGAATTCTTTGCTGAATTGGAGCAAAAAACAAATCTATCCATAGAGGAAATCAATTCAAATAACAGGGAAACCGGAGCATTAAGACAGAAGAGAATAAAAGACAATATAAAACTTCAGAAAATCAATAAGTACACGGAATCATATACCATGTATGATGAATCGGAAAAGAAATTTGTCTTTAACGATATGGCTAAAATCAGTCAGATATATAACCATGACGTACAAAAGCATGGCTACCGGAATGGTGTTGTAATTAGAAAACAACTATCTGAAAGCGGCTTCGACGTCTCAATAAACCAACAGTATCAAGAATATGAAGAAAGTCTGAAACATTTAATTCAAAAGGAGACCTTCGAGGAAAGAATGAAGTACTACTGCGATTATAAGGCGAAGGGTGAGTTCACATTTGATGCATTAGCCATATCAATGGAGAAACAGCACCCCGAAGTGAAACATTATTATGATTTGCTCGGTGGTAAAAGAATCAAGGCTCTCAATTATAAAGAATCGAACTTGAAAAAGGAGATTAACAATAATCAATTGGATGGTCGGGTAAGATATGAACTCCATAAACGAATACTACTATTCCCATTTGAGGCAACTATACCGGAAGCTAAACGGATACTACAGGAAGTCTACGATACGGTCGGAGTAAAAGGAACAGCCACGGCCACTGGTTGGGATAAATACTCTGTCGGTTTTCAAAAGACTAAAGACGATATCAACGGAAAGCGGGTAAATATTATCCGAATACAAGGTATTAAAGGTTTCTGAAATGAAAACAGGGAGGTTGAAAATTCCTCCCTGTCTTTCTATTGTTTTTTTATATGATTAATAATAAAAGTGTACTCATTTCAGGATTAACTCGAAATCAGTGTGCTTTTTGCAAGTTGTTCATCAAATTAGTTTGCTTGTTTTAAGATTAAACTGAAAGTAGTTGACTTTTTGTGAGATTTATACTCCCTGCTGTTTCCAACAGGGAGTTTTAGAGTAAACTACATTATTTCTGAGATTCTTCTGTAGGCAGAGAAGCACTTATAAGAGCAGAAGCAGAAAAAGGAGCAGGACTAGGAATATTTTGACTACTAACAGCATCTGCAATAAAGCTTTCTTTCGGAGTAAAACCATGCTGCTGTGATTCATCAGTAGAACAAGAGTAATCACCTTGGATATAAGATTGGATATCCTTTTCACTGAAAATAGGCTTGCCCATTGCTCTTATCTTTTCTCCGAAAGTAGAATACAAACCATTTTTTAAAACTTCATTCATCTTCTTTTTCCCTTCAAAAACTACACGCTGGGCAACAGCTTCCGGATTAAGATTTAATACTTCACACTCACGACTGATTTTTTTTGAATCTAATAACAACTCTTTCTCTTTTGAAAAATCAGTAAAGAAATCCTCTCTTTCATTCCAAGGTAATACATCCTCACATACCTCTCTGTAGATTTCTGGGGTTTTAACTTTTTGCCCCTTGATACGCATACGGATTCTTTGAATGTTTGAGTAAACACTGGTTTTTCTTTCTTTCTTGAACTTCTTCATTTTCTTTGTTTTTTAAATTAATGTTAGTGTTTTGTCAGATACTATGCGCATCTCGTATCTTTCAAATACGATGCGAATATAATTCCAGAGTAATCGGAGCAAAAGAGTAATTAAAGAGGAGGGTTTTAATACGCTGCTGAATTTTAGCGTATTATGTGGTCAAGCAAGTGTATTTAAGAAGATTTCTGTTCCTTCAAAGTCGTTCATTAGTTTATCGAAGACTATATTATTATCGTTGTGACAAACTATTTTCGGATTGCCCAGTAAGAAGTCGCAAAGGTATAATACGCATAAGCATAATAGGCGTTCTTTATTGGAGTATCTGATATTAGGGGTTTTGGTTATAGGTAGGTTATCAATGAGGTTTTTGATTATAACGTAGCTAAGCTTTCGTAGAGTGTCCGGGTTATCGTCTCTTATTATTGAGTAGTTAACATATGGTTCATTTGTCCTGTAAACTGCAAACAGACCTTTTATTAGATTTGGCTTTGTTATAGTGTAGCTGTTTCCTCTCCCTTTAGTAGATATAGTTATTTTCAGATTAGGGTTGTCTATATTATCAGTAATGAACTTGTTGATTTCTTCAACCTTGCTACCGTATGTTATAAACTTGTTTTGACTGGATTCAAAAGTATGGTAGTATAAGAAGATAATAAAGTCGAGCAACGCTTCATCGTCCAATTCTAAATCTTCAATAACTTCCTGTAATGTATCGAAGCTATAGTATTTTTCTTCTGAAAAGGGCATATCAGCTAAAATCTTATCTCTGTTTATGAGGTAAGCTTCTGGTAAATTAGAAGGCCAAAAATCCTCTCCATCTGTTGCCGGATAGTGAGTATCACAGAATTGTCGTATATATTTTAACCTATTGTCCATTTTAAAGACTTCATAATGCAAAAATAGTCAATAGTCTTTATCATTAACAATTATTTCAATACATATAGATTGTTATAAAAATCTTCCAAGATGAAGACTTTGTCAAATTCTGAAGTAAAATCCATTTCAAATGATTGATAATCTTCAATCTGGTACGAACTACTCCCAACACCACCAATGACTATTAACAACCATTGAGGTATATCGTATTTCAATCTATACACTGATATTTTTTTCTCTTTCTTCTTAATCGCGTTTATGAGTGTTTCAGGTGTAATGTATTTTTGCCACCAAGCATCAGTTATGGCTACAGCTTTTAAAGAATGAGGTTGTATGCTAATGCGTTCTATATATGGATTTTCAATAAATCTATTTTCTAAAATGTAAGTTCTTATAACCTTTTGCACCGTTGTAACTACATCTTTCTTTTCATGAAGTTTATATCTTATATTGGGCATCATGCTACAATTTGCTAAAAAGTTTGGTAAGGTAGAATCTTTTTGAAGCTCCTTTTCTACTAGATTAATCACAGTGTCAATAGTTCCTTCTCCAATTTTAGAAGGTACGTCTACAAGAATTTGATGTTCTAACCCTATGAAAGAGCCATCTTTTTTCAATATAAAATCGGGCTGTTCAGATATCTCATGGATTAGTGTATTATCATTTAATATCATTAATAACTTCCCTGCATGACAAAGTTCAATTTCTTTTTTGCGATTGCCTTTAATCGTTTCGAGATGTGGATTGATAATACCTTCTAAAATGTTTTTGTTAGCTATTATATTATCGCTATATTCTATTTTAATCATATGGTATTTTTCATTCTCAAAAAAGGTATATAGTTATAGCCCACTTAATTCTATCAGGTAGATTATATTACTACCTGTAAGATTTAAAGCATACCTTGTTGTTTTATCATCTACAGTTTGGGGTATAGCTCCTTGTCCATGCCCACCCAACTTGTTTCTAATAGTTGGTATTCCGCTTTCCAATAAACTCTTTAGAGAAGTAAATTGATTTTGCATAAATGTTGGAATTAACTGATTTGTAAAGCAAGTAGTAATAAGTGCTTTGGCTGTATCAGTTGGATTATATGTCCAACCTTTTTCCGAGCAAATGATTTTCATAGTACTTTCAAATGCTTTCAAACATTCAGTTAAGCATTCTTTATTAAGCCCTTTTTTATAATGCTCATGTGCTTTCATATATTCATCATTAGCCCCTTTAAATTTAGGATTTTGTAATAATTTAATTGTAGGCTTCACAATTTCTGAATGAATATATGTAGAATCTAAACGTATTATCTTATTATTCTCAAACTGATAACCAACACCATGCTCTTTAAATCTTTCATTTAATTCTTCTATAGCTTCTTTAGGCGTTTGGTTGACATTAGCATTCTTTTTATAATGATATTCATCGTATTCTTGGATTTTATTTAAATTATTTATAAACCTAAACAACAACTCTATCACATCTAAAGCTCTTTCTACTTCAGTCTTTAAAAGAAAATTCATAACCTCATATTTTGGACTAGAACTGTCATCTAAATAAAATAGTCCATATTCTTTTCTTAGTATTTGAGCAGTTCTTTCATATATTTTATCAGGAAGTGAAACTTTATAACTATCACCAATAACTTCCTTCACAATGTGAATAATCTGAATTCTTAATTCATTAGAAACTTCATCATATTTATAAATATCAGGAACTTCTCCTCTTTCTTTTTTTTGTCGTTTAGAGAATATATCATATATCGCCATAAATGTAAATTTTGTTTAATAACAAAAATAATAAAAAATCCCACCTCCATTGCTGAAAGTGGGATGATTTTTATAACAGATTCTTCATTGCCTCGTCTATCTGTGAATTTTCGAAGCTATCAAGGTAGATTTGGGTAACCTTTTCCGATGAGTGTCCCATTATTTGGCTTATAATGGCTGTGGGGACACCTGAGCGCTTTAAATTTGTAGCCTGTGAGTGTCTCGAAACGTAACTAGTCAATTTTATTGGTAGATTCAATTCTTCTCCTACCTCCCTGAGCTTTGCATTAACTTTCTTAACAACCTTTCGAACTCTGTTTATCTTTTGTTGTTCGGTGCTATGAAAAGATGAAAGAATGGGGAATAAATACGGACTATCTGCATTCTTATATTTGTTAATCAATTCAAATGCTATAGATTGCAAAGGCAATTTTATCATTCCTTTCGTTTTTTTTCTGACATAGATTAGCTGACCATCTATGATATTGGCATTAGTTAGATAGGCTATATCTATGAAGTTAATTCCCCCCATGAAATATGAGAATATAAATAGGTCTATCGCCAACTTTAGATATGGATTTGTAGATTTATAAGCCATAATTTTGCCTATATCTTCTTTGCTGATAGCTCTTTTTATCGTTTCTTCTTTAAGTTTCGACACCTTATATCTTTTAAAAGGGTAGTTTTCTGATTTAACGATATTTTCTTCTATAGCACGATTATAGATAGCTCTCAATGTTCTGAACCTGATTCCTATCGAATTATTTGCCAAACCTTTTTGTCTTAGAAATGACTCATACCCTTTCAACCAAGTAATATCAATATCAGAAAATGGTATGTCTAAATTGCTTTTGAAGGAATTAAGCGAGTTTAAAAGATGCTTATGCGATGAAGCATAATTGAAACGATTTTCGGTTTTTAACCGCTGAATCTCATTTTCAAGAAAGGTTTTCACTGTCTTCCGTCTTAGTGGTTTATTCAAGCACTCAATCAAGCTGGAAGCTGTAAACTCTTTCTGTGTAGTCTGAAATTCTATAACCTGAGTTGAATACTGCTTAATCCGCTCTGTTATGATAGATTGAATGCTATCATGATTAGGACAATTTCGTTTTAGTTTTCCTTTCTTAAAGTCCCAATATTTTGGGCTGATAGATACTCCAATACTTTTATACTTCTTTTTTCCGTCTTTGCAGATACGAATCATCAATGGACTTTCTCCATTTGCTAATGTTTTTGACTTGTAACACAAGATGTTAACCGTAGTACTCATACTAATTTTTGGTTTAACTCTTGGTTTAACTCTGTTCTTAAATAAATAGGAAAATCGATAAGAATAGACACAAAAAAAGCACTCAGAATATTCTCTAAGTGCTTCTTTTTCAGTTTGTAGCGCGACCCAGGATTGAACTGGGGACCTCATGATTATGAATCATGCGCTCTAACCAGCTGAGCTATCGCGCCAAGGTAGTTCGTTTTTGAACGGTGCAAAAGTAGAGGTTATTTTTATCTTGTGCAACTCTTTTGGTGAAAAAATGAGGTTTTGGGAACTTCTTGGGGGCTTATTCTGTTTTGTTAGTGATGTTTTTCTTTTGTATATTAGTAAGGCAATTGAATTCTTTTATGTATCTTGTGGCAATTTTAATTTATATGTTGAAGGATGAAGAAAGAGAAGTTTCATATTGAATATGTTTTCGATACCGTTTCGCGAAGAAGTTTATGGAATCATCTCACTACGCCTCCGGGGCTTTCTTCATGGTTCGCAGACGATGTATCTATTCACGATAATAAATACGCCTTTAAATGGGACAAAGAAGAACAAGAGGCTGAAGTGGTATCCATGAAACCTGAAATTTGTGTTCGTTACCGCTGGGTTGATGAAGAAGATGAAGGAGTTTATTTTGAATTTATTATACATACCATAGAATTGACCGGAGCCACGGCTCTTGAGATAACTGATTTTGCCGAACCAGACGATAAACAGGATTCCATTGAGTTATGGGATTCGCAAGTAATAGAATTGAAGCGTACATTAGGTATTTAATTTCTTTTTTCACTACTTTTGCCCTTTCAATCGATTGGCAATGCTGAAAATTAAGCGACTATATACATTCATGATGCAAACGTTCCTGCCGTTATTCTTTATGACGTTTGGTATTTGTTTGTTTATAGTGCTTATGCAGTTTATCTGGAGGTATATTGATGACATGGTGGGAAAGGGGCTTGATATGCTCGTTCTGGGTGAAATGTTCCTTTATGCTGCTCTGTCGTTGGTTCCTATGGCACTTCCACTTGCTATTCTTCTTTCTTCACTTATGACTTTCGGTAATTTGGGCGAACGCTTGGAGTTACTGGCGATGAAGTCGGCCGGGGTTTCTCTGATCCATATTATGAAACCCCTGATAATCCTTATCTTTTTTGTTAGTGTAGGGGCTTTTTTCTTTCAGAATAATGTAATGCCTGTTGTGCAGGTAAAACTATACTCCTTGCTTTATTCGATGAGGCAAAAGTCTCCCGAACTGGATATTCCCGAAGGTGTTTTCTTTCAGGAAATCACCGGCTACAACCTATATGTGAGGAATAAGAATACCAAGACCGGCCTTTTGGGAGACCTGATGATTTATGACTATTCCGAAGGTTTTAACAATGCCCGCGTGTTTGTCGCTGACTCAGGCCGGCTAAAGACCTCTGATGATAAACTATTCCTTGTTCTGACGTTATATAGTGGTGAGTCTTTTGAAAATGTGAATCCACAAGCAAATACGGCTGCCCGGGCGAAGGAAGCTGTCCCATACAGACGGGAAACCTTCTCTGAGAAAGAGATTCTGATTGAGTTTGACGGCAACTTTAACCGAACCGATGAATCTTTTTTCCAGAACAACTATATCGGGAAAGACCTGGAAACGTTACAGACATCCATAGACTCTATGACGGTACGCCTGGATAGTATTAAGAATGTAAATGCAAACAATGTCTATGCTTCGTCTTATAAAAGGTCGTTCCCGGGTTATACACAGAGAGGGACTCCGGAAACGCCGAAGCAGATAAACGATAAAACAGAAGATGTACTTGTATTGAATTACGACAGTTTATATCTTGCTAAAACTGCTGCCGATCAGGCTTCGATGCTTTCACGAACGAAATCCTCTATTGAAAACCTGAAATCAGACTATCACTTTAAAGCGCTAAGCATAGGGGATGAATCCTTAAGGTTGCGACGACATATTACGCAATGGCACAAAACATTTGCAGTTTCCTTTGCCTGCCTTGTCTTTTTCTTTATCGGAGCGCCTTTGGGAGCGATTATCAGAAAAGGAGGATTAGGAACACCTGTTGTGATTTCCGTAGTATTGTTTATTATCTATTATGTGATAGACAATATGGGCTTCAAGATGGCGCGTGATGGTGTTTGGCCGGCCTGGCAAGGTATGTGGCTGAGTTCGGCTGTTCTGACCCCTTTAGGTATCTTTCTTACCTACAAGGCCGTGAATGACTCTGTTATTTTGAATGCTGATACTTATCTGAATGCATTGAAGAGCCTGATAGGAAGACGTGCCACCCGTAAGGTGGAACGAAAAGAGGTTATTATCTTTAATCCCGATTACAAGGCATTGGTACCCCGTCTTGAAAATCTTATCAGTAACTGTCGCCTTTATATTTCCAAACATAAACGTTGGATCAGCTACATTACTTATTGGAGAGAAGGAGGGAAAGATGCTATAGCTGAACACTTGGCATTGGAAATGGAAAGCATCGTAGAGGAGCTTTCCAATTCGGATCAGAACCTGGTATTGAACAAGCTGATGGACTATCCCTTCATTGGCGGATACAAGCAATTAGGCGCTCATTTGAATCCAAAACTGAGTCTTGCTATCGGTGTGTTCTTTCCTTTAGGGCTTCCTGTTTATTTTCTTTCTATTTATCAACGGAAATTATTACGCCAGGATATTGAGACTGTCCGTAAAGTCAGTGAAGAACTAAAGGATATGATCTCTGAATTATAATCTATTTATATTTCATACCTTTGTATGAAGAAAACGTAGAAACACAAAATCAATATGAATGATACAAAGTTAAATACCATTGAGGAAGCTATAGAAGATTTCCGCGAAGGTAAATTTGTGATTGTAGTAGACGATGAAGACCGTGAAAATGAAGGCGATTTCATTATTGCGGCTGAAAAAATAACGCCCGAGAAAGTAAACTTCATGATGACATACGGGCGGGGCGTATTATGCGCACCAATCACTGAAGAACGTTGCGAAGAGTTAGAACTGGAAATGCAGGTTACGCGCAACACATCGATATTGGAAACGCCTTTTACCGTAACGGTTGACAAACTGGGCGGAGGTTGTACCACCGGAGTATCCATGTACGACCGGGCGCAAACTATTCTGGCGCTTGCCAACCCGAATACAAAACCAACAGATTTGGGACGTCCGGGGCATGTAAGCCCATTGCGTGCCCGTTCAAGAGGTGTACTTCGTCGTTCCGGTCATACGGAAGCAACGGTAGACATGGCTCGCCTGGCCGGGCTTTATCCTGCCGGAGCCTTGATTGAAATTATCAATGAAGACGGAACAATGGCTCGCTTGCCTGAGCTTATGGAAATTTCCAAAAGGTTCGGAATTAAAATCATCAGTATCCGCGACCTGATTGCTTACCGGCTCAAGAACGAATCGCTTGTTGAAGCAGGTGTTGAGGTAGATATGCCTACCGAATACGGGCATTTCCGCTTGATTCCTTTCAAGCAAAAAAGTAATGGGTTAGAACATATTGCCCTGATAAAAGGAGAGTTTACCAAAGATGATCCTATATTGGTTCGCGTTCATTCTTCCTGTGCTACCGGTGATATCTTCGGTTCCAGGCGTTGCGAATGCGGCGAACAGCTCCACAAGGCCATTCAGATGGTAGAGAAAGAAGGAAAAGGAGTTATTATTTACCTGAATCAGGAAGGCCGTGGGATTGGTCTGATGGATAAAATGAAAGCCTATAAACTACAAGAGGAAGGCCTGGATACGGTAGATGCTAATCTGCACTTGGGGCATCAGGCCGACGAAAGAGATTATGGGGTAGGGGCTCAGATCTTGCGCCATCTGGGCGTTTGCAAGATGCGCCTGATGACCAATAATCCGGTAAAACGAGTAGGTTTGGAAGCCTATGGACTGACAGTTGTAGAGAATGTTCCGATAGAGATTACCCCTAATAAATACAACGAATTTTATCTGAAAACGAAAAAGGAACGAATGGGGCATACACTCCATAATATTAAATAACTTACAAAATGTTGTAAATTATCCGCTTAATGATTAATTTTGTTGCATCATCATAAACAAATCAAGCAAAATTCGAATTATGACGCAAGTTTCAGAACGTTTAGCAAGCTTATCGCCATCAGAAACACTGGCGATGTCGCAAAAGAGCAATGAGCTTAAGGCTCAGGGCATCGATGTAATTAACCTAAGTGTTGGAGAACCCGACTTTTTTACACCGGATCATATTAAAGAAGCTGCAAAGAAAGCCATTGACGACAACTTCTCTTTCTATTCTCCCGTACCGGGATATATGGATCTGCGAAAAGCCATTGTAGATAAGCTGAAACGTGAAAACGGACTGGACTATACAACAGACCAGATCATAGTATCGGGTGGAGCAAAACAGTCGGTATGTAACGTATTGCTGAGCATCATCGGACCGGGTGACGAAGTGATCGTTCCCGCCCCTTATTGGGTGAGTTATGTAGAGATGGTGAAGCTGGCAGAAGGTACCAACGTAATTGTAGAAGCAGGGATTGAACAGGAGTTCAAGATTACTCCCGCACAGCTTGAAGCTGCGATTACTCCCAAGACAAAGGCTCTGATCCTTTGCTCTCCTTCCAATCCAACGGGTAGTGTTTACAGCAAAGAAGAATTGAAAGGCCTGGCAGATGTATTGGCTAAACATCCGAATGTTGTTGTATTGGCAGATGAGATTTACGAGCATATTAACTACATAGGCAAGCATGAAAGCATCGCTCAGTTTGATAATATCAGAGATCGCGTCGTAGTGATCAATGGTGTTTCCAAGGCATATGCAATGACAGGCTGGCGTATCGGGTTCATTGCTGCTCCGCTTTGGATTGCCAAGGCTTGTAATAAGCTACAGGGGCAATATACTTCAGGTCCATGTTCGGTTGCTCAGAAAGCCTCTGTTGCGGCTTTTAACGGTCCTCAGGAATGTGTTGCCGAGATGCGTAAGGCCTTCCTTCGCCGTCGCGACCTAGTAATCAATTTGTGTAAGGACATCCCCGGTATCAAGATCAATGTACCACAAGGCGCTTTCTATGTATTCCCTGAGTTGGATTACTATTTCGGAAAGAGTGCCGACGGACGGAAAATAGAAAATGCAGCTGATCTGGCTATGTACCTGCTGGAAGTAGGACATGTGGCAACCGTAGGAGGAGCAGCCTTTGGTGCTCCGAAGTGCTTACGTTTCTCGTATGCTACATCCGACGAAAATCTGATTGAAGCAATCAGCCGCATGAAGAAAGCACTCGCAGCCTTGAAATAACCTTTGTTTATATTCCCAAAACAGATATCAGAAAGTGGCCATTAAGCCACTTTCTTTTTAAAGAACTAATCATATTTATAACCGTATGAAAACAACAAACTTGAAAAAGATAGGAGGTTCATGCCTATTGCTTCTTTCCTTCTTACTGGGAAGTTTTACAATCAATGCTCAGCACTCCCCGCTTAAACTGACACTAAAACCCAGAGCTGATAAATCAAAATTTAAAGATAGAAAAACCTTTGATTTTTGGATTGAAAATACATCCGGCAGCGAGACAATCCCTGTTCTTGTAGCTCTCGAAGCAGAGGTTTTTTGGGGCGGGTATAAAGCCCTTTATTTTACAGAATTAGACGGGAAAGTAGCACCTCCTGAATCTAAACCACTGCCGATGTTACCATCTGAGCCAAAAAATAAAGGGATTGTAGACCTTAAACCGGGTGAAAGCATCAAGGTCGACTTCGGCTTTCTGACGACACCTACATTCGGCGTCTATAAACTATGGGCCGTATATGTACAAGATCCTGCTACACTGACCCCCGAATATCGCAAAAAATTAGGCAAAAAAGCCGATAAACTTCAAGCCTACGAACTACATTCGGATACGCTTACTTACGACTTCACAGCGCAATGCGCGCCTTTGGAAAAGGAACTCGATTACAAATCACTCTTGGAAGCCGTCAAACGCCCCAATAGCACAGTCATGGATTATACATATAAGGAATACGGAGTGAATGAATACTTGGCTTATTTCTCTACCGATTTGAAGCATTTAATACGATTGAAAGTAGCATCGAAGGAAGAAGCCGAAATGATACCGCAATTGCTTCCTATGCTTAAAAACGTAAGAGGACTGCATGTAGAGCTTGCGCCAGGCGAAGCGATTCCCAACTATGTGAAGCAATTCCCCAATCTGATATCACTTACAATCAGAGTAAAAGACAATCAGAAAACGCAGACTCCTTTAGAGGGATTAGAGCAATTAGCCATGCTGCAAAATATGCTTCAACACCTGGAGCTACAGCAAACTTTCATCAAAGACTGCCCGCAGTGGATCACAACAAGCAACAATCTGCGTTCTTTACACATTGAATCAAACGCATTTCTGAACTATTCTGAGGTAACAAAGATTCCCAACTTGGAAGTTCTTTCCTTAAATATCAGATCCGACGAACAAGCCACTCTCGACTTGTCTAAAGCAACCAAATTAGAAAAGCTTTCATTCATTAGCTATAAATATGGATTAGCCGGGAAGTCACTCCTGAATTTAAAAAAGTTACATACATTACAAATAGTTGCCGACAGAATCGAACGTGTACCCGCACTAACAGGGCTTAATGTGGAAAATCTCACGATCAAACTCGAAGACAATCTGGCCGATCATTATCCTGTGGGAATGGATACGCTTCACAAGTTGAAACAGTTGAACCTCACCGGATGCTTTAACAATACCGACTTTCCGGATCTGTCAGCTTGTACCAGTCTGGAGTTTGCCGACATTACCGACCGTAGCATGACGGTTGTTTCAGCCAATCTGAAAAGTCTGCAAACCAAAGTGCCCAATTTCAAGTTAAGAGCTCCCAAAGTTCCTAAAGAATAAAAACAAGATGAGACAAACAGGCATAATAGTGTTAATCCTATGGATTAGCACTATTCCTCTTTTTGCACAAGAAAGCAATCTTGAGAAAGACAATCGAAATGCACGCACTTTTATCAATGCACTACTCGTGTATATCTATAAAAGTGAAGCCAGGCCGTATATCAAACAGTTTGATTATCAGTATAAAGATGGCTTGATTTGTGGGGTAGCATTCACATCAGACCCAACACACAAGAAATTGGAATACATAGAAATCAGGTTCGGAGATACAGGCTACATACAAACAATGCAAGGAGACGAAATCTACACCTATACTAAGCTAAAAGGCAACAATGCCCTGATAAACGTAGGTAAACACCTTTCACGTAAAATATGGATAGAGATAGGAGACAAAGGGGAAGTCGTAACTCTCACAAACGTGGAGACAAAAGATTCTAATCGGGAGATCGGACGGAAGTTAGTTGTAACATACGATGATCAAAACCGGATCGTACACCTCGAAGAGTATCAAATAGATTTGCTCAACGAAGCTATCCCTCCTCTGCTACGCATGGATAAGTCTACCGAGTATTTGGCCAATGACGGTGTAAGGATCGTAAGGCGCAATTACAAGAAAGAGAACGGTCTATCTCAAGTACATAACGTTTCGATCTCAACGCTAACAAAAGTCGATGATTTTGAATACATGAACGTAACGGACGATAATGTTAGCAAAACAAGGTACGACGAAAACGCTCGTATCCTATTCCAAAACTACCTGACAGACAACTCCGGATGGGAACAAATCAACGAGTACGAAAACGATCTGTTGATCAGAGAGACGCACCGCAATATCGTCAATGGAGTCATTCAGCCCTATTACGTACTCAATCATTTACCCGAAGGAAAACTCAAACAATATTACAACCAAGAAGGAACGTTATACAAAGAAGAGCAAAACTTCAAAACGCGTACAAAAGTGAACGACGAATGGACTCCATGGAAATATTAAGGGATTTCTACCCGGCAGTTTAGGGGATAGCGGAGGTTCTTAGACGATTTGTAGTAAGCCTCCATTGCTCCTATCTTCAGCTTGGCCCGCATTTTAATCGGGAGGTGATTATCATCGTCTCCAATCCATAATTCCATCGCTTCTTTGCTTTCGGTAAAGGCATCGTCATAGATATCTATGATGATGAGGCGGGTGCGATACTTCACATTTCCCCGTTCTATAATTCGCTGGCCGGCATAGCGATATGCTACGTTTATCAGGCTCTTTCCCATCCCTACTTCCAAAGGGTATTGTACGCCTACTTCTATATTAGTCCAATCAAAGGAACGGGCAAACATGAATGAACCCAGTAGGTCGAGTACACATTCTCCGGCTACCAATACGGTGTCGGCTCTTACTCTGGAGAGGTTTTTGCGAACGGCATGAATATGGGCTTTGTTGTCTTTATAGGTGTAGTTAAGATCATCCATTTCATAATACCCTCCTTCGTACGAACGTTTCCCACTGTATAATAAGCGGGGGTTTTCTTTTGAGATAAAGTTCTGCATGGTGTCACGGATACTGAATACCTTGTCTACCATCCCGGATGTATTTAATAGCAGAAAGGTATGCCAGGCAGGGGTATTTTTGTAGTTGGTATCCTTTATGGTCATAGAAGCAGTGCCAGCTTTCGGCATCAGTAATCCCCACTTGAAATAGAGGTCGTATTCCATTTGCTCCCCTTTTGCGAATACGTTGAGATCTAAGCACTGTTTTTGTGCCTGGGCAAACCATCCTACCAGGCAACATAGTATAACAAAAGAAAAACGTTTAAAATGGCATTCCCGTACCGCTGCTGCCGGAACTTCTACTTTTTGTCTGTCTTCCTTCATTTCGGTGATCTCTTTTTTGTTTGGTAACCTCTTTGGGTTTGTTCTTTGTTATATCTAACGGTTTTTGCTTCGTAAATGTTGCGGCATTGATATCCCAAGACTCCTCTACTTCCCAATTTTTCATTATATTAAACATACTGGGGCAATAGATAACCTTCTCCGGTTGACGTTTTTCGGCATAGTTTCCGGTATCCCACTTAAAGTTTTCGTTCTCGTCGATTACCAGCCTGACATAATACTTGTCGGGCTTCAGGTTCATGAAAAGGACTCCTCCTTTTTCTACCCAGCCTTTACGTAGCGGAACATCCGATGAGTTCAACAGCTCTACGAAAGCAACGGTAGAATCTGTCGGTAATCCGTTTATGTTAAGATAGAAGTGTCCGTATTCATCCTCGTTCTTTATTTTGAACGTTTGGCTTTTCGGGTCATTCCATTTTCCGTAAATACTGAAAATCGCGGCTGAGTCTACTTCCAATCGGAATTCTTCTCCGTAATTCCATTTGCGGTTAATGAAGTAACCGAGTGAGTTGGTCGAATCGGGAAAGAATTCAAATTCTGCCGGAATCCAGACGGTATCTACTTTCTGGCTCAGGGAGAACCACTCTTTATTTACATCCAGTACCGGCTCACTAAACAGGATAGAAACCGTATCGGATATGTCCATCGAACCGGAGGCATCAATCGTCATGCCCAGAAATACAATGGGTTCGGGTTCATCATTTTTCTTTTTCTTCTTGGGCTCCGGCATACGGCGTATGGCTGCCGTCAGGGTATCGGTTTGCGGCTGAAGTACATTCAGCGAGTCGCTCTTGGGATACGTTACTTCTATTTTGAGCGTATCTTGTTGCCATACCTCCGGATCAGTCAACCAATAGTTTACCGCTTTGTCTTCTTCTGCCCATTGAGGGAAATACCAGTCATCCTGAGCCGGTGTGAAATTCAGGGGGATAGGGTGGGGCATGGTATCCAACTCGGCGTTAAAACGAAGCGTAAACATATTCTCCTGTTGCCGTTCAGGGCGCAGGATATACTGGCGTTTAAAATCTTCTTTGAAAAGCCGTAGCTCAATATCGTCGGGCATAAAGCGCGTATAATGTACTGTCTTTATGGTATCTATTGTCAGGGTATCTTTCCACAAGGTATCCTGTCGCGAGGTAAACTCGAAAGTAGGAATAATCAGCGAGTCACAGAAGGCGATATCTTCACCGGCCTGGTCAAACTTATAATCGCGGTTCACATCGTTGAGGGCAAAGATGCGGTAGGTACC
The DNA here is from genome assembly GCF_029892785.1 of Parabacteroides sp. PH5-46. Lineage (GTDB taxonomy): Bacteria > Bacteroidota > Bacteroidia > Bacteroidales > Tannerellaceae > DFXE01. The sequence continues at coordinate 26,387 of NZ_JARXXA010000012.1, forward strand.
CGGAGCAATGTTGCGGATGACAAACTTCCCTTTTTCATTGGTACGCGATGTCCGGATAAAAGGCTCTTTCGTAAAAGCCGTATCTTCCAGATTATTGTGTAATCCGATAGTGATACCCTGCATCGGCTCCAGGTTTTCGGCATTCAGCAGATAGCCGGAAACTTCCAGTGAGTCGATCACATCACCCGTAGAGAAGGCAAACGTAAAGTTCTCAAATACATTCTTCTCGTTATTATCGGCAATGGAGTTGGTGAAGTCTACCGTGTAAGTAGTATTGTCTTTCAGCGTATCTTTCAGCTCGACGGTTACTTTCTTTCCGGCTGCCCGGACAACAGGCATTTGTAGCTGGGGAGGCGTTACAATTACATTCTCGGAAGGCTTATCCAGCTGGATTAACTCGTCAAACAGAATCTCAACCTTCTTCCCTTTGTAGTTCACCTGATTGGGCGTTGGCGTACTGCTGATAAACTTGGGAGGGTCTTCATCGTATGGGCCGCCATTGGGTGTTCCTACATTGGCGCACGAATAAATAAGGAAAACGGTACACAAACCAATGAATACCGGTATATTTTTTTTGATATATTGAATCTTCATTCAGCTATTAATTTGTCAATGACCAGACAAAAATAGCTAAATTCCTGAGAATCCTAATAATCAGATTTGTGAAACAGAAATTATTTCTATATTTACGGAATAACTTACTCTATACATTATGTTACAAAAAGAACTGCAAGGTCACCAGTGGAAAGCATTTGAGAGGCATCCGATGTACGGACGCAATATGGCTGTTAAGATATTTATGTTCCTTGTTTTCGGGATGATAGCCGTTTATCTACTGATGTTTGGTTTCATTTTGAGTGACTTACTGCTGGAGGTAGGCGCTTATTCACGCGGTATTGATTCCTTTAACTACCTCCTTCTCTATATCTTTCTGGCAGATTTCCTGCTCAAGTATATGTTCAAGCAGAGCCAGACGATGCAGATTGTACCCTACCTGGCACTCCCTGTCAAGCGATTCCGTTTATTCAATTTTCTGCTGACGAAAGAATTCTCCAATGTCTGGAATTTATACCTGCTCCTGATGCTGCTTCCGTTTGTCATTAAGTCTGTTATTCCCTATTATGGAGCAATAAGTACGATACTTTATATGTTGTACATTTATCTGTCCTGCATCGGAAATAGCTTGTTGGTCAATATCTCGAACAATCTGTTCCGGCGTAACGGATGGTTTTTATTTCTGCCTGTTATTGTAGTGGCTATTATAGCCGGAATTACGTTTATACCGGGGCTAGATGTGTGTGACTATGCCGTACGGTGGGGAGAATGGATTCTGGAGAAGAATTTGCTTGCCTGGGGGGCTGTATTACTTGTCTTTGGCCTGTTCTGGTATATCAACCTGTCTATGATGCGGGAAGAATTATACCGGGCTTTGCAAGGAAAGAAGATTTCCGAAGGAGGAACTTTCTTCCGCCTGTCCTTCCTTGAGAGATTGGGTAGTGCCGGAGAGTTTATCAACTTGGAACTGAAGATGATTGCTCGCTCAAAACGCTTGAAGCAACAGGCGTTTTTCGGACTGTTCTTTGTTGTTTATTATTTTTTGATGATCGATTCTGAGGTATTTAAACTTACTTACTTTTTCCCGCTTTTCTTTACGATGTTTGTCGTAGGATGGGTGGGCTTGATTATGGCTCAATATATGTTTACTGCCGAATCTTCTTTCTTCGATGGACTGATGACCCGGAACGTATCTCTGCTCAGCATGATAAAGGCTAAGTATCTGTTGTATGTGTCGTGCTCTGTCGTATTGCTGCTTTTATTAATGAGCCTTGTTTATCTGGGCAAACTGGACTTCCTGTTCCTGGTATCTGTTTTTTTCTACACGAATGGGTTCTTGCTCTTTCTAATGTTCCAGAATGCCGTCTATAATAAAACCTATTTCAGTCATGCGGAGAGCGGACTTTTCAACTGGAAAGGAACATCCGGAAACATGATGATGGTTACCATGATTGCCATGTTTATACCTCTTGGCATTGTGATGATAATAAAAGGGGTCTTTAGTGCAGCTATAGCCTACTATTTTATGCTGATAGTCGGGCTGGGCTTTGTATTGACAGCTAATCTTTGGCTCGGCTGGACCTATAAGCGTTTCCTGAAAAGAAAATATATAAACATGGACGGATTCCGTAGCGATGCGTAACAATAACTGAATAAGAATACTACATTATGATACAAATTAAAGATTTAAAGAAGCAGTTTGGCGATAAAATCGCTGCAAATATACCTGAGCTAACCATCGAAGAAGGCAGCCTGATAGGGCTTGTAGGTAATAACGGTGCGGGAAAAACAACCTTGTTCCGCCTGATCCTCGACCTGTTGAAAGCGGATAGCGGATATGTATTGAACAGAGGACTGGATGTGTCTAAAAGCGAATATTGGAAGACATATACCGGCTCCTTCCTCGACAATCGTTTCCTGATTGACTTCCTCACGCCGGAAGAGTACTTCTATTTTGTAGGCAAAACCTACAATATGACGAAGGAGATGGTAGACGAACGCCTGGCCATGTTCAGCCGTTTTATGAACGATGAGATATTAGGACAGAAGAAGTATATCCGCAATTTCTCATCCGGCAATAAGCAAAAGATCGGCATTATGGCTGCTATGATGATCCGTCCGCAATTACTCATTCTCGACGAGCCATTCAACTTCCTGGATCCTTCTTCCCAGCTTGAAATCAGGGATATGATACAGAAAATGAATAAAGAAGAGAACGTAACGGTTCTGATATCCAGTCACAACCTTGCCTACACCACCGATATTTGCAGCCGGGTTATCTTATTGGAAAAAGGAGTCATTATCAACGACCTGGCCAATAGCCTGGAAGCAGTTGCCAACCTGAATTCGTATTTCGTGAAACAGGCTGTAGCCACAGATTAAAAGGCTTATACCCGCTTTAATAAGCGGAAACCGATACGGCAATAGAGGCATTTTTTCTTTTCGCAATACTCTCTTTTCAGTTGGATGAGCGCTTGTGTATCACCGGCATGGGATACATGGATACCTGCTTTGCTAAAAGTGGAAATAATGTTATTCCCCTCCGGAGGGATGCGCTCCAGCAAGCTGATTGCCCGTTCGCAATATTCGTCCTGCTTATTTTTCTGTCCGTAAGCGAATAAGATTGGTACTACTGCATTAATCAGTAATATATTCAAGGCATTGAATCCTAAACGTTTCTCTTTTTGCGGTGAGGCGTATTTGAAGTGGTAATGTGTTTCCCAATAATCGGAAGGAAGCACCTGTAGTAGTTTCTTGGTCTGTTCGATGTCTTTTTCTTCCAGAATGAGCGAGAATAAGGTATCATAGCGATACCATATAGCGGCTAATTGTGCCAGTTTAACATGTGGAAAACTCGCGGGCCTTACACGTAAACTCTTAAAAACAGACTGATCCAGAGGAGCTAAAGAGAATTTATGTTTCAAAAACTTGTACTCCTGTTGCAGCAGGCGATAATAATGGCAATTACCCTCTTCATCCAGCATACCGGCTTGTCCGAACAAAAGAGACTCTACCTGCGAACTGCTATTACGTTGTTTCTGTATATAGCGGAAAGGGAGACTTCGAGCCAGACGCTCGAAAGCATCATTGTTGATCCCGAAGCCAAAACAACGGCTTAACAGGATATAAAACACCTCGTTCCAATCATTCCCGTATTGATCTAGCAAAAGGAAGATATCTTTTGTTTTCCGTTCCAGCCTTTCACTGAGTAACGCTTCCATCCAGGATGATAATTGAATAGGCGGAATTTCCCGGATCGTATGAAAGCAAGGAATGGCAAGATCCTGCCTGAGAAGCCAGTCTATATTCTTGCGTACATGCTCCGGAACCGGTAAGCAAGCCTGAGGGATCGGTTCGTTGTTGGTACGGCAGATTCCGGCATCGTTTACTCCTACCAGGTGTAGAACCACGGCATCGTAAGCCTTATCTTTATCATGATTATGCCTGAGCCAGTCGGAGGCTTTATCGTGTATCTCAACGCTTCCTGCCCAAAGCGTTTCTCCTATCTTTACTTTTGCATTGAAAAAATCAGGACCGGCATCCGTATTCTGAATTCCGGGATCAATAACAGATACAGGCAAACCATCGGTAGTAACCAAACCGGTAGGGGAGTAGAGCTTGTACTTCCATACATAGTGCAATAAACGTTCCATTCTTTTGTAGTTAAGATTTGTGTTAAATATGCTGCAAAGATAATAAGAAACCTCCCTACAGCCTGTATTCGATGTGATTTTTTGAAAAATTGTGATATATTTTTTGCTAAATGATATATAATAACTTATTTTTGTGCTGTTCATCCTACCTGATTAGGAGGAAGGAGCTTCGAGGTCTGACATGACAAGATTCATGCCAGACCTTGGTCTTTTATAAGCGGCTTGTCCCGTTTTTCAGTTTCTTGTCAATTTGTTTTTCTCCGTATTCTTCATCTAAATAATAGGCAGTTAGCAGATAGAAATACTCTTGATTGCTTCTTTTGGGCTCTAAAACAATAACGTATTTATGTGGTTTGTCGTAAATGTAAGTTCGAGTTGTATTTTTGCCCCTAATTCTGTCTTCATGATCAAAAATAAAGACACCTTTGCCTCCACAAGCGTCTATGTGATGTCTTATCCAATGTAGTCTCTCAGAACGGCGCATGTCAAAGTTATCTCTTTTTTTCACCCCTTCTTCTGAGTCAGATTTGCATGTTAAATGCGAAAATAACACCATTTTAGTGCTTTCATCGCTATTCATTTGAGTGGGTCTGACTTCTTTTTCAAAAAATATCAGCTTCTTATTGAAATATATGTCTCTTTCATATATGGATAATAAGGTTTTATATCTTTGACTCTCTGTATATGAAAGTAAGTCAAGGCAATCATCGTATTTTTTTGTCGCATTGAAAGGCATGGCGTTATTTGAGATTTATGTAGAAGAGATTCATCTTTTCATAGCCTTTAGGAGTTGTTTTGCTTATATTGAAAGGATGTTGTTTTTCTATTTTTTCTACGATTTTACACTTGGCGATAACCTTGTATTCTTCTCTTAGTTTATAATTTATAGCCCCCATTATAACATCACATATCTGCATTAATGAGCTTTCATAAGATTTGATAAACTGACAATTCCTGATAGAAGAATTATATTTTAGAATAGTGTTTAACTTTTTGATTTTATAGTGACTACACGTATCTTTTATGTCAATGTAAATATTATAATTATCAGACAGATCCATCATATTGTGGAGTAGCTGATAATACATTTTGAAATAAAAGTCATCATAGGTGAAATTTTCTCGAGTTTCATCAATCTGTTTTTTATCCACAATAACCGATCTGAAAACTAAATCGCTGGAGAAGAAGTAATCAATCAATTCATTGAAGAATGGAGACATTTTTTTTGACACTTTGCTCCACTTTATTTCACCTTTGTATTTGTATTTGGCTCTGATATCTTTGATCGCTGCTTTATGAAAAGATAATTGATTATATGGGCATTTGATATAACCTATTAACATATAAGGCATTTTGTCATTTTGCAAATGAGTACTCTCGTCACAATATAGATTGTAAGTTCTTGACATAAAGTTATTTTTCAGCAAAGATAATGAAAAAGGGCCACCCGATAATCCGGAGTAGCCCTTTTAGTATTTATATGAACATTTACTTATTCAACGTTCAATGTTACGCGTTTGAAAGCAGTAACTGTAAGGTCTTTGTTTTGTTGTTTCAGATATTGGTCGATAGACAATTTGTTGTCTTTCACAAATTCCTGTTGCAACAAAGTGTTTTCTTTGTAGAATTTTTGCAAAGCGCCTTCAGCAATACGATCCAGCAGGTTTTCTGGTTTGCCTGCCTGACGTGCTTTATCGCGAGCGATTTCCATTTCCTGATCGATGATTTTTTGATCAACTTCAGCCGGAGTAACGGCTACCGGAGCCATAGCGGCTACCTGCATAGCGATATCGCGAGCTACCTGGAATTCTACACCGTCTTGGTTGAAAGCAACGATGGTTGCTAACTTGTTACCCGGGTGAATATAAGAAGCTGCTGTAGCTCCGTCCAGGAATTCATAGAATCCTAGTTCCATCTTTTCGCCTGTTACACCGATACGGTCGGTGATATGATCCTGGATAGCACGTCCGTCAGCCATAGGAGAAGCCAATAAAGCCTCCAATGATGTCGGTTTTTTATCCATAGCGATGTTCAGGATATCTTGAGTTAATGAAATAAACTGCTCATTCTTTGCAACAAAGTCAGTTTCGCATTTCAAGGCTACGATAGCAGCATGTCCTCCGTCTTGAGCGGCCAGTACACAACCTTCAGATGCTTCACGATCCGAACGTTTTGCGGCTACTGCCTGTCCTTTTTTACGGATGATTTCCATTGCTTTATCGAAATCGCCTTCTGCTTCTTGCAAAGCATTTTTACAATCCATCATACCCGCTCCGCTCATTTTGCGTAAGTGGGAGATTTCAGCCATTGTAACTGCCATAATTTATTTTTCCTTTCTTATTTAGTTACTCACCTATTTCAATATCTTTCGCTACTTTGTCAAGAACGTTTGCGTTCAACGCATCATCATCTTCTTTCTTTGTACGTTCTTTCTTTACGGTAGCTTTTGCTTTGCGCTCTCTTCTGGGCGTTGCTTCTTCAGCAGCTTCAGAATCTATTTTTTCAGCTTTACGTTCTTGTAAACCTTCATTGATAGCTTCGCAAACAGCGCCTACGATCACTTCTACCGATTTAGTAGCATCATCGTTAGCAGGAATTACGAAGTCAATGCTGTTCGGGTCTGAGTTGGTATCAACCATTCCGAATACAGGAATACCTAAACGGTTTGCTTCACGCACTGCAATATGTTCTTTCATCACGTCAACAACAAACAAAGCAGAAGGAAGACGGGTAAGGTCTATGATAGAACCTAACATCTTTTCCAGCTTGGCACGTTGGCGTGTGATCTGAAGTTTTTCTCTTTTCGAAAGATTATCAAATGTACCGTCTTTTGTCATCTTATCGATTGTAGTCATCTTTTTGATGGCTTTGCGGATCGTGGGGAAGTTGGTCAACATACCACCCGGCCAGCGTTCGATAACGAAAGGCATTCCTACGGAAGTAGCCTTATCTGCGACAATTTGTTTAGCTTGTTTTTTGGTAGCTACGAAAAGTATTTTCTTGCCCGACTTTGCCAGGTTTTTCATTACTTCGGCAGCTTCGTCAACTTTAGCAACTGTTTTATGTAAATCAATGATATGAATACCATTGCGCTCCATGAAAATATAAGGAGCCATTGCGGGGTTCCACTTTCTTTTTAAGTGTCCGAAGTGTACGCCTGCTTCTAATAATTGATCAAAATTAACTCTTGACATTTTTTTCTTTTTAAATCGTTTACATTCTGTTTTACCATTCAACCATCAGGTAGTCCTCCAACATATCAGCATGCAAAAGAAATCCTGACAATTTAGATACTAAACGCCTCTTTTTACTTGTAAGATACTCACAAATAAGGTTAACGTTTGCTGAACTGGAATCTCTTACGTGCTTTCGGTTGTCCCGGTTTTTTACGTTCAACAACGCGTGGATCGCGGGTTACGAAACCTTCTGCTCTCAGAGCCGGTTTATCTTCCGGATTGATTTTGATCAATGCGCGGGCGATAGCCAAACGGGCTGCTTCGGATTGTCCTTTGAAGCCGCCTCCGCCTAAATTGATGCGGATATCATATTGCTCTGCTACATTCAGTTTGTTAAGCGGCTGCTTTACAATGAACTGAAGGATAGAAGAAGGAAAGTAATTTTCAATGTCGCGTTTGTTGATAGTGATCTTACCGGTACCTTCGCTAACGTATACACGAGCAATTGCCGCTTTACGTCTTCCTATTGCATTTACTACTTCCATAATATTATTTAAGTGAGTTAATATCAATTGATTTGGGTTGTTGAGCCTCATGTTTGTGCTCTGTTCCGGCATATACATATAAGTTGCCTAGCAACTTAGCTCCCAATCGGTTTTTAGGTAACATACCCTTTACTACTTTACGGAACAAACGGTCTTCACCTTTTTCTTTTAGTTGAGCAGGTGTAAATTCACGTTGTCCACCGGGATATCCGGTATATCTCAAATAAATACGATCGTTCCACTTATTTCCTGTCAGAACGACTTTGTCTGCATTGATGATAATTACGTTATCACCACAATCAACATGAGGTGTGAAATTGGGTTTGTACTTGCCGCGCAAAAGCTTCGCAACTTTTGAACACAAGCGACCCAAATGCTGGTCTGTAGCGTCTACTACAACCCATTCTTTGTTTACAGTTGCTTTGTTTGCAGAAATGGTCTTAAAACTTAAAGTATCCACTTTCTTTCTAATTTTTTTAATTAATAATTCAAAAAACAAGTTCCCAACATCATTCTTGCCTCGGACACAAGATACAACAATGCGCTAAGAACTAAACTCTTAGTATATTCGGATAATAATCGGCTTGCAAAGGTACGCGTTTTCTTTGAAATACAAAACATTTAACGGAAAAAGTACCCTAAAGAGAAGGAGATATTATTGTGATAAACACGGGATTCACTTTCTTTTTTATCCACACGGCAATCCAGTATACCATTATATATATCGATGGCGAAGAATACTTTTTTATATTCTACACTGATCCCGGCATTGCATCCCAGGTCGAAAGATTTCATGTTTTTTTCCGTTTGGGGGCGGCTTTCTCCGTTTATCGCCAGGGTTTTCATTTTCCCCCACAAACGAAAATCAGGAACCAATCCTCCGTACACTGCCATGCGAACGCCCGAAATAGGAATGTTGAATGCTATATTTAAAGGAGTTTGCAGGGAATAGTAATTGCATGTATGCTTCAAGCCGGGGAGTTTGTCTTCATTATAATCGGAGAAAAAATGTCCTCCCTGCTTGGTGAAGGCTATTTCAGGACGAAAAGAAAACCTGCGGTAGAAGGGAATATCTGCCAGTCCGGCCACACTGAATCCCAGTTGTGAGCCCGACTCATGGTCCAGGTCAATCTTTTGTATCATAGAACTCCGTGCCAGTCCTGCCTTCACGCCAAACGTAACCTGAGCAGTAACAGCCGGGATTGCCCATACCATGATCAACCCTAACAAGACATATTTTCTGAAGCCTGTTTTCATCTTCACCTTATATAATAAGGGGCAAAATATAATAAGGGGCAAAGATAATCCATCGCCAGGAAGTTACCCCATGAAATCCCCGGAAATTTCTTTTTAATAGCTGAAAGGCAGTTACAGATTATAAGCAACGGGCTACCAAGATGAACAACCGTTCCGGTTTTTTTGATGTTAAAAAACCCTATATCCTTACATATTTCTTCAAAAAGCAAATTTCGGCTAACGTTACTTTTATTCAAAAGCGACAAAAAATAAAAATCCGAAAGACTTTTTAATATATTTTCGCCGATATTTAACGTATTTTCAGCAAAAACACCGACTTTTCCCCATTTTATCTTCATGATTTACTGAAATCATCCAATTAAATCCCCTCATTTATCCAAATGATTCCGGATATTCATCCAAATGATTTTTTAACTATTTCGGCCAATCTCAAAACTGGATGGCTGGAATATGTAAAACGAAGCATTTTTTAACGCAAAACCCACCCAAAAACGCTGTTCTTTTTAAGATAACAAAAAGACAGGTTTGAGTTAAAGAATATAGAATAATAGATGAAAAATGTTTGAAAAAGCGTTCTGCGTATTCCGTTCTACGTGCTGCAGCTTGCAAAACAACAAAGCTTAAGTGCCAAATAAAAGCCTTCTTTACAAGCTCCCCCTGCCTCAGCCCCAAATACGGCCTGCAAGCCGTGGGTAAATTAACATTTTGACAATTTGCAGTTTTATGTGTTTTTTTTATACTTTTACCACCATATCAATGACTAATCCTTTCTGGACTAATTATTTTTTAACCTTAAAAAGAAAGACAAGATGATTTCTGTAAAATTTATGCTGCGGGCCTCCAATGTAGAAGGCCGCGCTTTTCGCCTTTTTGTACGCATTATCAGTAAACGTACCACGTACAATGTATCAACCCGTATCCAACTGTATCCCAGTGAGTGGAATCTGGACAGGCAAATGATTATCCCGCCGCTCATGGAAGGGGAGCGCTCCCGCTACCTTGCCTGGGCTAAAGCGGAGCTGGAAAGCGACCGCTACTTTGTTGAATCCACCGCCTTGCGGCTCGAAAGGGAAGGCACACCCGATGCTGCCAAAATAGCTGCTGCCTACAGGCAGTATAAAGAGAAGATCAGTGTGGCTGATTATGTCTACAAATTAGTCCTGGGACTGCTGAAAAGGGGACAGGTACGTACCGCCAGGGCTTACCAGACGGTACTGGACAGGTTTGTCGGCTTTAGTAAAAAACCTGCCATGAATTTTAATGCCATGACTCCCCTGTTGATGAAGAATTTTGAGTTCCAGCTCACCGAAGAAGGGCTTGCACGCAACAGTATTTCCTTTTATATGCGTAACCTGCGTGCCATTTATAACAAGGCGGCAGCGGAAGGCATCTTCCAGGCACACAGTATACCGCCCTTCCGCGATGTATTCACCGGGAATGCCACCACCCCCAAACGCGCCCTGAGCAAAAAAGAAATGAACCTGCTTGATAAGGTGGAGCTTAAGCTGCGGTCGTCAAAAAACTCCGGGCTCCCTTTCCACTTGCAGCAGGCGCTGTTGATGTTCCTTTTCAGTTTCCATGCCAGAGGCATGTCATACGTGGATATGGCCTTCCTCAGAAAAGAAGACCTCAAAAACAATGTCATATCCTACAAGCGGATGAAGACCGGGCAGCGGATCGAACTGAAAGTGAATCAAAAACTGAAGGATATACTGGCTACCTTCCGCCCGCTTACCGAGGGAAGTCCCTACCTTCTCCCCATCATCACCCGGAAGAATGTCTCCCCCCGCCTGCAGTATGAGAGCGGCCTACGGAGGCAGAACCATAAACTGGGGGAAATCTCACAGTTTCTGGGGCTGAAGAACAAGCTCACCACGCATGTAGCGCGCCACAGCTGGGCCTCTATCGCCAAAGGGGCGAACCTGCCGCTGGCAGTTATCAGCGAAGCCCTCGGACATACTTCCGAGGCCACTACCCGTATCTACCTGGCCTCCTTCAACAGAAGTGTGCTCGATAAAGCCAATGATACGGTAGCAAAAGCCATTACCCATGCCATGTAAATAACAGCACATTTAAGTTAATTTATGTTTTCCGGGGAAAATGAGGAAAAACGGCGGGTTTTATATATATTTGCAATATCTATTTGTTTTTTAGACCATCTGTCACTTAGTGAGTGACAGAAATAAGGATAAAAACCAGTAATTATCTGCAAATATCTAGCATTTAAAATCGCCAGAAATACTTAATTCCTCTCAATCTATTCACAATTATCACCTGTTGGTATTGTGGATACACATATAAAATAGGCCGGAAAATATATGTCAGAAGCCGGGCAGATAAAGAGAATTTGTCCGGACAGGCAAGCTGTGTCCTTATTTATAAATACTATTGGGGGTACCACATAGGTCATATCAGTATATTTAATCATAGTTCTCACTATTTTGGTTCAGGGCGCAAAGGTAGTGAATGCCAGGTGGAATAGATAAGCGTTTACAAACATTAGCCGGAAAAAACTCTTTTTAGTTTGCTAAGGAAGGCATCATTCCTGCATCTTCGACATAAATCCGTTTTTCTTTCTATAAAACTCGCCAAAAGTAGATTTAAAACACAGTAAATAAGGCTGTTTATAAAATGTTTACAAATTCCACTCTTACAAAGCTTATTCCTTCATTCTTCAAAACGGGCTTTTAAATTACAGTTTAAGGCGGATTTTACAGGGCTTTTGAACTGTCCCCTGTTTATAAAAATGTTTCACCTTTTTACGAAACCACACAAAGTAGTTTTGCAATTACTGCAAATATAAGCACTTACATTTTCATTAAGCCTGTCTGCTGTCACTCACTAAGTGATAGGAGATGGAAGAAGCCTAAAAAAACAGAAGACTAACATTGATGAAAACAAAGAATCGTATAACCGTTGGATGGATAAAAAAGGCTGTTGTGGTATTAGCCATGCCGGCGTTTTTTATGCCCTTAGCAAAATCACAGGATGTGGCCCTTAAGTCGAACCTACTGTATGACGCGACAACGACGCTGAACCTGGGCCTTGAAATCGGCCTGGCTCCCAAATGGACACTGGAACTACCGGCAAATTACAACCCCTGGGAGTTCTCCAGGAACCGCAAGCTCAAGCATTGGGCCATACAGCCCGAGGCTCGTTACTGGTTCTGTGAGCGCTTCATGGGTCACTTCATGGGCTTGCATGCACACGTAGCAGGCTACAACATAGGAGGACTGAAGATGTTCGGTCTCAATGAAAACCGTTACGAGGGTTACTTATACGGTGCGGGCATCTCCTATGGCTACCAGTGGATCCTCAGTAAGCGTTGGAGCATAGAAGCAACCGTTGGCGTAGGATACGCCTACCTCGATCATGCCAAGTATCCATGTGAGAAATGCGCTGAAAAAATCGGCGATTTCACCAAACACTATTTCGGACCTACAAAAGCAGGGATCTCACTGATTTATATAATCAAATAAATGGATATGAAAAAGATACTATATATATTATTCATAGCATTGTTGCAATCTCAATTGTTAACTGCCTACTGTCAACTGTCAACTGAACTTTTGAAGTTACATTCCCTTCGGCAGGTGGAAGATTCTGTGTTGTTAATCATGGATATTGACTTGGCGGATTTGCGTCTTAATACGGAGCGCTCTTTGGAGTTGACACCTGTACTCAGCAATGGGAAAGGACGGGAAGTGAAGATGAAGAGTGTGTTGGTTAATGGACGCCACCGCCAGAAAGCCTTTGAAAGGGAGGTGGAACTCAATGGATGGCAAAAGCAGGTTGCTTCGGCACATTATGCGGTTATTCCACTCAAGGCTGAGAACCGTAAAGTCTACCGTTACCGTGAGGCGGTGCCTTATGAAAACTGGATGCGTGAAGCTAAGCTGGATGTATTGTGCGACCTCTGCGGATGCGGAGGTGAAGCGGCAGAACAGGAAAGCCATAGGCTGGCCGACCGCATCGTTCTTGAAGGGGTGAAAGAATATAACCCCTCCACCCATGTGGCTTATATCCGTCCCGAGGCGGAACAGGTAAAGGCGCGCAGTGAACAGAGCGATGTCTTCCTGGATTTCCCTGTGGCACGTACGGAGATCAACCCGAGTTTCGGCAACAACCCCCGCGAATTGGCTAAGATCGAACAGATCATTGGCAGCATACGCTCTGACAAGAACCTGACGGTAACCAGTGCACTTATCACAGGCTACGCTTCCCCCGAAGGGAATGTAAATACAAACAACCAACTGGCAAGGGGACGTGCCGAAGCTCTCAGGAACTACCTTTCCATGCGTGCCGGTATCCCCTCACACCTCTACCGGATCGGTTACGGGGGTGAAGACTGGGAAGGCTTAAGTCGTTTGGTACAGCAATCTTACATAGAACCTAAAGGCACCATCCTTTCAATCATCAATTATTACAATCCCGAAGAACGGAAGAACCGCCTTAAGGCACTCAATGGCGGAGGTCCTTACCAGCAGATGTTGCACCAGCTGTACCCACAGCTGCGCCGCGTAGTGGCAAGAATAGATTACAACGCCAGGAACTTCAATGTGGAAGAAGCCAGGCAGGTAATCAAAACACAACCCCGGCAGCTCAGTCTCAATGAAATGTTCCTCGTGGCCAACACCTACCCGGAAGGCAGCCCGCAGTTTGTAGAAGTATTTGAAACAGCTGTAAGGCTCTATCCCGAAGACCCGGTAGCCAACCTGAACGCAGCCGCCTCGGCACTCAAAGCAGGTGACCAGGTGCGCGCAGAAAGGTATTTGCAGCACGCAGCACGCAACACGCAGAACGGAAATGTAGTTCGGGGTACGGCAGAGTATTATAACAACATAGGGGTACTTGAAATGCTTAAAGGCAATACGGCCAAGGCAAAGAGCCTCTTCAAACGGGCATCAGAGAAAAACCTCGATGCAGCCCTGAAGAACCTCGACGAAATAAAGAGAAAAGAAGATGCGGAGAAATTGCTGCGCAACTAATTATTAATGATTAATTATTAATGGTTAAGGGTTAATTATAAATTGTAAACAACTGGCAATTAACAATTAATAATTTACAATTCACAATTAAATAGACTTTTTTTATTAATTAAATTCAAGTAAAAATGAGAAAGACGTTTAAGTTTTTTATGTGTGCTGCTATTGTGGCGGCAGGGTTTACGGCTTGTTCGAGCGAGGAAGGCACGGCACCGGAAATAACCCAGGGCGAGGACAATTATTCCAGCCTGATTGTAAGGGATTCCAAACCGGCTACTTACGGGACGGTAGATACCGATCCGGCAGTAACGGAAGAGAATTTGGCTAGTGCGGATAACCTGAAGGCATTTGTGTACAACAGTGATGTGTCGGGTGGACTTACTCCCCTGGAATTTACTACAGGAGAATCGGAAATTACATTTACCGGTAGCAGCCCCAATTACAACAGTAACAAATTCAAGCTTGCTTCAGGTGACAAGTATTTCTACATCTTAGCCAACCAGGCAAATGTGACAGGGGTGGGAGAAAAAGCATCCAGGGGCCTTTATGAATTGCAAACTGTCAGTGCAGGTTTTTCCAATTATACCTCTGAAAAAGTAGCGGGAACGACCTCTGTTTATCGCGTGAATCCGATCCCGGCAAACATTGCTACCGACAACAAGTTTATGATCGGTACACTTTGGGGTAAGGCGACAACTGTTCCTAGCGGCGGAACTGAAACTACGCCTAAGGACATCACCGGGCTTACCATCGGACGTTTGGCAGCAAAAATAAACCTGACAGAGGTAACTGCCGGCAGCGCAACCCCGCTGGGCGGAACATTCTCCGATGCTACATACCGTCTTTGCTCGGTACCTGACGCCATGTACCTGGTAGGTCAATGGGACGGCACCAACGAGCCGGGCACCAACACCAGCGCAGCATTGGTTAAGAGTATCTACCATGATGAAGCTGCCGGCACGGCAGGCAGCCCGAACACCAAGTTTAAAAACTACAAATGGACAGGCGCCTATGCTCCCGGAAAAGCCTATTATGCAGTGGAAAACACAACAGCCCTGCAAAACGGCGACCAGTATTACGGAAATACAACCTATATACAGCTGAAAATTAAGTATACTCCTACCGCCACTATCTACAAAGCCGACGGTACGTCAGGCGGTACTCTTAGCAACGGTACATTCTGGGTGTATAACGTAAACGGACAGCCGCGTATCTTCGCTGCCGAACCCAGCCAGAGCATAGCAGGTATCAGTACTACAGGTACCAAATACGACAAAGGTTTTATGTACTATTCTTTCCCGGTGGCTGACAACAGTGAAACAGAGGCCGTAAAAAAACATGCCGTACTGCGTAACCACTCGTACCTGGTGAAGGTAACCGAAATCAAGAATTTCGGATCGGGAGAAGAATCGGAAGTAATACCGGAAACCCCGATCTCAACCGAAACATGGGTAACCCTTGAAGTGTCTGTTCTTGACTGGTCTAAAATCGAACAGGACGTTCCATTATAATTAATAAAACAAATATGACCGGCTGTGGGCTACGGGTAGCCCCCGGGGCTCCGCAGCCGGTATGTAACACCTACATTAAAAAAACCCGGCAAACAGCATGAACAGACAACGATCCTTATTTAGCTCCATACTGATCCTCCTCCTTTTTTTGGGGAGCTGTATAAACGACGACCTCAGCGAATGTCCGTCGGGAAGGTACCTTCATTTCGAAACACTCAACGGCAAGTACAGCTTCCGTGATGTAGTGGAAACGGTAGACCTGTACATCTACAAGGGGAACAGCCTGGTGGAAACCAAACGCTATAGCCGGGAGGAGATACAGGCCACGGGATACAAAATATACCTGAACGACCGCCCCAACGGCACTGAGCTGCGTTACGTAGCACTGGTGAACCAGGCGGAAGACTGTTACCATACCACAGGCAGCGAAACCTTGGAGGGCATGCTCACCGGGCTTGTTTCCTTAGAAACGGACAGCCTTTCCGACCTCTACCACGGGGCGAAGGACATCCTCTTTGAACACCGCTCAGCCGGGGTAGCCGATACCATTTACCTGAAAAAGAATACCAACAGGATCAACCTCTATGTAGGCTTTGACGGCTATGAACTGCCCCAAGGAAGTACACTCCATTCATACATACAGGGGCGCAACGGGCAATACGACTCGGAAAACAAACCCGTGGAAAACAGCCGCTACACCTACCACCCTTACCGTTGGGCACTGGGCGGGGAAGAGAGCCGCTACGACTACAACGCACACTTTACAACCCTGCGCCTCTGGATAGGCGCCGATACCGATCTTAGCATTGAAAAACAGGATACAGCCGTTTCACCACTCAGGGCCACGGAAGCACAACTGCTATACAGGCTCAACATCGTGGAAGAACTGGCCAAAGTGGTGTCCTCAGGGGGTACATACCTCTACGACACCAACGAGAAACTGGAACTGGAAGACGAATTTGACATCATACTCCTTCTCGACGGCAGCTTTGTCGTACTGGAGCTCATTATAAACGACTGGGTGGTTATCAGCAACAGGGTACCCCTATAATACACAGAATTATGCGCAGTTTATACCGATACATATGGACCGTTTTAGCACTTCCCGCCCTCTGGGCTTGTTCGGGGGAAGAAAAGACCGTTATCACAGAACCCGAAGGGAAAGAGGAACGCGTCACCATTTATTTTAACAGCATGGGCCCGGCCACCTACGCACTCGACTTCGAGAAGGAAAGCCGCGTGGAAACCATCGACATCCTCGCCTTTAAGGGCAGCGGTGCAGAGGCCGTATTCGCCTTCAGCCGGCAGATAAACGATGCCGATATGGATACCCCCGTACTCGAAGAAGCAACGGGCGTGTATAAGCGCAGCTTCGAGGTGGAACTAATCAACGACGGTGAGCAGTACACCTACGTATTCCTGGCCAATGCGCGCGTAGAAATCTCGGCCTGCCTCTCCGCCTATCCGTCCGTCGTAGAAAAGGGCTACCTGCTTTCGCACCTGGTAGCCTCGAATACCAGCGCCTGGAATACAGGCACGGATTACAAGCGTTTACCCATGTGGGGCGAATACGGGCCTGCCACCCCCAAGACACTGGACGGCAAGACCATCGACCTGATACGTGCCGTGGCAAGGGTGGACGTGAGCGTGACGGCGGCCAACTTCACGATCTCGGCCGTCTATGTGAAAAACCAGTACAACCACGGGCGCATCGTACCGGAAACAGCGAAATGGAACGCAACGGACAAAAAAGTGACGGAGCCTTCCCTCCCGCTTAGCGGGGACTATACCGGCTCACTTGTCAACAGCAACCCGCTGCAGTATGCCACCGCACCGCGCAGCATATACCTCTTTGAAACGGAACTGCCCTCCGACAATAATTACACCAACACCACCCACCTTATTATCAAGGGTGCCTTGCAGGGGAAAGGCGAAACATACTACCGTGCCGACTTCAAGGACTTCTTTACAGGGGGAGGCGAAAACAACGGGAACGGATGGGAAGACGGTCCGCCTGCCACAGGGAGTGGCTCGGGTGGCTTCGTAGGCTCGGGAGACCCCTACCGCCGGCTCTTGCGCAACCACCATTACCAGATGAACATCATCAGTGTGGCGGGGGAAGGCTATAGCAGCATCGACCTGGCATCGGCAAACCCCAACTCGCAGCGCATGCTATCCGAATACATCAACTGGAACGACCGGGGCAATCAGGTAGACGTAGGCAATGTATCCTATTCCTTTGATGTGAGCCGGACCAAAATCAGCTTCAACAGCCAGTTCACCCAAGACTTCATCGTAGTGAAGACCAACTACCCGGGTGCCTGGGAGGTGGAAAATACAAACGCCTGGTTCAGCTGCATTCAAAAGGAGGACGGCATAGAAGTAAACTTCACCGGCAACACAAGTATCCCGGCGGAAGGTTCCTTCAATATCCTGCTTAAAAGCAACGGACAGGTGAAGTTCACCAAGAAGATACAAGTTACATGGAACAACGATTGACATATATAATTATGTTGCTTTCTGCGTACTGCTTTCTGCTTTCTGCGTGTACCACGGAGGAAAAAGGAATCGGCCCGGAAAAGCAGCCGCCGGAAACGGAACGCCCCTTTACACTGACCATGGTCATACCGGGAACAAGTATACCTACGACCTACGCGCTCAGTGCGGACGACGAGAATGCCATACATTCCGTAGACATCTTGGTGTTGGAGGTGTCGGAGAAAGGAGCGTTTTACCATCACCACATAGCCGTGGACGAAGTGGCGCAACCGGGGGCACTGTCCAGCGTGAAGCAGATAGGCTTTAGCCTGGAAGAGGCGGACGTACAGCTACTTGTCCTGGCCAATGTACGCCACTTATTCACCAATACCCTGACGGCCCGGCTTGAAGCGGCGGCACAAAGGGGCGCTGTGGGCAAGGAAGAACTAATGGAATACTTTAGTTTCGACTTCTCAAAGCCGTGGGGCAAGGCAGCGTTTCCCATGTACGGGGAGTCGGGCCTTATCGGCCGGACAGACACCGGGGCGGAGGGTATACAGATGAAACGGGCCGTTTGCCGTATCGACATCGGCAGCGGCACGACGGGAACATCCGTAGGCACGGAACAGCCCCTGGTCATAGACTCCGTATTTGTGTTCCATGCCCGGAGCAAAGCATACCTGGCACCCGCTTTCGATGGCAGGGGCAACATACTGGAGAAGCCGAACGTACCCGAAGGGGCACAGCCCAACAGCCAATGCTTTGCGTATGCCTATACGGAAACCGGCGGAAAAGGGCTGAGCCTGATGGAAGGCGCCATCTATATAGCCGAGGACACCCAGGAGGAGGGCGACAAGGAGACCACCCTCGTCATCAAGGCGGCAGCCGGAGAAGAAGAGGCACAGTATTACCGCATCAAGCTCAGCGACAAGGAAGGCAAAGCGATCCCCTTTGTGCGCAACTACCGCTACCGCGTAATCGTGATGGCGGTGGCCGGAGAGGGCTACCCTACGGCCAGGGAAGCGGCGCTGGCACCGGCCTCGGCTATTTCATTTGTCGATGCCAACGAGCTTGAACTAAGGGCCATCGAATTCAACGATTATTACCTGCTGGGCCTCTCTACAGACTCCCTGGCTATCGGCTCGGGGGAAAACTGCACACTCGATGTGTACACGACCTACGGCAGTTGGTCGGCAGGATGGAAGGAAGGGGGCGAAGCCTTATGGCTCAGCACGCCCACCGGCGAATACCCCTCCAGCGTAACCTCCCTTGGCCTACAGGCAGCCGGAGGCTATGCAGCGGAAACAGACAGCCGGGCGGCGCTTATCATACGCGCCGGAACACTGTCGAGGGAAGTAATCATCACATACCGTACAACAACAGAAGAAAATTAGATAGAATGCATATGAAACAATTAGCTATAATGATCCTGGGAAGCCTGCTTCTGAGTGCCACGCAAGCCGGGGCGCAGGAAAGCGCAGTGATGTTCCTCAATACGGGAACCCTCAATGTCGAAGGCAGCACTACCGCCCGTACCGCCCTTTATATACAGGGCGACATGATGGGCGCAGGAGCGTCCAACATCTACGTGCAGAAAGCCAATATGAAGCTGACAGGGGACCTTATCAACCATTCGGACGACGGCTTCCATGTATTCGCCGGGGATGAAAGTGAAACAAACTTTGCCGCCAAGACGGACGGGAGCTTTGAATTCGCCGGTACCTCCCCCCAGCAGATACGCGGCATCGCGGGCAAGGCCGGCAGCTTTATCCGCTTCCCCCAAACAAGCGTGATAAACAATACCAACGCCACCGATTGGAAACAGGCCACCGTAACGCTTGTGCCCACTGCGGCAGCCACCATGACCAACCTGCAGCACAAAAGCGGGCGCCTGGTGATAGACTCCGAAACGGGCATGGACTTCAACACCAACAACGCACACCTTATCCTGCAAGGCACCGCCTCGGGGACGATGTATTATGACAATACGAATCCCGCTGGTCCCTGGGGGCATGTACAGGTGAACCTCGCCTTGGGCGCAAACCAGGGCAAGCGTATCTTCGGATTCGCCTCCCCCTTCAGCCGCACCTATGCCGACTACTTTATGTACAACTTCCTTTCGGCTCCATCGTCTAAGGGGCTCTTTGGAGACAACGGACTGCTTATCACTAACCCCGCCACCTTTGTGGAAAAGGGCAAGGGATATATCGTAGGGCAGGGCCTGGTGGACGAAGCCGCCTATTACAGCGGCATGCTCGACCCCGAGTGGGCGGGTGCCAAGTATGCCGACCGGGCCACCACCGTGTTCCACTTCGGGGGATTCCCCTACTACGGAGCGGCTTCCATACAGGTGAAGACAACAGCCGAACGCTATGCGGCCGAAGTGCTTAACAGCTCCGACATCCCCCTTACCCTCTCCAAAGGATTCAATTACCTGGGTAACTCCTTTACGGCGCCTTTGGACCTGAAGAGCCTGGTGGAAAAAGAAGGGGCGGCGGATAGCGACTGGGGCGTAACGGTAGGCCCTGCCGCTACGGCGGATGTAAAAAACGGCTTTTATGTGCTCACCAACGGTAGCGGCGCCTATGAGGGAAATAACCGCTTTAGCTTTGCCGCCAGTTGGCTGATCGGACAAAAAGTAGGGGGAACCTATACGGGCAGTGCCGGAAACTACGACAGCCAAAACCTCATTGCCCCCATGCAGATGTTCGTGCTCTGGTCCAACAAAGAGAATGTAAGCCTCAAAATACCGGCAGCCAAACGTACACACGGCATTGTGGATTTCCTCCGCGCAGCGGAAACCGAGAGCGGCCCCATAGATGAAATACTCCTGGAAAGCCGTGACACCCGGACAGGCGGCTTCGACCGCTTCTGCGTGGTATTCCGTCCCGACGCTTCGGAAGCGGCTACCGACCCCTACGATGCCCCCAAACTGTTTAACCGCTCCGGCGGCGTAAACCAATTATACACCCGCTCGTCGGACAACAAGGAAATGACAACAACTGTGATACCCCCTACCACCTACCGCATTCCCCTCTATTTCGAGCCTTCACTAGAAATACAGGAAGTGGAGCTGGAAGCCTCGCGTTTGGAATCCCTACAGTCTGTACAGGAGGTGATACTGGAAGATACCCAAACAGGCAAAAAGAGCAGTTTGATGCGCAATGCCGTCTACCGCTTCACTTCCAGCCCAGGAGATAGCCCGGCACGCTTTGTATTACACTTCCGTAATACGGCAACAGGCATGGAAGCGATAGAAGAGAAGGCCTTTACGGCTTCGTACCGTAACGGTATCACCTCCGCATATGGCCTTGACGAAGCGGACAGGGGCGAATACCTCTACCTGTACAATGTGAAAGGGGAGCTTCTCTATCGCGAGAAAGTAACGGAACTATTCCCGCAAAGGATACGCAAAACCCTGACAACGGGCGTGTACATCCTCCGCACAGAAAAAGGCAGGACAACAAAACTATCGGTTAAATAAAATAGATATAAAAATAAAACAGAGATAACAGATGAAACGAATCAGATTAAAACTAACAGTATGGTTGGCTGTGATAGCCGGGACAATTCCGGCATACAGCCAGGTAACAGTGGGCTCGGACATCACCCCCACACGTGCGGCGCTCCTTGAAATCAAGACACAGCAGACCAGCGGCAAGGTAGCCTCCGTAACCGATGATAAGAACATCACATCGGGTAAAGACGGCGGGGGATTCCTCTTGCCCCGGGTAAAACTAGTCAATACCGGTACGCTGGAACCCTTTATCGAGGCGGATGACGATGAGTTTGTAAACAATGTAGGCTCGCTGAAAGAGAAACTGGCGGGGCTGATGGTGTACAATATCACCAACAACGGGGGGGCGCTCTACCCGGCGGTGTACACCTGGAACGGCGCCTACTGGGTGACCTCGCAGGCCAACGAAGCGGTGTCGTCTATTACGAAACAGCCCAAAAAGTTTACCTTTTATGAACTGGGGACAGAAACACCCGCTGCACTGGAATTTAAAGTAGACGGCCAGGGCGACTGGAGCTACCAATGGTACCAGGTGACAGGAAACAATGTGCATGTGCGTATCGGGACAGCCATAGGAGGATCGGGAACGGTAACGGGAACGGGAGCGACGACAAGCAAATTTACGCCGACGGGAGTTATTAAAGGAACGACCCGCAATGCCAAGAATGCAGGCTTTTATAAATTCTATTGCATCGCAAACAGTTCGCTGGGCGCAGAATTAACATCCGATATAGCCGAAGTAGCCGTGGGCTGCGGGGCCAAGAACAATGCCGGGGAATGGCTGTCCTTTATGTGCTTCAACCTGGGGGCTACCACTCTGACGATTGAGGCGCAGAAAAATCATTCCATGACTTTCAATCCTGCCAATGAATCAAACGGTTTACATTATTACATTGCCGGGGAAGAAAACCTCTACGGTGACCTGTACCAATGGGGCCGTATTGGCGATGGGCACGAAAAGCGTGGGGCATCGGCAGGCTTTGTCGCCGGACAAAAAAACGCCGGGACAAACCAGGTGGCTTATGGCGAAGGTCCTACGTATGAGAGTGGTAACCTGATTGCTCTACAGAATTACCCGTGGCGGCAGGTAAAGCGTAATACTGACCATTACGGGAAGTTTATTCTCACAACTTCAGAGCAAAATGCCAACTGGGCATATAACTTGTCTGCCACCCAGATAGACCGGATATGGCGCAGCGGACGTTTGGCCGCTAACGACCCCTGTGCCAAAATTAAGGAAGACGGCATCAGCTACGAGACCTATTATCCTGCAACGAATGGCACCAGCGGAGCGAATACCGCTTGGCGCACACCCTCCCAGGATGAATGGAGAAGCCTGTACAAAGGGGGCGCTATCGCGGGCACTCCGGCCACGGCTACGGCCAATACCTGGGTATGGAACAGTGTGAATGGCCGTGGTTATGAGATCAAACCGGACGGCGAGACAACCACCCTCTTTTTACCTGCAAGTGGCTCCCGAGCCGCTACTAATGGTCAGCTCTATAATCAGGGAACGGGCGCCAACTATTGGACTATCGGTACTATCGGTACGGATGCATACATGCTGAGCTTCAACAGTAGCACCGTTAATTCCGCTGGTAGTGGTAACCGGGGCCAAGGCTGCACATTGCGTTGCATTAAGCACAATTAATCCGGTTTATTTATATGCTTAAATATATAACGATACTGTGTTTTGTATGGCTACCGGTCATCGCCTCTTGTCGGACAATAGACGTACGGCTACCCTCTTACGCCGGACGGGAGTATTCCTGCTCTTTGTTTGAAGGAGCTAAGCAGGATACTATTGCTAAGGGAACACTAGATGCAGACGGCAAGGCAGTTATCCGTTTGTCCGGGAACTATCGCGGCGTAGCCTGCTTCTCGGTCAAGGATTCCGCTAAGGTATGGAATATTGTTGTCAGTGGTGATGAAGATATTTGTATGAGCGAAGAGGGAACGCTTTTGTTTGAAGGCTCGCCCGAGAATAATTTTCTACTTCGCTCGATGGAGAGGCAAAACAACATCATACAGAAATACGTAGATGCCACCAATGTTATGCAAAGGCAATCGATAGAGACAGAGTACAAGGCTTTCCGGAAGGAAATAACGGATAGCCCCCTCTATGCCGCCCGCCTATTGGAGATCTTAAACCTATTGACAGGCGTAGGCAGCTCCTTTACCATCACAGAGGAAGAAATGCTGGAAGAACAATACGCCTTTGTGGTGGATCAATTGGATTTTATCGATCTCTATAGCAGTGGGTTCTGGGAGCCGGTATTCGAACTGTGGATGCAGCAAAGCTACGCCAAGGATACCGTATTGGTAGCCGATGCCCGCCGCATGATTGACAGCTGCGGGCATGATATCCCCGTACGCCGCGAAGTAACACAGGCCATTATCCGCATGTTCAGTAAGTATGCAAAAGACAACTTACTGGCAGAGCTGGGAGTGGAATACCTGACCATGCCCCTGAACGGGCAAGCGGCACCGGAAATCGTACAGGAGGATACTGCAACATTAGTGCCCGTAAGCAGCCTGATCGTCTTTTACGAAACCGGCTGCGGCAATTGCCATTACGAGCTGGAACAGCTGAAAGAGAAATACAAATTACTGAGAGATAATAATATCCGCGTGATCTCCATCGCCGCCGACATAGACAAGGATATATTTGAAGCGACCGCCCACAGCCTGCCCTGGACAGACAAACTCTGCGACCTGAAAGGCTTTGAAGGCGAGAACTTCCGGCACTACGGCATCGTAGGTACACCGACCTATATCCTGACCGACAGCGAAGGCATCGTACGCGGAAGATATGCACAACTTAAAAAACTTCTTCCTTAAAATTATGAGGACAGGTATGATACAGCAGGAGGGATTCCAGTACATGGAAGTGGGAGAAGGAAAAGCGTTCCGTCTACCGATCCGGAAGCACAACTATTTGATCTTCCTTTTGGAGGGAGAAATGCAGATCAGTTGCAACAACTTCTACCGTCGCGAGCTGCCTGAGGGGTGTTTTATGCTGGCTCCCATAACGGCAGACACCCTTTGCCGCAGCCTGCGTCCCTGCCGCTTGGTCCTACTGGCATTCAACGCCCTGCCGGCAGTCTATAATGGCCGCTATATGGCGGAACTGTACCAGATAGCCAAAGAGACGGACGATACGTTCGAGCCGGTGGTGACATGCGAGGCATTGCAAAAGTTCCTGAAACTGCTGCTGGGATACGAGAAAGCAGGGATAGACAGTCCCAAACTGCATGCAATTAAAAGCCTGGAGCTTTTCCTTCTATTGCAAGCCTTCTACAGTACTCAGGAAGTAGCAAAGCTGTTACACCCGCTGGTGGGCAACAACCCCGCCTTCCGGCTGGATGTACTACGCTACTACCGGAACGTAAAGCGATCAGACGATCTGGCAGCTAAATTAGGCATGGAGAGCCGTGCCTTTGCCCTGGAGATGAAGAGAGAGTTCGGACTCTCCCCTTACCGGTGGCTCTTAAAGCGGAAAGCCGCCCATATCTATTTCAGCCTGCGGGAAGAAAAAGAGAAGCCCCTGGAAGTCATCTGGCTGGAAAACGGCTTCTACTATGCCGGACACTTCAGCCGCTTCTGCAAAGAACAATTCGGCGCTCCGCCGCTGAAAATCAGGAATGCCTTGCGGCATTCTGAGGAACACGCAGCACGCAGCACGCAGCACGGATTTTCCCCCTCTCTTGTGGAGAGGGGTTAGGGGAGAGGCTTTCCCCGTTCTGCGTACTGCATACTGCGTACTGCGCCCGCCCCGGCGGGCAGAAAAGAAATCTTATCTTTCTTAAGTTAACGCCAAGTTAATTTAAGGTTAGTCTATGGAGAAGGGAGGCCTGTGAAGGTATCCCTCTCATTTTTTTTGATTTTACAAACCAAGTCTTAACGAATGTATTATAAGGAACTTAAACGTTTTTTTGAGGGGGAATACCCTTCAGTCAAGAGATTTATAGCCAAAACAGCCTTATTGCCCTCCCAGGAAAGAGCGCAATGGCTGCGTATCGCCTTTGAGGCTGCCCTGCACAACTGGGAAGAGGCGAATAGTGAATTCCAGCCATTCCTGGTGAACCTGACAAAGTGTAACCGGCAGTCCTTCCTGGACTACCTGCACAAGGCTACCGTCATGGGAAGCCTTCGCTTCAAAGTAGAAAACCCCATATTGCTACGAAAAGTAATCTGGCTACTGGAAGGAGGTGCGAGGGAAAGAAAATCTTCCTCCTGGGACCTTTGCTCCTCCCTATTATATGGAATGGACTTCGGCCTGAAAGTAAACAGCCTCCACCAATACATGCGCACCGACATCTTCACCACCGACGATATGGTGGAGCTACTGGAGATACCCCTTTTCTTTTAATATGATATAACTGAAACACACAATACGGGTAGTATAAAAATCGCATAGCGATTAAATGTCATTAGCCAGGGCGCGCCAGCCCCTGGTTGGGATGATCCATGCCCCATATTATAGCCCCATTAGGGGCGATATATTGCATACCTACGGCATGCATATATTGGGTTTGACCCATTAATACAGGGGCTGGCGCCACCTGCCTAATAACATCTAGTCGCTATGCGATTTAAATTTTATATGTTACGTTATTTTTAGTTTGGCGGGGTTTTGTCGGCAATCCCATAAATCAACAATGTAGACATTCTGGGTATCACAATAGTAGATGATTTTGGTATGACGATGTACAACCAGCGAACGGAAGTCTTCCGGATGGCCGACAAGCAAAGGTTCACGTTTGCCGATAGCGGATTGTCTGCTGATTCGCTCTACATTTTCAGCTATGCCACGCATGAAGCTATCAGCGGCTTTCAAACCCATATTATCGAAATACCATCGTGTCGTTCTGAGGTATTTGGCGCGTGCAGTGTGCTTCCAGATGATTTGTTTTATTGCCACGATGCGATGAGTTTCTCCATCTCTTCCATTACCTGTTGATGGTTATAAGCACGTGTGTCGCGTGCTGAAGCAATTGCCGAAGCAATGTTCTCGGCTGGTGATGCCGATAGCGGGTAAGGTTGCAGCCTGTCATCGTCGGCAACAATCTGTACAGCTGTCTTTTTGCTTTTCATCATAGCACGAGCTACGTTCATCAGCGTACGACCTTCTTCCGTATTTTCGTTTATTAAGATTGTTGTCATAACCGTCACATTTTTATGATATAACACAAAGATACGAAATAATGATGAACAATGAAACAACGTTCGCTGCTTTGCAACAAGGAAGATTAAAATTTCATAGCTACGGATTAAACCATTACCTTTGGGGGTAGTCTAAAATGACGATTACTTATATTTTTCTCATATTACCTAATATTTAAGACCAATTAAACATGACGAAGAGTGCTAAATGGGGTGTAATTATTGTGATAGGATTATTAATTGTTGGTATGATTGTTTATCCCCGTATTAAAAGCAAATTGACAACGTCTAAGAATGCTTCCGAAGTGGTTCCTCCATCCTCTCCTGCACTTCGCACACAGGTATTGAATATCAATGCCCAGGTGTTAAAGCAACAAACACTAAGTGAAACCTACCGGACAACAGGCAGCACTATGCCTGATGAAGAAGTAGACCTTTCTTTTGAGTCGTCGGGTAAGATTGTGGCTATTTATTTTAAGGAAGGTACGCATGTGAAAGAAGGAGATTTGCTGGCTAAGATAAATGACAAACCTTTGCAGGCGCAATTAAAGAAACTGGAAGCCGAGGTGCCTTTGGCTACCGACCGGGTGTATCGTCAGCGTACGTTGCTGGAGAAAGATGCCGTGAGCCAGGAAGCCTTCGAGCAGGTAACCACCGATTATGAAAAACTAATGGCAGACATCGAACTGGTAAAAGCCAATATCGCACAAACCGAATTACGCGCTCCTTTTGACGGGATTATCGGTCTCCGCTTCGTGAGTGAAGGAGCTTATGCTACCCCCTCTACCGTGATTGTAAAACTAACCAAGATATCTCCCCTTAAAATAGAATTTTCTGTTCCTGAAAGGTATGAGTCGGATGTGAAAGACGGAACACCCATCACCTTCCACATGCAGGCTACAGATGGGATGATTCAAAAATATCATGCCAAGGTATATGCTGTAGAAGCAACGATAGACCAGACCACCCGTACGCTGAAGGTACGTGCCACCTATCCGAACCAGAACGAAGCCATCCTGCCGGGTAGGTATCTGTCGGTAGAAGTAACCAAGCGCGAGATTAAAGATGCACTGGCTGTCCCCAGCGAAGCCGTTATCCCCGAGATGGGTAAGAGCATCGTTTATTTATATAAAGGTGGCGTGGCCATGCCTGCGGAAATTGTTACCGGCCTGCGGACGGAAAGCCACGTACAGGCACTGGAAGGATTACATCCGGGAGATACCCTGATTACTACCGGTGTGATGCAGTTGAGAACAGGCATGAAAGTTATGATTGACAATTTGAACTAATATCCCCTATGGCAAATATTTCCGAATTAAGTATCAATCGCCCCGTACTTTCAACGGTAATGGTATTGGTTATCCTGTTGTTCGGGATGATTGGGTACCGCTGGTTGGGGGTACGTGAATATCCGAGTGTAGACCAACCGATTATCTCTGTGAGTACATCGTACCCGGGGGCTAATGCGGAGGTAATCATGAACCAGATTACCGAACCCTTGGAGCAGAATATTAACGGGATTCCCGGCATCCGTTCGTTAAGCAGTGTGAGTAGCCAGGGAAACAGCCGTATCACGGTAGAATTTGAACTTTCTGTAGATCTGGAAACGGCAGCGAATGATGTGCGTGATAAGGTTTCACGTGCCCAACGATACCTGCCGCGTGACTGCGACCCTCCTACCGTGTCCAAGGCCGATGCCGACGCCACTCCTATTATGCAGATCGGTATCCGAAGCAGCCAGCGTTCGCTGATGGAACTGAGCGAAATAGCTGAATTGACCGTAAAAGAGCGTTTGCAGACGATCCAGAATGTGAGTGGTGTAGATATATGGGGGCAGAAGCGCTATTCCATGAGGCTGTGGCTGGACCCTATCAAGATGGCCGGATATGGTGTAACGCCTCTTGACGTGAAGAGCGCCGTAGATGCCGAAAACGTAGAATTGCCTTCGGGAAGTATAGAAGGAAATACGGTGGAACTATCTATCCGTACCTTGGGATTGATGACTACCGCCAAGGAGTTTAACGATTTAATCGTGAAAAAAACCAGCGACCAGATTGTTCGCTTCCAGGATATCGGTTATGCCGAACTGGCACCGGAGGATATCAAGAGTTTCCTGAAGAAGAACGGTGAGCCCATGGTTATCGACGTGATTATCCCCCAACCGGGAGCCAACCATATTGAAATTGCCGACGAAGCCTATCAGCGTATCGAGCAACTAAAGAAAGACTTACCAGAGGATGTTACCATCGAAATGGTGTATGATAATACCAGTTTCATACGTGCCTCTATCCGGGAAGTGGAAGAAACGATCTATGTAGCCTTCATTCTGGTGGTGTTGATTATCTTCCTGTTCCTGCGCGACTGGCGCGTAACCTTGGTTCCGGTAGTTGTAATTCCGGTTTCACTGGTGGGAGCCTTCTTTGTGATGTACGTGGCCGGTTTCTCTGTGAATGTACTGACCATGTTGGCTATCGTGCTCTCCGTAGGGCTAGTGGTAGACGACGCCATTGTGGTGGCCGAGAATATCTATGTGCGTATCGAGCGGGGTATGCAGCCGAAGGAGGCGGGGATCGAAGGCTCGAAAGAAATCTTTTTTGCCGTTATCTCTACGACCATTACCCTGATATCCGTGTTCCTTCCGATTGTATTTATGGAAGGGATGACGGGGCGCTTGTTCAAGGAGTTTAGTATCGTAATTGCCGGATCGGTAGCGATTTCTTCCTTTGTTGCGCTTACCTTTACGCCCATGCTTGCCACAAAACTGTTGAAGCGGCGGGAGCATAAGAACTGGTTCTACCGGAAGACCGAGCCTTTCTTTGAGTGGCTGAACAATATTTATGCGAAAGGATTGGACTACTTCTTGAGTCATAAGTGGATGGCTGTCCCTGTTGTCGTTATTTTATTCGCTACCATCTTTTATTTCTGGCAGAAAATACCTGCTGAACTTTCACCTTTGGAAGACCGTTCGCAGATATCCATCAACCTGCGCGGTCCGGAGGGTACTACCTTTGAATTTATCCGCGACTTTGCCGAGCGGATTGAAGTAATAGCCGATTCGCTGGCACCGGAAAGAAAATCCATCACTACCCGTTCTTGGGGTTCGAGCGGTTTTATTACCGTTTTATTGCCCGACATACAGGATCGTGATCGATCTCAGATGGAAATAGCCGAGAATATATCAGCAGCTGTCAGGAAAGAGACGTTGGCTCGCGGATTCGTGCAGCAGCAATCTACCTTTGGCGGTAGGAGAGGGGGGATGCCCGTACAATACGTACTGCAGGCAACCAGTCTGGGAAAACTACAGGAATTCCTTCCGGAGTTTATGCAACGGGTGAATGAAAGCCCCGTTTTCCAAATGGCGGATGTAAATCTGAAATTCACCAAGCCGGAAGTCCGTATCGAGATAAACCGCGACAAGGCTTCGTTGTTGGGCGTAAGTACCCAGAACATTGCCCAGACATTACAATATGCCCTGAGCGGACAACGTATGGGCTACTTTTATATGGGAGGCAAGCAATACCAGATATTGGGCGAGATTAACCGCCAGCAGCGGAATACACCTCTGGACTTACGCTCTATCTACGTACGTAGTAACAATGGGGCGATGATACAGCTAGACAACCTGGTATTGCTGCAAGAGAATGTAGCTCCACCACAACTTTACCGGTATAACCGCTTTGTATCGGCAACCGTTTCCAGCGGACTAAACAAGGGCTATACCTTAGGGGATGGTCTGAACGAGATGGACAAAATTGCTGCTGATGTGCTGGACGATACCTTCCGTACGGCACTTTCCGGTGAGTCGAAAGAGTTTCGCGAAAGTTCCGACAGCCTGATGTTCGCCATGGTACTGGCATTATTTATGATCTATCTGGTACTGGCGGCTCAGTTTGAGAGTTTTAAAGACCCCTTGGTGGTCATGTTTACCGTACCATTAGCCATTGCAGGAGCACTGATGTTTATGAGTGCTTCGGGAGTTACCATGAATATATTCAGCCAGATCGGTATTATTATGCTCATTGGTTTGGTGGCGAAGAACGGGATTTTGATTGTAGAATTTGCCAACCAGCGACAGGATAGTGGCTTATCCATCGGAGAGGCGATCCGTTCGGCTTCTATCCAGCGTTTGCGCCCAATCCTGATGACCAGTGTTTCTACCATTCTTGGTTTGCTTCCGCTGGTATTTGCTTCTGCCGAAGGGGCACAGGGACGTATTGCCATGGGAACAGCCGTAGTAGGGGGGATGCTTGTATCTACCTTCCTGACACTTTTCGTTGTTCCGGCTATGTACAGCTTTATTTCTACCGACAGACAAAAAAAGATATCAAAGAGATGAAACGACTTTTCTATATAGGGTTTTTGCTTATACTGACCGCCTCCATAGGCGCACAGGAAGTGTATAACCTGAAACGCTGCATTGAAACGGGATTGGAACGTAACTATGCCATCCGCATCATACGCAACACACAACAAATTAGTGACAATAACGCCACCATCGGAAATGCCGGTTATCTGCCGACAGTAGGAATGAATGGTGGATTTAACGGAAGTATCAACAATACCCGCGAGGAAGCAAAAGACGGGACGGTTACAAAAACAAACGGTATCAACTCGGAAACGGCAACAGCCGGAATTGATGTGAATTGGACGATCTTCGATGGCTTCGGTATACAGGCTGAATATGCCAAACTGAAAGAATTGAAAAGCATTGGAGAGCTCAATACCCGCATGACGATTGAAGACCTTATCGCCGATATCGCCAGTGAGTATTACAACCTTATCCGTCAGAAAATCCGCTTACAAAACCTGACTTCTACATTGAACCTGTCGCGTGAACGGCTCCGCATTGTGGAAGAACGTTACTATATCGGTTCAATGTCTCGTCTGGATTTGCAACAGGCCCAGGTGGACTTTAACTCCGACAGCTCGGCTGTGTTGAACCAGCTGGAAGTAGTACATCGTTCGCGTACAGCTCTCAACCAACTGATGTCTATTGATAATGTAGAAGAACGGATCCATCAGAAAGACTCAACGATCTACCCCAATCCCTTCCTTGATGAAGTGGACTTGTGGAGCAGTACCATGAGCTCTAATGTATCCTTATTGCTGGCTCAGAAAGACCAGCGACTCTCGGAACTCGACCTGAAAAAGGCCAAAAGTCGCAACTATCCTTATCTGCGACTGAACGGAGGATATGGCTATACCGGCAACTGGTACGAAGTAGGAAATACGGACTTCCAGCGGAGGCTCGGTTTCAATTACGGAGTGACTGTCGGCTTTACAGTGTTTGACGGACTCAACCGGAAACGTGAACAGCGAAACGCCCGTATCCAGATAGAGAACAGCGAACTCAGGAGACAAGAATTGGAACTGGCTTTGCGTGCCGATATGAGCAACCAATGGATGGCCTACGAAAACAACCTGAACCTTTGGGCGTTGGAGAAAGAAAACGTAGTAGCCGCACAAGAGAACTACCGTATCGCAATGGAGAGATATCGCCTGGGGCAACTCTCCGGTATTGAATTACGCGAAGCGCAGAACAGCCTCCTCAATGCTGAGGAGAGCAAGTCCATTGCCGAGTTTTCTACTAAGCTGTGTGAAATATCCCTATTACAACTAAGCGGACAAATCACCAATTATCTGATTCCTGATCCGAACGAAGCGAGCCAGTGATCATTCATGCGTTCCGTCGTTTCCATCTTTGCTTAATACAATGCTACGGGCTACATTCAATTCGTTACCTGCTGCATCTGTACAATAGACCATGAAGTGATAAGCACCTTCCGTAGCATTAGCAGGAATCTCAATCTCGTGATGATGTATGTGTGTGTTCTTAAGGCCGGACACATCCCATGACTTATTATAAGTGAAAGGAGCCGTTTCTGCTTTAGTGGCTTTACTTTCGTGTCCATGGTTGTTAAAATTGTCATGTATTTCTACTTTGTACGAGCGAAGCATTTCGTTATCGCTTAATTCCATCTCGAAGTGGATGGCGCTACCCGGTTTTAATACAGCTCCTTCTTCCGGTTCGATCAGATTAATAACGGGCTTTTGTGTATCACTTTCATTATCATCACAGGAAACTAAAATATGCAGACTAAGAATAGTAATCAGGATAGGGAATAAAACTACTTTTTTCATTTGAATATACTTTTAAAAGGTACTTTAATAATAACTTGAAAGTTTCTTCCCGGTTCGGGGATTTCTACTTTCCTGTAAAAACTTAAATGATTATAATATTTGGTATTCAGCAGATTCCGGGCCGACAGCGTGATCTCGGCTTCCGTAGCTCCTAGAGGTATGGAGACTGCGGCTCCTGCATGAAACAGATTGGCTCCCGGTGTAGGGTCTTCGTTCCGGTCGGTACGGTTCTGGTCGGCAATCCAATGATGCTCGGCATAGAGGCGAAGCTTTCCCCGTTCCCATGACAGCGTATTACGCAATGTAGCAGGAGGAGAAAAAGACAGCGGGATGTGATCGTCACAATTATAGGTGTATACATATTCTGCCGCTAATTCGTACTTGAAATAGAAGGGCAAATGAACCGCTGCTGAGGCTTCACCTCCTGCGAACAGAGCCTCCGATCCGGTATAGCGATAAACCTGTCCGGCATGTGGAAGGATAGACCATTCACCCGTAGGCCGCAAGTAGATATAATTACTAAACCAGGATACAAAGGGAGATACATTCACTGTGACGTATGGAGATGTAAAAGTATAAGCCACATCGAATTGCCAGCCCCGTTCCGAGTCCAGTGAAGCGTCTCCCTGTTCGTGACGGAAGGTACCGTGATGCACGCCGTTTGAGGCTAACTCATTGGCTCCCGGCAAGCGGAAACTATGTCCTATATTTGCTTTTAACAGATGTTCGGATGCTACTTGCCATACAATCCCCAGTGAGCCCGACCAGTCGCCAAAGTTCTTATCTACTTTATGGCTACGCACTTCATTGGCGGCAATCTCTGCTTCGGTATATCCCTGTTGTTTCAGGTATGTAGCCAGGTAAAGGTCGGAAAAAGGCTCCGCTTCTATCTTGCCGATATCGTAGCGGAGTCCTCCGCTGAGTGTAAAGGCATCGTTTAGCTTATAGTTTGTCAGCCAAAATAAACCACTAGTCAAACGGCTGTATTCCGGCAGCAGGAAGGAATAACCTCCGATGGTATTCCGCTGGTACTGCACGTCCCATCCTCCGGTATGCTCCCAAACGGCAGAGCCTAAAAGACGCACTTTCAGGCCGGAGCTAAAGGTATGCAAGGTAAAGGCCAGCTCCTTATCGGGATCTGTTGCGGGAGGAGATTGCGTACCGTAATGGGTATGAAAGAAACTCCATTCCTCGCGATGGTTGTTCTGGTAGCCGATGTCCCAACGAAGTTGAGCCCCGTCCCAAGTGTATTGCTGACGAGTCGTAGCCTTCAGATGGTTGACCTTGCTATAAGGCATATCTATGTTCCGCGAATCGCCATCGTCTTCTACCCGTGAGGCGTCCGGTATACCATGCGCACCGGGGAAGAAGCCTACCTTCTGATACGCATTGCTTAGGGCATAGGTACTCCGGTAGCGTCCGTTCAGGTACTCTCCCAGCCAGTTTACATTCCGTTCAAGCCCGGCTGTATTTTTGAGCCTTTTATTGTAGATGGGTATTCGCTGGGTGAGGTAGATTATGGTATCCGTTGGAACACGGTAATCTCCGAAACGCTGCTCGGAATAACGTAGGCGGGTATGGAACCTGCCCTTTTTAAGCCCCAACAACAGCGAGCCTCCATACAGGCTATTCACTGATTTCCCCAGCAGGGTCGCTTCACCGAAGAACTGATCTTCAAAGGGCGGCGAGGGCGGCATGATCTCCACCACTCCGGCCATAGCGTCGCTGCCATACAAGAGGGAGGCTGGCCCTTTGCGGACATTGACGGTTTCTACGTTCAGGGCGTCAATCTCCAAGCCGTGATCGGCTCCCCATTGCTGACCTTCCTGTTTGATGCCATTCTCGGTAACAGATACCCGGTTGAATCCCATTCCACGGATCACGGGCTTGGAAAAGCCGGAACCAATATCCATCGAACGTACACCAGGCAGCTTCTCCAAGGTCTGCATCAGGCTACCGGAATAATAGTGTGTTAGAAAATCTTTGTCAGCTACCTCCAACTGCACAGTCGACTGTTTGTTACGCGCCTGTTTCACGTTTTCGGTAATGACAATCTCACGGATCGACAACTCCTTCAAGGTGTCAGGATCCTGGGTTATCGCTCCGGCCACACGCACCAATAGCAATAATCCCATAATTATCTTTATACGCATTTTTCTTAATGGTTAATTGTAAATGGTTAATTGTTAATTATTGACACAATAATAATTAACAACCAATTAATTAATCATGAAAGAAAAGGAGGTGCGCGAAGGAGGTAGGAGTGAGTAACGGCAAGAAGATGCGTACTCTGGTAAGGAGCCGGCTCAAAAGGAAGGGCCGGTTGGATTACGGGATTATCCGGAATCTCAATATGAAGGAAAGGTGATAAGGTAAATTTACAGATGAAACAGTCGTCTGCCGAATGCTTCTGTTCTGTTTCATCTGTACTATGATGGGAGGAACAGCAACCCGTATCTTCCGGAGCATGATGGTGCGTTAGTTTCGCTACCGTCAAAGGAAGCAAACACAGGATCAAAACCCATGCCGATATACGTTGTTTACTATTGGTTTCCTTCACAAATGCCTGTTAAAGTGGCAGCAAAGGTAAAAAGAAATCCTTACCAGCCAAAATAATTTTTCGCGTTGTAATAGCTGATGTTTTCCACCATCTGCTTGATGAATGGCAGTTCGGATACCGGCAGTTCGCCATTCTCTACATCGTTACCAAGCATGTTACACAAGATGCGGCGGAAGTATTCATGACGCGGATACGACAGGAAGCTGCGCGAATCCGTCAGCATACCTACAAAGCGACTTAGCAGTCCTAAAGCAGACAAGGAGTTCATCTGATTCTCCATACCTTTCATGGTATCCAGGAACCACCAGGCGGCGCCAAACTGTATCTTGCCGGGTGTTGTTCCGTCGTTGAAGTTGTACGCATTGGTTACCATCAGGTCGTTGTCGCGAGGATTCAGGTTGTACAGGATGGTTTTAGCAAGCATGCCTGCGCTGTTCAGACGGTCGAGCAAGCGATCCATCGCTACCACGAAGTTATGGTCGTGGATGGCATCGTAGCCGGTATCCGGCCCCAGGATATTGAACATCTTTGTATTGTTGTTGCGGATAGCTCCTATGTGGAACTGTTGTACCCAGCCGGAGCGGGCATCCATCAGTGCACCTTCGTATAATATGGCCGAGCGGAACTTCAACAGTTCTTTCTCGTCTACAGACTTGCCGGCGCGTACTTTCTGGAAGATGGCGCGTATCTCGGCATCGGTATAAGGTTCGGCATAGAATGTTTCCAGTCCGTGGTCAGACACGGTGCAACCTACGGAGGCAAAGAAATCGTGACGGTTCTGAAGCGCTTGCAACAGATCGTCGAAGGTCAGGATCGTAACGCCTGATACCTCTTCCAAGCGGGCCAGGTATTCGTTATAGGCTACGGGATTCTCAATCGCCATTGCTTTGTCCGGACGCCAGGTAGGGAATACTTTTACCGAGAAGCCGCTAGCTTGGATAGCTTTGTGATACTCCAGCGAGTCGATTGGGTCGTCCGTTGTGCAGACTACCTTTACGTTCATCTTCTCCATGATAGCTTGTGCGCGGAAGGCTTCGGTCTGCAATTTAGCAGAGCATTCGTCGTAGATCTCGCGAGCGGTAGAAGGATTCAGTACCTTGTTTACGCCGAAGATGCGGCTTAGCTCCAGATGTGTCCAGTGATAGAGCGGATTACGCATGGTGTAAGGCATGGTTTCCGCCCATTTGGTAAACTTCTCGTAAGAGGGTTTATTGCCTGTTATGTATTCTTCGGGCACTCCGTTGGCACGCATCTGCCGCCATTTATAATGGTCGCCGCCTAGCCATATTTCTGTCAGGTCGGCAAATTGGTAGTTATCGGCTATTTGCTGAGGGATCAGGTGGCAATGATAATCAATGATCGGCATCTTGGCCGCATGCTCATGATATAATTCTTTCGCCGTATCTGTCTGCAACAAAAAGTCTGCATCAAGAAAAGTCTTCATTATTTCTGGTATTTCTTTATGATGGTTAATGCATCTTTGCACAAATGAGTGATGGCTTGCCAGTCACCTTTAGCGATTGCTTCTTTGGGGAATAGCTTCGAGCCCATGCCTACACAGGTAACTCCTGCCTTGAACCAGGCCGAGAGGTTTTCTTCCGTAGGCTCAACGGCTCCTGTAGCCATGATCATCGACCAGGGCATCGGTGCTTTTATATTGCTGACAAAGGAGGGGCCGCCTACATTGCCTGCGGGGAATATTTTGCAGAGGTCGCAGCCTACTTCCTGCGCAAAGCCGATCTCGGAGACTGATCCGCAGCCGGGCGTATAGGGGATCAAGCGGCGGTTACATACTTTGGCT
The DNA here is from genome assembly GCF_029892785.1 of Parabacteroides sp. PH5-46. Taxonomy (GTDB): domain Bacteria; phylum Bacteroidota; class Bacteroidia; order Bacteroidales; family Tannerellaceae; genus DFXE01. The sequence goes on from NZ_JARXXA010000012.1 coordinate 63,732, forward strand.
ACTTCGGGATTGAAGAGTGGGCCTACGATAAAGTTGGCACCCAACTGTATATACAGAGCAGCAGTAGCCGGATCAACAATAGAACCGATACCCAGAATCAACTCCGGACATTCCTTGGCCGCAAACTTCACCAACTCGCCAAACACTTCCTGAGCAAAGTCGCCCCGGTTCGTAAACTCAAAGGCGCGAACACCTCCGGCATAGCAAGCCTTTACCACTTGCTTCGCCACCTCTATATCTTTATCATAATAGACCGGAACCATCCCGGTATCTATCATCGCACTTAAAACCTGTAATTTATTGAACTTTGCCATTTTTCTAATTGTTAATTGTTAATTATTAATGATTAACTTCAAGCCTACGAATTTACAATTAACCATTAATAATTAACCCTTATAAAATTTTATCTGCTTACTCTTCCGGAGGCATCGCCGGACATTAGTTTTTCTACTTCTTCTACGGTTACTTGGTTGTAGTCGCCATAGATGGTGTGTTTCAGGCAGGAGGCGGCTACAGCAAAGTCGAGCGCCTTCTGGTCGTCTGTCGTATAGGTTAGTAGGCCGTAGATCAGTCCACCCATAAAGGAGTCGCCTCCTCCTACTCTGTCTACAATGTGCGTGATGTTGTAGCGGCGAGATTGATACAATTTGCCGTCGGCATATAATACGCCTCCCCAGGTATTGTGATTGGCATTGATAGAGCCGCGCAGGGTGATGATCACTTTCTTGGCGCGAGGGAATTTAGCCATCAATTGCTTGCATACCGATTCAAATTCGGCAGCATTTACTTCGCCATCGGTATGTGCCACGTCGAAGCCTTCGGGTTTGATGCCGAATACCTTCTCTGCATCTTCTTCATTGCCAAGGATTACATCGCATCCAGCTACCAATGCAGGCATTACTTCCGATACTGATTTTCCGTATTTCCAAAGGTTCTTGCGATAATTCAGGTCGCAAGATACGGGAACACCCATTTTATTGGCCATCTGGATAGCTTCCAGACAAGCATCGGCTGCTCCTTGCGAGATAGCGGGCGTAATACCTGTCCAATGGAACCAGGATGCATTCTTAAATACCTCTTCCCAGTTTACCATTCCCGGTTTGATGTCCGAAATAGACGAATGAGCCCTGTCATACACCACTTTACTGGCACGGGCTACGGCGCCTGTTTCCAGGAAATAGATTCCCAGCCGTTCGCCCCCATAAACAATATGCGAGGTTCCTACTCCATACTTACGCAAATCCATCACACAGGCACGTGCAATATCGTTCTGCGGTAAGCGTGTAACAAAGTCTGTTGGTATTCCATAATTGGCCAATGATACAGCCACATTTGCCTCTCCGCCGCCAAAGGTTGCACTAAACTTGTCTGTTTGATTAAAGCGTAGATAATCTGGTGTGGCCAGCCGAAGCATAATTTCTCCAAAGGTAATTACTCTTTTTTCCATGATATGTGTGAATATAATTTGCTGCAAAAATAGGGATATATTTTAATTAACCATCATGTGTGTGCGAAAACATTACGATTTTACGAAAAATTAGAGAAAGTAATTACCTCCCAACAAGCCCATATTTAAATTCAGTAATCTTTTTTGTCAAAAAGATGACGCATTTAAGATTTGAGTAATCATTTTCCATCAAAAGAATACCGCATTCCGGAATTGAGTAACCTTTTTAGGTAAAATGATTACCGAAACCTGAGATTGAGTAATCTTTTAACACAAAAGCATTCTTCCCCTACTCAGGGAAACATTTTTTTGAGACAAAATGATTACTCAAATCCGGAATCCAGTAACTTTTTTTGCGAAAATGATTACCGAAAATAAAATCACACCAATCCACTTCATTATGTTTATTTAACAAACAGATTATTGTTCGTTTACGAAATAATCGTAGATTTGTGTCGGGTTGATATTAAAAATAAAACATATGGAAAAGCTAACTATACAGGAAGAAGAGGCTATGATCTTGATATGGCAAAATGCTCCTTGTTTCATAAAAGAGATTTTGACGCTGTATCCGGAGCCCAAGCCTCCTTATACTACGATTGCTTCTGTAGTGAAAAATCTCGAACGTAAGAAGTATGTAAAAGCCAAGCGTATTGGTAATACATATCAATACGATCCGCTGATTCAGGAAAGTGAATACAAACGTACCTTTATGAGCGGAGTGGTAAACAATTACTTCGAGAACTCCTATAAAGAAATGGTTTCCTTCTTTGCTAAAGAACAAAAAATATCAACCGACGATTTGAAGGACATCATTGATATGATAGAAAAAGGAAAAGAATAAACAAAAAACCCCATTAAAACATACATACCATGACACCGGAATTTGCCTACTTTGTTAAGGTGAATGTGGCTTTTATGCTCTTTTACGCCTTCTACAGACTGTTCTTTTACAAAGATACATTCTTTAAATTGCGTCGCTCCATCTTGTTGGTATTCTTTGGATTAGCCTTTGCTTATCCATTGCTGAACATACAAGAGTGGGTGAAAGAACAGGAGCCCATTGCGGAAGTTATACAGCTGTATTCCGTGATGCTTCCCGAAGTTGTAGCCAATGGCAATACTGCTACGGCGCCGGATTGGAAGGAGTTATTGGTAAGTATAGCTTTGGGTGTTTACTGGTTGGTAATTATCATTTTGTTTGCACGCTTTCTGGTTCAGCTTGCCAGTATATTATGGCTTAGGCTTAATAGCAAACGGACGGCTATTAATCAGGTAGAAGTATATGTTCTGGAGAGGCCTGCCGGACCATTTTCCTTCTTTCACCTGATCTTTTTGCATCCGGCAAGCCATAGCGAAAACGAGCTGGAAGAGATCCTTACTCACGAACAAACGCATGCCAGGCAATGGCATTCGATAGACGTAATCATTAGTGAGCTTATCTGTGTTTTATGCTGGATCAACCCCTTTGTTTGGTTACTGAAACGCGAAGTCAGGCACAATCTTGAATACCTGGCCGACCATACTGTTCTGCAATCAGGCTACGACAGCAAGAATTATCAATACCATTTATTAGGACTTGCCCATCACAGTAATCAAACAGGGGCAAACCTATACAACAGTTTTAATGTATTACATCTAAAAAACAGAATCAACATGATGAATAAAAAACGCTCCCGCACAATCGGAATGACTAAATATTTAATATTCATTCCCCTCGCAGCCATCCTGATGTTACTCAGTAACATGGAAGCTGTAGCCCGCATCACGAAAGAAGTTACAAAATCAGAAGAAATTTCCCTGCCCGATATTCCGGACAACATCCAAATACTGCAAGACAAGCCCGTATTTACAGTTGTAGACGAGATGCCGAAGTTTCCGGGAGGCGTAGATGAATTGCTTAAGTTTATTAATCAAAATGTAAAATATCCGGAAGACGCATCTGCAAAAGGTGTTGAAGGAAGAGTAATTTGCTCATTTATCGTAAGAGACGATGGCTCTGTAAGCGATCCTCGAATCGTAAGAGGAGTTGATCCCCTATTAGATGCCGAAGCCATACGGGTAATCAAATTAATGCCGAAATGGACACCCGGCAAGCATAAAGGAGAGGTTGTCAACACAAAATATACCATCCCCATCAGCTTTTCCTTGGGCGGAAAGCAGGAAAAGAAAAAAGAAGTAGCCGTAGTAGATAAAAATAGCGATCCCAACAATCGTATATATACAGTTGTAGACGAGATGCCAAAGTATCCGGGAGGCGAAGGAGAACTAATGAAGTTTATCGCCCAAAGTGTACAATATCCGGCAGAAGCAGAAACCAAGAAGCTTGAAGGAAGAGTAATCTGTTCATTTGTCGTCAGAAAAGATGGAAGCATCACCGACCCTGTAATCGTAAGAGGAGTGGATCCCCTATTGGATGCCGAGGCCATACGTGTAGTCAATCTGATGCCAACATGGACGCCCGGTACACAAAACGGACAGGCTGTCAACGTAAAATATACCATTCCTATCACCTTTCGAATGAAATAAATGAAACAACTCTACATTCTGATTCTGAGTGTATGTATGTCTGCATCAGGCATAGCGCAAACAGCATCCCTGCAAGAAAACATCGCCCTGGCACAATCGCATGAAGGGGCCCTGAAGTACAGAGATGCCTATGCCTGCTATCAGCATTGCCTAACGATGGATACGACCAACATTGAGATCCTCAATGCCCTGGCACGCATAGCTACCAACCTGGGGAAAGCATCGGATGCCGAACATTACTTCACCAAAGTATTGCAGGCAGACAGTACCAACTTCTATGCCAATTATCAGTTGGGACGGCTCTACTATCAGTTGGGCAACTACGACAAAGCCATCGAAAAGTATGAGTATCTGCTGGAAACAGACGAGCAAAACACCACTCTATTGAGGAATGTAGGAGATTGTTACCTGAAAGCAGGAGACGTAGCTGCTGCCATTGCCGCTTATTACCTGGCGTATGAGCATAACAAAGAGAATGTAGGGCTTGCCAGTACGCTGGTCAACATACTGCTTCAAACACCGGGCACAGAGGCCTCGGATGCAATAGCCGTTTGCGATACGGCTTTGTATTACAATCCCGGCAATCGCCTGATCCGGCAAAACAAAGGGATGGCTCTTTACCTGAACAAGCAATATGCCGAAGCAGACACGCTCTATTCTCAACTGATAGCCGAAGGTGACTCTTCATACCTCAGCCTCAAATACGGCGGAGCTTCCCAATACTATGCCGGACAGTACCTCAAATCGGTAGACCTGCTAGAGCTCGCTTACCAAGAGGATACCACGTCGGTAGATGTATCCCTGCTTCTAGGTTCTGCCCTGGGGAAAACATACGACCGCAAACGCGCATATCTTCTCTTCGACAATGCCGAGAAAGAAATGCAACCGAAAGAATATATGGTCAACCAGCTATACCTCTTCAGAGGAGAAACATATCAAAAGGATGGGCGGTTTAGCGATGCCGCCCGCCTTTACTATGAACTCTGGAAGAAGACAAAAAGACTCAACTTACTGGGAAACATCCTCAACCTCTACAGCGTACAAAACGCAAACGAATATAAAGACGAAAACACAAAACAACGGGGACTATTCATCAACGTATTATACGTAAAAGAATACCTGTCAAGCGGAGAAGATCTCAAATACATGTACTACAGACGATACGTACTGGAATCCTTCCTCGAAGACATGTTTTTCCGCAACATAAAAGAAGAAACCATGATCGCCCCCGACGGAAAAAGAAGCAAAATAACCAACATCGAACTCCGCGAACTAGCCAACAAACTTCCCGAAATGCCCGAAAAAATCCGCCAGGAAATTGAAGAGGCTACCAAAACTATCGAAGGAAATAAAAGGAGAAAATAGAGGCGTTATTGGTTAATGTTATTATATTTGTTAAACCTATAATAGCTATTAACTCTTTTTCGTATAAAATTTCTATATTATGTTCGTTAAAAAAACAGCTTTACTCTTCATTACTTTGTTTGCCGGAGCTATCACAACATTTAGCCAGACAACGTACAACAGTCACGATATCGACCAGTTAAAAGCCTTCTTTGGGCAGGAATCTGCCATTGAAGGAGAGAAGAACTGGCAGCAACTCGGTATCACTCCTGCCGATGGCGACCCAACGACCTGGAAAGCCGATAGCGCTGCCTGGGGAAGAATACCCGGGACTACTTGGGTAGAGGTTTCTAATGAACAAAGAATCGGGGGGATTAATTGGATTGCTCACCCTGGATATGATTATGATCGATATGAATTCTTATCTGGTTTATTAGATCTAACGGAATGTTTTCTTTTACATGATTTGGATTTTATAAATACTTCTATTACGTCTTTAGATGTAAGTGGGTGCAGTAATTTGTATGTGATAAACTGTTGTTTTACACCTTTGATAACGTTAGATGTATCAGGTTGTAGTAATCTGAGAACATTGGCATGTTATTCTACATTATTATCCATATTAGATCTAACAACTTGTACAAATCTATACGATTTATTTTGCTATGACACTCCCTTATCTATACTAAATATATCGGGTTGTACAAAATTAAAAATGTTACTTTGTAGTAATGCTTCATTGTCATCATTAGATGTATCAGAATGTAAAACTTTACATACTCTGAATTGTGAAAATAATCTAATCCCTATACACAGTTTACCTTCTAATAAGGGTACGGAGCCGTATAGCAACAATATGGGAGGCTATTATTTTTATGCTCGACAAACTGTTACAGAAACGTTGCCATTGGCACAACCGGTAAATCTCTCTTCCTTTGATATAGGAAGTGGTACAACATATGAATGTTACGATGTAGACGGACTGTTAATCAAAGGGGCTATGGTTAAAGACGGTATCCTTACCTTACCCGATGACCTCCAGGGGGATGTGGAAGTGCATATTTGTAATGATGAATTCCCAGCCCAGAGTGAGCAGCTATCAGCATTTGATGTTCCTGCTATGGTTTATAAGTTTACAGTAGATAAGCTAACGGGGGTTTCTACACCATCTACTGAAGAAGGAACTAAGGTATATGCTATTCCTGGACACCTTATCATTACACAGGAACACGCAGAACGGAACACGCAGAACGCTTTTGTGTATACGGCAACCGGACAGCTACTAAAAACTGTTAATATAGGGAATGGAACAGTTCGGATCCCTTTGCCAAAAGGTATCTATATAGTATCAATTAGGGATAAGCATTGGAAAATAGCCATATCTGATAGATAAATCAAAAGCGAAAAGAAAAGTATAAACCGCCGCCTTGTTGATTGAGCATAGGGGCTACTACCAGGCGGTCGGAGGCTTTGGCGTTGACGCTGCGGGCGATGGCATTGCGGATGGGGAAATAGATCAGGTAGGATAGTTCGACGGACAGGATGCCGAAACCGGCTCCGGCTACTACATCGGCTATCCAGTGGCGGTTTTTATACACGCGGGTGCCGGCTACAAAGGCGGCAATGGCATAGCCGGAATAGGCTAATACGGGACTGCTATCCTTAAACTCCTTGAAAGCTACATGTGCTCCCAAAAAGGCATTTGCGGTGTGTCCCGAAGGAAATGAATAACGTGCGCCATCGGGGCGGGTAGTGTCTACTACTCTCTTTAGTCCTTGTACGAATCCTGCGTTGAGGCCTTCAGCCAAAGCAACGATAAAGAGTTGATCTACGAAGTTATGCTTCTCTTTTCCCATCAGGTCGCAAACAAATACCCAGCCCAGCATTCCCCATTCCAGATAGTCATCCACCTTAATATTATAATGGATCGAATCTTTGCGGGTGAACAGATGGAAATCGTTCCAGCCGTCTACAGCGGTACCAATAGCACCGGCGGTAATCAGAGCAGCAGGCAATATGAATCGGGTAGGCTTAAAGCGATAGTCTACTACCGGCATCTTTTCTGTAGGAGTATATAAAGAAACTGAGTCTGTAGCAGAGGAGAGCGGTAATTCAACGGTTTCCGCATGAGCAAGCGGCATATTGATCAACCAAGCAAATAAAACTATGGAAATTGGTAGTATGTTGTTCTTCATCTTCTTATTCCTGATAGGATATAGACCGGCAAAATTATAAATAAATTCCTATCTTTGTCAGTCTTACTAATGTAAAAAGAATATGCAACATCCATTAATCATCCATAATACTCTGACGCGCAAGAAAGAACAGTTCATTCCTTTACATGAACCCCATGTTGGGATGTATGTGTGTGGACCAACCGTTTATGGTGATGCGCACCTGGGACATGCCCGTCCGGCTATCACGTTCGACCTGCTGTTTCGTTATCTGACTCATTTAGGGTATAAGGTACGATACGTGCGTAACATTACGGATGTAGGACATCTGGAACATGATGCGGATGAGGGTGAAGATAAAATCGCCAAAAAAGCGCGTTTGGAGCAACTGGAACCGATGGAAGTTGTTCAGTATTACCTGAACCGTTACCGTAAATCGATGGATGCTCTGAATGTATTACCTCCCAGTATCGAGCCGCACGCTTCCGGCCATATCATCGAACAGATTGAATTGGTAAAAGAGATACTGAATAATGGCTATGCATACGAAAGCAAAGGGTCGGTTTACTTCGATGTAGAAAAATATAATAAAAAACATAAATACGGAATCTTGTCCGGACGGAACGTAGAAGATATGATGAATACCACCCGTGAACTGGACGGGCAGGACGAGAAACGTAATCCGGTAGATTTTGCCCTTTGGAAGAATGCTCAGCCGGAACACATCATGCGTTGGCCTTCTCCCTGGAGTAATGGTTTTCCCGGCTGGCATTGCGAATGTACGGCAATGGGAAAGAAGTATTTGGGTAAACACTTCGATATTCATGGCGGAGGAATGGATCTTATTTTCCCGCACCATGAATGCGAGATTGCACAAGCCGTAGCGTCGCAAGGGGATGATATGGTTCATTACTGGATGCATAACAATATGATTACCGTTAACGGACAGAAGATGGGTAAGTCGTTAGGTAACTTCATTACACTGGATGAATTCTTCACCGGAAGCCACTCCATGCTTGCCCAGGCCTATTCGCCGATGACAATCCGTTTCTTTATCCTGCAAGCGCATTACCGGAGTACGGTAGACTTCAGCAACGAGGCCTTACAGGCTTCAGAGAAAGGCTTGTCGCGCCTGATGGATGCCTATCACCATCTGGAAAAACTCCAACCTTCAGCTATATCTTCAGTAGACACAAAAGGCTTGCGTGCCAAGTGTTATGAGGCTATGAACGATGATTTGAATTCGCCCATCGCTATATCACACTTGTTTGATGCAGCCCGGGCTATCAATACTGTGAAAGATGGCAAAGGTACTATGACAGCCGAAGATATCCTGGAACTGAAAGAGGTATTTCAACTTTTCTTGTTCGATATACTGGGTATGTGCGACGATGCTTCTTCGGCAGATGGCGGTAGCTATGAAGCCTTTGGTAAAGCCGTAGATTTGTTGCTCAATATCCGTCAGGAAGCCAAAGCCAATAAGGATTGGGCTACTTCAGACAAAATACGGAATGAACTAATGGCCATTGGCTTCGAAATAAAAGATACGAAGGATGGGGCCGAATGGAAACTAAACTAACGCTGAATGGAACACGCAGAACGCAGAAAGGGAGAGGTCTTCGGTGTTCCGTTCTGCCAACCGATAGATTATGACAATATATGAGTTTCTAGAAGGGGATGCTTTCGCGTTGCATGCGGGGGTGGAATTATTAGAAGTGGAGTCTGGATATGCGAGGGCTCGTATGAAGATAGGACCGATGCATCTGAATGCCGGTGGGGTGTGTCAGGGAGGTGCGATATTTACACTGGCCGATCTTGCTTTTGCTGCAGCAACGAACAGTCATGCTCAGCTTACTTTTTCGATTAATTCTACAATTAATTTTTTCAAATCGGAAAGCGAAGGCTTTTTGTATGCTGAAGCGAACGAGGTTTTCTCCCGTAACCGCTTAACTAATTGTGAGGTAAGTGTTACAAATGATACGGGCGAACTAATCGCCACCTTTGTCGGAACCGGATACCGGAAAGATATTGAACTCCCCTTTCCTCCCGTTCCCTGACTTGCATATCCGGTGATTAATACGTATTTTTGAGAAGTAAAGAAGACTTGCTTATGAAGAAAAATGACTGGAAAGACAGACTCGGAGTGATGTATTCTACCAATCCGGACTTTCAATATAATACAGGTGATGAGGCAGAAGAAGATACGCTACCAAAAGAGAAACAGCTGCTTCGTATTTCATTAGACAAACGGAACCGAGGAGGGAAAGCGGTTACTCTGATTACCGGATTTCGCGGAACTTCAGACGATCTGACAGCTTTAGGTAAGTTTCTGAAAGTAAAATGCGGTGTAGGCGGATCAGCTAAAGACGGCGAAATTATCGTACAAGGGGATTTACGAACCAAAGTACTCGAAATATTGCAAAAAGAAGGCTATACCAAAAGCCGGACCATCTGAAACAGTTATGCTAACCGTTTACAGAGCTTCGGCTGGAGCAGGAAAAACCCATAAACTAACCGGTGAATACCTGAAATTGCTGTTCAACAGAGATGCTGCCTATCGGCGAATATTGGCTGTTACTTTCACCAATAAAGCTACCGACGAAATGAAAAGTCGGATCATCCATGAACTTTATCATTTAGCATCCGAAAAGCAGTCAGGATATATTGACATGCTGATGGAGAAATATACCCTGAATGAACAACAGATCCGAAAGAAAGCCCGAACAATACTGATTACCATCCTACACGATTATGCCGCTTTTAATATCAGCACAATAGACCGTTTCTTCCAGCAGACAATGCGTGCCTTTACCCGCGAGATAGGCTTGCAGGGTGGTTACAATATCGAGATGGACCAGGAGTTGGTACTAACGGAAGCAGTAGACAATTTATTAGCCGACCTGGATAAACCTGAAAATAAAGAACTGCTGGGATGGCTGCTCCGCTTTGCCGAAGATAAAATAGAGAACGGTGGAGAGTGGAACCTGCGGAGAGATATCATGTCGCTTAGCCGGGAGGTGTTTAAGGAAAGCTATAAAGCCTCCAGTGAGCAGGTAAGCAAAGATATTGAAGACAAGCAAGAGTTGGAAAGTTTTAAGAATGAGCTTTACAACATCATCCGTTCTGTTGAAAATGAGCTAAAGAAGCTGGGCGAGAAAGGTGTTTCCATTTTACAACAATATGCCTTGCAGCCTACAGACTTTAAGGGAGGAAGTAATTCTCCCCTGAAGCACTTTGAACGATACGCACGAGGCGAGACAAAAGAACCTACGGCTACATTCATGAACCTGGCTGATAATGTAGACGTCTGGTATGCTAAAACAACTCCCCCCGGATTAGTGCAGATCATACAGTGTGCCTTTGAGGATGGGTTGAATGATTGTGTCAAAGGAGTTGTGGCATTATTCGCTAATCTGAAAACCTATTACACAGCCAAAGAGATTGTTCGTTTTTATTATACATTGGGTATCTTGAATGATATCTCCCGGCAGATAGCAGCTTATCGCGAAGAAAAGAATATCATGCTGATTGCTGATACGACTGAGTTGCTGAACAAGGTAATCGATGGCAGCCATACGCCTTTTATATACGAAAGGACCGGAACGCATGTAGATCACTATATGATTGATGAGTTTCAGGATACCAGCAATATGCAGTGGAATAACTTTCGCCCGCTGATAGAAGAAAGTTTGGCTCATAATTATAACAACCTGATTGTAGGAGACGTGAAACAAAGTATCTACCGTTTCCGTAATTCCGACTGGAAATTGCTGGACGAACAGGTACAGAAAGATTTCTCTCCGGCACAAGTAAATGAGCAAACATTAAAGGATAATTGGCGCAGTTTCCGTCATATCGTAGAATTTAATAATACATTTTTCCAAACGGCTCCTTCACTTTTGCAGCTTATTTATAATGAGGCGCTGGATACTTCATCTCTAAATGAAGAAGACAAAGGATTGTTTAGCACCAAAATAGCAACTGTTTATGCGGACAGTGCACAATTGATTCCACCTAAGTTTCAAAAGAAAGACGGGCATGTAAAGATCGACTTCCTTTCCGGTGACGAAGAGACAGACTGGAAAGAAGAAGCCTTGCAACGTCTTCCTGCCGTTTTGGAGCAATTACAGGATAATGACTATTCCTTGAAGGACATAGCAATCCTGACCCGTACAAACTTGGAAGGTGCTTCGGTTGCCGATTTCCTGTTGACGTACAAGGAGGAGCATCCGTCGGAGCACTACCATTATGATATTATCTCCGATGAGGCTTTATTCGTAAGCAGTTCTCCGGCGGTACGTTTTATGATTGCTTTATTACGTCACCTGAAGAGTCCGGATAACCTGACGAATAAACAGATGGCACTTTTCAATTATGCAATATTAAGCGGAAAATCGCTGAATATAGGTTCACAAAACGAATTTCCCTCTGACATTCAAAAGGAACTGGATATTCTATCCCGGCTGTCATTGTATGAATTGACTGAAGGTTTGTTCCGGCTTTTTTCCAACTATTTTGCAGCAGACGAACAAGCCTATGTGCAAGCATTCTTTGATATGGTGTCGGAATATGCCCAAAAAGAGAGTGCAGACCTGAGTCGCTTCCTCTCCTGGTGGGATGATGCCGGATATAAAAAGTCAATCGCTACCCCGGATGGGCAAAATGCCATTCGCATCCTGACCATCCATAAATCAAAAGGCTTAGGTTTTCCGGTTGTGATTATGCCTTTCGGAGATTGGGAAATAGACCATAAGCCTACCAAACAGGTGATTATCTGGTGCCAGCCTCAGGAAGCTCCCTTTAACAAACTCCATCTGTTACCGGTACGCTACGGGCAGGCATTGTCTAAAACGATCTTTGCTAAAGACTATTTTCAGGAACGCCTCCATGCCTGTATCGACAATCTGAATACTCTTTATGTAGCCTTTACCCGTGCGAAGGAAGAACTGATTGTTTTTGCACCACGTCCGAAGAAAATCAGTGAAAAAAGCGGAGCTGTAGAGAAAATTTCATCTATCACTGATCTGTTATGGGCGAGCTTACACGAAAGCTTTTCTTTTGATACGACAAACGGCTGCTTTGAGTCCGGCTCCCCCTGCAAGTCTGCTACCGAAAAGAAAGCAGAATTGCTACCGGAAGAACTGTCTCTGGGAAAGCTTTACTCCGTATCACCCGACGAGCGTTTGCAATTACGGCTGCATGGTAAAGGCTTCTTCTTCGATAATAGCCAACGGAAACATGGAGCATTGATGCATGATATTTTAAGTGCAATCCGCACTTCCAAAGATATTTCACCGGCAGTAGAAAGCTATCGTCAGGCGGGAGTTATCAACCGTGAAGAAAGCAACGAACTTCTCTTGCGGCTTGAAAAATTATTGTCAAATCCTGAAGTTGAATCCTGGTATAATGGTTCGGCTCATGTTCTGAACGAAGTAGATATCCTCTCCGGAAAGAATATAACCCGACGCCCCGACCGGGTAATGATAACTCCTGAAAAGGTAACGGTGGTAGACTATAAGTTTGGCGAGCAACAAGATAAACGTCATCATTATCAGGTGAAAAACTACATGAAACTAATTCGCGAAATGGGCTATACACACGTAGAGGGTTGCCTCTGGTATGTGGAATTAGAGAAAATAGAAGTCGTGTATAGCTGATATTCGTCAAAAATGAATACTTTTGTACAAATAATATGGCTAAGAGGAAACTAAGACGAATTAAAGTTCACAAAGTTCATAAAGAAGGAACAGGTCTGCTACTAGCTCTTTTTACTGTTTTATTCTTTATCAATCTGAGCCTTTACCACACGGCCGGTAAAGGTACGCTATTCTATTCCGTATTGTTTCCTTCTGCTATTTTGTTCTTCCTTGTCCTTAATTTCTTCCGTAGTCCGTTCCGAAGATTCCCTTATGATTCTGAAGGATTGGTCATAGCACCTGCTGATGGCACTATTGTGGCTATTGAAGAGGTAATGGAAAATGAAATACTTCATTGTAAATGCTTGCAGATATCCGTTTTCATGAGTGTATTTAACGTACATGCCAACTGGTTTCCGGTAAATGGTGTTGTCAAACATGTTTCTCATAACAACGGACGCTTCATGGCTGCCTATCTGCCTAAGAGCAGTACGGAAAATGAACGCTCTGCTGTCGTTGTCACCACAAAAGACGGACATGATATTCTGGCGAGACAAATAGCCGGAGCGGTTGCCCGCCGTATCGTAACCTACGCCAAAGTAGGCGAATCCTGCCATGTAGACGACCAGATGGGTTTTATTAAATTCGGCTCACGGGTAGATGTATACTTACCGCTGGATAGTGAAGTACTGGTGGAAATGGACCAGAAAGTAACCGGCAACCAAACGCCGATTGCCCGTTTGGAGAAACGCAGTTAAATCTCCCTCTTACTCTATCTATGAATATCCGAAAACATATTCCTAATTCGATCACCTGTCTAAGCCTGGTGTCTGGTTGTATTGCCACTGTGATGGCCTTGCAAGGCAACTTATTGTTGGCTGCCGTGTGGATTATTATCGCGGCTGTTTTCGACTTCCTCGATGGCTTTGCCGCCCGCTTGTTGAAGGCCTATTCTCCTATGGGGAAGGAGCTTGACTCCTTGTCAGACATGGTTAGCTTTGGCGTAGCTCCTGGGATGGTTGTTTTTTACCTGTTGAGCGAGGCCTGTCCACAGCTCCCCTTCGGAGTCATAAACACATATATTCCTTATCTGGCATTTGTTATCCCGGCTTTTTCCGGATTGCGTCTGGCTAAATTCAACATAGACGACAGGCAGACCACTTCCTTTATTGGAATGCCCGTCCCGGCACACGCCCTGTTTTGGTCGTCGTTGGGCTATTCTCTTTTACCGATAATCCACTTAAACGATCTTATTTTTGTTCCGGCCATCATACTGCTCTCCATTGCCACTTCTTTACTGCTGGTATCAGAAATACCCATGTTTTCCCTGAAAATAAAATCCCTCCACTGGAAAGGAAACGAACTACGCTACATACTGGTAGTCTGCGCCATACTATTCGTCTCCCTATTCGGCTTTTTAGGAATCGCCGGCACTATATTCCTATACGTCCTCTTATCTGTTTTTGGTTATTCCTTTAAATGGAGTATATAACATCCAATCTACCTCCAGTTCATAAGGGTAAAGTGGCTTCTCTATTGAGTTTGGTCTTGTTTCGACGGGCCAGTTGTTTGTGTGCCAGAAATTTAATCTGTAATGGGATGGGTTTTGAGGAATACCTGTAAATTCAGGAGTTGAACCTGAATAATTCCATAATACTATTTTATTACCTGTAGTTGGATGAAGCATCCACCATTCGAGACGATCGGGATACCAGTCAAAGCCATACGTATAAAACTGTGAAGCAGCATTATAATTTTCAATGGGTTGAATTGATTCAGGCATATTTTGAATTCCGGAAAGAGGTTTACTTGCTTCGTTTCCCTTCCTGTAAGAAGTGTCGTAAATGATGCCTTTAGCCAGGTTTATTATTCTGCCAACTCTTTGTAAGTTACCACTTTCACCTGTCCACGTACCAATATATATTATTTCAGGGTCGGCAATCAACCATTCAATATCAATTTCACTTAAACCGGCCACCTTATCCATATGGTATGTAAAATACCCAACTACCACACCGGCATCAGGTTGAACTTTTGTAATATCGGGAATTCTAATCCGTGCCGAATAACTACCAAAATGAGTAAAATCTTTAGATACGATTTCAGGACCACGTCCGGCACCTGCAGGATCTTCAGGATCAATCCTGTACAGCATAACTTTAGTCCCTTTCTCCGACAGCGAACTAATACCAGAGAAATAACGATAATCTTCGCCAGATTCTCTCACATTAAAATTGAAAAATTTCGATGTCGGCTTATCAAAATCCTCCCTAAACCGTCCATGATACTTTTCTTTCTTTGTCGATTCGGATTGCCCTTGCGCATAACCAGCAGCCAAAAAGGCCACCAATAAAACAGAAAAAAGCTTTGTCATAATAGAATTGTGTATAATGTTAGTTACTTTAATATGACTATCAGATAATATATCATCTAAACATATAAATCTTTAAAGAAATTTTTAATTTCAGGAACTAATTTCTCTTTTATCATAATTTCTCTATATTGTTTATTAATTAGGTTAAAGGTTCCTTCATGTAAAAAATCTGGGAAAAATATATTTTCATCATCTTTTAAATCAAAATATTTCCAATATGACAATTCTGATATTTTCAGATAGCCAGGGTGTGTCTTCATAAATTCATTAATTAAATCTAATTGATTGCTCGTTATATCCGACTTAATTATACCCCAGTAAATCCAATCATCATCAGTTCCGTTCCAAATGTATATTTTAAAACCCGCTGAAGTGATAAGATATAATCCATAATCATTTAAAGAAGAATATGATTTTTTATATACTTCGTAATGAGTTGTATTGGTTATGTTTGATTCTGTTGGTCTGATGTCAATTTTAAATCCTTCCTTATTAAAAGCATCAGCCAGTTCTTTCCAAAAATTCCATGCAGTATGCCATTTTACATACTTGAAATTTTCAACAAGTAACTTTGTCGCTCTCATATTATCTAAAGAACTAGCTATCAAATCAATTATTTCCAATCTTTCTTGAATATTGTTGTCTGAATTTGTCATATATTTAATTAAATCTATGAACTGTAAAACACTTTCTCTTAAATATGGATTATTGATACATTCTTTTAAACATAAATCTAACCAATTCAGTATTTCATGCTCATAATCAATTGTTGCCCCATTTATATTTTCTAATGTTTCATATTTTCCAAGACTTTTATCTGATGGGTCTCGTCTATCTGGTGTAAGGTAAAATACTTTGATGTTTTCTTTAGGAATACCATCTTTTTGATGAATAAGATTAAAATATCGCTCCAATTGACCTTCATCTTCGTGATTTGAATCACCAGCTCCAATTTTATTTTCTATAATTATTGCTTGTTTGCTAATTCTGTTTATTATAAGAATATCTATTTCGCTATATTCGGATTTATTATATTCAGATGGATAAACCTTGCATTTATCGACCATAAAATTATCTATAGATAAAGTATGCAAAAATAATTTTAAAAATACATCGTTTTTTTTATGCCTACTCTCAGGTGATAATAATACAGATATAAAACGTGAGTATAACCGAACCTCATCATTTTCTTTATGTAATGCTGAAAAAATATTGAATTGCTCTTTATTTTCATCCAGCATTCTATATTTATACTCTATTACAGCCATCCTAGATAGAAAAGATTGCTCTCGATCAGTATTTTTCTTCACTCCATTCATGGTTGTTGTTTTGTTGATAACTAATATTTAAAATGGTAACTCATTATTACACTGTTGTTTGATTTCAAAACCCGATATATAGTCTTTTTTGGTAATAGAAACTCCTTCTGCATATATGATATCTATCTCATCACATATACATGGAATAATTTCTTTTCCCAACTGATTAAAATATCCTCCTTTACTTAAACTGAAAAAATACACCCTGTTATCCTTTATAATTTTTCAACTATAAAATAACTTGTAGAAATAGAAATCCCCTTAACATCAATTCCCAACTGATTTTTGAAAGCTTCTAAAATTGTTTTAACTTGAGGAGAGTTTGTTGATTTCTCCACGACTTGTACACTCATTCCTTTTGCAATTTTACTACCAATATTCTGTTTGGCTGTAACTCTAAATGCATATGACATAATATAGTAGATAATTTTTTACACCTACTCTATAACGGTTTTCGGCATCTCCGACTGCATTTGTTTTTATATATGGAAAGGACGCAGTTCCAGTTCCATGATTCAACCGATAGGCCTTGGTTAACCTGATGTTAGTATTTTTCTAACATTCTATTATTCCATAAATCTAATTAAAAAATCAGGAAGCAAAGAATATTATCTTGTAAATACACAAACTGTTTTTGAATACAAAGATAGAATACCTTTTTGCCAAAACGAAGCATAAGTATATATAATACTTATTTCTTGAAACAAACTAATGAAACCATGTATAAGCCTCTTCGCAACGAATTACCGCATGAATATCGGATGCATACTGGTTCTTTGGTGCATTATCTGCCATCAAAATAATTGATCGATAGCTATCGGTCAGTTGGCTGACGGCCGTCGGCCAAATAACTGACAATTGTCCGCCAGTTAACCGACGGCTATCGGTTAATAGAAACATTGGCTTGTCTTGTTCTGAAATAGGTTGTCATTGAACTGAAGTATACTTATGTCAGAAACGAAACATGGAGGCGGTATTCGTTACAGCCATGAATTAAAGTTAGAGATTACGCATTGATATTTGTCTGAATCGACCAGTATCCGCAAATTATCGTTGGAATACGGTATTAGTTTTGATGCGATTCGGCGCTATGTAACTCAGTATAAGGCTGAAGCTTTGCGTTTGTTTTTCTCAAATGATTTATCTTTGATCCGTATGAAAAAGGGAAAAGACATAAAATCGTTGGAGAAAGAGATCTTGCGCTTGCAGCAGGAGTTAAAATTGGCCAACATCAAGGCTGAAGGTTGTGAATATATGCTTCGCATTTGTGGCGAAGAATATGGGGAAGACCTGTTAAAAAAAGCCGTAGCCAAACAGTTGGATATCTCAAAGGGAGATACTGCGGAGTGACCTTGGCGATCCTTTGCGGTCTGTTTGGCTATACCCGCCAAGCTTATTATAAACATCGACAGGAAGGGATTATCCATCTTCCGACCGGGGTTGCCAGTATATGAGCAAAGCCTATGTAAAACTGTTAAAGACAGCCGGAATGCTGGTAAGTGTAACCCAAAACGGCGATCCTTATGAAAACGCTCTGGCCGATAGGGTTAATGGTATCCTTAAGGGAGAATGGATTAATCAGGAGTCTTATGATAATTTTCAGATCGCTCAAAAACGCATCCATGAAATTATCCGTATATACAACTGTAAAAGGCTACATAGTGCAATCGGATACCGAACCCCGGAGGAAGTACACCGTCGCTCTTACAAAGTTAAAAGAGCCACAAGGAAACAAGCTTCGCACACTACAGGATAGCCTGTCTGACAATTATTTTTTCTTTTCAAACGCCCTGGGGCTTTTGTGAAGGGCATTCGAAAAGAAAAAATAATTGGGGAGGTGAAGAATAAGATAACACCTCATGTTGCCAAGCAAACTGAATACAAAAAGTACACCGGTTAATCTTTTTTGAAACTCTGAAACAATCAAACCTGACAACCAATTTTAGGACAGGGCAGCTCAAAAAGGGCTTTCATTGGGAAGAATATTCGATTTATTGAGACTATTTCTTTTTACGGGGAAAATGCTAACTTTGTGGTTTACTTATTAAAATTATATACAGCTGATCATGTTTAAATTTTTATTCGTCATATTCTTTTTTATTATATTGATGACGTTGATGCTGGGTCTCTCTTTCTTGCGTACGCTCAAACGGGTTTTGTTTGGCGAAAGTGAGAGTGAGAAAAGGGCCAGACAGCAACGCCAGGCTCAGGCTAATGGCCGGCAGAAAAGTACCGGCCGACAGGAAACGTCTCCCCCTAAAAAGAAGATATTCCCTAAAGATGAGGGGGAATATGTGGATTATGAGGAGATTAAAGAATAGAAATTTTATCTTCGTTTGCGGAAGAAGTCGGTCATTTCAGATGAACATTCATCTTCCAGTATTCCTTTTTTAATGATGGCTTTGGGATGCAAGGCGTGGGGTGCAAAGCGTTGGAAGCCTTTCTTTTCGTCTGAAGCGCCGTAAACAATTGTGCTTATCTGAGACCAACCGATGGCTCCGGCACACATTACACAAGGTTCTACCGTTACGTACAGGCTACAGTCTGTCAGGTATTTTGCTCCCAAGGCGCTGGTAGCAGATGTGATAGCCAGCATTTCGGCATGAGCCGTTGGGTCGTTCAGACGCTCTGTCTGATTATGTGCCCGGGCAATGATCCGGTTATTACATACCACCACGGCACCTACCGGCACTTCGCCTTCTTCGGCTGCAGCACGTGCTTCGGCCAATGCCTGCTTCATGAAATATTCGTCGTCAAAAGGATTCATCCGCGCATTTCGCTTTCGTTGAAAAGAGTAGGGTAGTCTTCCTCTAATGTCTTCAGTACCTGAGAGAAGATAGTTTCCCGATACCAACGGGATTTATTGCTTATCTTATATTTAGAGAAGTGGTTACATACGGCATTAAACTCATCATCATTCAGCAGAAAGGATACCCTGTGCACGCGAGGTGCCTTCGGAAGTGCGTTTGCTCTCTTATGTCCTTTCTTTTTCATGCTGCAAATATATGGGTGAAAGCTTAAATAAAAAAGAAAAACCGTACATTTGTGCAAATTAACGATTTATATGACAGATCAAAACCTTATCGGAAAAGAGGGCGAAGAAGAAGCCCGCAACTATCTTGTAAAACAAGAGTATATTATATACCATACCAACTGGCATTTCCGTCATTATGAGCTGGATATCGTTGCTACGAAAGACGACGAGCTGGTAATTGTGGAAGTAAAAACTCGATCTGATGGCTATCTGATAGCTCCGGAGGACGCAGTAGATCGTGGGAAAATAAAACGGATCGTAGCTGCCGCCGATGTGTATGCCCGTTACTTCAGAATAAACATGCCGGTTCGCTTTGATATTATCACACTTATAAAGAATGATGATGGTTACGAGATAGAGCATATAGAAGATGCCTTTTATGCTCCGCTAAGGAGAAGATAGGAAAATAATCAGTACATTTGCGCTATTTGATAACAACTCAATAATCATTCTTAAATTATAGCGATATGGCAACACCTCCGTTTAAGTATCAGGAACCGTTTCCAATGGGAAAGGACACTACTGAATACTATTTGCTGACAAAAGAACACGTATCGGTTTCCGAGTTTGAAGGGAAAGAGATACTGAAAGTAGAAGAAGAAGGATTAACGAAACTTGCAAACGCCGCTTTCCGTGATGTAGCCTTCTATTTACGCCCTGACCATCAAGCACAAGTAGCCAAGATTTTATCTGATCCCGAGGCCAGCGACAACGACAAATTCGTAGCGCTTACCTTCCTGCGCAATGCCGAAGTATCGGCAAAAGGCAAACTTCCTTTCTGCCAGGACACAGGTACGGCCATTATAACCGGTAAGAAAGGGCAGCAGGTATGGACAGACGGGAATGATGAAGAAGCGCTATCCAAAGGGGTTTACAAAACCTACACGGAAGAGAATCTGCGCTACTCACAGAATGCTCCGCTGGATATGTACAAAGAGATCAATACCGGCTGTAATTTACCGGCTCAGATAGACTTATACGCCACTGAAGGAAACGAATACAAATTCCTTTGCATCGCCAAAGGAGGTGGATCCGCCAATAAAACATATCTGTATCAGGAAACAAAAGCGTTGCTGACACCAGAAAAACTGGTTTCCTTCCTGATCGAAAAAATGAAGACATTAGGTACGGCTGCCTGCCCTCCTTATCATATTGCTTTTGCAATCGGTGGAACGTCTGCCGAAAGCAACCTGAAGACAGTCAAACTAGCTTCTGCCCATTACTATGACAACCTGCCTACCAGCGGCAATGAAGGCGGACAGGCTTTCCGTGATGTTGAGTTGGAAAAGAAAGTGTTGGAAGAGTCATACAAGATAGGGCTGGGTGCTCAGTTCGGCGGCAAATACTTTGCGCATGATATTCGTATCATCCGTCTGCCACGTCACGGCGCCTCTTGTCCGGTAGGAATGGGAGTTTCTTGTTCTGCCGACCGTAATATCAAAGCTAAGATTAATAAAGACGGTATCTGGATCGAAAAGCTGGAAACCAATCCCGGACGCTTTATCCCGGAAGAATTCCGCAAGGCAGGAGAAGGAGAAGCCGTGAAGATCAACCTCAACCAGCCAATGGCTGATATCCTGAAAGAGCTGGATAAATACCCGGTAGCTACCCGTCTTTCCTTGTCGGGAACGATTGTAGTAGGTCGCGATATTGCTCATGCTAAGCTGAAAGAACGTCTGGATAGCGGACAAGGCATGCCACAATATATCAAAGACCATCCGATCTATTATGCCGGTCCGGCCAAGACTCCGGAAGGTATGGCTTCGGGTTCGTTTGGCCCGACAACAGCCGGACGTATGGACTCGTACGTAGACCTGTTCCAGGAAAACGGTGGTAGCCTGATTATGATTGCCAAAGGAAACCGTAGCCAGCAAGTAACGGATGCCTGCAAAAAGCATGGTGGCTTCTATCTGGGAAGTATCGGTGGTCCGGCAGCCATCCTGGCTCAAGACAGTATAAAGAAAGTAGAATGTCTGGAATACCCCGAGTTGGGAATGGAAGCTATCTGGAAGATCGAAGTAGAAGACTTCCCCGCCTTCATCCTGGTGGACAATAAAGGGAATGACTTTTTCAAACAATTGTAAATATACACAAATAAAAAAAGCTGTCTGAAAAGACAGCTTTTTTTATTTATTATTCCTGACGGCGAGGAGGTCTGTTACTGCGGAACTCTCTGTTTCCGCGATCGCCACGGTCACCTCCGCGATCACCTCGCTCGGGGCGGGGAGGACGTTCTTCGTAACCTTCCGGTTTGGGTAGTAATACTTTGCGTGAAAGTTTGAATTTTCCGGTCTTCGGATCAATGTCAACCAGCTTCACTTCTACCGTATCGCCTTCTTTTAATCCGGACTGCTCTACTGTTTCCAGTCGTACCCAGTCTATTTCGGAAATATGAAGTAAACCGTCTTTGCCCGGCATGAATTCTACGAAAGCTCCATAAGGCATCACAGATGCTATTTTACCTTCGTACACTTCGCCTACTTCCGGAACGGCAACGATTGCTTTGATTGCTTTCATTGCAGCTTCGATAACAGCTTTATTTGTACCGGCTATTTCTATTTTGCCTACGCCGTCCACTTCTTCAATGGAGATAATGGCGCCTGTTTTCTCTTGTATTCCTTGAATAATCTTTCCACCCGGGCCAATGATAGCACCAATGAATTCTTTACCGATGGTTAATGATTCAATACGCGGAGCATGTGGTTTCAGATCTTCGCGAGGCTCTGCAATCGTGTCGGTCAGCTTGCCCAAGATATGCATACGACCTTCTCTGGCTTGTGCCAAGGCGTTCTCAAGGATCTCATACGATAAACCATCTACTTTGATATCCATCTGTGTAGCGGTGATACCGTCTTTTGTTCCTGTTACCTTAAAGTCCATATCTCCCAAGTGGTCTTCATCTCCCAAAATATCTGAAAGGATGGCATAATTCGTTCCTTTGTTTTCAGAGATAAGTCCCATCGCAATACCGGAAACAGGCTTTTTAATTGTCACCCCGGCATCCATCAAAGCCAATGTACCGGCACAAACTGTAGCCATAGAAGATGATCCGTTTGATTCCAGAATATCGGAAACAACACGTACTACGTATGGATAATCAGCAGGGAACATTCTCTTTAAAGCACGGTGAGCCAGGTTTCCGTGACCTACTTCACGACGTCCTACCCCACGGGATGCTTTGGCTTCTCCGGTTGAGAAAGGAGGGAAATTATAATGAAGCAAGAAGCGTTCTTTGCCATGGTTTAATACATCGTCAACCATCTTTTCGTCCGCCTTTGTTCCTAACGTTACTGTAGTAAGCGATTGAGTTTCTCCACGGGTGAAAACTGCCGATCCGTGAGGTCCTGGCAGATAATCAATCTCGCACCAGATTGGGCGGATTTCCGTTGTCTTACGTCCGTCCAGACGTTTACCTTCGTCCAGAATGGCACGGCGCATAGCTTCTTTCTCTACGTCGTGGTAATAACGACCGATCATTTCAGCTTTTTCGCTTAACTCTTCTTCCGTAAAGGTTGCTTTATATTCTTCTACAATCTTTCCGAAAGCCTCGGCGCGTTCATGTTTGGCCGAACCGGAAACGGCTACAGCATATACTTTATCGTAGCATTTCTCACGAACATCTTTACGAAGCTCTTCATCGTTCACTTCATGATTGTATTCGCGCTTGGTCAATGTACCAACTGCTTCTGACAATTCTAACTGTGCCTGGCATTGAATCTTGATTGCTTCATGCGCAATCTTGATTGCTTCCAGCATTTCGGATTCCTGTACCTCATCCATTTCGCCTTCCACCATCATGATATTATCCATTGTGGCACCTACCATAATATCAATATCAGCTTTCTCCAGCTCAGCAAATGTAGGATTGATAACGAACTTTCCGTCGATACGGGCTACACGAACTTCAGAGATAGGGCCGTTAAACGGAATATCTGATACGGCTAAGGCTGCCGAAGCTGCCAAGCCGGCTAATGCATCAGGCATGTCATTGCCATCAGCAGAAAATAATATTATGTTAACGTATACTTCAGCATGATAGTTGTCCGGAAATAACGGACGAAGGGCTCTGTCTACTAAGCGAGACGTAAGTATTTCATAGTCGGAGGCTCTTCCTTCTCTTTTTGTAAAACCACCGGGAAAGCGGCCATTTGCAGAGAACTTTTCTTTGTATTCCACTTGAAGCGGCATAAAATCAACACCGGGGTTTGCATCTTTAGCAGCTGTAACAGTAGCGAGTAACACTGTGTCACCCATCCGGACGGTTACTGAACCATCTGCCTGTTTAGCCAATTTTCCGGTTTCGATGGTGATAGACCTTCCATCACCTAAATCGATCGTCTTGTTAATTGGATTAACCATAATTTTTCTTTCTTCTTAATATCTATCTATAAAATTGTTGCAAATGTAATGAAACTTTATTTGCTAAATGTATGGAAATACAATAAATAACTCATTGTGGAGAAAAAAATCCACCCCATACCAACTATATAGTATGAAATTATGAAATAGCGGACGAGCCATTCGTATTTGCTCATGAACTATTTTGTTTTGCTCATAAGCTATTTTGTTTCGCTAACATATCTACTTATAACTTAAATAATGTATATTTCAACACGTTTTGGCTATCAGTCACTTACGAAGAACGTTCTTTGTTTTAGTTCTTTTCTACCTCTCTAAGGATAGCACAAATATAATGTTTTGCTTTTAATCTGCCAGTTTTGAGTTGGTGAATTTACGGGGGAGAACATAAAAAGAAAAAGCCTACTCCCTCATAAAGGGGTAGGCGTTCTTCTTATGAGTCATTTAGTATTTATGCAGTTTCGATATGGCTTTTAATGATGTCTTTTATTTTTGTCACATCTGTTTTAGCTTCTATGATATTCTTTACATCATTGACTGACAGTTTGTCTATGGCAGCAAAAACTTTTTCATAAGGAGTGCTACCGCCAGAGACAAGTTTGATTACAGCATCAATTAAATAACGTTTTGCGATAAACTTTTCTTCAAACTTACTGCGAGCAACTGCCAGAAATTTTTCAGCACGTACCAAATCATATTCAGCGTCTATGCCTTCTCCTTTCATACAGGCTGCTAATACAGCAGTTGTGATGTCCATATTAAAACAGTATATTTTACTTGCTGTGCTTAGAGGGTATTTTCTGTCTGTTAATTCTTTGATTCTTGATAATAACTCTTCATCAGGCAAGATTAATACAGCGCCATCTACAAAGTTTTTTCCTTTCCACTTATTCATTTCAATGTTGGCTTCTGATAAAAGAGCGATGGTATTCTCGCTACTCCAACTTTCAAACATATAAATTTCTTCAGGGTTAACAGTATTGTCAGTTATGGCAGCCATGAATCTATGCTGTCCGTCTATGATGACAATATGATCCCCTGCCTCTTCAGAAGGTATCTCTTTCCCATCAAGTCCAACAATACTACAGCCATCTGCAATAGCTTTTCTTCCGCTTACATACATAATAGGGACTAATACGCCAAATGCTCTAAGAGATTTTTTCTTTGCATTAACGTTCTCTTTTGAAATTTCCCTATTCCCTTTTACAAAGGCTACTCTTTTACCTTTGTCATAAACTTCAGCTAATGTTATAATTTTAGCCAAGTTATTCACTATAGTTGCTTTCGAAAAAATTTGATTATCCATAATTGGATACAGCTCCTTTAAGCCGGGTCTTTAGTTTATTGAAGAATTTGACCATCATTCAACACTACAAAAGAACTCGGTATAATTATAAGAAGGAAGGACAAAGAGCTAAGAGAAAATTGTCCTTGTTTTACATTGGATAATAACCGTTAGACGAATAAAGAATATCTCTCTTCTTCCGCTGAATTATCTTTTCTAAACTATCAACAGTCATTTTTTTATTAATACCTAGGAATTGAATCAAATATGCAATAAAAGATTTTTCATCATCAACCAATTTTGCATTCTTTCTTCTTTTATACGAAGTGAAGTTATTGTTTTGAAAAAACCATGCAAACATAGATATGAATGAGTATTCTAGTATTGTATCTTGTCTATCTCTATTTTTATTCATTCTGGCTTGTTTCCCATATAAAGGACTATTAGGGTCAACACATAACCTTTCTTTTAAACAGAACATAGCGATAGCATTAATAATATTGTGTGAATTGATGGAATATTCTTTATCCCCAACAGATAAAGTTAAAACCATAGGCTTGATTGGCTTAGCTTTGGAGAAATTTTCATTAGTTTTTATTCTATAGTAATTACTATAGACTGCATCTGTGAAATTCTTCACTTGCTCTAGTGGTGATTCTTTTTCTACAAAAATGTTTTCAATACATTTACCTATGCAATAATCATAAACAAATAATAGTAGATACCAGAATTTTTCTACGTCTAAATTAAAACTCTTGATATACCAATTCAATTCTTCATTGAAATTATATTTTTTAGCCCTTTCCTTTGCTTTCTCCAAATATGACGTTTGGTCATTTGGTTTATTTGGGTTCATGGACTGCCAATTATACCTTATTATAAATCTTTCTACGGCCTGTGAATTATAAAATACAGGATTACCTTCTTCATCATACTCACCACTAAAATCAGGACAAAAATGATTGGCTACAGGGTATAAATATTCTAAGACGTTAGTGTCTGCCTCTTTATTGTAGGAATATCCTTTATCTTTAAAAGTTTCAATTGGTGTGAACATAAGCCTTATTGTTTTTAAGGCTAAAGATAAACAATTATTGCAAAAACTTTCCAGCCAGATAATCTTCATCTGTTATTGCTCCTTCACAAAAGCGTTTCATTTCAGCAATAGGAGTCTCCCTTGTTTTATAAAATATCTTATCATTAATTAGTTCAATTCCTTTACTAGTTCTCTTAATGTATCCCATATCAATAGCCATCTTCAAATACTTTCCAATAGTGGATTTCTTTATAACCATAATATTTTCCAGTTCCCTGATAGAATATCTACACAAATTGGTGCTGTTTAAACACAAGGTCTTTATAAGTACTAAGAATCCTTTTAACTCATTAGGTATTGGTTCTTTTACTAAGGCTTCGTCTATCAAGACGTAGTGTTCTGTATTTAGAAAATATTTGTTCCTGGCAAATTTCCCGTTTTTACCTTTCACAAATCTGGTATTTATTGTCAAGAGCCCTTTAGCTTTAAACTTAGAAATGTGTTTGGAAATCGTTGATTGTGTTATTGCATCTTTTTCACTAAATGCGTTGTCATTAATATATGCAGCTAAGTTATCCTGCTTGATATTTGACTCATAAGTGTCTCTATCTGATTTTATTGCCAAACAGAGGAAAGTATATGCTTCTGTTAAACTCAGAAGGTTAGCTATTAATTCTGTGATTTCTCGATAATTCATTAGTCGCAGATGAATTAGTGTTTATAAATATCAAATCTCTTTTTTCCTTTTCCATCTTTAAATAGGCGCTTGTTCCAAAATATAGTTTGGCTTCTTTTCTATTATTAAAAAGCAGTGAGGTTGGTTTATGGATAATCATTCTAAAATATGTATGATTTTACTGATAGTTGCTAAATCACATTTTTTCTTGACAAAGGAAAAATGTATAGTAGCGTATTAGTTCTTTAGGTATTAGTATTATTAGGTATTAGTATGCAGATTCCTCTGATGGACACCTATATTCCTGTAGTGGACAGTTATATTCCAGTGGTGGACACTACTTAATCTGTATCTACACCCCATAACAATAGGTATCTGCCAAGTATACCTATGAAAAAGAAGCAAGGTTTGTCATTATTGATTGCTTATTTCTTTTTCGGCTTTAAACGTGGTTTCTTGTTCTCTTTTGAGTACTCTTTGAAAAGGTCAGGGAAGTATTGCTTAGCTAAGGATAAATCCATTGGTCTATACACAAATTCCGTTACTGTCTTTTCTCTTATTTCATCTACTACATATACTTTTTTCTTACTTTTCTTCGATAGTTTCATAAGGTTTAAAATAATAAGTTTGTCTAATGTTGTTAATCTGTTTTCTTACTTTTACATATCCATTAAGTTGCGCCCAAATGGCGATATGCATTCGTGAGTCTGGTATGCCAGCTTTAATAGCTACTGTTTTTAACTGTTCGTAGGTATGGTACATATTACGGTTTGGTTGATTTATAAATAATGTATCTCTCAGACGTCGTCCTCTTAAAGGTAGTAGCAATGCCAGAACCGGACGCGAAGTGAGTTATTCCGTTTACTGGGACGTAGGGTAGTTTTCGATTTGGAGATAAACAAAGGTACAAAGACTTGATAGGTTGAAAAAATGAAATGCGATAAATCTACAAAAACAACCACTGTACCTCTATATGTTCTATTAATGGTACTACGGTGTGCCATGTTACAGAAAATTCATGCAAAAGGTCACTCTATTGTTGATAAATCCACTTTAGTATGAAATTTTTACCGGGTCATATACAATCAATTTTCTAAAATTTTATACTAACCGAAATACGAACAATATAACTACATAAAATGGCTTGTTCCTGAGTGATGTTCCGTATATAAAGGAATCAACAAAAAACACCCCCTCCCCGTTAAAATCTAGTAAGATGTTCCATACAAACATAGCTATAGGTATGTGAGCGATAGTAGTGTTCCCCAATACGCCCCGAGAGGTGGCTCAGAGGAAAATGATATATTATTAACTCGAATTGTAGCTGTGGAAACTACGCTGCATTTTTAGTTTAACCTGCCCTGTTCCGAAAATCACTCTTAGAGAAAACTGCTACCCAAATAACATAAGGCAGAAATCTAAGGGGTTTTTCTTTTTGGTGGGGAAATAAACATATCATTTAACCTTTACAACCAATTCAAAATGAGAGTCATTCAGCAATGAGTGGCTCTCTTATTGTTTAATCTAATCATTTACAGAGATGAAAGATGTTTATAAAGTTTGTGATGTTACTATCCACTATGAGCCCCTAATCAAGCCTTCTGAAAGGTTGCAGATTAAGAACTCGCGGGATATTTTTAGTTTTCTGATGGAGCACGTCTTTGACATGAAGACAATTCAACACAAGGAGTCTTTTAATGTGGTATTACTGAATCGTGCTAGCAAGGTACTTGGTGTTCACCTCATAAGTGAAGGAGGAGTTAACGGGACTATAGTAGATATTAGGTTAATCATACAGTCTGCAATCCTCTCTAACAGTAGTGGCATTATTCTTTGCCATAATCACCCTTCAGGCAATATGATGCCTAGCAATCAGGACAGATGCATCACGAACAATATTCAAGAGGCTTGCAAGCTGTTTGATATTACTGTGTTAGACCATCTGATTATTACAGCAGAAGGTTATTATTCTTTTGCTGATGAAGGAGTTTTATAATTCTTTTATCAGAATACGATATTTAACGCTTTTGTTTATCTTTGCATTACTTCATTATAGCTAAAGAGTTAGCAAGGTAGTGAAGTACTTATTACAAGAAGCATTCTAAGATATTACTCTGCTTTAGAAAAATCGCCAGTTTTTCGAATCCGAACGAGTGATAGCGAAGAAGTGCTCTGTCTTTCTATGGAATATTCCTTTTACAAGGCGTATCACATAAAGGGCAGGGGCTATTCGCTTATTTGTTCGGGGGTCTCTGGCGATACCTTCTAAAGCAGATAAGATATACGGATAGTTCCCTGCTTCTTTTTTTATAAACCGCTTCTGTAGGGGACAGGGAGCACGATATTGCAGATTTATGAAATACATATTAGGATTATTGGGATTACTTTTCCTATTATGGGTAGTAGACTTGTTAAGAACTAAACCACCTGAAGAACCCGTCGATTATAGTAACATAGAGTTTACTACCGAAGTTATGCAAATACCAGAGAGCGAATTGTATTGGGAAAAGATAATAGATTTTTTCAGGATTAAATCTCCTGAAAACAACAAAACCAAGCAAGAAATGGATGCGTATTGGGAAGAACTTGAAAATCAAGAAAGAATTAGACTTGAAGCGTTGGAAAAGAACAAACCCAAAGAAAAAGTTTCAGAAAGAAAACTTGAAACAGAAGCGACAAAACTGTCCGATTATTCTACATGGACAGTCCAAATAGTTTCCATTGGGTACGATGATGGTTCGTTAGCTCATAAAATTGTACAGAGCAAACCGGGAGGCAGACTGTTTAATGAAAACTCTTGGTTTTTTGCAGATGTTGAATTGCATAAAATATATGACTTTTATAACCAAGGGCATATCAGCGGAGGATTAGCAGAGCGATTGATTTCAGAAAAATTCTACTGGATTGGCAAATCAGGGAATGATTATTATCTTCTAAAAAATCAGATAACACCATAATTATAATCATATGAAACCCGTTATAGACCTTTTTAAAATGTACGTCAATGGAGAAACTATTTGCGTTCAAAATGACAGGCTTATTAATCAGCAAGTGACTTTGCCCAGTGGAATGAACTCTATACCTGTTAGGTGGAAGACTAAAGACTTTACAGAGTTAAGCATCCGCTTATATTCTGAACATAGGACACAACTGCAAATAATTAAAGATCTTCCCGCTTCCGGTGAACATGAATTTTATATAAACCAATATTCAACTCCGCTTTATGTCGCTATTTATGATGGGGCAGAAGAAATAGACACAATAAGAATAGAACAAAAGAGCAATTTTTGGGAGCATTTGTTTTCTTTTGAAGGGAGAATAAGGCGTTCAGAGTACTGCTTTACCTACCTGTCTTATTGCTTGCTTTTTGCTGCAATATATTACACGTTGATCTTTAATTATATGGGCATGATAGAAATCAATGAATATGTTGCCATTTTTCTGGGATTACTACTTATTCCTTTATTTTGGATATTCTGCGCACAGGGAGCAAAACGCTGTCATGACAGGGGGAACTCAGGGTGGTTTCAACTAATTCCACTTTACTTCTTTATAATGTTATTTGGTGATGGAGAAAGAGGTTCAAATGAATATGGAGCATCTCCAAAATACAAATAACGATATGAAACAAGATAAAGAAGATTATTGGCTATATGCTTTGCTGTTCTTAGGAGCAGCATTCATTTTATTTAGTATTTAAAAGATATCTTTAGGAAGAAATAGTTATGAATGATAGTGATAGAAATCCTGCTAATTCAGGGTGTATAGGTTTTATGTGGATTTCAGGCCTATTCTTTTTTATCCCATATGGGATTATATGCTTGCTAAATGGAAATACTGGCTGGGGAATAATACTTCTTATTATAGGAATAATATTTTTATTACTTTCTTATTTTACACAGAAGGAATATGACGATGAAAAAGAAAAAAACAAATGGGATTAATTTGATAAGGACATTTTTTTCAGAATAAAGGTTTTATAGACCCAAAGTTAAAAATGTCCCTGTCTATAGTTTTAAACAAAAGAATTCATTATAAACTCAATAAATTAAACTTATGAAAACTTTTAAACTATTCATAGCTACTATAATAGCTATATTATGCTTTATCTCATGCAGTAGTGAAGAAGGTGGAGAGAAACCTGATGAAAAGCCAGCAACATCTTTAATAACTCAGAAGCTAATAGCGATTAGCGATAACAATGGTTATAAGATGAATTTTCAAAGGGATAAATCTGGACGTATTATTAAAATTTATGATACTGAAGGACAATCTTTAGAAGCTTCATATGATAAAAATCGCATATATGGTACAACAAAAGCAATAGAAGGCTCTACTTATACAACATCTTTTATCATCGCTTTAAATGATAAAGGTTATGCTTCTGAAATGACAGTTACCTATTATCCAGAAGATAGCGAAGAGTGGGTTGAGCAATTTGAATGCCATTATAATGAGGAAGGTTACATAAAAGAAAAATGGGAACAAGAAGGCTCTTTTGATGACCATTATTTGTATGAATATTATAATACTAAAATTAAAGTTACAGTTAATTGGTATCCTGATCCACACTCTTATGATATACTTTTATCAAATGAAAAGAATACAGGAGGAGTTGAGCCAGTTATACTCTTTGGTGCAGCTACATTTGGTATAACATATTTTTTGTACTACGGAGGGTTTTCAGGAAAGCCTGTTTCTTATTTACCCAAGAACCTCATGAACATTAAAAGAGACAGTGAGGGCAGGATTTCTTCCACTGCATATCTTGATGAAACTGTTGTTCTTACAACAAACTATCATTATGAATAATGCTATCTTTTTATAAAGTTGAGTGGGACAAAAATCAGTCGTTTTCTCTTTTATAGACCCTGATACAAAAATGTCCCAATCTATAGTTTTATACAGAAAAGAAGCTGAATATGAATATATTTTTGATAGATGCAATCTCCATAGTGGAGTTATTAGGGGCAATAGCTTTCATACAATATGATAAGGGAAAAACTTTAAAGGAATTACTCTATGATACGATAAAGACCTTCTCTAAATGGTATATTGGCTTGCTACTACTGTTACTACCGTTAATCTTGGGGTTTAATATTGATTCATATCAAGTGTATTTAAAGACACAAGCATTAAGGTATATAACATGGGATAGCTTTCTACTTTTTCCTATACGTGTACCTTGTATGTTCAACTACATATTTGGGGCAGGACTTATTTACTGCATTGCAGTATTGCCTATAAACATAGCAATATCATTCTTTGTCAGAAAATGGCACAGAAAGATTAATGGATTTAACTGGAACTGGAAAAGGATTAGGTTAGGTTATTGCTATTATATTGCAACACTAATGCTTTTACTGATTTTAAGGGTAGGATACTTTTTAGAAAATGGTGATAATATATATGTCATCGTGTCTATAATTATACTATACCTAATGTTTAGGAAGCAGTATATTAATGGCTTAATACTCCTATTCTTGTATCCAATCCCATTAATAGCATATCGTTTAGGAACGCACTTGCATCCAATGGTAGATAAGTTTATACATCATTTAATTTACATGATATGAAGGCATTGATACTTAGATATTTTAATGATATACGTGTTCCAATATTACTCTCATTAATATTGATTTCTTTATATATATTCAGTCAGGGTGCAATAAATGGGTTTGAAACTAAAAGCAATATCTACAATTATTTTCCTAAAATTTGGATTCACTCATTACCTGACTGGATATTATATATAGCATTGTTACAAGCTTTCATTCCTGTTTCATACTTGTTTTATAAGAAGAAGTGGATTAAAGGGATAGGTTTGTTATTGGCAGTGATATTTATAATAATTGTATTTATATGCATACCTGATGGTGTGTGGCGAACCATATCCCTAACGAATGTCTAAAAGCTATATAACATAATAGGACATTATGAGGACAAGTCCAGTCATAATACTATTATATTAAATAGCAGACATTCATTATAGATATTACCATTAGCTTTATTAGCTGGTGGACTCTTTATCATTCACTATTATGTCAGGAATATTGTTGGATTTTTTGAAACTACTTATAACAACATCAACGATAGTTTCCATTGGTACTTCTTTTTTCAGCATAGACAAAGACATATCTATAGCCGTTTTAATCGCTGTATCTTTATCTTCATCTTTGACAAGGAAGCTAACTATATTTATAACCATAGAAGTGATTTTATATATGTTTTCAGGAGAAATTTCTCCATTTTCAGAATGTTTATTAATCTGTTCTGTTATCTTGCTAGTTATATCTTTTTTAGAAGCTGAAAACACTCCAGCACCTTTTAGTTTATCATTAAATGCTTTAGATATTTTCTCCCCTTTACTCTTGTCACTCAAATGGCTATAGACTTCATCTATCAACTTTGTATCTGAGTGACCAGTTGCTATTATAACAATATCTTTGGGAATATCTCTCATGCAACAAATTGTTATAAATGTGTGACGTGCAGAGTGAGTATGAATCAATTCATATAAAGGTTCTTCAATTATTTCTACTTCTTTACCCCTTTGTACATGATAAGATACAGTATCTGTGAATCCAATTTCTTTTGCAATCTTTTTTAGCTCCTTATTTGATATTGTATTATCACTACGTTTAAAGGTTACATATTTCGTCCCATTTGGGTATTTAGCTAGTATTTCTTGTGCCAATGGCAGTAGAGGAATGGTAGCTATTTTATTCGTCTTTTTTTGCACAATACTTATAATGTCTCCATCTGTTTTATAGTCACCACAGAAAAACTTATCCATATCAGAGAATCTTTGCCCTGTTAGGCATTGCAATACAAATATATCTTTTATCTCTGTGACCTTTTCTGCATTTTTACCTGTTGGAGTGTGTTTATATATCCTTTCTACCTGTTCTTCTGTTAAAGCAATCTGTTTATCTTTTTGCTTTTCTTTATTGGCCTTATTTCTTATAAGGTCAAAACTATCTGTTCCGCTTTCAAGAATTTTAAAGGGTATATCTTGCCGTTTATTAGCAATTTTTAGTATAGAATTAATCACTCCAAAATTATTTTTTATCGTTTGAAATACTTTGCCATTAGCAATAAGATACTGCTGGTATTTGTTAAGTGTTTCAAGATTAATACTATTCCAGGTGTCTGGTATGTTGCTTTCCTTTAAAAATTTTGCAAATAATTGAACTATACCTAATTGAATTTCTTTAGTACTCTCCTTTACGTCTTTAGATTCAACTATTTGCAACATCTCAATAGAAGCATTTACCCTTTGTTTGTCTTTACGCATAGAATAGTCTGATTTATAAATATATGACTTGAGAATATCAAGGCAATTCTCAATATTATGTGTGTTCCCGCAAAGATACTTTTTAAACTCGAAAAAGTCTAACTTTAACTTACTTATCCTTTCATTTACAATCTGGTTATTTCTGTTGTCTAATTCTGATAATCGTAGGCTGATATAGGCTTCTTGTCTGTTTTTATTCCAATGCTCAGGATAAACCTTGACACCAGTTGAGAGTTTTACTTGTTTCCCATCTATTCGGCATACAAGATAAATACCTGTTGGCTTATTGCCTTTTGGCTTACGCAAGTTAAATGATAGTTGCAATTCATTCACAAATAATTGCCTTTCCATACCTCTGTTCTTCAAAATGGTTCTTCAAATACGTTCTTTAATTCGGTTCTTTTTGAGGTTGAAAAGACTATTTGCTACTTTTAAGCGACTGATACATAATATTGATTATAAATACCCTCGTATTTTATCTACTTATAACTTAAATAATGTATATTTGCAAGCTAATGTAAAATCGGGATAATCTAATATGAAACGTACTACTATATATCTATTAACAGCTTTCATTGTAAGCACACTTTTGTTTTCTGCCTGTAGCAAAAACAGCTTCACGGTAAAAGGAGTCGTTTCCGGTGCTGACGGACAAATGATGTACCTTGAAAATGTGGGTGTCTCTTCTGTTGAGACGATGGACTCTGTTAAGCTGACGGCTGCCGGTAAGTTTTCTTTTGAAAAACCTCGTCCGAAATATCCTGAATTCTATCGTTTTCGCCTGAATAACCAGTTGATCAATTTTGCTGTCGACTCTACTGAAGCCCTCACGTTCACAGCTGATGCCGGAACATTCGCAACGTCGTATATGGTAGAAGGTTCTGAGAGTGCAAAAGCCTTCAAAACTATTACATTGGCCCAGCTTGATGCCAACCAGGCCATTGGACGCTTGCGGAAAGATTACGAGAGCAAACTGATATCAGATACTACCTATCGTTCTAAGGTGCTGGAAGTAGCCGAGGCATATAAAGAGACAGCCCGTAAATATATTTATGCTGCTCCTATGTCGTCTACAGCTTATTTTGCTTTGTTTCAGACAATAGACGGCTTGTTGTTTTTTGACTTGTACGACAAAAACGATTCCAAGGCTTATGGTGCTGTGGCTACCAGTTACGACTTTAATTATCCTGAAAGCCCACGGGCAATCCATCTGCATAACCTGGCTTTACAATCTATAAAAGTAATTCGCCAACAACGGGTATTGGATACAGACCAGGTGAACCTGCAAACAGTCAGCTACCTCGATATATCTTTACCCAACTTAGGCCGTGAACTTGTAAAGCTATCTTCTGTTGCTGAGAACAAAGCGGTATTGATTAATTTCACCGTTTATCAAAGTGAGTGGTCGGCTGCATTAAATATGGATCTGATGGACTTATATGATAAATACGGCAATAAAGACTTTGTAATTTACCAGGTTTCTTTAGATACAGACACCCACTTCTGGAAAAATGTAGCATCTAAACTTCCGTGGACATGTGTACATGATCCGGAATCTGTTTATTCGCAAGTTGCTGCCTTATATAATGTAAGACAGCTGCCAGCCTTGTTCTTGCTGAACAAAAAAGGAGACTTGGTTAAGCGTGTTGAAGACCTCTCAAAATTGGAAGAGGATATAAAGAAAATCCTCTGACAGAAGAAAGATCAGAAATAATAAACGAGTAATCCCAGAATACGCAGATTGGTTACGCCATGTGTGTTATGCACTTTTCCGTTGGAGAGATCCGTATCTCCGTACCATGCGGTGGTGACTGAACCTTCCACTCCGGCTTTCCAATGAGGTAAATTATACGAGAGTCCGGCAAATACTGATAATAGTTGGTCTATATTTACTCCGCTTCCATAAAAGCGGTCTACGCTTACTAGTTTGTCGGTAGTTCCCAGGTTCTTTGAATATCCCATGAATAGATTTCCCTTCCAGTTAGTACCATACACAGCATTTAGCCATGTTGTTGAGTGGCGGGATGGTGTGTATTCCTGTTCACCTGTGGCAGGGTCTACGGAAGAAACGCCATAACCTCCCAGCATTGCCGTATGGGTTTGATTGGAAGCCAACAATGTCTTTCCTGCCAGGAAAAGCTTATCTGCCCGGTATTGCGCCTGCGCCATAAGCGATACACTCGTCACCCGCTCGCTTACCTTGTATGTTTTTCCTTCGTGGGTAGAGTTTAAGCGGGGTTTCAAAGACAACATCTCGATACCAAATCCTCCCAGAAAACCATTGTTGCGATACGTAATTCCGGCAAATAACTCGGGAATTACTCCGTTTTTCAAATATTCCTCGCTTTTCCCGTTCGGACCTGTTGATAAGTACATCAGTTGATAGACGGCAGAGGCTGTCAGTGTAATTTTATTCTTCTTATACTGATAGCGTAATTGAGCGCTACGGTTGAAAGGCTGGAAGGGGCCTCCGGTATTCAGGTTTAACACCTCCGGCATAACGTCTCCAAACAAAGGATGCCAGGTTTGCCCCAACAGCAGTGAAGAACCTTTATCCCAATCCATATTTACGTAGGCATGCCGGATACGTAGTGTATAATGTGCCAGATTAAAACCTCCTAAGTCTACTTCTACCTTTGCTGTGGTTTTTGCACTCCCTACATTTGGCCCGGTAGCATCCAGCCCAAAGCGAGTAGTGAATGTATAAAACGAGCCGTTAGGATTGGCATTCATGTCTTTACCTGTTGCATCAGGTGCTTTGTCCAACGGATAGAGGTAAAAGTTTCCATCTACCGCCTCTACATTGTTCCTGGAGTTATAATATAAATCTCCTCTTACAAAACCATAAAACTTATACGTGAAATTTTTCTGTTGAGCGTTTACAGAAGACTGGATAAGAAATATGGAAGCAAAAATAAATAATAGTTTCTGCATAACTTTTGGATGTATAATAGCATTTCTATCGTCCGGCATGCAAAGGTATACATTTTTATTTATTCTCTATTGAGAAACGGAATATTATTTGTTACTTTGCTTCCAACTTGTTAGTATTACCACTCCATTTTCACAATAATGTAAACAGAAATAGATTATATGAAGACAAAAAAGTATTTATTAGAGGAAAAAGATATCCCGACGGCTTGGTATAATATTGCTGCCGATATGAAGAATAAGCCACTTCCCATATTAAATCCGGCTAATAAAAAACCCATGAAGGAGGAAGAGCTTTATTCTTTGTTTGCCAAAGAATTAGCACATCAGGAACTGAATCAAACCGATGCATGGATAGAAATACCTGAAGAAGTTCGTGATATGTACAAAATATGGCGCCCTACTCCATTGGTAAGAGCATACGGACTGGAAAAAGCATTGGATACACCTGCTCATATTTACTTTAAAAATGAAAGTGTAAGCCCCATTGGTTCACATAAAATGAATTCTGCTATCCCGCAAGCCTATTTTTGCAAAAAAGAAGGTGTAACTAATATTACAACAGAAACAGGAGCCGGACAATGGGGGGCTGCTTTGTCATATGCAGCAAAGGCATTCGGATTGGAACTGGCTGTTTATATGGTAAAAGTCAGTTATCATCAAAAGCCCTACCGCCGCTCTATCATGCAAACGTTCGGAGCGCAGGTAATTGCTTCGCCCAGTATGAGTACCAAGGCTGGTCGTAAAATACTAACAGATCATCCGAATTATCAGGGTAGCCTGGGTACGGCTATCTCTGAAGCTGTAGAACTGGCTATACAAACGCCTAATTGTAAATACACATTAGGTAGTGTATTGAACCATGTTATGCTACACCAGACGGTTATCGGACTGGAAGCTGAAAAACAAATGGAAATGGCCGGAGAATATCCCGATGTTGTGATTGGTTGTTTCGGAGGCGGCTCCAATTTTTCGGGAATTAGTTTCCCATTCCTTCGCCATAAATTACTTGAAGGAAAGGATATCCGTATTGTTGCGGCAGAACCATCTTCCTGTCCCAAACTTACGCGCGGACAATTCCAGTATGATTTTGGCGATGAAGCCGGTTATACTCCTCTGATACCTATGTTTACGTTGGGACATAATTTCTCTCCCGCTCATATTCATGCAGGTGGACTACGTTATCATGGCGCCGGTTCAATTGTTAGCCAGCTAAGGAAAGACGGATATGTGGATGCTGTTGATATTAAACAATTGGAAACGTTTGAAGCAGCTACTTTATTTGCTCAGACGGAAGGAATTATCCCGGCTCCTGAGTCTGCGCATGCGATTGCTGCCGCTATTAAGGAAGCCAATCAGGCAAAATTGGAAGGAAAACCCCGGGCCATATTGTTCAACCTTTCCGGACATGGCTTGATTGATATGGCTGCATACGATCAATACCTGTCAGGCGACTTAGGAAATTACGATTTGCCCGACAGTGAAGTAGCAAAGAATCTGGAATCATTAGAAAAGATCATCTGATATAGTAGGAGAGTACAAAAGAAAAAGAAAGCGGTGCAATACGAAGATTCCCATCTTCGGTATTGCACCATTTTTAATGTGTGTAAATATGTTTGTGTTTATGAAAAAATCTCTTCGTAGTTGGATGAAGACAAAGTCATCTCTTGGATATTCAAATCGTAAGCATTTGTCTTTTTATCCCACATTCCGTATACAGAATGAATTGTCCCGTTTTCATTGTCATATTGATAGGAAATCAAGTAGAAAGGCTCCCATGTTTCACTTGCTTTATTCCAGCGACGCGCTTTCTTTTCTGCTACTTTCCCATCTTTATCATAGGTGAATTCGTACATTACCTGCTTGTTTAACAGTCCATTATCATTAGTAAAGACAGTTTTTGAAACGATCTTACCATTTTCTTCCTTTGTGTCGTATATATAACTTCTTGGAGAGGCAGCATTTATTGCCATACTGCATATAAACACAAAGACAATACTCAAAATACTTTTGTTTAATACTGACGCTTTCATTTCAATTTGTTTTAACAGATTTAATTTCATTTTGATGCAAAGTAAGGCTCTTCTTTTGAGATAAAAAAATATTTGCTGACATTTTGATAGTTAAATATGGTTATTTAACAATTATAAAGAACCATGAGCTTTGCTAAATTTATTTATAAGTTACAAATCGTAAGCAAATATTTATGAAGGGTATATATAGTAAGTTTCCCGATTTCAATTACTGAAATCGGGAAACCAGGGTTTTGGCGTTTAAATCGAGGGAGTGGTAAAGCCCGTTGACTTTAGCTACGAAAAACCTCTATTGTTTTCATTTGGATTAAAGCTAAGAGAGAAGGAGGAAACGATTGCATTTATAAAAAGCGAACATGTAAATCCCAGCATTCCCTCAGCCATATATAATAAGTCAAAGGCTTGGTTCTTTTTCTATTACAAAGTAAATGCATCCTGAGGGGATATGCAAAAAAACAACTACAACAACAATTGCTCAACGTTCTTTTTTAAAGGGAAAATTTCTACAACATTGTTTTCTCTGAATCAGAAATCCATGAGAAACTCAGTCAGGTTAATACCACTATCCAGATTAAGCCGTTTTCTCAAACGATATCGTCTTAGTTCTACGGCGCGTATAGATACATTCAGTATAGATGCGATCTCTTTTGTGGAAAGGTTCATTCGCAGCATACAGCTTAGTCGTAAATCCGCATTGGTTATGTCCGGGTATTGTTGGCGGAAACGTTTGATGAAATCTTGATGTGCATTGTCGAAATAAGACTCAAAAGCTTGCCATTCATTTGAGTCGTTTAAGGTTTCTTCTATCAGTTTGCGCATCCTTAGGTAAAGGTTGGTGGGATATTGACTCCCTAATGTTTTCTTTTGCTGCTCCAGCTCCTTTTGCAATTTACTAATGGCTTCCTCATTGCGCATCAAGGTTGATGACTGTTTCACCAACTCGTTTCTTTCATTTTGTAATTCAGCTTCCAGCATTTCATTTTGCAACTGCTGCAGTCTTTGTTGCTCGGCTTGCCGTTCCGCTCGCAAACGATTTTTTTCTTTTTTCTGCAGACGCCTTTGATAGCCCCTGCTTATTGCAAATAATACAAAGGCTAAAAAACCTAAGAAGATGAAAGAAAACCAGTCTGTTTTATACCAGGGAGGATGAACGGTGATAAGAAGATGTAATTCGGGGAAATCTCCGTATGGAACATATTTTCTGACAGAAAGCCGATAGTCGCCTTCCGGAAGTTTCAGAAAACGGATTTTACCTCCACGTTGCCAATCCGACCATTCATCAGAAATGTTATCAATTTTGTAGCTGATATAGTTTACCGAGTTAAAGACTGAAGCTCCAACGCTGATCATCATTTCATAAAAGTTATACGGCAACGTGATTTTTTCATTATCACTGGCCTTTAGGTAATACTGTTCTTTGTCGTCTTTATAAGCTATTCCTGTGAGTCGGAGAGGCAAACCTCTGTCTCCTCCATTCCGTATCAACCGGTTGGTGTTGATAAGAAATACCCCTTGTGTAGTAGAGGCCAGATGCAGTGAATCATTCAACGGGAATATTTGCTCTTCCCTGTAAACCAGATTCGCATTGTAATTATCGAAAATAAGACGACATTTTAATTGTACATGGTTTCTGCCTGCTAAAAAGAACTCCGCCTCATTCTCATTGACCAGCCAAGCCAACGAATCCGACGCCATATAAATATTCTCAATCTCCTTTAAGCCGCTGTATTGGCCAGCCAACTGCCTGAATTTATCAAGCTGTGCTTTTCGTATCTCCGTTTTATTGTTCAGCTGAGATAAGGCCTTCTTTTCATCTATAGTTGCAAAAGGTTCCAACAGATCTATCGATCGTTTATAGTAGCCTATATTGGTTTTTATATATATGGTATCGTTATGTAAAACGGCATTTTTTAGTTTTCCTACATCATTGCGATATGCTAAGAAACTAAGTGCGGAATTTAGCGTTATCTTCCCAAGTCCATTGTCAAAAGCAATCCATATAACACGATTGTTTTCAATCAACATATCGTTTACAATATTATCCTGCAGGCCTTGTGCAGCTGTCAGATGGAGTAAGATTTCGCCTGCTGAGTCGGTGATATATATACCCTGTCCTAGCGTTCCTATAAAATAAAGTCCATTCACGAAGATATAGGATGAAGGCTTAGCTTTTATGATCTCTGAGGGTAGAGGGTGTATGAGCTGTTGTAAGTCCTGTGATGTTTTCTGGAACTGAATATGTGCAGGTACCTGTTTTGTTGCTTGATATTTCAATATTCCTGTACTATCAGGCAACCAATAGCCTACGGATGTTTCACTAAGTGTATAAACCGTATCATGAGCCAGTTCCACCCATCGTAAAATCGATTTATCGGGTAATTTATACGTATTCCATGTGTTTCCGTCAAAAGTTAACAGACCGGAACTGTTTGCTACATAAAGAATTCCGTCCGGTGAAACTTCCATATTCCAGTTTTGTCCACTGGCATTATACTCAGTCAAACTGTATTTTCTGATAGTTATAGAAGGTAGGCACACCGAAGCATTTATGGCAAAGGTGCTCAAGAGAAGGAACATCAGGTATGACAAAAAAGCACGCATTATAGACTGAGTCGGGCATAAAGCCCTTATTTCATAGTATCATCCTGAAGGAGCAACATGTTCTCTGTTATTTTGTTACTCCTTCAGGTTATCTTCTTACAAAAATAACGATTATTTATATTCTTGCCAACTTTTTATTTGAATATCTTCTACTTTAATTGAACAGAAGGCATCAATGAAAGCTCCGGCCAGACGGGCATTTGTAATTAAAGGGATATTATGGTCAATCGCTGCCCGGCGTATTTTGTATCCGTTTGTCAGCTCACGTTTGGTGTGATCTTTGGGGATATTTATCACCAGGTCGAACGCATGCTTACTGAACATTTCCATAATATTCAAATCGCCGGTTTCATCGGGCCAGGAGACGGTTGTTGCTTTAATGCCGTTATCGTTTAAGAATTTGGCAGTTCCGGCAGTTCCATAGAGCGTATATCCTTTCTCATCGAGTTTCCGACAAGGATCCAGTAAGTCTACCTTACTTTTTGCGGCTCCGGATGATACCAGGATATTATTCTGAGGTATATTATTTCCTACTGCAATCATAGAAGAAAGTAACGCTTCGCTAAAGTCGTCTCCCAGACAACCTACTTCACCGGTAGAACTCATATCCACGCCTAATACAGGGTCGGCCTTGTGCAAGCGTGCAAATGAGAACTGAGAAGCTTTCACGCCAATCCAGTCTATGTCGAATGCGCTCTTATCCGGCTTGGTATAAGGAGCATCCAGCATAATACGGGTAGCCGTTTCGATAAAATTACGTTTCAATACTTTTGAAACAAACGGGAAGCTGCGGGAAGCGCGTAAGTTGCATTCGATCACTTTTACGTCATTATTCTTTGCCAGGAACTGGATATTAAACGGGCCGCTTATATTCAGTTCTTTGGCGATCATTTTACTGATCTTTTTGATGCGGCGGGCTGTTTCAAAATAGATTTTCTGAGCCGGGAAAACCAAGGTGGCATCTCCTGAGTGGACTCCTGCGAACTCAATATGTTCGGAAATCGCATACTCTACCACTTCTCCATTCATGGCTACAGCATCAAATTCAACCTCTTTGGCATCTTGCAGGAATTCGGATACCACCACCGGATATTCTTTAGAGACTTTGGCTGCCAGATCAAGGAATTCGATCATTTGCTCTTTCGTATAGCACACATTCATGGCCGCTCCGCTTAATACATAAGACG
Organism: Parabacteroides sp. PH5-46; assembly: GCF_029892785.1. Classification (GTDB taxonomy): domain Bacteria; phylum Bacteroidota; class Bacteroidia; order Bacteroidales; family Tannerellaceae; genus DFXE01. Next base: position 106,994 of record NZ_JARXXA010000012.1, read on the forward strand.
GACGTATCAGGATGGGGAATCCTACATTGGCAATAAACGAGTCTATCTCTTCCATACTGCTCAACTCTGCCCAGCGCGGCTGGTCGATATTCAACGAATCAAGCATGGCCGAGAATTTATGGCGGTTCTCCGCTCGGTCAATCGAAAGCGGCGAAGTTCCCAGGATGGGCACCTGCTGGCGATATAGCTTCATTGCCAGATTATTGGGAATTTGTCCTCCCATGGAAACAACCACTCCTTTGGGCATTTCAAGGTCGATTACGTCTAATACCCGTTCAAAGGAAAGCTCGTCGAAGTATAAACGATCGCACATATCATAATCCGTAGAAACAGTCTCCGGGTTATAATTGATCATGATTGATTTATATCCTAATTTGCGAGCTGTCTGGGCTGCATTCACCGAACACCAGTCGAATTCCACCGACGAACCGATACGATAAGCTCCTGAGCCGAGGATCACGACGCTTTTGTCGTTGGCATAATAAGGAATATCATGTTCGCTTCCATCGTAGGTAAGATACAGGTAGTTCGTTAGTTCGGGATGTTCTGAGGCGATGGTATTGATGCGTTTTACACTGGGTAATACTCCCATTTTCTTACGCAGACTACGTACACGGATATTTTCTTTTTCCATATTACCTTCCGGATTCTCTACAAAGCGAGCAATCTGGAAGTCGGAGAAGCCCAGGCGTTTCGCCTCTTTCAGCACCTCTTCGGGCAGATCTTCTATCTTATTATAAGCAGCCAGTGTATTGCTGTAATCTACAATATTCTTCAACGCATTCAGGAACCAATGATTGATTTTTGTCAGATCGTGGATACGATCTACCGTATAGCCCTTCTCCAAAGCTTCTGCAATGGCAAAAATGCGTAAATCCGTTGGGTTGGCAAGTTCTTCGTCCAGGTCTGCAAAGTCCAGGTCTTTGTTTCCTACAAAACCATGCATGCCTTGTCCGATCATACGTAAACCTTTCTGTATGATCTCTTCAAAGCATTTCCCGATAGACATTATTTCTCCTACCGACTTCATACTAGAACCAATCTGCCGACTTACTCCCTCAAATTTCGTCAAGTCCCAACGAGGTATCTTTACAATAATATAATCTACTTCAGGTGCTTTATAGGCCGAGTTTAAAGTTCCCACCTCGCCTATTTCATCCAATCCGTAACCCAGTGCCAGTTTGGCTGCAACAAACGCCAGGGGATAACCACTCGCTTTGGAAGCTAAGGCAGAAGAACGGCTCAGGCGCGCATTTACTTCAATTACCCGGTAGTCATTTGTATCCGAATTATACGCATACTGTATATTACATTCACCTACAATGCCTAAATGACGGATGGCACGGATAGAAAGCTCTTGTAGCATTTTCACTTCCGCATCAGTTAGCGAGCAGGTGGGAGCTACTACTATACTTTCTCCGGTATGTACCCCCAGTGGGTCTACATTCTCCATGCTTACAACAGTAAAGCAATGGTCGTTTTTATCGCGGATTACTTCAAATTCAATTTCTTTCCAACCTTTCAATGACTCCTCTACTAAGATTTGGGAAGAGTAAGCAAAAGCGCTTTCCGCCAATATACGTAGTTCGGCTTCATCCTTACAAATCCCGCTTCCCATACCTCCTAAGGCATAAGCAGAACGTATCATAACAGGGAAACCAATTTGCTTGGCAGCTGCAATGGCATCGTCCATGCTTTCTACAGCCTGGCTAATTGGCGTTTTAACATCTATTTCGTCCAGCTTCTTCACAAAAAGGTCACGATCTTCCGTGTACATAATGGCCTCAACAGAAGTTCCCAGAACTTTCACTCCATATTTAGCCAACGTACCGTTTGTATATAGTTCGGTTCCGCAATTCAAAGCCGTTTGCCCACCAAAAGCCAGCAAAATACCGTCCGGATGTTCTTTTTTAATTACCTCTTCTACAAAATAAGGTGTGATAGGTAAAAAATACACCTTATCTGCTATACCTTCTGACGTTTGAATGGTTGCAATATTCGGATTCAGCAATACGCTGCTGATTCCTTCTTCCCGCAAAGCCTTCAAAGCTTGTGACCCTGAATAGTCAAACTCCCCGGCCTGCCCGATCTTCAAAGCTCCCGACCCTAATACAATAACCTTTTTGATTCCGCTTTCTGACATGATAAACTCTTTGTTTTTGCCCCCAAAGATACGGCAAAATTCAATTATAGAAAAGTAAATTTAACACACTTATAGAACGGGAAGTATTCGCAGTACCTCCCGTTCCTGTTTTGACTACAATAGATTATGTTACAGAATATCATTAATCAAAACAGTACAAAGATAACGGATAAATGTAGCATTTTATTTATCTTTATTACTTTTGTTGTGAAAGAAAGACTAAGAATATAATAAGCTAATCCAAAAATCAAATGTTCAAAAAGCCGCTTGTTATATCGGAAACGTTGATAAAAAAAATTTCGCAGGGAGACCGGAATGCGTTCAGGGCCTTCTATGACTCAACTTATCCTGCTATCTATCACTTTATTCACTATTTTTTGTCAGATAAAAATGATTGTGAAGAGGTTGTATCGGAAGTATTTTATATCATCTGGAAAAAGCGTGAAACCCTATCATCTATAAATGATTTGAAACCCTGGTTATACATTGTGTGCCGGAACGAATCTTATCATTATATCAAACAAAGAGATGGCTACCGGAACATTTCAATTGATGATGTGTCTGTGGAATTATCTATGGATCCCTCTTCCATAGATGGCGAAATAATCGAAAAAGAGATGCTGGATATCTATAATGCTGCTGTCGCAGAACTGCCGGAAAGATGCAAACTCGTTTTTTTAATGGTTCGTGAACAACAGCTTAAGTACAAAGAGATAGCCAATATATTATCCATAACAGAAGGAACTGTAGAACAACAAATGAATATTGCTATCCGTAAAGTCGTTTCTGTTGTCAAGCAGTATTACCCCTTTATAAAAGCAAACAGAAAACAAAATAAAAGTTAAAAGTCCATATTCGTTTATAGGGTAATCAGAAAAACAAACTCTTTATTAAAAACGGACTTTACTAATTTTGAATGGTGGACGATACTAAAAGGGGAGAAGCTAATAATACTGAAGATATATCAGTAGAAGCTCAGCATATATTAAATGCATTGAAACATCCGGATACTTCCCGGCAGATGGAAGAATCTCGTGAACCTATATACAATAAAATCAATAATAAAATAGAGGCCGACACCTTTAGATTACCATTCAGACACAGACGGTTCATCCGTTATTTTTCTATAGCTTCAGCAATCGCTTTATTAATTGTTTCGGTAAGTACATTTACTTATTTTTTCGGTTATAATTCTGCCGTAGACGGTTTGGGCCAGGAATATGTAGAAGTAGTGGCGCCACTTGGAACGATCTCTCATATTACGTTACCGGATGAAACAAAAGTCTCATTAAACGGGGGTAGCAGGCTGACCTATCCTGTTACATTCGCGGGCGAAAGACATGTTACTCTTTCAGGCGAGGGAGTCTTTGATGTGACCAAAGACGAGAAAAAACCATTTTTCGTCCATAGCGACAATATGTTGGTTAAAGTGTTGGGCACCTGTTTTGGACTCAAAGCATATAGTGAGGATAAGCAAACAATAGTAACTCTGGCGTCAGGCAGTGTAAATGTATATCCTCTCGGAAATAAATCGCCTAACGGCATATTTATGAAACCTAACCAACAAATCATACTTGATAATAAAACAAAAGAAATTCAGCATAAAAATGTAATTGCCGACGATTATATTACATGGAAAGACGGCATTTTAACTTTCCGTGAACAAACAATAGAAGAAATAGCCATTACGCTGGAGCGACACTTCGGAATGAAAGTAATTATTCTTTCCGAAAAAATCAGGGATGAAAAATATAGCGCTCAGTTTAAACATGGTGAGACGTTAGATGAAGTACTGCATAAACTATCCTATAAACGAAACTGGAAATTTGAGAAATGCCATGGTAAGATATATATTGAAAATCGAAAATAAATTAAAACAACTTTGCCTATGAAGTAATTATTTGACAAACTAACCTTTTGTTCCTATTCGCAGTAGATCAAAAGGATGCTTTAACCACAAAGCTACGTATACAAGGGATTATGTTACAGACTATTGTTAATTAAAATTGAACTATCATGAAAGAAAACATGGGTGCCGGTATTTATACGCCCTGGCATCGAAAATTTATGGCTATTATGAGGAATATCTTTATCCTTCTCATATTCTTTGCTTCTAATTTATTAGCCTCATCCGGATATTCACAGAATACCAGATTTGATATCTCATTAAGCAATATAAGCCTAGAGCGAATCTTTAATGAGATAGAAAAAAAATCCGAATTTTCAATTATTTATAAAAGCAATGAAGTCGACCTTAAAGAGAGGGTTTCAGTAGAGGCACACCACCAACCTGTAGAAAAAATTTTAGATAATGTGTTGAAAAACCAGGAGTTGCAATATGTAATTAATGATAAACACATTATCATTTTTAAAGCAGAAGCGAATAAAAGGGTAGTAGCTCCAACTATTTCGCAGCAAACAGGAAAAAAGATTACCGGAACCGTAACAGACAATACAGGAGAAAGCATTATTGGTGCCAGTATTCTGGAAAAAGGGACACAAAACGGTATCATTACCGATATGAATGGTAATTACACATTACAGCTACAAGGGAATAATGCAGTTTTGGTCGTTTCTTATATCGGATATATGACGAAAGAAGTAACTGTCGGTAACCTGAATGTTGTAAATATTGAACTAGGCGAAGATGTTCAGCAGCTGGACGATGTAGTTATCGTAGGGTATGCCGTCGGAAATAAACGGTCAGTTTCCGGAGCAGTAGAGAAAATTAAAAAAGAAGACATGAACTCGGGGGTTGTAACCCAGCCTTTGGAAGGTTTGAAAGGGAAAATAGCCGGAGTTATCATCAGTAATGTAGGGGGCGATCCTACAGGTGATATGAATATTCGTATACGTGGTACAACCTCTTTGTCGGGCGGTAATGACCCATTGGTTATTATTGACGGAGTATTCGGCGACTTAAGTATGTTGAATGCCATCTCACCTTCTGATATAGAGTCTTTAACAATCTTGAAAGATGCATCCGAAACGGCACAGTATGGAAGCCGTGGAGCATCCGGTGTTATTGTTGTGACGACTCAACGAGGCAAGAGCGGCTTTTCACAAATTGAATATTCCGGGCTTTTCGGTGTGAATGCAGTATACAAAAACCTGGATATGCTTACTGCCGATGAATGGCGGGCAGGAGTATCCAAACTTGGTCTGAACGGCAATGACCAGGGCGCGAGTACCAACTGGGCAGAAGAGATACAACGTGGTACAACGCTTGTACAAACACATAACCTGTCGCTTACAAATGGGAGCGAGAATGGAAACTTCAGGGCATCACTGGGAGTAGTGGATCGTCCGGGATTATTGAGAAACTCCGGTTCAAGAAACTATACGGCGAAGATAGATGGTAGCCAGTTTGCTTTTGATAAGAAATTGAGACTCGATATGGGAGCCTTTGCCTCACGTCGTGAGAGAGACGAACAATACGATATATATCGTACATTCTATTCTGCAGCATCCTATAATCCTACATATCCTAATTATAAAAACCCGGAAACCGGCGTTTGGGACGAGGATCAAACAGCCCTTGAGGTGTACAATCCTCTGGGTATGTTAGATATTGACAACAAGCGGATTATGACACATGTAAATGTGAACGGACGTTTTAATCTGGAAATCATTTCGGGTTTAAACCTCACAGGTTTTGGCTCTTATACTTATTTCAGCAACAACCAGAAACTGTACATCCCGAATGATATCCAACAAGGTTCTATGTTAGGTAACGGGCGTGCCCAGGTACATTACAGAGAACGGAATGACCTAATGGGTAATTTGCAGCTGAACTATTCAAAAAGCTTTGGCAAGCATGACATCAATGCATTAGCCCTTTTAGAGGCTCAGAAACAAACCTACTTTGAATCACGGACAAGAGTTACCGGATTTGAAACCAACTTCTTTAAATACAACAACCTGGAAGCAGGAGCAAACATCAGCTGGGGTAATGCAACTTCTAATGCAACACGCTATTCCCTGCTTTCATATATGGCTCGTTTGAATTACATGTATGACGGAAAATACGTTGTAACAGCAAATGTGCGCCGGGATGGTTCTTCTAAGTTAGGATCCGGTAATAAATGGGGGATATTCCCTTCTGCTTCTGCAGCATGGATCGCTTCCAATGAAGGTTTCCTGAAAGATATCAAAGCTATTAGCAATCTGAAATTACGGGTAGGCTATGGAGTTACCGGAAATCAGGATGCAATCGATCCTTATGAGTCTCTTTCTTTGATGGATCCAAACGGTACAACCTTGGTTGACGGTTCAGCAACAACTACCTTTGCCATTGCCTCCAATGCCAATCCGGATCTTCGTTGGGAAAAGAAATATACGTTTGACGTAGGTTTGGATCTTGCCATGTTTGATTCCCGTTTGCGCTTTACGGCCGACTATTACGCTTCACGGACAAAGGATATGCTTTACGAGTATACTGTACCGGTTCCTCCTTTTGTGTATTCAACTATGTTGGCCAATCTGGGCGAAATGAGTAATAATGGTTTCGAATTTGCAATCAGTGGCGATGTCATCCGTAAAAAGGATTTCGGGCTGACAGTCGGGCTTAATATGTCTTTCCAGAAAAACAAACTGGAATCATTAAGCGGTACATACATGGGCTCGGAATTTACAACAAGCCAGTATATCCAGCTTGCCATGGTTAATGCCTCCGGCTTAACGCAGTATTCCTATGTTACCTATCTGACAGAAGGCCAGCCTATCGGTGTATTCTTTGTTCCTAAGTGTAATGGTTTGATGGATGTCAACGGAAAAAATGTATATGATATCGTTGACTTGAACGAAGATGGAAAAGTGGATCTCTCGAATAACGGAGGAGACAGATATATCGCCGGACAAGCCATTCCTAAAGCATATTTAGGGGCATCTATTAATTTGCGTTATAAGGATTTTGAACTGTCTACCCAGTTAAACGGTGCTTTCGGACATAAAATATACAATGGAACAAGTCTGACGTTCAACAATTTGTCCTTATTCCCCACCTACAATGTACTGGACGGAGCTTTGGAAAAGAATATATATGACATCAAAATTTCCGACTACTACCTTGAGAAGGGAGATTATGTACATATCGAATATGTAACATTAGCTTACAACATCCCTAAAAAGGTATTTAATACGAAATATCTGAAGGAGTTACGTTTGGCTTTTTCTGTGAATAACCTGGCAACTATCACCAGTTACTCCGGATTAACTCCGCTTATTAACTCCATGAATTCAGGGTCGGAATCATCTATTTCGCGCACGATAGGGCTAGACGATAAACTTATTTATCCGTTAAGCCGTACGTACTCTCTTTCAGTAGGTGTTAAATTCTAATTAATTCACATTCAGGAAAAACATATATATATGAAAAAGATAATATTAAGCTCAATTATACTGGCTTGCGGGATATTCCAAAGTTGTTCCGGCTTTCTTGATGAAAATCCGAAAAGCCTGATGCCTGAAGAAGAGGCATATAAAAGTCCTACATTGGTATATGTAAATGCTGTAGCCTCTGTTTATTCTTCGTTTTCCAACCGTTTATATGGCGGAACGGATAATGTACATACATTACAGGAATTCTCATCAGACGCATGGATACTGCCGGGTCGGCAGGCAGACTGGGTAGATGGCGGTAAGTGGCAAACCTTATTTCTGCACAATTATGGCCCCGGTATGGCTACAGGAAAATCTGCCTGGGACGGCTTGTATGAAATAATAGGTAATTGTAATAGTTCGATAGACAATCTTGAGAAGTTTATTCAGGCAGGAGGTGAAAGCTTTTTGCTGGATTACCAATACGAGGTTCGCGCGATTCGCGCCTTGATGTACTACCACCTGGTAGACATTTTCGGACGAGTGCCATTGGTGCTTTCATCACAGGTTCCGGCATCGGAAGTAACGCAATCTTCACGAAATGAAGTGTTTGATTTCGTCTTAGGTGAGTTGACAGAAGCTCTTCCTTATCTGGCTAGTGCCAAAAGTCAGAACTCAGGCCTTTATTACGGACGTATCACGAAAGCCGTATGTTATATGGCTATCGCTAAGTTGGCGATTAATAGCCCGGTTTTTTCAAATAACAATTGGAATGACGGCTCGCTGGTAGGCGGTATAGATAAGGTGGCTCCGTATGTTAATCAAGCGGGTTCCAAAATAAACATTACCCTTGATGGCGTTCAGAGAAATGCCTGGGAAACGGTTATTTACTGCCAGGAACAGATTGAAAAAGAAGGCTATGTCTTGCAAAACGATTTCTCCGCCAATTTTAACAAAACGAATGATACTTCTGTTGAGAATATCTGGACCCAGCCAAGTGACGGGACAACTTATAAAATAAACGATTATAACCCAACCCGTACCATGCACTCTTCTCAGGCAAACGCTTATGGTTTACAGGGCTGGAACGGTGCCTGCGCTACTGTGGAACAGATGAATGTTTTCAAGTATGGCACGGAAGATCAGGATCCGAGAATGGATATGACATTCTTTTATGGGCCTATGTTTGTAAACGGTGTGGCTTTGCCTTCCGGGCTTGGTGATGGAAAACAACTGGTTTACAACCCGATGGATGTTGTTGTGGATTTCCCCAACTCCGTAGCTGATTATACATTGAAAATGGCCGGAGCACGTATGGCTAAATATGAGATTGACAATACAACATCCTCCTACCTGAACCATAATAATGATAAGGTATTCTGGCGCTATGCCGATGCTTTATTGTTGGCTGCCGAAGCAAAAGTACGCTTGGGACAGAGTGGTGATGTCGAGGTGAATAAGGTGCGCGCACGTGTAGGAGCTCCTGCTAAAACAAACGTTACATTGAAAGACATCCTCGACGAACGTATGCTTGAACTCTCTTATGAGGGGATGAGGCGTCAGGATCAGGTACGTTTCGGCACATTCACAGAGCCTACGGCAGACCGCTATCTAGGTGTTCACCATAATGTGGCAACAGGCGACTATGTAGATGACAAAACAGGTTACACAACCGTATTTCCTATACCGACAGCAGTATTGGAATTGAACACAAATCTAAGCCAGAATTACGGCTACTAAAATGAATCAGGGTACCGGCTCGGGCCGGTACCCTTTCTACTCTATTTCACAAGGTTAACATTTTTTTGAAATAAAGATATGAAATACATTTATTCTGCATTTCTATGCATGCTGATTGCTCTACCCTTAACTGCGCAACCGGGATATAAAAAACTGAGTAACGGAATTATCGTTACTCTTCCCGGGAGTGGTGCAAACAAAGTGAAAACCGTTCGTTTGCTGGTTGTAAATGACGAAGTTATCCAGGTTACAGCAACACCGGAGAACCAAGTAGCTGACAAGCAAAGCTTAGTCAGGGTAGCGCCTTATGAAACAAAGACAAAATGGGATGTGTCGGCATCAGCGGATTCGGCATACCTCACTACTCCTAAGCTGAAAGCATCTATCAGCCTGAAAAACGGAGAGATTGCTTTTTATGACAAAGCCGGAAATCTTATCACCAAAGAAAGCAAGGGCGGGAAAAGCTTTACACCCGTTACAATAGAGAATGACAAAGGATATGCCGTTCGCCAACAGTTTGATTCTCCGGAAGATGAGGCCTTCTACGGATTGGGCCAACATCAGTCGGATGAATACAATTACAAACGGAAAAATGAAGAATTATTCCAGTATAACACAAAGGTTTCGGTACCTTTTATCGTTTCTTCCCGCAATTATGGCGTTTTGTTTGACAATTATTCTTATTCCCGCTTTGGGGATGAACGCCCGTATTCCAATATAGATATCTTCAAGCTGTATGACAAATATGGCAAGGAAGGTGGGCTGACAGCCAGCTACTATAAAGAAGGAGGGAAAGAACTCTTCGTTGAACGGACAGAAAGCCGGATTGATTACGAAACCCTGTTTACCCATCACTGGCTTCCGAAAAGTTTTGATTTTAAAGGAGAAACTTTCGACAAGTTCCCGGAGGGATTCCGCTTCCGGAATGCTCTTACCATCTGGGAAGGAGAGATTGAGCCGAGCGAATCGGGTAGATACAATTTCAGGCTCTATTACGGAGCTTATACGAAAGTATATCTTGATAATAAACTGGTTGTAGAAGAGAGATGGCGCCCTTCATGGAATCCTAACAATGTGAAATTTACAGCCGAACTTACAGCCGGTAAGAAAGTGCCCTTACGTATCGAGTGGAAAGAAGGTTCCGGTTCATATATAGGCCTGAAAGTACTGACTCCCAAACCTGCCGAAGAAACAGGCAAATTATCCTTATGGTCTGAACTCGGAACCGACCTTGACTATTATTTCATACACGGAGACAACCTGGATCAGGTAATAGCAGGCTATCGCTATGTAAGCGGAAAATCGCCGATTATGCCCAACTGGGCGATGGGATTCTGGCAAAGCCGCGAACGCTATAAGACACAGAGTGAGTTGCTAGGCGCTTTAAGTGAGCTTAGGAAACGTAAATTCGGAATAGACAATATCGTGCTCGACTGGCAATACTGGGAGGCCGATTCATGGGGTAGCCACGAGTTTGAGAAATCCCGTTTCCCCGACCCTAAAGGCATGATTGATACCATTCATATGCAACATGCAAAAATAATGATTTCCGTATGGCCGAAGTTCTACAATACGACTGAGCATTACAAGGAATTCGATGCTAAGGGTTGGATGTTTACACGTGCTGTTCGCGACAGTATTAGAGACTTTGTACCTCCGGGTTATCTTGCTTCGTTCTATGATGCCCACTCGGAAGGAGCCCGTAAATTGTTCTGGAAACAGATGGACGAGCATCTTTATAAGTTGGGGATAGATGCCTGGTGGATGGATGCTTCCGAGCCTAATATAAAGGACTGTACGCCTCATTCATACCAAAAAGCATTGACAGGGCCAACGGCTTTAGGATCGTCTACAAAGTACTATAACACATACGCTTTGGTGAATGCGGAAGCTATCTATAACGGCCAGAGGGGTAAGAACCCCAACGACCGGGTATTCCTCTTGACACGCTCCGGATTTGCCGGGCTGCAACGCTACTCTACAGCTACATGGAGCGGCGATATAGGGACACGTTGGGAGGAGATGAAAGCTCAGATCTCTGCCGGGCTCAACTTTGCTATATCCGGCATCCCTTACTGGACAATGGATATCGGAGGCTTCTGTGTAGAAGGACGTTACAGAAATGCTCAACTCAATTATGATAAGACGGGCGAAGTATCCGAAGACCTGAACGAATGGCGGGAATTGAATGCGCGCTGGTATCAGTTCGGAACATTTACTCCTCTGTACAGGGCTCATGGACAGTTCCCTTTGCGTGAGATCTACAACATTGCGCCCGAGGATCATCCGGCCTACAAAACCATTTATTATTACAACAAGTTGCGCTACTATATGATGCCTTATATCTATTCTTTGGCAGGAAAAACGTACTTCGACGATTATACAATCATGCGTCCTTTGGTAATGGATTATCCCTCGGATACGAATGTTCGTGACCTTTCAACGCAATACATGTTCGGGCCTTTTTTAATGGTGGTGCCGGTGTATGAGTACAAGGCAACTACCAAAAAAGTGTATTTCCCGAAGAGTGCCAACTGGTATGACTTCTACAATGGAAAGCGGTATAATGGCGGGGAAACTAAGGTAGTAGACGCTCCTTACAGCCGGATGCCATTATATGTGCCTGAAGGCGGAATCCTTCTCTTTGGTCCTGAGATCAACTATGTAGGAGAAAAGAAACCCAGCGAAATCGACGTATATGTATATGCCGGAAAAGATGGTTCTTTCTATCTGTATGAAGATGAAGGAACGAACTATAACTACGAGAAAGGCGCCTTTGCTACGATTAACTTTGAATACAAGGATGCCGATAAAACGCTGCTTATAAGTGATCGCAAAGGTAGTTTCCCCGGAATGCTGGAAAATCGCACCTTCAACATCGTTTATGTCAGTCCGGATAAGGCTTCCGGATGGGATGCGAAGAAGCAACCCGACAAAGTTATTCAATATAACGGAAAGAAAGTGAGTATTAAGTTATAACCGAGACCAATGTAAGTGGATGAATGCTAGCCACTAGTGATCGGCGGGTGTGTTATTATGGCACACCCGCTTTGTTTATATATACCCCCTGTGTCCCTCTGGTGAAGGAGAGATGCTATTTTGATGTTAAAATTCCTTATATCGTTGCATCATTTCAGAAAATGGCGTTTTTTGCTAACTTCTCTTTTCTTGAAAAGTGTCGTAAAAATAGAAAATGAAACAAATTTTAATAAAAACCCAGTCGATTTTAATAGATATTTGGTTAAATCACCTCTTTTTCCCCAAATCATCCAAGTGATTTTACTGAATGATCCAAGTGATTTGGTAAAGTGATCTAAATGATTTACTGAAATCACTTGGATCATTTTGTTGTATATTTCTGCCAAGTCGAAACATTGTGGCCGAAATGTATAATTTGAAAGGTTTATTAACCAAAAACACGGGTAAAATGACTATCGTTTCTGAAATAGCAAAAAGAAGGATATTGAACGAAGAATGTAGAATGATGAATAAAGAATATTAAAAAATGCGTGCTGTGTGTTCCGTTCTGTGTTCTATGGCTTTCAAAACGATATTCCTTAAGTGTCAAATTCAGCCGATTTTTTCGACTGTTCCTTATCTTGCTCCGGAATATCGCCTGATATGGAGCTTTGAATTAACAATTTGTCAAAGCTGTTATTTTGTCACTCTACCATATTTTATTAGTTTTGCATTCTATAACATATTTTTAACTATAACATTATGAAGACAAGAAGATTTTTATTTGTGCCGTTGCTCTTGTGTTTTGTAGGCTTGATGCAGCTGGTAGCACAACAAACTCCTCCTCCTCTGCCTATCGACCCTAACATACGATACGGCAAACTGGAGAATGGTTTGACTTACTACATACGCCATAACGAGTTGCCGAAAGAACGGGCCGATTTCTATATTGCTCAGAATGTGGGTTCTGTGTTGGAAGAAGAGAATCAGCGAGGGCTGGCGCACTTCCTGGAACACATGGCTTTTCATGGAAGTAAGAACTTCCCGGGCGATGGTATCATGGACTATACGGAAAGTATCGGTATGCGTATGGGTGAGAACCTGAATGCGGAAACCGGCTTTGACAGAACCGTTTATATGATGATGAATGTTCCTGTTATGCGTCAGGAAGTGGTTGATTCCTGCCTTTTGATCCTGCATGACTGGTCGAGCTTCATCACCTTGAGCGATTCACTGATCGAGAAGGAGCGGGGCGTAATCCGTGAAGAATGGCGTACCGGACAGGATGCGCAAATGCGTCTGTGGGAGCAGCAACTGCCTAAGATGTATCCCGGTAGCCGCTATGCCAACCGCTTACCGATAGGAACGATTGATGTAATCAACAACTTTAAGCCCGAAGAGCTACAGGCGTATTACGAGAAATGGTATCGCCCCGACTTACAGGCTGTTATCATCGTAGGTGATATTGATGTAGACAAGGTAGAAGCCTCTATAAAGAAGATGTTTGCCGATATTCCGGCTCCGGTTAATCCTGCCGAACGTGAGATTTTCTCCGTTCCGGACAATGACGATCCGCTGGTATCCATTGCTACAGACAAGGAAGCGGCTAATACCATCCTGTATATGTTTTACAAGCACGACAAGTTGCCGATGGAATTGCGCTCTACAGCTGCCGGATTGATTACCGACTATATGCAGAGCGTAACAGCTACCATGATGAACGAACGCCTGGGTGAATTGGTATTGAAAGCCGATCCTCCTTATGTATACGGAATGGCAAGCGATGGCGACTACTTCATTTCCAACACGAAAGCTGCCTGGATGATGGCTGCCGTAGCAAAAGACGGCGAGATAGAGCGTGCCGTAGAGGCACTGGCCACTGAAACGGAACGGGCCCGTCAATTCGGCTTTACGGCTTCGGAATACGAACGGGCACGTATCAATGTATTGAAAGAATATGAATCAGCTTATAACGAACATGAGAATCAGCGGAATAACATGTATGTTACCGAGTACGTATCTCACTTTACGGAAGGGGGCTACATCCCCGGTATTGAAACTGAATATATGATGCTCAGCCAGATTGCTCCGGCACTGACGGTAGAACAGGTAAACCAGTATATGCAGCAGATTATCAGTGAGAAAAATCTGGTGATCTCCCTTACAGGACCGGATAAAGAGGATGCCAAATATCCTACCGAAGCGGAACTGTTGACTGTTTACAAAGCGGCCCTGCAGAGCCCGATAGAAGCCTATCAGGAAACCTTGTCAGACGAGCCGCTGATCCCGAATCTGCCTGCTCCGGGTAAGATCACAGATGTGAAAGAAAACCCACTGTTCAAGGCTACAGTCCTGACACTGAGCAATGGAGCGAAGGTGGTATTGAAACATACCGAGTTTAAGAAAGATGAAATCCTGATGAGTGCCAATAGCGTCGGGGGATCTTCTTTGTTCGGAAATGAAGAAAGTGCCAACATACGGATGCTGAACAGTCTCAGCTCCTTAGGAGGGCTTGGTAACTTCTCGGTGGTAGATCTGAGCAAGGTGTTGGCCGGCAAAAAGGTAACTTGCCAGGCAGCCATAAACCAGGATAGCGAAAGCCTTAGCGGATCGTCTACTCCTGCCGATATCAAAACGTTGTTTGAACTGATTTACCTGAATTTTACAGCTCCCCGCATGGATGAAGAAGCCTATTCTTCTTACATCAACAGGTTGACAGCTCAGCTGCAAAACCTGGAGTTGAACCCGATGGTAGCTTTCAGTGATACGATTACAACAGCTATGTATTATGACAACCCACGTACGGCACGTATCAAACAGGCTGATCTTGGGGACTTAAGTTACCCTCGTATCATGGAGATGTATAAAGAACGCTTTGCAGATGCTTCGGACTTTGTATTCACCTTTGTAGGCAATCTGGATATGGAAGCGATCCGTCCGTTGATCGAACAATACCTGGCAAGCCTTCCATCTCTGAAACGTACTGAAAAGCCCAACGAATCCAATATACCTGCCCTGCGTACAGGCGCTTACAACAATATCTTCAACCGCGAACTGGAAGTTCCCAAATCATCTGTCATGAACCTGTTTACAGGAACAATGGAATACAGCTTGGAAAATGCCATTATGATGACGATGTTGAAGCAAGTACTCGACATTGTTTATATGGAGAAAGTACGTCAGGATGAAGGAGGTTCGTATGGCGTTCAGTCGTATGGAATGATCAGCGATTTCCCCAAAGGGCAGACGGTTTTCCAAACCTATTTCGACACGGATCCCGAGAAACGCGAACGCATGAATCAGATCGTACATGCAGAGCTGAAGAGTGTCGCCACATCAGGCCCCCGTCCGGAAGATTTCACAAAAACAAAGGATAACATCCGCAAGCGCCACGATGAGCAGTTGCAGGAAAACAGCTACTGGCTAAGCTCTCTGAACAACTATTTCTACAAGAGCTTCGACAGCTACAGCAAGTACCTCGAAACCCTGGAGGGCATCACTCCCGCCAAACTGCAAGCCTTCACCAAAGCCTTGCTGGATCAAGGAAACACCATCGAAGTAGTGATGGAACCATAAGTTTTTTAGGCACGGATTACGCGGATTACACGATTTTTAATACATCGTAAAACTGTGAAATCTGCGTAATCCGTGCCTGATTTTATCATGAAAGCTGCTTTCCGGCAATCTTATCTACTACAACTGCTATTGCGCCATCGCCTGTTACGTTACAGGCCGTACCAAAGCTATCCATGGCGATATAAAGGGCAATCATCAGGGCCTGAAGAGTTTCGTTAAAGCCAAGCATACTTTGCAACAAGCCCAAGGCTGCCATAATCGCTCCTCCGGGAACACCAGGAGCTGCTACCATCGCAATCCCCAGCATCATAATAAAACCGCTGAACATACCTATCGACACAGGCTCTCCCGCCATATACATAATAGCCATGGCACAGGCTACAATCTTCATCGTACTTCCTGCCAGGTGAATGGTGGCGCATAACGGTATAACAAAGACAGCGATATTCTCGCGTACGCCATTCTTAAGTGCTTGCTTTAATGTAACGGGAATCGTGGCTGCCGAAGACTGCGTGCCCAAAGCTGTAGCATAGGCCGGAAGCATATTTTTTAGCAAACGAAATGGATTCTTTTTGCTTACAATCCCGGCAATCGTAAACTGCAAGACCAACAAGGCGACGTGCAGGACAAAGATAACAACTATGACCTTCAGGAACATACCGATAATCCCTGCCACATGTCCGCTTACCGCCATATTCAGGAAAATACCGAAAATATGCAATGGCAGTAAGGGAATGATAACCACTTCTATCAGCTTGATGACAATATCCCTGAAATCAACAAAGAAGTCGCGCAGAGTCGTTCCGGCTATATTGGAGATCCCCAGTCCGAGGACAAACGATAGCAAAAGAGCTGTCATAATGTCCATCAGCGGAGGCATTTCTACTTTAAAATAGGTAGTTAGCATAAAGTCTTCGGGATTGTCAACAGCCGTAAACTCAGGGTCTACCGGCAGTATGCCCGGGAAGATAAGCGAACTGCTCAGAAAGGTAAAAAAGCCTGAGAACAAGGTAGAGCCATAGGCTATCAAAGCCGTAATGGCAAGTAGTTTTCCCGCACCCTTTCCCAGTTCGCCAATAGCAGGAGCCACCAGTCCCAGGATGATCAGCGGAATAGAAAAAGAAAGGAAATTCCCGAACAAAGAGTTGAACGTAACAAAAATACGGGCGATTGGCGTTGGCAGAAACTGCCCGAATAAGATACCTGCAGCAATGGCAATGACTACCTTACCCAGTAGTGAGATCTTTATTCTTTTCATTTGTGTGGTATATTTTATAGCCTAAAGCGGCAATGATTATACTCATCAAGGGGCTGATCAGGTTAAAAAAGCAATAAGGCAGATAAGCAAAGGTAGAAACGCCCAAGACGGTAGACTGTGTCATCCCGCAGGAGTTCCAGGGCACCAATACGGATGTAACGGTAACAGCGTCTTCTGTTGTACGGCTCAGCAAACGGCTTTCGTATCCTTTGTTCTTATATACGTCTCTGAACATATCACCGGTCAGGATAATAGAGATATATTGGTCGCCGGTTGTCATATTCAGGAACAATCCGGAGACAACCGTAGAAGCTACCATTCCTACCCTGCGCTTCATAAAACGAAGGAATACAGACGTAATACTGCCGATCATACCACTTGCAGCCATCGCCCCTCCAAAGCTCGTTGCACAGATAATCAGCCAGATCGTATTCAGCATACCGGCCATCCCATTGGTTGAAACCAACTCATCCAGGGCTTCGCTTCCGGTGGCTATCTGCGTGCTGCCATAAAAGGTAATCAGCAGTCCTTTAAACTTTGCCGTCATACCCGACACATCTGCTCCGGCTATCTTGTCTAAAATGTCAGGTTGAAAAAGAAGGGCAAATACCCCGGCCAAAGCGGCTGAAAGAGACAAGGTAATAACCGAAGGCAACCTTTTAGCGATCAATACACCTGTTACAACAGGAACGATCAGCAACCATAGGGAGATATTGAAGGTTGCTTTCAGTGAAACCATATACTCGGCAATCTGCCCGGTAGAAGCCGTTTCGTATGAAAATCCGGCTATTGTAAAGATTAATAAAGCGATCAGAATAGAAGGAACCGTAGTATAGAGCATATAGCGTATATGCGTAAACAGAGGCGTTTCAGTTACAGTAGAGGCCAGAACGGTTGTATCCGATAAAGGAGAGATTTTATCTCCGAAATAAGCGCCTGAGATAATCGCCCCGGCAGTCCAGGCCTCCGAAAATCCTTGTGCCTGCCCGATTCCCAGCAAAGCAATCCCGATGGTCGCGATTGTTGTCCACGAACTACCGGTCATCACCGATACAATGGCACAGATAATACAGGTAGAAGCCAGGAAAAAGCTGGGATGGATAATCTGTATCCCATAGTATATCAGGGTAGGGACAATACCGCTTATCATCCAGCTTCCGGACAGTGCACCAATGATCAAAAGGATAAAGAGAGCGATTCCTACACCGGATATGTTATTGACAATAGCAAGCTCGATTGTCTTCCACTTTACCTTGTAGAAGGCGATAGCGATCAGGCTGCAAAGGCCGGTAGCAGTCAGCAACACAATCTGGCTTGCTCCACTCAGCACATCTGTCTCAAAAATCTTTATGGTAGCAAAAAGGAGAGATACTAAGACCAATATTGGTATTAACGATACGAGGGGATGTGGTATTTTTGGCTTATGATCACTCATTTATAATGTAGATTGCTTTAAAAAACACAAAGATAAAGAAAAAGGCGTATTTTTGCCTTATACATAAAAAACGATCACGACTCATGGCAAACTTTTTTAAATCCTTATTCTCATCTGCAAAGACAGAAGAGACATCAGGCACTAACTCCAAAGCAGATAAAAAGAACTTCGAGATTTTCAAGTATGATGGCATCCGCGCCCAGCGCATCGGACAAACCGGATATGCTATCAAATGCTTTACGGAAGCCTTAGCGATCAAGGAAGATCCCGAAACGATGAGCTATTTAGTAACTGCTTATGTAGGCAGTCACGAATTTGACGAGGCTCTGGCATTAACAAACCGCCTGTTGGAGCTGGAACCGGAGAATATATCAGCCCTCCTGACAAAAACAAACATCCTCTTTATGTTGGACAAGGAAGAAGAGGTGATCCCCGTATGCTTGCAAATCCTCGAACGGGAAGAAGATAGCCCTGCCGCCTGGTATCTGATGGGAAAAGCAAAGAAAGCAACAAAGGATTCATTGGGAGCTATAGAGGATCTGGGTAAAGCAATCGCCCTTAAAGACGATTTTACCGAGGCCTACCTGCTCCGCGCAGAAATAACATTGGAAATGAACCGCCACGAAGAAGCGCTATCCGACATAGAAAAAGTAATCGAACTAACACCGGAAGAGGAAAGTGTTTACCTGTTAAGAGGCAAAATCCATGAAAAAATGGCCAATTTCTCTGCAGCCGCAGACGACTATAGGCAGGTTTTGGAATTAAATCCGTTTAACGATGATGCGATATTGCATTTTGGTACTTTGCTGATAAATACAGGGAAGTTGGATGATGCCATTCTTTTCCTTGATGAAGCCATTGAACTCAAACCAGACTTTATTCAGGCATATAAAGAAAGGGCAAAAGCGAAAGAATTGAAAGGAAACAGCACTGGGGCAGCAGAAGATTTACAAAAAGCAGCCGAATTGAGTCCAAAGGAAGAAGAAAATAAAAAAGAAAGTCCCAAAACTAACTTTGACGATATGTATAAAGGAGGCTTGTATTAGTAAAACAATAATATTTGAATAAATCAGGATCAATTAAGACAAAATTGTTTTCACTTTCCGGATTTACAGGAAAATGGATTATCAATTCAGACCTTGTATTTTCTGAATATTGCTTATGGTCTAACTCTAATTTATTATGAATTAATGAAATTATGTCGTTAGTCGGTATACGAACTACACACTATATTCTCTATTATTATTGATTGTTTTACATTATGTGCAATTATTTTGTTCGATAGAAATTATACGAAAGCCATTGTCTTTTCAAACGACAAGATTATGTTTTCTCCGGACCACAAAAAATCGTTAGCCCGACATGAAAACCAATGTAATTATATCATATTTAATGGAGAATGAACGATTTCTTTCCTATCTTTGTTATTGGCAAAAGAATAGATCATTATGAAGGCAAAAAGATTATTTTTTATACTGTCTGTCTGTTTCGTTTTTTTCGGATGTTCTTCGGAAGAAACACCGGAAGAACCTACAACAGATACGGTAAATAGCTGGATAGAGGAAACAATGCGCAGGTATTACTTTTGGTATGATGAGATACCGGATAGTAAGCGGCTGAATTCTTCTGCTGAACCCGAGGCGTTTTTCTATTCCCTGTTATCCCGAAAAGACGGAAAAAATAACAGTAGCGGTGAACATTATTACTATTCTTCTATCAATAAGAAAAGCACAGGTTCGAAGGCTAATATGGGTGAGGGAAATTCTTTTGGTTTTGAATTTCAAGCTTATAATGTTTCCAAACTAAAGAAATATGCCTTATTGGTACTGTATGTGCTACCTTCATCTCCGGCAGACAAAGCGGGAATCAAACGGGGCGACTGGATTTTCGCCATTAACAATGCGGATGTGCCGGGAACTTCTTCTGAGCTGATTTCACTCCTGTTGGATAAGTCATCTTCCAAGACCTTGAAGCTGGGCTTTGCCGATGTAAACGAAGGTACGATTACCCGGTCGGTAGATATTACATCGCGTCCGGTAACAGATAATCCTGTATTTACTTACAGAACCATCCCTTTGGCGAATGGAAAAAATGCAGCTTATCTTCTTTATAATCACTTTACAGCCGGCCCTGGTGGCGACGAAGATCAGACCTATAACAATAAGCTACGTACAGCCTTCTCGGAACTCAAAACGAAGAATCCTACGGATTTTATCCTTGATTTGCGCTATAATGGCGGAGGGCTTGTATCCAGTGCCCGCTTAATGGCTACCATGTTGGCACCGGAAAGTGCCCTGTCTGATATCTTTTGCAAGCTTACATACAACGGCAAATCAAATTCATACTCAAACCAAACGCTGTATTTGGATCCTGACCTGATAAAACAAGGGACTCAAGGTGCCAACCTCAATATAAAAAGGCTTTATGTTATTACAAGTACTTGGACAGCTTCGGCGTCGGAAGCAGTGATCAACGGACTAGAGCCGTATGTGGATGAACTGATCCTGATAGGTGCTAAAACCGAAGGGAAAAATGTAGGCTCTGTAACATTTTCCGATGATAAATACGAATGGGAGCTACATCCTATCGTCAGTACAATCAGTAACAAAAAGGATTTCTCGGATTATTCCGGCGGCTTTGAGCCAACCTTCCCCTGTGTGGAGACATATCAGGATATGTTCTATGAACTGGGCGACGAACGGGAATTTATGCTGAAACAAGTTTTAAACTACATAAATTATCAAACACCTGTAGAGGATGGAACCAAAGCGCTCCGTTCTTCGGATACGGATAAGACTCTGTTCTATTCTTCTATCGAAAGAAAAAGCATGAATAGTGTGATTTTAAACCCATGAATAACAACTACACAAAACTAATTAACGGACAAATCATAACCCCCTCCGGTATCTTATTCGGACATACCCTTATTGTCTGTAACGGAAAGATCGCAGAAATAACAAAGCAGAACACGGACATACCTCAGGCAGAAACCATCGATGCCCGGGGAAATTACATAGCTCCCGGCTGTATTGACATCCATCTGCATGGCGGAAATGGACACGACTTTACAGAAGGGACTCCGGAAGCTTTTTATTCAATAGCCCAGGCACATGCCAGGCATGGTATGACGGCCATCTATGCTACATTGGCAGCTTCACCTAGAAGTGTTTTTGAACAAGCAATACAGGCCTGTGAAACAGTAATGAATGACCCCAAAGACGGAGCACGTATCATGGGACTGCATCTGGAAGGTAACTACCTGAATAAAGTAATGTGTGGAGGACAAAACCCGGACTACCTCTATGATCCGGATCCGGAAGAATACCAAGAGCTATTATCGTCTACGCATTGCATCAAACGCTGGAGTGCTTCCCCCGAGCTACCCGGCGCTTTGGATTTCGCCCGCTATGCTACCCGCCAGGGTGTGTTGGTGTCCCTTGCCCATACAACGGCTCACTATCCCATAGTTAAAGCAGCTTTTGAAGCAGGATATACCCATGTTACACATTTCTACAATGCGATGACAGGGGTACATAAAAAACGGGAATTTAAAGAAGAAGGAACCATCGAAAGCATTTACCTGTTGGATGATATGACAGTTGAGCTGGTAGCCGATGGAATTCATGTTCCTCCGGTAATCATGCGTCTGGTGCATAAGGTAAAGGGAGTGGAACGTATCGCATTGGTGACCGACTCTATGTTTGCTGCAGCCTATGACGGCTCTGTAGAGGATATAGACAGCCGCGTAATCGTAGAAGACGGAGTAGGCAAGTTGGCCGACCGTTCGGCATTGGCTAGCAGTATAGCGACTGCCGACCGCCTGATCCGTGTCATGGTGCAACAAGCAGAGATACCCTTAGTTGATGCCGTGCGGATGGCATCGGAAACCCCGGCAAAGATCATGCGGATAGACGACAGGAAAGGTTCTCTCGAAAAGAATAAAGATGCCGATATAATCATTTTTGACTCTGACATTCATGTATCAACCACTATTATAGAAGGACGTATCGTCCATAAATCAGAAAACGTATGAAAAACAAATTTTTAATGATCGCTATCGTGGTATTTGTGTGTACAAGCCTTTCCGCGCAAATGAAACACGACTTTTTTCCGAAAAAAAATCTAACCTCTGTTGGCGCTTATTATTATCCCGAACATTGGGATCAGAGCCAATGGGACCGTGACTTGAAAAAGATGGCCGAATTAGGCTTCGAATTTACCCATTTTGGCGAATTTGCCTGGGCACAGCTGGAGCCGAAAGAGGGTAAGTATGACTTTGCTTGGCTGGATAAAGCCCTGGAACTGGCAGCCAAACATAAACTGAAAGTTGTATTATGTACTTCTACAGCTACTCCTCCCGTATGGCTTACCCGTGCCCATCCGGAGATTCTGATCAAGAACGAAAATGGTACAACGATGGATCACGGGGCTCGCCAGCATGCCTCTTTCTCAAACACTTTCTATCGGCAATATTCCATGAAAATGATTGCCGAACTGGGAAAACGCTACGGGAATGATCCCCGGGTGATTGGCTGGCAAATAGACAATGAGCCGGGTGTACGACAGGATTTTAATGATGATGCCCTGAAGCGTTTCCGTACCTTCCTGAAAGGTAAATACAAGAACGATATCAACCAACTCAACAAGGCTTGGGGAACGGCTTTCTGGAGCCAGATATATCCCTCCTTTGAAATGATTAATTTTCCGCGCCCTGCAAACTGGGGACAGAATCCGCATCAATTGCTTGACTGGAAACGTTTCTGTGCACATGATGCAGCTACCTTCCTGGATGAACAATCCTTGGAGCTTCGCAAATATTGTAATGATAAACAATGGATTACTTCTAATTATATACCCAACTATGACGAGGGGCATATTGGCCAGTCGCTTCAATATGATTTCTACACCTATACCCGTTACATGGTATATGGAGACCCGGGCATCGGAGAACTGGGATTCCGGATTGGCGACCCGATGCGGATTCCGTACGCTAATGACTTTTTCCGCCCTATCAGCGGCATGTATGGCGTAATGGAACTACAACCCGGACAGGTAAACTGGGGAACACTGAATACACAACCATACCCGGGAGCTGTCAGGCTATGGCTCTGGTCTGTATTTGCCGGAGGAAGTGATTTGACCTGCACCTATCGTTTCCGCCAGCCACTTTACGGCGATGAGCAATTCCACCAGGCCATTATCGGTCCGGATGGTGTAACTACTTCTCGCGGAGGGATGGAGTTTGTACAGTTTATCAATGAGATCAACCAACTGAGGAAACTATACAACTCCAAAGCAGGTTTGCCGGCTGACTATGCCAAACGAAAAGTGGGCATCCTCTATAATCACGAGAATGCTTGGAGTATCTCCAAACGCCCGCTCACTAACCGGTGGAACTTTGATAATCACATACAAAAGTATTATAAGTCGTTAAAGAGCTTCGGTGCTCCGGTAGATGTAGTGTCTGAAGGGAAAGATTGGTCTGAATATCCTATACTGATTGCTCCGGCATACGAAATGGTAGACGATTCGCTGATCCATGCCTGGAAAAGCTATACAGAACAAGGAGGACACCTAGTGCTCACCTGTCGCACGGGAATGAAAGACCGCATGAGCCACCTCTTTGAGCTACCTTTAGGAGGTAAAATCTACTCCCTGATTGGCGGTACAACAGATTTCTATGATTTACTGCCTGCCAATCGTACCGGACGTGTAAAGATGGAAGGTAAGGAGTATAACTGGGGCATCTGGGGAGACATTGTTAGTCCTTATAAGGGAACAGAGGTGTGGGCTAATTATGATGCCGATTTCTATAAAGGAAAACCTGCCATTTTGCATCACAAAGTAGGCAAGGGTAGTGTTACCTATGTAGGAGTAGACAGCGAAGACGGCTCCTTTGAACGGGATATCCTGAAACGTATCTATGCTTTGAATAATACCTCTCTGTTGAATTTGCCGGAAGGTGTATGGATGGAGTGTCGTGACGGTTTTGGCGTGGCTCTCAACTACTCAAGCGAAAACCATCGCTACCCCTTACCTCAGGGAGCGAAAATCATATTCGGAGAACAGGAATTAAAACCCGCCGGTGTTTTAGTTTGGCAATATTGATATAATAGTAGTAAGGGGTAGGTGGTATGTGAAAATTCTTACCGCTTACCACCTAGCTCTTACCACTTTAAATTCCCAGAATTTTCTCGTAGGCTTCCTTGTCGTTGATGATACGTAGGGCTTCCTGGTAGCTGGGGTTATCATCATTCATAACTTGGAAGTACTCGGCTATTTCGTACAGATCACGGGCTATAAGCGCTTTTACCTGAAGTTTAATCAAGGCTTTCGACTTGGAATATTCTTCTTCTTTGAACTCTATTTTCTCTTCTGTCGCCATATCCAATAACGTCTGCATCATATCGTCTGTTATTTCAAACGAGTCTTTGTATTGCTTGAAGTTACGATACTTAGAAGTCAACTCTTGCCTGTTCTGATCCAGGTAATTCATGGAGATGCGGTTTACCAGTCCGGTTGCTACCAAGCGACGATGATAATCTGTATACCGGCTCGTATCAATCGGGATGAAAATATCGGGCATAATACCTCCACCACCATATACTGTTCGATTGGTAACAAGCGTATTATACTTCATAGAATCGGGGAAGTGAATGCTATCGGCACTCATCAGTTCGCCCCGGTTGTAACGGTCTATCAGGTCATGCTGATAATCTTCCTTTTTACCATTCTCATAAGGTTTCTGAATACCTCGTCCGGTAGGCGTATAATAGCGGGATACTGTCAGACGGATCATCGAGCCGTCGGGTAGGGGAATAGGTTTCTGTACCAGGCCTTTGCCGAAGGTACGACGTCCTACGATTACACCTCTGTCCCAGTCCTGAACGGCTCCGGAAAGGATCTCGCTGGCCGAAGCCGACGATTCGTCTACCATCACAACTAGACGACCTTGTTCAAAGCCTCCTCCTCCGGTAGCTTTGGCATCTTCTCTGGGTTGCTTGGCTCCTTCGGTATATACGATTAGCTTGCCTCTCCCTAGAAATTCATTGACTATATCTATCGCTACGTTCAGATAGCCTCCGCCATTCCCCTGAAGGTCCAGGATTAGGTTTTTCATCCCGCTTTTCTTCAACTGAACCATTGCTTTCTTGAATTCATCGGTTGACGAAGCAGCAAAGCGGTTCAACTTGATATAGCCGGTATGTTTATCGGCCATATAGGCCGCATCCAGACTGTAAACGGGTATCTTCCCACGGGTAATTTTAAACTCTACTAATTGCGGTTCGTTCTGGCGAAGCACTTTCACGCGTACTTCTGTCCCCTTAGGGCCGCGAAGGCGTCGCATGATGTCGGTGTTCTTCATTTTCACACCGGCTATCAGGGTGTCGTTTACCATGATAATGCGGTCACCGGCCATTACTCCCACTTTCTCAGAAGGGCCTCCGGCTATTACCTGAATCACATACAGTGTATCGGTAAGCATATTGAATTGAATACCGATTCCGTCGAAGTTACCTTGTAAGGGTTCGGTCATCTCTTTTGTTTCTTCCGGATCCAGATAGTTGGAGTGCGGATCCAGCTTTTCCAACATGCCGGTAATAGCATTTTCAACCAACTTTCCTGTATCGGTAGAATCTACATATAAAGTAGAAACAGCATACAAAGCCATCGAAAGCTTCCGAGCATCGCTTTGAGCAATCAGTTGCATCCAGCAACATGCTGTGAGTAACAGATATAATCCTATTTTTCTCATCCTGTTTTTAATATCCTCTTAATTATATTATTTGTCTTGGAACATCTCTTCAGGAACAAAGAGAGAGATGTCTTTCCCATATCGCAAAAGTTCGCGTACAATGCTGGAACTGATATGGGTATGTTCGGGTTCTGTAAAAAGAATAAAGGTGTCAATCCCTGTTAGTATACGATTTACATCGGCAATACTTTTTTCATATTCAAAGTCGTTGACTGTACGGATACCGCGAAGGATAAACTGAGCGCTTACTTCCTTGGCATAATCAACCGTCAGACAGTCATAGGAGGTTACCTTTACCCTGGGGTCGTCCTGATAAAGTCGCTGAATAAATGCTAAGCGTTCTTCCAGAGCGAAATAGGTTTGCTTTTTCTCATTGATACCAATAGCAATAACAATCTCGTCTACCAAAGCGAGTCCGCGTTTTATCAAAGACTGATGTCCGATTGTAAATGGGTCGAACGTTCCCGGGAAAAGGGCTATCTTTTTCATGCTGAATTATATTTCTTCCTCTACAACCAGGTTTTCAATAATAAAGTTTTGCCGTTCCATGGTATTCTTACCCATGTAAAACGCCAACATATCTTTTACCAGGTCTTCCTTCTTCATCGTTACCTGATCCAGACGGATGTCTTCTCCTATAAAGTTCTTGAATTCGTCGGGAGATATCTCGCCTAATCCTTTAAAGCGGGTGATTTCGGGATTCTTTCCGGCTGCTTCAATAGCTGCCAGTCGCTCCTCTTCGGTATAGCAGTACCAGGTTTTTTGTTTGTTTCGCACACGGAAGAGCGGGGTTTGCAAGATATATACATGATTCCGTTTGATCAGGTCAGGGAAGAATTGCAGGAAGAAGGTGATGATAAGCAAACGGATGTGCATCCCGTCTACGTCCGCATCGGTAGCGATAATCACCTTGTTGTAGCGAAGTCCCTCCAGGCCATCTTCAATATTCAAGGCAGCCTGTAGCAGGTTGAACTCTTCATTCTCATACACAATTTTCTTGGTCAGCCCGTAACTGTTCAGAGGCTTACCCCGGAGGCTGAAAACAGCTTGCAGATTCGGGTCGCGACTCTTGGTTATCGAACCGCTTGCCGAGTCACCTTCGGTAATAAAGATACAGGAATCTTCCGTTCTGTCTCCTTTGGAGTCATTCAGGTGGATGCGGCAATCGCGCAGCTTGCGATTGTGCAGGTTTGCTTTCTTTGCCCGTTCGCGAGCCAGCTTTGTTACGCCTGCAATGGCCTTCCGTTCTTTTTCCGACTCTTGGATTTTCCGCAGAAGCGCATCCGAAGTATCGGGTTGTTTATGCAGATAGTTGTCCAACTCTTTCTTGATAAAGTCACCGATGAATTTGGTAACTGTCGGCCCCTGGGGACCCATATCCTTAGAACCCAGCTTTGTCTTAGTCTGACTTTCAAATACCGGCTCCTCTACTTTGATGCTGATAGCCGCTACTATACCGGCACGGATATCGGAGTATTCAAAGTTTTTGTTGTAATATTCTTTTATTACGCGTCCGATGGCTTCCTTGAAGGCAGAAAGATGCGTTCCTCCCTGCGTGGTGTACTGTCCGTTTACAAAAGAGTAGTACTCCTCGCCATACTGGTTACTGTGTGTAATTACTACTTCAATATCCTCTCCCTTCAGTTGAATAATAGGGTATAGGGGTTCGGTAGTCATGTTCTCATTCAGCAAGTCTACAAGTCCATTGCGTGAATAGAATTTCTGCCCGTTATAAAGAATTGTCAGCCCGGAATTGAGGAATACGTAATTCTTCAACAGACTTTCGATATATTCGTCTCTATATTCGTAATCCTTGAATATCTCTTTATCGGGAATAAAATAAGTAAGTGTACCATTGGCTTCTTTTGTAGGAGCAACATCCGATTCCTCCTTAATAATTGCCCGGTTATACTCTACTTTTTTACACTCCCCGTCGCGGTTACTCTGAATGAGGAAGTAGCTGCTCAACGCGTTTACAGCCTTGATCCCTACACCATTCAGCCCTACCGACTTCTTAAAGGCCTTGCTATCGTATTTAGCTCCGGTATTCATTTTGCTGGAAACATCCACCACTTTCCCAAGTGGAACGCCGCGTCCATAATCACGCACGCTTACCGTGCCTTCTTCTACGGTTACTTCTATTGTTTTGCCATGCCCCATCATGTATTCGTCGATGGAGTTGTCTAATACCTCTTTCAACAGCACATAAATCCCATCGTCGGCGTGCGTACCGTCGCCCAGCTTCCCGATGTACATACCGGGTCTGCGACGGATATGCTCCATCCAATCGAGGGTTTTTATATCCTCGTCATTATAATCCGTTGGTTGTTGTATCTGAGATAAATCTTCCATTTTAAACTTTTTACAAATCCTTCTTAAATGCTCTTCTTGTTTTATGATGTTCGTGCTTAAAGTACTCCCATTGGGCTTGCACAGCATTGTTTGTTTCCAATTCTACATTACTCTCTGCATATTCGGTACCGCATGCCTGATAGACAGGTATCAGGTCATTGAATAGTAAGGCGTTTACTCCTTTTCCCTGATATTCAGGCAATACACCCGTCAGATAAAGGTCTATAATCTTCGGTTTTGATCGTAATGCACCTAACAGATGGATGAAACCAAACGGGAACAGTCGTCCCTTAGCCTTCTGCAAAGCCTTAGACAAGCTGGGTAATGAGATACCGAAACCTACCACTTCATCGTCTGCCTCACGTACAATAATCGTCACCAGATCGAGCCGCACCATCGGTATATATATATTTACATAGTAATCGATTTGCTTATCCGTAAGAGGTGCAAAGCCATACAGAGGAGAGAAGGCGGCATTCAGTGTCCGGAATATCTTATGAGCATACGGCCATATTTCTTTCCGCTTTTTGAACTTCATGATTTTCAGTCCATATTTCTTCTTTACGATCTCGCCTATGCGTTGATGCTTTTCCGGTATACTGTCCGGTATATATATCTTAAACTCTTTCCAGTCTTGATCCTTCACATATCCCATCCGCTCCATATGCTTTGGGTAGTAAGGATAGTTGTAGATGGTAGCCATGGTTCCCAGCTCGTTGAACCCATCTATCAGCATTCCTTCCGGATCCATATCCGTAAAGCCGAGCGGTCCGTGTAGCATGGTTGTCCCCTTTGCTTTCGCCCAGTCTTCAACCGCTTTGAACAAGGCATCTACCACTTCTTCATCATCAATGAAATCAACAAATCCGAAACGGGCGGCATTTTGATTCCATACCTCGTTGCTCCGGTGATTCACCATGCCGGCAATCTTCCCTACTATCTCGCCATCCCTATAAGCCAGAAAGCAGATAGCTTCGCCCACCTCGAATGCCGGATTCTTCTCCTTATCGAAGGTTTGCATCTCATCATCAATCAAGCCCGGCACATAAAAAGGATTGTCTTTATAGAGATCAATGCTGAACTTAACAAACTTCTTAAGCTCTTTCTTATCGGTTACTTCTTTGATTATAACGCCCATTGCATATTTTTTAAACGACAAAGTTACATAAATAAACAATAGTATCGTTTACAAATTCGCAAATTCTCCTATGCCGGCTTATTCAGAATGAACAGAAGAAGGAGACGAAGAAGGGGACGGTGAGGTCTACCAGGATACCATGGAAGATGGCGACGAATACCATATCTTTGCCGCTATAGCGGGTGATGATGGGGAGGGTAGTGTCCATCGTCGTAGCTCCTCCGGCGCAGATGGGGGCCAGGCGTCCGAAGTATTTTACGAATAGTGGGGTGCCAAGCAAGGCTAGTATTTCGCGCATGATGTTGGCCATCAGAGCGATTGTTCCCATCTCGGCAGCCAGTTGAACGCCCAGCGAGGCTTCCTTCAGTTCGATGATGAGGATAGACGATAGAGAATAGTAGGCAAAACCGCTTCCGATGGCCAGACAATCGAATACGCTCCACTTGGTGATAAGCAGACTGGCTAGTGCCGAGAAGCTAAGCGTCCCCACAATTGTCGCCAAAGGGACCAACAACAGCTTAGGGCGAATACTGGTAAGTATTTCTTTTAGTTTCTTGTCGGAGCCGATACTCAGTCCTACCTGAAACATTAACAGATACAATACGTACGATGTCAGGTCTGAGGGAAGTGTAATATCCCATTGCGTAAAGCCCAATCCCAATAAGCATCCCAGGATGAAGAATCCTACGATAACCAAACTTCCTTTCATTCGTTAAGATCTCCCTTCTTTTCTTTGAAGAAAAAGTGATACACTCCCCAGGCTGCCAACACGCTCCCCAGCGTACCTGCCAGTGCAAGGATAAAGGCTTGTCCGCCCAATGCAGGGAGATTATTTACGATTTCGCGATCTCCTCCTACCGATATTCCAAGCAGAAAAAGAAGAAGGATAATGGTGTAAGAAATGGGTTTGCCTATCTTTTGAAGGAATTCTACCCGGCGCAACAGATAGCCTATGGCGATGCCGCCAAACATAATACCAATAACTGTAAACACGTGTTTATCTGATTTAAATTTAATTCTGTCCGCAAAGATAGGGATTCCTCCTCAATAATAGGTAATCTCATAGGTGATCTTATAGATTACCCCTTGCTAAGCCATTAGGCGCAGCTCGGGGAATTCACTCAAAGCGGATGTGTAAAACAACCATTTCGGAAACTGTTCCTACGCGGTAGGGAGGGCCGGCAATGCCGATGCCGGAGGATACATAAAACTGAGAGTCGCCTTTGCGATAGTATCCGTAGGGACATTCATAGATCAGTTTCATAAGCAGGGGATAGGGCCAGATTTGTCCGAAGTGCGTATGCCCATAAAGGCCAAGGTCTATGCCATTCATAGTTGCTTCGGCAAATGTCCAGGGCTGATGATCGAGTAAGATAGCCGGCTTGGTGGGATCAAGCTCCTTTGTAAGATAGCGAAGCGGTTGGCGCGTTTTGTTGATATAATCATCTCGCCCTATGATATAGAAAGAGTTATCTACCAAGGCAACGGAATCTACCAGTAGGGTAGCCCCTGTTTTTCGTATCCAGCGGAGTTTGGCAAAGCGATTGGCGCGGTATTCATGATTGCCCAATACGGCAAATACACCCAGCGGGGCTTGCAGTTGCCGTAGGTCGTCTTCGGCATGCATCTGTTCGGCAAAGCGCGATTCATAGTCCATCAAATCGCCCACCATCACTACCAGGTCGGGATGCTGCTCATTGCTCATTGTAACGTACTTCTGCACCATTCGTTTGTTGATGATTTCGCCTATATGCAGGTCGGTCATCATTACGATTTTCAGGCTGTCGCGTTCGCTGGTCCCCTTCGGCATAGTAAGATGCACATGCTTTACAACGGGATTTGCCACCTTGTGATAGGCATGAATCATTAGGCCTCCTACGCTGATGATAACGGCAAAGAAAAGGGCCAGTTTGGTTTGCCCCCAATGCGCAGTAACACACTTGGGATACCAGGGATAGTAACGGTTCGATAGCCGTACAACCTCTATCAGCAACAGCGCCATCGTAAGGTATATCAGGTAGATATACCAGGTTCCGCAATAATAGAGAATGGAGATGATCACATCGTCGGGCAGTAATTTATGAAAGAAAAAGCCTACGAAGAAAACGAGCAATTCGATGGCAAAGAACAAGATGTAGGGTACCCGCCAGCTTTTCTTTGCCGGAATGGCTTGCCAGCCCCTCCAGAACACGTAGGGGTTGAGAAGTAATTGAGCAATAATCGAACCGAAAAATACTTTCATTTACTTAAACGTGAGATTAAAAACCACCATCTCGCTGCTTGAACAGATGCGGAAAGGAGGCCCCCATAGCGACAAACCGGAGGAGGTATAGAAGTGCGAATTTCCTTTCTTCAGATAGCCGTAGCTGAGTTCAAACATCCGTTTGGTAACGAGCGTAATGGGCCATACCTGTCCGGCATGGGTATGTCCGCTGATCTGCAGGTCTACTCCGGCTGCTGCTGTTTTTTCCAGCTCCATGGGTTGATGATCTAACAGGATGCTTGGCCATTCAGAGTTTGCCTTTTGCATAAGTTCTGAAACCGGCAGGCGGCGTGAGTTGCTACGATCGTCGCGTCCGATAATCTGTAGCCGGTTGGGCAGCGTTACTGCCGAATCCTGTAGCAGATGTATCGGCGTATTGGCGAGAAAATCGATGCTTCCCTGCATATCGCTGATATACTCATGGTTACCCGCTGCCATGTAGATGCCCAGCGGAGCCTTCAGCTGCGAGAGCTCTTCGTCCAGGCGTTGCTGACGAAGGGGGGCGATGCTGTTGTCTATCAAGTCTCCGGCAATGAGGATCAGGTCGGGCTGTTGGGCATTGATCAGGTCTACATACTTCTTCAGAGCAGGCTTATCTGTTCCGTAGCCGATATGCACATCGCTAACGGCCACTACTTTCAGCTGCTTGTCGGGAGAGTCAATCGGCTTGTCGATATGGATATCAAGCTGTGTGATTTTCGGATGCTTGTAATGAATGAATCCATAGATTAACACACAGGCTACCAGTCCAAAGGCGATGAAGAAGCTATAGGCATACTGAAGATGAAACAGCTTCAGAAAGTCGATAACCAACAAACAGATAACCATATAGAGCGTAAAGACCAACCAACCGGTACCCACCTGATGCAGGTAATGCCCCAAGGTGGCCGGAATGCTACCGTCTCTCTTTATCAAAAGCAGAAACGAGAGCATTGCCAACCAGTATAGAATGGCCAGGGTAATCTTTAAACCGATTGGCAAGCCGCTTATAGCCTGCCAACCACGATAGAATACATATAGATTCCCACTGAAATAAACACTGAAAATAACAATGAAAAAAACCGGCATTACTCTTTCTTATTTCTTCGGATATCCCACCGGATTGTTCATCAATAGAAGCTGACGATCCGTTAGCTTCAGCACTTTTTTCAACACCTCCTGATCCATCGTAGCTCGCGGAACGGTAGCCAGTCCCATGCCGGCACATGCTATGTTAATGTTTTGGCATACAATACCTACGTCAACGGCTCCCATCAGCTTAGTCCATTCACTCATATTATCACTCATACGGGATAAATCGGTAACCAATACGATACTGAGCGGAGCTGTAGCAGCAAAATCCTGCCCTTTGGCTACGGCTGCCCGATGATCACCGGGAGTAAGCGGATTCAGGGCATGTGCCTTGGCATCGTAGAGGTAAGCACCTTCCTCCATGATAACATATACATCCACATCCTGTACATTACGAGCCGAGGGGGCTGTGCGTTTGCCGTCTTCGCGATTGATTCCGTTGGTAGCCCAAAGGAGGTTCGAGAGGTCGGCACGTGATAATTTCTCAGGAGCAAACTCTCGGTCAGACTTCCTGTTGCTAAATACATCCATCAAGGGTTTTCCGCCGGTTTTAGTCGGAGGGTCAAGCTTTATTACTTTAAAATCCTGCGCATTTACACAACTAACTAAGAGGAATGCACATAGCAGAAAAGATAATTGTTTCATAATCTTAATATGTTTGCGAATTGTACTAAATAATCGTAATTCTCTAATAAAAAATAAAATAAAAACAAGAGTCAGACGTATTAAAGGTTGTAATGCAAAAGTAGAAAATATCATATAATCTGTATCATGAAAATAGATTATTTAACTAACATTGTCTTAGATATGAACAGCATTCGTGTTTAAAACGTTTTTTTCGTTTTAAAGAAAGAAGCGGTCTTTTATTAAAAGGTAGACCGATACCTTTGTGTACAAATAGGTATTTAATTAAATTAATAATTCTGATTTAACAAATAGTATTATTGCAAATGAAACTGCTACTTTTGCAAATTGTTTTTTAATTGAGAGAATGTGTTTTTATTGAAGATGACTTAATTCACAGTTGAATGAAAAAGAAAATTTATTCCTTACTTCTACTCCTTTTCTTTGTTACTCCTTTATTTGCTCAGACCGTTAGCCAGAATGGCTTCATCATCAAAGGACAAGTGGTAGATTCGTTGACAAATGAAACAGTACCTTATGCGACCTTGAGTATTGCTTTGGCATCCACTCCGCAAACCCCTGTTAAATTATTAGCTTGTGATGAAGATGGAAAATTTGAATCCTCTCTGAATGCTACCGGTAATTATATCATGTTCCTCCAGTCTATCGGAAAATCTCCGGCCAGAAAAACCTTCACAATCAGCGAAAACCGCAAGACCTTAGATCTCGGACAGATCTATATGCAGGAAGATAACCAGCGCCTGGATGAAGTAACAGTAGTGGCACAGAAACCATTGGTAAAGGTAGAGATAGACAAACTCACCTACAGCCTGGAAGATGACCCCGAAGCTGTAACCAATAACACCCTCGACATGCTGCGCAAAGTGCCGATGATTACAGTAGACGGCGAAGATAAAATACAGCTAAAAGGCTCTGAAAACTTTAAGATATACCTGAACGGAAAACCTTCCAACATGCTATCCAGCAACAACGCCTCGGATGTATTGAAGAGTATGCCTGCCAGCTCCGTAAAGAACATAGAAGTAATCACCGAACCGGGTGCCAAGTATGACGCAGAAGGGGTAGGAGGGATCATCAATATTGTTACTACCCGTAACTCGCTGCAAGGCTATACCGGAACCGTACGGGCAGACGCTAGCGCCTTGGGACGCTTTGGGGCAGGTGCCAACCTGTCCGTAAAAGCCGGGAAGTTCGGTATAACCGGTAACTATAATTATCGCCACCAGAACAGCCCCTGGACGGATGCCGAAACAATCCGCGACACAAAAGGCGAGAACCCTTCTCAGCTGAAGCAAATCGGAAGAAACAAGAACAAGGGACCCTTCCAGTTCGGATCTGTAGAAGTAAGCTACGAAATAGATACCCTGAACCTGCTGACGGTTGGTGCTAATCTGTTTAACGGAAATATGAAAAACAACTCCGAGTCAAACGTCGACATGAATTATTACGACGAAGCATCCAACTATAAATACAGAAGCGTAGGCTATGGTAAATACACCTTCGGGTCAACGGATCTAAGTCTTGACTATCAACGTTCAACAAGAAAGAAAGACGAGCTGTTCACTGTTTCATACCGATTCAGTAACTCTCCCGACGATAGCGAAAGCCGGACCGTATATTCCGGAATATCCAACTATCCGACGTATATGCCTCCGCTCAATTCGCGATGGGAAACGAATGAAGCCTATACCAACGAACATACGGTACAGTTCGACTATACTACCCCCATCCGTGAAGGACAAACATTGGAAACCGGATTGAAATACATCAACCGGCAGAATAACAGTAACACAGACAACCTGCACTTCATCGACTCTACCGGCTTATGGACAGAGAATGAATACAACCCATCGAGCGAGTTCAGACATAAACAACACATTTACTCCGTTTATGCAGGCTATACATTGAAAGTTGATAAATGGGGCTTCAAAGCAGGCGTACGTGGAGAAGGAACTGCTCTGAACGTGAAGTTTGAAGATTCTCCGCAAAAGAACTTTAAGACGGATTATTATGATGTAGTACCGAACGGAACCATCTCTTACCAGCTAAATATGGCACAACAGATCCGGATTGGTTATAACATGCGTATCCAGCGTCCGGGTATCTGGTATCTGAATCCCTATGTAAACACTACCGACCCGGAGAATATATCCTATGGTAACCCGAAACTTGATTCGGAAAAAAGCCATAATATCAACCTGAACTATAGTATGTTTGCACAAAAGATAAACATCAATGTAAGTGCAAATTACAGCTTCCTGAACAATGCCATCGAACGCTATACGTTTATCAACAACGAAACAGGTGTAGCGGAAAGTACCTTTGGCAATATAGGAAAGCGCCATCAGGCCGGCTCCTACGGATACATACGTTGGAACCCGGTTAAGTTCTTCAATATCTCATTAAACGGAGGGGTGAACTATGTCAGCTATAAAGCCGAATCCCGCAACCTGGAGAACGACGGAGTTTCCGGACGCCTCTTCTCTAACGCTCAGTTTATCTTACCGAAAGATATAAACATCACCTTGTATGGAGGGTATTCTTCTCCCTGGATCAGTTTGCAAGGGAAAGGTTCCAGCTTCTATCATGCGGGATTCAATGTAAATAAGAGCTTCCTCGACAAGAAACTTACCGTAACCTTGTCATGCAACAGTCCTTTCTGGAAGTCTATGAAGATGACAAACGAAACATCTGATCCTGTTTTTGCGATGAAGAGTACGAACCATTGGCGGACACGCGATTTCAGCATCCGTGTTTCCTATCGCTTCGGAACCTTGAAAGACAGTATAAAGAAAGTACGCCGGGGTATCATGAATGATGATGCGAAGAGTGGTGGAAACTCCGGCGGAGGAGAAGGAGGCGGAGGAGGCATGTAATACATGCCCCTTCCCTCCCTTGTTTTTTATTTACCTCCGAAAGAAAAACTTACCGGGATATAAACCGGTGAAGTAAGCGGATATCCTCCGATATTGAAAGAAGGCTTTACCTGGAATGTGATATTGGATTTCTCATTACCCAATCCCAGGAAATTCTTAGCAATATTAAGGACTGCATTCTTTGAACTACCGGTCAGCAATGTAGCCAGGTCAAACCCGATTGTCAGAGGCATCACCTGTGTTGAGTTGGCTGCTACATTGAAGCTCTGGTTGATCGTTCCTGTTGTAAATTCTACATCATCAATGTTCAGTATATACTGCAAACCACTAAGGGCAGCAGCCGACTGATTCGGGTTGGTAACGTCCAGATTCAATGTAAAATTCAACGGAATAGACGAAGCATTCCCTGTCAGTAAAGATGTCAACTGAAGAATATTGGCAGCCGACAAACCTTTCGACAAGTTCGTCCCCGAAAGCGTCAGGTTCGTAAGCGAATTGTAATTGAACTTGCACTGGGTAAAGTTATAAGCACTTCCAAGCTGTTTAGCTACATCACATCCTGAGAATGTGAAGAAGATAGCAAAAAAAAATAAAAAAACTTTGAGCTTCATAAAACGGTCGTATTTAGTTACATAAATTTGATACCACAAAAGTATAAAAAAACCGGGAATCAAATCCTGTACTGCTAACTTCTTTTGTAGTATCTTAGTAACTGTTAGGAAATTTCATTTTATTCTGTTTATAAAAATTCTGATCATTGCTAACTGTGTTATAATTTGACTTGTCTCGGTCAATTTT
>NZ_JARXXA010000013.1 GCF_029892785.1 Parabacteroides sp. PH5-46
TAAGTCAGTTGATGATAGGTTTTTCAAAGAACACTTACCTAATCTCTTGCTATTGAGATATTTATCATGATACCTTTACGGGCGCACAAGTGATATAATCGACGTTGAAAGGTACGTGCGACGAGTTTTTAAGCTGCAAATGGAAATACAGCAGGCCGTTATGGGTATAGATACCCTTTAGCGTGTACTGTACGCCGAAACGCTTGCTACCGATATGCTTTATTTCCCGGCGGTCGTTCTTATAAATCGACTGCATGATAAGTTTTACCAGCAGCGGCGATTCCTGCCCCAATTCTTTCATATATATTTCCAGGGCATTGTTAGGACGGTTTACCGCCTCGCCGTCATGCAGGAAGTCCGCCATTTCGACGGACAGC
The DNA here is from genome assembly GCF_029892785.1 of Parabacteroides sp. PH5-46. GTDB lineage: Bacteria > Bacteroidota > Bacteroidia > Bacteroidales > Tannerellaceae > DFXE01. The sequence goes on from NZ_JARXXA010000013.1 coordinate 378, forward strand.
TTTACAGGCTCGTCCGCATATTTGACGTTGAACGTATAATATGCACCGTCCTCCGTAATTACAGCCAGGTTACTCTCGCGCGAAAAGTCCCGCAGGGCTGCTTTTACCCGCAACACATTTTCCGTACCGTCCGCTTTAGCCGCCAGGAGATCCGCACTACCTAAATCCACATAGCGGATTGCCGACGGGAAAATGACGTGTACGGTCTTGTTAAATGTTACCTCCAAAGCATACGGCGGTATCATGCGGTTAAAAGTCAGCGGGCGTGTGTAGCCCTGGAAGTAGTCGCCCGTCGAGGGGCTTGTAGTCGTCGTTTTTTCGCTTGTTTCGACCTCCTGCGCGTTGGCAGTCATTACACCCACCGCAAGGGCGAGTACCAAAAAGATTTTTTTCATTGCCTGATAATTTTAATGTTTGTTTTTAACTCTGATTTTTTTAGTGGCGGCCACAGGCCGTTTTGTTATCCGCTTATTGCGTCTTTGGAAGTAAGAGCAGTTGATAATTGGCTTTCAGGGTTACTTTAACCACGCTCATTTTTTTACTCACATACTGCGACGCTCCCTGTATAAGACTTTTCCCCATATCGGCGGCAAACTGCGACCCGGCATCGTCGGTTATCGTAATGCTTGACCCGGCAGATTGCGCCATTTGTGAAGCAATCTCTTTGGCCGCGTTTATCTCGTCGCTGCCCGGCACGGATATTCCGCGCTGCCCGTCCAGGTCATATACTTGCAATTCGACCGGGATAATGTTGCCGGCATAGTGTATCGAGTTTATTGTAACCTCCATTCTCTCGTTACCTATGCGGCAAGCACCGACAAGGATAGTATTTGCCGGGATGCGGATATTACCCGCTATCATCGGCTCCAGTAGCCGTATTTGCAGTTCTTTCCCGCTTGTCAGGGTAATGGTCTGATTGACACAGGCGCGGATGCTGTTTTTATCCTTTATGCCTTCGTTCCCGGCGGCAGTATAAAAGCCCATGTTCCGGGGCTGGCTCCAGGCGTCGATAAACTCCTGGTCTTCCATAGGAGCGGTCAGTAGCGAAACGACGTTGTGATGCACCTGGCGCACGGGTTGAATATTTACCTTATCCCGCGACGTTGCGGCGATAGCCGTTTCGTCCGCCGTCTGTTGCGCTCCCTGGGGCATATACTTTGCAGCCATTTGGTAGGATTTTTCCAATAGTGCCGTTTGTTCGTCCTGGGCGGCCTTCTCCGCCTCGGCTTCTTCCAGTCGGCGCTCCAGTTCCTCTACCCTTGCTTCGACGGCAAGCTGCGCCCCGTCGTCCACCGTAGCCTGTTCTTCATACCACGAGCCCAATTGTTTATTTATGTCCTGATAAGCGGCTGCGGAGGACTGGATAGAGTTACCCCGCGTCCGGGAGGAATTACCCCCGGACAGTTCCGGGTTTTCGTAATACTCCGGTGGTTCGGGAGCAATGCGTATCTGGCCTTCGTTCTGTTCTTCGGTCTGCTCGAACATGGTGGAAAAATCCTGCAAACTCCGCATTTTCTCCTGTTCCCGTTGGCGCATGGCTTCCTGTTCGTAGGCTGTCCGCTTATCCGTGTAAATACCTTCGTCTTTGGGCGTCGGTATCTCCGAATTAAAGCCGTCCTGACCTGTGGCCTGGTCGCCCTCCTTTTTCGACGGGGCGAAGATCAGCCACATTGCCCCGGCAAAAAGCAGGAAGAAAAGAGGCATTACCAGCATTTTCCGCCGTTTCTGCATCTGGGCGGGCGTCAGTTCCTTTTTGCCCGATGCCGACTTCGGAGGCTCCTTTTTAACCTCCTGCTTTACTTCGGGCGCGGGCGCTTCCTGTGGCTTTTGCCCTTCGTTATTATTCTGTTGGCTCATACTCATATAAATTTTGTTGGTTAATACTGTCCCTTTGCTGCTCCAGTTGGAGTTTAAGGGCTTCTATCTGCATCCGTTCGCCCTTATCCTTACCGAAATTGTAAATCGAGGAAACGGTCATGTAGATAGAAAGGCCACTGAACACGACAAGCATGGTAAGGATTACGATTACCCTTTTGTCGGGCGTTATCCTGCCGCATATACCCCGCAGGAAATCCTCTATATGCTCGCCGATGTTCTTAAAAAATTTCTTTGCCATAACTTTACCTTTCTGTTACCCGGATGTCCCGGTTTTCCACGATCTCGAAACGCTCCATAGTGAAACCGTGAGGGTTATTGTCGCTCCTTACAGAATTAATCAGGTTACAGCGCGTTACCAGGCTGCGCTCGGTAATGTTCGACTGGCGGATAATCATTTGCCGGGCGTATGTTACCGCAGTATAGGGGTACACGTCCAGGTTACAGGCGATACTATCCACCTGTACGATCTGATTAATGTTCCCCGATATAATCCTGTTGTAATATCCCTTCTCGGCCATATCCTGATAGTATTTGAAAGCACTTTTATCCACCAGGAACAAAGCCCGGTTTACGTTGCTTTCAATGGCCGATTTATCGGGCGAAAGAGTAAAAAACAGCTCATGGAAGCGGCGGACGTGTTCGCGTGCCTCCACAGGGCGGTTTTGTGTCATATCCTGGGAAAGCGCAAGCATTAAACTTTTGCCCCCGTCCATTACATAAATACGCTGGCGTTGTGCCTCGGCGAAGCTGTACGACGACCATACGGAATAACCCGTAATGCCAGCGCACAACACCAGGAACACAATACCGAAAAGACGTATTTGCTTAAATGATGTTTCTATATTCTTTAAACTTTTGAACTCCATGATTTTTAAGTGTTTCAATAATAAAGGACACTATGTGTCTGTCTATTTTTTACCTAATAAGCGGCCCGATATATTGCCCGCAGCGGCTCCGGCAACACCTCCGGCCATTGCAGCCCCTTTGCCTGCCGCCGTATTTACTCCGCGCGTACCCGTGCCGCCCCCGGCCTGAATAATCCAGCCCGCAACGGTCGGAATTGAGAAATAACCGATTATTCCTATAATCAGGAAGATTATATACACGCCATTTCCGCCGTCCGGCACATAGGACGGGTCTTTGAGTAAGGCTATATCCGCTTTCAGCATAAGCGCCTGTATTTTGGAGAGGACAGCCGAAAACAGGTCGGCCACAGGCAACCATAGATACACGCTGATATACCGGGAAATCCAGTTTGTAAGTGTGGATTGGAAGCCGTCATAAATCGACAGGGCAAATGCCAGCGGCCCCAATATTGACAGCACTACCAAAAAGAAAGTACGCAGCGTGTCAATAGTCAGGGCAGCGGCATTAAACAGTAACTCGAAAAAGTCCCGGACTAACTGTCGGAAATACATCTTTATATCGTACCAAAGCCTTTCGCCCCACATACCGATAATCTCCGGCGTGTCCCATATCCCCAAATCCTTCATCTTTTGGTCGTACACCTCATCATCGACAAGCCATGCCTTTCCCTCGCGTACCCGCGCATCGTATTCCAGTTGGTCTTTTTCCGCCTGTAAACTCTGTACGTCTGTTATCTGACTTTCCAAAATGCTGTGCGTACCTTTCACTACGGGCGACATAACGGCATTGATAGTCCCCAGCACGATAGTCGGGAAGAACATAATGCAAAGCCCGATAGCGAAAGGCCGTAGGAGCGGGAAAACGTCGATAGGCTCCGCCCGCGAAAGGGCTTGCCAAACACGGTACGCTACATAGAACAGCGCACCCAATCCTGCCACCCCTTTGGCGACACCTATCATGTCGCCGCAAAGGGGCATCATTTCCTGATACAAATTCCGTAGAACTTGATGCAGGTTATCGAAATCTATTGCTAATAATGTCATGGCTTACCAATATCTTTCGGAAGGATCACCATACAGGGCGCGTACCCGTTCCATATCGCCCTTTTCCTGGCTGCGGATGAATGAAACGGATATACTTTTCTTTGAAAAGTATTTAACCAGGTTTCGGTATTCCAGCATTTTCGTATGGATATTATCTATTATCCCCATACGCTCGGCGTCCGTCATGGAAAGCCCGTTAGAGCCGGAAACAACATTTTTAATATCGGTAATAAGGTTGCCGCTCTCCTTTAGCAGTATCGTATATCCATTCGATATGGCTTCCAGTTCCGCGACAGTAAAATTTTTGTCCGAAAGCATCTTATTGAAATTGCTGGAATATATCTGCGAAATTTCCGATACCATTGCCACCGTTTCCTTAACCTTCCGGGCGTCCTTTATGATATTGTGTACCGCCTGCAATTTGTCGTAATACTCCTTTCCCTGGCTGTATATCTTCTGCATTTCCTTGAAGGAGTTAATTACGTTGGTGGCAGTCGTTCCCGTTTTACCGACCGTAAGAATGTTTTGCGCCAGGTTGGACGGGTCGATAACCGCCCATTGCGCTTTTGCCTCGAATCCACAGAAAGCAAGGGCTACCGTGAGGCATACAATTATCTTTTTCATTGTTTTACTTATTAATTCGTTAATACTTGATTGAAGGGCGAGAGTAGCCCGTAGGTTACTCCTGCGCCCGTACATATTCGCCGAAAGAGGAAAGCAATAGCATCTCCCGCTCCCGGTCGTAGGCAATTCCGATACGCCCGTACAGGTCTATGTAATACTGACCGAACACACAATACACAGTACAGTCGCAGACTACCTGCGGGTTGTTGTAAGTAAGACAGAGCCGGATGCCTCCCCGCTTGCGGGAAGTGTTGCGGTAAACAGTTACCGCAGGCATACCGTCCGGGCTTACCCAACGTCCCGTGATTTCCCACAGGTTGAAATCCAAATGCACGGCGCACGGGTCGGATATATTACACTTGCTGAACATGGCTACCTCCTTTTATCCGTTACGCCGTGCCTCGGCAACCTGTTTTATTGCCAGTTCATAGTTTCCGTCCAGTTCCTCGGCCTTTTTGAATACCTCCATTTTTTCGCTTTCCTCGGTCGTGTAGGTCATATATTCCTCCATGCTTACCTCGGTAGCGTAAACCGCAGACTGCACCCCGCCCAGGCCAAACCAAACCTCTTTATATTTCCGGCTCGGATTGTTCGCCATGTTGATAGACAGAATTTGCCCCTTCTCTTTTTCGGTCAGTCCCAAAAGCGCCTGTATCGAATCAAATTTGTTCATGTACTTGCGCTGATCGAGAAGGATTTTACAGTCGGAGTTATTTATGATGCTTTCCTTGACAATCGGCGAGGCAATGATGTCGTCCACTTCCTGCGTTACGACAATGGCCTCCCCGAAATACTTCCGGACAGTCTTATACATATACTTTAGGTATTCCGCCATGTTCGCGGACGAAAGGGCTTTCCAGGCTTCCTCGACGATCAGTTGCTTTCTGACACCCTTTAACCGCCTCATTTTGTTTATGAAAGCCTCCATAATGATAATTGTTACCACAGGGAACAATTCTTTGTTCTCTTTTATGGAATCAATTTCAAAGACGATAAAGGATTTATTCAGCAGGTCGATATTTTCCGCCGAGTTCAATAGGAAGTCGAAACGGCCACCTTTGTAGTATTGCCGCAGGGTGGTAAGCATATTGTCGATATTGAAGTCCTGGAGGCTTACTTTTATCTCGCGCTGTTCCAGTTCCCGGCGGTAGTCGTCCCGCATATACTCATAGAAAGTATTAAAGCACGGTACGATAGTGCGGTCTGCCCTGATCCGTTCGATATAGGCCGATACCGCACTGCCGAGTTCCCCGCTTTCCGTCTTGCTTACCCGGTCGTCGTCAGATTTCCACAACGTCAGGAGCAGCGTTTTAATACTGTCCTTCTTTTCCACGTCAAAAACATAATCGTCCGTGTAAAAGGGATTGAAGGATATGGGGCTTTCTTCGGTATAGGTATAATAGATACCGTCCTGGCCTTTGGTTTTCCGGCGCACCATTTCACAAAGCCCCTGATAGCTGTTACCCGTATCGACCAGGACTACGTGTGTGCCCTGTTCCCAATACTGCCTTACAAGGTGGTTCATAAAAAAGGACTTGCCGGAGCCGGAAGGCCCCAACACGAATTTATTTCGGTTGGTGGTAATTCCGCGTTTCATCGGCAAATCCGAAATATCCACATGGATAGGCTTGCCCGAAACCCGGTCGGCCATTTTGATACCGAAAGGCGACGGAGAGCTTTTATAGTTCGTTTCCTGTGTGAAGAAACACAGGGCAGGCTCTATGAAAGTATAAAAACTTTCCTCTGAAGGGAAGTCCCCGGCATTGCCCGGCATAGCCGCCCAATAGAGGGTAGCGGCATCGACTGTATTATGCCTGGGCTTGCACTCCATTAGCGCAAGCTGGCTGCCGACATCGTTACGGATATGCTTTAGTTCCTCCGCATCGTCAGACCACGCCATTACGTTGAAGTGCGCCCGGACAGAGGTAAGCCCGAAGCTATGCGCTTCGTTCAGATACTTGTCTATCCATTCCTTATTTATTTGATTGCCCCGGCTGTAACGGGATAAGGACTGCATATTGCGGGCTGACTTTTCAAACCTCCGTAAATTTTCTGCCGAATCGTCCAGAAAAATGTATTGATTATACACATGGTCGCAGGACAATAGCAAACCCACAGGCGCGGCAAACGAAAGGCGGCAGTCGCTTCTGTCCGTAGAAAGACGCTCATAGCGCATATCCGTTGCCACCGTTCCCGGCAAGTCCTCCACGTCCGAAACCGTGTGCAGGCAGATATGTTTTGCACCAATGCGCAGGCCGTCCGCTCCGAGTTCCATATCTTCCAGGCAGGTCGTATCGTCCAACGAAAGGGCAAAGTATTTTTCCACCAACCCCGGAGCATCCGGCGTTCCCGTAATTTCGTCCGACGAAAGCCGGGTCAGCTTTACAAACCCGCTATCGTTTACGATCCGCTCAAACTGTCCGACCGCCTCCAGGAATTTTTGCGCCGTGTCTTTGTTTACCTCTTTCGGGATAATGTTGCCCCGGCAAAGACTGGAAAAATTCGACTGCATACGCATACGCTCTTTCGTCGTCTTTGTCAGGAACAGGAAAGCGGTATGATTAAGGTAGGGGCGCTCGTTAAAGTGCCTTTCAAAACTTCGGGATAAGAAACTCATATCTTCCTGATCGGTGGCAGGTCGGTAGTTCTCTTTTACAAACCAATCCTGCTTATGAATGACCGAATAATCGGGAAGCACCTTTATTGCCTTGTTCCAGGCGGAATGTATTGCTTCGTATTCCGCGTTTGTAACGGTATAAAGTTCGGGCAAATCCACCCGGAAGCCTATCGTTATATCCGCGTCCTTACTGATGATACAGCCGTTTTCCACCGCCAACAGTGGAAATTTGCTCTCTATGGTGGCGGCTTTCATTGTGTTACGCATAAGCCACCTCCTTCCGTTTAGGATAGAGGAAAAAGCGGCGCGAGTTCCGGCGGTTAGTAAGGTAACGGGGGTGCTGGCGTTTTGCCATTAGCTTCATTAACCCGTATTCGCCGTACTGCGCGTTGAGCCGGAAGGTAAACCAGACCAGTACCGAGGCCGAGATAACCCCGAAACCTATACATATCCACTGATCGACCCCCGCCATATAGAAAATGACGAACAGGACGAACACGGACAGCAGGCCGCCCGCAAATATGAAAAGGTACTGACTTTTAAGCCCCTTAAACTCGACGCTTTTTCCAATGCCTTTATTTACATTGTACTCCATAATATTGCTTTTTATGGAGTGATTAAAGGAAGAAGGAGCGCAGGATAGTCGCGGCCACGATAAGAAAAATACAGGCTCCGAACCACGACGCGGCGGTTTTTGCCGTGTCCGGGTCGCCGCTGGAAAACTTGCCGTAAACTTTTACGCCTCCGATAAGCCCCACGACCGCACCTATGGCGTATATCAGCTTCGTTCCTGGGTCGAAATACGATGTTACCATGTTTGTAGCATCCGTAATACCACCTACACCGTTACCCTGGGCGAAAGCGTCTGCTGCTGCGGCTACAATTACTACCGCAGACAATAAGATTTTCTTTTTTGTCATTGCTTGATTTTTTTAAGGCGGCAGGGGGTGGGATTATTCCCCCTTACCGCCGGGATTTTTGTTACTTTTTTACTTCTCTGATTTTTTTAGTGGTTGGTAGCCGCAGCTATCCGTAATCTCTTTCTTTCATCTTTTTTACTTTTACATTCGACATTAGGCGAAACCGCGTACATTAAAATCGGCAGGGGCTTTTACCGCTCCGTCGGGTAAGGCTTCCGTCTGGCGGTAGAAAGCGGTAAAGTAATCGTCCATAAGTGAGGACACCACTTTCTTTTTCGGCTCGTCGTTTGCGATCTGTTCAAAGATTTCAGTCTTGCGAATCTCGACCAGCACCCGCCCGGCTTCCTCCCTCTCCCCGGTTGTTGCAGTTCCGGCAGCTTCTACCGTCCGCACCATTCCGGCCAGTTCCTCGAAGCCAATGCCCTGCGCCATACTACTCCCGGCTCCGTCCCCCTCCGCCTCGCTTTCCCAGGTATCTAAATCCCCGTCCTCGTCGTTATCTAATTCCCCCTCTGGCTCGTTTTCGATAACTAAATCAATCTCGCCTGAATTATCTTCCGACTGGCCGGGTAAAGCACCCGTTCCGGTTTGGTTTTGGAGGACTTCGCCCGGAGTGTCCTGTATGACGGTTTGCCCGTTTTCATTTGCAAATATAGAGGCATTTTCCATCCCTTTTTCGTTGATTTCCAAAGTGGTAGCTTGTGGCTTCGAGTGGCGCAGGGTAAATTTGCTTTTACCTATTATATCCTCTTTCGGCGAAGTCTTGAAAGGGTTATATCCCTTTTTCCGCGCTGCGTTTTTCTTGCGCTTTACGCCCCGCTCCCAAAGCAGGTAAATAACCACGACAAGCGCGTAAAGCATAACTGCATAGATGAAATACCGTCCCATAGCTTAAAATATCTTTTTGATGTTACCCTCGTACAGTTCGGTAATTTCATCCTGATAGGTGGCGAAATGCTGCTCCAGTACATTATATATATAGCTGAACAGCGACACTTCTTTTTTGCCGATAACATGGAGTATATTGGCAATCCGGTCGTGATGCTCCTGGCAGATGTAAACCGTTTTACCGCTTCGCGCCGTAATCGCCGCCTCATGGAGAAACAGGGTAACATAGTCCTGCGGCTCCGCCTTCGGTTTACGCCGCCTGGTTTCCTCGCGGGGCGTTTCTTTTTCTTTCACGGGTATAGCTTCCGCCGCTGGCGGTTGCTCCGGCACTTGTTCCGGCTCCGGCGAAGGAGTGGACGCGGACGCGGACGGATCGTAAGGCGTCAAAGTCTTTTCCCTGTAACTCGGCTTCGCGCTGTTAATCACTAAATCCGGGTCTATCCCGTTTGTATCTATCCTTTTTGCCATTGCCGGACTACTTTAACAGTTCCAGCAGTTCATCGGCCAGGGCGTCGATATTACTGCCTTTTACAAGGGTTTTATCCACCGGGAACAGGGTGGAGCGGAACAGCGGGCGGCGCGTTTCGGATTGTTCGCGCCGAAAACGCAGGCTGTTCGGGATAAAGGTTTTAAGGGTTGTAAACTCCAATTCCTTAATAACCTTTTCGTACACGTCGTACAGTTCGGATTTTTCGCGCCCGTCCACCATGTTCCAAAGCAGATACATGGCTTTAATGTTTGTCTTGCCCGTGTTCATTATATTATCCCTTACGGAGATCATATAATTAAGGGTACTTTCCATTACAACCCGGTCGGCGGCAATCGGGGCAATGATATAGTCCATATTGGCAAGGGCTATCACTAAATCCCGGTTATTGAGCGTTCCGGGCAGGTCGAAAAACACAAAGTCGTAATCCTCCTGTCCGCATTGCGCCTCGGCATCGTTTAGTGCTTCCTGCGGGCTGCTCTCCACGACGGGATAAAACTTCTTACCCTCCAGGCGGGTAATCTGTTCATAGGCCATGCCTTTGTAATACTCGTCGCTCTCGACCATTTTAAGGTCGCGTTCCCGCATTTCATTAATGGAGTGCTGCGGGTAGTCGCAGTCGATAACGGCCACATTGTAGCCCCTGACATAATGCAGGTAACTTGCGACCAAAACGGTCAGGGCTGTTTTACCTGCTCCCCCTTTTTGCGTGGAGAAAGCCACGTACTTCGGTTCTTTTTTCATTCTCTGATTTTTTTAGTGGTACAATCAATTAATTATCTCGCCATACCTCCCGACGTAGGTAGGTATGTATGTATTTGCGTTGCAACGTCCCGGCGTTGGTACATACAACCGTAGGGACGTTGTGCCGTTTGTCCGGCCATACAGTCGCCGGGGCGTCCGGCAATCCCTCACAACCGACGGGCGTATATCCCGGCCTCCCTACGAACGGATGATTGACTTTTCAGCTTTGCGCTCTTACCTCCGTCCGCATTTCCCGACGGTTGGTTATCCGTACTTCCCGACAGCCGATTATATGTTTTTACGGACAGTCGTTTGTCCGTATCTGCATACCTCCGCATAGCCGATTGTCCGGCAAATTAAACCCTTCTTTTTGGTACTTACATCATGTTTTAAGGTGGTGGCCGCTTGTGGCTTCGAGTGGCGCTAATCTTTGAGATACAACGCATTAAATAAGCCGATAACTTTGCAGCATGAAATGTTACGGCTTTCGTTCGGGGCACATTTAAGCCTGGAGTACCCCTCTCTCCATTGCCCCCCGGTACAAATCTTACCCGCTAATGTTAAGGGTAATCTTTGCCCCTCCGCAGGGCAAAATCCATTTGCATTTTGGCAAATAGCAAGGTATGTTAAGTGCATCGCAAAACGAGTTTTGCAGCACTTAACCCTTGCCCCTGCCGGGGGGCGTCGCTTGCCTCCGAAGTCGGCGCTCGATAGGCGTCGGCCATGCCGAGCCGTAACGGATTTATGTTTCACTTAAAAAAATCCGTAGTATGAATCAAAAGAATGTACCCCGTCAGCGGGGTAAAGGGGGCAGACCCCCGAAAGACAACCCGGCAACCCACCGCCTGACGGTAAACCTGACAGACACCCAGCACGCCGAGTTCTTAACCATGTACGAACAGTCCGGCGTCGCTTCGCTGTCCGGTTTTATTGCCGCTCGCATCTTCGGGGCGGAGTTCCGGGTCATACAAACCGACGCCTCGGCAGTCGATTTTGTAATGAAGTTATCCGCTTTTTACGGGCAAATTCGCTCCGTCGGAGTGAATTATAACCAGGTCGTAAAGCAGTTGCATACGACTTTCGGCGAGAAAAAAGCGCTTTCGATGCTCTACAATTTGGAGCAACAGACGATAGAAATAGCGCAGATCGGTCGCGGAGTGCTGACACTTTGCGAAGAATTTAAGGGTAAAATCTTAACCGAACAGCCGTAAAAAATGGTCGCGGATATTCACAAAGGCAACAACCTTTACGGCGCATTGGCCTATAACCAGGACAAAATAGACCGGGGAAAAGGGCAAATACTGGAAACAAACCGGGTATTTGTTCCCCATGACGGACAGTTTCGCGTGTCGGATTGTGTGCGGGATTTCGAGCGGGCTATGCCTTCGCAGATTACAACAGGCAAACCCGTAATCCATATTTCGCTCAATCCGCACCCGGACGACCGCCTGACCGACGCGCAGCTTGCAGACATTTCACGGGAATATCTCGAAAGAATGGGCTTCGGCGGACAGCCTTACATGATATTTAAGCATGAGGATATAGACCGCCAGCACGTACATATTATTTCTACCCGTGTCCGGGGCGACGGCTCCATAATCAGCGACAGCAAAGATTACGAGCGGAGCAAAAAGATTACCGATGCCCTGGAGCAGAAATACGGTCTGCACCCCAAAGGCGAAAGCCAAAAGGAAGCCTGGCAGCTTTCCCCGGTGGACGCTTCGGCAGGCAACCTGAAAAAACAGGTTGCCAACGTCATAAAGCCGCTTTCCGAAATGTACCGCTTCCAGTCTATTACTGAATACCGCGCCCTGCTCTCCTTATATAATATAAGTGTGGAGAAGGTCGAGGGCAGCAACCAGGGGAATAAGTACGAGGGGGTAGTTTACTCCGCGCTTGACGAGAAAGGAAACCGCGTCGGCAAGCCCCTTAAATCTTCCCTGTTCGGCAAGAGTGAAGGGGTCGCCCGCCTGGAGGAAAAAATGCAGAGTTCCGGGGAGGCGATAAAGTCCGGCAAACTGGCCGAAGGAACAAAGGCCGCCGTTTCCGACGCCCTTAAAGCATCACGTACTGAAAGTCAGTTACGGGATGCTTTACGAAAGAAAGGTATCGACGTGGTATTGCGCCGCAACGACCAGGGGCGCATTTATGGAGCGACTTTTATAGACCACAACAGCCGCACGGTTGTAAACGGTTCCCGCCTGGGTAAAGAGTTTTCGGCCAACGCCCTTAATCAGCGGTTTGCAGATAATTCGCCCCGCGAGGATCTGCAAAAGCCCGCACAGAATATCCCGAACGTACCCGCTTCCGAAGGAAAAGACAAGCAGCCCCAGACCGGCATTACCGATGTCGGTAAAGCGGCTGGCAGTCTGCTTTCTATTCTCACGCCCGAAACCGAAGGGCAGAATAACCAACCTGCACCCCGCCGCCGCAAGAAGAAGAAACGGCGTTACGGCAGGCAGATGTAGGACACGCAGTGTCTTTTATTATTCTTTTTAACAGTAAAAACAACATTAAAAAATTAAGATTATGCAAAATGAAGATGATCTGCGCGGTTTGGCTAAAGTCATGGACTTTATGCGTGCGCTATCCATATTGTTCGTAGTGATAAACATATATTGGTTTTGCTACGGGGCAATACATGACCTGGGCTTTAATATCGGCGTGGTCGATAAAATCCTGATGAATTTTAACCGTACCGCCGGACTTTTTACCTCTATCCTGTGGACGAAACTTTTTGCGGTGGTTTTCCTCGCGCTTTCCTGCCTCGGCACACGGGGCGTAAAAGACGAAAAAATTACCTGGCCGAAAATCATTGCCAGCCTTACCGCAGGCTTTATACTGTTTTTCTTTAACTGGTGGCTGCTTGCCCTGCCGTTCCCGTCGGAGGCAAACGCAGGGCTTTACGTTTTTACCATGACCGCAGGTTATATACTGCTTCTCATGGGCGGCGTATGGCTCTCCCGGTTACTTAAAAATAATATGTTCGACGACGTTTTCAATACTGAAAACGAATCATTCCAACAGGAAACGCGGCTTATTACAAACGAATATTCAGTAAATCTACCGACCCGCTTTTACTATAAAAAGAAGTGGAATAATGGCTGGGCGAATGTCGTAAATCCTGCGAGGGGCTGTGTCTGTATCGGATCGCCGGGGAGCGGAAAATCATACGCTGTGATAAACCAATTCATTAAACAACAGATAGAAAAGGGCTTCACAATGTATATATATGGTGCGCCAGTCAAGGTAGTATATTAATCGTCCCTTTGGCAAGGATTAGGCAAGTGTTCTTTGAAAACGACCTATCATCACCGGCTTATCTGTTCAACGAAAGACGACAGGGAGTGTAGCACGCCGGAAACGCCTAAGTCAGTTAGTTACCAAACTGCGACTGAATGGTAGATGAAATGGCAGATATGAGGATAAAATCCGAATTGATTGAATGATAATCCAAGCGGTTCCTGTAGAAACTTTGACGTAAGGTAACTATACTCGTCATATCATGATACTCTTTTTGCAGTCGTAGAGTAGGAAGAGCGAGAACTTATCATGACGCAACTATAATATATAGTAAAGGGTGGAAATCATATCCGACAATCTGTCGTGCCAATGTTAATCATACTATAAACTGGGATTACCTAAATTGGAACGCCTGTAAAGGCTATGGGGTTTGCCCCTGAATATCCGATATGGTAACGGAGCCTCCGTAGTAGTCCGAGCAGGTTAATGACCTGTACACGTGAATTGGGCAACAGTTCGGTTCACAATGGCGAAGGGGGGCAGCCAATATTTTTTAATACAATTAACGGAAAATGTGAGAGACATTATGAGGAGTCCAGAAAAAGTATTAAACAGTCTAATGGGACATAGCAAAGACTTGAATTACAAGTTTGAGCGTTTGTACCGTATTCTCTTTAACGAGGAAATGTATCATGTTGCCTACCAACGTATGTATGCGAAACAAGGCAACATGACGGCAGGTTCCGACGGTGAAACCATCGACGGAATGAGCCTTGCCCGTATTGAAAAACTGATTGATTCATTGAAAGATGAAACGTATCAGCCAATTCCGTCAAGGAGGACTTATATCCCAAAGAGAAATGGAAAAAAGCGTCCGCTTGGTATTCCTGCAATAAACGATAAACTGTTGCAAGAAGTGGTTAGAATGGTGTTGGAAGCTATATACGAGGGACAGTTTGAAAACTGCTCTCATGGTTTTCGACCCCACCGAAGCTGCCATACTGCAATCAAACAAATCGGAATAACTTTCTGTGGGGTAAAATGGTATGTCGAGGGCGACATTAAAGGTTTCTTTGATAATATCAATCATGATATTATGATTAACATCCTTGAAGAACGCATAGTAGATGACCGCTTTATCAGGCTAATAAGAAAGTTCCTCAATGCAGGATACATCGAGGATTGGGTATTTAACAGAACCTATAGCGGAACTCCGCAAGGAGGTATTATTAGCCCGATACTGGCTAATATATATCTTGACAGGTTAGATAAATACATGGCTGAATATGCGGCAAAGTTTGAAAAAGGGCTACGAAAAAAGAAGAGAACAGAGTACAGGCATTATCAACGTAAGAAAGGTCGAGCTACTAAAGAATTGAAATCTGTAACGACACAAGCCGAAAGGGAAGCAATAATAGAAAGAGTTAAAAAGTATGACAAGTTAATATTGCAGACCGAACCGAATGATGAAATGGACAGCGAGTATAGGAGATTGAGATATGTGAGATACGCAGATGATTTTCTCTGTGGTATAATCGGAAGCAAAGAAGATGCTCAAGCTATAAAAGAGGATATTAAGAAATTCCTCTCTGAAAAGCTCAAACTTGAGTTATCTGACGAGAAAACGCTTATAACCCACTCGGAAACACCTGCCGCTTTTCTTGGTTTTCATATCCGAAACCGCAAGTCCGACCATACCAAAAGGGATAGCATTGGACGACTGAAACGGTGTTATAGTAAAACCGTAGAGATAAAGATTCCACGAGATGCGATTAAGAAGAAATTGCTTGCCTATGATGTTGTACAAATAAAGAAGCACAATGGAAAGGAAGTATGGAAACCCAAAGCAAGACCGGAATTTAATCACAATGACGACCTTGAAATCCTCGAAAGGTATAATTCTGAAATTCGCGGGCTGTACAATTATTTTGGAATTGCCAAAAACTGTTCTAAACAAATGTCAAACTTCGGGTACATCATGGAATACAGTATGTACAAGACCTTTGCTGCCAAGTATCGCACAAAAGTGAAGAAAATATGCAAGAAATACAAGCATAACAATGTCTTCTGCGTGAAATACAAAACAAAATCAGGAAAGGAAAAAGAAATGTGTTTTTACAAGAAAGGTTTCAAACGTCAAAGTCCATTTTCGGATAAAAGCGTAGACAATTTACCCAATATAATGATACATACCAGCACTACCAGTCTTATAGACAGGCTGAAAGCTGAAAAATGTGAGTTATGTGGAGCTAAAGACAAGTTGGAAATGCACCATGTGCGTAAACTCAAAAATCTTCAAGGTAAAGAAGAATGGGAGAAACATATGATTGCAAGACAGCGGAAAACGATAGCTGTATGTGGTAGTTGTCATAAGAAAATCCATTATGGAACAATTTAGACTGAATATATTGGTGGAGAGCCGTATACGCTGGAAGGTGTACGTACGGTTCGGAGGCGAGCATTGGGAAACCGACTATAGCAATATGGTACGGCGCCGGGTGCTTAGCCTACATTTTAAGTTTCCCGACCTCTCGACTATTGCCTATAACCATTTACTGAACAACCGCGAAGGCTACGAAATTACGCCGACGTTCTATGTAATTAACTTTGACGACCCTTCCAGGTCGCACCGCTGTAACCCCATAAACCCCTCTTTCATGGAGGATATTTCGGACGCATACGAAAGTAGTTATACGATCATGCTTAACTTAAACCGTACCTGGGTCAGCAAGCAGGGCGATTTTTTCGTAGAATCGCCGATAATCCTGTTTGCAGCAATTATTTGGTTTCTGCGGATTTACCAGGACGGGCGGTATTGTACTTTCCCGCACGCGATAGAGTTTTTGAACAAGCCCTACGAGAAAATATTTCCAATCCTGACAAGCTACCCGGAACTGGAAAATTACCTTTCTCCCTTTATGGATGCCTGGTTGGGCGGTGCGGCCGATCAGCTCCAGGGTCAAATTGCAAGCGCGAAAATACCACTCTCGCGCATGATCTCCCCGCAATTATATTGGGTCATGTCGGGCGATGAATTTACGCTGGATATAAATAACCCCGCCGAACCGAAGGTACTTGTAGTCGGCAACAATCCCGACCGCCAGAACATTTATGGGGCGGCTTTGGGTCTGTATAATTCGCGTATCGTTAAACTCATTAACAAAAAAGGAAAGCTGAAAAGCAGCGTCATAATTGACGAGTTACCCACTATTTATTTTAAGGGGTTGGATAACCTCATAGCCACCGCCCGAAGCAATAAAGTCTGTGTTCTTTTGGGCTATCAGGATAATTCGCAGCTTGTACGCGATTACGGCGACAAGGAGGCGAAGGTTATAATGAACACAGTCGGTAATATCTTTTCCGGGCAGGTTGTCGGCGATACGGCTAAAACCCTTTCGGAGCGTTTCGGAAAGGTATTACAGAAACGGCAATCCATGACAATAAACCGCAACGATAAATCCACTTCCATAAGTACGCAAATGGATAGCCTTATTCCTCCCTCGAAGATTTCTACATTGACCCAGGGTATGTTTGTGGGAGCCGTTGCGGATAACTTCGACGAGCGGATAGAGCAAAAGATTTTCCATGCCGAGATTGTAGTGGATAGCCAGCGGGTCGCCGCCGAAGAAAAGGCTTATAAGAAAATTCCCGTTATTACAGATTTTAAGGATGAGAACGGCGTGGATAGGCTGAAAGAGCAGATACAGGAGAATTACGACCGTATCAAAGCCGAGGCCAGGCAGATAGTCGAGGACGAAATACAGCGTATTAAAGACAATCCCGACCTTTGCCACCTATTGCCGAAGGAGGAATAAAAAACGATTATAGCCGCAAATTTGCGGCTATAATTTTTTAATCCATGATTTTCTGTATTTTAAGTATAAAAATCTTCATCTTCACTTTCAAAGGAAACATTGTCTTTGCCGATAACTTCCACAATCTCCATTCTCTCTTTATCAAAATCATCTTCATATATGCTTTCCAGTTCATCAAGCATTTGAATATTCTTGTGGGGCTTCAAAAGATATTTAACGTATTCGTGAACATCCCCCATATCCAAAGGTATCGGTTCTATACTCTTTATAAATTCAATAAAGCCGCTTTCTTCTTTGTTGTTTAGCAGATGTATAAGAATTTCTTTCTTAAAAAGGTTTTCCTTTTGGAACGTAAATTCCTCACACATAAATATCTTATATGCTTTTGAATTAAACGCTGTTTCGTAAGTGTATAGGTTCAAATTCCGGGACTCCTCCTTAACTACCTGATATATCTGTGTTACTATTTTCCCGACTAACTTGCCGATGAATTTCTTAATATTTTCATCGTTAGCAGTTGCAAATATCATATCGGTTTTAATTTCGATATTCAGACCTTCCTGGATGAGATTTATAAACTCGTGTGCATCTTTATTTGGTTCATAGACAGAAGATAGGTTATACCTATTATAGCGCATTGATTTATAAAAATTGGATAATAACTGAATAAATTTATTGTGAATTTTACCCAGATTTATCTCCTTCTTCTCTTTTATCCTGTTGAGTAGGTCTAAATGACTATGCGTAATCAAAGATTTCTCAAAATCATCCTGATTTATAGCGGCTTCGTGTTCTAATAAAATAACTGCAATCTTTTCTAATCGTTCTAATCCGACAGAAGTATTATATAAAAACTCAAATATTTCCTCATCATTGCAGAAATGTTCCATTTGGTCAAAGAAATAGAGAGCATTATAAATGAACGCTCCTGAAATCTGTATCTCAGTACCAAGTCGAAAGTTTTTCCAAAAGTATTCAGGGGTATAACTCATAGATTAATATATTGGTTCTGTTCTTAATGCACCATCAAAAAAATATCGGTCTAAATAGTTGAGAATTTTGTTTGCTTCACCGATACCGCCACAACATTCAGGCTCTCTACATATAGTAATAAACGATGTTCTATTTAATAAACTTTCCATAAAGTATCTCGCATTGGAACTTTCAAAATATTCATCTATGAAGATTTTTTCAGGCCATGCATAAGTTTTTTCTCGACATTCTGTTGTAAAGCAGTCTAAATCAAAATCTAAAACAAAAGGTTTTATATCTCCCTCATCAAAACGCCTGTTATGGTATTGCATAATATCACGAACATTTTGAAAATAAGGCTCTTTTATAATGCTATCCCCTAAACAACCTCTATTATTAAGACTATATTTCAAATGAGAAATACTGTATAATTCATGTTCTATCTCATCTTCCGACACATAGCGACCTCCCATGTCTTGAATATGATGATTTTCTTCTTGTCCGATTAGAATGGCGTCCTTTATTAAATCCAGTTCCATTCCAACCAATAACCAATCATCATCCAATACGCCCAAATCAAATTCCACAAAAGACCAAAATTGTTTACTTGTTGCTTCTGACAAATCTTTAACTCCCATTCGGGCTAACAACTGACTTTTCGGGAGCAACTCGCAAGCATCATCATGAAGATCAAAATAAATAAGATTGGGCGTTTCTGTAAGTTCTCCCAGCCTTTTAGCTTCAAACAGTATATTTAATAGTGTACGATGATCGTCATACAGGATAATATGCTTATCACGGAATGTATATGTATTGATATTTGTACGGTATGATAGTTCGTATAGTTTGCTCATAACTTATCTTATTTTTTGTGCGTTATCTAATCTTCTATGACAATATGAAATCATTGACAATATTTCGAGAGCATCTTGCTCTGAAACCTCCCAACTGATTTTAGGCTCATGAGCTTCGGGATTACGGAACATACCGCACAAGCCTTTCAAAATATTACAAAATCCCTTATGCTCGTCTTGCTCTGATTTTGACTGATAGTTGTTTATTATTAAGACCGGATTACTGCTAAATACATATTCGATTAGCTTGCTCCCGTCCTCATTGCATAAGGATATATCCCTAATTCTTTGGAATAAACCCTTGCTTGCTTCAAATACTGAATGAAAATAATTATTTGCTAGTAGTTCAGCTTTACAATAATTGAAGATTTCTCTATGTGCCTTCCTTTGCTCTAATTTTGTTTTCAGATCATCCGCTTTCCTTTGGGCTTCTGAAATTGTCGATGCCTGTTTTATCTCGCTAAAACTGCCGTTTTCATTAAACTGGTATCCGATAAAACTTAATTGCTGGTTGATTTGATTTCGTTTTTCCGCAAAAACTTCCGGGCTATTAACATATTTTGCTGGAGCCAATGCAAGTGCAATGAAGTTCAATATATTATTAGAGCATTGATTATTGTTTTGATAAACAGCAAAAGCATCATATATCCTTTTCCATTTAGTAGAAGTCGGCGATATATCGGTTATTTTACTTTGCGCTAATAAGTGCTGTATTTCGCTACCTGTTAAGCCCGAATTTGTATCCCCAAGAATTTTAGAAATACCTTCTAAAGTGGGTTGTGTAAAACATTTTCTTAGTGTTGCCATAATCTACTGATATAAAATACAAATTTAGAAAAAACGCAGGATATGACCCAGCGTTTTGCGTAACAATGAATCGCCCCGACAACTAAAGATTATTCTTGATTTCGACGCCACTCCCGGACACAAGCTGCCGCTGTCTTAAAACCTTGCAATCAGTCCATTACTTCGGTTTACCTTCGTTCTGCATTAATAGTAATGCAGAATTAAAAACCATTTTATCATGGACGAAAAAATCAAAAAAGACGAGCCTTTAGTCTTATTGTCTATCGGCGCAGACGGCAATCTAAAAGTCGTTTCCGGGATGAACAAAGACGGTACACTTAACACCGTCAATCCCACCAAAGAGAACTCGGACAAATTCTTTGAAATTAATTCCAACGGCAACCCGCTGGAGAATTTCATGCAGAAGTTTTCCGGGCAGTATGAAACCCCTTCGCATATAGGGCTTTATGCAGTCATGGCAAGCGCGGTCGATAAAATTTCCGGCTTCCTTGACAAGATCATCAAGATTAATCCTGATGATAAGGTACTCGATCCTTACAAGGTTAAACCCGAAGGCGAAGCGCAGGAACAAGCCCAGGGAAAGTACCAACCGCTTGACCTTAATAAAGTCGATTGGAAGGAGGCCGAAAAGCTGGGTATTTCAGCCGACGATTTCCGCGACGCACTCAAAGCAATGGCCTACGGGCATAAATCCCCCGGCCTGGTGGATATTAAGGCAAACATCGACGGGGAAGAAATTACGGTCAAAGCCCGCCTGTCATTGGAACAACAGCCCGACGGCTCTATCAAAATCCAAACGCACCCCTACCAACAGCAACCCGATTTCGATAAGCCTTTTATGGGCGTGAAGTTTACCGACGAGGATATAAAGCAATTCCAGCAGACGGGTAACGGTGGCCGTGTATTCGACCTGGAGCCTGTACCGGGCGGCGAAAAAGTGCCTTCGCTCGTTTCGCTCGACAAGCAGACTAACCGCTTCGAGGCTATGCCTCTGTCTGAAATTAATATCCCGCAGACATTGAAGAACGCCCTACTTTCCGAAGAACAGCAAACGAAGTTAAAAGCGGGCGAGGGCGTGCTGGTCGAGGGTATGGATAAAAAGGTAAAGCCCGGCGAAGAACCGTCTAAAATCGACCGCATTATCCAGTACAATGCTGCAAACCGCAATTTCGATTTCCGGTTTACCCTGGAACAGCGGGAACAGCACCGCCAGGAGCGGGCGGCCAAGCAGGAACAAAGCGGAGAAGATAAACCGCTTAAAGCCCGTAAGGTTGGCGATATTTGGGTACGTCCCATTCAGGGCGGGGTGGAACTTTCCCGCGAACAATTCAAACAGCTATGTGAAGGTAAGCCTATTTGGGTGGAGGGTATGCAGAAGCCCCAGCCCAAACAGCAGGAAGGAGCGCAACAGGTCGAAGCCACCGACAAGAAAGGGCAGAAATACAATGCCTGGATATGGCCTGACCCGGAGAAAGGCCACGTTCGCCATACCTCCAAGCACCCCGACCAAATACGGGCTATCGAAGCGAAACAAGCCGCAAAAGAGGGTCAGAACATCAAACCCGCCGCAGGCCATAAGACACAGGTAGCGGTAAATAATGACGGTAAAACCAACGAAGCCACCAAGCACGCCCAGGGCAAGGGCGAACCTTTGAAGTCTGGGCAGACTAATCCCACTGCCAAACAGGGCGAGAAGAAGAAAGAGAGCCAGCAGCGTAAGCAGTCCCCGGCGGCTCCGAAGAAAGGCAAAAGCAAAGACGTAGGGGGCTTATAATTCAAATTTTCAAACCCACTAAAAAAATCAAAGATGAAAGTTATAATAGCAGAAAAGCCCAGCGTTGCGCGAGATATTGCCAGCGTTTTAGGCGTAACCAATAAGAAAGACGGATTTATCGAAGGGAACGGTTATACCGTAACATGGGCGTTCGGCCACCTGGTCGGACTTGCCATGCCCGAAGCCTATGGCTTTACAGGTTTCCAGCGTGAAAACCTGCCGATACTTCCGAAGGATTTTACCCTTGTTCCCCGGCAAGTCAGGGAAGGCAAAGAGTATAAACCCGACCCCGGCGCACTCAAACAGATAAAAGTCATTAAAGACCTGTTCTGCCGCGCCGATGAAATTATAGTAGCGACCGACGCCGGAAGGGAAGGCGAGTTAATATTTCGCTATATATATAATTATGTAGGATGCCGTACTCCATTCCGTCGCCTGTGGATAAGCTCACTTACCGACAGGGCAATCCGCGACGGCTTCCAGTCCCTTTGTCCAGGGAGCGATTACGATAACCTCTATTACTCCGCCAAAGCCCGCAGCCAGGCGGATTGGATAGTAGGTATTAATGCCTCGCAAGCACTTTCCATTACCGCCGGGAGCGGCGTATGGTCGCTGGGACGGGTACAGACCCCGACCCTTGCTATGATCTGTTCGCGCTACCTGGAGAACAAGGACTTTAAGCCGCAGACCTATTTTCGCCTGAAGGTGCATACGTCGAAAGACGCGACGGCTTTTGCAGTCCTTTCGGCTGACAAGTACGACACCCGTACCGCCGCCGATGAAACGGCCAGCGCGGTAAATGCCGCCGGAGGGCTTACCGTTACGTCCGTCGTAAAAAAGGAAGTCCACCAGGAACCGCCGCTTTTGTACGACCTCACAACATTACAGAAGGACGCCAACAAGCGGTACAGCTTTTCAGCGGATAAAACGCTGACGATAGCCCAGGCGTTGTATGAAAAAAAGATTATTTCCTACCCGCGTACTGGCTCCCGGTATATCTCCGCCGACGTACTGGAGGAAATACCGCACCTGATAGCGACTTTACGGGCGCACCCTAAATTCGGGGCGTATATCGACAGCAGGTTTGATACTTCGCTTAATACCCGCCCGGTGGACGATGCCAAAGTAACCGACCACCATGCGCTGATTATTACGGAAGATCCCGCGACGGGATTATCCGCCGATGAACAGCTTATTTACGACATGGTTGCCGGACGTATGCTTGAAGCCTTCGGAGAGCGTTGCACCAAAGAGAACACCGCCGTAACGCTTGACGCTGGCGGCGTACACTTTAGCGCAAAGGGCAGTATAATGTTACATCCCGGCTGGCGTAATGTTTTCGGAGCCAACCAGGAAGAAACAGCGGACGAGGATTTAACCATACTGCCCGACCTGACGGAAGGCGATAAACTGGCCGTCCGTGATACGGAGGTGCAGGAAAAGCAGACCAAACCCAAGCCCCTGCACACGGAAGCCTCCTTACTTTCGGCAATGGAATCGGCAGGCAAAGAGGTGGAGAACGAGGAAGAACGCGAGGCCATGAAGGACGCAGGGATAGGAACACCCGCGACAAGGGCGGCAATAATCGAAACCCTGTTTGCCCGTGAGTATATCGTGCGTGAGAAAAAAGCCCTCGTTCCTACGAACAAGGGGCTTGTCGTCTATCTTGCTGTTAGGGAGAAGAAGATAGCCGACGTAGCAATGACCGGGCAATGGGAATACGCCCTTGCAAAGATCGGTACGGGCGATATGGATGCAGGCACGTTCCACCGCTCGATAGAGGTTTACGCGTCGCAGATCACAGCCGAGTTACTGGATATGCCTTTCGAGCGGCAGGATAACCGCCAGTCATGCCCTTGTCCTAAATGCAAAAAAGGTAGCGTGGTTATCTATCAAAAGGTAGCCAAGTGTAATAGTGAAGCCTGTGGGCTGACTGTATGGCGATGTATTGCAAAAAAAGAGTTATCCGATACGCAGATTACGTCGCTGCTCATGGACGGAAAGACCGGGATAATTAAGGGCTTTGTAAGCAGTAAGACGGGCAAGACGTTCGAGGCTGCTCTGAAATTCGACGCCGATTATAAAACCGTGTTCGAGTTCGAGGATAAGAAAGGCAAGGGAGGAAACAAACGCAAATCCAGGTAAATCACTATCTTTGCCACTGAAAAAGTCTTTGAGGTTATTGCAGATAGGGATGTTTGCTTTTAACTTCTCTGATTTTTTTAGTGGTGGCGTCCGGGGCAATGCTCCGGACGCTTTTTTATAGAGGAAGATTATTTTCTCTTTGTATTGATCGTTACTTTAAAATTTATTGGCTTTATCTGTATATCGTCATTTTGAGGTCTAAAAGGGTTTCCCATTATCCAAACTCGCGGATTTGTTGAAATAATATCATAAACCATATAAATATAATAATTATCCAATTCTTTGGCTGTATAAAGCTCGTTTACAGACAAGTAAAAATTTGTCCGCCCAACTTTAAGGCTTGTTGCTTTAACCTCAATAAATCTCTTCGCTCCATCAATGTCAAATGATAGTATATCATAACCGAAAGAGTCAGATTCTAAAGATACTCTTTTAACTTTCTTTGCTAAATCAGTTCTTCCTGCATCTATCAACCTTCCTATTTCAAAATCCATTACTACTTTTTCGCCTCTATCTCCAAGTCTTTTCATTTTTTTTGCATCCTTCTCATAATCTTTTTTTCTTGATTTAGATTTTGCTTTTTTGGCTTGCATTTCAGACTGTTCAGGTGGAACAATTTCTAAATCAACTAACGAGATGTCAAAATCAGCAGGAAAGGCAGGCATTTGATATTCAGAAAGCATATCATTTCCATCAAAACTTTGACCTTCTTTCGGTGGTCTGCCTGGATATTCTGTATATAAAAAATGAGAAAACAAATCAACTGACCATTTTTTCATTATAACATCCTGATTCTTGAAGGAGATTAATGCCTCCCTCTTATATACAGGATCTTTTCTAAGTAGTTCCTTTGTATCCAAATCAAGTTGTATTAAAAAATAATTCAAATGATCGGAAGAAAATACATTTAAATATCTTTCAGGATAATACGAGCAAAGAATCTTACCTTTAAACATTGGCGAAAGAGGATTTTCTACGATTAAATTAATATTGCCATTTCCTCCTGCGGTAAGTAAATCTAAGATTGATTTTTTTACATTACTAAAGGCTTCCTGATAAGTGCTACCAAACTTTTTCGTGAAACGATACTCGTAATTTGCATCAGATTTAGTCCTCCCGTAATAAACACCAAACTTAAATGCGGTCGCTCCAATGATTCTACCAAGTCCGTCAAGCTGACGTTCCAAAGTATAACAGAAATTATATCCATTTTTAGGAAGATCAACCCCCGCAACATAATCGTCTATTCTCATTGTGCGGATTTTATCTCGATTGAAATACTTTGCAAATGAATCACGAATTTGGTATAATTCTTCTCGGCTTTTAATTATATCTTCAAGGCGATTTTGGAATCTCGCTTGTGCTTCTCTTAATTCATTTATATTCATATCATTTCTGCTTAGGGTTCATACAGCAAAGATACGTTTTCCGCCTGAATCATAAACCGTATAAAGAAGTGAATTATTTTAAAGCACGTCCCGCCTTATCTCACGACAAAACGGGACGCTGATAAAGAACAAAAAGAAATTTACTCCCCGGAATCTTCTTCGGTTTCTTCTCCGGGTTCTCCTTTGGCAAAATTCTTTCGGATAAACGCCTCTACATCGCTTTCCCGGTAATAAGTTTTATGATATATCATTTGGTAGGGAAGTTCGCCCGAAGAACGGTAACGCTGTAAAGTGCGCTTGCTTACATGGAGTAACTGGCAAACTTCCTGATTATCCAGGAAGCGTTCGCCGCCTAAAAAATGATACCTGCCCGACATATTTTCCATGTTGTTGTCTAAACGGTCAAAACGCCCCATAAAACGCTCAAACCACCCCTGTAACCAATCCATTAACTCGTCATTTTCCATATCGCAGGTTATTTAGGGTTTTAGTGCTTGCAGGCTTATTACGCTTCTGATAATCCTGATGCGCCCGGAGCAAATCGTTCTCCTTCCTGTATTTACTTGCCACTAGCCGCCCGGACATAACCCGCTGTATTTCGTCCAGCGTATACCACGTCCGGCCTCCCTGGATTGAGTAGGTTATTTCTCCATTGGAGCGCAGGCGTTGAAGCGTCCGGGTGCTTACTTCCAACAGTTCGGCAGCTTCGTCGTTGCTTACCCGTATCTCGCGGGGATCGGGAGGCGTTACCGCCTCTTTTTCCGCCTGTTTTTCCACATAAGAGTAAATCCGTTCGATTTTCCGCACCAATCTTTTATATGCTTCATCTTCTATTGTTATTACCTTCATAAGCCTTATTTTACTGATGATGTTGCAAAGTTCCGTAACTTATAAGCACCTGATAAATAGGCTGGGTATAGTTTTTTTGAAGGCACGTCCCGAAGCCGCACACACAAGGGAGATGACCGCCATATTTTTTTTAGCGGTCGGTTTTTTTGAAATGAAAAAATAGGGTATAGTTTTTTGCGAAGGGCTTGCAAAGTCTTGTCGGAAAAGGGATTGAGCCACTAATCAACAGAAAGGCGAAACACACCCTTTTTTACAATTTGCCCGAAAAAAAATACACCTGCACTTTTTCCTGGGAAACAGGAAGAAATACAGGTTAATTTCGTCTTGATTTTGCTTTATGACAGCAATACCCAGGCTGGGTATAATAATGCGTCAGCGGCTTTATTTTCAGCCATTTTCCAGACAGCCGCAGATACGGTCGGCTGTGTAATGTAACTGTACCACTCCATTACTGTAAATAGTGTGATTTTGAAGCGTCCAGTCCTGTATCTGTTTTACATTGCTGAACATCGGCAGGCCAACGCCGAAGGTTACAGGAAGAATATTTAAGATAATTTCATCTATCAGCCCTTGCGACATAAACCGGGTAATAATACCCTGGTCGCCAGCCAACCAAATATCCCCGTCCGTTCTCTCGCGTAATTGATCGACAACCTTTTTATAGTCATAACCATTATCATCCGTAATGATAAAGTCGGCTTTTACATCCGGGGCAAGGTTGAAACTCCGGGGCGTAAGTATATAACACATTTTATCCCCAAAAGGCCAAACATCCGAAGCCTGTAAAGTTGCATGATATATTCCACTCATTACAGCGCAGCTTACGGAATCCCGGAATTGATGAAAGCCGTAACCGTTCTCAATCGGTTGGCTGCCTTCCGGGAGCCAAGCGGTATAATCTCCTGCCTTTGGCACATACCCATCCAGCGACATAAAGGAGAAGGTCTTAATCTTATTTGTTTTGTTCATTGCATTGTCATTTACCCAAATTATTCCCGATAATAAAAGAGGCGTGGAAATCACGCCGCTTATCGGGAGGTACTGACAATACCTTAAACGAGACAACGCAACTCCACGCCAAAATGCGTGAATATCGCGCTTGTTAATCCTCGTTTATCCGTTAAATGTCAGTTTTCCCGATAAAAAGAAAAAGCGTATATTCATTTCCGGCAGCCCCAAGCGGATAAGATTCGCAAGGTAGCATACCGTATCATATCTTTAATTTACATCATAAAGGCAAATTTTAATTGGTGGTACAAATTTACATTATTTTCTCCATATACGCATTATCTCCTTCTCCTTTCATTACTCCGCTTCATTCTCTGCAATAGTGCATCTTTCAAAGCGTCCAGGAAAGGTGTCGGGTCGTTGCGTGTTCTCATTTCCGCAAAGGCACTCGATACATTACCCAAATCCACACCGAGAAGCCGTTGAATTACTGTAACTACCCTCTTTAGAGGTATGCTGCCAAAAGCCCGAAATGAATCGAGAGCATAAAGAAGTTCGATCAAAAATGTTTTTTTGGTAGTCCAGGATAGTTGTGCCTTATCTTCATGCGGACGCTCCAATTCATCCAGTTGCGATTTTATTAATATCTCCAACCGTTCATTAGCTATCATCTTCGCCATTTTATAATCACAGTTGGTTGAATATTTAGGTTCTCGCTCACTTAAAGAAGGCTCCAAATACTGTAAACCCAAAACAAACTTATCACGGGTAAAATAATTTACATCGTTTTCAGTTGCCCCTAAACGATAATAACTGTAAAATTCCGGCCTCCGGTCAATATAGTCCTGCAAATTCTCCAGTTCTTTGTTAAGGTAATCTCGCTGTATTGACACGCCACCCACAGGACGGTTCATTTCTATATTATATATCTGGCAATAGTAAATCATTTGTGATATTAAGGAGGGTTTAGCGTTCTTGAAAAAGTGAATTTCTTCCTGTTCATCCTTAAAATCATACTCGATGATAAAGGTTTTTAATTCCAAATTAGCCTCGGCAAGAACAAGGGCGCTCGAAAACGCCCTTTTCAAAACATCTTTTTCCACTGTTTCTAATTGACGGATTTTTTGTGCCGTTTCTTTATTCAAATTATGCAGGAAGTCATCTAACATATTATTTACAGGTTATTAGTATGTCCGCTTAAAAGTTTTCTTTCCGGCAAAAACGGAATTGCCTTTAAGTCGTTTTTCAATACGCAGGAATTGATTAAATTTCTCAATCCGTTCTCCTCGGCATCCGCTTCCAGTTTTGATATGTCCGGCGTTCAATCCTACTGTGAGATCAGAAATGAATGTATCGACAGTTTCTCCGCTGCGGTGCGAAACAAAACAGTTATAGCCGTTTTGCCTTGCTAATTCCATAGTTTCCAGCGTTTCGCTAACCGTGCCGATCTGGTTCAGCTTTATAAGGATAGAATTGGCAACGCCTTTGTCTATGCCCTCCTGTAAAATGGCCTTATTAGTGCAGAAAATATCATCCCCGACAAGTTCCACGCGATTACCGAGGGCTTTTGTAAGGTTTTGCCAACCCGTCCAGTCATTTTCTGCCAGTCCGTCCTCTAACAATACTATCGGATATTGGCGCACCCAATCCTCCCACAGTTTTATCATTTCGTCGCTTGTAAGCAGTTTCCCTGTACTTTTGAACAGTTTGTATTTGCCGTTCTCCCATAATTCGCTCGTCGCCGGATCGAGGCAAATACTAACGTCAGTACCAGGCGTGTAGCCTGCTTTTGTAATTGCTTCCAATATTACTTCTACCGCTTCCTCGTTGGATTTAAGATTAGGCGCAAAACCGCCTTCATCACCTACGCCCGTGCTGTAACCTTTGGCGTTCAACACTGACTTTAACGTATGGAAAACCTCTTCGCCCATGCGGATAGCCTCGGCAAAAGACGGGGCATTATGCGGGGCTATCATAAACTCCTGAAAGTCCACATTATTATCGGCGTGTTTACCGCCGTTTATCACGTTCATACACGGCACGGGCAATACATAGGCGTTGCTCCCGCCGAGATACTGATATAGCGGCAGCCTCATACTTTGCGCCTTTGTACGTGCATAGGCCATTGATACCGCAAGAATGGCATTTGCTCCTAATTTCGCCTTGTTAGGCGTTCCGTCCAGTTCGATCATAGCATAATCCAGTTCCCGCTGACTGGCAAAACTTTCTCCAACTATTGCCCTGGCAATGGTTTTGTTTACATTTTCAACGGCTTTTAATACCCCTTTACCGCCATAGCGTTGTTTATCGCCGTCCCGTAATTCTACGGCCTCACGTTCCCCGGTCGATGCACCGCTGGGAACCATTGCCCGTGCTTGTGTTCCATCCTCTAATGTAATGTCCGCCTCAATAGTCGGATTGCCTCTTGAATCGAGTATCTCGATTGCTTCTAAATTCGTAATTTTCATGACATTAATTTTTTAAAAATTATATTTCATTCCGAGCGTTACCACTTGCGTTTCGTAGTAATTCTCTTTCTGCATTGTTAAATTCTGCCCGTTAATTGTCTGTTTGATCTCAAAGGTATTAAGTATGTCTGTAGCCGATAGGGAAAATTCCGCTTTGCCGCCAAAAGCCTTTTTGCGAATACCTAAGTCGAATGAACCTCGTCCGGCAATCTCCCCCTGCGGAATAATATCTTTTGCATAATAGATATAAGAGGCTTGCAAGTCGAAATCTTTAGGGAGTTTTACCGAAGTATTCAGTTTCAAATTCCATGTATTACCTTTGGTTTTCCCGAACGAGAAAGGTTGATCGACAGGGTAAATTATAGTGCCCTCGAAAGCGTCTATAATATTTCTGTACCAATTAAACCCTGCATTGAAATTCCATTTTTTGGTTATCTGCTGTTCAATTATTACCTCTGCCCCATAGTTTTGCCCTTTGTTGAGGTTTTGTGTTACAGCATTTATTATTTCCGGCTGAGACGGGTCGCTGGCATATATTCGAGTAAATATATCGCTGATGTCTTTATAATAACCCGAGACGAACACCGAGCCTCCGTTCCAGGAGGTTTTGTACGCGATTTCAAAAAGCTGGGTAAACTGCGGTTTCAGATATGGGTTGCCCGTTTTCAATATTTCCGGATCATCATATTTAGGAAACGGTCGCAGGTCAAATTCTCCCGGACGATCTACCCGGCGATTATAGAACAAGGATAATTTATGATCTTCGGCCAAACGGAACGAAACGCGAACATTGGGAAACAGCGAAAGTTTATCGTATGACTGATTGCGGTTATAATAGGCGTTGGCGGGGTCGATATGATATTTAATAACCGCTTCTTCCGCCCGTAATCCCGCCTCCACATCAATAAATTTGGACTCGAAAACATAATTGGCGTACAGAGCATAAATATCTTCCTTATATTCAGACCATTTGCCGAGGTCAGGGTCGAGAATGGAATTTGCGCCGGGGAATATATCATAAGTGATAGGGATTGAGCGCAACTGCACTTTCGTTCCGGCTTCGATGCGACCAGCAAATAGTGGCTTAACGTAATCTATATTAAGGCTGGCTATTTTTTCCTTGGCGATAAGCCGGGTTTCATCGGTCGAATTGCGCACGGCGGTCGAATCCGTAAAAGGAAATAACTCATCTTCCACGCCGTGAGTGTAAAGGATCGTGGCTTCGAGTACGTGCCCTGCCTGTGCGAATTTGTGCCTGTAGTTCGCACTGTAATTCATGGCCCAAGTGCGCTCGTCCTCCGCCCACGTCCAAAACCTTTTACGCCCGCTACCGTCCACATAGTCATAAGGTACATGACCCCGATCTATATGGTATTCATCCTCGAACAGTCCGAAAAACGTAAGCTGGTCGTTATCGCCGATGAACCAATCCATACCGAATTTTACGGTATATTGTTGCTGGCTTCGGTTTTCGAGAAACTGGGAGATAACGTCGTCCGTCCCGTCCGTATATTTCCGGGTGGTAAACTCGTTGCAATTCACTTTCCGGCGGAACATTGCGTCCGATTGCAGGAACAGGTTTACTTTATCGGTACGGTAGTTAAGACTGACGGAAGGGTTGTATTTGGGCGTGAGCGAATACTTATCCATTATGCCGGGCAAATTGCTTTTTCTCTTTGTCAGTTCGCCCAACCCGAAATTAAACCCGACCTCGCCATTAAATCCGGTTTTTGTTTCTTCCTTATATATGATATTGACGATGCCAGCCATTCCTTGCGCGTCAAATTTCGCTGACGGGTTATTGACTATCTCTATGCGGGCAATATTGGAGGCCGAAATATTATCAAGCCCTTTTTGATTGCCAAATCCGGTCAGCGACGATTGTCGTCCATCAATCAACACCAATACTTTGTCGCTTCCCCTCAACAATACCTTACCCTCCTGATCAACCGTAACACCCGGTAGGTTGCGCATTGCTTCAAGTACCGAACCGCCGGATTGCGATATATTATCTTGCAAACTATACGTTTTCTTTTCGAGCCTGCCCGAAACAATATCCGCCCGTCCTGTTATGACAACCTCGCCGATTAAAGCGACATTCTCGGCAAGCATTATATCGCCGATGTCATAAATATTGTTTATCTCACCAATCGCTACCGTCAGGCTGTCCGAGTGATAACCAATATAAGAAAACAGGAATGTATAAGTACCTTTTTTAAGGTCAGTTACAGTAAAACGACCGTCAGTTCCGGTAATTACCCCTGTTAACATACTACCATTATTATTAAGAACCGAAACAGAGGTATAATCCATAGGAGTTTTGGATGCTTTATCCATTACCCTGCCGGAAACGACTGATTGCGCATAAAGACCAGAGAACATTCCACAAAACATGAAAAAGAAAATAATTTGGAGTTTCATTTTTTCGATTTTATAAATTTGACAATTCGATTATTTCCTGTTTTTCCACCGCAATTATCCGGGTATTTTCCAGCAGTTGTTTGGCGGTTTTTAGAAATGTACTAATGTTGTCGGCGGTGTCGGTTATTTCAAGGCATTGCGGCTTGCGGGGCGAAGGAATTTCACTAATGCCCCATTGGATTGCTTGCCCATTCAGGTAGCCCGCCTCAACATTAAAGAATATTACCTGTTGTAACCCTGCCTCTTTGCATCGTTTCATTAAGCGATTGGCAAGCCTGTTGTTCCATGCACGTTGCCATCGGGTAAGTCCCCCGGCTTTCGTGCCGTATTCAAAATAAATTCGTATTGTTCTCATACGCTATATGTTTTATTCGTTGCGGTTTTCTTCGCCAAATTCCCCTAAAGTGTCGGACGGTATCGGCTCGTCAGACTCTTTTTTGCTGTTATGGATAAGTAGCTTTTTGTAGGTCATATCTATACCAAATGCACCGAGGGGAGCAGTTATCAATATGGCAAGCACAGCAACGGTAAGTACGATTTTACCACAGGGCAACCCCATCGCCAGCGGGAGCGAACCGATTGCCGCCTGTACGGTGGCTTTGGGAATATAGGCTATCATACAAAATAGCCGTTCTTTCATGTTTAGTTTGGTTTTAAGCATGCACATAAACACCCCGACCATGCGGAACACGAGCGCAAAGAATATCACGGCTACCGCCGCCACACCTGCCGCCGTTGCGAATTTTATATCGACAGTCGCGCCCACCATGACGAAGAGGATTATTTCCGCACCCACCCACAATTTCGAGAATTTGGGCGATATGCGGTTAGCTAATACGGGATAGAATTTTAATATAGTAGCCCCCATAGCCATAACCGACAGCAGACCGGAAACGGCAACCGTTCCTTTCAGCCACCCTTCCACAGCGAGAAACAAAAAAGCGAAACTCATCATTATAAGCACCTTTATCGAATCTCTCATATGGAATCGTTTGAAGAATTTAACCAAGCCCCACCCGGTAGCTATGCCGAGGAAAAGTCCGGTAATAATGGAAACAGGTATTTGAACGAAACTCCCCGCCGAAACCTCGCCGCCCGTTGCAAGCGTTGTAAAGGCCGTAAACATCACAATAACGAAAACATCATCTACCGACCCCCCGGCCATAATCATTTGCGGAATACCTTTTTTTGTCCCGATTTTGTTTTCCATGAGATACAGCATTTTCGGGACTATGATTGCAGGGGAAACGGCGGCAACCACAGCACCCATAATAGCGGCATCCAAAACCGAAATCCCTAATAATTTTGGTGCAATCAGTATCATTCCGGCAATTTCAAAACAGGCCGGAAGGAAACACATCAGGATAGCTGGGCGGCCGACCTTTTTCAGATCCTTAATGTCGAGCGCAAGCCCGGCACGCATAAGTATTATGACGAGAGCAACCTGCCGCAATTCGACCGAAATACCAAGCAGCGAGGGAGAAATTAGATTTAGCACATACGGGCCGAGAACAATACCCGTAATAAGCATCCCCAGCAGGGCGGGTAGCCGCAGTTTATTAAAGATATAACCCAACGACAACCCTAATAGAAATATTAATGCGAGACTTGTTAGCATGATTTTGATTTTAATATGATACGTTGAGAAAAAGGCATAACGGGGCTATCCCGCACAGTATCGCCCGGCGGGTCATTGCCTGTTAAAGAATGTTTAAAAAGTTGTCCGCAAAAGAATGGAAAGCTATAAAAATAAAATATCCTACCGATCATAATCTTCTAAGATTAAGTTTCAGTAGGAACTATCAGCTTTTAAGCGGTTTTAGGGAAGTCCCATTCCCTTTTTGAATTACTGTGCAAAGATATAAAAATTATTGGATTAGTCAATCATATTATTATATTTTATACTATGATAACAGAACAAAATTTCTGTAAGTATAAGAGTTGCATTTTTACTAAAACGTCCTTGCGGGAGGGTAAATATGTAGTTGAGTGTGGAGGATTTTTTTGCAAAGACAAGAATATTGCACAATAAAAGTTTGGTTTAATTATGCAAAGTCGTGCATTTTGACTACCTTTGTAATAAGTTATTTGAAGTAGTGCAAAACATTGTGGTTCATAGTTGCTTAACTGTAACTTATCCATAACCGCCCTGTCAATCCAACTACGCGCACATTCTGATTTTCAATAACCTACTTTTCTATTTCTGATATTTCAAAAAGATAAACACTCATATCACATAGACACAATCGAACCTGTGTTCAGTGCCGATTATAGCATTGAAGAGCAAATGATAGCTGATGAACAGGAACAAGAAAGGCAAGACAAAATGAATGCTATTCTGGAATCACTAACACCACGGCAAAAAGAAGTTATTTATTATCGTTATGTAGAAGGGATGAAAATAGATGAAATCTGCAAGTTAATGGAGATGAATTACCAATCTGTACAAAACCTTATCCAACGTTCCATAAAAAAGGTTCGGAGCACTTTTTCTCAAAAAGACAAAAGCGTATTGAGTATAAAATTCATTTCTCGCTGTTTATAATAAAAAAAGAATGTAATGTTAACAGAGGCACACAAAAAGTACCGATCGTATTCAGTAGAAGAGTTGTTACAAGATGACTATTTTGTTCATTCCATGATTAATCCGACAAAGGAGACTGACGAATTTTGGAAGAAAGCAATAGACAACAAAGTAATAGATCTTCATGACTATAAACTTGCTCGCTATTTTATTAATTCAGTTCAAGTAGAAAATGAAAAAGTTTCAAACGAAGAAAAATTTGAACTTTGGGAAAATATAGAAGTTGCCAATAAATACAATCTTAAGAAAAAGAAAAAACGTTTGTTCTTCTATTGGTCAGCTACGGCTGGAGTCGCCGCATTATTCATACTCTTATTCTCTTTATATAATATAGCTTTGCTTCCTGAAAACAAAATCAGTCAAAATGGAATTGAAAGTATAAAAGCACCGGAAACTCCAGTCATGGACATCCAACTGGTACTGTCTGATAATGAAACTGTTTCTTTAGAAGGACAAGAAGCTGAAATCACATACAACAAAGATAGAATAGCCATTAACAACAAAGAAACCGAATTAAAAAATGAAATAACTTCTTCTGAACAGAGTGTTACATACAATCAATTGATAGTGCCTATGGGAAAGCGCTCTATGCTTACTTTTTCAGAAGGGAGCAAGATATGGGTAAACGCCGGCACACGTATTGTTTATCCTACTACATTTGATAAAAAGAAAAGAGAAATATTTGTTGATGGAGAAGCTTTCTTGGATGTATCACGCGATGACAAGTGCCCCTTCATTGTAAAAACCAAAGATTTGAGCATTAAAGTACTGGGCACATCATTCAACATCATGGCTTATGAAAAAGATTCAGTTCAAAACATTGTTCTTGTTTCCGGAAGTGTAAAAATCAATTCGAGCAATAAGGAAGAGACCCATTTGTCTCCCAATCAAATGTACACCTATTCCAACAACTCATATCAGGTAAAAACAGTAAATATAGAAGACCATATTTTATGGAAATCCGGTATATATCAATATAACAGTGAAGCTTTAGAGATAATACTAAAACGACTATCACGCTATTACGGAAAAGAAATCAAATGTACCTCAGAAACCTCACTTTTAAAGTGCTCTGGCAAATTGGATCTGAAAGACGATTTGCAGCTAGTATTGGAAGGCATATCTAAAACAGCTCCTATTAAATATGAAATAATAGATGAAGCATACCTGATTACTAACAAATAAAAAGAACAGCCTATGAAATAACCCCTCTCTAAAAAGCAAAAACCGGACAATACCCTCATATCATCCGGTTGCAATTTCATTTTAATAAACAAACGGAGTTACTAAAATTAAAATCATTACAAATGTATGATAAATCCACGAGAAATCAGCTTTACAAAAGCTAATTTAAGAAAAACATTAAACATTATGAGAGTAACGATTCTATTCTTGATCGCCGGAATAGGTATCAGTAATGCTACCGCAACATATTCTCAATCGACACACTTGTCGATAACCTTAAATAATAAAACAGTAAAAGAAGTTTTTGATGCGATTGAGAATAACAGCGAATATATCTTTTTCTATTATGATAACGTATTAGACATTAATCGCAAAGTAAGTCTAAGCGTTAAAAATCAGACTGTAGACAAAATACTTGACAAGCTGTTTGAATCAACAAATAATGCGTACGTGATTGAAGACAGGCAAATATTTATCTCGAAAAAGACAGTCATACCGGAAAGTGCAATCGTGCAACAACAGAGTAGGATAATTACCGGCACAATCACAGATAATGCACAAGAACCCCTAATCGGTGTAAATATCCTTATAAAAGGTACTACTGTAGGTACAATTACGGATATTGACGGAAAATTCAGCTTATCAACCAACCAACCAAACCCAGTACTTGTAGCATCTTATATTGGCTTTAAGAGCCAGGAAGTGAGAGTTGGGAATCAACAGAATTTACAAATCGTTTTACAGGCGGATGAATTAGGTTTGGAAGAAGTAGTAGTTGTAGGCTATGGTACAGTCAGAAAAAAAGATTTAACAGGTTCTGTTGCTTCAGTGACTTTGGCTGATGTAGACAAGCAACCGGTTATACGCGTGGAAGATGCGTTGAAAGGGAAAGCTACCGGTGTACAGATACTGAAACAAAATTCCGCACCGGGAGCAAGTATGAAGATAAGGATTAGAGGAGCTAATTCCGTGAACGGAAAAAACGAACCCCTATACGTAATTGATGGTTTCGTAGGAGGCGATTTTTCCTCTTTGAATCCGAATGATATTGAAACAATCAACATTTTGAAAGATGCTTCCTCTACGGCTGTTTATGGATCACGTGGGTCAAACGGAGTTGTATTGGTTACTACCAAACAGGCAAAAGAACAAGATACTAAAATTGAATATGACGGTTTCCTTAGCTGGGAAAAGGCTGCCAAGAAGATGGATCTATTGTCGGCAACCCAATACATGGAAGTAGCGAATGCACGTCAGGATGCGCTCGGCTTAGACCATTTCTTTACTCAAAACCAGATTGACGACATTAGACAAAACGGAGGAGTCAATTATCAGGATGAGGTAATGCGTACCGGCCTGACACAGAATCACCAGGTAGCTATTTCAGGAGGTAGTCCTAAAATAAAATATTATATGTCGGGCTCATATGTAGACCAGGAGGGTATTATCGAAAACTCATATTACAAAAGATATGGTATACGTTCTAACCTGAGTTCAACAATTGCTAAAAAGGTAGATGTAACGTTCAATATATATGGTACATTTACGGATGCCCGGAATAACAATATACAAAGCGGAAGAAGTGGAATAACCGGATCGGCACTTATCTTCCCGATGAATATTCCGGTTATGGATGCCACTACCGGAGATTACTCAGCTTCTCCTGCCGGCTATGGACCAATTGCTTCCAATCCTGTTTTCCAGGCAAAAGAAGGACTTTTTGATAAAAATGGTATCCGTGCGTTATCCAATGTACAACTAACCTGGCGAATTATTGACGGATTAAAATTGTCTATTGCCGGAGGTATCGATATTGGCGCTAATAATAATCGTACATTTAAACGTTATCAGCCATTAGGTTCAGTCTCTTCTTCTGAAGCCGATCATGCCAATAGCATGTTTTATACTTATCAGAATACAAACACGCTGTCTTATGAAAAGACATTTGCCGACATCCACAGATTTGACGCATCTGTTGTATATGAGCAACAAAAGTCTATTTCACGATCATCCTGGGCCTACTCCTCGGGCTTCCCAACTATTGCGTTAAAATATAATGGTTTGCAATTAGGTTCGGCACCAAGGGTGAATTCCGGTTATTCCGAATGGGCTTTGCAGTCATATTTAGGAAGAATAAACTATACATTGGCTGAAAAATACTTATTTACTTTCGCTATGAGAGCCGATGGTTCTTCCAAGTTTGCTGATGGCAATAAATACGGCTATTATCCCTCCGGTGCAATTGCCTGGAGAACATCTGAAGAAAGTTTTATCAAAAATTTGAATCTCTTCCAAAGTTTAAAGCTGAGAGCAAGTTATGGTGTAGTGGGCAGTCAGGCTATCGACCCATATAAAACGCTTGCTGCAATGGCATTGGAACGGGATTATTATTTCAATATGCAAAAATCAATCGGTATTGGTACCGGAGGAGCTCCGAACCCCGACCTGAAATGGGAATCAACAGCTCAAACCAATATTGGGCTTGACTTTGGTATTTTCAACGGACGCTTGAGTGGTACGATTGACTATTACTACAAAAAGACAACCGATCTACATTTTGATGTTTCTGTTCCTATTTATAATGGAAGCGGATCTATTACCCAGAATATCGGTTCTATGCGGAATAAAGGATGGGAGTTTATGGTGACAGGAGTCATCTTTGATCGTAAAGATTTCCAGTTAACAACTAGCGCAAACTTAAGTATCAACAGAAATAAAATTCTGGATATGGGAGAAGAAGAAGAACTATTTGTTACTGATTCCGATACAGGTAGCGATGGGTATTTGGTATTGCAGAAAGGGAAACCCCTCGGCCAATTCAGGGGTCTTGTATACGAAGGCGTATGGAAAAGCCATGAAGCGGAAGCTGCAAAAAGGTATAATAACGTACCGGGCGACTCAAAATACAAAGACTTAAATGATGATGGCGTTATTGATGGTAGCGACATGGAAGTCATAGGAAATGCTTTACCTAAGTTTACCTGGGGATGGAATACAAACGTCACATATAAAAACTTTGACTTAAGTATCTTCTTCAATGGTTCGCAAGGGAATGATGTATGGAATCTGACTCGTTTTTGGTTGGTTAGCGGTCATATCGACGTAAAAGTTCCAACATCAAAAGAAATACTGAATCGTTGGACACCTCAAAATGAAAATACGGATATTGCAGGATTTAGCGCCACGAACAACAACCGGAAGCAATCCAGTCAATATGTTGAAAATGGAAGCTTTGCACGCTTAAGCAATATTACACTAGGGTACACATTCGACAAGCTGAAACAAAATACATTCATTAAACAAGCAAAACTATATGTAAGTGCCCAGAATCTCTTTGTTATCACCAAATATAAAGGTTTCGATCCTGAATCATCAATAACAAAGGATTCTATGGATACGATGCAGGGGCTTGATGATGCCTGTTATCCTTCAACCAGATCCTTTACAGTAGGTGTTAAGTTCGGTTTTTAATTAATTATAAGAATATACTATATGAAAAAGATAATATATATAAGAAATATCATCCTGTCACTTTTGACAGTGATTGCCTTTTCCTGCCAGGACTTGGACGAAAATCCGGCCGGTACGCTAGCTGCCGAATCTTTTTTCACAACTACGGCGGACTTAGATGCTGCAGTTACAGCTGTTTACTATCAATTGGTAGCCGACACATGGGGAGGGTTTGGCCATACAAATATCTGGACAACAATGTTTGGAGCTGATGATCTTACGACAGCAGGCGACAGAGCCGATTATATCGCTTTTGATCGTTTTGCTGTCACCAACCTGAATGCACCAATGAAATCGTGTGCCTGGACCAGATCATACGGTGTTGTTAGGGAAGCAAGTAGTGTGATCAACAATTATCATCGGGTAGAAGGTGGAAGTGAAGGATTCATTTTGGAAAGAGCTGCTGAAGCTCACTTCCTGAGAGCCTGGGCCTACTTCTGGTTGGTCAGAACTTTTGGAGAAATACCATTAGTTACTTCAACAGAAATTGATTACAATTTGCCTTTATCTCCTGTGTCAGATATTTATGCTCTGATTGTTGAAGATCTTGAATTTGCCATCAAGCATCTTTCTACAGAACGAGATACGTATATCGGACGCCCCTCTGCATGGTCGGCTAAAGGGCTTTTAGCTCAGGTTTACCTGACAATGGCCGGATGGCCACTCAAAGATGAAAGCAAATATGCATTGGCGGCCAGCCTGGCGAAAGATGTAATTGACAATGGGCCTTACAGGCTGCTGGACAACTATAAAGACTTGTGGCTCGATTCATCAGACAATAATGATGAGGTGGTATGGTCTATTCAGTTCTGTACAATGAAAGATTGTGGATTAGCCGTACGCTGTACCTTTATAGGACTCAACACACAGCCTAGCGAGGAAAGAGGATGGGATCAGGTATTCTGTGAAGTAGGTTTCTACAATCGATTCCCGGAAGGTCCGCGAAAAGATGCGACATTCTGGACTAATTTCGAAGTACGTGAAACGTCGGGAGACCGTGATATCACAGGCTATGTCCACTTTTCAGAAAGTAAGCAAAAGCATCCTTTCTTAGCAAAATACAGAGACGGATATGTTCCCGGAGAAGCAAGCTGGAATGGAGATAGTGACCATATGGGCGGACGAGATGTTAATTATTTACGATTCGCGGAAATTTTATTGATTTATGCAGAAGCCCAATGTATGGCAGACGGAGCACCTAATGCTCAAGCCTACGAATGCATCAACGCGACAAGAAAACGTGCCGGGCTAGACAATCTGACTCCCGGTTTAGGTAAAATAGCGTTCCGTGATGCTGTTATTGATGAAAGAGGTTGGGAATTTTGTGGTGAATACTCTCGTTGGTTTGACCTTGTTCGGACACAAAAAGTAGCAGAAATGAATAACTATAAAGATGAAGTTGATTTTAAACCTTTGAATCCGATTGACGAAAGCAGGTATTTAGCACCTATCCCTTATACAGAAGTGCTGTTAAATCCGAATCTTCAAAAGTAATTTATTAAATAAATAATGAGTGATGAGTTTAAACTCATCACTCACTTAATCCATCCCTAACATCCCACAGATGATTAGACTAGTCTTCATATTACTTTTTATTTCCACCTATTGTTTTGCTCAAACAAAACCATATCAGGATTTGAACCATGAAAGCAATACTTTTGGTAAAACTAAAACATTCAGGCTTTATCTACCGGAAAACTACCATTTATCAACAGTCCGGTATCCGGTTATTTATTTCTTTCATGGATGGGGAGGTCGCCATTTTAAGGATGATAGCGCCAAACTTGAATATGAAAAACTGCAAGATTTAGTAAATAAATATCAGTTTATTCTGGTGATGTGGGATGGAAACCTAGACGAATCGGAACCTCGACCTTATAATATCGGGAATCATGAGGATGTGAAGTTCCGGATACAGATGAAGGATTATTTCCCAGAACTTATTAGTCACATTGACTCTACTTACCGAACGCTTACAGAGCGAGATTACCGGGGAATCATAGGTTTTAGTATGGGAGGCTTTATGTCTTCTTTCATTGCCGGGAAATATCCAGACAAGGTATCAGCAATTGTAAATATGGTAGGTAGTCCTGAGTTTTTTGTCGGCTATCCAGATAATCACACATTATACCCGGTTCGCTATACCTTTGATAATTTGAAAGACGTCTCAGTACGCCTTCATAATATGGATAACTGCCCGTTATACTACATGAACCTGGAAGTAAAGAAAGCTGCAGAATGGGAAGGTTTAACTCAGTTTGACTATTGGCTAGGTAATGGAGATCATAAAGTAGATGATCCGGACGAAACAAAAGTATTTGAGTCGGCAGTACAATTTATATGTAAGCGCTTCAAGACTCCTATAAAGCCTAACAGAAGTTGGTCACATTATGATTTGTATTCCGATTTTGACTTGTGGGGATATTCAGTAACTAGCGACAAATCGGAACCCGGTTTCTTATATCTTCGGAATGTATCACCAAGCGGTTTTGGATTTTACACGCATAAATGGTTACCGGATGGCCCCTCCATAGGATGTAAAGCTACCGTCTCTACAGCTCCGATCTATAAAAAGGGAGGAGTATATCAAATCGCATTTTACAAACAGAATGAAGAAAAGCCTGTCTTAAAACAGGAAAAAGCAGATAAGGAAGGCCGCTTACATATCGAATTTCCTGAAG
The DNA here is from genome assembly GCF_029892785.1 of Parabacteroides sp. PH5-46. Taxonomy (GTDB): domain Bacteria; phylum Bacteroidota; class Bacteroidia; order Bacteroidales; family Tannerellaceae; genus DFXE01. The sequence goes on from NZ_JARXXA010000013.1 coordinate 42,090, forward strand.
ATGGTTACGAGGTAAGTATCTCTGATAAAGCACAAACAAACGATTTTGTAGTATTGCAATATCGGTTAGAGCATAATAGTAAATTCATTCAGGCTAATAAAGAAAATAAGATAGATATAACGCTCCTTAAAAGAGGATTTTCGAAATATAGCGATAAGAAAATATATGTAACTGCATCTTGCGCAGATAGCGCAATTAGTCTTTCCAATACTACACAAGAGATATTCCCTCTAAAAGGAGAAAAAATATCCAAGGTACAAGCGATTGGTATTTTATGTCATAAGAGCCCTCCACAAGATGCTTCTCCTCCCTGGGTAAAACTGGATATTGAAATACTATGTGATAATGAAGTATTTTATGATGCAATAACTGTTCCGGTATTTTATGATGTGCCTTATTTTTCACACATCAGAATTGATGACGGAGTAAGCGTTCGGGATAAAGCAATAGGTAGCGGCAATGGAAATGGATTAGCCGAGCCATCAGAGTGCTTAATGTTATATGAAAATTACCAACGGCTACGCCTTTACACCGATGATCCATATGTAGAAAACAACTCAGAAATACTATATGATGAAATGATCTCCTCCGGCATATGGCCGGATGGTTACACACTCAGTTCAGTAATAAAAATTGCTGATAATTGCCCTTCTGGTCACACAATAGAATTTTTAGCTCATTACGAAACGAAAACATTTATGCCTATTCACCGGAAGGTGGTGTGGGGAAAAGTCAGGATTGTAGTGAAATAACAGACATTATAAAGAGTTTTTATGATAAGAATTAGTATACGGACAATCTATTTGTTCTTCTGCATTATTGTCTCCTGGCAGATGCTTGCCCAAGGTAGTTCAGGCAAAACATGGTCTTATAAATACCAGTCATATCAATTAGAGTGGGAATTAAATCATGATCAGGCTCGCATGATTCAATCACCAACAGGCAAAGTATTCTGGAAAGGCGGACTATTACCTGCTTTCTGGATTGAAAACAAGAATGGAGAACACTTATATATAAAAGCGGAAGTAACCTCTCTCTCTGAAATTAATAATAGCCAATCCCAATTAAAGTTACGCATTCCAAACTGGGGAAACGGTAGTTTACTAATAGATAAAAATGAATGGGGAATCTGTTTCTCCGAATTAAAGATTCAATGGGAAATCGAAACACCCCGGATTATAGAGATGTATTGGGGGACAACAACGGTTCCGGCAGAACGATTGTCGATGTTAGCCGACGAACAGCGTCCGTTTACACCAGACTGGGATGCAGCTGGTTATTGTGTTCCGGGGGCAAAAGAAGGTACCGTTCAAAGTTATTTCCGGAACTGGGATTTCGGACATTCCAATATTGCTTTAGGAAGCTTCGGGCCTTCTTTAGGAGCACCTTATGGCGCAGCATTCCCTCGCCCTGTTTTGTTTTTCGCAATGGGAGATAATGGAGGCTGGATCAGTTTTGGAGTCGGCGAATTACCCGATGCCGCCATGTCTTTAAAATTACAATCCGGACTGGGAATGATAAAATATAGTTACAGGGAAGATTTATGGGGCGCATCCGGACAGAAAGAAAGAGTATGGAATAATCCATTAAAAATTACATTTGGAACGAATGCCTATCAAGCATTTACAAAATATATGACCTCTTTCCCGGTAAAGAAAGGTACACCATCGGTTAAGCATCAGAAAGCAACCTGGAACACCTGGGGGAATTGGAAAGAAAGAAAATATGATATCAAACCGATGGTCGATTTTGCCAGCAAATTAGATGTTGAGGTCTTTGTACTCGACGATCCCTGGCAAAAAACAAAAGGGAGCATAGAGCATAGCAAAGAACGGTTTCCTCATTTTGAAAATGATCTGAAGTATATCAAAGAACAAAGGATGGAATCCGGTTTTTGGGAAACGTTGGGGTGGATTGAAGACCCAGCTTCCTGTGGTTTGTCAAAAGAAGACTTAATCCTTGATAAAAACGGATACCCCTGTCTGACCAGCTGGAATTTCAATCCACTTTCAGGAGGTTTCTATTTTATTGATCTAAGTTCTGAAAAATCCCGTGATTACCTAAAAAGAAGAACATTAGCAGAAATGAAATTCTTCCAACCCAAAGTAATTAAATTAGACTTTGGATATGGTATACCCGGTCCTCAAATGGGTGTTCCGAGGAATCCGGCGTTAAGAGGAGAAAGACATTCGTATGAACTTATAAAGTTAATCAGTGAAACGGCCAAAAGTGTGGATCCGGATGTCACTATTTTATATTATGGTATCAATCCTATCTTTCACGAATATGTAGACATTATCTCACTTGACGATCAGGGAGATATATGGTATGCTATTAAAGAAGGACATGACTTGTGGAGCATCTGGGCATCTTTATTGTCAAACAGCAAGTTAGCAATTACCGGCTCATCTTCTTATGAATGGCATAAAGATGACGAGGTGATATTAAACACCTTTATTTTGGGTAGTGCCAATGCAGTATTGGGAACAGAAATGCCCGACGGAAGTCCGGTTCCCGACAAGTATCTGAACCGTAGATTGGCTGTCAATAAATGGTTTCGTCGTAGCATACAATGGGAACCTGTGTGGCTTAACAGCCATTTAGGCGACTTGCAGGAGATGGCTGAATTAAAATGTTGGGGAAGACAAGAAGGTACAAACTTGACAGCTTTGGTATTAAGAGGCGAAAAAGACTCCACCTATGACATACTAGCTCCTTATGAATGGACAGGCAGGTGGGCTATTATATCACAAGATGATAAGTCCATTACGGAATCGTCTAGTGTGGCAGTAGTTCCTTTTGATTCCGGTACTATATCAATGAAAGTGCGCTCTAAACCTAAAAAAGTCCTATCAGTTGGAATACATTCTCAAACAGAGAAAAAAGACTGGATATGGAAAAACGGCGAATTGAAAATAAACATATCAGACAACGAGCTGAATGATATAGCAGGTTTTTTAATCAATTATTAACAACTCAAATTAAGACACTTAAATAAGAATATCATGAAAAAGACAGTATTATGCCTTCTTCTTATTGTCACTTCTTGCTGTGTTTTTGGCCAGGGGAGAAACTTACTCAGCAAAAAATATACCTTGCAGGATTTGCAAGAGTTACTCATCCCGCATAATCAGTGGACACCCTTTCCAACATTGGACGATCGCGCCGGTTGGGCAAAGGCAGATCAAACGATGCTAAAGAAGTATATTGAAGATGCCGAAGCACTTTTGGATTATGAATGGCCTACTGTGCCGGCAACAGCATCTCTGGCTATTGCCCGTACAGGAAACCGTCAGGTGTACGAGAATATCAGCTTCAGCAAACGCGCGACACTAGGCACCTTATTATTAGCCGAAATAGCCGAGAATAAAGGGCGTTTTATCGATCAGATCGTTAATGGCGTATGGTCTATCTGTGAAGAGTCATGGTGGGGAGCTTCCGCTCATTTACCTCCTAGCAAAGAATATTCCGGTTTAATGGATGTAACTCAGCCTATTGTTGATTTATTCGCTTCTGAAACAGGATTGCTCTTGGCCTGGACTGATTATTATCTGGGAGAAAAGTTAGATATTATTTCTCCACAAATCCGCAAACGGATTTACAATGAGGTAGATCATCGGCTGTTTCAACCTTTTATGACTAAATATCATTGGTGGATGGGAGAAAGTAATGACGGAAGAGGGCCTAACAACTGGAATCCATGGATCTGCTCCAACTGGATCAACTTTGTACTACTACTTGAAAAAGACAAAGAGAAACGAAGTTCTATGATCTCCAGATCGTTGGCAATACTGGATGAGTTCATCAACTGGTATCCGCAAGACGGAGGTTGTGATGAGGGTCCCAGTTATTGGGGAGGGGCAGCCTCACGTATGTATAGTTGTTTTGCACTCTTAAACCTGGCAAGTAATGATGCCTTTCGCTATGTATTCGATGATGAAAAGATAAAGAATATGGGACGATATATCTATCGGGCCCAGATCAGCGAGGAGTATTTTCTCAACTTTGCCGACGCCGACCCGAAAGTAGATATCTCTGCAGCTCAGGTCTATCTGTATGGGAAAGATATACAGGATAAAGATATGATGGAATTTGGCGCTTATTATGTAAAACCCGCTCCTGTATTCCGCTCTAATGCTTTTTATATGAACTTTTTTGCGTTATTTACACAGGCAGAGCTAAAGAATGCGCCCAAACGTCTTCCGCTTCTGAAAGATGTCTGGTTACCCGATTTAGAGGTAATGGTTGCCCGTGATAAGGCGGGGACAACAGACGGTTTTTACGTGGCGGCCAAAGGTGGGCATAATGCAGAAGCCCATAATCACAATGATGTCGGTTCGTTTGTAGTGTATTATAACGGACAGCCATTATTGATAGACGTAGGGAGAGGAACGTATACGGCACGGACATTTAATAGCCGGAGATATGAGATCTGGTTTAATTGTTCCGACTATCACAATTTGCCGACTGTTAACGGCATAAACCAACGCTGTTCCATTGAGCATAGAGCAACTAATGCTTCGTATAAACCTGGACAGACTCCCTCTTTTTCCGTAGATATAGCTAAGGCTTATCCATCAGAAGCCGGAATCAATAAATGGATGCGCACCGTTGAACTGCAAAGGGGAAAGCAGGTTCGGATCAAAGACGACATTGACCTTTCTAAAGCCCAATCAGTCACACAGCATATTATGACTTGTTATCCTTCTGAAATAAAAAAAGAAGGACAAGTTACGGTTCATTATAAAACAAAAGAAGGACAAGCCATTGACTTTACCATCACGTATGATCCCCGGCAAATGGAGGCATCAGTGGAAAAAATCAAACTTGAGTCGGAAGAAGATGCCGGAGTATTACACAAATGGGGCGATACGATTCACCGGATCAACTTTAAAGTATCCAACCCCAGGAATAAAGACTCATTTACTTTCATTGTGAAACCTGCATCCTGAGGTGTATAACAATAATTCAGCAACTCAATTATGGTCTATTTGATGATTTTATTCTCGAAAAATACAGACTTATGAAAAGATATCAGATACTATTACTCATCAGCCTTTCTTTATCAGTAGTTATGCATGCTCAGATAAAATGGCCGGATGGCAAAAAAGCAGCAATTGTCCTTACGTATGATGATGGGTTGGAAACACATCGTAATATCGTGATACCACAACTGGATGCACAAGGAATCAAAGGTACATTCTTCCTGTTTGGGCAAACTCTTACATCACAAGATATCCCGGAATGGAAAAAGATCAGCCAAAGTGGTCATGAGCTGGGGAATCACTCTTTATATCATCCTTGCCTCGGGGGGAACAACGACTATCCTTGCTCATCCCTTGAATGCTATTCTGTAAAGAGTATGTTAAGAGAAATAGCTGTCATGAATGGGTTTCTATATGCCATTGACGGGAATACAGTCCGTACGTATGCATATCCTTGCGGGCAAACAGTAGCAGGTGGCGAAGATTACTCAGTCCCCATGAAGCAATCGGGGCTCATTCACTTTGCCCGTGGAGGTGGCGGAGACCCTGTCATCACCGACTTCTGCAAACTGAACTTTTTCAAGGTTCCAACTCTTGCGGCACAGACGGGTGAGCCGTCCGAAAGGTTGATCAATTTTATGGATAAAATAGTCAAAGAAAAAGGCTTAGGCATCATTGTTTTTCATGGAGTGGGAGGCGACTACCTGGATATATCTGCAGAAGTGCATCAGGAATTGGTTGATTATCTGGCAAAACGTGCTGCAGAGATATGGGTAGCGCCTTTTGGAGAAGTTATGGAGCATGTCTCAAAACAAAGAAAGCAGTAATCGTATGAAAAACATTATTAAACAAGAATACCAGCACTTTATTTCGTTCCCAAGAAATATGCGTATTTTATTGATGACTAACCTTATCTATGCACTTGTACTACCTATTTTAGAGCTATTTGTAGGTGCATATATATTAAGGGAGTCTTCAAACACCTCCTATGTAGTTATTTACCAGCTGATGGTCTACATGGGCATACCATTTGCTTTCTGGATCAACGGTATCTTGCTGAGGCGGATACGAATCGCCCGTTTATACTCGCTGGGGATGTTATTAAGTGGCACAGCCATGACAATAATGATGATGCTAAAGTCGGTCGGGATAGCCGGTATTTCGGTAGCCGGTTTTGTGATGGGATGTTCTTATGGCTTCTTTTGGGCCAACCGTGATTTCCTGTCCCTGTCGTCAACGAACAACGACAACCGGAACTTTTACTTCAGCATGGAAACCTTCTTCTACACAATTACTTTCATCATTATGCCGGCTATAGCAGGTTATCTTATCTCGACCGGAGAACTCAATGGCTGGTATACGGCTAAAGCAGCCTATGTCGGGCTAACTATTTTAGTCTTTGCTCTTACCATTTTCGCTTCAATAATGGTACACCGGGGCGATTTTGCGAACCCGGCAAACGAACGGTTTGTCTTTCTTAAATTTGAGAAAGACTGGTATTGGATGCTCGTTATGGCTGGTTTTAAAGGGATTGCCCAAGCCGCTATTTTCTTTTTCCCTATCTTACTGATCATGACGTTTGTAGGAGGAGAAGGATCGCTTGGCGGATTGGTCGCTTTAGGCTCGCTTATAACTGCTTTGGTGTTATACCTGATAGGGCGCTTCTCCAAGCCCGAACATCGCATTTATGTCTTTGCTGCCGGATTACTAATCTTCCTTGCCGGAGGCCTGGTAAACACCTTCTTCTTCAGTGCAATCGGCGTTGTTATTTACCAGATATGCAATTCATTGTCACGTCCTTTGTTGGATGCTTCTTATTTTCCTATTCAGTTAGGTGTAATTGATCATATCGCCGAGATAGAGAAACGGAACAAGTTTGCTTATATCTTCAATCATGAGGGGGGATTATTTATCGGACGTTTCGTGGGTTGTATGTTGTTTTTAGTTACAGCTCAATATCTTTCACCTGAATTTGCCTTGCGATATGTGTTATTAATTATTGCACTTATTCAAGCTTTATCGATACCTGTAGCCAAAATGCTCATCAAAAAAGTAAACAATTACTCTAAATAACAACATTTCAATTACACATTAATACTATGATGACTATCAGATCTTACAATACAATAGATATAACAAAAGAATCGAACCACATATGTCACGCGATCGAACTACATATGTCACGCGATCAAACCACATATGTCACGCGATCGAATCACATATGTCACGCGATTCTTTTGACAAGAAAAAAGTATTTATTTCTCACTATAGGTTTACTGATTATGTGCTTGTTTTCCTGCTCTTCCAAAGGGTTGGATACGACACAGGAATTCAAGGAGGGAGCTACTCAATATCATGTTTTGAAAACAGAACTGGCTGAAAGAAATGTCTTTCCCAAATCATACGATAAGCAAAAAAAGGAACTAACCATCAGTGGATCAGAATGGTGGTGTAGTGGATTCTATCCTGGGGCACTTCTGTATCTATACGAAGAAACAAAGGATCAGACGCTATATAATGAGGCAAAACGTATGCTCCAACTACTAAAAAAAGAGCAATTTAATACCACTACACACGACCTTGGCTTTATGATGTTTTGCAGTTTTGGCAATGCATATAGATTAGATCCCAAACCTGAATACAAAGAAATTCTGATAAACAGTGCCAAGTCACTGGCTTCCCGGTTTGACCCAACAGTAGGCTGCATCCGTTCATGGGATAGCCAGGACCCGAATGAGTTCATCGTAATTATAGATAATATGATGAATCTTGAACTGCTTTTCTGGGCAAGCGAAGTAAGCGGTGACAAGTCACTTTATGACATAGCAATCACACATGCCAATACCACCATCCGTCACCATTTCCGACCGGATTACAGCTCATACCACCTGGTTGTATATGACCAGAAAAGCGGACGGGTTTCGGCACAGAAAACATTCCAGGGCTATGCCGATAGTTCGGCATGGGCGCGTGGGCAAGCCTGGGGATTATACGGATATACGGTAATGTATCGCATTACAAAAGACAAGAAATACCTGGATCAGGCGGTACATATAGCCGAATTTATACTGAATCACCCCAACTTGCCGGAAGACATGATCCCTTACTGGGACTTTCATGCGCCGGATATACCCAAAGCGCTTCGCGATGCATCGGCAGGAGCCATTAATGCCTCTGCTTTGTTGGAACTTCAGTATTACGTGGATAAAGAAAAATCAATCCGTTATGCTACTGCAGCCAAGTCGATGCTCCAGTCATTAGCCAATCCGCCTTACAAGGCAAAACCGGGAACAAACGGAGGTTTCATTTTACAACATTCGGTAGGCCATCTTCCGGGTAATTCGGAGGTAGATGTACCGCTTACCTATGCCGACTATTATTATCTGGAGGCACTACGAAGATCACAGGGAAATTTATACTAAAAATCATATATTCAATGAAATACAAATACGGATACTTTAACGAGACAGGAACAGAGTTTACAGTTACCGATCCTAAAACACCTCGTGCTTTTGACAACTTTATGTGGAATGACAGCCTGTTTTCATCTGTTCATCAGACAGGGGTAGGGTTCCTGGATTATCAGATAGGCGATACCGAAGCTGTCCAACTACTTACGGGTATCGGTCGGATATGTGACTTTGATGTGTTTGGTCGTGAAAACCTGATGAGTCGACTGATTTACGTTCGCGATAATGATACCGGAGTATTCTGGAACGTAAACTGGGAGCCGGTTAAGCGCACCTATACATCCTACAAATGCACACATGGATTGGGCTATACGATTATCCAATCAGAAACAGAGCAAATAGCCTCTGATTTCCGGATATTCGTCCCCAAAGGAAAAGACCCGGTTGAGCTGTGGACACTGGGCTTCAGCAATCAATCCTCCGGGAAACGAAACCTTAGTATATTCATATATAATCAAATACAATTTTCTTACAAGTGGGGATTTAACAGTTACGGAGATATGTTTTTCCGCACAACCTACTTAAATAAAGACATCAATGCTTTGGTAGCCAATAAGCATCCGCACGTTAGTCCACACAATTTCCAGACAGCCTTTATGGCACCTGACAGAGAAATAGCCGGATTTGACGGGAGTCGCGATGCCTTTGTGGGTCTGTATAGTAGCCTCAACGAGCCACAAGCTGTAGTGGAAGGAAAGTGCAGTGGATCGATAGGCTCGAGTGATGCAACAGTTGGCGTTCTACAGTTCGACCTCATCTTGGAAGCCGGACAGTCCGAAACGCTCAATATGGTATTGGGTATCACGGAATCGACAGACAAAATTGCAACATTAAGGGACAGATATCTAACAATAATGGATAGCTGCTTTAAAGATTTAAAGCAACAAAACCAGGAATTCATCAATCATAATTACTACCAGACTCCGGATGAACACCTGAACCGCATGTTGAATATCTGGATCAAGCATCAGACGAATTTCGGCTCGCAATGGTGTCGCTGGGGGTGGATGGGATACCGGGATATCGTACAGCATGGCTACGGCGTTTCCTCTTTTAATCCGACACGAACAAAAGAAATCCTACAGATGGCCTTGCGTCATCAATATGCCAATGGTATGGCCTTGCGCGGCTGGAACCCTGTAGACACCAAAGCCTATTCCGACAGTGCTTTGTGGTTGGTGTTTACGCTTGTTTCATACCTGAAAGAAACGGCTGATTTCGACTTCCTTCAAGAGCTGATTGCTTTCTTTGATGAAGGGGAAGCTTCTGTGTTAGAGCATATCGAACGGGCACTTGGCTTTCTGGAAGCCAACAAAGGAAGTCACAGACTATGCCTGATCAAATTCGGCGACTGGAACGACTCTCTTACTGGTATCGGAAAAGAAGGGCGAGGCGAAAGTGTATGGCTGAGTATGGCTTATGCAGAGGCTTTGCGGCAAATGATAGACCTGTTTGCCTATCTAAAAGATACCCGTGAGGAATCGTACCGGAAGCGATATAATGATATCAAGCAAGCCATCAACGAAACTGCATGGGATGGCGAGTGGTACGTTCGCTGTTATGATGATAATGGCCGCCCGGTAGGATCTGCACTGAATAAAGAAGGGAAAATATTCCTGAATGCGCAAAGCTGGTCTATGATAGCCGGAATTGCTGATGAAAAGCGGACGGAGCAATTAATACAATCGGCGAATATGTTACTGAAAACAGAGATCGGATACTTACTACTGGCTCCTACCTTCATGGCTCCCGATCCGCATATCGGACGCATCAGCTTTATGGAGCCGGGAATATGTGAGAACGGAACGGTTTATTCGCATGTGAATATCTGGATGATACTGGGCTTGTTACGGGCCGGACGTATAGAAGAGGCATATGCAGCATTTAAGCAACACTCAGCCGGATATGTAAGCGGAAAAGAGGATGATCCGAAATTAAAAATGCCTCCTTACATCTATGCGAATGGTTGCTATGGATCGGATCATAAGAATCACCGCTTGCAAATGGAATTCACATGGATAACAGGTTCGGTAGCATGGTTTTATAATGTGCTGAGTAAAGAAATGATCGGTATTCAGCCCGACTTCGACCGGCTGGTCTTTAATCCCCGCTTACCTGCCGAATGGGATAAAGTAATGGCTAAACGAACCTTCAGAGGTAAGCATTTTGAAATACAGATCACGCGAACCGGGATTAAAGAACCCCAGATTGAGCTAAACGGTAAACGGATAAATGGTAATGCCATAAAACTGGCAGATGCGTTAGAGAATAATCTTGTTAATATACAAATACCTTAGAAAGATGAATACTGGGAATAAAACAATTATGTTTTGGAGGATAGCAGTTTGTGCATTAGTTATTTTATCATCCTCTATGTGGATATCCTGCTCTCAACCGGAATCAAAGATAATTCCGATAACCGAGGATATGGTGATTGATGAATCTGGTTCGGGAGTCTTTATGAACTGGTTTGACGAGCAGGATATTAACGGAACACCCAAAACTCGTTGGGATACATACGGCATGCTTACTTACTGGCCGGCCGGACTTGTTATCGACCTGCAACGGAAATACAGGGTTGAATCCGTCTGGATCTATGATGCAAGCGGAAGCCACCGGGTAAAAGGTGGTAGACTGAGAATATCATCCGGAGAGCCGTTTAACTGGAGTGATTCCTTATCGGTTACTCTGCAAAATGAAGATAAATGGATAAAGGTAGACTGCCCGTATGAGACACGTTTTCTTCAGATTCAAAAACATCCCACTCTTGTACACAAAGAAGAAGGATATTTCCCTGAAAACTATGATCTGGCGGTTACAGAAGTTGTACTTATGGGGTATCCGCTGGAAGAAATGCCTCCGGCAAAAGCCAAAACCCAATTTATGCCCTTCAATGTACCGATGGATCAGTATATTGGCATGAATTCGTATATTAATACTCCTGACAAAGTACATGAAGCCGTAGGGAATGTCCGCGAATACCGGGCCTGGGGATGGAATGGGGTAACAGACCTTAGTACTCCTATATCATGGGACCCTATACCTACTTTAGGCAATAAATATCATCCGTCTGACGGCAATAGTGATACCTATTATAAGAAAATGCTGGATATGGGGATCGAATGTATGCCCTGTATACATCGGCATGTAGACGAAAAGAACCAACGCGAATGTATTCCCAATTTCGGAGGAGATCCTTCCGATCCGGCATCGTATAAGATTATGGCTGATTATTCGTTTCAGTTTGTAGCCCGGTATGGACATGCAAAAGTGCCCGATCATCTGCTGCGTACCACAGAAGTAGCCCCCAAGAAAAGCGGTTTGGGATTGATCCGCTATTATGAAAACTGGAACGAAGGAAACCGCTGGTGGGACAACCCTGCCGGACACTTCACCCCCTATCAGTTTGCCGCTTATTGCAGTGCATCTTATGACGGGCATATGGGAGAGCTGGGACCGGGTTTTGGTGTAAAAGCTGCCGATCCGAATATTAAATTTTCGTTCGGAGGTTTAGCCGAACTTTCGTTAAGTTATATACAGGCGATGAAGCTATGGTCCGACTATTACAGAGATGGTTCGTTCCCTGCGGATGTAATAAATGTTCATCATTACTGCAATACAATGGGTAAGCAACACTCGAAAGAAGACGCCTATGGTGTAAGTCCGGAAGCAGACCGAATGAAGGAAAAGTTGGAAAAGCTGGTACATTGGCGTAACGAGAATTTGCCTCATGTAGAACTATGGCTGACAGAGTTTGGATGGGATACGGATGAAACAACCTACCAATCAGCGGCCTTTGGGCACAAGCTGTATCCTGATAAGATTACAATGAATGAAATTCAGGGGCAATGGTTGGTTCGTGCATTCCTGATAGGATCAGCTGCCGGCTTTGAACGCTTGCAGATGTTCCTGGCCAACGACTTAAGGAATTATACACACGGAGTATATGGTAGTAGCGGCTTTATTACAATTGACAATGAATTCAAGCCTTCCTGGTATTATGTAAAAACACTGAAAACAGCACTTACAGGAATGTTATTCCATGATGAATATACATCCGGAAATGATAAGGTTTGGGTGTATCGCTATCGTCATCCCGAAACAGGACAAGGAGCATATGTACTTTGGTGTCCGACATCTGATGGTACAACCGTAAATAAGTACAAGTTGGAGCTAAGCAATAATGCGGACTCTGCTACACAAGTATCCCTCATTGACAAACTGGAATACGGAAGTAAGAAAGAACTTTCCATTAATAATCAGACTGTAACGGTAGATGTAAGTGAAAGGCCGGTTATTATATTGGTAGATAAGATCTAACAAACTCTAAACAGTTTAAATATGAAATACATATTACATATAGCATTCCTTTTGTGTGCGACATACTGTTTGCATGCACAAATAGATAATGACAGAGCATTAAAGGTAGACGAATCGGGTGATTTTGTCACCTATACCTCTCCCTATTATGCCTTAGCCTGTGTTAAGAACACATCAGATATGGCGTATTTTTGTATTGAATCGGGCGGAAGAAGCAGGAGACTGTTAGACAAGTCATTGCTACGTCCCGGAATGGGCGGGTGTACGGTTGGAAATACGGATAAAGACAAGATCAGCATCCGGGCTATAAATGAACGCTCTTTTGAATTACAAGCTACGGATGGGCTAAGCGGTGAGTTCTACAAAATCTGTACAGCTCCCGATATATCTCCTGTAACCGTATGGGCTTTGCCTTCCGAACAAGCTCCTTCCGAACAATACGACAGACCGGTATCCTTTTATAAACCGAAGATCATTAAAGTTTCACATCAACTTCCGGCCATCTTGCATTTCCCCGATTACGGATTGGTAAAAGTGGAATCAACAGATAAATCCATCTATATGCAGGAGCATATCGTTCCTGATGATACCAATGCCGGCTTGGCATTAGGCCCATTCAACCGAGGGGCACACTCCGGTTTTCGTGCATACCATAAAGGCTCTGTTATCCTTTCCTTTCATACTACTGAAACACTCATAGAAGCTAAAATTACATTTACAGTTCTGGATGAGAATTATCCTCAAATAGAAGGTTGCGACTTCTCTGCCGATCGTTTTAATGGGCTGAAGCGTTGTTGGCAGAATGCCTTTCCGGTTAATCCTTTACAACAAGCGATGGGGGATAATTTGTTGCTCAACGGGGTTGCACATCTGGCAATGAGCTTTAAGGCTGATATGTTGGTCTTCACCCCTGCCCTGCCAGGTGCCGAATCTATGCTGGATGCCTTAAAACGAGCATTGCATCGTAGCTTTACCGAACGGATACAGGAGTCTGGACGCATGAAGGATTACGGACAGGAAAGTACAGAAGTAGTCCTTATATCCTTGTATGACTATCTGATAACAACAAACGACTGGGATTTTATCCGTCAACATCAATCAAGCTTGCAACGCGTAGTTCGTTCGGTTATTGATACCGATGTAGATAAGGACGGAATATTTGAATCCTCGTATCATGGTAATTTCTTTAGTGAACGACGCAGCAGCCTGAACTGGTGGGACGATTTTGCTTTCGGTCATAAAGATGCATATGTAAATATACTGGCATATCGTGCCCTACGCAATATGCGGGAAGTTTTTGATATACTGGAATTAAAGAAAGATGTACAAGCTATCGACAAACAACTATCTTTGTTCAAAAAGGCATTTCATCCCACTTTTTTTAATCCTAAAACAGGCGTATATGCCGGATGGATTAGTGAAGACGGACGCATGCACGATTATATGTTTACCTTTATAAACGGTATGGCTATTAATCAGGGATTGGTGGAAAAATCGTTAGCGAAGTCTATTTTAGAGAAAATGCTTGCTAAACTAAAGGAAGAAGGATATGATTTTGTATATGGCGTTCCCGGCCCCCTAATATCTGTTGACCCAGCCGACCGGGGCACATGGGAAGAAATGACCCGCTGGGGACGTTATGAAAATGGCGGATTGTGCGGACAAACAGCCTATCACTTCATACAGGCATTGTATCATACAGGCATGCGGGAAGAGGCGGATCATATCCTGTTCTCTATGTTGGCTACCTTTGAACGTGAGCCTACCCACTCCGGACTTTTCCCTGGATATCTGCAAAGTGTAGACTGGCGAACCAAAGGCGGAGCACCTTGTGGCTACAATTATCTGGCTGATAATTATTATTTTCTATTAGCGGCTGTTACGGGGCATTATGGAATTCCGTATCCTCCGCTTCGTAAACCTGTAAAATAGACGATTATGAATATTTTCAAACCAACAATCTATTTGTTTATGGCTATTCTTCTTGCATCTTGTCAGTTTGGAGGGCAGACAGACACACAGAGCATAGGTGAACATTTATTAGATTCCGGCTGGAAATTCAAAAAAGGAGATATAGCCAATGCCGAAAAAGTTGATTTCGATGATTCGGACTGGCGGGAGCTAAGCATCCCCCACGACTGGAATATAGAACCATCTCTTGTTCAGGACGACAGGCATATCGGCCCTTTTGTGAAAGGAACAAAAGACTCAACCTCTACCGGTAATATCGATGGAGGAACCGGTTGGTATCGTAAACGCTTTACTCTTGAACGAGAAGATGCGGGGAAAACCGTTTTTATTTGCTTTGACGGGGTATCTGTCTTGTCGGATGTCTGGCTGAACGGACATCATTTAGGTTTTCACCCCAACGGATATACGCCGTTTAGTTATAATCTGACACCCTATCTGAACCCTGCCGGTAAGGAAAATATACTAGCAATAAAAACCTTCAACACAGGTGATAATAGCCGTTGGTATCCGGGAGCCGGTTTGTATCGCCATATATGGTTATCGGTTAGCCAACCTGTCTATATCGAACCGTGGGGAGTGTTTGTAACGACACCTCTGGTAGACGCAAAGCAATCCCAAGTGGATGTAGCTGTCTCTATTCGGAATGGAGCTGATGCGGCATCAGAAGTAGTAATACAGGCTTCTATACTGAACCAAGCCGGAGAAATAGTAGGCTCGGCTGAAGAGAAAATAAGTTGTTCTTCGGGAAGTGCTGTTAATCCGGTTCTTTCCCTCTTTGTAAATCAGCCAAAGCTTTGGTCGCCTGATTCTCCGGCATTATATACTGCTGAAGTGAAAGTTCTGGCAGATGGTAAGTTGGCAGATGTACAATCTACCCGCTTTGGTATTCGTTCGATTGAGTTTTCAGCCGAAAAAGGTTTTCTGTTAAATGGTAAAGAAACCTTGTTGAAAGGTGCTTGTGTACACCATGATAATGGACTGTTGGGCTCTGCAACTTTCGACAAAGCCGAATACCGCCGGGTGGAACTATTGAAGAAAAATGGCTTCAACGCCATACGTACCGCTCATAACTTGCCTTCTTCTCAGTTTCTGGATGCTTGTGATAGTCTGGGAATATTAGTCATTGATGAGGTGTTTGATATGTGGGTACATCCTAAACGGGATAATGATTACCACTTGTATTTCGATGAGTGGTCGGATCGCGACGTAGCTGCTATGGTGATGCGTGATCGTAACCATCCATCGGTCATTATCGGGAGTATCGGGAATGAAATTTATGAACGGGCAGAGGCTTCGGGCTTAGCTATTGCCGAACGATTAGTAGCTGTAGCGAAATCATTAGACACCACCCGTCCCGTTACACAAGCCATTTGTGCCCTCTGGCAAGTTCCGTCTCAACATTGGGATGCTACGATTCCGGCTTTTGCCTTGCTGGACATAGGTTGTTACAACTATGAATGGAAGCATTATGAAAGAGATCATCAAATGCATCCCGACAGAGTAATGGTGGGTACGGAATCTTTCCCCCGTGAAGCGTTGATCAATTGGAACATGGCAGTAGAAAAGCCTTATGTGATAGGCGACTTTGTATGGACAGGCATTGATTATATCGGCGAAGTAGGTATCGGGAACACGCGCTATGGAAAAGCCGGAGAAGTACCTATTCCGGTAAGGCCTTACCCTTGGTATCTTTCGTGGTGTGGAGATATTGATATCTGTGGTAATAAAAAACCTCAATCTTATTATCGTGATGTAGTATGGGGAGAAAGCGATCTTGAACTGCTGGTACACGCTCCTATTCCAGAGGGTAAAACAGAACTGGTAAGCAAATGGGGATGGCCTGATGAATATCCTCACTGGAATTGGGAAGGGAATGAGAATCGGCCTCTGCAGGTTTCAGTATATGCTAATTTTGATATGGTACGGATTCACAATAACGGCAAGTTATTAGGTGAAAAGGTTATAAAGAAAGAGGATAATCTTACTGCCACATTTATGATACCTTATCAAGCTGGAGAATTAACAGCGACAGGTATCCGCAATGGGAAAGAAGTTGTTTCCAAGTCATTAGTTACTTCCGGAAAACCGGCTAAAATACGTCTTGTAGCCGAGCATCCGGTAGTTAAAGCAAATCCTAATGATCTGTCTTATATACATATTGAAGTAACAGATGAAAAAGGAAGGCTGGTACCTGATGCGGAACTGGATATTCAATTGTCGGTGAGCGGCTCCGGCAAACTTATTGCATGTGGCAATGCGGCCCCGGATGATCTGGGCAGCTTTAACAATCCCAATCTGAAGACATTCAGTGGAAGAGCATTAGCCATACTGCAAGCCGGAACAGAATCCGGAAATATGCGACTAACGGTTCATTCAAAAGGATTAGCGGAAGAGAGAATAGAAATCCAGGTAAAATAACAGCAATTAGTACATGAAAAAAATAGTATGCAAGCCTTCTAAAAATCGCATGCATGTGATTTCAAGAACGCACGCATGCGTTTTGTGAATCGCATGCGTGCGTTCTTCAAAGAATCATAATCCGCTGGAATATAGACAAATAAAAACATCAATAAATTTCTCAATTATTCATTAAAAACAGATCCTATGAGAAACCGATTTTTATATATAACATTCATTGTTTTAATGACCCATGGCGGACTTTTCGCCCAAGAGGTTTTTATGAAACGGGAAGGCCAAACAGCCTGGACTAGCTTTGAAAACCTGAGTGGCGAGAAAGGAAAAAGTGCATTAGAGAATAAAGGTGCAAAAGGACATGCGTTTGACAGGATTCTGGCGGGTGATAGCTGCGTATTATTAAACATAAAAGGGGCAGGCATTATTAATCGGATATGGTTAACAGTTAATGACAGAAGTCCCGAGATGTTGAGAGCACTTAAAATAAAGATGTATTGGGATGACGCAGCTATCCCTGCCGTCTCTGTTCCACTCGGAGAGTTCTTTTGTAACGGCGGGGCAACGATGGTAGCCTTTGAGAACTGTTTTTTCTCCAATCCCGAAGGTAAATCGATGAATACGAATATTCCGATGCCTTTCCGGAAAGCGGCCCGTATTGTGCTTATAAATGAGTCGGACAAAAATCTGAGTCATATATTCTATGATGTCAATCTGACCCGTTTGAAGAAATGGGATGATAAGATGTTGTATTTCCATTGTTATTGGAACCGGGAAAACCCTACGGTATTGGGGAAAGATTATACCGTTTTGCCTGAAATAAAAGGGGAAGGACGTTTTCTCGGAGTAAGTTTTGGAGTGAATGCCAATACGGCTTATGGCGGCAGTTGGTGGGGAGAAGGCGAAATGAAATTCTATCTGGACGGAGATAAAGAGCACCCCAGCCTTTGTGGTACGGGAGTAGAAGATTATGTTGGAACGGCCTGGGGATTGGGAGCATACAGCAATTGGTATCAGGGCTGCCCTATTTCCGGCAAAGACTGGCTATGGAGTTTCTACCGTTTCCATGTACCCGACCCGGTTTTATTTACCGAAAGTTGCAGAGTTACATTGCAGCAAATAGGAGGAGGACCTTATGAGCAAGTATTAGAGTTGTATAAAGCGAACGTCCCTATGATACCCGTTACAGTAGATCATTCTGACGAATGGAAATTTATCAAACTATTGGAACTAAAGAAAACTCCTGCGATGGACGATCCGGACTATCCAAAGGCCTGGACTAATTATTACAGACAGGACGATGTATCATCTACAGCTTATTTCTATCTGGACAAACCTAGCAGATAAATATATAAATACAAAATACCATGAAACGAATATTTTTATCAATAATGATAAGCACATTGGCTGTCTTTGCCCTCTCTGCGCAAGATATAAGCAATGATATGTTCGATCTGACAAAGATGCGTCATAATGTAAAAAACAAACGGATAAGCAGTTATGATAAGACCGGAGGAAGCGGAGATCGCCTGGCCGACATCAAACCCGGAGAAAAAGTCACTATATTTGATGTAAAGGGAGCCGGTGTCATTAATCATATTTGGTTCACAATCGCCCCCTTACCGGAATTGTTGAGCAGAAACGATATCATTTTGCGTATGTATTGGGATGGCAATGAATACCCTTCGGTAGAATCACCGATAGGTCCATTCTTCGGGCAGGGCTGGAATGAGCGATATAACTTCTCCTCGCTTCCTCTGACAGCCGGACCTGCTACGGGGACAGGATTGGTGTCTTATTTCTCAATGCCTTTCGCTAACGGAGCAAGGATAGAAATAGAAAATCAGGCAGACCGGGATATCAGTGCTTTTTTCTTTTACATCGACTATCTGGAAGTAGCAAAGTTATCGAAAGATGTAGGCCGTTTTCATGCCTGGTATAACCATGAACTGACGGAAGCGTATCCCGAAGGAGAAGCGGAATGGGGGCTTATAGCTCCACAACATTTGAATCTAGACGGAAAAGACAATTATGTATTTGCCGATATAAAAGGAAAAGGTCATTTTGTGGGGATTAACTACTATGTGCATAGCCCTACGGCCATGTGGTATGGAGAAGGTGATGATATGTTTTTTATTGACGGGGAAAGTCTGCCAAGTTTGCTGGGAACAGGAACCGAAGATTTTTTCAATACGTCATGGAGTCCTAAAGAAGTATTCCAACATCCGTATTATGGCTATCCACGCGTTAATAACGATGTTGGTTGGTTAGGGCGCACCCATGTGTATCGATTCTTCATCAATGATCCGATATTCTTTGAAACTGCATTAAAAGGGACAATAGAACATGGCGGAAGCAATAATATGACATTGGATATAGGCACGGTAGCCTATTGGTATCAAAGCGAAGCCGCTTCATTACCTCCTGCTCCAAGTAAGGAACTAAGAAAACCGAAACCGATGATCGGACCGGTAGAACTGCATAAATGGCGGCATGAATGGCGAAAAAATAATGGAAACGGCCCAAAGTTGTGGGGAAATGAATAGTGGAAAAATGAGAGAGATAAATCGTCGTACATTCTTAAAGAAAGCGGGTGCAAGTGCTATATTAGCGGGCTTATCTACTAATTATTCATGTACAGAGGTACAGATAAAAAACAAACTGCCACGATGGCGGGGTTTCAACCTCATGGACTTTTACACTTCGCGTAAGTGGAAACCGGGTATGCCGGGTGCTTCGAAAGAGAAAGATTTCAAATGGATGTCTGACTGGGGATTTGATTTTGTTCGTATCCCCTTACAATATCCCTCATATATCCATTATAGCGCTAAAAGCGGGCGGGATATTACTCCCGAAGAAACAATAGCTTTCAATGAAGAAGTGATCGACGAAATAGAAAAACTGGTATATCTGGCAAACAAATATAATTTACATGTTAACCTGAACTTACATAGAGCACCCGGATTCTGCATCAATGCCGGCTTTACAGAACCGTTCAATTTGTGGAAAGACGATCATGCACAACAAGCTTTTTATGCGCATTGGAGTATGTGGGCAAAACGCTTTAAAAACATATCACCCAAACGATTAAGCTTTGATTTACTGAACGAACCCTGTTACCGTGAAGACATGAATGACCAATTCAGCCTAAGAACTCCTCTACCTGGACAACTATACCGGAAAATAGTAAAAGGCTGTATAAATGTGATTCATGCACAAACTCCGGAGCGTTTAATTATTGCAGATGGCAACGATGTGGGTAGCAAGGTTGTTCCCGAACTGATTGATCTGGGAGTAGGGCAAAGCTGCCGGGGATATCACCCTCACTATATATCGCATTACCGGGCTAGCTGGGTATGGGAAAATCCGGATGACGCACCAATTCCCGTTTGGCCGGGAATCATCAATGGAGAAGAATTTAATCGGCAAGTACTTGAAGACTATTACAAACCCTGGATAGATTTATTAAAACAGGGAGTTGGCGTACACTGCGGAGAATGTGGCAGTCACAAAGAAACCCCTCATCCGGTATTTCTGGCATGGCTCAATGATTTATTGAGCATTTTCACAGAACACAATATAGGATGGGCAATCTGGAATTTTCATGGTAGCTTCGGATTACTCAACTCCGGTAGGAAAGATGTGGATTATGAGGATTGGTATGGACAGAAACTGGATCGCAAAATGCTAACGGTTTTACAAAAGTACTAGAGTACAGCCAATATATGCAACCAAAAAAAGCGATCCCGAAAAGAGATCGCTTTTTAAATAGACTATTTTTTATGTTTAGTATCCTCTGATAGCAGCAATGCCTGGAAGAGTTTTTCCTTCGATTGCTTCTAATAGGGCGCCACCGCCTGTTGAAACATAGGATACGCCGTCGGCCAAACCGAATTTGTTTACTGCTGCTACTGAGTCTCCACCACCTACTAATGAGAATGCACCGTTTTTAGTGGCTTCTACAACAGCTTCGCCTACAGACCTTGTTCCGTGTGTAAAGTTTTCTAGCTCAAATACACCTGTCGGACCATTCCAAAGGATGGTTTTTGACTTCTTAATTACATCAGCAAATATCTTTTCTGTTTCAGGACCGATATCCAGGCCCTCCCAGTTATCAGGAATTTCTCCTACGGGGCAAAACTTCGTGTTAGCGTCATTGCTGAAATCATCAGCTATTTTGGCATCAACGGCTAATACAAGGTTTACGTTTTCTTTTTTCGCTTTTTCTATAAGCTCAAGTGCCAGTTCTAGTTTGTCATCTTCTACAATTGAATTACCGATCTTACCTCCCTTTGCTTTCGTGAACGTATAAGTCATACCTCCGGCAATAATCAGGTTGTCAACCTTCTTAAGCAGGTTTTCGATAATTTCGATCTTAGAAGAAACTTTCGAGCCTCCCATAATGGCTGTAAACGGACGATTGATATCTGTCATTACTTTTTCTACAGCTTTTACTTCTTTCTCCATCAGATAACCAAACATTTTATTGTCAGTATCAAAATATTCAGCAATTAAAGCTGTAGAAGCATGAGCTCTGTGAGCAGTACCAAAAGCATCATTTACATAGCAGTCTGCATAAGACGCCAGTTTCTTCGTAAATTCTTTCTGGCTGGCTTTTACTGCTTTCTTTGCTGCAGCTTTCTCTTCTTCCGAAGCGTCTTCAGCCAAGCCTCTTGGTTTACCTTCTTCTTCAGCATAAAAGCGAAGGTTTTCCAACAATAAAGCTTCACCAGGTTTCAAAGCTGCTGACTTAGTTACAGCTTCTTCTCCTATACAATCATTAGCAAACTGTACATTTACTCCCAATAATTCAGACACATGTCCTAAAATATGTTTCAGTGAAAACTTATCTGTTGCACCCTTCGGACGCCCCAGGTGAGAACCAATGATCGGGCTACCGCCATCAGCCAATATTTTTTTCAGAGTAGGAAGAGCAGCACGAATACGTGTATCATCAGTAATGTTAAAGTTTTCATCCAAGGGTACATTAAAGTCAACCCTCACAAATGCCTTTTTGCCTGCGAAATTGTACTTTTCAATCGTTTGCATAACTATTGTATTTAAATTTGTAATAAAATATCACGTTAAACGCCTGCAAACTTACAAAAAAAATATTCTACTCCAGTGATAAGAATAGTTATAATTAGTCAGTAAGTTTAAAACGAACACGCAATCTTCCGTCAGCATAATCGCAGTTCAGAAATGTAAAATGTCCTATCTCGGATGTATTGTCAACGTGATCGCCAATACAAGCACAGGCATCGTAGTCTCCAACACGTACAATACGGAGTGTTTCGCTCACATCGTCAGGCAATTTGCTTAGGTCTACAATACCGGCAGCCTCTTCATGTGTCAGGTATTCAATAGTTACCGGCAGATGTTTATCAATCACTTCATTTACGATTCGTTCTACTTCCGCCAGTTTCTCTGTTCCGGGATCTTCTGTCAACAGATAATCACACTTGCTTTTTTTCCTCTCAATATGCGCATTCTTCGATCTCGGACAACTAAACATCCGAACCATCGTCTGATTTAATATGTGCTCTGCCGTATGCATCGGACGCGAGTAGTCTTTCTTTGCTTCGTTTAATACAGGTTCTTGATTCATTTTATATTTAATTATGGTTTCATGATTACGCCTTGGCTTCGTTTGCCGTCCATTTTAATGACGATGGGGTCTTTGAAGCGGACATGGCGGACGAATTCTGTTTCTTGTACGGCTGGCTGGGCATTCAGGAAGGTTTCGTCGTACCAACCGTCTCCCTTGAATGGGTTGATTGTAAAATAGCCTACTCCAAAAGAGGTCAGATTTTGGAAGAAGTGGGTTCCCTGGCTGGGGTCTATCCTGTAATTTTCCAAACCTGATTCTACAATGACGCGTGCATTACAGATATGGGGCCATTTTACCGGAATACCAAGCCAATGGTCACTGCTCCCCCAACGTCCCGGCCCAACTAATACGTATCCGGTTTCCTGCTCTACAAACTCTTTGTTTATCTTTTCTATCTCGTAGGCAATTAACTGATTGTTCGAAGAGTTAAAGGCACTTGTCTTTACATATACTATATCATATACATTATTCACAACGCCATGCCCCAGCACACTAGTGGAAGAGATGATCGCTTCTTCATTCTCTACAAGGCCCAGGTCTTCGTCCATAATCTCTTTGTTATCCACTACCGGACGGATCTGTAGGAGATAGAATGTAGCCTTTTCCGGATTTTCAGTATCTATATTTACGGCAAACTCAATCTCTATCGGACGTGCCATTTCTGATTGTCCGATCTTTAAAATATTATCTAATGTTTCCGCCAGCGGAAAAACATCATGTTGTAAGATATTGGTGAAAGAAATGATTTTTCGTCCGCCTGGGTAGTAACCGTCCCGTACGATCTGATCGTACGGATCATAGGTGGAAACAATATATCGTAGCGAGCCATCGGCGTCAGCATCTTTCACGCTCAGGCGTAGCAGGTTAAAGGAGTCGTCGATAGAGAACTGGTCCGCCAGGTTCTCCAGATCTAAGGCATAGAAGCGGGTTTGCGTCTCCCGAAGAGCGAACTCCATCGTACTTAGCTGAAGTATATTGTGAGGATGAAGAGGAGAAAAGCGCAATGTAAGTCCCCCATCCACAATATATTTTCCGAGGCCTAATGCGATATTTACAATCCCGTCTTCTGCCTTCTCATTCCCTATCGGATAAAAATTAAGCGAACGGGCGACTCCGGATATGGTCGGATAAAAATGATGGTTGTACTGAGAACCTACTACTTCCTGCAGAACAATAGACATCTTCTCCTGATCGATCAGATTGGAAGTTGCCGTCATATAAGCTTTACTGTCTTTGTAAAACACAGAGGCGTAGACCGCTTTTATGGCATCGCTTACCGTTCGGAGCATCTCATATTTGTCCTGATTCTTGGGTACCATGTAAGTAGAATATATCCCGGCAAAAGGCTGGTAGTGCGAGTCTTCCAGCAAACTGGAAGAGCGAATGGCCAAAGGTCCTTTCACTACATCGAAGAAAGCCATCAGGTCTTCAATCAGGGAAGAAGGCAGGCTGGCGCGAATAAAATATTTCAGGATTGTATCATCATCCGTCTCATTCAATGCCATAGGATACAGTTCGTTGGTTTCCATGAACTCGTCGAAAATATCCGTACATATAACGACCGTTTTGGGAATGGTTACTTCAAAATTCTCCGTATGCAACTCCGGATAGCGCTTTACCATGGCACCGATAAAAGCAAGACCTCTCCCCTTTCCTCCTAAGGAGCCTTCGCCAATACGGGCAAAATTGCTGTATTCGTCAAAACGTTCTTTTTGGTATACGGCTACTACCCCGCTATTCTTCATCCGGCGATATTGCACAATCAGGTCGAAAATCAACTGGCGCGCTTCGTCCATATCCTTATAGTCAATCACGTCTACACGCTTCAGTACCTCGGCAGGAGGGAACATGGCACGCGAATAAAAGAAACGAGAGAAATGGTTGCGCGACAAGTGATACACTAATGAATCATCGGGAATGTCGAAAATCTTTCGCTGCAGGTCTTTCAGGTCTTTTATGCGCATGATTTCTTCCTTCGTCTGCGGGTTCAGGATAATAAAATCGCCAAATCCGAAACGTTGTGTGATCTTCTTCCGTAAATCCTGAGGGTAGCTCTTTGAGTTTTTATCTATAAAAGAAGCGCCCAGTTCCTTTGCGTATACCTTATTAGAGGATTCCGAAGACTCCATGATAATCGGAATTACCAAGCCTGTCTTGCGAACATAGCGCCCGAACTTATATCCGGCAAGCGGGTCTTTTACACCTTCACGCATAAAGCTCATATCCGAGATAATGCCCAGCATATTATCCTTATATGTCTCGAAAATTCGGACAGCTTCTTCATAGGTACGTGCCAGCTTGATTTTCGGACGTCCTCTCATACGCAAGGTCCGCTGGTGGTCATTCAATGCTTCCTTGGAAAACTCCTGACTTTGCTCCAGTACAAACTTGTACAAATGCGGTAGTGTAGAAGAATAAAAGCGGATGGAATCTTCCACCAACAGGATGATTTGTACGCCTACGCTCTTGACATCGTCTTCGGCATTCATCTTATCTTCTATCAGTTTGATGATAGCCAGAAGCAACTCCGCATTACCCAGCCAGCTGAAGATGTAATCAATGGCGCTCAGGTCGTCATTGGCTACTCTTCGGGTAACTTCTCTTGAAAAAGGCGTTAATACAACAATCGGTATGTTGGGATAATGTATCTTTATTTCTTTAGGAGCAGCAAAGATATCAATATCGTCCATATTCGGCATGCAAATAATAAGTTCGAAATTGCGGTCTTGCAACTCCGCCAGGGCTTCTTCCTCTGTAGTAACCTGTGTGAAACGGGGAGGATAGCGCAGGCTCAAAGCGGTATACTCGTTAAATATCTGCTCGTCCACGCGCCCATCATCTTCCAGCATAAAAGCGTCATATTTTGTAGCTATAAGCAATACATTATATATACGCTTGTTCATCAGATTGGCGAAAGGGGTGTCTCTAAAGACCATATTCTTAAAATCAGGTATGCTGCCCATAATATTGCTGTTAAAACTGTCCAAAAGTAAACAAAAAACAGGATACGGCATTACATGTTACTTCACAGTTATGAGCAGACAAAAAAGCCTTGATTTCAGAAACAAAAAAATTAACATTTCAAACTGCCAAAAAGTAAGCCGAAAACTTTTTCTATCCGTAAATTTACCTACATTTGTGAACAAATTGCAACCTAAATATAATTTTAAACGCTATGAAGACAGAATTGATCTTATCTGCTCTAGAAGCAAAGCATCCGGGGGAAAAGGAGTATTTACAGGCTGTAAAGGAAGTCCTCATCTCTATTGAAGATGTTTACAATCAACACCCGGAATTCGAGAAAGCAAAAATCATAGAACGTTTGGTAGAACCAGAGCGTATCATCACTTTCCGTGTACCTTGGGTAGACGACAAAGGGGATGTCCAGGTAAACCTGGGGTATCGTGTGCAGTTTAACAGTGCCATCGGCCCGTACAAAGGTGGATTACGTTTTCACCCGTCGGTAAACCTGTCTATTTTGAAATTCTTAGGCTTTGAGCAAACCTTCAAAAATGCGCTGACTACTCTTCCTATGGGAGGCGGTAAAGGTGGATCGGATTTCGCACCTCGTGGTAAAAGCGATGGTGAAATCATGCGCTTCTGCCAGGCTTTCATTATGGAGCTATGGCGTAATATCGGGCCCGACACAGATGTGCCTGCCGGTGATATAGGCGTAGGCGGTCGTGAAGTTGGTTATATGTACGGCATGTACAAAAAACTGGCTCGTGAAAACACAGGTACTTTCACCGGAAAAGGGCTTGAGTTCGGAGGTTCTATCCTTCGTCCGGAAGCTACCGGATTCGGTTCCTTATACTTTGTTCATCAGATGCTTGAAACGCATGGTATCGACATTAAGGGGAAAACAGTTGCCCTGTCAGGTTTTGGAAACGTAGCCTGGGGAGCTGCCACTAAAGCGACTGAGTTCGGCGCTAAAGTAGTTACTATCTCCGGCCCGGACGGATACGTATACGATCCGGACGGTATCTGCGGAGAAAAAATAGATTATATGCTGGAACTGCGTAATTCGGGTAACGATATCGTAGAGCCCTATGTGCAACAATATCCGAACGCGAAGTTCTTCCCGAACAAACGCCCATGGGAACAAAAAGTAGACATCGTAATTCCATGTGCTACGCAAAACGAGTTGGACGAGAACGATGCCAAACTTATCATTGCTAATAAGGCCATTTGTATAGCTGAAACATCAAATATGGGTTGTACGGCTGAAGCGGTAGACTTATTCATTGAGCACAAAATGCTATTTGCTCCCGGCAAGGCAGTAAACGCAGGCGGTGTGGCTACATCCGGTTTGGAAATGACACAGAACGCCATGCATATCTCCTGGACAGCCGAAGAAGTAGATGCCAAGTTGCATCAAATTATGAGCGCTATCCACGAACAATGCGTTGCTCACGGCAAAGAAGGTAATTACATCAACTATGTAAAAGGTGCAAACATTGCCGGCTTCATGAAGGTAGCCAAAGCGATGATGGCACAAGGTGTAGTATAAAAAATCAGACGTTACTAAATAAAAATAGCTCGTGTCTCACTTTTCATAGGACACGAGCTATTTTATTTTGGTGACGTCCGGGAATTAATCCAGTTTCAAGACGGCAAGGAAAGCTTTTTGGGGAACTTCTACGGTTCCGATCTGCTTCATACGCTTCTTCCCTTCTTTCTGTTTTTCCAAGAGTTTGCGTTTACGCGAGATATCTCCACCATAACATTTAGCTGTTACGTCTTTACGGACAGCCTTGATGGTTTCGCGGGCAATAATCTTCGAACCGATAGCCGCCTGAATGGCAATATCGAATTGCTGCCGAGGAATCAGTTCTTTCAGCTTTTCGCACATCCTGCGTCCGAAGGTCACACTATTATCCACGTGTGTCAGCGTAGAAAGGGCATCTACCGGCTCACCGTTCAACAGGATGTCCAGCTTAACCAGTTTGCTAGGACGGAAATCCTGAATATGGTAATCAAAAGAAGCATAGCCCTTAGAGATACTCTTTAGCTTGTCATAAAAATCGATCACTATCTCACCCAAAGGCAGATCATAAAAGATTTCTACCCGGTCGCCGGAGATATAATCCTGCTTAAGCAAAATACCCCGTTTGCCCAGACAAAGCGTCATAATAGGGCCGATATAGGCTGTATTGGTAATAACGGAAGCCCGGATATAAGGCTCGTCAATATGTTCTATTAAGGTAGGATCGGGCAGGCCACTCGGATTATGCACCTCCATGCAGCTCCCTTTTTTGTCGTACACCTTATAAGATACGTTCGGGACTGTAGTGATCACATCCATGCCGAATTCACGATCCAGACGCTCCTGTACAATTTCCATGTGGAGTAATCCCAGGAATCCGCAACGGAAACCAAAACCCAAAGCAGCAGAGCTTTCGGGCTGGAAAGTAAGTGAGGCATCATTCAGTTGGAGCTTTTCCAGAGAAGTTCGCAAGTTTTCAAAGTCTTCACTCTCGATGGGGTACACTCCGGCAAACACCATCGGTTTTACTTCTTCAAAGCCGGCAATAGCCTCTGCCGCTCCTCCTTTTATATGCGTGATGGTATCCCCTACCCTTACCTCTTTAGAGGTTTTTATTCCGGAGATAATATATCCCACATCGCCGGTTCGTATTTCGCTCCGGGGAGACATCTGTAATTTCAAGATTCCCACCTCATCGGCATCATATTCCTTGCCCGTAGCGATAAACTTCACGTGATCTCCTTTACGAATCACCCCGTTTACTACTTTAAAATAAGCTATAATTCCACGGAAAGAATTAAATACAGAGTCGAAGATCAGGCATTGTAGCGGAGCTTCCGGGTCTCCTTTGGGAGACGGTACTTTTTCTACAATAGCATCCAGTATTTCATAAACACCTTCACCCGTTTTTCCGCTGGCACGAAGGATATCTTCACGCTTACACCCCAGCAGCTCTACGATCTGGTCTTCTACCTCATCCGGCATGGCACTGGGCAGGTCTATCTTATTAATAATCGGAATAATCTCCAAGTCATGTTCGATAGCCATATACAAGTTGGAAATAGTCTGTGCCTGAATACCCTGAGCGGCATCTACAATAAGCAAAGCTCCCTCACAAGCTGCAATGGAACGAGAAACTTCATACGAAAAATCTACGTGCCCCGGAGTATCAATCAGGTTCAGGGTATATTTTTCGGTATTGCGGGTATATTCCATCTGGATGGCATGGCTTTTAATCGTGATACCACGTTCACGCTCCAGATCCATATCATCCAGAATTTGTGCTTGCGAATTACTTTCTATGGTTTTAGTATATTCCAGCAAACGGTCGGCCAGGGTACTTTTCCCATGGTCTATATGGGCAATAATACAGAAATTGCGAATATTGTTCATCTGCTATATTTATTTGGTGTGCAAAGATAGGTATTTTAGGGCAAAAATTATATTTTTGGCATATCATTCAACAAGATATGACAATAGAACAAATAAATAAGGCATATAACCGAACCATTGGTTCGTTAGACAACAAAGAATTAAAGAGCGCTTTCGATACTTTACAGGCGCTTATAGCGGGAAGTGATGATTATACGTTTCAGGAAAAACTAAACGAGCTGCAGGAAACCTATCAGTACATGCTGCGCTACCGGATGGAGGGCGTAAAGGATCCGATGCAGGAATCTATCTATCTGAACCTGCAAGCTTCTACTTATGAACTGTCCGATCAGATTAAACATAAGTTACTGGCAGTGGAATCATCGCACATTTTCTACAACCGGAGACGTAGTTTACAGGTTTTGCCCAAATCTTCTTATACCGACCTATACAAGCGATTGTCTACTTACTCCGAAACAAATAATGATGTAGAGTATGAAACGACTCTGTCGCTCCTGTTCAATAAAATCTGGGTGTCCGACCCGCTTACTCCCGAAGAAAGCCTGGCGATCAAACAGATATTAGACGATACCTTGTTGCCCTTTACCGCAGGCTGCCAGATCGTGTCTGCCTTGTTCTTGGGTATGCAGACGGCATTCGACAAAGAAAAGCTACTTTTATTATTTGACGCCGCCAGTGTATCGGCTGAAAAGGAAGTAAGAGTTCGCGCCCTTATCAGCGTATTGCTTTCATTATATATATACAAAAAACGCACTCCCTTATATCCACAGATAGAGAACCGGCTGGCTACAGCTGCCGAAGAGCCGGGATTCACCAACGCAATCCTTACGATTACGCTCCGCTTTATCCTGGCAAGGGAAACAGAAAAGATATCCCGGAAGCTACAAGACGAAATCATCCCCGAGATGATCAAACTAAGCCCGAAGATCAGTAAAAAGATAAACCTGAGCGATTTCTCTCCCGAACACTTAGGAGACGAGATGAATCCCGACTGGCAAGATCTTTTTGCCGACAGCGCATTAGGTAAGAAAATGGAGGAATTTGGCGAGTTGCAACAGGAAGGGGCAGACATTATGCACTCTACATTCGTCCATCTGAAGAATTTCCCATTCTTCCGCGAGTTGAGTAACTGGTTCTTGCCTTTCACACCGGATCATTCGTCATTCGGAGGCAAATTCAAACAGGAAAACAGCGAGAAGGAAGTTCTCGAAATTATGACCGATGCATCCTTTATGTGCAATTCCGACAAGTACTCGCTCTACTTCAGCATGATGCAACTACCGGAAGCTGCCCGCAAAATGATGGCCGGGCAATTCAATAGTCAGGCTGCCGAGATGATTCAGCAGAAAAAAGAAGACCTTGTTAGCAAACGAATCAAATTCGAAGCCATAGCCGGACAGTATGTTCAGGATTTATATCGGTTTTACAAATTATATCCTTCCCGTCTTGATTTTGACGATATATTCAGTCTGCCGCTCGACTTCCATAATCTTCCGATTTTTCAGCCATACATATCCGATCAGGAGAGCCTGACAACGATTGCCGAATACTACCTCCGGAAGCACTATTTCGAAGATGCCTTGGTAATATTCAATCATCTGTCAAACCTGAACAAAGAGAGCGATATCCTTTTCCAAAAAATCGGCTATTGCAAGCAAATGACAGGAGATATGGACGGAGCCTTAGACGCATACCTATATGCCGACCTATTGAACCCGGACAGCAAATGGACCATCCGCAGGATTGCAGGATGCTACCGTTCGCTAAAACAGCTGGAAGAAGCCCTGGAATACTATCGCCGTTACGAAGAACTAAGTCCGGACGACCTATCAGTGCAGATCAGCATCGGACACTGCCATCTGGAACTTAAGAATTACACCGAGGCTCTGAAGTATTATTTCAAGGTAGAATACCTCGATACAAAGAGCCATAAGGCTTGGCGACCGATCGCATGGTGCTCATTCCTGACCGGCAAATACGATCAGGCGCGCAACTACTATCATAAGATACTCACGAATCAACCGAACATGCAAGACTTCCTGAATGCCGGACATACCGAGTGGGCCTTGCAAAATATTAAAGGCGCCATCGACTACTACAAGCAGGCAATCCAACAGGAAGATAATGATTTTCAAAAGTTCAGGGAACAGTTCATACAAGACATCCCCGACCTGGTGATAGCAGGCATTGAAGAGTCAGAAGTCCCCCTCATATTAGATCAACTACGCTACATACTTTCATAAAAAAAGAGAGACCCAAAAGGCCTCTCTTTTCGTTTTATATTTTACTGAGATTATTTCAGTTTAGCATATCCGTAAACAGACAAGTTACCCAGTTCTTCTTCGATGCGGAGAAGTTGGTTGTATTTTGCCATACGGTCAGAACGGCTCAGTGAACCAGTCTTGATTTGTCCTGAGTTAGTAGCAACAGCGATGTCAGCAATTGTAGCATCTTCTGTCTCACCTGAGCGGTGTGAAGTTACAGATGTGTATCCGTTGCGGTGAGCCATTTCGATAGCGTCTAACGTTTCTGTTAATGTACCAATCTGGTTTACTTTAATCAGGATTGAGTTAGCGCAACCGCTTTGAATACCTTTCTTCAGGAATTCTACGTTAGTTACGAACAAGTCATCACCTACTAGCTGACATTTTGAGCCGATAGCATCGGTAAGCATCTTCCAGCCTTCCCAGTCGCCTTCGTCCATACCGTCTTCGATAGAGTCAATAGGGAATTTCTCAACCAGTTCCTGCAAGAAAGCCACTTGTTCTTTAGCTGAACGTTTTGCGCCTTTTGCACCTTCAAACTTGCTATAATCGTATGTACCTTTCTTGTCATAAAATTCAGAAGCGGCACAGTCCAAAGCAATTGTCACATCTTTTCCAGGCTCGTATCCAGCAGCTTTAATAGCTGTAAGGATAGAGTTCAAAGCATCTTCAGTACCTTCCAAGGTAGGAGCAAAGCCACCTTCGTCACCTACAGCAGTACTCAAGCCTCGATCGTGTAATACTTTCTTCAAAGCATGGAACACTTCAGCACCCATACGTAATCCTTCACGGAAGCTCTTAGCGCCTACCGGACGAATCATAAATTCCTGGAATGCAATAGGAGCATCAGAGTGAGAACCTCCGTTGATGATATTCATCATAGGAACCGGCATAACGTAAGCGTTAGTACCACCGATATAACGGTAAAGAGGCAAATCAAGATAGTTTGCAGCAGCTTTAGCAACAGCCAAAGAAACTCCTAACATAGCGTTAGCACCTAATTTTGATTTAGTCTTTGTTCCATCAAGTTCCAAAAGCTTATAGTCAATCTCACGTTGATTCAAAGCGCTCATACCGGAAATAGCCGGAGCAATTACTTTGTTTACATTCTCAACAGCTTTAAGAACACCTTTACCTCCATAACGTTTTTTGTCACCGTCACGAAGTTCGATGGCTTCATTTTCACCAGTTGAAGCTCCTGAAGGAACAGCTGCACGCCCGAAAGCGCCCGACTCCAAAAGAACGTCTACTTCCACAGTAGGATTACCACGCGAATCTAAAATCTCTCTTCCTAATACTTTTACGATTTCCATACTTTATATATATTAAATAATGTAGTGAACATTTCCAGCCACAAAGATAATAAATTGTAGTGTTTAAAAACAGATTTTGAAGAACAAAAAAACAAAAGGGGAACCGACATCACGTCGCCACCCCTCCCTTAACTTAAACGCCAAAACTAAATCTAAACAAAAAACACAAATAATGATAATATCCTTATCTATCTTTGTTGTTATTTCTTTTCTCCCTCGACCCTCTCATAAATTCACGTGCGAACTTAAATTCCGCATCTCTGTATTTATACAGTTTTGCCGGGGGAAGTATCTTTTTAAATTTCTCGTAATATTCTTTTTCCAACTCTGCTTCTTTCAGACCTACATTCAAACATTCGTCAATTACCTGAACATATTCTACATCAGTCGGACTTGTCTTTGATTTCATTTCTTTGGAAATTTTGCGGCATTTGTGCCCTGCTTCGAATTTCTTCTGTTGTAACTCTTCACACAAAGGCATAAAATCTGCGGCCTCTTCAGGGGTAAGGGAAAGTTCTGCTGTGATAAAAGCTCTTTTTTTTGCCAAAAACACTTCTTTATCAAATTGTCTTTCAGGCCTACCTTTCTCCTGAGCGTCTATTCCCAAAGGGGATAAAATCATAACCGCCACAAATGTAAGAATAAATATTTGATTCTTACAAAGAATATTACAAAAATATCCTAAAAACCTCATTTTCCCATTCATTTTATTCGTAATTGCTTAATTCTTCTGCTAAAATATAACTTGTATATTGGTTTTCGAGATATTCCAAATACTCCTCCTCTTCATCTCCCTGCAATGTAGCAAGCACCGGCGTAGTAACAGTGGATTGTATCGCCAATGTATCCGTGTGCGCTAATTGCGTAGAGCTATCTATCCCTACGATGGCTTTAAAGAACAGACCTAAGCCCGCAAACACAGCAGCCATATAGAGCCAAGGCCGGACACGATCGAGCATGGTGACCTTTTTCGGCGCACTATACGTCTTCTCCGGGAGCTGTTCCATCATCCGGGACGTAAAACTCTCAAAATAACCTTCTGGCACCTTGAATGAATTTCCCCCTTTTAGAAGCTCAATATCTTTTAACTCTTTTTTCATACTATTTTATGCTTTTTATAGTCTTTGACAATACAACAAACAAAAGGTTTAAAGGTCTTTTGTTAAAAACTCCTCTACTTTTTTTACCGCATGATGGTAAGAGGCTTTCAGAGCTCCGACCGAGGTTCCGAGTATATCCGACATTTCGTCGTATTTCATTTCGTCAAAATACTTCATATTGAAAACAAGCCGCTGTTTTTCCGGTAACGTCAGAATGGCTTCCTGCAGTTTCATCTGCGCTGCGTCTCCGTCAAAATATTCATCTCCTTTTAAGCGCTCCAGCAAGAACACATCCGTATCATCAATTGACACATTATTTATATTGCGTTGCTTGTTTAAAAAAGTAATACATTCATTAATGGCTATCTTGTACAGCCAGGTAGACAATTTGGCTTCGCCTCTGAAATGCTCTATGTTCATCCATGTCTTAAGAAAAGTGTTCTGCAATATATCATTCGCATCATCATGGCTCAATACCATTTTACGAATTTGCCAATATAACTTCTCGCTATACATACCGACGACATAGGAAAATGCATCCCTTTGGGAGGCAGGTTCCCGCAAACGCGCTACAAGTTCATCTTCCGTATATTGTTGCATTATCCGTCTTTTGGCTGTAAATATATTAAAAACTTCTTACTTTTGTTTTACAAAGTAAGTCTTTATGGATACTCAAACGATATTAACCGCTTTCGGGCTGACACTTATTGCCGGATTATCGACCGGCATAGGTAGTATTATGGCATTTTTCACCCAGCGCACAAACACTAAATTCTTATCCACGGCATTGGGGTTTTCAGCCGGTGTTATGATCTATGTTTCTTTTATGGAAATGATGTCGGAGGCCAAAGCCGGGCTTATCGAGCATTTTGGTGAACGAACCGGCACACTCTATCTGCTTTTGGCGTTCTTTGGAGGGATGGGATTCATCAACCTGATAGATTTTTTGATTCCGGAAGATAAAAACCCGCACGAAATGAAGGATATTTCCGAATTGGATAAAAAGCAGGCCGGTCTGAAAAGAACCGGTCTACTGGTGGCTTTATCTATTGGTATTCACAACTTTCCGGAAGGTATCGCTACGTTTACGTCTGCTTTAAACAGCCTTGAGGTAGCTCTCCCCATCACATTTGCTATTGCCATTCACAACATCCCCGAAGGTATAGCCGTATCTGTACCTATTTATCAGGCTACGGGAAACAAAAAAAAGGCATTTTTTCTTTCCTTCCTTTCTGGCATGGCCGAACCGATTGGCGCCTTGGTTGGCTTTCTGATCCTTATGCCTTTCTGGACTCCTTCCATCAACGGATTTATACTGGCCGCCGTATCTGGCATCATGGTCTTCATCTCAATGGATGAACTTCTTCCCAGCGCTCAAAAATACGGAGAGCACCACCTTTCCATCCTCGGTTTGGTAGCCGGTATGGTTGTCATGGCAGCAAGCCTCTTCCTCTTTATATAGCAATGCTTTTTTCGCAGTACGCAGAACGGAACACGCAGAACGCTTTTTCCCCTTTGAGGGTATGAATTTCCCGTTCTACGTATTCCGTTCTGCGTACTGCATAAAAAAGGAGAAGCGTTTTGCTTCTCCTTTTTTAAATTACATCATGCCGCCCATGCCGCCACCCATACCAGCAGGGTTCATCGGCATTGCCGGAGCGTCTTCTTTCTTTTCGGCTATTACGCATTCGGTAGTCAGGAACATACCTGCAATAGAAGCTGCATTTTCCAACGCTACACGAGTTACTTTTGCTGGGTCGATAACACCTGTCTTGCACAAGTTTTCGTATACATCAAGACGTGCATTGTAACCATAATCGCCTTTACCTTCTTTTACTTTCTGAACGATTACGGCACCTTCTTTGCCTGCATTGGCTACAATCTGACGAAGCGGTTCTTCAATAGCACGTTTTACTATTTCAATACCGGTTGTTTCATCTTCGTTGTCACCCTTCATTCCTTCAAGAGTAGCAATCGCACGGATATAAGCAACACCACCACCAGGCACTGTTCCTTCTTCAATAGCAGCACGAGTAGCACTCAAAGCATCATCCACACGGTCTTTCTTTTCTTTCATTTCTACTTCTGAAGGAGCACCTACGTAAAGAACAGCTACACCACCAGCCATTTTAGCCAGACGTTCCTGCAGTTTTTCTTTGTCGTAGTCTGATGTAGTTGATTCGATCTGAGACTTCAACTGACCGATACGAGCCTGGATCGCAGCTTTGTCGCCGGCACCATTTACAATAGTAGTATTATCTTTGTTTACAGTCACCTTTTCAGCTGTACCCAACATATCCATTGTAGCACCTTCCAGTTTCATACCTGTTTCTTCAGAAATCACGGTACCACCTGTCAGTATAGCGATATCTTCCAACATTGCTTTGCGACGATCGCCAAAGCCCGGAGCTTTCACTGCGCAAATCTTCAAAGAACCACGCAAGCGGTTCACTACCAATGTAGCCAATGCTTCGCTATCGATATCTTCAGCAATGATCAACATCGGACGACCTGTCTGTACAGTTTGTTCCAGGATCGGAAGCAATTCTTTCAATACAGAGATTTTCTTTTCGTAAATCAGAATATACGGATTTTCCATCTGAGCTTCCATCTTTTCCGTATCTGTTACAAAATAAGGAGAGATATAGCCACGATCGAACTGCATACCTTCCACTACTTCAACTGTAGTTTCTGTACCTTTTGCTTCTTCTACTGTGATAACACCTTCTGTTTTCACTTTCTTCATTGCTTCGGCAATCAGTCTGCCGATACTCTCATCGCCATTAGCGGAAATTTTCGCTACATTCTCAATTTTCTCAAGGCTATCACCTACAGCTTCAGCCTGAGAAGCGATAGATTCTACTACCTTGACAACCGCTTTGTCGATACCACGTTTCAAATCCATAGGATTAGCGCCTGCAGTAACATTCTTCAAACCTACTCCGATAATAGACTGTGCCAAAACCGTTGCAGTAGTAGTACCGTCACCAGCATTGTCATTTGTTTTGGAAGCAACTTCCTTCACCAACTGAGCTCCCATGTTTTCATACGCACATGAAAGTTCTATTTCTTTTGCAACTGTTACACCGTCTTTAGTTATCTGAGGAGCACCGAATTTCTTTTCGATAATCACATTACGTCCTTTAGGACCCAGTGTTATTTTCACTGCATTAGCCAACTCATCTACACCTTTTTTCAAAAGGTCGCGGGCTTCCATATTGAATTTGATTTCTTTTGCCATAATTGTTTACTATCTATTTTATTTTAAATAATTGCTAAAATATCAGATTGACGCATAATCAGATACTGCTCGCCTTCCAACTCAAGTTCTGTTCCGGCATATTTGCCGTATAACACACAATCACCAGATTTTACAATCATATCCTCATCTTTTGTACCGTTACCTACGGCTACCACTTCACCTTTCAAAGGTTTTTCTTTTGCCGAATCAGGAATAATGATTCCACCAACTGTTTTTTCTTCTGCTGCAGCAGGCTTAACCAGCACTCTGTCTGCTAATGGCTTAATCTTCATTTTTGTTATTTTTTAATTGTTTGTAATTGATTATGTAGTCATTTTTTGTCTAAGCTTATGCGAAATCTGTGCCAATCTTTTCAAACTGACAGGATGTTATTTTGCCTGACATTCACTGTGACGTTTTGGCAGAATCAGAATTGCTGAATCAATTCCTCAATCGTCAGTAACGACTGTTCCCCTGTTATCATATTCTTCAGGTTCACCTTAGCATCTGCCATTTCATTTTCGCCCACCAATGCCACGAAAGGTATTTTCTTTGCATCGGCATAGCCCATTTGCTTTTTCATTTTGGCAGCTTCCGGATACAATTCTGTACGGATACCGGCAGCACGCACCCGGGAGAGTAACGGAAGCAAGTATGCTTCTTCTTTTTCTCCAAAATTTACGAACATCAGCTGAGTAGTCTGTAACGAATCAGCCGGATACAAGTCTAATTGGTTCAGCACGTCAAAGATACGGTCTGCTCCGAACGACATACCTACACCGGATACACCCTCCATGCCAAATACCCCGGTCAGGTTATCATAACGCCCTCCACCGGTAATACTTCCTATTTGAACATCCATTGCTTTTACCTCAAAGATCGCTCCGGTATAATAATTAAGTCCGCGCGCGAGGGTAAGGTCCAATTCCAGAGGAGCCTGTAGCTCCACACACTTCAGGCGTTCAAAAACGAATTCCATTTCCTCCACCCCTTTCAATCCTGTTTCCGAAGCAGCCAGCACTTCTTTCAAACGGGCAGCCTTCTCCTGATTACTCCCGCTCAACATAATAATCGGCTGCAAAGCTGCAATTGCCTTTTCAGACAAGCCTTTGCCACGAAATTCCTCATTTACATTTTCCAGGCCGATCTTATCCAGCTTATCAATCGCAACTGTTATATCGACAATCCTTTCAGCCTCACCTATAATCTCGGCAATACCGGACAGGATTTTCCGGTTGTTCATTTTAATAATGACGTGAATTCCAAAACGGCGAAATACTTCATCCATTATCTGTATCAGTTCCACTTCATTCATCAATGAATCAGAGCCTACCACATCCGAATCACATTGGTAAAATTCACGATAACGTCCTTTTTGCGGACGATCGGCACGCCAGACAGGTTGTATCTGATATCGCTTGAAGGGAAACGTAATATCATTTCGATGCTGTACCACATAGCGAGCAAAAGGCACCGTAAGATCATAACGTAGTCCTTTCTCACAGGCTTTCGATGCAAATCTTGCAGAATTCCGTTCTAGCAATTCGGCATCCGTCAGGCCTGCCAGGCAATCACCAGAGTTTAATATTTTGAATAGCAGCTTGTCTCCTTCCTCGCCATATTTCCCCATCAAGGTAGAAAGATTCTCCATAGCAGGCGTCTCTATCTGCTGATAACCATACAAGTGATACACTTCACGGATGGTATTAAAAATATAGTTTCGCTTCGCCATTTCCTCCGGCGAAAAATCCCTTGTCCCTTTCGGTATTGACGGTTTCTGCATATACTTGGTTGATTTATAAATTTCAGCCCACAAATGTAATAGTTTTAGGTGAGAGGTAACATGTGGGTGATAAAAAAAACAGGATATTTTCCGACAAAAGGGACACTCTGTGTTTTTTAGTGTTTTTTTCATACTTTTGCCGCCATATGCAGCTCCCTATTGCATGAATGGATTCGGTCTAAAAGTAAACAGCCTCCACCAATACATGCGGGGCGATATGTTGCATACCTACGGCATGCATATATTGGGTTTGACCTATTAAATACAGGGGCTGGCGCACCCTGCCTAATAACATCTAGTCGCTATGCGACATATATAACCATAATTGTTCATCCTGCAAGATTAAAATTTTACAGCTACAGATATTACTAGAGATACCCCTTTTCTTTTAGCATTCAAGCTACGGCAAGGGATAAGATACTTACTTTAACGTTTGGGATTGTGAGTAGAAGATTGGCGCAGGCGGAAAGAGTTGAGCCGGAGGTTACTACATCGTCTATTAATAGGATATGTTTGCCTTCAAGGCTGTGTTCATTGTGTAGGACAAATATTTCCTGCATATTCAGCCAGCGGTCGTATAATGAACGGTTTGTTTGGGTGGCGGAGGCTGTTTTGCGTCTCAACACATCGGTACAGAGCGGTTTGTTCCAGACAGAAGCCATGCCACGGCATATCCATTCGGACTGGTTGTAGCCTCTTTTTCTTTCTCTCCGGGGATGCAAGGGGACGGGAAGTAATACGTCTGTTTCTTTGTAATACGGGCTGGATTGGAGCGCTATGGCCATTTGTCGTCCGAACTGCCGCGCCAGGTCTTTGTTGTCATGATATTTAAACGAATGGATAATGCGTTGCACTTTCCCTCCTTTCTCAAAATACAACCAGGCAGCAGCCCGCACTACAGATGTTTTACCTGTAAAAAGATGGAACACCGGATTTTCTTCCTGCAAATGGAAACCGGTATGAGGAAGGTCGCAAAGACACAGCAGGCATACATGTTCTTCGCCCTGTACAAGAGGGACTTTACACAATAGGCAAAGTTTTGGAAAGAAGAGGCTTAACAAATTATCCCATATCTTCTTCATAATCGTTCCCTTTGAATAATCGACGAAGGCAAAGCGTTGCCTCCCGGCTCTCAAAACCTCGTCCCGATGCAAAACGAAGCA
Source organism: Parabacteroides sp. PH5-46 (assembly GCF_029892785.1). Classification (GTDB taxonomy): domain Bacteria; phylum Bacteroidota; class Bacteroidia; order Bacteroidales; family Tannerellaceae; genus DFXE01. The sequence continues at coordinate 82,102 of NZ_JARXXA010000013.1, forward strand.
GTTTATACCAGGTATCCCGTTCGTCTTTTCCTCCGGCCGTTTTCTTTTTACTTTTCAATAAAGAATAGAGTATTTCCGTATATTCCTGTTCATCAATGCCCTCCAACGCTTCTTGCCTGACGAAGGGAGAAATACCTTTCCGGGCAAGTTCATAGGCAATTTTAACACGCCCCCACTTATTGAAGCGCAACTTGTCGTTGACAAAACTGCGGGCAAAACGCTGTTCGTTCAGGAACTTCTCCTGCGTTAATCGCGTAATGATCCGATCCGCCGCTTCAGCAGGCAAACCGGCAGTTGTAATTTTTGTTCGTACATCCTGCTCACACCTTTCTGCCGACGAGCACCAGGCCGCCATGCGATGCATCATTTCTGGTTCACTGATCTGTTTCATCTTCTGGCTTTAATCATCCGGTCTTTTCCCTGCAAATCCCGGATCAGTTCTACATCTACATAGCCTTCTTCCTGCAATAATGCCACTGTATCCCCTCCGCATTGAGCATTAATTTCCAGATACATAAAACCACCTCTGCTTAGTTTCTCCTTTCCCAAACGGACTATGGCACGATAAAACAGCAGAGGATCATCATCCGGTACAAACAGGGCTTGCGCCGGTTCATGCATTAATACATTCGCTTCCATAAGAGCTTTCTCTGCATCCAACACATAAGGAGGATTACTTACCAATACATCAAACGAAGCCGGCAAAACGGTCATCAGTTGCTCCGGTGACAACACATCCGCCTGTATAAATGAAACAGTTGCTTTATTCAGAAGGTTATTCTCCCGGGCCGTAAGCAATGCGGCTTCCGATACATCAAGAGCCAGCACTTCGGATTCCGGAAGATTCCGGCTGAGAGCAATGGCAATACAGCCACTACCTGTCCCGATGTCAAGGATACGCAACGCCTTGCCTCTTTGCTCATTCACGATACGATCTACCAGCTCTTCCGTTTCCGGACGGGGAATAAGCACCGAAGGATTTACGTTGAATGTAAGGCCATAAAAATCCGTTATTCCTAACACATACTGGATAGGCTCCGATTGCTTCAGGCGTTCAACAATCTGCCGGATTTCCTCCTTCTTTGTTCCGGATAATTCATTACCTTTGCCTGCCAGGTATTGATAGGGCTGCAGGCCGCAAACGTGTTCTATGATCAGGCGAATGAAACTTCGTATCTCGCCGGGAGGATACAAATCTTTCAGGGAGTTGTTTATATAGGAAACGGTTTCAGTCATATATAACTGGTTATTTGACTACAAAAATAATGTAAAAACAGCGATACGCAAAAGAATGATTCCGATAGAGGACAAATATATGCTACGATGCTTGGAACTGGCACGCCACGGAGAGGGAAAAGTAAGCCCTAATCCGCTGGTAGGTTCCGTGATCGTACATCAGGGAAAAATCATAGGAGAAGGCTTTCACCGGAAATACGGAGAGGCACATGCCGAAGTAAACGCAATAGCTTCTGTACGTGATGAAAGACTATTAAAAAACGCAACCTTATATGTTAATCTGGAGCCTTGCTCACACTATGGAAAAACCCCTCCCTGCTCAGAACTCATTATCCGCAAGCAAATCCCCCGGGTAGTAGTGGGATGTTTAGACCCCAACCCTGTGGTATCCGGCAACGGGATCCGCATGCTGCAAGAGGCCGGAACGGAGGTAGTTACAGGCGTTATGCAAGAAGCATCGTATGAGGCAAATAAGGTATTTATGACCAGTATGCACCTGAAGCGTCCTTACATATATCTAAAGTGGGCACAAAGTAGCGACGGCTTTATAGACCGTATGCGCAAAGATGCCTCCGAACGCCCGGTTACACTTTCTTCGCCGGAGATGCTTCAGCGGATACATAAAAAACGAGCCGAGACAGATGCCATTATGGTGGGTACACGTACAGCCTTGTTAGATAATCCTTCGCTTAATGTACGATACTGGAGCGGCAAATCGCCCGTACGGATTGCCTTAGACAGAGAACTCAGCATCCCGGCTTATTATCATTTGCTGAACGGAGATATTCCCACGTTACTATACAGCGGAAAAGAAAAAGAAAACAATAAGAATGTCGAATACGTAAACATAGACTATTCGGCAGATGTATTGAAGCAAGTACTGGCAGACCTGCATAGGCGGCGCCTCAACTCCTTACTGGTAGAAGGAGGAGCCTATCTGTTAAACCACTTTCTGCAAGCAGGACTGTGGGATGAGGTACAGATAGAAACTGCTGCTATTGCATTAGGTGAAGGTGTAAAAGCACCTGCTTTTAAGTTACAGAAAGATATTGTATTAAAAAAAGTATCTTTTGGGATAGATGAAAACGGCAAAGAACACGTTGTAACCGTTTATTCACGTAAAAATCAGTTATAAAAAATACTGATTCGTCACTAAAATATTATAAATATTGCGTTTGTTTGGGGAGAAAGCCAAAAATGTTTCTACTTTTGTCCTTTAATACGCAACCAACTTATGTTTTTGGATGAAAAATAAAATATTACTATTTATTACAGGATGTATTACGTTGTTGTTAGCGTCTTGCTTGAACTCGGATGACGAGAATACGGATTATACAGTAATAAAGGATGCACAGATTCGTTCACTCACCCTTTCTCATGATTCGGTGAGCGGGCTAAGCAGTGTAAAATTTACCATAGACCAACTTAACGGGAAAATATTCAATCTGGATTCCCTGCCTTATGGCACCGAAATAGAAAAGGTATCCTGCAAGTTAACGTATGTTACAGGGGTATTGGGTACTGAAGTCACCATGGAAGTAGTCCCCGACTCTTCTTTTTACTGGAACGGTTCGGACTCATTAGACTTTTCAAAGCCTGTCAAATTCAAGACATATGCATACGATGGCGTTACTACGAAAACATATACAGCCTGGGTAAACATCCACCAGGTTGATCCGGACTCTATGGTATGGGAGTTATATGCCAACAATCCATTACCTGAAGCTGTAGAAGAGCAGAAAGTAGTAGTCTACCCATTGAATGGCACAGACGAATTCTTCATGTACACTCAAACGGCTAACGGCTACCAGCTATATCATTCTCCCATAACAGATGCAAAAAACTGGGAAGCGCTTTCGCTTACAGGTTTGCCTTCCGCAGACCTTGCCCTTTCACAAATGACCTTATATAACGGCAAGCTGTACGCACCTTCTGCCAACGGAGGGCTTTATGGCTCGGAAGACGGCTTAAGCTGGTCTGCCATAGCAAACGCCCCTTCGGTAAAGTATCTGCTTGGAGCTGTAGCCGAAGGTACCAACCAGGCCCCTGTTCTATCGGCCATTATAGAAGCTGAAGATAATCTTTACTTTGCCGGAATGAACAAAGAACAGCAATGGCTACAAGGAAGTATCGTTCCCGAAAGATTCCCTCTAACGGGCTTTGGTGCTGCCCCATATAATAACATGTATCACGAATACCTGCTGATTGTAGGAGGCCGCAACAGTAAAGATGAATTAACAAATACCGCCTGGGCTACCATGGACGGACAAAGATGGGCGCTCCTTTCCGATGAAAAAGTAAGCTATTTCAAACCAAAAGAAGGGATCATCCTTACAAAATATGATGATAAAATGTTCTTAGCCGGTGGTATCGAATCCGGTGGAAAGCCTTCAAAAGAGATTTATACATCTACAGACTATGGAATTACCTGGTCTTTACAAGATACATTGATCATATTCCCGAGTGCATATAAAGCCAGGGGATTCTCATCTGTTTATGTTGACAATAACAACTATATGCTTATTTTCGGAGGAAAAACAAGCAAAGACGCGAAATCCGTAAATGAAATATGGCGGGGACGCATCAACCGTTTGGCAACCAAGGACTGATAAAGTTCTAAATGGTATAATTTTATGAGACATTTAACGTTAGAAAAAGAAGGTACTGTAATTAACAGCTAAGGTATGACTTCAACTTTTTTTCAACGAATTGTCTTTATAATTCTGCTAATCGGATTATTTCCTGCTCTCAGGGCTCAGGAATACAAGTATGAAATCGGAGGAATGACCGGTGGTGCTTTTTACATGGGTGATGTAAATAAAAACACTCCTTTTAAAGGGCTTAATCCGGCGCTTGGCGGCGTATTCCGCTACAATGCCAATTTCAGGTGGGCGATTAAAGCCAATCTGATGTGGGCACGTGTATCGGGAAGTACAGACGGCTTGGACAATGTATTTCCGGGAAATGCACAAGCTTCGTTCGACAGAAATTTGTTTGAACTGGGAGGGCAGGCTGAGTTTAACTTTTTTGCCTACAGCGATAAGTTTTCGTACATGAATACGAAACGCTTCTCGCCGTATATATTGGTTGGTTTAGGGCTAACAGTAGCTCCGGGTAACGGAGAAACGTTTGCCGGGCTGAATCTTCCCTTGGGGGTAGGCGTAAAGTATAAATTGAAGAACCGGATCAATCTTGGATGTGAATTGTCGTTCCGTAAACTATTCGGAGATAATTTCGATGTAACAGACGACAGTAATGCCATACTGGATGATCCCTATCATATAAAAGGCAGTATTTTAAAAAATAAAGACTGGTATTCACTTTTGTTACTATCGGTAACCTGGGATTTTGGCCCACGAAGCAAACCTTGTAACAATATAAACAGCATACTAGGCTTTTAGAGAATGAAAAACGCATGTCGTTAAAAGAAAAAATAGACAAGAATCATCTTCCGCAGCACGTGGCTATCATTATGGATGGAAACGGGCGGTGGGCCAAATCAAAAGGAAAAGACCGTAGCCACGGACACCAGGAAGGTGTAGTAGCTGTTCGCAAAACAATAGAAGCCGCTACAGCCATCGGATTAAAATATGTAACTGTCTATACATTCTCAAACGAAAACTGGAACCGTCCGGAAGAAGAAGTTCTGGCACTAATGGAATTGCTGGTTACAGCCATTCACCGGGAAACCCCGGATCTGATGAAAAACAATGTACGCCTGCTGGCCATCGGCAATCTGAAGCGCTTACCTCAAAAAGCCTACGACACATTAGCCGACTGCATCAAGCAAACTTCTCAAAACACCGGAACAACACTTATCCTGGCGCTTAGTTATTCTTCAAAATGGGAACTAACAGAAGCGGCTAAACAAATAGCACAGGACGCAGTAGACAAGAAAATAAATCCCAACGACATAACTGAAGCAGTAGTTTCAGACCACCTAACGACTAAAGGTATTCCCGATCCCGACTTGCTTGTACGCACGGGAGGAGAGAAAAGAATCAGTAACTTTCTGTTATGGCAAATGTCATACACCGAATTTTACTTTATTGATACCTTTTGGCCGGACTTCAGAGAAGAAGAGTTATATGATGCGATCTTGTACTTCCAACAACGGGAACGTCGTTTTGGCAAGACTAGTGAACAATTAAATCTATAAACAAGAGTTGTTAATATGTGTAAGAGAATAGTGCTGTTTTTTATTTTCCTTGGTTTTGCTTGCGGAGCATACGCACAGGAAACTACTGACACTACCCATGTTGATCTTCCGGTAGAGGTGCCGGTTATTTCGTACTCCCTTTCCCCTAAAAAATATAAAATTGCTGATATAAAAGTAACTGGTACTCAAAACTACGACGACTTTGTATTGATCGGATTCTCCGGTCTGTCGGTCGGAGATATGATTACGGTACCCGGCGATGAAATTACGGGAGCTGTCAAACGGTTTTGGAGACATGGATTGTTTTCGGATGTCAAAATATTGGCAACCAAAGTAGAGGGAGACGATATTTGGTTGGAAATACAACTGAAACAACGTCCCCGTATATCCCAGGTAAACTATAGCGGAGTAAAGAAAGGCGAGCGAGAAGAACTTGAAACCAGACTGGGGCTAAGAAAAGGATACCAGGTTACCCCGAACCTGATGGATCGTGCCAAAATTGTAATCCAGAAATACTTTGATGGCAAAGGATTTAAAAACGTCACTGTAGATATTGTACAGAAAGACGATCTGGCACATGAAGGAGAAGTAATTCTGGATATCAACATCGACAAAAACGAAAAGACAAAGATCAACCTGATCAGCTTTGAAGGAAATGACGCATTAACAGACTTCCAGCTGAAAAAGGCAATGAAAAAAACAAATGAAAAGTTCTCTCTGCCCAAGCGATTCAAGACCAGTATCCTGGAAATGTTCAGCACGAAAAAATTCACGACAGAAGAGTACGAGAACGACAAAAAGAATATCATAGAAAAATACAACGAACATGGTTATCGTGACGCTGTGATACTAGCTGATACCGTGTACAACTTCAACGAGAAAAAAGTCAATATCGAACTAAAAGTAGAAGAAGGACAAAAATACTACCTGAAAGACATCCGTTTTGTAGGAAACACGCACTATTCCACGGACATTCTGGAAGCTGTATTAAATATGAAAGCCGGAGAAGTATATAACCAAAAGAAACTGAACGAACGTCTGACAATGGATGACGACGCCGTGTCAAACGTATACTTCAACAATGGATACCTATTCTTCAATGCAGACCCGATAGAAGTTGAAGTAGAAAACGATTCTATTTCACTGGAAATCCGCATACAAGAAGGACCTCAGGCTACAATCAACCGTGTAATCATCAACGGAAACGACCGTTTGTATGAAGACATTGTACGCCGCGAACTTCGTACCAAACCGGGGATGTTGTTCAGCCGTGAAGACCTGATCCGTTCCGTTCGTGAATTGGCACAGATGGGACACTTCGACCCGGAAAACATGAACCCGCAACCCCTACCCGACCCGGACAACGGAACAGTAGATATACAATACAACCTGGTATCAAAAGCCAATGACCAGATCGAATTCTCTGCCGGATGGGGACAAACCGGTGTAATCGGTAAACTGAGCTTACGCTTCACCAATTTCTCTATGAAAAACTTCCTGAATCCCAAGTCATACAAGGGAATCATACCTCAGGGAGAAGGACAAACGTTGACATTAAGCGGACAAACCAATGGCCGCTACTATCAGGCATATAGTATCTCATTCGTAGACCCCTGGTTTGGAGGAAAGCGCCCCAACACCCTATCGGTAAGCGCCTATTTCTCTAAGCAAACAGATATCAGCAGCAGCTACATGAGTAACAATATGTATAATTCTTACTATAATCCGTACAGCTATTATAGTGGATACGGGTATGGAGGATACGGGGGATATGGTGGATATGGTGGATACGGCAATTATGGCAACTATGAAATGGCATACGACCCCGATAAATCAATTATGATGCTTGGTATAGCTGCCGGATATGGTAAACGCCTGAATTGGCCGGACGACTATTTCCAGTTCATGGCTACTCTGAACTATCAGATGTACATTATGAATGACTGGAACTACTTCCTGGTAACCAATGGCACCAGCCATAACATCAACCTTGAATTGCTCTTGCAACGTAGCTCCATAGACAATCCGCTATACACCCGTAAGGGCTCTCAATTCTCCTTGTCGGTGGCAGCCACTCCTCCTTATTCATTGTGGGATGGCAAAGATTATGCCGCAATGGACGACTATGACGAGCGGAAATACAAAATGATCGAATATCATAAATGGAAATTCAAAGCCAAAATATTCTCTCCGTTAACACCCATGTCGGTTAAACGTACACCGGTACTGATGTCGCGCGTAGAATATGGCTTCTTAGGCCAGTACAACAGCGATAAGAAGTCACCTTTTGAAACATTCTACATGGGAGGTGACGGTATGAGCGGTTACTCCAGTACATATGCTACGGAAACAATTGGTTTGAGAGGATATGAAAACGGAAGCATCATTGGTAATGACGGCCGGGGATATGGTTATGCATATTCGCGTCTATCTATGGAGCTTCGCTATCCGTTCCTGCTTGAGCCATCTTCCACTATTTACGGTTTGGCATTCGTAGAAGCCGGTAACGCATGGACAGACTTGAAAAGCTTTAATCCATTCGGATTGAAACGTTCTGCGGGAGTTGGCGTTCGTATCTTCTTGCCGATGATCGGGCTGATGGGTATAGACTGGGCTTACGGATTTGACAAGACAGACGGAACCGGAGAAAGAGGTGGCAGCAATTTCCACTTTATCATTGGCCAGGAGTTTTAATTAACTTAATTTAGCTACTGCCTCCTAAACCTATGGTAAAGGACGCTGTCTTAATATTGAACACAAAAGAATGAGTATGAAAAAAATTATTGCCTTATGTAGTTTGATGCTTCTCTGCTCTTTTGCAGGGGTAGCGCAGAAATTTGCGTTGATTGACATGGAATATATTTTAAAAAATATTCCGGCGTACGAAATGACAAATGAACAGCTCAGCCAGGTTTCTCAGAAATGGCAGAACGAAGTAGAAGCCATTCAGCAGGAGGCTCAAAATATGTATAAATCATATCAGAGTGACTTGGTATTCCTCTCTGCGGAAATGAAATCAAAACGTGAAGAAGAAATTGTTAAAAAAGAACAAGAAGCCCAGGATGTAAAACGTAAATACTTTGGAGCCGACGGTGAGTTGTATAAAAAACGGGAAAGCCTGATGAAGCCTATCCAGGATGAAATTTACAATGCTGTAAAAGAAATTTCGGAAGACAAAGGCTATCAACTGATAATAGATCGGGCTTCGGCTATGAGTGTCATATTCGCTTCTCCGAAGATAGACATTAGTAATGAAGTATTACAGAAGCTAGGATATTCAAAATAAATGATTACATTTGCGGACTTTATTCGCTATAAATTAGCATGATTAATAACAAATAGATAGTATAAAAAATGAAGAAACTTATTGTTTTATTGTGTATGATCCTACCTTTAGGGGTTGTTGCTCAGGAGATGAAAATTGCGTACGTAAATGTTCAGGAAATATTTAGTGCTATGCCTGAAATACCTACTATTGAAAAACAATTAGAGGAGCTAAATCAAAAATACGACAAGGAATTGAGAGTAATGCAGGAAGAGTACCAGAGAAAATCTGCGGATTACATTGCACAACAAGACTCCCTGACGGAAAACATCAAGCTGAAAAGAATGCAGGAAATTGAAGATATCCGCACACGCGTAGAAAACTTCATCCCGGTTGCTCAGCAAGATATTCAAAAGAAACAACAAGAGCTGATTGCACCTGTTCAGGAAAAAATACAGAATGCTATCAAAGCTATTGGTGAAGAAAAAGGATATACTTATATTATCGACCCGCAAGTATTCCTTTACACTGGAAATAGCGCTATCAATGCAACTTCTTTTGTAAAAACAAAACTGGGTATTTAATTAAGATTCCAATTAATATAAAGGATGCTTTTCTTGGAAAGGCATCCTTTTCTTATTAAACAAAAGCATCACATGTACTCACAAACACCCGGACCGATCGGTATATTTGATTCCGGCTATGGCGGACTGACGATCTTCGACAAGATACAACAAGCACTCCCCGAATACGATTATATCTATTTGGGAGACAATGCCCGGGCACCTTATGGTTCCCGTTCTTTTGAGGTAGTCTATCGTTTTACCCGCCAGGCAGTGATCAAACTATTTGAAGAAGGCTGCCAGTTGGTTATCCTGGCCTGCAACACAGCTTCGGCAAAAGCCTTGCGGACGATTCAGCAAAAAGACCTTCCTTCATTAGATCCCAACCGCCGGGTATTAGGTGTCATACGCCCTACTGTAGAAGTGATAGACAAAGTGAGCCAATCAAAACATGTGGGAATAGTAGGAACATCAGGTACTATTTCGTCTCAATCCTATACAATAGAAATAGAAAAGATGTTTCCGCATATTCAGGTAACCGGTGAAGCTTGTCCGATGTGGGTACCTTTGGTAGAAAACAATGAATCTCAATCTCCCGGAGCCGACTATTTTGTAAAGAAACACCTGGAGCATATCCTAGAAGCCGATCCTGCTATCGACACCTTGGTTCTCGGATGTACACACTATCCTTTGCTCACTGATAAAATCAGAGAATACCTTCCGGCAAATGTCAATATATTTGCACAAGGAGAACGGGTTGCAGAAAGCCTGAAAGATTACTTAATACGGCATCCGGAAATGAATGCACGACTGACACAGACAGGAACAAGCCGTTTCCTTACAACCGAATCAGCCGACAAGTTTTCAGAGACAGCATCTATTTTTCTCAGTCATCCCACCCAGGTCGAACAAATAACTATCGACTGATATGAAACGGATTATATACCTACTGCAGTTTCTTTTACTGCTGGCGACAAACAGTCAGGCCGGGGAGCTGGATCGCTATCTCTCGTCCAAAGGCATGGTTGATGTTTCACGCGTAGACACCTCTATTCACATACTACTCAAATACGCTACGACAGACAATCTCTTCAACAAAGCAGTATATTCCGGTATTACAGGCATCTGGCTACATCCGGATGCGGCAGCCAAACTACAGAAAGCCCAACGCATATTGAAAAGCAAATATCCGGCTTATTCGTTAATTGTATATGATGCAGCCCGCCCGATGTCTGTTCAGCGGAAAATGTGGGATATGGTGAAGGGAACAAGCAAAACAAACTATGTTAGCAATCCGGCAAAAGGAGGTGGATTACACAACTACGGCATGGCTGTAGACGTTACAATTGTTGATAAATCAGGCACTCCCCTGCAAATGGGAAGCCCCTATGACCACTTCGGGGAAGAAGCACACATCAATAATGAAGAAGCATTAGTAAAATCAGGTAAGATCACCCAGCAGGCATTCAACAACCGCCGCCTACTCCGCCAAGTAATGCGGGAAGCCGGTTTCCGCACCATCCTGTATGAATGGTGGCACTTCAACGCCTGCTCAAGAGAAGAAGCCCGAAAAAACTATTCTTTAATAGATTAGTTTATATTCTTCCCAAAAGGGGTAAGAGCCAATGCTGCCATCTTGAAGTGCTGCATACCGAAAGGGATACCAATAATCGTTATGCACAAAAGCAGCCCAAAGCCTAAATGGGTCAGGCAGATGCATATACCACCAAAAATCAACCAGATTACATTCATGATTACAGACAGGCAGCCTCCGGAGTTACCTCCATCCGTAACTGTACTGCCGAAAGGCCAGAGAGCCAAACGAGCCAGTTTTAGTGTCTGAAGCCCAAAAGGGATACCGATAATCGTAATCATCATAAGGATACTGGCTACCAAATACTCAATACAAGTAAGAATCCCGCCAAAAACCAGCCAAATAATATTACCTAATAATTTCATACTGAGTTTATTTATTATTGATACAAAAACTATCTAACTCTGCCAGCACCCGTTGTTTTTCTAACAAGAAGCTATCTCGCAATTCAGGTTTAACCGGATCACCGGGAGGCACTTCCATCGTTAGGGGATTAATGGCCTGTCCGTTTTTATGAACCCTGAAGTCCAGATGCGGGCCGGTGGACAAACCCGTAGAGCCTACATAACCGATAACCTCTCCCTGTTGAACACGTTTTCCTACCTGAAGCCCTTTGGCAAACTTACTCAGATGCATATAGGTAGTGGTATACACCGAATTGTGTTTTATTTTCACGTAATTCCCTCCTCCGTTCTCATATGCACGAGCTACAACCGTACCCTCACCGATTGTTTTGACGGGAGTACCTACCGGAGCTGCATAATCTACGCCATGATGAGCCCGGTATCGCTTCAATACCGGATGAAAACGAGAATTGGAAAAACGGGAAGTGATCCGGAAGAAATCCAAGGGAGCTTTCAGGAACGCTTTGCGGAGGCTATTTCCCTCTTCGTCAAAATACTCAAAGATACTATCTTGCGTGAAAGGAATTGCATAAAAATCCTTACTCTGATGGGTGAATTTCGCACCTTCAATCCGAACGATATTGAGCGGTATCGTATCATCTATGTAAGCAATATCATAAAGCACCTGAAACGAGTCGCCTTCTTTTACATCATAAAAATCAATCTGCCAGGCAAACACATCCGAGATCTTAATCGCCAACAGAGGGTCTACTCCGCTTGCCTTTAATACATTCCACAAAGAAGAATTCAGGGTTCCTTCTGCATAGTGGCGATTTAATGAGATATCCTTATTGTATTCGTAAGCCAGAATAGAATCACCCGTAAAGTCTATTATTGCAAAATCAGTCATCGATTTAGCAAACGCGATATAGCGGATAACAGCCGCACTATCGGAAGTCGTAAAAACCGAATAGTTCATCCCTGCCCGCAATTTAGTAGGATCCAACACATCGGTTGAAGCTTTGCTGATACTATCAGCCTTAGCAGGCGAAAAACCCAGTTTTCCAAAGATAGATGCCGGATTGTCTCCGCTTTTAATCGGGTACTCCGTTACACTCAGAGAATCAATGCAAATTCCGTACTGGAAAACCTTTTGCAAACTATCCACCCAGTCACTATCGACTTCACCACAGGCCTGCTCAGAAGTGCGCTTACAGGATAGAGTCGAAATAAATAGAATAAGGATTAAATATATCGGTATTTGTTGTGAGAATAGTCGCTTCATGGTATCATCAATGTTATTTCTTTACTTTGCCGGGGTTTTTGCTGATAAAATCTTTCCAACCGGTATATTTTTTTGGCGAAGCAGGATTATTGCTCTGAAAAAAGTGACAGAGAGCGGCAGCCAAACCATCTGTTGCATCTAATTGCGGAAGCATGTGTTCATCAGGGATATGCAGATATCGTTGAAGCATTCCGGCCACCTGTTCCTTCGATGCATTTCCGTTTCCGGTGATAGACATCTTTATCTTTAAAGGTGCATATTCAAAAATAGGCATGCCACGGTTCAATGCAGCGGCCATAGCAACCCCTTGCGCACGCCCCAGCTTGAGCATACTCTGCACATTCTTACCGAAGAATGGAGCCTCAATAGCCAATTCGTCGGGTTGATATTCATCAATCAGACCGGTAACCCGCTCAAAAATTTTATGTAGACGTACATAATGATCCTCATACTTATTCAGTTGCAACACTCCCAAAGCCTCAACCTTCGGTTTGTTACCTACAATCCTCAACAAACCATAGCCCATAACAATGGTTCCGGGGTCAATTCCTAGTATAATCCGGTCTTTTGCCATACTTATATATCCAGTTCTTCCAGCAAAGTAGTAAAACCGGCAATCTTATTCCCGAAACGGCTTGTCAACTTCTGATGCATACCATGCCCTTCTTTCTCCAGCCAATACTCCAGCGTATCCATGTTTTTCACATGAAACTGTACACTATAACTCTCACCTTCTCCCTCTGGAGTATGCATAATTCGTCGTAGGCACGGCTGTTGCAGAAACCCACTCGCCACCGCCTCGGGTATATATATATTCTTCAAATAAGCCACGCTCTCTTCCAGGATTGCGCTGTCTATATGGAATGTAGTATTATAAACGATCATCACTTAAATAAAATTTCTCTTACAAAGATAAGGCATATATCAGGAAAAGCTTTATATTTGCACTCGAAAATAAAAGACGGGGCATTAGCTCATCTGGCTAGAGCGTTAGACTGGCAGTCTAAAGGTGATCGGTTCGAGTCCGATATGCTCCACACCCGAAAAAGTATTCCTGCAGGAATGCTTTTTTTTGTTTCCAGAAACTTTCCAAATGATAAAACCCCAACTCTTATTGTATTTTTCATTTCATAAAGCAACACCGATAGATAGATTGTAGTTCTTTATATTTCAAACAATTATAATGATACAGAAATTACATGTATGCAATTCATAAATAGCACCCATGCGTTTTTCAAATTGCACGCATGCGTTTTTCTGATCGCATGCGTGCAATTTTCACTTCGTGTAAGTTATTGTCTGTACGTACAAAATATAATTATACAGACTTCAGCGTTAGAATGTAGAATAATTATTAAAAATGATCGTTACGGAAAGGATGAGTTCTATTTTTGAGCTTTATAGTTTATCTTTGTAGCATGATTATCGCTCAACAGAAAAGAAAAGAAAGTATTGCCGAATATTTGCTGTATATGTGGCAGGTAGAGGATATTATCAGGGCTAATAATTTCGACATTAACGCCATACGGCAAACGGTTATTGCTCAGTATGACCAGCCGGAGGAGGTGAAGGAAAAGATTGTCGGGTGGTATGAGGAATTAATCGAAATGATGCGCACGGAAGGGGTCACCAAAAAGGGGCATATCCAATTGAACAACATCATTATCACGGCATTGACCGACCTTCATCTACGCCTGATGAAATCACCTAAAGAGATGGTTTATGGAGCGGCCTACTACAAAACGCTTCCTTACATTGTGCAACTTCGCACCAAATCGGGTGGAGAAGAGTTGCCTGAACTGGAAACTTGCTTTACAGCTGTTTACGGATATCTGATGCTACGAATGCTACGGAAAGAGGTTAGTGCCGAAACGCTGGAAGGAATCAAGCAAATCAGTTCGTTTCTTGCCTTGCTTTCCGAAAAATACAAGGCTGATCAAAATGGAGAATTAAACTTAGAAGAATAATAAATGAAAACAATTTTAGTTACCGGTGCCAATGGACAATTGGGTAGTTCACTCCGTTTGTTGTCCGGTCGTTTCAAAGATTTCAAATTCTTATTTACCGATATCGACACCCTGGATATATGCAATAAAGAGGCTGTTCTTGAATATGCAAAGACACATGCTGTAAAATACATTGTAAATTGTGCGGCTTATACGGCTGTAGACAAAGCGGAAGACGAAGAAATACAGTGCTTGCGGATCAACCATGATGCCGTTCGCAACCTGGGAGAGGTAGCTACGACTATTGGCGCCTGTATTATCCATATTTCTACCGACTATGTATTCGACGGTACAAACAGCGTTCCCTATGTAGAAACAGACTATACATGCCCAATGTCGGCCTACGGACGAACTAAACAGGCCGGAGAATTGATACTGAAAGCCGTTTGCCAGCAATATGCTATCATTCGGACAGCTTGGTTGTATTCTGAGTTTGGGAATAACTTCGTAAAAACCATGATCCGCCTGGGAGAGGAACGGGATGAATTAAATGTAGTATTCGACCAAATCGGTACTCCTACTTACTCTGGCGACCTGGCTGTTGCTGTCCTGGCTATTATAGAATATTCGGAGAGAGAGAAATTTGTTCCGGGAACCTATCATTATTCCAACGAAGGGGTATGTAGCTGGTATGATTTTGCCTTGAAAATCTTCGAGATAAAAGGCATATCCTGCGAGGTATTCCCTATTGAAACAAAAGATTATCCTACAAAGGCTACCCGCCCGCATTACAGTGTATTGAACAAACGTAAGATTAAGCAGACATATGGGTTGCAGATTCCGCACTGGGAAAAGAGCCTGCGGACTATGATAAACAAATTAAACGGCTAAGCATCAAACATGGCATATTCAGAAGAGATACAAAAAAGGAGGACATTTGCAATCGTCAGCCACCCGGACGCGGGAAAAACAACATTAACAGAAAAACTTTTATTATTCGGAGGTGCCATCCATGTGGCAGGAGCCGTTAAGTCGAACAAAATCAAGAAAACAGCCACCTCCGACTGGATGGAGATAGAAAAGCAGAGAGGGATTTCTGTTGCTACATCCGTTATGGCCTTTGATTATTCCGACCATAAAATCAACATTCTTGACACGCCCGGTCACCAGGACTTTGCGGAAGACACCTTCCGTACACTAACGGCAGTAGACAGTGTTATCATCGTGATTGATATAGCCAAAGGGGTAGAAGCGCAAACCCGTAAACTGATGGAAGTATGCCGGATGCGTAAAACACCTGTTATTGTGTTTATCAACAAATTGGACCGGGATGGTAAAGACCCCTTCGACTTGCTGGACGAGATAGAAGAAGAACTACAAATAAAAGTTCGTCCCCTTAGCTGGCCGATTGATATGGGACAGCGCTTCAAAGGGGTGTACAACATCTTTGAAGAAAAGCTAGACCTTTACACTCCCAGCAAGCAGTACATGACAGAAAGCATAGAGTTTAAAGACATAAACAGCCCGGAGTTGGAAAATCATATTGATTCTCAGTTGGCAAGCAAGCTTCGCGAAGACATCGATTTGATACAGGGCGTATATCCGGACTTCGACGTAAACACCTATCTGAAAGGGGATATCGCCCCTGTTTTCTTTGGCTCAGCGCTGAATAATTTCGGTGTAAAAGAGCTACTGGATTGCTTTATAAAAATAGCCCCCTCCCCTCGCCCGGTACAGGCTGTAGAACGGATAGTAGAACCGGAAGAAGAAAACTTTACCGGTTTTATCTTCAAGATACATGCCAATATGGACCCTAACCACCGGAGTTGTATAGCATTCGTCAAGATATGTTCCGGACGTTTCGAGCGAAACGCCAACTACAAGCATGTCCGCTTCAATAAACAGATGCGCTTCAGCAGCCCGACAGCCTTTATGGCTCAGAAAAAAGAAACGGTAGACGAAGCTTTTGCCGGAGACATCATCGGTCTTCCCGACACCGGAAACTTCAAGATCGGAGATACACTCACCGCCGGAGAAGAGTTACACTTTAAAGGACTCCCCAGCTTCTCACCCGAGATGTTCAAATACATCGAGAATGCCGACCCTATGAAAGCCAAGCAGTTGAACAAGGGTATCGAGCAGTTAATGGACGAAGGAGTTGCACAGTTGTTTACCAACCAGTTCAATGGCCGGAAGATCATCGGCACGGTTGGCCAATTACAGTTCGAGGTAATTCAATACCGCTTGCTGCATGAATATGCTGCACAGTGTAAGTGGGAACCTATCAGCTTGTATAAGGCTTGCTGGATAGAAAGCGACAATGCACAGATGCTGGAAAACTTCAAGAAGCGCAAGATGCAATACATGGCATTGGATAAGGAAGGTCGCGACGTATATCTGGCTGACTCATCTTACGTATTGACAATGGCACAGCAAGACTTTCCGGATATTAAATTCCACTTTACTTCGGAATTCTAATCAAAGAAATTGTTTGATTTCCGCCAAAGAGCGGACGGTATAGGTAGGTGTGAAACCACTTTCGGCTAGTCCTTCGGGATTGAGCCATAGCTGGTCTATCTTCGCGTTATGAGCCCCTACGATGTCGGCATCCCAGCTGTCGCCAATCATCAGGGTTTCGCTCCGTCGCGAGTTTGTGTTGATCAAAGCATAATCAAATATCTCCTTATGAGGCTTTTGTATATTGGCATCTTCCGATAGTATCATACGGTCGAAAAACGAAGCCAGACCCGAGTTACTCAGCTTCAGGAACTGCACCTCCCGGAATCCGTTGGATAATATATACAGTTTATACGAGGGGCGGAGATACTCCAACAGCTCAACGGCTCCCGGTATCAGGCGGGTTTTGGTGGTTGTCCGCTTCAGGAAATCATCATTCAAACGTAGGGCCGACGCTACATCTTCTATTCCCTGAAAGCGCAATATATAGCGGAAACGTTCTACAATCAAGGTATTCCGGTCTATTTCATGATTCCGGTATTGCGCCCATAATTGCAGATTATGAGGCATATAAACATCATAGAAAGCCTCAAAGGAGTCGAACTGCTGATCAAAAAGATAATCAACATAGACCTCTTTGAGGCATTCTTTATTATTGTGATACGTATCCCAAAGGGTATCGTCCAGATCTATGAAAAGGTTTTTATATTTCATTATCCAACCTCTATCACCAGGTATTTACCTAAGCTCCAGAACGATTTAACATCTGTAATTTTAAATGTGATATTTCCCTCTCCGTCTTTTACGAACTCATATGATCCGTCGGGGTGATTGGATTTCAGCTTGGCTTTCCCTGCAAACAAAGGTATTTCTGTTACTTCACGCACATCGATAGAAATGAAATAATCTCTGTTGAAGCCGTCCTGAAGCACTTTAGATTTAGCAAACAGGCCGCCTCCCGTAAGGATTTTCTGACTTTTCAGTTCTTTTGAAGTACCAAAGCAATAATAAGCTGTATTCAGCGCTTTATCCTGTGCTTTCAGCTTTTCGGCTTGTACGGCACTGGTAGCAGAAAGATCTTCAATATTCTCATTCAGAGATGATACCATATCATCCAATTCTCTGATACGAACATTCTTCTTTGCCAGGTCTTCCTGCAAAGCTACAACCATGGTAGCTTTCTGGTCGAGTTCGGCTGTCAGACGGTCTATTGTCTTCCGCAAAGCAGCAGATTGAACATTACTTTTTTTCAGGCGGTCTTCCAATTGGCTGATCTGCTCCTTGTTTTTGCTCAAGGTTTCACGGATCAACTCCATGTTTTTCCGGATCTGTTCGCGGGCAGTAGGTGTTAGTTCTCCACCCTTTTGCTGCTGCATATTCAGATAGTTTTCCGCATCCCGAATAGACTGAAAATCAGCTTCAATATCATTCAAGATAGACAACATCTCATTTATTTCGGAAGCATTCTTAGCATTCTCTATTTGCAGAGAATCATTTTCTGCTTTCAGCTGCTTATACTGCTTTGAATTCTCAACACAAGACGTCAGCACAACAGCACAAATACAAGCCAATACTACTCTTTTCATGTTCTCTTTGTTTTAATTTAAACTTTTACTTTATCCTCTTTCTTATCCCGGCCTTCCTTCAGACCTTCTACTACTATAACAATTTCACCCTTAGGTTCGTTCACCGTAAAGTGGTTTGCAACCTCTTCCAATGAACCCCGAACCGTTTCTTCATACAATTTAGATATCTCGCGAGAAACGGACACCTGCCGCTCCAGCCCGAAATACTCCCCCATCTGTGTCAATGACTTAACCAAGCGGAAAGGAGATTCATACAAGATGATCGTACGAGGCTCTACAGCTAATTCCTTCAAGCGGGTTTGCCTCCCTTTCTTCTGCGGAAGGAAGCCTTCAAAGCAAAACTTATCGCTCGGCAGGCCGGATACCACCAATGCCGGAACAAAAGCCGTTGCACCGGGTAAGCACTCTACTTCTACTCCCTGCCTGACACATTCGCGCACCAGCATAAAGCCCGGATCCGAGATGGAAGGGGTACCGGCATCCGACACCAAGGCGATAGTCTCTCCGCCCAGGATGCGGTTAGCCAACTGTTCTACAGTCTTATGCTCATTAAACTTATGGTGGGACTGCATTCTGTTCTGTATCTCAAAATGCTTTAACAGAAAACCGGTTGTTCGTGTATCTTCCGCCAGAATAAGGTCGGCCTCTTTCAATACACGAAGCGCCCGAAGCGTTATATCCTCCAGGTTGCCGACAGGGGTTGGTACAACGATCAGCTTTGCCATAAACGGTTTATTTTCAAGAAAAACGCTTCTCCAGTAATTTCACAAACTCGGATACAATGGGACTATCTACTTCCCAGTTCAGTTTATTATTCAGATAATCAATAGAATCCTCATACGAATGAAGTTCATTAAGATCCGATATTACTTTATTCATCTTGGCTTCATCTCCGCTAAACAGCTCGCGACGGAAATAAAAATGATCATTCAAACTAAAGGCTTTTCTGAAGTCCAAAAGATTCTTTTTCTCAAGTACATCGTTCAGAGATACAGATGTTTTCTCCATCACTTCCGCATGTACTGGTTCAGGTATCACCTCCGGAACAGGTTCCGGCTCAGGTGCAGGAAGCGGCTCCGGACGGGGTATTTCCCTTATCATCTCCTGATACTCTTCCATCTGTTTACGCATCAGTTCTACCTGTTCACCTTCAAGCGTATGCAGGTCTTTCAATATCTTATGCGTTAAATCAAACGTCTGGCTAAAGAAAGACACAGGATATACTTCCGCATCACGTATCCCGGCCACTATTTTCTCCAGTTCCCTTATATCCAGTAACAGATAATCTATTCTCTCTTTATTACCCATATTGTAAAAACCTTAAAACATATCAACGCGACAAATATACATGATAAATAGCGATTAACGGATATTCTGTCTGAAATATTTCTAAGTCCCACAATTGTTGAACTCATGTTCTACAATTGTTGAACACAAGTTCTACATATGTAGAACATGAGTTCAACAACTGTGGGATTTCAAAGTTAATTCAAAAAATCTTTCGGAAGATTGACCAGATACAGGTTCTTGGTCGCACGAGTTATAGCGGTGTACAGCCATCGGTAGAAGTCTTCACCCAGCATCTCTTCAGACAGGTAGCCGACATCGAGAAAAACATTCTCCCACTGTCCACCCTGTGCCTTATGGCAGGTAACGGCATAGGCATATTTTACCTGTACGGCATTATAATAAGGATCGGCTTTCATCTTTTTCATTTTCTCTGCTTTTGTAGACAGATCAGCATAGTCTTCCAATATGGTAAAGAACAGTTTATCGTTCTGTTCGCGCGACAAAGCAGGGGTTTCCAGTTGCAGGGTATCAAGCAATATTTTCATATCGGCTTCCAGGTCATAATCCTGAAAATAGACTGTCACATCTGCAAAGCGAAATCCGTATAGCTCAGTTGTTTTCCGGACACGCAATACCCGTACGATCTCACCGTTTGCTATGAAATCGATCTCTTTATTATCTGTCGTCCAGAAATAGTTGTTTTTCGCCACCAGCAGCCAGTCGCCCGATGTCAGTTCTTCCTCCCTGTAGAGGATGCGGTTTCGTATCCCGTTATTGTAAATATTTGCCCGTTTATTGGAGCGGACAACAATCATGGTTTCGTCCATCCCGTCCCTGTCATATGCCGACGAAATAGTTTCTATCAGCTCATCACCTGTTATATAGTGGATGTCAGCATAGCCTTCTATCCTTAGTTTTGGAAAAATATCCACCCTTTGCTTACGAAGCGCCTCCCGCAAAAGGGTGGCATTATACAAGATGCCCGAAACGTCATTTTGACGTACCACCTGAGTAAGGGTTCTTGTTTCTACCTGCAGATTATATCCCTGAAGAATGGACGGATTCAGCGCCGGGCTCTCCGTCTGCATAACAGGAGGAAGCTGTGCCTCATCCCCCATCAGTATCATCCGGCAATTTTCTCCCGAGTAAACATACTGGATCAGGTCGTCCAGCAAGCGCCCACTTCCGAACACATAAGAGTCGAGTCCCTGGTTGGCTATCATAGAAGCTTCATCTACGATAAAAATCGTATCTTTATGCAGATTATCAGAAGGCATAAAGCCTGTAGGCTCGTTGGAAAAGGCCTTCTGGCGGTATATTTTCTTGTGAATCGTAAAAGCGGCATGGCCTGCATAGCCGGAAAAAACCTTTGCCGCGCGTCCTGTAGGAGCCAGCAGAACGGTTTTTTGCTTCAAGTCTGTCAAGGTTTTAACCAAGGCTCCAACCAGTGAAGTTTTACCCGTACCGGCATAGCCTTTCAGCAGAAATAAAGAATCTGCATCCTGCGACAAGAGGAAATCCGAAAGCGATTTTAACGCTTCCATCTGGTCAGCCGTCGGTTCAAAAGGGAAATTAGTCAGAATTTGTTGTGTTAAATAGCTATTTATCATTTTACACACAATAATTTTTGCGATAAAGGTAGCGTATTTAAGATTCTTTCTTAAATTTGCCGAACGAAATAAATTATAAAAGCAATATACACCATGAAAGTTACATTGAAAATTTTACTTGTAGCAGCTGTCCTATTATTGACTTACATGTGTTACAGGAGTATCAAGACACCAATGGAATTCGATGCCGAAAAAGAGACACGCGAAAAGGCAATCATTAGCCGTTTAATCGATATTCGTAAAGCTCAGCTCGAATACAAAAACGTGTACAAAGAACATGCCGGTTCGTTCGACGATCTTATCAAATTTCTGGATGAAAAGAAATTGCCATTCCTGAATAAGGTAGGTGTTCTAACCGACGAACAGTTGGAAAAAGGTATGACAGAACAAGAAGCTGTAAAGAAAGGATTGATCAAACGTGACACTTTCTGGGTATTGGCTAAAGATACATTATTCAGCCCGACTTATAACTCTGCCGACTTACGCTACGTTCCGGGAACACAAAAACAGTTCAACATGGATACTGCCACGCTTACTTCAGGTGCAGGTTATACCATCAAAGTATTTGAAGCCAACGTAAATTACAATGACTATCTGGGAGATCTTGACAAGCAATTGCTTCTGAACTTGGAAGACAAAGCCGAAAAACAAAGCAAATTCCCCGGATTACGTGTTGGTTCTCTGACAGAAATTAACAACAACGCAGGTAACTGGGAATAATAAAATCAACGATAATGACTATCAGTATTCCTGATACGTTCACGCTTGATCATTCGGAAAATTATATAATGTCCATCCGGCTCTGGTCGGGTGGACTTTCTTTTTCGGCTTACCACCCGCAGGAAGCCCAGAGCTTTATTTATCGCGAAATAACATTCGACCGGCATACTCCTTATATCACATCACTAAAGGAGCTATTCTTTGCCAATGAGCTATTTGCCTGGAATTACAAACGGACATACGTCTTGTATGTTTCCCCCCAATATACACTTGTGCCGAAGGAGGTATTTGTAGAAAAAGAGAAAGAAACGCTAATGTCTTTTACGTTTTCCTCACGGGAAAAACGTACGATGTCAAACCCGATAAAAGATGAACAGGCCGAACTGTTATTCGACCTGAACGAAGATATCTTTGAGTTTTGCTCCCGTTCGCTAACCAACCCTATATTCATTCATCACGTCACACCATTGCTTATCACCTTAAAAAGGCAAAGCCTTACAGACAAGCAGAAACAAACATCGGTTGTTATACACAAACGCATGATTGATATCATTTGTTTTGCCGAAGGGCAGTTGCTCTTTGCCAATTCCTTTATGTATGAACAGGCCGACGATTTGTTATATTATATATTATACGTATGGAGACAGACCCGTATGGATCAGCTACACGATCGCCTCTCCTTATCGGGAGAAACAGCCTTGTGTAACGAAATTGCACATAAGTTACAGACCTATTTGCAACATATCGGACAAATAGAGATTCCCTCCGAAGCCTATCTGCTGGGAGGTGAGATACTGCAAGCTCCTATTGATCAACTATTTTTATCAGTATGCGAATTATAAGTGGAAAATACGGCAGACGGAGATTTGATGTTCCTTCTTCTTTCAAAGCACGTCCGACAACCGACTTTGCAAAAGAAAACATCTTCAATGTACTTGGCAACTTGTTCGCCTGGGAAGGCGTGGAGGCCTTAGACCTATTTGCCGGAACAGGTAGTATCTCTTTCGAGCTTCTTTCCCGTGGCTGCCGGAAGGTTACGGCTGTTGAGCAGAACAACGCGCATGCCGCTTTTATCCGCAAAGTAGCCAACGAACTCCAAACCAAAGACCTGCATCTGATACGCGGAGACGTATTCCGCTACCTCCACTCGGCTCCGAAAGAGCATTTCGACTTTATCTTTGCAGATCCCCCATACAACCTTAAAGAATTGGCAGAGGTTCCTACTCTTGTTTTTGAGAGGGATTTACTCCGCCAAGAAGGCATCTTTGTGATGGAACACCCCAAAGAGTACGACTTTTCCAACCTGCCTTACTTCAATCAGCGGCGGGTATATGGCTCGGTAAATTTCAGTGTTTTTATTAAAGAAGAGGAGAGAAAAGACGCATAAACGACTCGGCAATGCGTTGCTTAATCGGCCGCCTCAACCAGCGCGTAGGGATCAGCTTTTCACAACTATGCACATCGTGCTGGAATATTTTCTTCATCTGTAATGCAAAGTCTTTCTGATAGATAAACGCATTTACTTCAAAATTGTGTTCAAAGCTGCGGAAATCCATATTGGAAGAGCCGATACAGGCTATCTCGTCATCGCAGACAACCAGCTTGGCATGCAAAAAGCCCGACTCATAAAAGAACACTTTAGCACCCGCTTTCACCATATCGTCAATGAAAGAACGTGAAGCCATATTCGCCGTTTTGGTATCCGAGCGCTTCGGCAACATCAGCCGCACATCTACTCCACCTAAAGCAGCCGTTTGCAAAGCCTGATTCAAGCCCTCCGTCGGAAGGAAATAAGGCGTTTGCAAATACACATACTTCTTGGCGTTGGAAATCATAAAGATAATGGATTGCAATAAGGTACGCCACGGTCCCGTAGGCCCACTAGTCAGTATCTGCATGATATTGTCGGAATAAACAGCCGCCGGAGGATAATATATTTTGTTGTTCAACAGCTTCTTACTAACCACATACCAATCGATCAAAAAAGCCGACTGAAGACCTTGCACCCCTTTGCCTACAAACTTAAAATGCGTATCCCGCCAGTCGCCCCAAGTAGTTCCTTTCACGTAACGGTCGGCAATATTCATCCCTCCCATAAAGCCTACTTTGCCGTCTATTATTACAATTTTCCGGTGATTCCGGTAGTTCACCTTACTGGCAAGCACTGGGAAAGCCACCCGCAGGAAAGCATATACCTCTATGCCGGCTTCTGTCATTTCCTTGAAGAACTTAGGCTTTACGTTCCAGCAACCTACATCATCATATAATACACGTACTTCTACTCCGGCTTTGGCCTTATTGATCAGTATGCTTTTTATCTGATTGCCTATTTCGTCGTCTAGAAAGATATAATACTGTAAATGAATATGATGAGTAGCCTGTTCCAGTTCTTCCATCAGAGCGTTGAACTTATCCGGACCGCTTGTATAAGTAGTAACTTCCGTACCGTAAAACAGAGGGGTCTGATGATTATGCCCCAGCAAAGTAACCAGGGGTTTATATTGTTCGGGTACAACACAAAAATCCTGCATGTGCTTGCCTCCGGTATGTGGATGCTTCATGATGCGTTTGTAGGTACGGCGCGAGATAATCCGCTGCTTGCGGTTGTCTTGTCCGAAATAGAAATAAAACAACAAGCCTACTCCCGGCAGAAACATTAACACAATTACCCAGGGGATGGTTTTTAAAGGATTCCGGTTTTCCGTAATAATAACCAACACCAAGCCCAGGATAGTCAGCGAGTAAAGGAGAATAAAAATCAGCCCTACTACCGTTTTTATTTCAATTGAAGTCCACCACATAAGTATTCTTCCTGCAACATGAATTGTAAAGTTAAGAAAGGTTATGAAATAATCAACTACCCTTGCTTGTATTTCTCGGATATTTATTTGACCTTCGCCGGATAAATAAATGATTAAACGAATCCAGTGGGTCTATGAAACTGGCCATGTCTCAACCTTATTTTTTTCCGTATATCGGTTATTTCCAATTAATACACGCTGCCGACAGGTTTATTCTCTACGATAACCTCTTGTATAATAAGAGAGGTTGGGTACAAAGGAACCGGATCTATACCGCCGGCAAGGGAGAGGACTACATCATTGTCCCCCTGAAAAGCAGAAGCTACAGCAAATATATCAACGAGTTAGCCATCGACTATTCTAATCCTTGGAAAGAAAAACTACTCAAAAAATTACGACATAGTTACAAGAAGGCAGCTTACTACGAAGAGATATATCCGTTCATAGCCTCTCTACTGGCAGAAGACTATCTTTTGTTGAGCCAATTAAACAACCGGACCATCCGGGCTACTGCCAACTTATTAGGTATTCAGACTACAATTATAAGCAATAGCCAGGCGTATGAAACTATAGAAGAAGAGCTAAAAAACCGGGAATGCTCATATGAAGCGAAAACACAACGCATCCTACTGGCATGCCAGAAAGAGAAAGCAGACACCTACATCAATGCCATCGGAGGGTTGGCGTTATACTCCAAAGATATCTTCCGGGCCAACGGAATTGATCTTCGTTTTGTACAAACAGCGGTCTATACGTACCGGCAACAAGCAACAGATTTTATTCCTCACCTCTCTATCATAGACGTCTTATTCAACTGTGGAACTGAGAAAACCAAAGAGCTACTCACCCATTACACACTGATATAAGCCGGATCAGGCAAAATAACTTAACACCCGCTCCACATCCTCTTCCGTCAGGTCATGATGCATGGGCAAACAGATAACGGAATCGGCAATCCGGTTGGCTACTGCCAGGTTTTCCGCTCGTGCCGAAGGATACGTATTATAAGGAGGGAAAGACGTTATCAGCGGATAAAAATACCGGCGGCAGAGTATCCCCTCTTCTTTCATCTTTACATACAACTCATCCCGTGTCATCTTAAATGTGTCTTTGTCTATCAGTATAGGGAAATAGGCATAGGTATACTTCACCCCTTCTTTTTCTTCCGGGAAAGACACGCCCCGAACAGAATACAAAGCCTGTCGATACTGCCGGAAAACAACCTGCCGCTTCTCTATGGCAGAGGCTGCATCCTTTAAAGCCAGCAGTCCATAAGCAGCACGTACTTCATCCATCTTACCGTTTATTCCCGGGAACAAAACTTCCGTTTCAGAGGCAAAACCGTAATTCCGCAAAGAGTCGATACGCTTCTTCATTTCCTTGTCATGGCAAACAATGGCTCCTCCCTCAATGGTATTATAGACCTTCGTAGCGCTCAAACTTAAAACAGACAAGTCTCCGGCATTCAGTAAGGATTCTCCGTTCACTTCTACACCAAAAACATGCGCTGCATCATAGATTACCTGTAAGTTATGCTCTTTTGCTATGTCGGTAATCTCAGTCGTCCGGGCAGGATAGCCATAAATATTCACCGGTAAGATGCCACGGGTTTTCGGGCTTATAGCCTCCCGTATCCGGGCAGGATCTATATTACAATCATCCGGAGATATGTCGGCAAAGACAGGTGTCAGCCCACTCCAGGATAAAGCATGTGCCGTAGCCACAAAGCTATAGGGTGTTGTAATCACCTCGCCGGAGATATCCAGGGCCTTCAGGGCACACAACAAAGCCGTTGTCCCATTGGTAAACAATGACAGATAAGGAACTTTCAGATAGTCACATAATGCTTCTTCCAGGGCTTGGTGGTACGAGCCGCCGTTCGATATCCACTTATTTTTCCATATCTCCTCCAGATAAGGGATAAAGGCTTCAAGCGAAGGCAATAAAGGAGAAGCAACAGTTATCGGTTTCTTTTTCATCATTTTCTATCCTTTTCATCTTTTGCAAAAACGTCCCCGCAGCAACGGAACGATATATATTTTAATCAACAAGAGACTTTTGTCCGTAAAGGAAACTTGTTTAAAATCTTCTCTAAAACCCGGATATACTTTTATAGCGAATCCATTGCGTCTCGACAAAACACTGGATTGTATCAACAACTTTCTCATTACAAAACAGTAGTTATACCGGGAATCTGTCAGTTCATTAAAGCGGTCCAGCATTTCCAACTCTGTTTCTATCAGTTTCTGCTGACCGGACGTATCATTCGCACGTAGTCTTTTCCCATGCGAACCGGGTGTCCCTTTCCGGTAAACCGACATATCTTCTTGTAGGTAATACACCTTCCCCCGGGTTGCCAGATAAAGAATCAGCGGCGAATCTCCCACATGCGAACGGAGGCAAAAATCCGGATAATCATCCATCAGGGCTTTCCGGTATACCATAGAAGCCGTAGGCCAGTATATTCTTTTCCGGCGAATAATATCCAGCATCAGAGCCTGTTGGCTTTCCCTATAAATCTTCTTAACTTTTCTTTTTCCATCGGGAAATACTACAATCGAATTATGCATGCACAACGATACTCCGGGATCCTTGTCCAATACATCCACCTGCTTTTGCAGCTTCAAGGGGTCTATCCAGTAATCATCCCCTTCACACAGTGCGATGTATTCTCCTCTGGAGATGGGGAGCAAAAAAGTAGTAACGATTGCCCTTGTACGACTCGAATACTGGTTCTCGGTCTGAATAAGCGGGCGTATCAATCCGGGATAAGCAGCCGCATATTCCCTCACAATGGCTGTTGTACCATCTGTAGAGGCGTCATCATGTATCAGAATCTCAAAGGCGAAGTTTGTTTTCTGCATCAGGAATCCCTCCAGGCATTGCCGGATGTAATCCCGGTGGTTATAGGTAACGCAGCAGATACTAACTTTTATGTTTGAAGCTTCACTCATGCCCTTTATCAAACAGTCTTGTCTGATATCCCAGACAGCGGTACCCCTTGGAGGCCGATAGTTTATCCATTCTTTTTATCGCTTCAGATACTTCGCCCAGCTCTCGTTTCACCCAGCTACATAAGCTAATGGATATGCCATATGCTCCGGCTATTTTCTCTATCAGGTTGAGTTTATCAATACATACCTGTTTGTCCGGTGCCAGGCGGCTGCGTTGTTTGATATGCTTCTGGTTAGCCTCCGGCAGGTAAGGGTAAAAGAATTCGCCTACCTTATCAGGATCGTAATAATGGATATATTGGGCTACCAGCACCAGGTTGCGGATCTCAGCCGTAAAAAATTCCGGTTTAATATTCTTCACGCCCGATCCGGCCAATAGTTTCATGTAAGCAGTAATCGTTTCCTCTGTAAGATACGGGATAAATAGCGGCTGACAAAGAACAGACTCGGCATAAACACCTATCTCCCGGCATTTTTGCAAAAGCTCCAGCCGCTCGTGTATATCCGCCACATTCGGCTCCAGTATATCCCGCAGGTACGAAGGCATAATACCAATGCTTCCGTTCAGTTGTACTTTGGACGATAGCTCTTTCAACAGTTCAAAAACCGACACTCCTTTATGGCGGATAGCCAGATGCTTCATTCCGGCTTTGGTTACAATAAACAAGCGCACCTTAGAGTCGGGATATTGCTCAAAA
This sequence comes from Parabacteroides sp. PH5-46, assembly GCF_029892785.1. Lineage (GTDB taxonomy): Bacteria > Bacteroidota > Bacteroidia > Bacteroidales > Tannerellaceae > DFXE01. The sequence continues at coordinate 110,610 of NZ_JARXXA010000013.1, forward strand.
TGGGCAATACAGGTTCGCAGAATATCATGTGCCAACCCATTGTAAAGATGCGTTTCGGAAAAGGCTTCTGTTTTAGGAGAAAAATAATAAAAGACTGCTTTGTCCCTGTTCCGCTCCAGCGAATGGGCTAATTTCTCGGCATAATTGGTATATACGTCAATGCCTTGCACATGCTGCCCGTCTGTTACAAGGCAATACTGGCATCCGGCAGCACACGAGCCCGACGAAGGCGATATCTCCAGCACATTTGTCGGACATAAACCGGTGTAATTATGTATTTCCAATTCTTCCGTAACCTCAGCCAATTTCTCCGTGTATTGCTTCACAGGGTTTAAGGCCTTTCGCTTAAATATAGCTTTATACCAGTCTGAGCCGGCAATAAGTTGCTTATTTACTTCTTCGGTTATCGGGTAGTCAACGCCCAGCGTCTTCAACACACCGGCATGAATATCAAATGGCGCAAACTGCTCCAGATCATAACAAATAGCCCGTTCTTCCAACAAATCAAAACTCACCATATACTTACAATATAAATCGATCGGCAAAGCCGGAATAGTTATCAGTAAAGCAAGCGGCCATTTTCCGGTCGTCCACCCGGTTGGTCACCTCAAAAGAAGAGGTACGGAAAATACCCGGCCCCAAAAAGCAATCATCAAAACAGAGCAAAGTACCCACCACAAAATCGCTGTATATATGCTCACCAATCGTAGAGTCAAGTCGTTGCTGCCGGATAAAAGGCTGCAAAACCATCGCTTCTATAAGAGGAGAAGCAAATACCCCCTCCCACTCTTCCTCCGAACAGGTACAGCCTACGTAGACTTGCTCACTCTTTCCCAGCAACGCATGTTTCAGCACCCAGCCGTCTTTCTGCCTCCGGGCATCATGCCATAGTTCCGGGTTTTGCAAGCGTGTATAAGTCGGGATTAAATAAGGGCGAAGAAACGCTATATCATCTTCTTCCAGGCATTGGGACTGAAAATGGGCATCAGATAATACCGCCAGAAAGCGTTTGTCGTGAATCAGAAAGATAGTCCGCATATCATTCAACGCGTTGGAGGCAGCTATCGCATGCAAGGTTTCATCATCCAGTCGCTCCATATCGTATTGGTTCAATTCATTCACTACCGCACAGTTCGCCAGTTCCGGAGAGGAAGGCTTTATCTGCTCCGGAGACAACACATGTACCGGAATACCCAAAGCCTCAAAAAAGGGGGTATAATACTTGATATCACAGGGTTTGTCAGCACTTTTCAAAACGCACAAACGCTCGAAGCGTCCCCAATAGTCAAACAAGTAATGCAGAAAACGTTCATACTCCGGCCTCTCCAGGTAAGACACATAGGGGTAATTGCAGGTGCCTATATATTCGGATATCCCCGACATAAAATAGCCATTCAAGGGGAAACGAGCGCCTATCTCGCAGATTTTGATCTGTCCACTACGATCTATCAGAAAGTCCGGGCGATACGTTCCTATGCGATACGGGTAAGGCCGGCAAATATCAACTACTCGCCGGGCAACATCCGGAATCGGGAATATCTGCTCAAATTCCCCGAAATGCCCAACATAATACCAAATAGCCTTGTACAACAAACGCTGCAAGCGATTCCACCTGGCATACGTATCAGAGGGTATAATAGCAGGAGTATCCAGGTACCATTGAGCAAGATACGTTCGTTTAGTGTCGGCAATTTCCTTAAAAACACAAGCTATATTATTTCGCATAAACTTTCTGCAAACCATATTAAATCCAAAGGTATATATTTTTGCTTGTTTACTCATCATTATCGTTTCAACAATTTTAACAATATAGCTCCCGCCAGAAAAAATCCTACTATCACTAAAAACAACCAGGGTCCCTTCTTCTTTTTCTCTACCCGTTCTGTATTCAATACTTCGCTGTTTGTTTCTACAATTGCTTTCGTATCTGTTTCCGTATGTAGCGACGAGAAAGACCCTTCTTCTTTTTTATCCTCGGCCCTGATAATTGTAAGTGTCCGTACAAACTGACGGTTAGAGCTATCAGGTGGCAGCCACTCGATATGCCTGATGTCAATCGTTTTATTTCCCCATTCGTGCGAAGCATACTGTAATTGCAGGCTATCCGTCTGCCGGTACACAGAATTCATGTCTTCACGGGTAAAAAGCTGGCTTTCCCGTTTCACACTACAACCAACCCATAAGAACATGAAGAATGATGAATGTAGAATAAAGAATAACTTGCGGCTCTTATTCATCATGCTACGTTCTTCATTCTTCATTAAATTTCCTGTATTTCTCATTTAATAAGGACCATTCTTCTGTTAGTACCAATGTTACGGATCGAAAGATGCAGGAAGTTTTGCTTCTTGTACAAAATAGCCTGATCAAAAGGGAGCTCATGCGCCAGTAAAACGCCCAATAGCTTAGAGGCATTGTCGTTTACTACACAGTCGGCTGCTTCACCTTTTACATGTTGGCTCGAGGCCACCCCGCCTACCAGTTTGTTTAATTGGGGGCAACGATAGCCGCTGCTAATCCGTATCGGTTGTCCGTAGGCCAGTCGCAGAGGTTGCAACAAGCGCTTCACCAGTCCCACTATAGCTTCTTCCGTCTTCTCATCCGGCACATTATCTATCCCATGTTTATTGGCAGTTGCCGAGTTCAGCATTTCATCCCATGTAAAATCCCGGCTTATCGGGTATCGGGGTCGTATATTCTTTATCATTTTTAATAAACTTAATTGACTTAATAAACTTAATTTTCAAAACTCTCTTCCCGTTCTGCGTGTTCCGTTCTGCGTATTGCTTTCTTATAAGAATAATCCACACCAAACAATGCACCGGCAAACGTACAAGTCTCTCCAAAGGCTACCAGCACACTGCTGTCTATTTGTCCTGTCGGATGGGTCCAGAAACCGGAAAACAAGAGAACAATCCCGCTCAAAGTGAGCAGGACTGCTATCAGTAGTTGTAGGTTAATCGAGATGCGTTCTGTCGCATTCTTCTGTTTCAACATAAGGCTTCTCTTGTTCAAAGTTTACTCTTGCTTTGGTTTGTCGCAGGCTGGCTCCCGGTGAGAATACAATGTGCGCATTCTTAATATACGAGGCATTGAAATCCTTTTTGTTTTCCGCACCGGTTGAGCGGATCGTCAGCCGGAAATTTCCAAACTCACCCAATTGCACAATGTTACCCGAACGCAATTCCACATGCATCACCCAGTTCAACGAATCCAGTATCGCTTTCACATCCGCACTCGACATGGCGCATCGTGCCGAAACCAGGTCACACAACTTCTCCATATCACAATAACCACCTGATTTTGCTACTGCAAACGTTTTCACTTTACCGGCATCCCCGCCGATGTTAATCTTTCTCTCTACTGTTCTAAATTTTAAAGCCATAAAGCATTTATATTTTAATGTTATATGCCCCATTATTGAAGCACGACACAAAAGTACCGCCCCTCATTTTACCCATTTTACAGGCTACAGCCGGGAATCAACAGGAATTCCCCTCTCAAGAGGGGCTAGGGGTGTGTCACCCGCAGCTACAGCCCGTAAAAAAGAATTAAACAAGCCAAACAACCCAACTCCCCAGACTGGATAAGCGATTGAAGCAAAACAGAGAAAAGAGAAAATTAACATTAAATAAAGAAATAAATGATATTTGATATATCATTAGATAGTTATATAATGTCGCATAGCGATTTTGTTCCGGTTGAATTATATTAAAAGAAGAGCGGTATCTCCAGCAACTCCACCATATCATCGGTGATGAAGATATCGGTGCGCATGTATTGGTGGAGGCTGTTTACTTTCAGGCCGAAGTCCATTCCATATAACAGGGAGGAGCAAAGGTCCCAGGAGGAAGATTTCCTTTCCCGTACACCTCCTTCCAGTAGCCAGATTACTTTTCGTAGCAATATGGGGTTTTCTACTTTGAAGCGAAGGCTTCCCATGACGGTAGCCTTATGCAGGTAGTCCAGAAAGGGCTGCCGGTTGCACTTTGTCAGGTTCACCAGGAAAGCCTAGAATTCACTATTCGCCTCTTCCCAGTTGTGTAGGGCAGCCTCAAAGGCGATATGTAGCCATTGCGCTCTTTCCTGAGAGGGCAATACGGCTGTTTTGGCAATAAATCTCTTGACTGAAGGGTATTCCCCCTCAAAAAAACGTCTAAGTTTCTTATAACTCATCAGTTATGGTGTTGGTTCGTAAATCAAAAAAATGAGAGGGATACCTTCACAGGCGTCCCTTCTCTATAGACTAACCTTAAATTAACTTGGCGTTAATTTAAGAAAGATAAGATTTCTTTTCTGCCCGCCGGGGCGGGCGCAGTACGCAGTATGCAGAACGGGGAAAGCCTCTCCCCTAACCCCTCTCCACAAGAGAGGGAGAAAATCCGTGCTGCGTGCTGCGTGCTGCGTGTTCCTCAGAATGCCGTGAGGCATTCCGTATTTTCAACGGGGAAACCCCGAATTGTTCTTTACAGAAGCGACTGAAGTGTCCGGCGTAGTGGAAACCGTGTTCCAGCCAGATAGTCTCCAGGGGCTTCTCTTTTTCTTCCCGCAGGCTGAAGTAGATATGTCCGGCTTTCTGCCTTAAGAGCCATTGGTAAGGAGGAAGTCCGAACTCCTCTTTGATCTGGCGGCTGAAGGCGCGGTTCTCCATCTCCAACAAGGCGGCCAGGTCTTCAGCCCGGTTTACTTTCTGGTAGTGAAGCAATACTTCCAGGCGGAAAGACGGATTTTTGCCGATCAGCGGATGAAGCAGGTATGCTACCTCTTCTGTATTGTAAAAGGCTTGCAGCGAGAGGAAAAACTCTTGATACTTCACCTTCTGCAATTCCGGACTATCGATTCCTGCGTTGAAGTATCCCAGCAGCAGTGTCAGGAATTTCTGTATCGGCTCGCGTATGGGGATGGGCTCGAAGCTATATTCCATCCCTGCGGCTGTTTGGTATAAATCCGACATATAGGATCCATTATAGTCTGCCGGAAGGCTGTAGAAGGAGAAGCACACCAACTTGCATTCCGACAAAGCTTTGCATTTCACATCTGCCCCCAGGGGGATCAGTACACATTCGTTACCCTGCACTATCCGCCGGACAAACTGGTTACAGCTCACCTGCAAGTTTCCCTCCATGAGTAGCAACAGGTGGTTATATTCCCGTCCGGCGGGAATATACAAGGCATCGGCTTTCAGGTTTAGTAACCTGAAGCCTTCCGCCTTTAGGAAAAGGTTTTTATTCGTTTTATACCGGATGGCAGTATCAGTCTGCATACTTTCTTTCATCTTATTAATAGCCCATTACGGATATGTTATAGTATTCCTGTATCAATCAATCGTGCATAGCGCCCTTCAATCGTTCCGTCGGCACCTATCACATAAAAAGTGGGGGTGCCTATTACGCCGTAGTTATGGAAGTCTGCCCCCCCCAATCCCTGGCCGTCGCAATACTTGTGTTGCCAGGGATAAGACTCTGCGGTATTGTGGAAGATGGCTTCATCCGTATCGGCAGATACCGATACTATGGTATAGCCTTTTTCTGTCAATGCCTTGTAGTTGCCGGCCAGCATCATCATTTCGTTTTCGCAGGGACCACAACCCGATTCGTAAAAGATGAGCAGCACCTTGCCGGTGGGTAGCTTGCCTTGCGTAAGCGGTGGCGCCTGGCTACCATTGCCCAGTTTGTGCAGTGTCATCAGCATTTGCAGCCTTCCGCTGGGCTCCTGTATGCGTCCGTCGCTGATCAGGAAGCGAGCCAACTCTTCTGCCTGCGTGTTCCAGCTCATCGTTTCACAGATAGCAAACAGGTTCTCAGCCAAAGTGGTATAAACAGCTAAGGCCCCGGCACGTTTCAACAGTTGCGACATATCATCGATAAAGTATGCATGATAAGGTGCTTTACTGTCGTACAGAGCCAGTGAGCCGTTCAGTGTATCGAACCACATACCCGATGTAAACAGCCCGTTTACATCCAGGCTGTCACGCAGATAGGCACGTGTAGAGGCTACCATTGCCGAGTCGCCATAAATAAGGGGCTGGATACGTGTATTCAATACCTTACGCATCTCCATGAAACGAGCTGCGTACAGCGTGCTGTGGGAGAGGGTATCTTCCAGCAAACCTTGTTCTTTTTCAAGGACAGCTATTTCCTTATCCATTTCCCGGGTCAGGCGGTTGGCGCTTGGGTAAAGCTTACGGGCTTCACCCAGCAGGCCGTTTTTTTGCTGTAGTACCGCCTGGTTTATAAACCAGCGCTTGAGCGATTCATTCTCGGGCGAACCCTTAAATACAAGCGTTTCGAGTTGCGGATATGCGTCGGCGCAGTACAGGGTCATATCTTCGCCTGCCACGATAAACTCGAAGTAGGCGCCCTGTCTGGCGAGTCGCAACTCTGCCATCCCCTGATAGCTTTTGTAGGCATCAGGCAGGGTGACAACAGCTTTACCCTGTTGGTCGAACGTACCCTGATAGATCGTATCACGCTGCAGACCCTGCTTAAGCGTCAGCACCATCCCTATCCCCGCATTTGCTGGCATATCCAGTGTAATACGTTGCCCAAAGAGCGCAACAGGGCACAAAAGACAGATACATATATAATATACTATTTTCCTCATTCGTTTGTTCATTCATCAAGGACACAACGCACGCTATACCCACCGCTGACGCCCCATAGCATTCGTCTCACTTTCGCTTTTCCACTTTCATAGCGCGGGCTAAATGACGCCATCGATCCATTCCATCCATAACTGCTTTGTCCGTATCCTGTCGTCGCATAATTTGATGCGGTTCCTGTTTGGTCGATCTTGTTCCCCTGGGCTTGTTTTGTACCGGCTAACGGCAGGTAGAGGTGCACGCCAATGCTGATACCCTTTTCTCCAAAGGTTATATCGTTCAGTGTTGGCGGCATTTCCGTCAAGGAATTATGTGTTGTGTCCGTTGGTTCTGTGGTTACCACACTGTACCATTCATGCATCGTGGGTATGCGCCATCCAAGGGGACATGGGTCGTTCGGCCCTCGTGTTGTGCCTGTATGCGTTCCGTCGCCCCAAGTTTCGGAGTTCGGCATGGTGAAGGATAGCCACCATCGGCTCGCGGAGCTCCACAGTCCATCGTTTCGTTGAGCTGATGCTGATTGTACTGAAGTAGTGGTGCTGGCGCGTAATTGGTGCCCGTCGGTCTGACGCCCCCATTGGTATAGCCATCCTTTTATATCATCGTCTACGTCATCTCCCCTACTGTTCCATTTGAAAGGATCGAGGTTTTCGTCAGCACCCAGGTTGTGACACATAAATGTTAGCCAGCCACCTGTTACGGTATTCGCTCCGCAGCAGTCACAATCCTGGAAGCGCAGGTTCAGTTGTAGTTTCAGGTCATCGCCCGTACCATTTGCAGCAGAGTTATAGATCACATAGATCTTTGCGTGAAGTGCCTGGTAACGTGATCTACCGATTATCGAATCGTTTAACGTTTCGTTAAATGTTACCGTTACTTTGCAGGCTCCCGTGATATTGTTCCGTGTAGCATCGTCCGCCCGATTAGGCGTTATGCTCGTTATTATATACCCGGCGGTATCTTCTACCTCGAAGCGTACGCGGCTGACCGTTCCACTCGGTACAAACGTATAAACCTGTACGCCCGTATAGGGAGCCGTACGCCCTGCGTAGGCATCCTGCGTGTCGCGCAGTTCAAAGTCGGTTCTTTGTGTCTGACGCGAAGTCAATGTTCCGCATGTATTTTCATTATCGTTGCTCTTGGCCACATCAAAACAGGAAGGGCCTGTAAAGGTACCTGCACCGGCCCGTAGACTTGCCGGATTAACTTTGACAGTAACAATGGCGGAAGCAGGTCCATCGCAAGAGCCTTGCCTGTAGGTTGCGTAATATGTACCTACTCCGGCTTTTGTAATTGCAGTACCGGTAATTTGTGTACCACTGCTATTGAACCATACCAGATTAGTTGTTCCAGATGTTACCAGATTATTCAGGTTCGTATTTCCACCGGTAGCTACAATCACCGTAGTTTTGCTCAGTGTTGGGGTTTCGGTTGGTACCGGATTAACGATCACATCTACCTTTTGACGTAACTTGCAGCCTGCTGCATTTTCAGCTTCTACCCAGTATGAGCGGCTGGTTGTCAGTACATCAGCTGTGGTATAGCTTGTACCGGTATGAAGGGCTTCTGTAGCCGTTTCCGTATCATACCATTTAATAGTCAAACCGGTGGTAGATGAGGTGACGGCAAGCGTAGCCTTATCACCTGAACAGATTGTGTTTCCACTGATGGTCATGGTAGTTGGCAGTGCATTGCGCGTTACAGTAAATGTCTTTGTGCCATTGGTGCAACTACCATCACCTGTTTTGGCCGTCAGAGTGGTAGTAGCTGTAGGTGTACCTTCTATGGTTACCAATGTGGTGCCACTACCTGTCACAGTTAGCCCGTTTGCCGTTCCGCTTACTGTGATATTACTACCGGCCGTAAGGCTCACTGATGTGATGGCATCTCCGGCACATATGCTTTGTGTAAGGCTTCCGCCGGTGGACGTAATAGCCATGCCGTCGCAGGGGTCTATTGTTATACACGGATCGTGCTGGCGTTTCCAGCTTGTTCCGTTCCATACATATACACCCGGGCAGATGCCCTTATCATCGTCTGTATGTGTGTTATACACCCACAGGCCTGTATGTTCGCTACGGCTGTAGCTGCCTGTGGCACCGATAGAGGCCGCCAGGTCGGCATCTGTGGCCGGAGCCAAAGCCGTTAGTTTTACGCGCGGCAGCAGCATCCCGGCAGAGGCGTTGGCAGCACCGCCGGTACTTGCGTTTTCCTGCAGATGGAGCAGGGCGCCTTGTGCCGGATCCGAGAGTTTATTGATGGAAACCTGGGCGCCGGCGTGCAGATAGCTAAAAAAGAGAATGCCTGCAAGCAGCATTCTCGTATAGTGTATTTTATTCATCTGTCTTGCTGTTTTTCTTTTAGTTTTCGATTAGTTTTTCCCATTTATCGCCCTTCCACACATAAATGCCCGATTGGAGGGCGGGCAGCGCAGTACCCTTTACGTGGAAGACGATAAGCCCGGTATAGTCGGCAGCCGTTTCTCCGGTGCCTAAGGTGCCTATGGTACTTGTTAGGACTGTTTCGCTCTTGATTTCCACCCGGGGGAGCAACAAACCTTTGGTGGCAGTTACACCGCCGCCTGTCCCTGTCGGCAGGTTTTGGTCTAATTGCAGCAGTACGCCTGCCAGCGGTGTTTTATCCGATCCGATCGTCACCTGCGCATTAGCCAGGCAGGCAATCGTACATACGATACAGGTTAAAATAATCTTTTTCATTGTTTGAATCTCCTATGTTTATTTTTGTTCTTTCTTAATTCTTTACAAGTAGTTTCACACTGCGGTTGCCCTGGTTGATAAAGTACAGCCCTCGGTCGAGCTTACGGTATAGCTGCATACTTGTGTTGCTAACCTTTTCTTTTGCCATCAACTGTCCCTGTACATTGTATATCCTTACCTCACCGGCAGCTTCAGAGCGTTGAAGACCGTCGAGGTAGACGACACCGTTTTGGTAGCGGGCTGACAGTTTGGCATTTGCTATTTCTTCCGTGCCCGTAGGATTGGAGGTGAAGTGCAACACGAAGCGTGTGGGGCTATCACCGGGAGTAGATATAAAACTGTACACCGGATTGCGGAAGAAGCTGTTTCTTGTACCCACCTTGGTATCTTCAATCTCTACATCGTATACGGATTGCAGGGATTCCAAGCGTGAGGCTTCCAAGTCTACCTGCTGGGCTTCCAGCGAAGGCTCGAAGTAAAGGGGTAAGCGATACGTATTAGGTGGTATGACGGTTGTTGTCAGTTCCTTGCCGTCTTCTGAACGGGTGTATAGCTGGCTGACGCCACCGGTACGGTTGAACAGCTTTTCGGCATCATATTGATCCGTAGCCTTCAGGCTTGCTCCACCACGGAACACCACGCACATGCGGTCGAAGCCGCCGGTAGTCTTGTCGCGCGCTTCGAGCAGCAATTCGTCTATCGGTTCGTACACGGATGCACTGCGCAGGAACTGGCTTGTCCCGTGCGAACGCTTATTATAAGGTATCGTAAAGCCGCTGATGGCTGCTCCATTGTTTTTGACAACGAACAGTTGCATAGGAGCAACACGGTGCCCCAAGGCTGTAGAACCTTCGGTTTGTCCTACCAGGAAAGAAGAGGTAAAGGAGAACGTTTGGCCGCCATCGCTACTGCTACCGGTTGCTCCTTTTGTAAGTACGTAATATTGCTGTGCCACATCTGTGGTATTGATCCCCCAGTCTGTGCGTGAGGCAGTAAGCAGGCCGGACAGATCCAGCGGTACCATAAAGGGGTTACCCAGGTAGTTATAGCCGTAAGAAAGGGTGAGGGAGATATTGCCGTTCACCAGTTCTTCTCCCTCAAAACGATCTGCCGCAGTGACGAAGTTTTTCAAAGACGTTTTCGTTTCCCGGAACAAATGGCGATTGAAAGCAAATTTGCCGCGTGTCGCATCTGCCAGGTCTGCCCCCAACCATTTGTTGTTATTGAGTGTACTACTGTAATAACCCGTATTGCTGTAAGGAACCAACCCTTGTCCTATGATATAACCCATACCGGCGGTAAGAGCGTATGTAGGGTCGGTGTTCCACAGTTCATTGCTGTTACCCTTGAATAGTTCTGTCTCCGAAGGGATGGACAGGAAGTTGTAAAAGAAGTAGTCGGCGTATATCTTCTTGAAAGGTGAGGTAAAAGCTGCCAGGTGCCCTTCGCCACTCAGGAACAGATTCACCTGTATATTGGATTTCGTTTCGGTATTGGCAATCTTCGATGCCCCCTCTTCGAGCATCAGGTGAGCCGTACGGCTTACATCCGTGCCTGCCGATTCCGAGTCTAATATCAGACGCCCTTTAGTAAAGGTTACCGTCTTTACGGAAGCAGCCTGAGAGGCAGCTATCAGCACCGAGTCGTTCCCATTGTTGATGACCACCGTATTTGGGAAGGCAATGTAGTTGTTTTCCTTGTTTGCCGTACCCAGCACGGTTTGTCCCGCCGTACCGCGAAACTCAAAGGTTCCTGCACGACTGGCCGTATTGAATACATTATTGCTTGTTACATTGTTTGTCAGGTTACCTGTGAGAACCGTCACTCCGGGGTGTGTGATTTTGGATGCCTCATACGCCGACATACCGCCACCAATGTACAGTCCTTTCGATGCATTGCCCCCTACGTACATGTTCCCGTCGTTCCGGAGGGCTACCTGCGCCTGTCCCGTCAGGGGCAAAGCCGAGAATAGGAAGAGGGAAGCAAGGGAATATATTATTTTAGTTTTATTCATGATCGTTAATCGTTAATCGTTAATCACTAATCGTTCACCTGTTATTTCACCAGTTTGATATCCTTCACACAGCGAACGTTGGCGCCGGTGGTTGTCGTTGCTGACGTAGCGGCAGTAACCGTATTACCTGTGGCCGTCCAGTACGGATAGCTTGTTCCTGAGGTGATCCACAGGTAATGGCCTGAAGATGCCCAAGCGCCGTCTGTTGAGCCATCGAGAATACCGTTCTGGAAATGACCGATTGCTACAGGCAGTGTCCATTCGTAGTTGTCGGTACCGGCAGGCACGCGCCATCCCGTAGGGCATGGGTCGTTATATTCGGCTTTGCTTTTGTCCTCTGTTCCTGTCCAGCGGGTAGCAGGTACAGCACTTGTCAACCAATGTGAACCGGTGTAGAATACCGTCGGGTTTTGTCTAACATAAGTTTCCGTATTATTGCTTCCGGCAGCAT